>NZ_CM183455.1:0-1288293 GCF_059512525.1 Candidatus Pelagibacter sp. uisw_091 | reverse complement strand
AAATTTGTAGGAATAGAGTCAGTTAGAAGTAAAATTAAAATTATACAATAAAAAAATTTCTAAAATGAAAAATAAATAAAATCTATAGGTGAATCATTTTTAACGCGAACTTTTTTTAAAACTGATCTGTTTTTATTTTTAGAAAAATATTTTTGTGAAACTGTAATTTAATTGGACAATTTATTATAAAAATAAATTTTACAAATTTAAAATCTGTGAGTGTGTGATTTACAAATAATAAACTTTATGTGATCTAGATATGGTATTTTTTATTAAAAAAAAATCTTATTTGGTATAAGTACTTTGAGTTGAATTATTCAGCAACTGTAAGTAGTTTTATAAGGCTGAGATCTTTTTTGTTATTCTTGAAACATTTCGTGAAGCATTAGCTTTTTTAATAATTCCAGTCTTTGCAACTTTCATTAATTCTGAGTTCAACTTTGGCAAGAATTTTAAAGCGTCATCTTTTTTCTTTTCTTCAAGAAGAAGATTCATCTTTTTTATAGCATTCCTATATTTACTCTTACGAGCCTTATTGACTAGTGTTTGTGTAGCAATTTTTCTAATTCTTTTAATTGCAGATTTTGTGTTTGCCATAAGCGCAGTGGTATAGCTCGAGAATTTATACTGGTCAATAGAATAATTGCTTATTTTTGGCAGGTATTGCAAAAAAAAGTGGATCTATTGGATATAAATATTTTCTTTATTTTTCCGGTACATTTATTTCTTACACAATTTAGATTTTCTCTTTGATAAACTTTAAATTCTTTTTGAAAATTACCTTTTCTGCCAGAGGTATTCTTAAAATCACGAATACTTGAACCACCTTTTAGAATGGCTTTATTAAGCACACTTTTTGAAAAAGAAATAATCTTTTTACAGTCTTTTTCTGATAACTTCATTGCATTTTTTGTTGGTTTAATTTTACTTAAAAATAAAATTTCACTTGCATAAATATTTCCTATTCCAGATACAAATTTTTGATCTATTAAAAAACTTTTTATGTCCTTTTTTTTGTTAAAAAAATATTTTAACAGGTATTTTAAATTAAAATTTTTAAAAAATGGCTCTGGCCCTAAATGTCTAAATCTATTTATTAGTTCTTGTTTATTGTCTAAAAATTTAAAAAAACCGAATCTTCTAGGATCATTATAAATAACTTTTAAATCTTGAAATTGTATTTCAACATGATTATGTTTTTTTGGTAAACTTGGAGAATTATAAAAACTAACATTAGTATATTTATTCAAGTCATTTTTTTTTATTAAATGAATAGTTCCTGACATTCCTAAATGAATTAAACAAAATGAACCATCAGAAAAGTTTAAAATTAGATATTTAGAAAACCTAGTAACTTTTTTAATAATCTTATTTTTTAATAATTCTTCAAATTTTTGAGGAATTTTAAACCTTAAATTTCTATTTTTAATTATTACTTTCTTGATTTTTTTTTGTTCTATTTTTTTAGCTAGCGATTGTTTGATTATTTCTACTTCTGGTAATTCTGGCATTTAACGTTATATTATCAATAAATAATAAATTTAACATGCAACAATATCTCCAAAATAAAAAAGGACTCGTTCAAGGTGTCTTTGACAATGTCTATGATAAATACGATTTAATGAATGACTTCATGTCTCTAGGCGTTCATAGAATTTGGAAAAGAGATTTAATAAGCTGGTTGAATCCCTCACAAGATAAAATTTTAATTGATGTTGCTTGTGGCACTGGTGATCTAGGTAAACTTTTTTTAGATTTGACCAATAAAGATGGTAAAATTTTTTGTGTAGACCCTAATAAAGGAATGGTTGGTAAGGGTAAAATTAAACTAAAAAATTATAAGAATATCAACTGGATGATTGCACCAGCAGAAAAATTGCCTATTAAGGATGGTTCTTGTGATTTTTATACAATTAGCTTTGGCTTACGTAATACTAAAAATCTTAATAAAGCTCTATCAGAGGCTTATCGTGTTTTAAAACCAGGTGGTCGCTACTTATGTTTAGAATTTTCTAAAATTCAAAACTCAAATCTAGATTTTATCTATAAAAATTATTCAAAACTTATTCCTTTAATAGGAAAAGTAGTTGCAGGTCAGAAAGAGCCTTACGAATATTTGGTCAAAAGTATTGAAGAGTTTATTAATCAAGAGGAATTAATTGATTTAATGAAAATAAATAAATTTGAAAATTGCAGTTACAGAAATTTATCTGGTGGGATTGTAGCAATACACTCTGGTTGGAAAATATAATGATTAGAAAACTATTAACATTATTTAAATTAGGAAGAAAGTTAGCTCAATCTGACATCTTAAATGTTGTTTCTAAATTTAAAAAACCTCCTCTAGTTATTAAGATTCTTTTCCAAGTACTTTCATTTTCTTTTTCTAGTCCAAAAAAAGGTAACTTTGATGTCACTGAGGGTGAAAAACTTTCTAAATCATTACAATCAATGGGAACAACCTTCATTAAATTAGGACAATTTTTGGTTACTAGGCCAGATATAATTGGTGATGAATTGGCCAAACAGTTAGAGGGTTTGCAAGATAGACTTCCTGCTTTTTCTTTATCTGAAGCAGAGGCAATCATTAAAAAAGATTTAGGAGAAGAAACTTTTAATACAATAATAGATTTAAGTGAGCCAGTAGCAGCTGCTTCAATAGCGCAAGTTCACAAAGCAAAAGTAGATGACAATGGTACAATAAAAGATGTGGCTATTAAAATCTTAAGACCTGATATTAAAAGAATATTTAATGAAGAAATAGATGCACTCTTACTTTTTGCTTTTTTAATAGAATCATTTATTAAAAAAACCAAAAGACTAAAATTAATTGAAGTTGTTTTTTTACTTAAAGAAATAACTAATCTAGAAATGGACTTAAGGTTCGAAGCTGCTGCTGCAAATGAATATGCCGAAAATACAAAGAACGATGCAGGTTTTAGAGTTCCTGTTATTTATTGGAATTTTACAAGTGAAAATGTAATGACACTTGATTGGATAGATGGTGTTTCTATTCGGGAAACTGAAGATTTACAAAAAAGAAATATTGACACAAAAAGAATTGCCTCTGATATTATTCAGCATTTTCTAAGACATGCTGTTAGGGATGGTTTTTTTCATGCAGATATGCATCAAGGAAATATATTTATTGATAATAGTGGACAAATTGTACCAATAGACTTTGGCATTATGGGTAGATTGGACAACCTCAGTAAAAGATTTTTAGCAGAGATTTTATTTGGTTTTATTCAGCGAGATTATAAAAAAGTTGCCGAGGTGCACTTGGTTGCTGGCCTTGTGCCTAAAGATGTGCCAGTTGATGATCTTGCTCAAGCGCTACGCTCAATTGGCGAACCAATTTTTGGTCAATCTGTTAAAGACATTTCAGGTGGAAAATTACTAAAACAACTTTTTGACGTTACTGAAAAATTTAATATGCAAACTCAACCTCAGTTATTAATGTTACAAAAAACTATGGTTGTTGTTGAGGGAGTTGCAAGAAAACTTAATCCAAATACTAATATATGGGAAACGTCAAAACCAGTTTTAGAAAGCTGGTTAAGAGAAACAAAAGATCCTATTAATACTTTGAATGAAGGCTTAAAAAGTACTACCGAAGTAATTAAAAGATTACCTGATTTTCCAGAGATTATGGATAAAGCCAATCAAGCACTTACATTTTTGGCAAGCGGTCAAATACCTCATAATTCAAAATCCTATAAGGCCCTAAATGAAAAGAAATCTGAAATGATTACGTTTAGAAACCAGTCTATTGTTGGTTTATTATTACTTGTAATCTTTGGCCTATTAGTATTTTAATTTGCTCGATGAATAATTTATTTCAAAAAAAAATACTTTTAATAATATGTGGAGGAGTATCTGCATATAAGAGTTTGGAGCTTATTAGATTGTTAAAAAAACAAGGTGTAGAAGTTAAAACCATACTTACTAAAAGTGCCAAAGAATTTGTAACCCCCCTATCGGTGACCTCACTTTCTCAAGGAAAAGTTTATGATGATTTATTTAATGCTGAAAATGAAGCTGAAATGAACCACATATCACTATCTAGATGGGCAGATGTAATACTTGTTGTTCCTGCCACTGCAAATACTATTTCTAAATTAAGCGCTGGATCTTCAGATGATTTAGCCTCAACAGTAATTCTTGCATCTGATAAAGATGTTTTTTTGACACCTGCTATGAATGTTAGAATGTGGGAACATCCATCAACTAGAGAAAATCTTAAAAAACTAAAATCATTTGGTTATAAAATTATAGGTCCTGAAATTGGTGATATGGCTTGTGGAGAATTTGGTGAAGGGAAAATAACTGAACCAGATAATATTGTTCAAGAAATTAATTCATACTTTAATAAATTACATAAAAATTATAAACTGAAAGCCTTAGTAACGGCTGGACCAACTAATGAATATATTGACCCTGTGAGATTTATAACAAATAAATCTTCTGGAAAACAAGGCCATGCTTTAGCAAAAGCATTCGCTAAAAAGGGTTTTCAAACTACTTTAATTTCTGGACCTACAAATTTAGAAGTGGGCAGCAATATAAAATTAATTAAAGTAGAAACTGCAGATGAGATGTTTAAAGCTACACAAGATAATCTACCAACAGATGTAGCAATTTTTTCAGCAGCTGTTGCTGACTTTAAAGTTAAAGAAATAAATAGTAGTAAAATAAAAAAAACGGGAAAATTAAATTTAGAACTAGAAAAAAATATTGATATTTTAAATTATGTATCAAAACATAATTCTCTTAGACCAAAGTTGGTAATTGGATTTGCTGCAGAAACTAATAATGTGGAAAAAAATGCAAAAAAAAAATTAGAAGAAAAAAATTGCGACTGGATAATAGCAAATGATGTCTCCAATAAAGCAATTGGATTTCACTCCAATTTTAATGAAGTTTCAATTTATTATAGAGATAAAAATATGCATGATGAAAAGCTTGGAATAAAAAGTAAATCTGAAATTTCTGATGAAATAGTAGATAGAGTTATTAAAAAATTAAATTAAAATTCAGTGGCTAAAGTATTAATCAAAAAATTAAATCCTAAAGTAGAATTACCTACCTATAAAACATATGGTGCTTCAGGTATGGATTTGATGGCTTTTATCGAGGAGCCTATTAAAATAGCTCCTAATAGCTCATATTTGGTTCCTACAGGGCTTTCAATGGCATTTTCAGAGGATTATGAAGTTCAAATTCGTCCTCGATCTGGTTTGGCTGCTAAAAAGAATATTACAGTTTTAAATACCCCGGGAACAATTGATAGTGATTATAGAGGAGAAATTAAAATTATACTTTTTAATCATGGTAAAGAAGATTTCCTTATCACCAATAAAGATAGAATAGCACAAATGATCTTAATGCCTGTAATTAAGATGGAGCTTGAAGAAATAGATAATTTACCTGATACATTACGAGGTGATGGTGGATTTGGCTCAACAGGTAAATGAATAACCAATTAAGAAAATCATCAATAGAGAGATATTCAAGACAAATAGTATTAAAGGATATTGGTACTATAGGACAAAAAAAAATTATATCTGCAAAGGTTTTAATTGTTGGAATGGGTGGCTTAGGATCTCCTGTTGGTGAATTTCTTACAAGAGCTGGCGTTGGTTCAATAGGAATAGTTGATGATGATAAAGTTAGTTTATCAAATCTACACAGACAAAGTCTTTATAACACTAGTGATATAGGAAAATTTAAAGTTCAAGTAGCAAGGGTTAAAATTAAAAAAATAAACCCAAGTATTAAAATTAAGATTTATAAAATAAGACTTAATAAAAGTAATTTTAAGAAAATTATAAAAGATTATGATTACATAGTTGATGGTTCTGATAATTTTTCTACAAAATTTTTATTAAATGATTTTTGTTATAAATTTAAAAAAATACTTGTAACTGGAGCTATAAGTAAATTTGATGGACATATATTTACTTTTAATTTTAAGAATAAAAAAATCCCATGTTTAAGATGTTTTTTTCAAGACTCTGATATTTCAGATGATTTATTAAATTGTGAGTCAGAAGGTATTCTTGGTACAATTGCTGGTATAATTGGAGCTATACAAGCAAACGAAGTTTTAAAGAAAATACTTGGTATTGGAAAGAGTCTTGACGGATATATTTTTATTTTAGATTTACTACAATTAAATTTTAGAAAAGTTAAACTTAAAAAAAGAAAAAACTGTTTTTGTAAATGATAAAAAAAATAGCTATTTGCGTTTTGTATCTATCAGTTTTATTTGGTCAATTTTCAATAGCAGAAGAAAAGTTTCTCTCTTTAAAAAAAAGTAAAGTAAATGTTAGATATGGACCAAGTTTTGATTCGGAAATCAAATATATTTATAAAAAAATAAATTTACCCATAAAACAAATAGATCAAAAAGAAAATTTTAGAAGAATTGTAGACTTAAAAAATAATAGTGGATGGATCCATGTTTCTCAGGTTAAAAAATCAAACTCTATTATCATCTTAGAAGACAAAATCTTATATAAAAAACCATCTAACTTTGCAAAACCAATAGCCAAATTAGAAAAAGGAAGGCTATTAGTTTTAAAAAAATGTCAAAATATATGGTGTAATGTAAAGACCAATGATTATTCAGGTTGGGTCAAAACTGGAAATATTTGGGGTTCTGTTAAATAAAATCAGCACATAGTGATTTCACACTATCTTCAGCTAGTCTTGTGGTGTGGATATATTCTTTATGATCAATCCCAAGTTCAATGGTTGCGCTACCTGACTTAAATTTAGAAATTTGATCATCATTTAATTTAAAATGGATAAACTGTACTGAAGAAGCTTTTCCTTCTGCTGATGTTCTATCAACATCTTCCTCTGCAACAGCCTTAACAATTTCATCATTAATTTTTATGAATATTTTTTCTTCAATTCCTCCAACTTTACCTAAAAATGCAGCTCTTGAAATTGGATTATCAATTTCAAACATTAGTGTAGCCGTAAGTTCTTTTCCATTTGGAACTAAAGGGTTGTAAGCTATTAATTCATCTTTTAATTGCTCATCTCCTCCTTTTTCGATGTGAAGCATTTCTTGAACTTGGGCAACCATAGTTTCAAAACTTTCAAAATAAAAAGTGGCATAAGGACCAAGTGCTATTCTTCTATCTTTTTTAAACTCAACTAAATCTTTTCTAATTTGTTTTCTGCTTTTTGCATAAACATCAGATGATAATAAATCTTGTTTTTCTATTTGTCTTTTTTCTTTGCTCATAATTATAATCTATAACTTTTTGCCATTAATTCGATAGGGTGAAGTGCCTCATCATTTGCAATATTTGTGTCTGTTTCTAATTGTTTTAAATGCTTACCTGCCAAAGGACAATCTGAGGCCATATATTTATTGTTTTTATTTTTAATTTGTCTTGCTGTTGGTGTTCCAACTTTTACAGCTAAATCGTGAGTTTCCTTCATCACACCAAAAGTTCCCCCATGACCAGCACATCTTTCAACAACATCTATTTTTATATTAGGGATAAATTTAAGCATATCTCTAGATTTAATACCCATGTTTTGTGCTCTTGCATGACATGCGTTGTGAACTGTAACTCCACCATCAATTTCTTGTAAACCTTCTGCTAGGCCTTCCTTTTGTGCTATATCAACAATATATTCATCTATATCACTAACACTTTTTGAAAGTCTTTTAATGTTTTCGTCATTTGGCAATAGTAAAGGCCATTCAAATTTTAACATTAGACCACAACTGGCTGTTAAAGTAATAATTTGATAACCCTTATCTACCCACTCCAGTAAATCTTTGGAAACTTTTTTGGCTTGCTCTACAACTTTTGGTAAATCTGCTTGCTCAAGATAAGGCATTCCACAACAACCTGGATAAGCTTCTTGAACCTCTACTCCATTTTTCTTTAAAACTTTTAATGCAGCCACGCCTGTATCTTTTTTATTAAAATTAACAAAGCATGTTGAGTAAATTACAACTTTTCTATTTTTAGATGGAGCTTCATTATTTGTTGGAAAATTATTTTTTTTAAAATAATTTGTAAACGTTTCTGAATTATAAGTGGGAAGTGTAACTCTCATATCAATCCCAGCAATTAATTCTAATATTTTTCTAAAGAATTTATTTTTAATGCTTGATGCCCAGTTTATTAGTGATGATAGCATTACACCAATTTTTGCATTTCTATCAATTTGAGCTAGTTGCGCGGGCACTGCTGGCAATTTATTTAATTTTTTTTGAGCTGTTCTATATCTCAACATTAAATGAGGAAAGTCTAAATCAAAATCATGCGGTGGAACATAAGGACACTTAGTCATAAAACACATGTCGCATAAAGTACAAGCGTCTACTACAGGTTCAAACTGTTCACTTTTTAAACTTTCTACGTCCTCATTTTCTGACTCATCAATCATGTCAAATAATTTTGGAAACGAGTCGCATAAATTAAAACATCTTCTACATCCATGACAGATGTCGAATGCTCTTCTCATTTCGTCATCTAATTTTTTGGGGTCTAAAAAATCAGGATGCTCAAAATTTATTGGGTGCCTAATGGGTGCATCTATACTTCCTTCTTTGCTCATATTTAAAATTTTAGGATTTGATGGCGGGGAAGAACCCCACCATAAATTAAGTCTTATTTACGCAATAGATTCTAATGTTTTTTGGAATTTACCTGCGTGTGATTTTTCAGCTTTTGCTAAAGTTTCAAACCAATCAGCAATTTCTGAAAAGCCTTCTTCTCTAGCTGTTTTTGCCATACCTGGGTACATGTCTGTATACTCATGTGTTTCACCTTGTACCGCTGAAGCTAAATTCGCTTTAGTCTCACCAATTGGTAATCCTGTAGCTGGGTCTCCAACTTCCTCAAGATACTCAAGGTGTCCATGTGCATGACCTGTTTCACCTTCAGCTGTAGATCTAAATACAGATGCTACATCGTTATAACCTTCAATATCTGCTTTTTGAGCAAAATATAAATAACGTCTGTTTGCTTGGCTCTCACCTGCAAATGCATCTTTTAAGTTTTCTTCTGTTTTACTACCTTTTAATGACATATTTTTCTCCTTAATGATTATAATGTATATATAATCGTTCTAAACTATATGTCAACAGTTTAGAATTGTTTTAATGTAAATATTAAGTTGTTGAAATTATTAAATTATTTTTGCGTTTGATTATCAGTTGCAACTTTAATTAATACTTCTACTGATTTTATTTTTTTTCCTGTGATATTTTTTTTTATATTTACAGAATCAATATCGTCGTTGCTACAATCAATGAGCTCATTTGTGTCTTCGTCAAAAAAATGATGGTGCTCTGTTACGTTAGTATCAAAATAACTTTTGTCTGAATTGATAGAAATTTCTTTTAAATATCCTTTTTTTTTAAATGCATGAATTGTATTGTAAACTGTCGCTAAAGATATTTTTTCACTCAACTTCTCCTCAATAATTTTAGTTAGATCATTTATTGTAAAGTGAAAAGTTTTTTCAGGTGAAAACAATACTTCACAAATTTTTAGTCTCTGTCTTGTTGGTCTTAGGCCAGATTCTCTTAATTTTCTCGTGTATATACTTATATTGTTCATCATTGTTTATAATAGTTCTAAACTATTTCTATATTATAATTACGATAAATCAAGTATTAAGGGATTGAAATTTATGAAAAAAAACTCATTCACATACGATGAGCTGATAAGTTGTGGTAATGGAGAGCTTTTTGGCCCAGGAAATGCAAAATTACCTCTTCCGCCAATGCTGATGTTTGATAGAATAACAGAAATTAATGATGCTGGTGGAGAGTTTAACAAGGGTATTATAAAGGCTGAGCTGGATATCAAAGATGATCTTTGGTTCTTTGATTGTCACTTTAAGGGGGATCCGGTTATGCCAGGGTGTCTAGGATTAGATGCAATGTGGCAATTAGTTGGGTTTTATCTGGGATGGCTTGGCAATCCTGGAAAAGGAAGAGCTTTAGGGGTTAGTACTGTAAAATTTACTGGTGAAGTTTTAAAAAGTGTTAAAAAAGCAACTTATGTAATTGATATGAAAAAAATTATGTTACCTAGTGGAACTTCTGTTGGTCTTGCAAATGGTTTATTATTTGCTGATGATAAAAAGATATATTCAGCAGAAAATTTAAAAGTGGGTTTATTTAAATAATGAGAAGGGTAGTAGTCACAGGTTTAGGTGTAGTTTCTTGTTTAGGAAATAATCAGGAAGAAGTTTATCAGTCTCTTCTAAATTCAAAATCAGGAATATCTTTTTGCGGAGAATACAAAGAGCATAATTTAAAAAGCCATATTCATGGAAAACCAAACATAAAACTTGAAGATCATATTGATAGAAAAACAATTAGATTTATGGGATCTGGATCTGCGTACAACTATATTGCAATGAAAGAGGCTATCAAAGATTCAGGATTGGAAGATAAAGATGTAAGTAATTTTAAAACTGGAATCGTTATGGGCTCTGGTGGTCCATCAATTGAAAATGTTGTTTTGTCAGTTGACAAAACTAGAGCTAAGACACCAAAGTTAATGGGGCCATTTATTGTTCCAAGAACTATGGCCAGTACATCTTCGGCGACACTTGCCGTACCTTTCAAAATTAAAGGAGTAAACTATACGATGAGTTCTGCTTGTGCAACTAGTGGACACTGTATCGGTCATGCAAGCGAACTAATCCAAATGGGTAAACAAAATATTGTTTTTGCGGGTGGTAGTGAAGAACTGCACTGGGCAATGACTGCGATGTTTGATGCGATGACTGCACTGTCTTCTAAATACAATGATGCACCTGAAACTGCTTCAAGAGCCTATGATAAGACTAGAGATGGCTTTGTAATAGCCGGTGGTGGTGGAGTTTTAGTGCTTGAAGAGTACGAACATGCAAAAGCAAGAGGTGCAAACATATATGCTGAATTAACAGGCTATGGCGCAACTTCTGATGGGTACGATATGGTAGCTCCATCAGGTGAAGGTGCTGTAAGATGTATGAAGATGGCTTTAGCAACTGCTAAAAATAAAATGGATTACTTAAATACTCATGGTACATCAACTCCAGTTGGAGATATAACTGAACTTAGAGGTGTCGGTGAAGCATTTGGTGCTGAAATACCAAAAATTAGTTCTACTAAATCACTTTCAGGTCACCCATTGGGTGCTGCATCAGTTCATGAAGCAATTTATAGTTTGATCATGATGAAAAATAGTTTCATCACAGCATCTGCTAACATCACTGACATGGATGATGAAGCTAAAAAATTTCCAATCGTTACTAAAACAGAAACAGATGTTAAGTTAAATTCTGTTATGTCTAATAGCTTTGGTTTTGGTGGAACAAATGCAACTTTAATTTTTGAGAAAGTTTAATTTATGAATTTAATGAAGGGTAAAAGAGGATTGATTATGGGTGTTGCCAATGAAAGATCTATTGCCTGGGGGATCTCTCAGAAACTTGCAGAAGCTGGGGCAGAACTTGCATTCACTTATTTAGGTGATGCATTAAAGAAAAGAGTTATTCCTTTGGCAGAAAAGTTAAATTCAAAAGCAACGTTTAGTTGTGATGTTGAAAGCAAAGAAGAGGTTATAAAACTTTTTGAAGATATTAAATCTCAGTGGGGACAAATTGACTTTGTTGTTCATGCAGTTGCTTTTTCAGATAAATCAGAATTATCAGGTGAATATTTAAATACATCTAGAGAAAATTTTTTAAGAAGTATGCTAATCTCATGTTTTTCATTTACAGAAGTTGCAAAAGAAGCTTCTAAGATAATGAAAGAAGGTGGCAGTATTTTAACTTTAACTTACGAATCAACTAAAGCTATTCCAAATTATAATGTAATGGGTGTTTGTAAATCAGCTCTTGAGGCAAGTGTTAAGTATCTTGCAAGAGATCTAGGTGCTAAAGGCATGAGAGTGAATGCTATTAGTGCGGGTCCCATTAAAACTTTGGCAGCTTCTGCTATTGGAGATGCAAAATTCTTATACAAATGGAATGCAGACCATTCTTTCTTAAAGAGAAACGTTGATATTCAGGATGTTGGTAACTCAGCTTTATACCTTTTAAGCGACCTTGCTGGCGGTGTTACAGGTGAAATTCATTACGTAGATGCTGGATATAACAAGGTTGGAATGCCAGACCCAAAGAATATTACCTAAAAACCAATAAAATCAATATTTTATTTTCTTATAATTATCCAAGCGTATTTTGTTAAAATCTCTTTTTTTAGTCTTTTTTTCAAAAAAATATTTAAAATTTTTGATTTAATTGAATTAATTTTAGGTAAAATAAATTCTACTTTTAAATTATTTTTTTTTGAATAATATTCAAAAAAATTTTCAATATCAGAAATAGTAAAAAACCATCTATGCCTATCTGATGGTTTATTTAATGGCAATCCATAAAATTTGTTATAGTAGCCATTTTCAAACTGATTTTTAGATCTTTTATCAAAAAGTATTTCAAAAAAAGCATGCACACAATTGGGGAGAGAGATAATAATATATTTTTCAGAGACTCTATTCATTTCATCTAAAATTAAATGAAAATTTTCTAAATGCTCTAGTACGTCCAAACAAATAACTGTATCAAACGAATTACTCTCAAAAGGAATTTTTTCAACATTATCAAGATCTAATGTTATATTATTATCACCACTTTGATCTACCTCTGTAACTTTATACTTAGTGTCCTTAAAATATCTACTTCCTCCTCCTCCTAAATTTAGAATTGTTTTGGTGTCTGAAAAAAATTCATCTATCAATTTAATGCAGTAAGCATTTCTTCCTTCTCTACTTTTATAGTCTGGATTAGAATAATTTTTCAACATTTGATTTATCCTATTAAAAAAACTCTCAGAACTTTCATTCCAAGAGTTTATAATTTTAACTTAAAGCATTATTCAGCAACTTGTTTCATAGAAAGTTTAACTTTACCTCTATCGAAACCAATCACTTTAACTTTTACTTCATCGCCTTCTTTAACAACATCAGTAACTTTTTCTACTCTTTTAGTAGCAAGTTCTGAAATGTGAACAAGACCATCTTGTTTACCTAAGAAGTTTACAAATGCACCAAACTCCATAATCTTCATTACTTTACCTGAGTAAATTTTATTTAGTTCAGCTTTAGCTGTGATATCTTTAATCATTTGCATTGCAATATTTCTAGATTCTTCGTCCGGAGCAGCAACGGTTACTATACCTTCATCATTCACATCAACTTTAGCACCTGATTTTTCAACAATCTCTCTAATTGTTGCTCCACCTTTTCCAATAACGGCTGCGATATCTTTTTTATCAACAGTAACTTGTTCCATTTTGGGAGTGTGTTCACCAACATCAGCTCTTGATTCACTTAAAGCTTTATTCATTTCACCTAAGATATGAACTCTTCCTTCTTTAGCTTGTTTTAAAGCCTGCTCCATGATTTCAAAAGTTATACCTGTAATTTTAATATCCATTTGAAGTGAAGTAATTCCATCTTTGGTTCCAGCAACCTTAAAGTCCATGTCTCCAAGATGATCTTCATCACCTAAAATATCTGACAATACACTAAAGTCATCGCCTTCTTTAATTAATCCCATTGCGATACCTGCAACTGGTTCTTTAATTGGCACTCCAGCATCCATAAGTGCAAGAGATGCACCACAAACACTTGCCATTGAAGAAGAACCATTAGATTCTGTAATCTCAGACACTATTCTGAAAGTATATGGAAATTCTTCTTTTGTAGGTAGTGAAGAATTAATTGCTCTCCATGCTAATTTTCCATGTCCAACTTCACGTCTTCCAGTTCCAATTCTTCCAGTTTCACCAACTGAAAAAGGGGGGAAGTTGTAATGAAGCATAAATCTTTCTCTATGTTGTCCATCTAGACTTTCCAGTCTTTGTTCATCATCAGATGTACCTAAAGTAGTAACAACGATCGCTTGTGTTTCTCCTCTAGTAAATAAGGCTGACCCGTGAGTTCTTGGTAAAACACCAACTTCGCACTCAATAGCCCTTACATCAGCCAAACCTCTACCATCAATTCTTTTTTTATTTTTAAGAATATCAGTCCTAACAATCTTCTTTTCAAGATTTTTTAATTCATCATTAACATTAAAATCAGAGTAATTTTCATTATCAGCAAAAAGTTGTTTTGCTTTATCAGAAATTTCTGAAATTTGATTTGATCTATCTTGTTTATCTATTGTTGCAAAAGCTTTAGTTAAATCTGCTGTAAAGTTTTCTTCAAGTTTTTTCTTAACTTCAGATAAATCTTTTTTTTCAACAGTCCATTCTGGCTTTCTACATTCTTTTGCAAGTTCCTCAATCATTTCGATTACTGGAACAAAACCTTCGTGACCAAACTTAACTGCATCTAACATTACTTCTTCTGTTAAGCCTTTGGTCTCAGACTCAACCATAAGCACAGCATCTTTGGTACCCGCTACAACCAAATCTAAAGTAGAGTTTTCTAATTCAGCTTTTGATGGATTTAATATATATTTGCCATCAACTAAACCAACTCTTGACGCGCCCACAGGACCCATAAATGGCATTCCCGAAATAGCTAGTGCTGCTGAAGAAGCTGTAATTGCTAAAATATCTGGTTGATTATCTTTATCATATGAAATTACCGTTGGTAACAACTGAACTTCATTTTTAAATGCACTTGGAAACAAAGGTCTGATGGGTCTATCAATTAATCTTGAGATCAATTGTTCACTTTCAGTTGGTCTTGCTTCTCTTTTAAAATATCCACCAGGAATTTTACCACCTGCATAATATTTTTCTTGGTAATTTACAGATAGCGGAAAATAATCCATATCTGGATTTACTTTTTTTGCTCCTACTACTGTTGCTAAAATAACTGTTTCACCACATGAAGCAATGATCGCTCCATCTGCTTGTCTTGCTACTTTACCTGTTTCTAAACTAATTTTCTTTCCTGCTACTTCAATTTCCTTCTTATATACTTTGAACATCTAATTTCCGTTTCCTTCTATCTATTTTCTTAAATTTAATTGTGTTAATACATTTTTGTAAGAATCAAATTTATTTTTCTTTAAATATTCTAACAATTTTTTTCTTCTATTTACCGCTCTTAACAATCCAACCGAAGAGTGTTTATCTTTTTTGAATTGCTTAATATGTGCTGAAAGAGTTTCAATTTTACCTGTTAATAATGCAATTTGTACTTCTGAAGAACCAGTGTCCTTCTCATGCATTTTTAATTCTTCTGCTTTGTTCGTCATACTATTTATTTTCCTATTTGTTTGTTTGTTTTATTAAATTTTCTATTTTTTCTGCATATTCAAAAGAGTCATCTTTAGCAAAAAGTATTTTTGGTATATATTTCATAAATACTTTTTTAGACAAAACTTTTCTAATCAAAAAAGAGTATTCTCTTAATTTTTTAATAACTTTTTCTGTATCTTTGCCTCCTAGAGGTAATACATATGCTTTTGCAATTTTAAGGTCTTGACTCATTTTTACTTCTGTAACTGTTACAGTGTTAGTTTCTAAATTTGGCACCTTAGCTTCATTTCTTGCAAAAATCATACCTAAAGATTGCTTAATCATCTCTCCAACACGCAATTGCCTTTGTGATACAGGTTTTCCTGTTTTATCAACCATTATATAGTCCTCTCAGTAGAGGTTGAGCTATAAGCCTCTATTGTATCATTTTTTTGAAAATCAACAAAATCTTTGAGCGTTATCCCACATTCTTGCCCATTGCTAACCTGTTTAGCCTGATCTTTTTCTCTAAAAATTGTACTTATTTTACCAGTATAGATGATTGCCCCATCTCTAATTAACCTAGCATTTGCACCACTAGCAATTTCTCCATCAGTTACTTTAGATCCAGCAACTTTTCCTGTTCCTGAAACTTTAAAGATTTCTAAAATTTGAGCAGTACCATTGATTGTTTCTTGTACATCTGGAGCAAGGAGTCCTGACATTCTCAATTTAATATAATCTAAAACTTCATAGATAATATTAAATGAAGAAATTTTAATTTTTTCGTTCTCTGCTAATTTTTTTGCTTCTTTGCTAGGCTTAACATTGAATGCAATGAGAGTGGCATTAGATGCTTTTGCTAAAGTCACATCTGTTTCTGTTACCATTCCAATATCTGATAGAATAATTTTAGGCCTAACTTCATCGTGTATAATTTGTTTAATGGCACTTTTAATTGCTTCTGCAGACCCATGTACATCCGATTTTATAATAATATTTAATTCTGCAGCAGATTTATCTGCAAAAGCAGAATCTTGTGTTGCAAAAGTTAAGGGACTTCCTCCTGTTTTATTTTCATCAGCTCTATTCTCACTTAACGTTTTGGCTTCTTTTTCAGAATCCACTACAATAAAATCATCTCCAGATTTAGCAGCTCCATTAATTCCTAAAATTTCAACAGGTGTTGACGGAGGTGCTTGATCAATTGCTTTTCCTTTGTCATCAATTAAAGCTCTTACTTTTCCCGATTTTAATCCACTAACAAAAAAGTCACCTCTTTTAATTGTTCCTGAAGTTACAACAACAGTTGCTACCGCTCCTCTGCCTACATCAATTTTCGATTCTAAAACAATTCCTGTTGCTTTAGATTCAAAGTCAGTTTTTAAATCTAAAATTTCAGCCTGTAAGACAACTGCCTCTACTAATTTATCTAAATTTTTTTTTGTTTTTGCAGAGATTTCAACCATTAAAGTATCTCCTGATAAATCTTCAGCTATAAGTTCATATTCTAAAAGTTGATTTTTAATTTTTTGTGGATCTGCCTCTGGTAAATCACATTTATTTATTGCAACAACTATTGGAACATTTGCAGCTTTTGCATGTTTTATAGATTCAATTGTTTGAGGTTTGACACCATCATCTGCTGCCACAACTAATACCACAACATCTGTCAGCTTTGAACCTCTGGCTCTCATCTCCGTAAATGCTGCGTGACCTGGAGTATCTATAAATGTTATTTTATTTGATTCATGTTCTATTTGATAAGCACCAATATGTTGAGTAATTCCACCAAATTCTCCTAATACGACATTTGCACTTCTCAAAACGTCAAGCACTGAAGTTTTACCGTGATCAACATGGCCCATTACAGTTACTATTGGAGGTCTGTTTTTTAGATTTTCAGATCTTGAATCTTTAATCTTTTGAATAATCTCTTCAACTTTTGTTTCTCTTATGGGATTATGACCAAATTCTTTTACTAAATATTCAGCAGTATCTGCTGCTAATGTTTGATTAATAGTAACTGTTACTCCCATTCCAAATAAATGTTTTATGACATTATTAGATTGTTCAGCCATTCTATTAGATAATTCTCTAACAGTAATTGCTTCAGGAATATTGACATCTCTTTTGATTGGTTTTAAATTTTCTTGAATTTCTTCTTTAGTTAGTTCTCTATTCTCTTTTAACTTCGCTCTTTTAAGTGAAGCCATACTTCTTGATCTTGCTTCAATCTCATCACTTAAAGCTCTTGAAACAGTCAATTTTAGTTCTCTTTTTTTTGTATCAGGCTTTCCCTTGTCTCCAGCATCACCCTTAAGTCTTCTTGTTGCTCTCTGTTCTGCTAATTTACGTTTTTCGTAATCATTAGTAATTGATGTAGATGGTTTGAGAGATGAAGTAGTTCTTGGTACAAAACTTCCTGCAGGGCTTACAACTGGTTTTGATCTTACACTCGCAGGTCTACTAATATTGCTTCTAGGGCTAAATTTGCTTGGTTTTTTTTCAATTACAACTGAATTTTTACTTTGAGTTTTTGCTAACTCTATATTTTCTATTGATTTCTTCGCTATACCAGAAAGTGTTAATTTTGTTTTTTTGTTGTCCATATTTCATTACTCAATCTTTATAAATTATACTTCTTGCAGACATAATCAGTTCATCTGCTTCAGTTTTTGATAAAGCAAAATCTTCAAGATATCCTTGAATTTTAATTCTTTCACCTTTTACAATGTCATAACCACCTGTTAATTCGTCAGATGCAAGATCTGCAAAGTCTTCTAGTTTTAAAATTTTTTGTTCTCCCAGGGTAACTAGCATTCCTGGAGTAAGACCTTTGTGATTTATAAGATCATCTTGAAGTCCTAAATCTTTAATTCTTTTTGTTATATCTTCCTGATCCTTTTGGTAAAATTCTTTAGCTCTTTCTATTAAAGCTTTAGCGGTATCTTCTTCTATTCCTTCAATTTTCATTAAGCTTTCGGGTGTGCTGTCTTTAATATCTGAAATTGAGGAAAAACCTTCAGCCACAAGTAATTGTCCTAATGTTTCATCTAATTCTAAATTTTTAACAAAATTT
Source organism: Candidatus Pelagibacter sp. uisw_091 (assembly GCF_059512525.1). The sequence goes on along the minus strand of NZ_CM183455.1, from coordinate 1,269,970 downwards.
TCAGTCTTTTCTTTAAACTCTAATTGTCTTCTTTCTGAATCTTCTGCATCTGTCATTATGTTAATTTCATAATTTAATAACTTTGTAGCTAGTCTAACATTCTGACCTCTACGACCAATTGCTTTACTTAAGTTTTCTTCAGTTAAAATTACATCTAATTTTTTTGCAACACTATCAACGTTTACTCTTTGAACTTCTGCTGGTGATAATGCATTTGAAACTACTATTGCTGGGTCTTCAGACCAATTAACAATATCAATTTTTTCTCCTTGCAGTTCATTAACCACTGCTTGAACTCTTGATCCTCTCATTCCAACACACGCTCCTACTGGATCTAATGAAGTGTCAACCGCTTTGACACAAATTTTTGCTCTGCTACCTGGGTCCCTTGCTGATGACTTAATTTCAATTAAACCATCATAAATTTCTGGAACCTCTTGAACAAATAATTTTTCCATAAACTTTGGGTGCGCTCTTGATAAAAATATTTGTTGTCCCCTAGGTTCTCTTTTTACATCATAACAATAAGCCTTGACTCTATCTCCTGCTTTAATATTTTCTCTGGGGATCATTTCATTTTTTTGAATAATTGCTTCTGTTCTACCTAAATCAACTATTACGTTTCCAAATTCTAAACGCTTTACAATGCCACTTAGAATTGTATCTTTCTTATCTATAAAATCGTTATACTGTCTTTCACGCTCTGCTTCCCTTACGTTAAAACTAATAACTTGTTTTGCAGTTTGTGCTGCTATTCTACCAAAATCAAAAGAAGGTAACGGTTGTAAAATTTCATCACCGATTTTTTTATCATTATTTTCTTCACTTAAAATAATTGCATCCTGAAGATTAATCTCAGTGTTTGTATTCTCTATTTTTTCTACAACAATTAATTTTCTAAAAATTCCAATGTCGCCACTCTCTCTGTCAATTAAGACTTTAATTTCATTATCCTGGCCAAATTTAGATTTAGCTGCTTTTGCAATTCCAGTTTCCATTGAATCAATGATTAATTCTTTATCAATAGATTTTTCTAAAGCCACTGCCTCAGCAATTCTTAACAATTCTAGTTTATCAGATCTTCTATTTAACATATTTTTATTAGCTCCAAAAAAAAATGGGCTTCAGCCCATTTTGTAATTTCAATAATGTAACGACAATATATAAAGAATTTTTTTTAATTCAATAAGAACTATTTAGAAAAAATACCCTTTTTATCTGTCTTTTCCCAAGAAAATGAACCATCTGCTTCTGGTATCCTTCCAAAGTGTCCATAAGCAGCTGTTTTTTCATAAATTGGTTTATTCAAGCCAAGCATTTCTCTTATTCCTCTTGGGCTTAGATCAAAGTTTTCTGAAATTTTTTCTGAAACAAATCTATTTTTCTCCAAATCATTATCAAATAAATCCACATAAATTGATAAAGGTTTAGAAACTCCAATTGCATAAGCTAATTGAATTAAACATTTTTCAGAGACACTTGAAGCAACAACATTTTTTGCAATGTATCTTGCAGCATAAGCTGCTGACCTATCTACTTTAGTTGGATCCTTACCAGAAAAAGCTCCTCCACCATGAGGTGCTGCTCCACCATAAGTATCAACAATAATTTTTCTTCCTGTTAAACCACAATCTCCATCTGGTCCACCTATTACAAAATTTCCAGTTGGGTTTACATAAAATTCTTTTTCATCAAAATCTTTTAAAAATTTTTCTGGAATTGAGTTTAACATATATGGTGTTAATAATTCTCTTACCTTAGCCTGATCTATGTCTGCAGAATGTTGGGATGATATCACAACTGATTTAACTCTAGTTGGTTTACCATCAATATACTCAAAAGTAACTTGACTCTTCGAATCTGGTTCTATGTTTTTTAGTTTTCCAGATTTTCTATCTTCTGCCATAAGTCTTAAAATTTTATGTGAATAGTGAATAGGTGCTGGCATTAATTCTTCTGTTTCATTACATGCATATCCAAACATTATTCCTTGGTCTCCAGCTCCCTCGTCTTTATTACCTGTAGAATCAACACCCATAGCTATATCTGCAGATTGTGAATGAAGATGACTTTCTATCTTTGTTGCTTCTCTCCATGTAAAACCATCTTGGTCATAACCAATATCTTTGATGCATTCTCTAACTTTTTGAATAAGGTCTTCTTCTTTGATTTCTGGACCTCTTACCTCTCCAGCAAGAACAACTTTGTTTGTTGTGGTTAGTGTCTCACATGCAACTCTAGAAAAAGGATCTCCAGCAAGGTAACTATCTACTACCATATCTGAAATACGATCTGATACCTTATCAGGATGTCCTTCTGAAACTGACTCACTAGTGAATAAAAAATTTTTCAGATTACTCATATTTAAGTCTATTAAATGAAAAAATTAAAAAAATATATATTAAAATTAACATTAAAAAGATTTTATTCCCATATAACATAAAAGGTGTGGATTTAACTAATTTACTCTCAGACAGCTCAACATATCCTGTTGATCCAAATTCTACTTCTTGTTCTATAATCCCTAAAGGATTAACAATTGCAGAGATCCCATTGTTTGTGGACCTGATTATATACTTACCACTTTCAATGGATCTAAATATACTGTGTGAAAAGTGCTGCTTAGGACCTACAGAATTTCCAAACCAACCATCTTCTGAAATATTAATTATATAATCAAAATTGTTATTTCTAGATAATTCACCTGAATAAATTATTTCGTAACAAATTAAAGGAAGTATATTTAGATCAATTTTACTATTTTTTATATTCAGTGGAGCTCTAGTTTTTCCACTAGAGAAGGATTGATAGCTATTAGTTACTGTTTTAAGGCCTATTAAACTAAGAATGCTTTCAAAGGGGGTAAACTCTCCAAATGGTACTAAATTAACTTTATTGTATTTTACAATGATATCTAGTTTGTTATTAAATATAGCCATTGAGTTATAAAATAAATTTTTATTATTTTTTTTCTCCGTGCTGTTTAAACCCATGATGATTAAATCATCCTCTCCAAATTTATTTAAAAATAGGTTTTTATACCCACTCATATCTCTTAAGTAACTGTCTGGAATAATCCCCTCTGGCCACACAAAAATTGTAGGTTCTATTTTTGATGGGTCGCTTAGTTTTATAAGCTCATTAATTATCTTTAACTCGTCCTGGTTTGAATAAAATCTATCTAGACTAATATTTGATGATATTGCTTTAATTTTATAAAGGTTTTTTACACTTTCTAGAGAATTAAAATTGTCGTTTTTTATGTGACCAAATATTAAAAACGCTGCAGATACTAAAATAAAAAAAAAACAAATCATAATTTCTGTTCTAGAGTTTCTCAAAATAAATAAAGCAGGGACAGTAAATAAAGAGATACAGATTAAATTAAAAGAATAAGTTCCAATAATAGAAAGAATTTGAATAAAATAAATACTATTTGAAAAACTAAATGAGATTAGATTCCAAGGAAAGCCTGTAAGTATAGATCCCCTGATAAATTCGATTGTGCCAAATAAAATTGAAAAAATAAAAAAGGAACTGACTACATTTTTTGAGTAAAGAATTGAGAACAAATATGTCATTAAACCATAAAATATAGCTAAAAAGGCTGGCAATAAAATTATAGCAACTGGGATTAAAAACTTAAAACTCTGATCAAATGTTAATGAAATCACTATCCAGTATAGGTTAAATAAAAAATATCCAAATCCAAAATACCATCCATATTTAAAAAGAGATTTGTTATTAGGCGTTCTTTTTTTTTTATTAAAAATAAAAATAAAAAATAAGGAAAAAGTAATAAAATTAATTATAAAATGATTATACGGTGGTAAGCTGTAAGAACTTATTGCTCCCAAAGAGATAATATAAAGAGCGTTTAAAAAATTTTTATTAAAAAAGTTTGACAATTTTTTTTTCGATAGTTTGGTAAATTTTTTCTTCTTCAATTAGCATCTCTTTAAAATTTTTTAATTTAGTATGGTCATAACCTAGCAAATGAAGAAAGCCATGAATAAAAATCTTAGTTACTTTACTCTTAAACTCTAGGCTACTTAAGGTTTTTGGTTTATTCATAAACTCGTAACTAACAATAATATCTCCAATATAAGGTGATTTTTTTATATTAATTTTTTTTTCAGAAGGAAAAGATAAAACATCTGTTGATTTATTTTTATTTCTAAATTTTTTATTTAATTTTTTAATATTTTTATTATTTGAGAGTAAAATTGTTAAACTCACTTTTTTTTTAATAAATCTGTATTTTTTAGGAAAAGCTTTCACCAGAGAATTAAAAAAAAAATGAGGTTTTTTAATTTTTTTATTCCAAAGACTGCTCTCAGGAACTACATCAATGCTAATCATTTTCTTGATCTGAATACGCTTTTACAATTTTAGAGACAAGGGGGTGTCTTACTACGTCAGAATGGTCAAAATCTACTACTGAGATTTCGTTTAAATGGCCTAGTAATTTTTTAGATCTATTTAATCCAGACATATTCTTGTGGGGCAAATCAATTTGAGAGGGGTCACCATTTATAACTATTTTAGAATTTTCCCCAATACGCGTTAAGAACATTTTAATCTGTGTATCTGTTGCATTTTGTGCCTCATCTAAAATTGCAAAGGAGTTTTTTAAAGTCCTACCTCTCATAAATGCCAGAGGTGCTATTTCAATATCTCCAACCTCAATCATTCTTTGAATTTTTTCAAAATCAAAAAGGTCATATAGAGAATCGTATAAAGGTCTTAGATAAGGATCTACTTTTTCCTTCATATCTCCTGGCAAAAAACCTAGTCTTTCACCAGCCTCCACTGCTGGTCTTGATAATATAATTCTTTCGATCTTCTTATCGAGTAGCAATGTCAAGCCGACAGCCACAGCCAAAAATGTTTTACCTGTTCCTGCAGGACCGGCTGATATAACAATATCACTTTGTCTTAAAGCTCTAACATATTCTTTTTGTTTTTCTGATCTTGGAATAACTGATTTTTTTGGAGTTTTAATTATGTCTGAAACATTATTATTTTTTACTTTTTCTTCGATCATAAATTTATCTACTGAAGAGATTATATCTTTTTTTTCTATACTTCCATTGTTTATAAACTGGTTGGCTAAAAATTGAATAGCATTTTTTGCAATTTCATTTTGTTCTGGTGTTGATTTTATCAAAATAGAATTACCTCTAGAATAGAGATTAATATTAGTAATTTTTTCTAGTCCTTTAAGATTTTCATTAAATTCACCAACCACGCCCATTAACAAATCATTATCTTGAAATATAACACTCAAAGAATTGTTGTCTGAATAAACAAATTTTAAAGTAGAGTTAATTTTTTTCCAAGTTAAGTTTTTCAACTTTTAAGCTACCTTCTGTTTATAATTTTCTTGTAATTTTCCAAATAAACTATTTTGATTACTGCTAGTTATCTCTATTTTTGCAACTTTACCTATACAATCAATATTACCATCAAAAATTACAGATGTCATAAATTCCGTCCTACCAAATAACTTAATTCCATCTTTCATCTTATTTTCAACCAAAATATTAAGAACCTTACCCTCTAAAGACTTATTTTTATTTATCTGATTTTCAAATAATATTTTTTGAATTATTTCTAATCTTTCTTTTGATTTTTTTTTATCAACTAATTCTAGATCTGCAGCTACAGTGCCTGGTCTTGGGCTAAAAATAAAAGAATAAGAGTTGATAAATCTTATTTTTTCAATTAACTCCATTGTTTGTTTAAAATCATCATCACTTTCTTCTGGGTATCCAATAATAAAATCACTTGAAAACTCTATATTGGAATTAATTTTTTTTAACTTTTCATAAATTATTAAATATTCTTCAATAGTATGCTTTCTATTCATTAGTTTTAAAATTTTATTTGATCCACTCTGAACTGGTAAATGGACTAAAGGCATTAATTTAGTTGATTTTTTATAAACATTTATTAAATCATCAGTCATGTCTTTAGGGTGAGATGTGGTGTATCTAATTCTTTCCAGCTCATTAAAGCCTTCTAGCTCTAACAATAAATCAGATAATCTGAATTCCTTATTTTTATCTTTATAACTGTATGCATTAACATTTTGACCTAAAAGAATAATTTCTTTGGCACCACTTTCAACTATCTCCTTGGCCTCATTTATGACTTGATCGAATGGTCGAGAATATTCAGGGCCACGCGTATATGGAACAACACAAAAATGGCAGAACTTATCACACCCTTCTTGGATTGTTAAAAAAGAAGATACCTTACTGTTTTTATTTCTAATTTTACTTAAATAGTTAAATTTTGAAATTGTATCAAACTCTGTCTCTTCTTCTTTTCTCTTATTGTCTATATGCTTTTGTATAGTGTCATTAATTTTATGGTATGATTGTGGACCAATAACTATATCAATGTAGGGTTCCCTGTTTAACATTTCCTGATTTTCTGCTTGAGCAACACATCCAGCCACAATCACAATAGGCTTTTTTTTAGATCTAAAAATTTTCTTTACTCTTCCAATTTCATGATAAACTTTTTCTTTTGCCTTATCTCTTATATGGCATGTATTTAAAAGATAACAATTTGCATCTTCATAGTTGTTTGTTTTTTCAAAACCTATTTTTTTTACTGTATCGAATATACGATTAGAATCATATTCATTCATTTGGCAGCCAAAAGTTTTAATAAAAATTTTTTTTAACATCGGGTTAAGGTTTTTTTTTTACCCCATATAATTCCAGTTTATGATCCACTAAACGATAACCATACTTATCTGCAATTTTTTCTTGTAACTTTTCAATTTCCTGATCAACAAACTCTATAATCTCTCCTGACTTAACATCTATTAAATGGTCGTGATGACCTTCATTTAATTCTTCATATCTCGCTTTTCCTCCTTTAAACTCGTGCTTTGCTAAAATTCCAGATTCTTCAAATAGTTTTACTGTTCTATAGACCGTTGCAATACTAATTTTTGAGTCAATTTTTGAAACCCTATTATAAAGTTCGTCTACATCAGGATGGTCGTTTGACTCTGACATAATTTTAGCAATGATTTTTCTTTGTTCTGTAAGTTTAACTCCTTTGGCTAAACACTTTTGTTCAATATTTTCTGACATGGCTAATTTTAACTTAAATAAATAGGATTAATCAAATTCTTTTTAATTTTATATTTTTTACACAACTGTGGCACATCCACATATTTTTTGGTCTCAGATTCGTTAAAATCATCAAAACTAAAGCAATAATAGTCAATTTTTTTAGTTAAAAACAAGGCTTTAATTGTTGATAGAGAGTTTCTAATACCCGCAAAACTGCCTGGTCCTCTATTAACATAAATAGCACCTATTTCATCTAAAGAGCTTTTATTATTTTTTAAAAACTCATTAATTAAGATCATTAATTTTTCAAAATTAATTTTACTATTTTCATGACTACAAGTATAAATATTTCCACTAACAATGAATGTTAAAAAAATTTTATCTCTAGCAGCATCTACTATTAAGTTATTCATTATAATATTATTATTTAATTCTAATTCTAAAGCAGAAGAAAAGAATATCAAATATTATTACGACGATAAGGGCATTCTTTCATTGATGTATCATAGATTTAATGACAATAAATACCCCTCAACCAATATCCAAATGGATGTATTTAAGCAGCAAATGCAAATAATTAAAAACTTAAAGTATAATTTTTATGACCCCAAAGATTTAGAAAAAAATTTTCACACTGCAAAAATAGAAAAGAAAATACTTATAACTATAGATGATGCGTTCTCTTCATTTTATGAGTTTGCCTGGCCCTATTTAAAAAAAGAAAAAATTCCATTTATTCTTTTTGTTTCAACTGAATCTGTTGGGAAAAATGGATATATGACTTGGAATCAAATTAAAGAATTAGAAACGGAAAGTGCAGTATATATAGGTAATCATTCTCATACACATGATTATTTAGTAGGCCTAAAAAATCAAGACTTTATGAGTGATATTGACACCTCATCTTCAATCTTTAAAGAGAAACTAGGATATAATCCTATTTATTTTTCTTACCCTTTTGGAGAATATAGCACAATTATAAAAGAATATATTTCCAAAAATTTTAAATTTTCTTTTGGGCAACATTCTGGGGTAATTGACATTAACAAAGATCGATATGAATTACCAAGATTTCCAATTAATGAAAAATATGGTGATCTAAAAAGATTTGAATTCTTAATAAATCTTTATCCTTTGCAATATAAAGTTTTACATCCAGATGAAAAATATTTAACAAATAATAACAATCCTCCAAAATTTTTAGTAGAATTTTTTGAAGAACAAAAAAACATAAAAAATATAAATTGTTTTTCTGACGAAGGAAACAAATGGAAAAAATCTATTATCAATTTTAATCAAAACACGCTAAAATTGAATTTTAGAGATAAATTTAATTTTAGGAGAGGAAGAATAAACTGTTCCCTTAATGATGATGGAGTATGGAGGTGGTTTGGAGTTCAGTTCTCTGTAAAACAGAATTAAATTAAACTCTCCAAATCAATACTTGAGGGAAGCAACTTTGCATCATCAAAATCTACTAGATTATTTTGTTTTATTATTTGTTGTAAAACTCTAACATATTCTTTTCCTGTCTCTGCATATTTGTCCAGATATGTGGTGAGAATCATACTGTCTAATTTGTTTCCTTGATCTCTCATTTCAGCTCTAGCACTCCTAAAATCTTTATAAGAGGAGTGTGTATTTAGGTTTCTTTGATAAGCCCTAACTGAAGCTTGCAACACTTTAAATTTCATAACTTTATGTGTGCTGCTCCCATCTGCATCTGAAGGTTTTATTCCCTCACCAGACCAAGTCCATTGGCCAAATAATGCATTACCTTCTTGTGCAAACCTCGATGTACCCCAACCAGTTTCTTTTGCTGCTTGTGCAATAGCCATTGAGGTTGGAACTTCATCCATTCTAATTTTTAATGTTGGTAAATCTCTATTTAATACACCGTATTGCTTAAATTTTGAATTTAACCAATTTTTTTCTAGTTTAGTGTTTTTACTTTTATTTAAAATACTAAAAAGTTTTTTTCTATCTAATTTGATATTATTATTTTCTTTAATTACTAATGGTAAAATAATTTGAATAAATAAATTTTTTCTTTTCTTTGAGTTCTCAATTTTTTTTATTTCATGTGGTAATAATGTTAAAGAAATTGGTTTAACTAATTTAGTTTTTCTAACATCTTCTAAATTATAGTTAGTTGATTTAAATATCTCTTCAATTGTGGAAGCGCTCAATCTGACAGTGTCAATAGGAAGTTCATCAAAAATTAATATATCCTCAAATAAAAATTTGTTATTTACTTCACTATCAAGTTTTTGACTCTTATTTTCCAGCAAAGTCTCTAATTTATTTTTTGAATCATTTTCAGTAGCTTTAGAATAGCTCATTCTTTCCTTTGAAAAATTAATAACGAATGGTGTAACGGAAAATACTGAAATAATTACTAAGCTCGACAAAAGGGTTCTTGCTATAGGCCCAAAATTATTTTCATTATGTTCATTATGTTTTTTTTTTCTTATTATGAAACCTTTTTTTTTTAAATATTTCTTTATTTCAGAAATTGAAAATTTATTTTTTTTCATGATTATATTGCAACCACTTCTTTTACCTCAGGTAAATAATGACACAAAAGATTTTGAACACCTTGCTTGAGAGTCATAGTTGAACTTGGACACCCAGAGCAACTACCTTGTAATTCTACCTTAACAATACCATTTTTAAATTCTTTAAACTTTATATCTCCACCATCTTTAGCTACAGCAGGTCTAATTTTTGTCTCAAGAATACTTATAATCTTTTTTTCAATTTCATTTAACTCTTCCTTTTTTTCTTCAAATAATTCGTTTGCAATAACAAATTCTTTTCCAGTGGCATAAAAATCATTAATTAGTGAAATAGCTATATGTTTAATATCTTCCCAAGTTGTTTCATCTTTTTTATTGATAGATAAAAAATCTTGTCCTAAAAACACTCCAGTTACACCATTGATGGATAAAATATTTCTTACTAACTCATTGTCTGTTTCCTCTTTTTTTGTAACTTCAAAAGAGCCACTATTAGACACATTTTTACCTGGCAAAAATTTAAGAGAATTAGGATTTGGTGTTATTTCGATTTGAACAAACATATATTTATATATAAAGGTAAATATCTAAATTTAAACTAATTAATATATTTAGCTAAAAACCTACCAATTCTTTCATTTCTTTAATTTTTTTTGAAGCAATTTTGTCTGCTTTATTAGATCCATCTAATAAAATTGAATCTAAATACTTTTCATCACCTAATAATTTTTTAATCTCTTTTGAAATTGGCTCAATTTTATCAATTAGTGCTTCTGATAATCTTTTTTTAAATTCAGAAAAATTTTTTCCACTAAATTCATTAATAGAATTCTCTAAATCTTGACTTTTCAAACTTGAATAAATACCTAATAAATTTTCTGCCTCAGGTCTTTCAGTCAAATTTTTAAGTTCTTCAGGTAATGGTAATGGGTCTGTTTTTGCTTTTTTTATCTTATTTAATATTTCTTCTTTATTGTCCGTAAGATTAACCCTACTTAAATCTGAAGGATCTGATTTACTCATCTTTTTTATTCCATCTTTAAGACTCATAATTCTAGAAAATTTTTTTTGTATCATAGGCTCTGGTACTTTTAGAAAATCTTTAACATTAAAATCGTTGTTAAATTTTTGCGCTATATCTCTACAAAGTTCTAAGTGTTGTTTTTGATCATCTCCAACTGGAACATGTGTTGCGTCATAGAGCAAAATATCTGCCGCCATTAGAACTGGGTAAGAATAAAGACCAATGCTAGCTTTTTCTTTATCTTTACCAGCTTTTTCTTTAAATTGAGTCATTCTATTGAGCCATCCTATTCTTGAAACACAACTTAAAATCCATGCAGCCTCCGAATGTGCAGGAACCATTGATTGATTAAAGATTATACTTTGAGTTGGATCAATTCCACATGCAATAAATGTGGCTGTGGTTTCTCTTATATTTTTTTTTAATTCTTTAGGATCTTGTTTAACTGTAATTGCGTGAAGATCCACAACACAAAAAATGCATTCATTTCCTTTATCATTCTGGAGCTCAACAAAGTTCTTAATTGCACCAAGATAATTTCCTAGATGAAGGTTTCCTGTTGGTTGGACGCCTGAAAAAATTTTTTTAAACATGTTAATAGTTTAAATTAATATCACTTCTTTTAAAAGCCTTGATTAAAATTGCAATCAAAAGATAAAATATTATGCCTAATACAACTGTACCTATTAGATAAATAGCTTTAAAGTTTGCCTCGTAAAGCAACTTGTCATTAAAAAAATGAATTACATAATTAAAAAACATTCCCATTAATACTGAAGCTAATAAAATTTTAACAAACCTATTTATAAACACTGGATTAAAACTAAATAAATTATTTATTTTTAAAAAAATAAATAATAAAAAAGCATTAAACCAAGATGATATTGTAGTTGCTATTGGTATAATTATAAAACCAACTTCCTTAAAAAAAATAATACTAATAAACACATTCAATAAAACAGAAATTAAAGAAATATAGAAAGGTACTTTAGTATTATGATGTGCGAAAAAGAAAGCCGAAAAAACTTTAATAAGAGAAAATGCTGGTAATCCAATTGCAAAATAGAATAAAGCTTTTGCTGAATTTTTAACACTTAGTTCATCGAAAGAACCATATCCAAATAAAGAAGATATGATTTCTTCAGAAGCAATAATCAATGCTATTGCTGCAGGAATACTTAAAAATAGACTTAACTCTAGCGCTTTATTTTGAATCAGGTTTATTTTTTTTTTATTACTCTGAACATACTTGGATAGTTGAGGAAGTATTATTGTACCTATTGCAATTCCTGCAATAGCAAGATTTATTTGATAAATTCTATCCGCATAATAAAGATATGATACTGCACTAGCTTGGAAAGATGCAATGATTGTCCCTACTAAAATATTTATCTGAGTAACACCAGAAGAAAAAATACTAGGAAGCAATTTTTGAAAAAAAAGTTTAATTTTATTATCAATTTTAAATACAAAATCAATTTTTGGAGAAAAGTTTTTTTTAACAAAAAAGTATAAGAAAATAAACTGAAAGATACCTGAGATAGTTACCGCATAAGACAGATAGTATACTAATTGATCATTTAAAATTTTTCCAAAGAACAATACTCCAATTAAAAGAATATTTAAAATTATAGGTGCAGCTGACGCGATGGCAAATTTATTATGAGAATTTAAAATAGCAGAAAAAAAAGATGCCAAGCTAATAAATAATAAGAACGGAAATGTAATTCTTGTCAAAGTTACAGCTAATTCCATTTTTTGATGATCGCCTTCAAAACCTGGCGCTATCATAAAGACAAATAGTGGCATCATTATCTCAATAACAAGAACTAAAAAAAATAATCCTATTAAAAGTAAAGTAAAAATTTTATTTGCAAATTTTTGTGACTTTTTTTTATTATCTAGTAGTGATGAATAGCTGGGTACAAATGCTGCATTAAATGTTCCTTCTGAAAATAATCTTCTAAAGGTATTTGGAATCCTAAATGCAACGAAGAAAGCATCTGCCAAAGGGCCTGCACCAAGAAACAGGGCTATCAATATGTCTCTAACATAGCCCAATAATCTACTTATTATTGTAAAAAAACTAAATGTGCCTGTTGACTTAATTAGGTTCATAAATCATATTAGTCTTAAATTTGCTCCATTTGTATATCTAATTAACATAAATGAAAAAAACAAAAATAGACCATTATACTGATAAGGAAGCTTTAGATTTCCACTCCAGAAATAAACCTGGAAAAATTGAGATCAATTCTTCTAAACCAATGACTACAAAGAGAGATCTAGCTTTAGCCTATTCTCCAGGTGTTGCTGTACCAGTTAGAGCAATTGCAGAAAACCCAGATTCCGCATATGATTATACTTCAAAAGGAAACCTTGTTGCTGTTATTAGTAATGGCTCAGCAATTTTAGGTATGGGCGATTTAGGTGCTCTAGCCTCAAAACCAGTTATGGAAGGAAAAGCAGTTCTATTTAAAAGGTTTGCAGATATTGATTCTATTGATTTAGAAATTGATTCTAAAGATTCTAATGAGATTATAAATAGTATAAAAAATTTTGCATGCAGTTTTGGAGGAATAAACTTAGAAGATATAGCTGCTCCAGATTGTTTTATTATTGAAGATAAATTAAAAGAAATTTTAGATATTCCTGTTTTTCATGACGACCAACATGGCACAGCAATTATTACAACTGCTGCATTAATTAATGCCCTAGATATATCTGGTAAATCTATTAACAAAATTAAAGTTGTTGTGAATGGTGCTGGTGCATCTGCAATGGCTTGTACTAATTTATTTAAAAATAGTGGTGTTCCTCAAAAAAATATAATTATGGTAGATAGATCAGGGGTAATCTATCAGGGCAGAGAAGGATTAAACCAATGGAAATCATCACATGCTGCTGAAACAAAATTTAGAACATTAGATGAAGCAATTAGTGGTGCTGATGTTTTTTTAGGACTTTCTGTGAAAGGTGCTCTCTCAAAAGATATGGTAAAAAAAATGGCAAAAAACCCTATAATTTTTGCTTGTGCTAACCCTGATCCTGAGATTACTCCTGAAGAAATACAAGAAGTTAGAGATGATGCTATTATTGCTACAGGAAGATCGGATTATCCCAATCAAGTAAATAATTTAATTGGGTTTCCTTATGTTTTTAGAGGAGCTCTTGATGTTAGGGCAAAAACTATTAATGAAGAAATGAAAGTAGCTGCGGCAGATGCTATAGCAAAGCTTACAAGGGAAGATGTTCCTGATGAAGTGGTTGCAGCTATGGGTGGTGATAGACCTCATTATGGGAAAGATTATATAATTCCATCCACTTTTGATCCAAGATTAATTAGTGTGATTCCTGCCGCAGTTGCAAAGGCTGCAATGAATAGTGGTGTTGCTAGAAAAGATATTAATGATTTTGAAGTTTATAAAGAACAACTCAAGCAAAGACTTAATCCGTCAGTTACAATTATGCAGGGTATTAATTCTTATATTAAAAAAAATCAAAAAAAAATTGTTTTTGCAGATGGTGAAGACAAAAATACTCTTAAAGCAGCAATTGCATTTAAAAATTCAAAGTTAGGAATTCCAATTTTAGTTGGTAAGAAAGAAAAAATTATAGAAAGAATAAAAGAGATTGGTTACGATGATCATTTTGGCATTGAAATAATAAATTCAACAGACTCTAAAAAACGGGAAAAATATGTTAATTATCTATTCAAAAAAATGCAAAGAGAACAAGGTCTTTTAGAAAGAGACTGTGATAGGCTTGTAAGAAATGATAGGGTTATATGGGCATCTTGTATGGTGGCATGTGGTGATGCTGATGGAGCTGTAACTGGCAACACTAGGAGATTTGGAGCATCTTTTGAAAAGGTTACACAAGTTATAAAAGCTAGACCAGGAGAGATCATGTTTGGGTTAAATATGGTTATTGCAAAAGGAAAAACTATTTTTGTTGGAGATACTAGTGTTAACGAATATCCAAGTTCAGAAGAGCTTGCTGAAATTGCCATATCTGCTGCAAGAGTAGTTAAAATGTTTGGCTTTATTCCAAAAGTTGCCTTTGTTTCTCATTCAACGTTTGGCCAACCTCTCACAAGTAGAACCAAACATATAAAAAGAGCTGTTGAAATTTTAAAAAATAAAAATGTAGATTTTGATTTTGATGGTGACATGCAGCCTGATGTTGCTTTAAATGAGGAATATAAAGAACTTTATCCTTTCTCAAGCATTGTTGGTAATGCAAATATCTTAGTAATGCCAGGACAACATAGTGCTGCGATTTCATATAAAATGATGAAAAGCTTAGGTGATACAAAAGTGATTGGACCTCTATTAATTGGATTAGGTCAACCAATTGAAATAGCACCATTAAGATCTTCTACATCAGAAATAATTAATCTAGCTTCAGTTGCGGCTTATTCTGCTGATGTGATTGACTATGAAAAAAATTAATTTTTTTGAATTCTTAAATCCTCAACTAAAACTATACTTGCTATAACGTCTACAACATCCAGTATTTCTTTAGCTTCACTTATCACTTCTTTTCTTTCATCATTTGTTAAAGAAATTCCATAAATAAATATTTTTTTCTTATAAGTGTCTATTTGATAATTTGTTGCCTTAATTTTTTTATTAAATATTAGGGCCGTACGCAATTGAGAAGTTATCAACAAATCTTTTGCTGATTGTTTAAAATTAAAATCTTCTTTTAATTTAATATCATTTTTAACTGATCTAGTCCCTTTAGTTTCCCATGCTAATTTTGTAATTTGAAGTTTTTCTTCTGGATCATCAACTTTTCCTGTTAAGAAAATTCTACCATCTAAAACTTTTGTACTTACAGATAATAAATGATTTTTATCTCTTAGTGCTAATCTTGCTGCTAAATTTTTTTGCATTACAGAATCATCTATTTGAGTTCCTAAAGATCTTGGGTCTAAAGCAACACTAACTCCTGTTCCGAAAATACCTTTTGAACTTATTCCCACACATCCTGTGAAGATCAAAAAAATTAAACTTATTAAAAAAATTCTACTTTTCATTTTTTAGTTTTAAACAGTAATTATAAATTTCTTTTTTGGGTACATTAGTATTTTGACTAATTAAATCAGTAATGTCTTTAATGCTTAGTTTTTTAATCATTTTTTGAATATTTTTTTTATCAGATTCTTTCAAGATTATCGAAGGATTTTTTTCTTTAAGTTTTTCAGAAATAACAATTGTTATTTCCCCTTTTGGATCAGACTTAAAAGGCTCAAGATCATCAATATCTAATCTACTATACTCCTCATAAAATTTTGTCATCTCTCTACATATCAAAATTTTTCTCCCTGAAAAATGATACTTAATTTCCTTTACAGATTTATTAAATTTTCGTGGAGAAATAAAAAAAATAATACAGCTATTTAAATTTGCTAATTTTTCAAAATCTTCTTTTAACTTTTTATTTTTTTCAGGAAAGAATCCATAAAAAAAATATTTTTCACTAAAACCACTAATAGAAATAGCAGTTGAAACAGCTGATGCACCAGATATTGGAAAAATGTTAATATTATTTATCACACACTCATTAATTAATATTTTTCCAGGGTCAGAAATTGAAGGAGTTCCCGCATCAGAAATTAACGAGATAACACAGTCTAATTTTAAAATATTTATTATTTTAGATAGATTCTTTTTTTCATTAAATTTGTGATTCGAAATTAACTTTGATTTAATTTCATACTTGTCTAATAAATTTTTTGAAGTTCGAGTATCTTCACACAGTATATAATCTGATTTTTTTAGGACATCTATGGCTCTTAAAGTAATATCACTTAAATTTCCAATTGGAGTGGCAACAATATAAAGGCCACTTTTAATTTTATTATTTTTATCTTCAGTATGTAGAATCATCACAATATAATCGTTATAATAATATCATTAAAATGAAGAAAATTATTAAAATTATATTACTTTTAACTTTAACTTTTTCACTTTCAACAGCAGAAATCATTGCTAGTGAAAAAATCAAAATTGGATTGCTTGTTCCTTTAACGGGTAAAAATTCTGAGATAGGTCAATCTATAGTTAAATCTGTACGACTAGCTATTAATAAAATAAACAACCTATCGATTCAAATTGTTCCTAAAGATACTCGATCTAATCCTGAAAGCACTTTAAAGGCAGCAAAAGAATTAGCCAAACTAGATATAAAAATAATTATTGGTCCAGTTTTTAACGAAAATTTAATTTATCTTGATGAATTAGCTAATATAACTTTTTTATCATTAACAAACAAAAATAACAATTTTTCAAAAAATATTATTAATGCTGGTATTAATGCAACTTCACAATTAAATACCATTAAAAAATTTCTAAAGTTAAAAGAAATAGAAAAAACTATTTTTTTAACTCCAGATGTAAATTATAAAAATGAAATTAAGAAAGCTATTTCTGTTTCTAAAATAAAGATAATAAAAAATTATGTCTACAATACAGATCCTACTAAGCTAACTCAACAAATAGAAAAAATAACACAATATGATAAGAGAAAACAAAATCTTGATGATGAAATAGTTAGATTAGAAAAATCAGATCAAAACAATAAAGAGCAATTAATTGAAAAATTAAAAAAAAAAGACACTCTTGGCAGTGTTAGATTTGACTCTATAATAATTGCAGATTTTGATGAAAGCCTAAAAAGTGTTACAACCTCCCTGTTATATACTGATATCTCACCTAAAAAAAAATATTTCATAACACTAAATCAATGGTTTGATAAATCTCTACTCGGGGAAGCAAGCACACAACCACTTTATTTTCCTTCTATAAATAAAAAAAATTATGAAGATTTTTCAGCAGAATATTTTAAAAGATTTAATCATTATCCAAATCAATTATCTTTCTTAAGTTTTGATTTAGTTGGACTAGTTTATTACTTGATACTTCAAAACAATTCAATTGTGGACGAAAAAATATTTACTAAAAAAACTTTATTTAAAGGTAAGGTTGGAATTTTTGAAATAAAAAATAATAAAATTAACCATATTCTTAATTTTTATAAAGTTGAAGATAATGAGTTTACAAAAATTTTTTAATTTTTTTAAAAGCTTTAAATCTATGATCTATCCTATATTTTTGTGATACTTTCATTTCTCCAAACGTGATTTTTTTTCCTTTAGGTATAAAGATTGGATCATAACCAAATCCATTTTTTCCTTTCATATAAGGTGAAATATGTCCTTCAATTTTACCAATAGAATTTATAGTTTTTTGATTGGGTCCATAAATAGTTAAAGCACAAATGAATCTGGCTTTAATTTTTTCAGTTTTCCAATTTCTGTTTTTTTTATCTAATTCTTTAAAAACTTTATTCATTGCCTTAATGAAATCTCCCTTTTTTCCACCCCATCTAGCTGAATGGATACCTGGAGCTCCATCTAAAATATCAATCTCCAGCCCTGAATCATCTGATAAGCAAATCATTTTTGCTTTTTTAGAAAAATATCTAGCTTTAATTAAAGAATTTTCTTTAAAAGTTTTTCCATTTTCAGGGGGGCTTTTAATATTAAAGTCAGCTGTAGAGTAAATTTTCAGGTTTTTAGGCAATAAATCCTTAATTTCCCTTAATTTTCCAGTATTGTTGGTACCAACTAATATTTTTGTAATTTTTTTCTTTAACATCTAGCAATTATCAAATTTCATACCATATAAGTCTCAATGGAAAAAGATCAAAACACTAATTTTGAAACACAAAATAATGAATCTGGAGAGATTAAAACAGAAGAATTAGACAATGACTCTGTATCTCGAGCTTCGGAAAGCAAAGAACTGCCAAACGAAATTACTTCAGAAGAAAAAATTTTAGAACTGCAAGATAAATTGTCTAGGGCTTTCGCAGAAATGGAAAATCAGAGAAGAAGATTTGAAAAAGAAAGAGAAGATGCTTTTAATTATGGAGGTTTTGCTTTTGCAAAAGAAACTTTAAACTTAGTGGATAATTTGGAAAGGTCAAAACTGATACTAGAGAGTGATGAGATTTTGAAAAATTCAGAAGCTTTAAAAAAAACTTTAGAGCATTTTGATATTATAAGTAAAGATATGATTTCTATTTTATCAAAAAATGGGATTACTCCTTTAGATTCGATTGGTAAAAAACTAGATCCAAATCTTCACCAAGCAATGATCGAGATTGAAGATGATCAAAAAGAGCCAGGCACCATTATTCAAGAGATTCAAAAAGGTTTTATGATGAAAGATAGATTGCTTAGACCATCTCTAGTAGGAGTTTCAAAAAAAACAACAAATAAAGCAGAAAAAAATGAGGAAAATAAGGAGAATTCAGACAATTTATAATATTTGTCAGAACTTGTAGATTAAAAATTAACACTTATATGAAGAGTAGGATTTAAATTATGAGCAAAATTATTGGAATAGATTTAGGAACAACAAATTCGTGTGTATCTATCATGGAAGGTAGTCAGCCTAAAGTTTTAGAAAATGCAGAAGGTGCAAGAACAACTCCTTCTGTTGTTGCTTTTACTGATGATGGAGAAAAACTTGTTGGACAACCCGCAAAAAGACAAGCGGTAACTAACCCTGAAAATACTATTTTTGCTGTAAAAAGATTAATTGGGAGAAATTTTGAAGATCCTACTGTAAAAAAAGATATTGCAGCAGCACCTTTTAAAATAGTTAGCTCAGAAAAAGGGGATGCCTGGATTGAAGCAAAAGGTGAAAAATATTCACCTTCACAAATATCAGCTTTCATTCTTATAAAAATGAAAGAAACAGCTGAGAAATATTTGGGACAAGAAGTAACTAAAGCTGTGATAACTGTTCCTGCTTACTTTAACGATGCTCAAAGACAAGCAACAAAAGATGCTGGTAAAATTGCGGGATTAGAAGTTTTAAGAATTATAAATGAACCAACGGCTGCTTCATTAGCATATGGTTTAGATAAGAAAAAAGAAAATAAAAAAATTGCTGTATATGACTTGGGTGGAGGAACTTTTGATGTTTCTATTCTTGAATTAGGTGATGGTGTATTTGAAGTTAAATCTACTAATGGTGATACATTTTTAGGTGGAGAAGATTTTGACAACACAATTGTTGATTACTTAGTTGGTGAGTTCAAAAAAGATAATGGAATAGATTTAAAAACTGATAAACTAGCCCTTCAAAGGTTAAAAGAGGCTGCTGAAAAAGCAAAAATAGAACTTTCGTCTGCTGAACAAACTGATGTTAATTTACCATTCATAACTGCAGACAAAACGGGTCCAAAGCATATTAATTTGAAAATGACTAGAGCAAAATTAGAAGCTTTAGTTGAAGATTTAATTTCAAGAACTTTGCCACCATGTAAAACAGCTCTAAAAGATGCGGGTCTTACTGCAAATGAAATTGATGAAGTTGTAATGGTTGGTGGAATGACAAGAATGCCTAAAGTTTTAGCTGAAGTTAAAAATTTTTTTGGAAAGGAACCAAACAAAAGTGTAAACCCTGATGAAGTAGTTGCAATGGGTGCAGCAATTCAAGCAGGTGTTCTTCAGGGGGATGTTAAAGACGTGCTTCTTTTAGATGTAACACCTTTGTCACTTGGAATTGAAACATTGGGTGGAGTATCAACAAAATTAATTGAAAAAAACACAACAATACCAACAAAAAAAAGCCAAGTCTTTTCTACAGCAGATGACAACCAACCAGCTGTATCAATAAGAGTTCTTCAAGGTGAAAGAGAGATGGCATCTGATAATAAAATGTTGGGGAATTTTGAATTAATAGGTATTGCACCAGCTCCAAGAGGAGTACCTCAAATTGAAGTAACTTTTGATATTGATGCAAATGGAATTGTTAGTGTTTCTGCAAAAGATAAGGGAACTGGAAAAGAACAAAAAATTCAAATCCAAGCTTCAGGTGGCTTGAGTGATGAGGAAATTGAAAAGATGGTTAAAGATGCAGAGACTAATAAAGATGAAGATAAAAAGAAAAGAGAATCTGTAGATGCAAGAAACCAAGCAGATACCTTAATTCATTCAACTGAAAAAAATTTAAAAGAACATGGTGCTAAAGTTTCAGACGCTGAAAAGAAAGCAATAGAAGATGCGTCAACTGATTTGAAAGAAGCTATAAAAGGAACTGATACTGAAAATATTAAAAAGAAAACAGAAGTTTTAGTTCAGGCTTCTATGAAACTTGGTGAAGCTATCTACAAATCTCAAGAAAAAAAAGAAGGTTCACCTAAAGATGGTGATGAGAATAATGAAACAAAAAAAGATGACAACGTAGTTGATGCAGATTTTGAGGAAGTAAAAGAAGAAGGTAAAGAAGAAACAAAAGAGGATAAAAAAGAAGAAAATAAAGAAAAAAGTGCTTAATACTTAAAACAACTATCATCTTAGACTAACTTATGGCTAAAAGAGATTTTTATGACGTTTTAGGTGTTAGCAAAAATGCAAGCCCTGAAGAATTAAAATCTGCATACAGAAAACTAGCAGTAAAACATCACCCTGATAAAAACCCTGGAGATAAAACTTCCGAAGACAAATTTAAAGAAGCTGGTGAGGCATACGGTATTCTTTCTGATGCGGGGAAAAAACAAAACTATGATAATTTTGGCCATGCTGCTTTTGAGGGTGGAGGGGGTTCGAGACAGGGTGGTGGCTTCGGTGGAGCTGATTTTTCAGATATTTTTGAGGATTTTTTTGGTGACTTTGGCGGAGGTGGTAGGTCGAGAGGGCGAAAAACAAATAATAGAGGTTCTGATTTAAGATATGATTTATCAATTTCTCTTAGAGAGGCGTATGAAGGTAAAAAGCAAGATATAAAATTTTCAACGACTGAAAAATGTACATTGTGTAAAGGAAATGGTTCTAAGCCTGGTCACTCTCCAGACAGATGTACAGTTTGTGGTGGGAACGGTAAAGTAAGATCTAATCAAGGTTTTTTTACAGTTCAACAAACTTGTCCTCAATGTCAAGGAACTGGAGAAGAAATTACTAATCCATGTACTGACTGTAACGGTCAAGGCAACAAACAGGCTTCAAAAAAAATATCAGTAACAATACCAAAGGGTGTTGATGACGGAACTAGAATAAGATTGGCTGGCAAAGGAGAAGCTGGCACCAAGGGTGGAGCTAGTGGAGATTTATATTTATTTATTAATGTTCACTCTCATGATTTATTTAAAAGATCTGATGAAAATTTATTTTTTGAATTTCCTATATCAATTGCTGATGCTGCACTAGGTACTACAATTGAAATACCAACAATTGATGGTGGTAGGGCAAAAATTAAAATACCTGATGGAACTCAAAATGGAAAACAATTTAGACTAAAAGGAAAAGGAATGCCTTACATGCGAGGAAGTGGAAATGGAGACCTTTATGTTCAGGTCAATACCGAAGTTCCAATTTCACTAAATAAAGAGCAAAAAGAGTTACTTGAAAAATTTAGAGAAATAGAAAATGAAAAATCAAATCCAAGTATTAAAAAGTTCTTTCAAAAAGCTAAAAGTTTTTGGAAAAACTAAAAGACTAATTAACCAAAAAAGGTTAATATTTTCTAAATGAAAAAAATCAATTTAGCAATTTCTGGTTGTCTTGGGAGAATGGGTCAGCAACTTATTAAATCTTCTAAATCTAATAAAAACTTTAAACTTGTAGCTCTTACAGAAAACAAAATTATCAATAAAAAAATAGCTAATATCAAACTTGATTTAAATACAGAGCTAGCTTTTAAAAAAACTGATGTAATAGTGGACTTTACAGTTCCAAAATGTACTTTAGATATCCTTAAAATTGCATCAAGACTTAAAAAAAGAGTAGTTATTGGAACAACTGGTTTTACTAAAAAAGAAGATAGTTTAATTAAAAAGTATTCAAAAAAAATTCCTATATTAAAAGCTGGTAATATGAGCTTAGGTGTTAATTTGTTAATGTATTTAACTGAAATTGCTTCAAAATCATTGAATGATGAATATTTAAGCAAAGTGTATGAAGTTCATCATAAACATAAAAAAGATTATCCCTCAGGAACAGCTTTAATGCTGGGAAAAGGTATAGCAAATGGAAAAAATAAAAATCTTTATAATTTAATTGGTAAAAAATTTTTAAATAAAAAATCTTTTCAGTATGGAAAAAAAATTAATTTTAATTCAATTAGAAAAGGAGAAATTATTGGAGAGCATGAGGTTGCATTTTCTAGTGGTAAAGAAATAATAAAATTAAATCACGAAGCATTTGACAGATCTTTATACTCTGATGGTGCTCTAATTGCTGCAAAATGGCTTATAAATAAAAGGCCTGGACTTTATTCAATGAGAGATTTATTAAATTTTGAATAATGGATGAAAAAGACAAAATAAATAAAATACTTAAAATTTTAAATAAAATTTATCCAACAACTCCCATTCCCCTAGTCCATAAAAATAAATTCACTCTTTTAATGTCAGTCCTTTTGTCGGCACAGTGTACTGATTTAAATGTTAATAATGTAACTAAAAATATATACCCAAAATATTATAAACCTGAGCATTTCGTAAAATTAGGCAGAAAAAAAATTGAAAGATTAATTAAAAGTATTGGTATTTTTAGAGTTAAAGCAAAAAGTATTTACTTAATGTCTAAGCAACTTTTAGATAATCATGGTGGCAAAGTACCTAAAAGCTTTGAAGAGCTTGAAAAACTGCCTGGTGTAGGACATAAAACAGCAAGTGTAGTGATGTCTCAAGGATTTGGTATACCTGCATTTGCAGTAGATACTCATATACATAGGCTTGCTCAAAGATGGGGTTTAACAAGTGGTAAAAATGTTATTCAAACAGAGAAGGATTTAAAAAGACTATTTCCTAAAAAAAAGTGGAGCAAATTACACTTACAGATAATTTATTATGGAAGAGAATTTTGTAAGGCAAGGGAGTGTTATGGTTTGACTTGTAAAATTTGTACCACTTGTTATCCTAATAGAAAAAATCCAGTTAAAATAAAAAAAGCTTAATATGAAAATTTTAGGAATCGGAAATGCAATTGTTGATGTCATATGTAAAGTAAATGATCAATATCTATTAGAAAATGGTTTAACAAAAAGCACTATGAAGCTAGTAGATGAAAATGAATTCAAAAAACTTTTATCTACTCTAAAAATTGAAGAAACTGTATCTGGTGGATCAGTTGCAAATTCTATTGTTGGCCTATCTCAATTACAAAATAATGTTGGATTTATTGGTAAAATCAATTCTGACGAATTAGGCCAAAAATATAAAGAGGGTCTGATTAAGGAAAAAGTGCAATATTTTTATGATAACAGAGAAGAAATTTTACCGACTGGTACATGTTTAATTCTAATAACACCTGATTCGGAAAGAACAATGATAACTTTTTTAGGTATAGCAGGAAAAATTAGTGAAAAAGATATTAATGAAAATGCTGTTAAAGAAAGTGAAATGATATTTTTAGAAGGATATTTATGGGATGAAGGTGATCCAAAATCTGCATTTGATAAAGCAATGTCCTTAGCTAATAAAAAAGCGATGACGTTATCCGACCAGTTTTGTGTAAAAAGACATAAGGATAGTTTTTTAAACCTTGTTAAAAATAAGCTTGATATTACTTTTGCTAATGAACAGGAGATTAAATCTTTAATTGATACAAAAAAATTTAGTGATGTTATTACGTTTGGAAAACAATTAGGAAAACTTCTTATTATTACTCGAGGAGAAAAAGGGAGTATTGCTATTAAAAATAATGAAGTGGTTGAATGTGAAGCTAAGTCAAATTTGAAAATTATAGATTTAACAGGTGCTGGTGATTTGTTTGCAGCAGGATATCTTCATGGATTTATTAATAAATTTTCAATAGAAAAGAGTCTTGAAAAGGGTACAGAAATGTCGTCAAAGATAATTCAAAAAATTGGCGCTAGATTAAATTAGTTTTATTTTACTCAATAAAATACCCATTTTTATGACTTAATATAAAATTGTTATCATTAAATTTGATATTTAACTTTTTTCGTAATCGATATATGTGTGTTTCAACAGTATGCGTTTCCATTTCAGGTGAATAACCCCATATATTTTTTTGTAAATCAGACACATCATGTTTTGTCTTTGTCTTATTTAAATATAAAATAATTTCAATTTCTTTTTCTGTTAATTTTAAACTTACATTATTTTTAGAGAAAAATTTAGAGTTTAGATTTAATTCGTAACTTTTAATATTAACTTTAGACTGATAATTAAATTTAAGTTTGATTAATTGAATATTAATTAGTTCTAAAATTTTATTTAAAGGCAAAGGTAATTCATTAAAAAATAATAAATTGTGATCTGTTATATTCTTATTTTGTGATAACTTCTGTTGAGAGTTTGAAATTACTAAAGAATTCTTTATATCTAAATCAAAACTATTAATAAAATCCTCTTTATTTTCATATTTTATTATTTTAAAAGTTAAATGTTCTTTAATCTCACATAAAACTTCATATAGTGAGTTAAAATTTATAATAAAAACATTTTGCTTAATCATATTCAGTAAACCTATGATAATTCATGTAAAAAATAAAAACACCCTAATAATTGATGATTTTAGGTTCAAATGTTGTGTAGGTAAAAATGGCTTAAATTCAAATAAAATAGAGGGAGATTATTCAACACCAAAAGGTTTGTTCAAGTTAGAAAAATTATATTTTAGGAAAGATAGGGTTGGAGTTCCTCAATGTAAAATTGCAAAAAAAATTATTAAAAAAAATATAGCTTGGTGTGATGATCCAAAGCATAAAAAATATAACAGTGAAATTCTAAAAATTAATAAAAAAAATAAAGAAAATTTTTATAGAAAAGATCACATATATGATTATTTAATAACAATTAGTCATAATAGTAAAAAAATTCCCTATAAGGGTAGTGCAATCTTTATACATATAACTAATAGCTATAAACCTACAGCTGGCTGTATAGCTCTTAAAAAAAAAGATTTTGAAATCATATTAAAATTAATTAATCAAAAAACACAAATAAAAATTGATTAACTTCTTGGACCAAAGATTTTAGACCCAATTCTTAAAAATGTTGCATCATTTTTAGCTGCTTCCAAATAATCTTCTGACATGCCCATGCTTAAATCGATTAGGCCTAATTCTTTATTAATTTTACTCATCTCTAAAAAATAATTTTTGACCTCTCCTTCTTTAGGTGGAATGCACATGGTTCCAATTACATCTAAATTTAAATTTTTACAATATTCATTAAACTCTGAAGCTTTCTCTTTACTTATTCCGGATTTTTGTTCCTCATTACCAATATTAATTTGTATAAAAAACTTAAGTTTTTTGTTTTGTTTACTCTGTTCTTCAGCAATCTTACTAGCTAATCTTTCACTATCTAATGAGTGAACATAATCAAAAATTTTAACTGCCAACTTTACTTTATTCGTTTGTAACTTTCCAATTAAGTGTATTTTAATCTCTCTATTTCTAGCTTTAATGTCTTTCCACTTATCTAATGCTTCTTGGACTTTATTTTCACCATAATCTAAATGTCCATACTCAATGAGAGGTAAAATTTTTTCAATAGGAAATGTCTTTGATACAGCGATAATTTTGCTTTTTTTATTATTATTTAAATCATTTACTTTTGATTTAATTAGCTCTTTTATATAAGTTAAGTTTTTAACAGTATTATGCATAATTATTTACCTAATAAGTATTACTTTATAAGTAAATTTGATAAAAATCACATAGATAAACTTGATAAAGATACAGCAATAATTTATAGAAATTATACTGAAAAATTAGACACAAATTTAATTTTAAAAATAAAGAATTATTCAAAAAAAAGAGGCAATAAATTTATTCTATCAAATAATATTAAATTAGCTTTAAAGCTCAATTTGGATGGTGCTTATATACCCTCTTTTAATACAGAATATAAACACCTTTGTTACTCATATAGAAAAAATTTTATTTTGTTAGGTTCTGTTCATAATTACAAAGAAATCAATGCTAAAGTTTTACAAAAGGTTGATGCTGTTTTTTTATCTTCACCATTTAGAAAAAACAAAAATTATTTAGGTATTAATAGATTTAAGTTATTATCCTCATTAACAAAAAAAAAAATTATTGTTTTGGGTGGGCTATCTAAAGAAAACATTAAACAACTAGACTTATTAAATTGTTTTGGGTTTGCTGGAATAAGCTTTTTTGAGAGAGACAAAAAAAACAGCCCATAAATTAATATGGGCTGTTTTTTAAATTTTAAATTTACTTAATTACTAAAATGCAAATGTTACAGCAACTTCTGTGAAACTATCATCATCAGTTGACGTACCAGCTACAGCTTCAGTTGTGTTATGAACTGCACCAATAGTAATTGATCCCATTGTGTATGACGCTGAGAAACCTGCACTGTCTTCGTCAGATTTAGTAGTGTCACCAAACTCAACTGTAGATAAACCATAAGATACACTTAAGTTTTCATTTACAGCAAATGACGCAGCAATGTGATTTCTGTCTTCGTCAGAAGTAGTAAGCGTGTTGTCAATTTTCGACACCTGGATACCCAATGTTGCAGGACCAGTTGTGTACTTAGCCCACATAGTTGAATGATCTTGGTCAGTCGTAACTGTTGCACCAGCTTTATCACCCATACCAATACCAACTTGTAAACCATCCATTAGATCGTTTGAAAGTAGTACGATAGATTTATCTGAACCAGTTGCAGCATTATTAGTATAAGCAACTGAAACTGTTGCTCCCATTAAGCTACCTTCATATCCCCATTGGTTCACATTTGAATGATCAACAACACCGTTATCATCAGCATTAACATCATCCCAAACTTCTTCACCAGCAGTTGGCATAACGTCATCATATTTACCGATACCAGCAATGTCAGTTCCATTTCCTAGACCAATCATTCCTGCATCACCCATGTCAATTTTAACAGAAGTAGATGAGAAAGCTGCATCAGTCATAGTGTAACCATAACTTACAGTCATTCCATTATCTAAATCTCCAGATCCTGAAAAGCCAATAGCTTTATCTGTACTGTATGAGTTTCCAGTAGTTTCTGACTCATGCTGTGATTGGTATTTTATTTTTGCAGTTCCAGATACATCTAATGCACCTGCAAAAGCTGCAGTAGTTGCTAGAGAACCTGCTAATGCAGTTAACCCTAGTTTTTTTAAGTTGTTCATATTTTTCTCCATTTTTATTGTTTTATAATTATAAACACTGTTTTATTAGCAAATTTTGCTTTATTTTATTAAATTTTATCATAATTCTGACCATTTATTTGGCAATTGATGCTTTTATGCAACACTATATCCCTTATTTTTAGTTTTTTTCTACTTTAAATTTAGTTAAAAATTTAAACCTATCATGATCTTAAAAATATGATAATTAAAGCATTATCTGAGCTTTATGGCAATCAAAATAACTCTAAAATTAATAGTCCTTTTTCTTATGATTTTAAGTCTAGAATCATGTGGTTTATATAGGCCTACAGATGCAAAAAAATTCCCTCCTGAGCCTGAAAAAAGGATACAAAAAAATATTGAAGAAGGAAGAGGTTTTAGTTTTGGTAATAAAGAAAAAAATAACGGCTCTTTTGATTTTGCTACCTCTAATGAATTGTGGAGGGCAACACTTGATACATTAGATTTTATGCCACTTCTTGCAGTTGACTATGGTGGGGGGTTAATAATAACAGATTGGTATAATGATACTAACGAACCAAATAAATCAATTAAAATTTCAATTCGTTTTTTAACAAATGAAATTAGATCTGACGCATTAAATATTCAAATCTTCAATAAAAATTGTGACGTAAATACTAATTGCAAAATAATAGAAAATGAAAGTGCTTTAAATAATGAATTAAAATTGGCTATTTTAAAAAAAGCAGCTACTTATTTTAAAAGTAAAAAAAAAGGTAAAAAAAGAAGCTTAGATTTTCTGAAATCCTCAGATAGATAGGGTTATAAGACACACTCGTGACTAGATATAATTTTAAATCAGTAGAAGAAAAATGGCAAAAGATTTGGGAGGATAAAAAAGTTTTTGAATCAAAGGTCATCAAAGACAAAAAAAAATTTTATTGCCTTGAAATGTTTCCATATCCATCTGGTAAAATTCACATGGGGCATGTTCGAAATTATACTATTGGAGATGTCTTAGCTAGATATAAATCTATGCGTGGGTTTAATGTTCTTCACCCCATGGGATGGGACTCTTTTGGAATGCCCGCAGAGAATGCTGCTCGTCAGAATAATTTAGATCCTAAGAAGTGGACAGAAAAAAATATATCCACAATGAAATCACAACTAAAACAACTTGGTTTATCTATTGATTGGAGCAAAGAAATTTCAACTTGCTCACCTGAATACTATAAACATCAACAAAAATTTTTCCTAGATCTATATGACAAGGGCTTAGTTTATAGAAAAGAAAACTATGTAAACTGGGATCCTATTGATCAAACAGTTTTAGCAAATGAACAAGTAATTGATGGCAGAGGCTGGCGATCAGGGGCCATAGTTGAAAGAAAAAAACTTAACCAATGGTGTTTTAATATTTCAAAATTTTCAGATGAACTTTTAGATGATTTAGAAAAACTTGATGAGTGGCCTAATAAAGTTAAGGTGATGCAAAAAAATTGGATTGGAAAATCCTTTGGTAGTGAAATTACTTTTCAAATTGAAGGCATTGATGACGTAAAATCTGTAAAAATTTTTACAACAAGACCTGATACACTTTTTGGCTGTTCATTTTTGGCTCTATCAGTTGATCATCCAATATCCAAATATTATGAAAAAGATGATAATTTTAAAAAATTTAAAGAAGACTGCTCAAAGTCTGGCACAACAGAAGAGGCTATAGCACAAGCTGAAAAAATAGGTTTTAAAACTAAACTTTTAGCAACAAATCCTTTTGACTCTGAAAAAAAAATTCCTATTTTTTTTGCTAATTTTGTTTTAATGGATTATGGCTTTGGAGCTGTTTTTGGATGCCCAAGTCATGATCAGCGAGATTTAGATTTTGCATTAAAATATAATCTAGACATAATACCTGTTGTAAAACCAAATGATCATGTCGGAGAATTTAAGGTTGAAAAAGAAGCGTATACAGGACCAGGGAAAATTTTTAATTCAAAATTCCTTGATGGGTTAAGTGCACCAGAGGAATCAATATTAAAAGCCATTCAAGTTCTGGAAGAGAAGAAATTAGGAAATAAAAAAATTAACTTTAGATTAAAAGATTGGGGTATTTCTCGTCAAAGATATTGGGGATGCCCAATACCCATTGCTTATAATAAAAATAATGAAATTGTAAAAATACCAAATGAATTTTTACCAATTAAACTTCCAGAAAATATAAACCTTAATACAAAAGGTAATCCACTGGATCATCAAGATGAATGGAAGAAAATTTTAATTGATGGTGAGGAGTGTGAGCTAGAAACGGATACTCTTGACACTTTTGTAGACTCTTCATGGTATTTTTTAAGATTTTGTTCACCTAAGAATGATGAAAATGGTTTTAATGTTGACGATATTAACTATTGGATGCCAGTTGACCAATATATTGGAGGGGTGGAACACGCAATTTTACATCTTTTATACTCAAGGTTCTTTATGCGGGCTTTGAGTTACAAAAATGATCAAATAAATATAAAAGAGCCATTTAAAGGCTTATTTACACAAGGTATGGTTTGTCATGAGACATATAAAGATCAAGAGAATAACTGGGTTAGTCCTGATGAAATAACCTCTGAGGATAATAAAAACTATTATAAGAAAAATAATCTTTCAGAGAAAATAATTGTAGGACCCATAGAGTCTATGTCTAAATCAAAAAAAAATACCATTGACCCTGAAGAAATAATAAAGAATTATGGTGCTGACTCTGTAAGGTTATTTATTTTATCAGATAGCCCCCCTGAAAAAGACATACAGTGGTCAGATACTGGAATAAAGGCTGCTTTTAAATTTATCCAGAAGTTTTGGACCTTACACTTAAATATAAAAAATCAGATTGAAGGACAAAATGATAAATTTATAGGAAAGAAGGGAGATGAAATTTTTAGATTTACCAATCAAATACTTCAAAAGATTACAAAAAATTTAGAAAGTTTTCAATATAATGTGCTTGTAGCAAATTTGTATGAGATTTATAATTTTTTTTCCAAAAATATTTCCTCAGTAAGTGCTGAAGATTTAAAAGTTAATTATATCAAAATATTATGTTCTTTAAATCCAATTTTACCACATCTTTCAGCTGAATGTTTTGAGGATTTGAACATCAAGAATAGCTATCAATGGCCTGAAATTGAAAAAAAATACTTAATACAAAGCAAAACTTCTATAGTAATTCAGATAAATAGTAAAAAAAGATCTATAATGGAAATGCAATTTAATATTAATGAAAAAGCATTGATGCAAGAAATATATAAAGATGCTAAATGTAATAAATATTTAGAAGACAAAATAATTGTGAAAACAATTTTTATTAAAGATAAATTGATTAATATAATTACAGACTAAAAATGAGAATTAAAAAAAATATTATTATAATCTTTTTAGTGATGACCATGTTAAATGCATGTGGATATACTCCTATATATTATAAAGAAAACATTGATTTCAAGATAAAAAATATTGAAATGGAAGGAGATAAATTAATTAATAATAGAATTTATAAAAACCTAAAAAATATTCAAAGTCAGCAAAATAACCAAAAAATTATTGAAATAAATCTGTACTCAATAAAAGAAAAAAAAATTACTACAAAAAATTCAAAAGGTGATGCTAAAAGTTTCAATTTAAGAATTAATACAAAATTAACAATTAAAGATAACAATTCTAATATAATGATAAAAAATTTTGGAAAAAGCTTCAACTATAACAATATAGACAGAAAGTTTGATTTGAAAAAAAATGAAAAAAAAATACAAGAGAACTTAGCTGAAGAAATTTCTGAAGAAATAATCTTGTTTTTGTACTCTTTATAAAATGATAATAAAATCTTTTGAGCTAGAAAAGATAAACTTAAAAAAACAATCTCTTTTTTTATTATATGGTGAGAATCAGGGGCATAAAAACCAAATAATTGAGAATAAATTTAAAGTAAAATATCCAAATAATACTTATTACTATGAAGAGAGCGAAGTTCTGAATAATATTGAGAATTTTTTTAACAATATTTTATCAAAATCTTTTTTTGAAAATGAAAAATTAATTATAATAAATAGAGCAACTGATAAAATAAAAGTTGTAATAGAGGAAATTATCGAAAAAAAAATTGATGACTTAATTTTAATTTTAAATTCAAATACTCTTGAGAAAAAATCAAAAATAAGATCTTTATTTGAAAAAAATAAAGAAATATTTTGTGTTCCATTTTATGAGGATAACAATCAAACCTTATCAGCTATGGTAAATGGTTTTTTTAGAGAAAACAAAGTGCCTATTTCACAACAGGCCATTAATTTGATTGTTCAACGTTCAAGAGGAGATAGACAAAACTTAAATAATGAACTTGAAAAAATAAGAAATTTCATACTAAATAAAAATAAAATAGAAATACAAGATATCTTAAAACTCACTAATTTAGCCGAAAATTATAATGTTTCTGAATTAATTGATTGCTGCTTGTCCAAAAATAAAAAAAGAACCATTAATATATTGAATGAGAATAATTACACGCTAGATGATTGTATTATAATTATTAGAACTTTTTTAATGAAAGCAAAAAGACTGATTAAATTAAGTAAAAGTTTTGAAAAGACAAAAAGTTTAGACGCAACAATAGGGAGTTTTAAACCGCCAATATTTTGGAAGGACAAAGAGATTGTAAAACTTCAAATAAAAAATTGGTCTTATAAAGAGGTTAAAAATTTAATATATCAAATTAATACTGTTGAACTTTTAGTTAAAAAACATTCTAATAGTTCCATTAATATTTTGTCAGATTTTATCATTGAAAAATCTTCGATAATTAATAATTAGACTTTATAATTTCAATAATTTTGTTAAGCTGATCAAGGTCTTTGTATTCTAAAAGTAAAGTCCCAGTATTGTCTTTTTTATTTTTAATCAAAACATTCAAGCCAATTTTTTCTATAATTGAATTTTCTAGACCTTTTAAATTGGCATCTTTAAATGTTTTAGAGGGCTTTTTTTTCGTCTTATATATTTTTACAAAATTTTCTGCTTGTCTTACAGAAAGAGATTTTTCAATTATTTTAGTTGCTACAAATTCTGCATTATCTAACCCTACCAAAACTTTTGCATGACCAGGTGATAATTTTTTAGTTTCAACTAGTCTTAAGACAGCATTTGGTAAGTTTAATAATCTTAAAATATTAGTTATATGGCTTCTGCTTTTTCCAATAAATTGAGCAACTTTATCTTGATCATAAGAAAATTCCTGAATAAGACGTTGATAACCACGTGCTTCTTCAATTGCATTTAGATCATTTCTTTGAACGTTCTCAACAATAGCAAATTCTAAAGATTTTAAATCATCTACATCAGTTATAACTACTGGTACCTCGTGTAGACCAGCTTTTTGTGCCGCTAGCCACCTTCTCTCACCTGCAATTATTTCATATTTAGAATTATGATCGTTTGACTTTCTAACAATGATTGGTTGAATAATACCTCTCTCCTTTATCGAACCTGTTAAATCTTTTAAACTTTCTTCATCAAATATTTTTCGTGGTTGAAATTTATTACTTAATAAATTGCTTATAGAAACTTTATTAATATTTATTTCTACTTTTGTTTCACCTATTAAAGATGACAACCCTCTACCTAAACCTTTTTTTATTTTTGTTGTATCCATTATGCAGCACTCCCTATTTTTTGTTCTTGACCAATAAATTCATCTGTAAAACTAAAATATGATTTACTTCCAGGACAAGACTTGTCGTAAATTAAAACCGGCATGCCGTGAGATGGTGCCTCAGACAGTCTTACATTTCTTGGTATGATAGTAAGATAAACCTTTTCTTTAAAATAATCTCTTGCTTCTTTTTCAACTTGTGATGAAAGCTTGTTTCTTTTGTCATACATGGTCAAAAGAATTCCTCTGATCTTTAATTCAGGATTTAAGTTAACTTTTATTCGTTCTATTGTTTTCATTAATTGTGTTAAGCCCTCTAGAGCAAAAAATTCTGTCTGCAATGGGACCACAAGTGAGTGAGATGACACTAAAGCCATGACTGTAAGTAAACTTAGTGATGGTGGACAGTCTATAAGTATATAATCATAGTATCCTCTAGAATTATTTAAATAAGCGGCTAATTTAACCTTTAATATGAAGGCTCGCTCGTTATCACTGGCTATTTCTATCTCTAGTCCAGACAAATCAACATTTGAAGTGATAATGTCTAAATTTTCAAATTCTGTTTTTTTGATTACCTCGGTAATTGACCTTGTTCCGTTCAATACACCATAAATTGTATCACTAGAATTTTCTAAATTAGATAAACCAAGTCCTGTAGTAGCATTTCCTTGTGGATCTAGATCAATTACTAAAACTTTTTTTTCTTGCTGAGCTAGACCAGCTGCAAGGTTGATGACTGTTGTTGTTTTTCCAACCCCACCCTTTTGATTTATTATAGAAATAATTTGCATTTAATTTTTTAATTTTTTTTTTTATATTTTTTATATTTAATAAGAATGAATCTTGGCTTGTAATACTTTTTTTTTTTCAAAATCAAAATCCCACTTTTTTAAAGTTTCTTCTAAAATTTTTTCGCCATTTTTTCCCATGAACAAAATTAAATTTTTATAACTACTAAAATTTTTATAAACTAAATCTAAAACTACAGGTAAGGGCTTAAAAGCTCTTGCCATTATTGTACCTGACTGTAAATTTTGTGCCTCAAAAATATTTTCTTGTATTACCTCTGTATTTAATCTTAAGTCTCTTGATACTTTTCTCAAAAAAGCACTCTTATGATGACTTTTGTCATATAAATGTACTTTTGCATCATTTTTTAAGTTTTTAATCATTATTGCAATAATTATGCCAGGCATACCTCCGCCTGAACCTATATCAGTTATATTAATACTATTTAAATCAACAAATTCAATGATTTGTGCTGAATCGACTATATGGCGGTCTCTAATTACTTCATTTTTCGCAGTTTCTTTACTTATCATGTTAATTTGTTCATTTCTTTCTTTAAGCATAGCAATGAAGCTCTCAAAATCTACAAATGTTTCACGTGAAACATTTTGATCTTTTAGTAGTGAATATTTTTTTAAAATTTCCTCCATTAAGCTATAAGCTTAATAGACTTTCTTTTTACATGTGACAACAAAATATATACAGCAGCTGGAGTTATTCCATCAATTCTTAACGCTTGTCCCATAGTTTTTGGTTTTATTTGTTTAAATTTAGCTTTTACTTCATTTGATAGTCCAGAAAGATCATCATAGTTAACTTTGTCGGGAATAACTAAATTTTCATCTCTTTTAAATGCCAATATATCTGCTTTTTGTTTTTTTAGATAACCTCTATAATGCGCATTTGTTTCAATTTGCTCATCTATTTTTTTACAAAAATATGGAATTTCAGGCCAAATTTCCCTGATTTTTTTCATATCAACACCTTTTTGTGTTAATATTTCATTAGATTTTCTTAAAACACCATCTTTTGCAATTTTAATATCAAAGTTTTTGATTTTTGTTGGGGACATTGATAATTCAGACATTATTTTAGATATTATTCCTAATTTTTGTTCTTTATCTTTAAAAATATCCTCTCTTTCTTTTGATATTAATCCAATTTCAATTCCTTTATTTGTTAATCTTTGGTCGGCATTATCAGCTCTCAAACTTAGTCTATATTCAGCTCTAGAAGTAAACATTCTATAAGGCTCTGCAACACCCTTAGTTACTAAATCATCTATCATGACACCAATGTAAGCATCAGACCTATCTAAAATAAATGGCTCTTCTTTCTTAAAAGATAATGCAGCATTAATTCCGGCTATTAACCCCTGTGCGGCTGCTTCTTCATATCCAGTTGTACCATTTATCTGTCCAGCAAGGTATAAATTTTGAATTTTTTTTGTTTCAAGAGTTAAAAATAGTTCTCTAGGGTCAATATAGTCGTATTCTATCGCATAACCTGGCCTAATTATCTTAACATTTTCTAAACCGCTGATATTGTTACATATTTCTTGCTGTACATCCTCAGGTAATGATGTGGATATTCCATTTGGGTATATTGTGTGATCATTTAACCCTTCAGGCTCTAAATATATCTGGTGACGGTCCTTATCTGCAAACTTTACTATTTTATCCTCTATTGAAGGACAGTATCTTGGACCAACACCTTTTATACTTCCTGAGTACATGGCACTTTTTTGAAGATTTTTTTGAATTATCTTATGAACCTTTTCATTCGTATAAGTCATCCGACATGAAACTTGTTTGTTTAAATTTTTTTTAGTTAAGAAAGAAAAAAAATAAGGCTCGTCATCTGCAAACTGTTCTTCTAAATTATTATAATTAATTGTTCTTGAGTCGAGCCTTGGTGGTGTTCCTGTCTTAAGTCTTCCTATTTTAAAATCATATTTTGCGAGTTGTTCGCTTAATCCTCTTGAAGGCTTTTCATCAAATCTTCCTGCTGGCGTTCTCTCATCTCCAATATGAATCAAACCATTCAAAAATGTTCCAGTTGTTAAAATTAGCTTTGCGCAACTAATTTTTTTTCCAGACTTTGTTTCAAAACCATTTATGGTATTTTTATCAAAAATAAACTTAATCACAGGGTCTGAAAAAACTGTTAAATTACAGTAGTTTAATAATTTTTCTTGCATATATTTACGATACAAAGATCTGTCAGATTGAGTTCTCGGTCCCTGAACTGCTGGACCTCTACTTCTATTTAATAATCTAAATTGTATTCCAGATTTATCTGCAACCTCACCCATCACACCATCTAAAGCATCTATCTCTCTAACTAGATGACCTTTACCAAGACCACCTATTGCTGGATTACAAGACATCTCTCCTATAGTCTCAATTTTATGAGTGAATAGGGCCGTGTTGACTCCAAGACGCGCAGAGGCTGCTGCAGCCTCACAACCCGCATGTCCTCCTCCAATAACTACTACTTCAAATGATAAATCATTTTTCATAACCTAAATTTATAACTCATAAAAAAATTTACAAGGAGTCCGTGTTTTTTAAAAAATAATTTTTTTTGCTTTTTAAAGGTGCATATTTGAATTTAAATTGACAAATAAGCTATATTTATCAACTATAGTAGTATGAATTTGCTGAAAAAACCCTATAAAATGACAATTATTTTCCAATACAAAAATCGTTGAAAATACTACCTAATATCTCCTCAACATCGACTTTTCCAACTATCATACCCAGATGTCTGGTGGAAAGACGAAGATCTTCAGCGGCTTTGTCAAAGTCCTCAGTTTCATTTTTTTCTTCAAAATTTTTTAGATAGATTAAACTTTGCTCTAAATGTTGTCTGTGCCTTTCTCGGGTAATTAAAATATCTTCACTTGTGATAAATTTATTTTTTATTTTATTTTTTATTTTAAAAATTAAATTCTCAATATTGAAATTGTTTTTTACTGAAATTAAAACATGCTCAAAATTTTTTATTTCTAAACTTAAGTCTTCATTTAAAAGATCAGATTTGTTAATTACAAGAATAGCATTCTCATCCATTAATTCTTTTAAAATTCCTTTAATATCAAGGCTTTTAGCATCTATAATGATTAATTTTAAGTCGGCATCTTCTGCTTTTTTTAATGCTAGTTTTATTCCTTTTTTTTCAATTTCATTTTTAGATTCTCTAATTCCAGCTGTATCAGAAACAATAACTGGATAACCATCAATATTTAGATGTGTTTCTATTACATCTCTAGTTGTTCCTGCTATCTCAGAGACAATTGCAACATCGCGATTTGATAGATGATTTATCAAACTAGATTTACCAGCATTAGTTGGTCCTATAATCGCAATTTTAAAACCTTCTCTAATTCTTTCACCAACTTTTTGATCGTTTAAAATTTTTTTTATATTCAAAATTACTTCGCCGGAAATACTTTTAATATTTTTTAAAATGTCCTCAGGTAAATCATCGTCAGGAAAATCTATTTTTGCTTCAACATGTGATAAAATTTTTAAAAGTTTTTCTCTTAATTCATTAAATTTGTTAGCGGACTTTCCATTCATAATTTTTATTGCTTGTTGTCTTTGAATTTCAGTTTCGGCTGAAATTAAATCAGCAATACTTTCTGCTTTGAGTAAATTAATTTTTCCATTTTGGAATGCCAACTTTGTGAACTCACCTGGCTCCGCTAAACGGCAATTATCAATCTTTGAAATAGAAGAGTGTAAGGCATCAATTACAGCTTTGCTTCCGTGTATGTGGAATTCAACCATATCCTCTCCTGTGTAGCTGTCAGGGCCAGGAAACCACAATACTATGCCCTCATCAATAAGCTCAGAAGTGTTGATTTTGCTGATTTTTCTAAGTGTAGCAACTCTAGGTTCTGGAATCTCTGTATTTGTTAACAATTCTATAACTTTTTTAGTTTCATTTCCGGAAACTCTTATGATGGCTATACCAGAAATACCTGGACCAGTTGATAATGCATAAATTGTCATTAGAGCATTATACTCTAATTATAATTAGTGTGTATCAAGAATATTATACATCTCCTGAAGGTACTTTTTAAAGTTAGTATTTGAGTTTACAGAGGTATTATATATTGGTTTTCTGGCCTGATTGACACTTACAGTTTGTATTGGCGTTTTATTGTTTTTATAATAATTTAAACAAGATGGGTCCCAATCAAGGTTACAAAATTTAATTAGTTTTTTTATCTCAACTTCGTGGTTAGAAACTAAATCTTCATATTTTACATCATAAATAAAATTAGGTATTTTTTTTTTCCAAAATAACATTAAGTTATCATAAAGATTATAATAACGTGCAACATCTGTTTGATCATAACTCCAATTCATACTCGGTGAAGCAAAAGAATTTTTGAAAAGCGATAGACAGTTATCTTTTGGGTTCCTCTTACAGTGTATGATTTTACTATTTGGAAAAAAAATTTTGATAAATCCAATCCATCTAAAATTTTGAGGAGCCTTATCAGTGGTTCTTTTTGAATCAAACTTGTGATCATTTAATTTTTTAAAATACTCATTTGCTACATTGTTTTCAGGTAATGATGCTTGATCTATTAGTCTTTGTTTGTTTATTCTAAAATCTTCTATAAAATTTTTTTGCAAAACATCTTGTAAGTATATTAATTCTCCAGCTCCATAGACTTCTTTGTGAGATGCTATTATTTGCTCTACAAGAGTTGTACCAGACCTTGGCATTCCACAAATAAAAATTATTTCTTTATTTTCTGACCTCTTTTTGAAGCGATCAAAATCAATATTTTCAAAGACTTTAATTATACTATTAAAAAGTTTTTCATCATTTCCCAAGTTATAGTTAAATTTTTTTTTCTTCAAAAAATTAGCAATTGTTAGGTTTTGAAATGAAGAGTCAAAAGAACCCATTTCTTCAAAGGCTTTGGCCAATGCAAATGATAGGTCTATTTTTTGATCATCATTAAGACTTTTATCTAAAATTAGTTTTTTCATTTCCTCTAAATGAATTTTACTTTCTTCATTTTTTGGATCGTAATTTAAAATAGAACTGATCATCTTGTGTGCTGAGGCTTTCTTGGGGTCAATTATTAAAATTCTTTTTAATACTTTGGTTGCTTCATCAAAATTTCCTAATCCCTGCAGGGCTGAAGCCAATCCAAATAAAAGTGTTATTTCGTTTTTGTTTTCTACTATTGCCTTTTTGAATAAGTCTGTTGCCTCTTTGAAGTCATTTAATTGTAGCTTCAGATTGCCATAATTGTTTAAGGCGTTAATGTATCCTGGGTTTAAATCTATTGCTTTTTTATAAAGTTTTTCTGCCAACTCTATTCTTCCTAAAGCTTTGTAGGAATTAGCTAAATTGTTTATAGCTGCAATATTATTGGGCTCCTGATCCAACGCACCAATGAAGTATTTTACTGATAACTTTATTTGTCTATTTTTTTGAAAAGCCAAGCCGCATAAATTTAACACAAATGCATTATTGGGTGTTTTTTTTAAAATTTTACTACAGCCTTCAATTACATTCTTGAGGTTACCTACTGCTAAATGATTTTGAAGAACTTTTATTTTTTCTATTAAATCCATAAATATATATGGTTAAAATAATATACTTTTCTAATTCAAATAAAATTATTATTTTATGCTGGTTTGTTCATTGAGTTAAAAAAATCTGCATTACTTTTTGTTTCTTTAAGTTTTGAATTAATAAACTCAATTGCATCCATAGTACCCATTGGGCTAATAATTCTTCTAAGAACATTCATTTTTGAAAGATCGTCTTTATCAAAAAGTAGCTCTTCTCTTCTAGTTCCAGATTTTGTTATATCTATTGCAGGATAAATTCTTTTTTCTGCAATTTTTCTATCAAGTACTGTCTCACTGTTTCCAGTTCCTTTAAATTCTTCAAAAATAACCTCGTCCATTCTTGATCCTGTATCAATTAGAGCAGTTGAGATGATGGTTAAAGATCCACCTTCTTCAATGTTTCTTGCGGCTCCAAAAAATCTTTTTGGTCTTTGTAATGCATTTGCATCAACACCGCCTGTTAAAACTTTTCCAGAACTTGGTATGACAGCATTGTAAGCTCTGCCTAGTCTTGTTATTGAGTCTAGTAAAATTACAACGTCTTTTTTGTGTTCAGTTAATCTTTTTGCTTTTTCGATTACCATTTCAGCAACTGCAACGTGTCTTGAAGCTGGTTCATCAAAAGTAGAACTAATTACTTCTCCTTTTACTGTTCTTTTCATGTCAGTTACTTCTTCTGGTCTCTCATCAATCAATAAAACCATTAAGTAGCTCTTTGGGTAGTTTTTAGCTATTGAGTTTGCAATACTTTGTAAAATCATTGTCTTACCTGCTTTAGGGGGCGAGATAATTATTGATCTTTGACCTTTTCCAATAGGGCTTACAAGATCAATTAATCTTGGAGTTAAATCTGGTTTTTTTTCTATTTTAGTTGTCTCAACTTCCATCACCATTTGTTTGTCTGGGTAAAGTGGAGTTAAATTATCAAACGCAATTTTGTGACGAGCTTTTTCTGGTTCTTCAAAATTTATTTTTTCTACTTGCAATAATGCAAAATATCTTTCTCCTTCTTTGGGGGCTCTTACGGGGCCTTCGACTGTATCTCCTGTTCTCAAACCAAATTTTCTTATCTGACTTGGACTAACATAAATATCGTCTGGGCCAGCTAAGTAATTTGATTCCATGGCCCTCAAAAAACCAAATCCATCTTGTAATAATTGCAAAACTCCAGCTCCTGTTATCTCTTCTTTTTCTGCAACTTTTTTTAATATAGCAAATAAGATTTCTTGTTTTCTAAGTGTGCTAGCATTTTCAATTCCAAGCTCCTCGGCTTGTGTAATTAATTGTTCAGATGATTTTAATTTAAGTTCTTGTATATTCATGACTAGGGGGGGTTAAAATTTTAGTAAGATAGTATAAATATATATATTCTTTAAAACATTACAAGCTTAGATGGGCTTAAAAACAACAATAAAAACAATCAAAATAAGCATTATTGTTGGTACTTCGTTAATTACTCTAAAAAACTTAGAAGATTTAGTATTTTGATCCAAATTAAAATCACTAAGGAGTTTGGATAAATAGAAATGATATAAGGTTAATAAAATCACTAACAATAATTTTAATTTAATCCAAGTTGCAGAAAGAACTTCGAAACCCAAAGATGAGATTAAAATTAATCCGAACACCCAAGTTATAATCATTGCTGGTGTCATAATGTAAAAATATAATTTTTTTTCCATTGTTTTAAATATTGAAGAAATGTTTTTATCTTTTAAGTTTTCTACATGATATACGAAAATCCTGGGTAAATATAGAAGTCCTGCCATCCAGGAGATTACTGCTATTAAATGTAGGCTTTTAAATAATAAATAACTATTCATAATTTAAACAGGGACATTTTTTAAAATTAGATGGACACTGTATCTTTGGTGGATAAAGATTCTCATTAATTTTATATTCGTCTTTTTTAATTATTAATTCTGATATTGCTCTAATAAAATCTTCATTAATTCCAAGTGCTGGAACTCTTGTATAATTTTTACATCCATTAGCATCTGCTATTTCTTTATATTCTATATCAAGCTCAACGAGAGTTTCTGAATGTTCGGAAACAAACGCGATAGGTACCAAAACGATATGCTTACCAATCTTGGAATTTTCAATAATTATGTTTTCTGTTGATGGTCCTATCCATTTAAGTGGACCAACTCGACTTTGATAGCTCAATATCCAATCAAGGTTATCATTATTTAAACTCTCAACTATTTTTTTAACTGATTGTTCCACTTGCCACTGATAAGGATCCCCTTTTTTAATGTTTTTTTCTGGAAGGCCGTGAGCAGAGAATATTAATTTAAAGTTTTTAAGATCTTTAATTTTTTTTGTTATCTCTTTTGTATGAGCGTTAATAAAATTCTGGTCTGTTGGGTAGCAGCATATGGTGCTTGTTTTAACGTGGTAGTTATTTTTTTTACAAACGTCTTTCCATTCTTTAATTGAAGACCCTGATGTTGCGGCAGAGTATTGAGGATACAGGGGCATTAAGACAACTTCGTCTGGGTTATATGACTGAACATCTTTAATTACATCTTTGGCTCTCGGATTCCAACATCTCATTATGATGAAGCACTTGTATTCATTTACCTCTTGTGTTCGATTTAGTTTTATTTCAAGAGCATCAGACTGTTCTTTGGTTAATTTTAATATAGGTGATGAACCACCTAGCTCTGCATAAATTTTTTTGGCAACAGGTGCTCTTCGATTAGAGATTAGCTTTGCTAATGGATATCTAAAAAAAGTTGGTAAATTTAAAATCGCTGGGTCATTAAATAAATTAAATAAAAAAGGTTCAACATTTTCTAATTTGTCTGGACCCCCAAGGTTAAATAAAATAATTGCTTTTTTCATTTAATAATCTTTT
This sequence comes from Candidatus Pelagibacter sp. uisw_091, assembly GCF_059512525.1. The sequence goes on along the minus strand of NZ_CM183455.1, from coordinate 1,227,243 downwards.
ACCATCTTCACCAAATAATCTACCATATTAGGATCTGTTTGAGGCAATACGCCATGACCTAAATTAAATATATATGGGTGGTCTTTAAATATATCTAGATATTTTTTTGCTTTTTTTTTCAAGTTTTCTTTATCAGTTAATAATATCTTTGGATCAAGCCCCCCTTGAACGGGTATATTTATTTCTTTGCAAACAGACATTGGGCTTACATTGTAATCAATATTGACAGCATCAGGCTTAACAATATCACAATAGTTTTTATAATTTTTTACTCCTCTTGGAAAACAAATAACTGGTACTTTTAATGACTTTACATAGTCTACTAAATTTAAAGTTGGAATGTAAACATAGTTTGGTAGATCTTTTTCTTCAAGCAATCCGGCCCAACTATCGAAAATTTGAATTACAGTGGCGCCACTTCTAATTTGTTGGTCGATGTGTAACTTTAAAAACTTTTCTAATATGATTAAAATTTTATTTATTAAAAACTTATCTTTAAAAAAATCTTTTATTAATTCTTTCTTTGGTGAGTGTTTATTAATCATATAAACTAATAATGTCCATGGAGCTCCAACAAATCCTATTAGGTTTTTATTTTTGATTAAATTGTTTTCGCTAACTCTTTTAATTGATTTATAAACTGGGTATAATTTTCCTATAAAATCAATTTCATCAACTTTAGATATTTCATCTAAATTTAGTGTACCTAGTTGTGGTCCAAAGTCTTTTTTAAATTCTACTTTTTGATTTAACCCATAAGGTAACATTAAAATGTCTGAAAAAATTATTGCCGCATCTAATTCAAATCTTTTTAAGGGCTGAAGTGTAATTTGTGATGAGAGGTTTTCATCTAAACATAAATTAATAAAATTTGGATTTGATTTCCTAATCTTTCTAAATTCTGGAAGATATCTTCCTGCTTGTCTCATTAACCATATTGGGGCACTAGTTGTTTTTTTGTTTATTATGGTTTCTTGAATGGGTGTCATAATAATAAGTAAATATTTAATTATAGTATTAGTTATATGATATGTGAATATTGGTAATTAGTTGTTTTACACATTTTATACACGATTTATTAACAATTAATAATTTATAGAAAAGAAGTATATTAAATAAATACAGACTTTATTTAATTTTATTAGATAAAATGTATATTAATACTTCACATGTTTAATAATGTTTATAAAAACTTGGTTTTACAGAAAAAAATAAAAAACATCATTATTTTAAAAAATGGTAAAAATAATACTTAATAATCAACATTTTATACATGACTAATACATATCAAATATACCTGATTTCTGACTCAACCGGTGAGACTTTGGATAGGGTGTTTTTGGCAATTAAAGCCCAATTTAAAAATATTAAATATGATGTTAAATCTTATTTTTTTACTAGAACAGAAAACCAGGTTGTAAAAATTATTGAAGAAGCAAAAAAAAATAAAAAATCAATAATTTTATATACTATTGTTGATAGTGGTCTTGCAAAGTTTTTAGCAAACGAGAGTGAAAAAAAGAAAATTCCTTGTTTTGGAGTGTTGGGAAATCTTATCCTTAGCTTTTCAAAATTATTAAACCAACAAGCTTCACACGTTCCAAGCGGACAGCACGCTCTTAATGAGGAATATTATGAAAGAATTGAAGCAATCCAATTCACAATGAATCATGATGATGGAAATATGGTTGATGAATTAGACAAGTCAGACCTAATATTACTGGGCGTCAGTAGAACAAGTAAAACACCAACATCAATCTACTTGGCAAACAAAGGTTTTAAAACATCAAACATTCCACTGGTCAACGAAAATTCGATACCCGAAAGTTTAAAAGAAAACCCTAAAATGGCATGTGTCGTTGGATTAACAACAGAAGCAGAAAGGTTGGTTGATATAAGAAAAAATAGAATGATGACTCTTAAAGAAAGAGAAAACACAAGCTATACAGATATACAAAAAATCAAAGAAGAGGTTGAAAGAGCAAAAAAAACTTTTGCAAAATATAAATGGCCAACAATTGATGTAACCAGAAAATCAGTTGAAGAAGTTGCTGCGTCAATAATTAAAATCCACGAGATATACAAAAATAATGTTTAATAAAATTATACTTGCCTCAAAGAGCGGTGTTAGAAAAAAAATTTTAGAGGAAAATAAAATCAAATGTATTGTAGAACCATCAAATGTTGACGAGGATAGTATTAAAGAAAGTCTATTAAAAAACAATGCAACACCAGAAATAATTTCTAAAAATTTAGCTGAGCTCAAAGCGAACAAAATAAGCCAAAAAAGAACCAACGATTTAGTGTTGGGGGCTGATAGCGTAATTGACTTTAAAGGAAAAATTATTTCAAAACCAATTAATAGAGAACAAGCCTTAGAAATACTTCGTGATTTAAATGGACAAACACATCAATTAATAAGTTCTGTTTGTATATCTCGAAACGGCCTAATGATATGGAATTATACAGATAAAGCCTCACTAACTATGAAGGAAATGTCAGAAGATGAGCTTATAAAATACCTGGCTAAAATAAGTGATGAAACATTATATGCTTATAATGTTTATCAGATTGAGGGTGAGGGTAGGTCCTTATTCACCAAGATAGATGGTGATGAAGACACTATAATGGGATTACCAGTTAAAAAAATTAAAGAGTATTTGAAAAACTATAAATGAGAAAATATTTAGTTATAGGAAACCCTATTGAACATTCATTATCACCAAAATTACACAATTATTGGATTAAAAATAATAATATCAACGCGATTTATGAAAAAAAAAATTTAAATGAAAATGAAATTGAAAATTTAATATCAGAAGTTAGAGAAAAGAAAATAAATGGAATTAATGTTACTGTACCCTTTAAAAAAACAGTCATTCCTTATTTGGATAAATTAAGCTTAGAAGCTGAGAGCACCCAATCAGTAAATACTATTTATTTAGATAACGATAGAGTAGTTGGGCACAATACTGATATTAGTGGATTTGAACTTGGTATTAAAAATTCAAAATTTGAAGCAACAGGCAAAAAAGTCTTGATATTAGGCGCAGGTGGTGTCGTGCCATCAATAATTTTTGCTTTAAATAAAATGAATGTTTCTGAAGTTACCATAAGCAATAGAACTAAAAGTAAAGCTGAAAATTTAAAAGATATTTTTAAAAAAATAAAAATTATTGACTGGGGCGATGTACCAGAATTTGATATTATTATTAATGCCACAAGCATAGGATTAAATAAAGACGATCAAATAAATTTAGACTTTTCTAGAGTTGGAAAAAATAAACTTTTTTATGATGTTATTTACAACCCCAAAGAAACAAATTTTTTAAAAACAGGAAAAAAAATGGGTAACGAAATAGAAAATGGGAAACTAATGTTTATTTATCAAGCTTTTACTGCCTTTAAAGTTTGGCATGGGATTGATCCAGAAATTAATAGTGAAGTAATTAAACTTTTAGATTAATGATTAGAATTGGAATTTTAGGAGATATAGGATCAGGCAAAAGTTACGTAGCAAAGAATTTTGGTTATCCAGTATTTAATGCAGATGTTGAAGTTGGTAAATTATATAAAAAAAATAGAAAAATTTTCAACAAGTTAAAAAAAGTTTTACCAAAATATATTTACTCTTTTCCTATAAATAAAAATGAAATTTCAAACGCCATATTGGCTAATAAATCTAATATTAAAAAGATTATAAAAATTGTTCATTTAGAAGTAAGAAAAAAAATGAATATATTTTTAGCAAAAAATAAGAATAAGAATATTGTAATTTTAGATATCCCTCTTCTGCTAGAAAATAAAATTTATAAAAAAAATGATATTTTGGTATTTGTTAAATCTAAAAAATTAGATATTCTAAAAAGATTAAAGAGAAGAAAAAATTTTAATTCAAAACTTTTAAGAAAATTTAAAAATATTCAATTACCACTTGATTATAAAAAGAAAAAAGCAGAATTCATCATTAAAAATAATTTTACCAAAAAGTCTGTTAAGATTGGTATAAGAAAAATTATTACAGAAATATTATAAAATGAAGGAAGTCATATTAGATACAGAAACAACAGGTTTATCATTTAAAGATGGACATAGAATTGTTGAAATTGGATGTATTGAGCTAGATGATTTGATTCCAACTCAAAATAAGTTTCACTGTTATCTTAATCCCGAAAGAAAAGTTTCTGAAAAAGCACTGGAGGTACATGGGTATACAGATGAATTTTTATCTACTCAAAAAAAATTTGCAGAAGTGGTTGATGAATTTTTAAATTTTATAGAAAATAAAAGACTAGTGATCCACAATGCTGAATTTGATTTAGGTCACTTGAATAATGAATTAGTATTACTAGGTAAGAAAAAATTGATCATTGAAAACACTATAGATACTCTTGCAATAGCTAGAGATAAATTTCCTGGCTCACCAATAAGTCTCGATGCTCTCTGTAAAAGATATAGAGTAGATAACTCTAAGCGAAGACATCATACTGCTCTCATTGATTGTGATTTATTAGCCAAAGTTTATATTAATCTTTTAGATCAAAAAGAGCCCACCCTAGATTTTAAAAATCAAGATAATGAAAAAATAATCATAAATCCCAAAAATATAAATCAATATTATAAAAAAGTTATTAAGCCTACAGAAGAAGATTTTAAACTACATAAAGAATATTTAAAAAGAAGTTTAAAGAAAAATTTTTTTAATTAGATCTTTGCTTATATAGATGAGTGAAATCTATTTTTTTATCAAGTTTTATTTCAGGAAATCCAGAATTATGTAGAAGGTTTAAAAATGTTTTTTCTAAATTAGGATAAATTTTATTTTGAACATCACACAATAAAATTTTTTCTAGATCTTTTTTATCTTCTATTTTTTCATCTACTTTTACAATTGAAGCATATACTATTTCAAAATAAGATTTCTTGTCATTTGATACTTTGTCCTCAAACTTTAAGGTTGTATTCACTTCGATCATCTTATTTTTTAAAGCTTTAGAATTGATGTCTATATTTAATTGATATTTAGCAATATTTTCTTTTACAAATATATAAGTTTGAATATCAGGTGTTTCACTAGAAATATCTTTTACAAATTCAGCAAGTATTTTAAAATTTTCTGTCATTTTCTTCGTCTATATCCTCAAACTCACCATCAATAAAATCTTGTTTTTTATTATTCATCTTTTGTTTAGTTGAAACTTTTTTAAAAATCAATTTTCTTGTTGGGGGAAAAATAATCAATAAACCTAGAAAATCAGTTGCGAACCCTGGCAAAATTAATAGTAATGCTGCAAATGCTAAAGCGGCACCTGAGATTATCTCATAAACTGGAAGTTCATTCTTAACAATTTGAGACATTCCAGCTCTTAAAGTATTAAATCCTTCATACCTTGCGTAGATAATACCAAAAAAAGCAGTAATAAAAATAAGTAAAATAGTGTTAATAGCACCTATTTGTGAGCCAATTTTGATAAATAGATAAATTTCAACAATAGGAATGGTAATGAATAATAATAAAAATGTGTTCATTTGTCTTTATTCTAAATTGCTAGTTGTAATTAAGCAACATAGTAAATATTATTAGTTTATGAGTTATAGTTTTGAATACATTGATATTATTCTCCTTGCAATGATTGCTGGTTTTATTTTTCTTCGTCTACGAGGAATACTTGGTAGAAAAACTGGTTTTGAAGGAAAAATACAAACACAATTCGAAAAAGAGTTTCAAAAAATCAATCCAAAACTAAAACAAATCAATGAAAGTTTTGACGAAGAAGCCCATAAAGACTTTTTAAAAGGTGCAAAAATTGCCTATGAAACAATAATTACTGATTTTAGTGATAGTGATAATAAGTTAATTGCTAGCAAACCTCTTTTGAGTAAAAAAATTCACGATCAGTTCAAAGAAGCTCTTTTAGATAGAGAAAAAAAAAACTATTTTGCTGAAATAACCTTTGTCGGAATTAAGTCAGCAGATGTTAAAAAGCATAAAAAAATAGAAGATAGCCTTGAAGTTACAGTAGATTTTGTTAGTGAAATTATAACCTGTATAAAAGATAAAGATAAAAAAATAATTTCAGGAGATGATGAAAAAATAAAGACAGTTTATGATACGTGGGTCTTTGCAAAAAATATAAAATCTTCTAACCCTAACTGGTTATTAATTGATACTATTACATAATTGATTAAGAAAATTTCAGAAAAAGACAAGAAAGACTGGGAAAATTTTTTAAACAATAAAAAAAAAACTCTCAAGAATAATTTTGTAAAGAAAAACAATTTAAATAATTTAAAAGTTAAAGAGATTTCCGATAAAGATAAAGAAGATTGGGAAAACTTCTTAAAGAATAAAGATAAAATACCCAATAAAGATTTTTTCAATAAAAAAAGTGCAAGATATGAAAAAATTAAAAAGATAGATCTTCATGGTTACACGATTGAAGAAGCGAATAAAGCTGTGGAACAATTTATTCGAAAATGTTTTGATGAATTCGTTACTAAAATAATAGTTATTACGGGTAAAGGCCTTAGGTCTAAAAATATTGAAAATCCCTACCTTTCGAAAGATTTAAGCATACTAAAATATTCAGTCCCTGAATTTATTGAAAACAATAAAAGCCTAACAAAAATTATCATAGAAACCTCAGATGCTAAGATTGAAGATGGTGGAAGTGGTGCTTTTTATCTTTATCTTAAAAATAAAAATAAATTTAAAGTATAAATTTAGATAAATCTGTATCTTTAACTAGTTCATCTAGATTTTGCTTAACATATTCAGCATTAATTATAATTTTTTCACCAGCTCTATCTGTTGCTGTAAAGCTAATATCATCTAAAATTCTTTCAATAATAGTGTGCAGTCTTCTGGCACCAATATTTTCAACAGTATTATTAACTTCTGATGCCATATTAGCAATCGCATCAATACCATCTTCAGAAAATTCTAGATCAACATTTTCTGTTTTTAAAAGAGCCACGTACTGTTTGATTAAACTGTAATCTGGTTCTTTAAGAATTCTTTTAAAATCATCACTAGTTAAAGCTTCAAGCTCAACTCTTATTGGAAGTCTACCTTGTAGCTCTGGTAGCAGATCTGAAGGTTTAGCAAGCTGGAAAGCACCTGATGCAATGAATAAAATATGATCAGTTTTGATTGGGCCATATTTTGTACTCACTGTTGTTCCTTCAATTAAAGGAAGTAGATCTCTTTGCACTCCTTCCCTAGAAACATCTCCACCAGATCTATCAGTTCGTCCTGAAATTTTATCTATCTCATCCAAAAAAACTATTCCATTATTTTCTGTAGAATCTTTTGCTGATTTAATAATCTTATCTTCTTCTATTAATTTATCAGCTTCATCATTAATTAGAATTTCGTGAGATTCTTTGACAGTCATTTTTTTCTTTTTCTGTTTATTTCCAACAGATTTTCCAATTATTTCACCAATATTTATCATTCCAATGTTTGCTCCTGGCATTCCAGGAATTTCAAACGAAGGTTGAGATCCACTGTCATTTACTGCTATTTCAATTTCATTACCATCCAAGTCACCATCTCTTAATCTTTTTCTAAAACTTTCTCTTGTAGCTAGACTTGCTTTATTTCCAACAACTGCGTCTAAGACTTTTTCTTCAGCTAATTTTTGAGCTTTTGCATGAACTTCTTTTCTTTTTTTTACTTTTTCCATTGCAATTGCAATTTCAAGAAGATCTCTTATAATTTGCTCAACATCTCGTCCAACATAACCAACTTCTGTAAACCTTGTGGCCTCCACCTTAACAAAAGGAGCTTCTGCTAATTTAGATAGTCTTCTAGATATTTCTGTTTTGCCAACACCAGTTGGTCCAATCATTAAAATATTTTTAGGCAAAACCTCATCTTTCATTTCACCTTTTAGAGCTTGCCTTCTCCATCTGTTCCTTAAAGCAATAGCGACTGCTTTTTTAGCTTTATTTTGTCCAACCACAAATCTATCTAGTTCAGAAACTATTTCTCTAGGTGACAAGGAACTAACTAAAGAGCTATCCTTGTTTTCATTTTTTTCTTTTGGAAAAGGTGTAACGTTTGAATCTTTCATTAAATTTTTTCAATTTTAATATTATTATTAGTGAATACACAAATTTCAGATGCAACCTTAATAGCTTTCCTTGCTACTTCTTCCGCACTTAAATCTGTATCTAGTAAAACTTTAGCAGCAGCTAAAGCATAATTTCCACCAGAGCCTATACCTATGGCGTTACCCTCAGGTTCTAACACGTCACCTGTGCCAGAAATTATAAAGCTATTTTCTTTATCACCAATAGCCATCAAAGCTTCCAATCTTCTCAAATACTTGTCAGTCCGCCAATCTTTTGCTAACTCGACAGCTGCCCTAGGTAGATTTCCTGCATGCTTTTCAAGCTTAGCCTCAAGTCTTTCAAAAAGAGTTAAAGCATCTGCAGTTGATCCTGCAAAACCAGCTATTACATTTCTTTTTTCAATTTTTCTAACTTTTGCGGCTGTGCTTTTTATAACCGTGTTACCCATGCTAACTTGTCCGTCTCCAGCTACCACTACTTCATTATTTTTTCTAATTAGCACTATTGTAGTCATGGAATATAGATGGATATTAATTTTTATTCTTCAAGTAGTAGATTGCAAATATTGATATAGTTAATTAATCCTATATACATATTATATATTATGAGCAGAATAGGAAAAGTTTCCAGAAAAACTAAAGAAACCAGCATAAGCGTTGAAGTTAATATTGATGGCAAAGGTCAATATAAAATTGATACAGGAATTGGTTTTTTAGATCACATGCTTGAACAACTATCAAAGCATTCACTCATAGATTTAAAAGTTAAAGCAAAAGGAGATACTCATATAGACCTTCACCACACAACAGAAGATACAGGAATCGCTATTGGTGAAGCTTTAAAGAAAGCCCTAAAGAATTTTGCTGGAATTAGAAGGTATGCCCACGCAATGATTCCAATGGATGAAACATTAACAAGGGTTGCAATTGATGTTTCAAATAGACCGTATTTAATATGGAAAGTTAAATTAAAAGTAGAAAGACTTGGAGAAATGGATACAGAACTTTTTAAAGAGTGGTTTCAAGCATTTTCTCAATCAGCAGGAATAACTCTGCATATGGAAAATATTTATGGAGACAACAGTCATCACATAATTGAGTCTTGTTTTAAAGCTCTAGCAAGGTCATTGAGAACAGCGCTAGAAATAGACCCTAGAAATAAAAAAAGTATTCCATCAACCAAAGGCTCATTATAAGTTTAATGAATGTCACAATTGTTGATTATAATTCAGGAAACATCAGTTCAGTAATAAATTCCTTTAAAGAAGTTGCTAAAGATAAAGTTAATATCGAAGTAACTTCAGATTTAAATAAGATTAAATCAAGCGACAAAGTAGTTTTGCCAGGGCAGGGATCGTTTAAGAGCTGCATCGATGCTTTAAATGCTATAAATGGCTTAGTTGATACTTTAAACGAATTTGCAATTAACAATAAAAAACCTCTACTTGGAATTTGTGTTGGTTTACAAATGTTTGCAGATGTTGGGTATGAGGAAATCGAAACAAAAGGTCTTGGGTGGATTTCTGGAAAAGTCTCAAGGATTGACAATCAAAATGGTGAATACAAACTTCCCCACATCGGCTGGAATCAAATAAAAATTGTTAAACAAAGTAAGATTTTTCAAGATATAGAAAATGATTCTCACATGTATTTTGTGCATAGCTATGAGTTTATTCCAGAAGATAAAAATGTAATTTCTGCAACAACAGATTATTCATCAAGCATTGTCTGTTCCGTAGAGAAAGAAAACATCTTTGGAACCCAATTTCACCCTGAAAAGAGTGATAAAATGGGCTTACAAATTATTCGAAACTTTATTAGTTTATAAAAATGAAAATATTCCCAGCAATAGATATTAAAAATAAAAAGTGTGTGAGACTAATTAAAGGAGACTTTAACAATAAGACTGAATATGAAATTTCACCAATTGATCAGGCTGGTAAGTATAAAGAGCATGGTTTTAAAAATTTGCACATAGTTGATTTAGACGGAGCTTTGACTGGAGAGACAGTTAACTTGGGTATCATTAAAGAAATAGTTAATAAATTTGATTTAAAAGTTGAAGTAGGCGGAGGTGTTAGAACTATTGATAGTATTCAAAAATATACAGATGTAGGAGTTGATAAAGTTATTTTAGGAAGCGCTGCTATAAAAGATAAGAATTTTTTAAAAGAAGCTTGCCAACAATTTCTAAATAAAATTGCCTTAGGGCTAGATGCTAAAGATGGATATTTGTTAGTTTCAGGATGGAAAGAAAATTCTAATCAATTGACTTTAGATTTTTTAAAAGAAGTGAATGATTATGGTATCAGCAGATTAATCTATACAGACATAAATAGAGATGGTACCAAACAAAGCCCTAATTTTGAAGAAACCACTAATGTTGCTAATATTTCTAATTGCCCAGTAGTTATCTCTGGAGGTGTGTCTTCAATTGAAGATATTAAAAAATCAAAAGGTTTAAAAAATATTGAAGGAATAATAGTTGGTAAAGCTATATATGATGGTGATATTAAATTAGATGAATTGGCGAGAGAATTAGATGCTCAAAAATAGAATTATCCCATGTCTTGACGTTAAAAATGGCAGAGTTGTTAAGGGAATTAATTTTGTAGATTTAAAAGATGCTGGTGATCCAGTTGAGCAAGCTAAAATTTATAGTGATGGTGGTGCTGATGAAATTTGTTTTTTAGATATTACAGCTTCAAATGAAAATAGAGACACAATTTATGATGTTGTTAAAAGAGCATCTAAAAAATGTTTTGTGCCTTTAACAGTTGGTGGTGGAGTAAGAGGCGTTGAAGATATTAATAAACTATTAAATAGTGGAGCAGATAAGGTTTCAATTAATACTGCTGCTGTGCAAAATCCAGAAGTGATTATTGAAAGTTCAAAAAAATTTGGATCACAATGTATCGTTGTTGCAATTGATGCTAAGAAAAATGAAGATATGTGGGAAGTTTTTACTCACGGTGGAAGAAATAATACAGGCTTAAATGCAATAGAATTCGCAAAAAAAATGGAAGGTAGTGGAGCGGGAGAATTACTGGTTACATCTATGGATAGAGATGGAACCCAAATTGGCTATGACAATGATTTAATGTTTAGAATATCTTCAATAGTTAATATACCTGTGATTGCTTCAGGCGGCGTAGGTAATTTGGATCACTTAGTAGATGGAATTAAATTAGGAAATGCCAGTGCGGTTCTAGCAGCTTCAATTTTTCATTATGGAACACACTCAGTTCAAGAAGCTAAGCAATATTTGGACTCAAAAGGAATTCCTGTTAGAATTTAAATATGTCAGAAAATTTGATAAATTTAGTCAAAATAATAAGAAAAAGAAAAAACAAAGATGAAGATAAATCTTATACCTCTTCGTTATTATCTGGGGGTCTGTCAAAATGTATAGATAAGATGGAAGAAGAGTTTGGAGAGCTTAAAGAAGCACTAAATAATAATTCTAATATAGCTCATGAAGCAGCAGATACAATTTATCATTTATTAGTTACATTAGAGGTAGCTGATATTAAGTTCGAAGATGTTTTAAAAGAATTAGAAAGTAGAAAAAAACAGTCAGGAATTGAAGAAAAAAATAATAGATAATGAGCTACGATAAAAATAATATTTTTGCAAAAATTTTGAGAAAAGAAATTCCATGTAAAAAAATATTTGAAAATGATTATGTTCTTTCTTTCCATGATATTAATCCTCAAAAAAAAATTCATGCATTAGTGATCCCAAAGGGAGAATATATCAATCTGGATGAATTTAATAATAAAGCTTCAGATCAAGAGATAGTAGCATTAAGTAAGGCAATCACAGAAGTTTCAAAAATATTAGGTATATCAACTGATAAAGGAAAAGGTTACAGAGCCCTTACAAATTTAGATGATCACGGAGGTCAAGAGGTTCCACATTTACACTTTCATTTGTTTGGAGGTGAAAAAATTGGAAAAATGGTTGAGTGAAAGAAAAAATCTTTAGAAATTATTTAGAGCTAAAATCTTTTAAAGATTTTAAAGAAGTTAAAAAACCATCAGAAGACTATTCTGTAGAATTAGTTAATCCAAAAGATTTTCAATTAAATAAATTTTTTTACAAGAAAATAGGTAAAAATTGTCATTGGGTTGATAGACTTGTTTGGAAAGAATTAGACTGGATTAAATACATTTCTAATGAAAAACTTTCCACTTATATTCTTAAAAATAAAGATGAAATAGCAGGTTATTTTGAACTATTATTTAATAAAGATACAAAAGAAGCAGAAATTGCTTATTTTGGCATTCTAGAAGAGTATTTTGGAAAAAAATTAGGTGGATATTTATTGAGTGAAGCAATTAAACGGTCATTTAATTTTGGATGTATAAGAGTATGGGTTCACACTTGTTCTTTAGATCATAAAAATGCTCTAAAAAATTATAAAGCAAGAGGTATGAAAATTTTTAAATCTGAAACCTTGATTAGATAAATACCTAATTATTATTAGGTAACTTAAAAATTTTATTATTTATTTTTTGATTTATCCTAACAGAGGAAATAAAAGTAATTACCAAGTTTTGATAGATATCTTCAGTTTGCCATCCAACTAAAGTTAAATTTCTCTTGTCAAAAAATACATTAATTTCGTTATTATTTTCAACAAAAGTAAAATTTAAATATTTATTATCTATTTCTCTTGGTTCTAAAATATTAATTTTTGATATTAGATATTTTTTATCTAATAAGAATACCAGAGGAGTTTTATTTAGTTCATAACGAAAGTAACTACCGGTATTTAAAGTTTTTATTACTAAAGATTTTCCATCAGAAACAATAATCTTTTTATTAGAATTTTTATATTCACACCAAATCTTTTTAGGGTATTTTATAATGCATTTTCCATTTTCATTTTTATCATTAATCGTTTGAACAAAATTAAAACTTAAACTATTAGTAAGCTGCATTTTAGAAATTATATCTTCTTTTGTGAAGGATAAAACAGGACTATAAAAATTCAAAATTAAAAATATTATTAAAATTTTAGACATTATAAAACATCACGTTTACCAACATGATTGGCTTTGCTTACAATTCCATTAGCTTCCATCATATCGATAATTCTAGCAGCTCTATTATAGCCTATCTGTAATTTTCTCTGCAAGAAAGAAGTTGAGGCTTTGCCTTCAGATCTAATAATATCTAGTGCAGATTGATACAATTCATCTTTATCACTAGAACTTGATAAATCTTCACTAATTTCCCTCTCATCTACAAAACTTAATATCTCATCTATGTAGTTTGGTTCAGCTTGACTTCTCAAATATTTATTAACTTTTTCAATTTCATTATCTGAAACAAAGGGAGCATGAATTCTTACTATCCGATTAGCAGAAGACATGTAGAGCATATCACCCTTGCCCAATAATTGTTCTGCTCCCTGTTCACCTAAAATTGTTCTACTATCAATTTTAGAGGTTACTTGAAAAGATATTCGGGTTGGAAAGTTTGCTTTAATTGTTCCAGTAATAACGTCAACGCTAGGTCTTTGGGTCGCCATTATAATGTGAATACCAGCAGCTCTTGCCATTTGAGACAATTTTTGAATATAGCTTTCTATTTCTTTCCCAGCAACAAGCATCAGGTCTGACATTTCGTCAACTACAACAACTATATAAGGCATAGCTAAAGTATGCTTTAAATTATAGCTATCAATGTTACGAACACCTTCTTTAGTCATAAGTTTATATCGATTTTCCATTTCTTTAACAACCCAACCTAATACAGAAGCAGCTTTCTTAGCCTCAGTAATAACAGGGCAGAGTAAATGAGGTATACCTTCATAAGTCGACAACTCTAACATTTTAGGATCAATTAGAATAAACTTACATTTGTCAGGCGGATGCCTATAGAGAAGAGAAAGAATAATAGTATTTATGCAAACAGACTTTCCAGATCCGGTAGTTCCAGCAATTAATAAATGGGGCATAGAGGCCAAATCTCTTACTACAGGAATTCCCGAAATATTTTTACCCAAAGCTATTGGTAGCCTAATATCTTTTTTCAAAAAATCATTATTTGAAAGAATTTCACTTAAGTAAACATTTTCTCTGGTTGGGTTGGGCAATTCAATACCGATTGTACTTCTACCAGGGATCGTAGCAATTCTGGCAGACTCTGAGCTTGTATTTCTTGCAATATCATCTGAAAGATTGATGATTTTTGAAACCTTAACTCCTGCTGCTGGTTCAAATTCATTAAGAGTTACAACTGGCCCATGACTAACTTTTTTTATTTTACCATTAACACCAAAATCTAGAAGAATTTTTTCTAAAAATTCGCTATCGATGTAATCATCATCTCTTAGTTTTTCTTTATCTTTTTGAGTAGGTATTTTTAGTAAATCAATTGAAGGTAGCTTGAATCTTATTTTTTTATTATCAGATTTATTATCAGTTTTGATAAAAGGTAAGTCTTCTTGAATTAAACTTTTAATTTCATCTTGGGGTATAAATTCATTAATTATTTCATTTTTATTTGTGTAATTTTTTTCTTTTTTAGAAAATAAAAATAAGAATACTTTTTTTATAATTTTATAAAATGAGTTGATTTTAAAATGAATGCTAATTAAAAATAAAATTAAAATTAATACAGTAAAAATATAATAAAAGATTTCAGAATTAGTACTAATTAAAGAATTTAAAAAAGTTGTCTCTAGATATTTTCCAATAAAACCACCGTTACCATTAATGTAAAGTTTAAATGCAAAGGGATAAAAAAAAGAAAAAAATAAAGAGCCAACTAAAGAATAAGCAACAGTATAAAAAATACTCTCTATAATAAGAAAAATTTTCTTGTTAATGATAATATTTATTCCAGAAAAAATAAGGCTAAAAGGAATTAATAGAGATATTATTCCAAAAGATTGAAAAAAAATATCTGCAGTAAAACTTCCACGAAATCCAAAAATATTTTCTATTTGAGTGTTATCTGGAAAAATAAAGTTAGGGTCATCAGGTGAAAAAGTAATCAATGAAGCAAGTAATAAAAAGCCTGCTATCGAAATAGTTATACCAAAAATTTCAATAATTCTATTTATGCTAAAATTTATTGTATTGTTGGCTAATTTTTTTAATTTCATAAATTCATGAATCTAATTAATCACTTTGTATCATCTAATTTTTATTGTTAAAATTAAAAATTATTATGAATATTTGTATTATAGGAGATGGGCTTACAAGTCTATCCTTGGCTAAAAATCTTATAAACAAAAAAATTAATGTTGATCTTTATCATGAAGGTAAAAATAAAAACTTATCTTCGAGTAGAACAATTGGAATATCAAAAAATAACTTAGAATTTTTTAAAAAAAAAATTTATAATATTCCTCAGAAGATTTTTTGGGAAATAAAAAAAATTGAAATTTATTCAGAAAAACTAGAGAAAGAAAATTTATTAAGATTTAAAAATAAAAAAGATAACTTATTTTATATGGTAAAAAATGATGAATTTTATAACTCATTAATAAATAAAGCATCTAAAAATAAATTTTTCAAAATAATAAGAATAAAAAAAAAATCTTTTTACGAAGATATAAAAAAAAAGAATATGATTTAATAATTAATTGTGATTCAAATAATTTTTTATCAAAAAAGTATTTTATGAAAAAAATTAATAAGGATTATAAAAATCTTGCATACACAACAATTTTAAAACATAAAAAAATAAAAAATAATGTTGCTACCCAAATCTTTACCAAAAATGGTCCAATTGCATTTCTACCAATTTCGAAAAATGAAACATCGGTAGTATGTTCATTAGACATTAAAAACAAAAATTTTAATGATAGCGAGGTTTTAGATTTAATAATTAAAAATAATTCAAGGTATCAAATACAAAAAACACTTAAATTAACTAGTTTTAAGTTAAGCTCATCTAATTTAAGAAATTATTATTATAAAAATATTTTAGCGTTTGGTGATTCACTTCATAGAATACACCCACTTGCAGGCCAGGGTTTTAATATGACTATAAGAGATATTAAAATTTTATCAGAAATTATTCAAAATAAAATTGATCTCGGTATGCAATTAGATATTTCTATTTTATCTGACTTTGAAAGAGAGACAAAAAATAGAAATTTTCTATTTTCCAATAGTATAGACTTTATTTATGAAGCTTTTAATTTTGATAAAAAAATAAAAAATAAAAGTTTTAATAATGTTTTAAAAATTATTGGAAAAAATAAAAGTTTAACTAATTTTTTAATCAAAATTGCAGATAAGGGATTAAATTTTTAGATTTTATTGCATGGTGGTGTTATCAAAATCATCATAATTGTAGGTACTTAATATCTCGGCAATTTTATTTTTTCTTATTTCCAAATTTTGACTCTCAAGTAAAATTTGTTTTTCTTCCAGTGAAAAAGGCGAAGCCATAGCCAAAGCATTAATTGTTTCACTCAAATTTTGTTTTTCTAAAGATTTCCAATTGATTATGTATCCTTTTTTTTCAAATAACGATTTTAAATCTTTGAAAATTAATTCAAGATCTGAAAATCTTAATTTATCTTTCTGTAAATTTAAATCATCTTGATAAGCTTCAAAACTAATTTCGCATTCACGGTACGGCTTGTTACTTTTAATTTCTTTGATTATTTTAAAGCGTGATAAACCATTAAGGTCAATCAAGTATCTACCATCTGATGTATCTTTAAAGTTCGTTATTTTTCCTAGGCAACCAGTTTCATGAAGATCCATAATTGATTTACTGTTTTTTTTAGGTTGAATTAAGCCTATTAATTTGTTTGTCTTCATGCTGTCATTAATCATCTCAACATATCTTGGTTCGAAAATATTTAGTGGAACAGTAGTATCAGGAAAAATAATAAAATTACTTAAAGGAAAGACAGGTATAATTTTTGGTAAATTTTGTTTTTTCATCACTTCTTTTACCAAATTTTTAAAAATCTATATACCAATCAATAACTTTATTATTGATTGCATTAAAAAAAACGTCTATTTATAATGTTTTTATAAGCGGGTCTAGCTCATTGGTAGAGCGAATCGTTGCCAACGATTAGGTAGAGGGTTCGATTCCCTTGACCCGCTCCATTAAACTGTGCGTTCACATACCTCTCGACACAACCACACACATTCCGTTGCCTAGACACCTGATTAGAGGTTTGGTAGGGTCTAAGTACATGAAAAAACTTTTAATTAAAAATATAAAAAAATGACCAATCTGTTAAATAAAAAATGTGTACCTTGTGAGGGAGGAATCATACCTTTTGATATAAGTGAAATACATAAATACCAAAAAAAAGTAGACGGATGGAATGTAAAGAAAAATGAGAAAGAAATATATTTCCTAGAAAAAGAATTTACTTTTAAAAATTTTATCAATAGCCAGGACTTTATCAATAAAGTTGGAAAAATCTCAGAAACAGAAGGTCATCATCCAGATATTTCTTTTGGATGGGGATATGCTAAAATTATAATTACCACACATGCAATAGAGGGATTATCTGAAAATGATTTTATTCTAGCAGCCAAAATTGATCATATTTTTTAATGTCTAAAATGTCTTGTTTTTGAAAAAACAAGAATAGTTCCAGTCTGATTTGCAAATTTTATTATTTCCTTGTCTCTAATTGATCCAGAGGGCTGTATTACAGCTGTAACTCCTGATTGCACTAACATTTCTATTCCATCAATAAATGGAAAAAATGCATCTGAAGCTGCTACAATTTCATCATCTAAATTTTGAAATTTTTTCATTTTATCTATCGCAATTTGACAGCTATCAAGTCTACTAGGTTGCCCAGATCCAATACCCACAGTTGTTTCTTGATTGGCTAAAACAATTGCATTGGATTTAACGTATCTACAAATATTAAATGCAAAAATTAAATCCTTTAATTGGGACTTATTAGGTTTCTTTTTAGAAACTATTTTAAAATTTTCAATATTAAAATTTTCTGTATCTTCAGATTGAGTTAAAAAGGATTCATTAGTCGAGTTAAATCTTATTAAATTTTTTATTGTAAAGTTTGTTGAATCTATAAGACGTAAATTTTTTTTCTTATTCAAAATTTTTAGTGCAGCAGGATCAAAGCCATTTGCAATAATAACCTCTAAGAAAATATTATTTAGTTCGATTGCTAGAGTTTTTTTTATTTTATAATTGCAGGAAACTATTCCTCCAAAAGCACTTACAGGGTCACAAGCTAGTGCTAATTGATAGCTTTTAAGTTTATTTTTATTAATAGAAACTCCACATGGGTTAGCATGCTTTACAATAACTGTTCCTAAATTTTTTGGTAAAGATTTAGAAATAGTTAAGGCAGAAAAAATATCATTATAGTTGTTATAACTTAGCTGTTTTCCGTGAATTTGCTTAATATTTAAACTTTGTGCTTTTGAGTAAACTGCAGCATGCTGATGAGGGTTTTCACCGTACCTTAATTTTTCAATTAAATTTCCATAGATAATTTTCTTCTTAGGAAAATTATTATTTTTAATTTTATTAAAGTAATTTGAGATTACAGCATCGTAATATGCTGTTTCAGAAAAAGCCTCTAAAGACATCTTTTCTCTGAACTCAATAGATGTAGACCCATTGTTTTTTTCTATCT
Organism: Candidatus Pelagibacter sp. uisw_091; assembly: GCF_059512525.1. The sequence continues at coordinate 1,208,550 of NZ_CM183455.1, read as the reverse complement.
CATCAATTAGTTCACTGTATTGATCTGAAGAAGTTATAACAGTGACATCATTATAGTTTTTTGCTGCAGCCCTAACCATTGTTGGGCCACCAACATCAATATTTTCTATGATCTTTAAATGATTATTAGTTTGTTCTAGAGTTTTTTCAAAAGGGTAGAAGTTAACAACAACAAGGTCTATTTCTTCAAATTTATTATTTCTTAAGTCCCTTCTATGAGATTTGTTACTTCTTTTACTTAATATTCCAGCATGTATTTTTGGGTGTAGCGTTTTAACTCTACCACCGAGTATTTCAGGAGAGTCCGTATACTCAGAAACTTCCAAACATCTAAATTTAAGTTTTTTTATTTCTCTATAAGTTCCTCCTGAACTTATTAATTCAATCTTATACTTAGTTAAAACTTTTAAAAGATTTTTTAATTTTTTTTTATCTGAAACTGAAATTAGAGCTTTTTTAATTTTCTTCATTATAGTTTTGTAATTTCCCACTTTATAGTCTGGTTTTCATCATTAGTCATTCCAGAAATTACTATATTTTGATTATCAACAAAGGAATCTTTTTTACCAAAGTATAGACCATTATCAATATTCATATTGTTATTAGAATTAAATTTCCAACCTTCGCCATCAAGATCTATAAGTATTGATTTATTGTCTTGAGTTTTCATTATTTTAATACCAGGTACTAGATGAAATCTAATTTCAAATTTTAAGTTTTTAATATCATTTTTAGAAACTATCTTATCGTTACCAACAAATTTTATCTGTTCAGGATAAAATTCAATTTCTCTATCAAAAATGATTCCATACTGTTTTAAATAACCATCATGTGCAGCATTAATTTTCCAATAATTTTTCTCAAAAACAATATGTTTTTTTAATATTCTTAATCCATGAGAAATTTCAGAACTTTTATTTTTAGTTTTATTAAATTTACAGGAAGAGCTGTCATCCAAAATTAGTGTACTATGTATTGCACTTGATTTTGATATCTCATTTAATTGATGATTATGGTTTTGAAAATATCCAGAATTACAAATTAACTTTTTCCCATTTGATATTATTTCAAATGATAGTGCACCTGCTTGATAGTTTGAAGAAAATTTTTTATCTGGACTTGAGCCAACATCCATGATGAGTGAATTTTTTTTGTTATTAAGAATTGCATATCCTCCCAATTCATTTCCATGATTTTTAAAATTATACCCAAGCTTTTTTAAATAATGATCAAAATTAATATTATTTATTTCGTGATTACCATTGAATAAAAAATCTTTTTTATTATTTTGCCAGGTGAATGCATACCCTTGACCCAAATAATATATATTTTCATTAATAAAATCAGGTATCTCACCTTGAGATTCTTTTAACCATTCTCGAATAAGAATAAAATACTTTAAGTAAAAACATAATTGTCGAATGTTCCTTGATTTTGGAAAACCATCGTTATCAAAAGAAAATTTTACAAGTTTTCTCAATAAGTTTAATCCTGTTTTTAAATAATGATTTTTATCTTTATAGGATATGCCAGTTAAAATGATAGCTGCGCACCCTATTATTTTATCGTCAGCCCACTCTGATCCTTCTATTTCATTAATTAAATGATTAATTTGTTTTTTTATGATTGTATTGAATTTATTCTTGTAGTCATTGCTACCATCTTCATATGTAAGTCTAGAGTTAGAAGTCCAAGCAATTATCCTTTTAGCCATTATATCAACTTCCCAGCTTTTAGAGTTGTATCTATGATTTTTATTTATCCACTGTAAAATTATATTTTGAGTATCCGTTTTTGAAGATCTTAAATCCAAACCAAATAACCAAAAAAAACTATTTAAACTCTTATAATCTTTTTCCTTTAATTTTTTATTATCCCATATTTTATTTAAAGAATAATTTTCTATGTTAATTTTTTTTTTATCATATTTTATGAGCGAGTTTAGCAAGTTTGGACTTGGACGATAGTCCAAAGAACTAATAATAGAAGGTGTGATCTTTTTATTATAAATATTTGATTCTAAATATAGATAATAAATTTTTTTCTTTGAAAATATATATGTATTATTAATAAAATTTAATAAATTATTAAAAATCATTATTTTAACTTGATTTTAAAAGTTCTATATTTTTTTTTATATTTCCATTGTTATTTTTGAATATAGTAGTCCCGGAAACTAAAATATTGGCACCAGCTTCAATAGCTAGCTTGTTATTATCAAAATTAATTCCTCCATCAATCTCAATATCTAAATCTAAATTTTTTTGATCTTTTATTTTTTTTAACTCTTTAATCTTTTCTAGCACTTTAGGCATAAATTTTTGTCCCCCAAATCCAGGATTTACACTCATAATTAAAACTAAATCTATTTCGTTTAATAGATCGGTTATTAAGTTAATTTTAGTCTCAGGATTTAAAGATACCCCAACTTTTTTATTTAAACTTTTAATAAGATGAATAGAGTTTTTTAAATTTTCTGTTGCCTCTGGATGTATCGTAATAATATCTGCTCCAGCGTCAGCATAATCTTGAATATATTTATGAACAGGAGAAATCATTAAATGAACATCGAATGGTAGTGTTGTATATTGTCTTAAAGCCTTAATAATTGGAGGACCCATAGTTAAGTTTGGAACAAAATGACCATCCATCACGTCCACATGAATCATATCAGCACCACCTTCTTCTAGTCTCTTAATTTCATTTCCAAGCTGACTAAAGTCAGCAGATAAAATTGACGGTGATATTTGTATTTTTTTCATTGATTACTACTTCAGTAGTATCAATTTTATTTTTAATTTGAATTAATTATTTACCAAAAATACGATAAATTTCTGCAGCAATTTCACTTTCTAAAGGAAAAGACAGCATTCCCATGACAGAATATCCCAATAGATAAGGCATTAAATAAAATCTGATCATATAAAAAAACCAAGCCACATAAAGTGGAATAAGAGGCTCTATAATAAATGAGGGCGTAATTGGTCTAAACAAACGTATTAAAGGGTTTGTTACTTTTACAAACACTTTCATAAAAAAAAATTCTGAATTTTCTTTTTGAAAAAGGTTCATCGCAACTTTTCCAATTAAAGTCCACATTACAACACCTAAAATATAATCAATTGTAAGAATAAAAGGATGAATTTCTGGCATAAATATAAAAAGGAATTTTGTTTAAAACTTTATTAAGGGGCGAAATAAATCGCCCCTTAATACTAAATTTAATTAGTGTTGTTTTCCAAGAATCGTTTTACCGCTTGGAATACGAAGTTCGTCAATCATATCTTGAGTAGCTCTGTCTGGCGCTTTTGTTAGTAAACTAACAACTACCATAGAAACTAAACTAACCAATGCTCCAACGATACCGAATGTAAGCTGAGTAATACCCCAGAATCCAGATCCACCATTACGTACCCAAACTAAGTACGCCATACCAGTTCCTAATCCTAATAGCATTCCTGCAACAGCACCAGGACCATTCGCTCTTTTCCACCATACACCTAGTACAAGTGGGAAGAACAATCCTGACATCGCAAAGTCAAAAGCCCATATTACTGAACCTAAGATACCTTGGATACCCATTGCGGCAATAGTTGCTCCAGCAAAACCAATTATTACAAGTAATACCCTTGCAACAATTAATCTCTTCGCAGCTTCTGCTTTTGGATCAATGATCTTGTAGTACAAGTCATGAGATAAAGCATTTGCGATTGCTAAGATCAAACCATCAGCAGTAGACATGGCAGCAGCCATACCCCCAGCAGCAACAAGACCTGAGATTACATAAGGTAATCCAGCAATTTCCGGAGTAGCTAACACAACGGCTTTACCACCCATGAAAAACTCATTTAATTCAAGAGTTCCATTTCCGTTAAAGTCGCTAACAAACATCAGGTTAGCTTGGTTCCAGTTTTGATACCAATCTATCGCTTGAACCTCAGCTATTGATTTACCAATAATCCCTGTTGAAAGTGTTGGATCAATCAGTGATAGTTTTGATAATGTAGCTAACATTGGCGCAGTTGAGTATAAAATGAAGATGAAAAGTAGCGACCATGCTACAGATCTTCTAGCTGATTTTACACTTGGAGTAGTAAAGTATCTCATCATAACGTGAGGCAAAGAAGCTGTTCCTGCCATCATACAAATTGCTAGAGAAATGAATCCCCAGTTTGTTCCATTAACTGATGAGTGTGCTTTAGTTATTCCAGCTAAACCTTTTGGTACTGTAGCTAAGTCGGCAGCAGAGTTTTTAACAAACCCAAACTGACCTTCTAGTTCAGCAATTCTAGCCACCTCATCTCCCAACATTAAATGTGGGAAGAATCCAGCACCCATTTTACTACTGATCCAGAACACAGGAAGTAAGTAAGCAATAATTAAAACTATATATTGCGCAACTTGCGTCCATGTAACCGCTCTCATTCCACCAAGCATTGAACACATCAATATACTTGCTAACCCAACATACACAGCAATTTCAAAAGGAATATCTAAAGCTACTGAAGCAATAGTTCCTGTTGCATTGATTTGTGCAGTCACATATGTGAATGAAGCTACTGTTAATACTAGTACCGCAGAAAGTCTTGCTGCATTACCACCATATCTTGTACCAACAAAATCTGGAACTGTGTAACAGCCAAATTTTCTTAAGTAGGGTGCTAATAAAGTTGATACAAGTATATAACCACCTGTCCATCCAACTAGCAACGCCATATAGCCATAGCCTTTGAAATAAATACCACCTGCCATCGCAACGAATGATGCACCAGACATCCAGTCTGCTGCAGTAGCCATTCCGTTAAATACAGTAGGTACTTGTCTCCCTGCTACGTAGTATGCGTCCATCTGAAGTGTACGTGATAACCAACCGATTATCGCATAGATAGCAATGGTGAATACAACAAAAGAAATTCCTATTGCTTTTGCAGACATCCCCATTTGTTCAGCAATCGCCATCAATATTATGAATCCTATAAAACCACCTGTATAGATTCCATAAACTTTTGGTAGATTGTCTATAAATTTACCTTTTATCATTAGCTATCCTCTCTTTCAGTGAAACCAAACTCTTCATCTATCTTCTCTTGTCTACCCGCAAACCAGAAATTCAAAATTACAAATGCTAATAATGAACCCTGACATGTCATATAATATGACAGCGGATAACCAAAAGGTCTGAAGCTAGATGCTTCCATTTCAGTTCCGAAAAAAAAGATGCCAATCGAGAATACAAACCAGATTGCTAAAGTTATAAACAATAGCCCCCTAGTTTTTTCCCAGTGTTTTGCTTTGTTTGACATTTTTACTCTCCCTATAGGTTAAAAACAAAACCATACCCATAATGAGCTAGAATTAAACCCTAAAAAACACTGCTATTAGCACCATTTTTGTATTATATAAAGATTAGGAGTAGATAAAAAGTGCTTAAATATAAACTTAAATTAAAAGATATAAAACTTGAAGATTTTAGAGTTTATTTGTTTGCCCTATTTAAAGAAATTCTTCCAAAGAAAAAAATCAATAATATAGAAGACCTTACACTCTTTATTCAAACCAAATCAGCCTGGGTATCACAGGTCACTTTATATAATTACTTGAAAACAAGAATGGGAACAAAGTGGGTGTTACACTTTGATGATGAAATATTTTTAGCATCTATAAACAAAGCAAAATGGAACATTTATGCAATATCACTTCAAGATCTTACTTTTTATAGCCTGTCATACCTGAATGTTTTTCATAATTATCAGGACATGGATAAAGCTAATGAAATTTATGATGAAATTTTGACCAAGGAAACTAAAAATGGAATGCCCGAAGAGATTATTGTATTAGCAAAAGAAAAATTTATAGAACGATTAAAAAAAATTGATTGGAATACATATTATAAATCTTGGCCATTTAATGAAAGCGCACTAACCTTATATAAATGGGCACCAGTAGCCGAAGAGCTAAAAACTTTAGATAGAAAAATAGTTTTAAACTCTATGATTTTGAAATGGGACAACATTAAAGATGAGTTTGCGAAATTAATTAAGATTTAAATATTTTTTCTATTATCTACTAAACTTTGTACAACACTTGGGTCAGCTAAGGTTGTCGTATCACCTAGTTGACTGTGTTCATTAGCAGCAATTTTTCTTAAAATTCTTCTCATAATTTTTCCAGATCTTGTTTTAGGAAGCCCAGGTGAAAAATGAATAATGTCTGGTGTAGCAAGAGGACCAATCTGTTTTCTAACCCAAAGCTTAAGATCTCTTTCAAGATCTAAATCTGATTTTTCTCCCAAATTTAAAGTAACGTAACAGTATAAACCATTACCCTTGATATCATGAGGGTATCCAACAACTGCAGCTTCAGCAACTTTTGGATGAGCAACGAAAGCACTTTCTATTTCAGCAGTTCCCAAATTGTGACCAGATACTATAATTACATCATCAACACGCCCTGTAATCCAGTAGTACCCATCCTTGTCTCTTCTAGCTCCATCACCAGTAAAATACTTCCCATCAAATTGAGAAAAATAAGTATCAATAAATCTTTGGTGGTCACCATAAACAGTTCTCATTTGCCCAGGCCAAGATTGTGAAATACACAATCTTCCTTCACCAGAACCTTTTATTTCTTTTCCATTTTTATCAACTATGGAAGGTTTAATTCCATAAAACGGCTTAGTTGCAGACCCAGGTTTTAAATTCATAGCCCCAGTTTGTGGACTAATTAAAATTCCACCAGTCTCAGTTTGCCACCAAGTATCAACTATAGGGCATTTAGAGTTGCCAACTGTTTTATAGTACCACATCCAAGCTTCTGGATTGATAGGTTCTCCTACAGTTCCTAATAATTTTAGGGATTTTCTTGAAGTTTTTTTAACAGGTTTATCTCCCTCTCTCATTAAAGCTCTAATAGCAGTTGGTGCTGTATAAAAAATATTAACTTTATATTTATCAATTATCTGCCACCACCTTGAACTATCAGGGTAAGTTGGAACGCCTTCAAACATTATTGTTGTTGCTCCATTAGCAAGAGGTCCATAAATTATGTAACTGTGACCTGTTACCCAACCAATGTCAGCTGTGCACCAATATATATCTTTAGGTTTATAATTAAAAACATACTGATGGGTCATAGAGGCATACACCATATAACCTCCCGTTGTATGCAAAACTCCTTTGGGTTTTCCAGTAGATCCAGAAGTATAAAGAATAAATAAAGGGTCTTCAGCATTCATTTCTTCAGGCTCGCACTTGCTTGATACATCTTTAATTAAATCGTTATACCAAATATCTCTGCCTTTAATCCAGTCAATCTTACTTCCTGTTCTTTTTACAACAATACATTTTTTAACATTTGGACATTTTTTTAAAGCTTCATCTGTAATTTCTTTTAAAGGAATTTTTTTACCAGCTCTAACACCTTCATCTGCAGTAATTATAAATTCAGATTCACAGTCGTTTATTCGAGTAGTAATAGAGTCAGCTGAGAACCCACCAAAAATAATTGAGTGAACAGCTCCAATTCTTGCACATGCAAGCATAGTAATTGCAAGCTCAGGAATCATGGTTAAATAAATTGTAACCCTATCACCTTTTTTAATACCTAGTTTTTTTAAACCATTTGCTGCTTTAGAGACTTCTCGATGTAACTGTTTATATGAAATCTTTTTTGTATCTTTTGGATCATCACCAACCCAAATAATAGCAGTTTTATCTTTTTTATCTTTAAGATGACGATCTATACAGTTGGCCGAAGCATTTAATGTTCCATCCTCATACCATTTAATTCTAACTTCTTTTTTACTGTATTTAACATTTTTAATCTTTTTGTATGGCTTGATCCAAGTTATCCTTTTTCCTTCTGTTTTCCAAAACCCATCATTATTCTTAATTGAGTCTGAATATTTTTTCTGATATTTTGATTTATTTACTAAAGCACTTTTTACCCATTCAGGTTTAGTTTTAAAAACTAATTCTTTCTCTTCTATTTTTTTTAAAACTTTTTTTTTGGCTTTAGATTTTTTAGGAATCTTTTTTTTAATAGGTTTTATTTTTTTTTGTTTTGGCATGAAATTTTTATATCTAAATATTACTCATCTTATTTAAAATTTTCCAGCTTTTAGAGTCAATTGGCATGACAGACAATCTACTCTGTTTAATGAGTGGTAAATGACTAAGATTCTTATTTTTTTTAACTTCTTCAAGTGTTACGGTCTTTTTTAGCTTCTCCTTAAATTTTACCTGAACTGCTACAAAACGAGCATTTTTATCAGTTTTATCTATAAAAGCTTCTTTAATAATCTCAACTACACCAACAATCTCCTTTCCTATGTTTGAGTGATAAAAAAAACAAAGATCTCCTTTTTTCATTTCTTTTAAATTTTTAGCTGCTTGGTAATTTCTTACTCCATCCCATGGAGCACCTTTTGCTCCAGCCTTTTTTTGTTGGTCAATTGACCAAACATCAGGCTCTGATTTCATTAACCAGTATTTCATTACAATCTTACTCCAGCACCTTTTAAAAAAGCAGCATCTTCATCTAAAGGCCATCTAGGTTTTGCAGGACTATCTAATCCACTAAACTGTTTTAATTTAAATTTTTCTAATCCAACCATTGCAATCATTGCAGCATTATCTCCACACAGGTTAATTGGAGGGAAGATTGCCTCAAAGTTTTCTTCCTCACAAAGGTTAGTTAATACCTCTCTAATTCTTTTATTTGCAGCAACACCACCTGCAACTACAAATTTATTTTTACTTATTTGATTCATTTTTTTAAATTCTTCAAAAGCAATTTTACTTTTCTTATATAATATTTCTTCAATAGTTCTTTGAAAAGATGCTGCTAAATCATATTTTTCTTGATTTGTTTTAATTTGCTTTGAAATTTTTAAAACAGCAGTTTTTAACCCTGCAAAAGATAAATTGCACCCACCCCTATGAAAAATAGGCTTGGGCAATTCATATTTCTCAGGATCACCTTTTTTTGCATATACTTCTATTTGGGGTCCTCCAGGAAACTCTATACCTAATAATTTAGCTGTTTTATCAAAAGCTTCACCCACAGCATCATCAATAGTTGTTCCTAATCTTTTGTAATTTCCTAAACCTTGAACACTTAAAAATTGAGTGTGTCCTCCAGAAATTAAAAGTAGCAGGTAGGGGTAGTTTAATTCAGAATTTAGTTTAGGACTTAATGCATGACCTTCTAAATGATTAACAGCAATGAAAGGTTTGTTAAGTGAAGAAGCCATTGCTTTTCCAAAACTTAAACCAACTGATAAACAAACTATAAGACCAGGTCCAGCAGTTGATGCTATAGCATCTATGTTTTCTATTTTTATTCCACTATCATCAATAGCTTTTTTTGTGATTGAGTCTATTTTTTCTATATGTGATCTTGCAGCAAGTTCAGGAACAACCCCCCCAAATTCTTTATGAACATCAACCTGGCTCGAAACAATATTTGATAAAATTGTTGGGATGCCTTGCTCATTTTCAGTTATGATAGAAGCAGCTGTTTCATCACAACTTGATTCAATTCCTAGTATTATGGGCTTTTTATTCATTAAATTAGTTTTTATTAATAATACAATCTCAATATAAATATGAAGTATAAAGCAAATAAATGAAAAATAAAAAAATTATTATAGGCTCAAGAGGAAGTAAATTAGCCCTGATCTATGCTGAAAAAGCTAGGGAAAAAATTCTAACATATGCAAAAGATTTTGGAATTGAAGAAGTAACTATTGAAAAAATTATAACTAAAGGAGATCAAGTTCAAGATAAAAGATTGTCTGAAGTGGGAGGCAAGGGTCTTTTTTCAAAAACTATTGAAGTAGAATTATTAAATAATAAAATAGACATAGCCGTTCATGCACTAAAAGACATGCCCTCTGCAGAAACCGAAGGATTATTAACAAATTGTTTTTTGGAAAGAAATGACCCTAGAGAAATTTTAATTAGTACAGATAATAAAAATTTAAAAGATTTAGCTCCAAATGCAATCGTTGGGACTTCTTCATTTAGAAGAGAGTTTCAAATAAAAAAAATAAGAAAAGATCTTGAGTGTAAATTAATAAGAGGAAATGTTGATACAAGAATAAAAAAACTTAATGAGAATTTATATGACGCAATTATTTTATCTTATGCAGGAATTGATTCCCTAGGTTTAAATCAAAATATATCTCAAACTTTTTCTACAAATGAAATAATACCTTGTGCGGGGCAGGGAGTTATTGCTTTACAATGCAGAAATAATGATGAAGATTTAATTAAATTATTAAAAAAAATCAATCACCAATCAACTCATAGCTCTATAAAAGCTGAAAGGAATGTTTTAAAGGTTTTAGAAGGAGATTGTGAAACGGCAGTAGGAGTATTCGCCAGTATTGATGGTGATAAAATTAATCTTGAAGCAGAGCTTTTTTCATTAGATGGTAGCAAAAGGTTCTACTTAAAATCATCTGAAAATGTAGATAAAGCTAATGAATTGGGAATAGAGATGGGAAAAACTCTCAAAAAGATATCTAATAATTCTTATAAAAAATAATATGCATATTTTGTTCACAAGACCATTAGAAGATTGTCATGAAATGATTTTAAAATTTCAATCACTTGGTCATGAAATATCTCATTTACCTTTAATCGATATTGAAGGTTTAAAATATGAAGCTCCAAATTATTCAGAGTTTGGAGGGATTATTCTTACAAGTGCTAATGCTGTTAAATTTTTAGATATAAAAAGTATTGATAAAAAAATTGCATGTTTTTGTGTTGGAAGTGCTACCGAAAAGAAAGCTAGAAGTGTTGGCTTTCAAAGTGTCTTTGCTGCTGATGGTAATGTAAATAATTTAAAGGAATTGATTTTACTAAATTTTAACTCTTCCGAAGGAAAACTACTTTATGTTAGTGGGGAAGTCATCTCTAGTAATTTAGATCAAGATCTAATTTCAAATGGTTACACTATAGAGCGGGTAATTAACTATAGAGCCAACTCAATTGAAAAGTATGATGAAGACTTTATTGAAAAATTAAAATTAAAAATGCCAGAAATTACTTACATTTACTCACAAAATAGTGCCATTAACTTTTTAAAAATAATTAAGAATTATCAGCTAGAAACCCTATGGATGAATACAAATTTAATGTGCATTGGCGAAAAAACCTCCGCAACTCTTAACGAAATTAAGTGGAAAAAAATTTTCCTTTTTAACCCTGGAGAAGAAGAATTTTTGCTATATAAAATTTAATTATGGACATATTTAATAATTTTAGCGACCTGTTTATTTCTGTTTGGTCTAATGGAATTCGTGGAGTTGATATTTTTCAAATACTTATTGGTATAGGAATATTTTTTATTTTCTTAGTTTTTAGAGGAATAATAAGTAAAGTTATTATTAAAAGACTAGAAGCCATCGCAAAGAGAACTACAAATAAATTAGATGACACTTTTGTTCATGCAATGGTGGGACCTGCTAGATTTTTACCAATCGTTTTGGGATTTTTTATTGCAAGCTACTATATGTCTTTTGGTGAAGATGCTAGAGCTGTAGTTGATACAATTAACAGAACACTGATCACTATTTTAATTTTCTGGTTAATACATCAAATTGTTGAACCAATTTCTTATATTTTAAGTGGGTTAGATAAAATGTTAACTCGTGAGTTAATTGGTTGGATTATTAAATCTTTAAAAATTTTAATTTTTATTTTAGGTTTAGCTGCTGTTCTTGAACTTTGGGGAATAAAGATAGGACCAATTATTGCTGGACTTGGTTTATTTGGTGTCGCTGTCGCTTTAGGTGCTCAAGATTTATTTAAAAATTTAATTTCAGGAATTTTAGTATTAGTAGAAAAAAGATTTAAGATTGGAGACTGGATTTTAGTAGAAGGTATCATTGAAGGTATCGTTGAAAAAATCGGTTTTAGGTCAACTGTTTTAAGAAAGTTTGATAAATCTTTAGCTATAATTCCTAATTTTCAATTTGCTGAGAATGCAGTTATAAATATTAGTGAAACTACTAACTGGAGAATAGACTGGGCAATAACTCTTCAATATGACACTACAGTTGATCAACTAAAAAAAATAAGAAATGAAATTGAAGAACATATCAAAAAAAGTGATGATTTTGATAAAGCTGTTGGGATTGCAGTGAGAGTTGAAAAGTTTTCAGATAGCTCTATAGATATGAGAGTTAGATGTTTTACTACCTCTAATAGTTTTGCTACATGGCTAGAAGTCAAAGAAAAACTTGCAATTGAAATAAAACAAATTGTAGAAAGGAATAGTGCAGCTTTTGCTTTCCCAAGTCAGTCAATTTATATTGAAAAAAAATGATAGCTATTTTTTACTTAGCTCTTCAAATATTAAAGCTTTATTCTTATGTGGTGATTGCAAATGTAGTTATCAGCTGGTTAGTTTCCTTTAATATTATAAATACTCAAAATAGGTTTGTTTATTCAATACTAGAAATGACTTATCGATTAACTGAGCCGATGCTTCATAGGATAAGACGATTTCTTCCTAACTTAGGATCACTGGATATTGCGCCGGTAGTATTACTGTTATTGATTTGGTTTATAGAAATGTGTATGAAGCTTTACATTGCACCAATGATTTTTTAAGGAAATTATATGATTTTAATAGATGGAAAAAAAATAGCAGCTGAACTTAGAGAAGAATTGAGACAAGAGGTTGTAAAACTAAAAGTTAAACATAATAAAATTCCAGGACTTACAGTAATATTGATTGGAGATATGGCCCCTAGTCAAATTTATGTACGTATGAAAGAAAAAGCTGCGAATGAAGTTGGGTTAAAATCTGAAGTAATTAGATATCCAGGTACTGTGGAAGAAAAAACAGTATTAGACAAAATTGAAGAGCTAAATAAAGATGAAAGTATTTCAGGAATTTTAGTTCAATTACCATTACCAAAACACATAGATAAACAAAAAGTTATTGAAACTATCTTACCTGGAAAGGATGTTGATGGATTTCACCCAATGAATGTTGGAAATCTTTCATCAGGTTACGAAAGTTCAGTTCCTTGCACACCTTTAGGATGTTATTTAATGATTAAAAAAATTGAGCCTAATTTGAGTGGAAAAAAAGCTGTTATGATTGGTAGATCAAATCTAAATGGTAAACCAATGGCACAGTTGCTTTTAAAAGAAAATTGTACCATAACAATTACTCATTCAAGAACAAAAGATTTAAAAGCAGAATGTTTAGAAGCAGACATTATTGTTGCTGCAGTCGGTATTCCAGAGCTTGTAAAAGCTGATTGGGTTAAAAAAGATGCAATTGTAATTGATGTTGGAATAAATAAAACTGACAAAGGTATTGTTGGAGATGTTGCATTTGATGAGGTTTCAAAAGTTGCAAGTGCTTTGACACCTGTTCCAGGTGGAGTAGGACCAATGACAATTGCTTGCTTGTTAAAGAATACTATTGAGTGTTTTAAAAGATCTCAGAAATAGATTCTTTAAAAGATATTTTATCAAATTAAGATTAATTTTTTATTGATTTCTAATCAGGGGATAAACTTTTGGGTTTAAATATTTTAAATTTGTTAACATAATTAAAGCTAACGTTATCAAACCAATACTTCCACTAATGTTAAATAATATTTGCAAATCCAATTGCCAAACTAATTGAAAGATGTTTTCAATAACATAATAAGAGCCAATTACAGCAAAAAATATTGCGATTAGTATTACTGAAAAAAATATTAAAACAAATTCTATAACAGAAGATAGAATAATTTCTTTTTTTGAAAAACCTAAAATTTTAAAAACTAAGTTTTGAAACTCTTTAATCTTACCTTGTACAATAATTGCACTAGAAATAACAATTAAGCCTATAATAATTGTAATTGCTGAAATCAAAATTACAGCGATAAAAACTTTATTTAATATATTAGTTACTTTTGTAAGATAATCAGCAATTCTTATAATTGAAATACTTGGTAGTATTTCTAGTAGTTTGGTTTCTTTGAATTTTGTTTGATCCTCAAATTTAGCTGTTGCTAAATATTCGTGTGGAATAGTGTTTGCAAATTGTGGATTGAACAACATAGCAAAATTTATAGATAAATCTCTATAATCAACTGCTCTAAAATTAACTATCTTTCCTTCAATCTCTCTTCCATAAATATTAAGTGTAAAAATATCTCCTAACTTTATATTAAAATCTTTTGCAACTTCACTATCTAATGAAATTTGAAGTTTGTTAGGTATTGATAAATCCCACCATTCACCTTTGGTTATTGGATTGTCTTCAGGAACTTCAGTGGCCCATGATGAACGCCGATCACTTCCAATTACCCAATAACTATTGTTGTCTTGTTTAATATAAGTTCTTGGATCTATTCCATTAATCTTAACAATGCCTGTCGCAACCAAAGGTACTATTTCTAATTTTGCACTAGAATCCATTTTAGTAATTGCACTCTCAAATAAATCTCGATCAGAGTTCTGAATCCCAATAAAAAAATAATCAGGTGCAATCTCAGGAATAGATTTTGCAATTTCTCTTTTAAAATTTGTACCAACTAATGCTAGTGTTAATAATAAAGTAACGCCCAAACCCAAAGACATAATTGTGATTGGAGTAATGCCTTTTGTTTGAGTAATATTCTTAATTGAAATTTTAAGAGGAATATTAGACATATTTTTTAAACTTTTTAATAAAAAAACAATAAATTTTGAAAGTAAGAAAAAAACAATTAAACAAATAAAAAAAGCTATAAAATAAAACAAACTATATAAAGGTCTTGCTGAGCCAATGATGAATAACATCATTAAAGCTGATAAAAATAATAAACTTACAAAAATAGACTTTTTTGAATAATAAAATTGTAAATTTTGAAATACATTTCTAAATAAGTTAGAAGCTTTTACTTGATCAATTGCATTAATGGTTGGAATGGAAAAAATGATTAACACCAACATGCCAACAAGAAATATTTTAATAAAATTAGTCAATGAAAATAAAGGTTTAATATTTAATCCTAGACCCTCAGATAAATATATATCAGCTACAGGAACCAATAAAAAACTTAAAGCATATGAAGCAACACTTACAAAAGTAAGTAAAATTAATAATTGCAGATAATATATTGTTTTTATGTTTAATGAAAAAAACCCCAAAGCTTTCTTCACTGCAATAGACATATTGCTTTGATTAATAAAAGATAACAGGGTATTTGCGATACCAATACCAGCAATTAACATAGCGCTAATAGATACAAGAGATAAAAATTGTGAAAAATTATCAATTATTCTTCTAAGACCGCTAGCTGAATTTTCAGGATAACGTAGTCTTACTGTAAGATCATCTTTAAATATTTCCTTAATTTTATTCCTAGTTACTTTTGTGTTGTCTCCTTCATTAAATTTAACCTTATATTCATAATTTAAAAAACTACCCAAACTATTAAGTTTTAATAGTTCTAAAGTTTCTTTACTTGTTATTGCAAAATCACCAAATGCTACAAAGCCACTTACATCAGGTAGTGATTTTATCACTCCAACTACTGTAAATAACTTATTTTGGACTTTAATTTTTTCATTCACTTTGAGATTTAAAGTTTTAAAGATATTTTCATTAACAATAATGGTATTTTTTTCTTGATGAATTCTATCCATTGCTCCAACAGGCTCATGAACAACTTCTCCATATAGTGGGTATTTTTTATCAACAGTTTTAATTCGAGTGAATAATGATTGATTATTAACATTTACTGATGAGACCATGGTTGTAAATTCAACCATTACAGAAATTGTTGTAAACTTTCTTACTTTATCAACTAATTCTAAATTTCCCTTCACTCTATTATAATCAATTTCAACATCTCCCCCTAATAAAGATTTAGCATTATCATCTAGTTCTTTTTTTAAACTATCTTCAATAGTTAAAATCGCACTTAAAATAAAAAGACTGATAAATAAAGTGAGGATAATACTAAAAATTTTGCGATAGTTTCTAACAAGATCTCTAAAAGCATATTTTAAAATTAAATTAAATTCAGAAATTTTAAGCAATTTTTCCATCTTTAATTTTAATTTTTCTTTTTGCTTTATTGGCTAACTTTGGATCGTGAGTTACCATGATTAAAGAAGAACCCTCTTCTTTGACATACTTAAATAATATATTTGATATCATTATTGAGTTTTCACTATCCAGATTACCAGTTGGTTCATCAGCTAATATTAATTGAGGTTTCATGGCTATTGCTCTTGCTATAGCTACTCTTTGTTGTTCTCCACCTGACAATTGACTTGGTAGATTATTAAACCTTTTCTTTAATCCAAATCGATCTAATAATTCTTTTGCTTGTTGTTCAGGGTTTTTAAGCTTGTTTAGCTCTAAGGTTAAAGCTACATTTTCAACTGCTGTATAATTTGGAATTAAATAAAAAGATTGAAATACAATTCCAATACTTTTTCTTCTTATTTCAGAAACTTCATCCTCAGAAAGAGTAGTTAAATCTTGGTCTTGGAAATAAATTTGTCCTGAGGTTGCTTTCTCTAAACCTCCAATTAACATAATTAAACTAGTTTTTCCTGAGCCACTTTCACCAACAATAGAGATAGTATCCTTTTTCTTCGTTGTTAAATCAATATTGTTTAAAACTTTTATGGTTTCTTTGTTAGTTTGGTATTTAAGATTAATCTTTTTTAATTTAAGAAGAGTAGTCATGAATAAAAGTTTTATTATTAAAATAATTATATTCTGTTTAGTTACTATAAAAGTATCTGCAATAGAAAAAATTATGCTATTTGGTGATAGTTTGATGGCTGGGTACGGCTTAAAGAACGAACATCATTTATCGGTAATTTTACAAGAAAAATTAATATCCGAAGGTTATAAAATTGAAGTAGTCAATGGTAGTGTTTCTGGAAGCACCTCTTCTGGTGGTGTAAACCGAATTGAATGGACACTTTCCGAGCCTAATATTGATTTAGTAATTTTAGGTCTTGGTGCAAATGATATGCTCAGAGGCATTCAGCCCAAAGAGACTAAAAAGAATTTAGAAAAAATAATAATAACTGCACAAGACAATAATATTAAAGTAATTTTGGCAGGCATGATTGCACCAACTTCCCATGGGACTGAATATAAAAATAATTTTGATCAAATTTATCCAGATTTGTCAAAGCAATATAATTTACAATTGATACCTTTTTTACTAGAGGGTGTTGCTTTAAAACCTGATTTAAATTTAAGTGATGGAATGCATCCAAATGAAAAAGGTACAATTATTATTAGTAAAACTTTACAGGAAATTATTTTAAAAGATATTTCTTCTAATTAATAACTATGGACAAAAAACCTTATCATCACTTATCAGATGGAACTTTTAGAGAACCAGAAAGGTCACCTGTAAGATTTAAAGTTAGTGTAGAAAAATATGGTTTTAGTAAAGAAGATGCTATAATATTTAAGCTTGGAGAGATTACTCCATTAAATAATATAATTAGTGACTAAGATAATTTTTACATTCTCAATATGGCTATGCATATTTATAATAAAATAAAATTTTTTTCTTTTGAAAAAAAAATGATCAACTATCTTTGTGAGGGTTGGTCAAATAAAAGGCATTGGAATTTTTTTCAAGAAGTATTCTCAAGAAAAAAAAAATTTAAAAACATAGCTCTACTTGGTGTTTATAGAGGTAGAGACCTAGGATATATGTGCTCAGCTTTAAAAAAAAACAATGGTAAAGATTTTCATATTTACGCTATAGATTTATTTGATTTTAAAACTCCATTTAGAAAAGTAGGTAATAAAAAAATATGGCAACAAGATACAAATATTTTAGAGCCATCAATCCAAAATTCAAAAAAAATAGTAAAATTGCTTGGTTGTAAAAAAAATGTAACTTTTATTAAGGGTGATTTTTTAAAAATAAAAAAGCTAAAATCAAAGCTTGACTTTGCTTATATTGATATCGGGCATGATTATAACACAACATTTCAAGCAATAGATATTTGTAAGAAACTTGGAAGTGAAAATATTGTATTTTCAGGAGATGATTTTTATGATGGTTATACTTTGGGTACACCTTGGGGTGTTAAAAAAGCTGTAAAAAAAAAATTTAAAAAATTTAAAATTCATTACGATTATATTTGGGAGTCCTCTTTAAAAAACTATAAAATTTAATTTCTAATCAAGATTAACTTTTCTCCATCAACCATAAAGCATTTTCACTTAAGAAAAATATTTTACCATTTGACGGATGAATTTGAATATCTCTTATTCTTCCAACATTATTTTTAAATATAAGATCTTCTTTCACATTAGTTAGATCATTAAATATTAATTTCCTTAAAGATTTGTCTTTTAAAGAAGTAACTAGTGCATGCCCATTCCATTCTTTAAATTCATTTCCTTTATAAATTGTAATAGCACTAGTAGCTATGGAAGGTACCCAATATTGAATCGCTTTAGTAAAACCTGGCTTCCATTTAGGACCTATCTTTGTCCCTGAGTAATTTTTTCCACCCCAGCCTAAAATTTTCCATCCATAATTTTCTCCTTTTTTAGTTTCTCCAAACCAATCGCCACCTCTTGCCCCGTGATTACTTAAATATATTTTTCCATCATAATCAGAGAGTGTTAAACCTTGTGGATTACGAACACCTATTTGATAGATTTCAGGTAACCACTTTTTCTTACCTTCAAATTTTGGATTATCTTTTGGAATACTGCCATCAGTGTGAATTCTAATAATACTACCAGGATGTTTTGTGGGATCTTGAGCAATCATGCCTTGGCCTCGTTCGCCAGCTGATGCATAAATATAATCACCCTTAATCGCTAATCTTGAACCAAAATGATAACCAGAATCTATTGGAGGGTTTGCTTGAAAAATATTCTTAAAATCTAATTCTTGTTTATTTAATTGTGCTTTTGCAATTGATGTACTTGTTTTCGAATTCCCCCTATTTTCTGAATAAGAAATCCATAGTGTATTATCTTGGTGAATAATATCTAATAATCCACCTTGGCCAACCTCTAGAAAATTAAGATTATGTTTAATCTCTGTAACTTCTTTTGAAATAACATTAACAATTTTAATTTTTCCACTTTTTTCAGTAATAATGATTTCATTATTATTAATAAATGAAGATCCCCAAGGCTCATCTAATACTATTATTTTAGTGAATGTATAATTGTTGGAATAGCTTTTTGAAGCAAATAAAAGAAAAAAAAATATTAATAAAAAATATTTTTTCACCTTAAGAAAGTTTTGATCTACCACCATCAACAGCTATTATCTGTCCAGTAATCCAAGAACTCTCTTCAGTAATTAAAAATTTAGCAAGCGCTGCAGAATCTTTTCCTTCACCCAATCTTTTAAGAGGATGAGCTTTAGCAATTCCTTCTGCAATTGCAGGATTTTTTAACATTGGCTCTGCGATTTTAGATTTTGATAAACTTGGTGCAATACAATTTACCCTAATATGTGGAGCAAACTCAGCAGCCAGTGTAACAGTTAACCCTTCAACAGCAGCTTTAGCAGAGGCAATAATTGTGTGATTAGTAAAACCTCTTTGAGCGGCAACAGTTGAAAATAAAACTACTGAGCCTTTATTCTTTTTTAAACTTTCTTGAAATCCTTTTATAGTCTCAATAGCTGAGTAAAGGTTTAGTTTCATACATTTATTCATATCAGCTTCTGTAACCATTCTTAATGGTTTTAAATCAATAGAGCCCACACAGTAAGCGACACCTTTGATATCATTAATATCTGATTTTACTCTTTCTATAAACCCATCCTCTAAAACGTCAGCAACTGTATAAGAGCAACCCAATTTTTCTGCGATTGCTTTAACTTCACTTTCATTTCTTGCAACTAGATGAATATCATTACCTGAATTTTTTAATTGTTCAGCTAAGCTAGAACCTACAGAACCTGTTGCACCAAAAATAAGATATTTTTCTGACATATAATTTTTATTTAGTTATATTAAAATATGAAATTATTTTTTATACTCGGCAATCAGTTATTTCCACCAAAATACGTAGACCGCTACAAAAAGGACCACTCTTTTTATATGGCAGAAGACTACGAATTATGTACTTATGAAAAGCATCATAAGCAAAAGATACTGCTATTTCTATCTTCTATGAGGTCTTATGCGGATATGCTTAAAGCGAATAAATACAAAGTTGAATATTCTAAAATTGAAGACAAAGATTTTAAAGATACCTATTTTAAGAAATTAAAAACTATCGTTAATCAAAAAAAAATTACTGAAATTTCAAGCTTTGAGGTTGAGGATAAATTTTTTGAAAAGAAAATTTCTAAATTTTTAAAAAAAGAAAAAATAAATTGGAATATTGTTCAAACTCCAATGTTTTTAAACTCAAGAAATGAGTTTAAAAGTTATTTAGCAAAATCAAAAAAACCTTTTATGGCAACATTTTACAAAGAGGTTCGTAAAAAATCTGGAATATTAATGGGAGCAGATGGAAACCCTATTGGGGGCAAATGGAGTTTTGATGAAGACAATAGAAACAAACTACCTAAAGATATTTCCATACCTAAATTCCCAAAAATTAACGAAACCAATCATACTAAAAAATTAAAACCAATTATTGAAAAATTATTTAAAGATCATCCTGGTAGCATAAATGATTTTTGGCTTGCCACTGAATATAGTGATGTTGTTAAGCTTTTAGATTTTTTTATTAAAGAAAAATCAAATTTATTTGGTGACTATGAAGATGCTGTTAATCAAAAAGATAATATTTTATTTCACAGTGCATTAAGTCCGTACATTAATTTAGGATTGATAACTCCTGAAATTATTATTCAAAAAATTTTAGAATTTCATAAAAAACACAAAATTAGAATGAACTCGCTTGAAGGTTATATTCGCCAAATAATAGGCTGGAGAGAGTTTATGCGTGGAATTTATCAAGGTTATTCTGATGAAATGGAAACTAAAAATTTTTTTAAACATAATAGAAAAATGAAAAAATCTTGGTATGAGGGCACAACAGGTTTGCCACCACTGGATCATGCAATTAAGAATGCAGTTAGCCATGGCTGGTCTCATCATATTGAAAGATTGATGATTTTATCAAATATAATGAACCTTTGTGAAGTGAAACCAACTTATGTTTAT
Organism: Candidatus Pelagibacter sp. uisw_091; assembly: GCF_059512525.1. Next base: position 1,187,408 of record NZ_CM183455.1, on the reverse strand, counting down.
AAGTGGTTTATGGAAATGTTTGTGGACTCATCTGACTGGGTGATGGTTCCTAATGTTTATGGAATGGGCTTATTTAGTGATGGAGGTATTTTTGCAACGAAACCATACATTTGTGGATCAAGTTATTTTATGAAAATGATGGATTTTAAAAAAGGGGAATGGTGCAATACGATGGATGGCCTGTACTGGAGATTTATAGATAAAAATAGAAAATTTTTTTTAAAGAACCCCAGATTATCAATGATGGTTTACGTTTTTGATAAAATGAAAGATGAAAGAAAGAAAATGATTTTATCTGAAGCTGACAAGTTTATAAAATTAAATACAAACTAGATTATATGTATATTTCAATAACAGGATTAAAAACAAAAAATTTTTTATCTGAAATAAAGTTTTGGATACTTACAATACCAGCCTTTAGAGCAGCTCAAAAAGCAGAAGGTAATTTATTTTGTGAAACAAAAAAAGTAAATGGTTATCAACATACAATAACAGCATGGAAAGATAGAAATATGATGATTCAATATTTAACAAGTAAGGTACACGCCAAAGCAATGAAAAATTTTAGATCAATTGCAACTGGATCAACCTATGGCTATGAAGGTGATCAAATACCATCTTGGAAAGAAGCTATAGGACTTTGGCAAAAAAATTATAAAGAATATTAAATTGAAGAAAAATAATTTACCATCAAAGATTTGTCTTACTTGTAAAAGACCTTTTACATGGCGTAAGAAATGGAAATTAAATTGGGATAAAGTCAAATACTGTTCTAAAAAGTGTTCTAAGTGATTTATTTATCTTTATTTACTATATCTTTTTTAGCAGCAACAATCTTACCTCTGTCATCAGAACTTATGTTGGCTGGCTTAATTGCAACATCTAATTATGATAATTTACTATTATTAATTGTTGCAAGTTTTGGAAATGTTTTGGGATCAGTTGTTAATTGGATCTTAGGGTTTTATTCAAGAAATTTTACCACAAAAAAATGGTTTCCTTTTAAAGGTAGACAAATTGAAAGCTCTTCAAAATGGTTTGATAAATTTGGTAAATGGTCATTATTGTTTGCCTGGGTACCGATTATTGGAGATCCATTAACATTAGCAGCAGGATTACTTAGGGTTAAATTTACGGAGTTTTTGATTTTGGTCATAATTGGTAAAGTTAGTAGATACTTTATTATTTATTATTTTATTTGACAGTTATCGAAATAAGTAGTTATATGTATTTGCGCTGAGTTAAGTTTACTTGCAGAGCGCTTTATAAATCCTGCTAAAGCGACACTTCAACCACCGCTTTAGACAGGTGGTTTTTTTTTATCTTTCATAAAATTAAATCGGGCAGTTGAACCATATTGTGCGCCCTGCATTTTGCTTAAGCACTAAAAAGGAGAAAAGAGGCCTATGGATTTAACCCTCTTGTTAGTTTGTTACCTTTTTTCTCCAAAAAACTTGGAGAAAAAAAATGAGTACAAATAGATTAAAAGAAAGATTAGATAAAGGACCTGTTATATGTGCAGAAGGTTTTTTATTTGAGATAGAAAGACGTGGATACATGTCATCTGGAGAGTTTGTCCCAATGGTTTCATTAGACCATCCAGAAGTTCTTGAAAATTTACATAGAGAATTTCAACATGCGGGATCTGATGTTGTTGAAGCCTTTACTTATAATGGACACAGAGAAAAAATGCGAGTTATTGGTAAGGAAGAACTTCTTGAGCCCTTAAATAGATCAGCACTTAAGATTGCAAAAAAAGTAGCGCTAGATACACCTAAAGGGTCTAAACCAAATTTGATGGCAGGTAATATTTCAAATTCAAATATTTGGAAACATAACGATCCACAATCTCAAAAAACAGTTGAAGGAATGTTTACAGAGATGGTTGGTTGGGCTGTTGAGGAAGGGGCTGATATGTTGATTGGTGAAACTTTTTATTATGCTGAAGAAGCTTTTAAAGCACTTGAGGTTATGAAAAAAACAGGCTTGCCAACAGTTCTAACAATTTCTCCAATGGGTGAAAATAAAATGAGAGATGGAAAATCTGTTGTTGATACCTGCAAAGAACTTGAACAACGTGGAGCTGATGTTGTTGGTTTAAATTGTTTTAGGGGGCCAGCTACAATGTTTCCTTTTTTAAAAGAAATTAGAGAAGCAGTTAAATGTCATGTTGGAGCTTTACCTATTCCTTATAGAACCAGTGAAGATTACCCAACATTTTTTAATCTACCAGACAGAAGTAATTGTCAGTGTCCATCACCTCATGGAAGAACGTTTCCAACAGCATTGGACCCACACTTTTGTAATAGATATGAAATAGGTAAATTTGCAAAAGATGCTTATGAGCTAGGTATTAATTATTTAGGGGTATGCTGTGGAGCAAACCCAATGTTGATTAGGGAAGTTGCTGAGTCGATTGGTTTAACTGTTCCAGCAAGTAAATACCGAGAGAATATGGAAAATCATTTTATGTATGGAAAAAATAAAAGAATTCCAAAACATATGACTGAATATGGAGACAAAGCATAAACAAATTAAGAAGGGCATTTAACTAAATTGTGCGCCTGACATATGTCGAAGCACTAAAACAGGAGATAAAAAAATGAGTAATAATCTAAAAGAAACAATAAGTAATCTACAGAAGGATTTTACAGCTAATCCAAAAAATGCTGTAGTCCAATATGAAAGCAACTCAATTCTTAAAGAAGGACTTCAATCTGTGGTCACTCTTAGAGAACATAAATTAGTTGTTGATGAACCCAAAAGTTTTGGTGGAAAAGACGAAGGACCCAGTCCAGTAGAGTTGATTTTAGCAGCTTTAGCAACGTGTCAGGAGATAACGTATAAAGCATTTGCTACAGCCGCTGGTATTAATATTGAGAGTGTTAGTGTTAATTTAAAAGGTGAATTAGATCTTCAGGGTTTTTTAGCTTTAAATAAAGATACTAGACCTGGCTTTCAATCTATTTCTGGCACTGTTGATATTAAATCGTCTTCACCTAAAACTGAAATAGATAAATTAATTGATACGGTAAATACACATTGTCCAGTATTAGATATTTTATCAAAAGGAGTTCCTATTAAATTATTTCAAAAGGTTACTCAGAGTGCTTTTGTTAATAAAGAACAAACTGAACAAAGAGCAAGTGTTGCTTAGCTAACATAATTTAGGCCTTATGAAAAATAGTGCTTAATCATAAATATTTAGTTACCTAGGCTTACTAAGTTTAGGTAACTATGTTACACAAGCTAATGCTTGAAATATTTATTCAAACTTTCTTTTTATATTTTATTGTTATAGATCCACTAGGAAATACACCATTATTCTTAGCAGTAACTCAAAACATGAGCAGCCAACAAAGAGTTAAAACTGCATTGAGTGCAACAATAATTGCATCAATCATATTGCTATTCTTTGCATTTCTTGGAAGCACTTTATTAAGTTATTTGAATATATCTTTTCCAGCATTTACAATTGGTGGAGGTATCATTTTATTAATAATTTCTATGGAAATGTTATTTGATAAAAGACAGCAAAGAAAAGAAGATGACATTGATTTTAATTCTGAAAATGTAAGTGTATTTCCTTTAGCAACACCTATTATAGCAGGACCTGCTGCAATCACATCCGTTATTGTCTCGGTTTCAGATATGGGAAATAATTTTACAAACCAATCTGTTGGAATGGTTGCTTTAGCTTCAGTTTTAATTTTAACTTTTATATTTTTTTTTACTGCTTCAAAGTTTTCACAATTAATAAATAAAAAAGTTATTAGCGTTATTTCAAGAGTGATAGCAATCATTCTAGTTGGACTAAGTGTTCAATACATTTTAGACGGGATAAAGACTTTTTTAGCTTAAAATATTGTTATAGGGTTCATTCTATATAAATTTAGTAATGAATATAATTGTCTTACAACACATTAAGATTGAAGACCCAGGATTTATCAAGGATTTAATGTTGGCTGATGGATTTAATCTAACTACAATAGAATTAGATGAAGGTGAAAAAATTCCTAATGATCTAAGTAAATTTGATGGAATGTTTTGTATGGGAGGTCCAATGGATACTTTTATGGAAGAAGAATATCCTTGGTTAATTGAAGAGAAAAAAAGAATTAAAGAATTTGTAGTTGATTTAAAAAAACCTTATTTAGGTTTTTGTTTAGGCTGTCAATTATTAGGTGAAGTTGTTGGAGGTAAAATAGTTAAGTCAAATCCTGCTGAGATTGGCATTATGGATGTAAATTTTAGTAAAAACAAAGTGAGAGATAATTTATTTTCAAAGTTTCCAGAAAAAATTAAAAGTTTACAATGGCACTCTTATGAGGTGCAAGGGATAGAGAATAATCAAGATATTACTTTGTTGGCCTCATCGCCTGTAACCAAATATCAAATTTTTAAATATCAAAATCATGCTTATGGAATTCAATTTCATATCGAGATTAAAGACACAACAGTTAAAGAGTGGGGTTGTGTGCCTGAGTATAAAAAAGTGCTTGAGGATCAATTAGGAAATGAGGCTTTAGAAAAATTTGATAATGCTGCTAAAGATAATATGTTCGATATGAATAATTATTCTAAAATTCTTTACAGTAATTTTAAAAAACTTTTATAAAAAGTTAAAATTAGCAATAATTTTTGGAATATAATTTTTGAAATTAAAAAAACCTTTATTGCAATATTGCCAAGAAAATTGATCTAATTTTCTGTATAAAAATTTAATATTTTTTAAATCGTTTAATTTAATAAAATCTAAATTTTCACCAACAGTCGGATAAAGAGCATAGACTTCTTCTGTAATATTCTTTAAATCATTAATATTAATAATTTCACAATCAATTGATTTTTTTTCTAATCTTGTTTTTTGATCTTCTAAGAGATTAGCTTTGAAATCTAATACTTTTTCACTTAATTTAATAAACCTATTCTCGTTGCTGTTGGAAACTAATAAAGCTTTTTTAAATTTATGTTCTTTAAAATCTGAGAATTCAAAGGCCATATTGTTTTCAAATATTAATAAAGTTTTACCCTCTAAAATTTCAGAGTTTAAAAAATCTTTTTTATTAATGGAGTAAGTTTTATCACTAAATATTGGTGAAGCATTTTCATTAAGTTTTATGTTTTTAAACTTATTATTGGTAAATTTATTTATATTCCACTCACTTGCTAAATAATGTTTACCTTGAGTTTGAACTCCAGCTACCCACCTCCAACCAAGTGTGTTAGATGCAGCATCACCATCATAAAGATGTTGCATAAAAAACTCAGCTCCCAATTGCCATGGTAATTCTAGTGTAAAAATCCAAATACTCGCAAACCACATTCTTGTGTGGTTATGAAGATAATTGTTTTCTTTAAGTTCAATTACCCATTGATTAAAGCAATCCATGTTAGTTTTGCCTTCAATAGCATTAAGATAATTTTGATTATTTTTAAATTCATCTTTAACTTTACTTAATTCTACTAAGTAATCTGACCAAACATTTGGTCTTAATTCTAACCAACCTTTCCAATAAACACGCCACAGAACTTCCTGAATAAATTTTTCATTTTTTGCAAATGAAAACTTTTTAAGGGATTTATCAATTACTTCTAATTCATTAATTGTTCCGTGGGTTATATAGGGAGATAAACAAGAAATATTAGATCTATTATCAGGTCCAAAATCAAAATTTCTTAGTTTTGAATAATCTGTAAGATTTTGTTCAATAAAATTATTTAATTGATCAACGGCTTTAGCCCTTGAAGCTTTAAATATCATTTTAAATTATTTAGATTTTCTTTTCTTAAGGCCTAATTTATCACTATGTCTCAATCTAAGAATAACTATTGCAGATGCAATTAAAACTATAGCTATAGCTTCATAGACTAATGCTGATGGATCCATTTCTTTTCCTTGCAATATAATAAATCGTGCAAGAGCCGTGATGGCAATTAAAAGAGGCAAAGTTATACTGATTGATTGCTGATTCCAAAAAACACGAACCATTGCTAAGACTTCTAAATAAAGAAACATTAAAAGTAAATCTGCTAGCATTACAGATTGATTTAGAAACATATTATTAATTTCCATACCAACTGCAATTACAGTACTTACTAAAATAATGCACATTAGTGCTAACTGTAAATTTTTTGCTATTTTATCCATTACTTATCTTTACTAAATGGTAGCCATTTTTCAAACACTGATTTTGATGGACCATCATATGGAATTGAATAAGAGCTAGGGTTAGGACTTGTTAAAATTTCTATTCCCTTAGAAAATACAAAGATAAATACAATTACAAATACAATAACCATGATTTTAAACGGATCAAAATTTTTGGTTTTGAAAACACTACCAGATTGTGCTTCTGCTTTATGAAAATGCTTGAATGTCATGTAGACTGCAAAAATAAGTCCGATGTGTGCTATATAAAGACCAGCCCAACCAAAGGCAAAAGATGTATAAGAAAAAATATATAAACTAAAAACAGTTGTCCAAACGAAGCTTAGAACTAATAAAATTTGCAATCTCACAGATCTTGGCAAAGATCTTAGGTCGTTTTTACTGTCATCAAATAAAATATTTGCTGCATCTATCATCCAATTTTTTAGTGCTTCCATTCAACCAGAATAGATATTTATACGTTAAAGGCAAAGGATAAAGTGTCCTTTAATTTTTAGCTTAAATTGGACTTTATTGCACTTTCTAAACTTGCAGAGCTTTGAGCACCTGAAATAAAATCTATTCCTATTTCAAAGAAAGGCACTCCATTAATTTCTTTTTCTCTTGCAATTGAAATATATGAATTAACTTCCTCAATATTTTTTAAATTAAAAAAATTATTAATTACATCTGTATTAATATTAAATTCTTTTCCAATATTAATTAAGATCTCTTTATCTCCAATATCAAGACCTTCAATAAAATATGATTGATATATTTTTTCTTTAATTTCGTTGTGCACATTAGATTGTTCAGCTAATTTAATTAATAGGTGAGAAAATACTGTATTGGGTGTTTTCTTTATCTTATCTAGATTAAAATTAAGATCTTCCTTTTTAGCTTCATTAGTCATTTGATCGTACATTGATTGAGCAAACTCTTTTCCTCCAAACTTTATTTCTAAGTACTTGCTTCTTTCAATTCCTTCTTTGGGCATGTCAGGATTTAATTGAAATGGGATGTGCTCTATCTCAAACTTAGTTTTAGGAAAATTTTTTAATGCATTATTTAATCTTGCTTGACCAATAAAACACCATCCACAAATTGTATCAGCAAATATTTTTATTTTCATTAACTTATGAACGAAGCTTTTGTTTATGAAAGTTAATAAATCGTTCTACATTTGATTTATTAAAAGTTTTATTTTCTTCAAAAGAAACTTTTTTCATTGAGTAAGCAATACTTTTTGTCTGTCTAGACATTATTGTAATATTGCCCTTGTATAATTTAAGCTTAACGGAGCCATTAACTTTATTCTTTTTAAGGTCGACAATTTTTTGAAGTTTAAATCTTGCTTTTGAGTACCAATAACCATTGTAAATAAGCTCAGCATATTTAGGCATAATTTCATCTTTTTTATGCATAGTTTCTTTATCTAAAGTAACAGATTCAATTGCTCTATGTGCTGACATTAATAGTGTTCCACCAGGTGTTTCATAAACACCTCTAGACTTGATCCCGATAAATCTGTTTTCAACTAGATCAACTCTACCTATTCCATTTTTACCAGCAACATCATTAAGTTTTTCTAATAAATTTCCAGGTGATAGTTTTTCCCCATTAACAGTTATTGGATCTCCATTTTTAAATCCTATAGTTACAAATGAAGCTTTGTTAGGTGCTTTTTCAGGTGACACCGTTCTTTGAAAAAGAAACTCAGGAGCTGAATTTTTTGGGTTTTCTAAAACCTTACCTTCAGTTGATGTATGATATAAATTATCATCAATAGAAAAAGGAGGAGCACCTTTTTTATCCGTAGGAATTGGAATATTATTTTTTTTTGCATATTTAATTAAATCTGTTCTAGAGTTTAATTTCCATATTCTCCATGGTGCAATAATTTTTACCTTTGGCCCAAAGTAATGATAGCCTAATTCAAATCTTACCTGATCATTTCCTTTGCCAGTTGACCCATGTGAAACGGCATAAGCTCCAAATTTTTTAGCAGCAGCAATTTGTCGTTTTGCAATTAGGGGTCTTGCAATTGAAGTACCCAATAAATAAACACCCTCATAAATTGCATGCCCTCTAAGCATTGGAAAAACGTAATCTTTTACAAAAACATCTTTTAGATTTTCAATAATAATATTTTTTACACCTAATCTTTTTGCATTCTTTATGATTTTTTTTCTATCAATTTCTTGGCCTACATCAGCAGTGTAGCAAATAACTTCTGCATCATAATTCTCTTGAAGCCATTTTAAAATAATAGAAGTATCTAGTCCGCCTGAGTATGCAAGGACAATTTTTTTTTTAGATTGCATTTATCTAGCTACAATTTGCTTTGGTAGCATTGTATGCTTTAGTAAACCCTAACAATGAATAGTGATCAATAGTTCGAGATCCATTTTGAGTATGACCTGCAACCATTATTCTAGATCCTTTTTTCATGGTTTTAATCATTTTTTTCTCTAACTTACTATCTTTGTCTGACATCCAAGCAAAACCATCTTGAATAAGATCAAATTCATACTTATTTTTTCCAGAAGTTACTTTAACCAAATTTTTGTTATTAAACTCATATCCACCAGTAACACTTATTTCATTGGCTATATTTTCCCCTGGTCTAAAGCTAATAAACAACCTTGCCTCTCTTGGATTATTTTTAGGTGCCTGTAAAACTGGTTTGGATTGTGCAAAACAAACTTTACCTGTATCAGAATTTATAACATAGGTTTCCCAGTCTTTATGTGTCCCCATTTTTTTTACTTCTTCAGCAATAGATTGATTAGCGAGCGCAGTTAAGAAAGCTATGATTATAAAATTTTTAATTATGGGCATGGATTAGGATAAATTTTTTGAACCTCATTTATTTCTTTAATTACGTTTTCACTTAAGTTTATATTTACACTTTCTATATTAGTTTTCAACTGCTCCATAGTCGTAGCACCAATGATAACTGACGTTACAAAAGGTTGAATTTCTAAAAATTTTAAAGACATTTGAGCTAAATCTAAGTCATGTTTTTTTGCAACTTCGTAGTATGCTTCTACTGCTTTATTTGAGTTATGTTTATTATATCTGGTCCAAAACTCTCCATCACGTTCAATTCTTGTACCTTTTGGCATTTGATTATTTCTATATTTTCCAGACAGGTAACCACAAGCCAAAGGAGAGTAAGCCAACAAACCAGCTTTTTCTCTGACAGACATTTCTGCAAGACCAATTTCATAAGTTCTATTTAATAGATTATAAGGATTTTGAACTGAGAGCATTCTTGGAAGTTTTTTACTTTCAGATAATTCTAAAAATTTAGATAATCCCCAGGGAGTCTCATTTGATAAACCAACATGTCTTATTTTTCCTTGATCAATAAATTTTTTTAAATTTCCTAAAATATCTTCAAATTGAGTCCACTCATTGGCATCATTATGCTCGTATCCCAATTGACCAAAAAAGTTTGTTTTTCTCTCAGGCCAATGCAGTTGGTATAAATCAATATAATCAGTCTTCAATCTCTTTAAACTTCCATCAAGTGCTTCAGTAATATTTTTTGTTCCAAATTGGTTTCCGCCGCCCCTCACGTATTCTCTCATTGGCCCACAAACTTTAGAAGCCAAGATTACTTTGTCCCTCTTTTTTGTTTTTTCAAACCAGTTTCCAATAATTACTTCTGTATCTCCAAATGTTTCTTGTTTTGGAGGTATGGAATAAATCTCAGCAGTATCCCAAAAGTTTACACCTTGATTTAAGGCATAATCCATTTGTTCAAAACCTTCATTTTGGGTATTTTGTTCGCCCCAAGTCATAGTACCGAGACAAATAGTACTTACTTTTAAATCTGTATTTCCTAGTTTTTTATAATTCATAATAATTTTAACCTTATTAAGACATCTTGAAATAATAGTAAAAGGCTATTATATTAATCTCATGGAATTCAATAAACAGAATATATTAAATAAAGTAAAAGAAGCCCAACAATCAACAGTAGTAATGGATGAGGGCTTAAGAGCCTACATGCTAAAAGTCTACAACTATATGGCTTCAGGTATTTTACTAACAGGACTTATATCTTTAATATTTTTTAAACTATCTGTAGTAACAGATGCTAATGGATCAATCACATCATTAACAAGCTTAGGAAATACAATATTTCTTTCAGGTTTTAAATGGGTGGTAATGCTAGCTCCACTTGGAATAGTTTTTTATATGAGTGCTAGGATTAATAAAATGTCAGCATCAGCTGCTCAAACAACTTTTTGGGTTTTTGCTTCTTTGATGGGGCTATCGTTATCTTCAATATTCTTAGTTTATACTGGAGCGAGTATCACTAGAGTTTTCTTTATTACTTCTATTACTTTTGGTGCAATGAGTATTTATGGTTATACAACCAAAAGAGATCTTACAAAATTAGGTTCATTTTTAATGATGGGCTTAATTGGTATTATTGTTGCATCAGTTGTTAACATGTTCTTGAAATCTTCAATGATGGATTTTGTAATCTCAATTCTAGGTGTTTTAATTTTTGTAGGTCTTACTGCTTATGATACTCAAAAAATTAAAAATATGTATGTCTCAAGTGATACAGGTGAGTTGATGGGTAAAAAAGCTGTAATGGGCGCCTTAACTCTTTACCTAGACTTTATAAATTTATTTATAATGTTATTAAGATTATTTGGACAAAGAAGATAATCAAAACTTTATAGTACTTACTAAATTAAATAGATCAGCTTTAGTTTCCTCACATTTTTCCCAACAGCCAGAAGTAACTACATACTCTTTTTTTTTATATAAAAATATTATTTGTTGAGTGACAACACCCTCCATAAAAGAGCTATCATTTTCTCGATACATGCTCCAATCTGCAAACAAAGGCTTATTTTTTAAGCTTCTTCCAGTTAGTATTTTTAAGTAATACTTCTAGGTCAAAAGAATTTTTTAGTATTTTGCCATTAGTATCAGTAATTAAATACTTTAGATTTTTATTACTAGGCTTAAAGTTTTTACAAATTTTATATAAAGCATTCTCTGCTGCGTTTTTAAAGACACTAAAGCTAACCTGTCTGTTAGAAATATTTAAACCATAGTCCTTCCAAGATCCCTCAGAAACCATTTTTGCGTATAAATCTAAAATGATTTTAAGTTCATTTTTTTCAAAAAATTGTTTTTCTTCTATTTGTTTGTGAGGATTGTTTACGACTAGCTTTAAGTTTCTATTCATCAAGTTTATGTTTATTAATTAATGATATCTGAAATCCCGTAAAAACAAGGGTTATTGGCAGCATTCCCCACACCTTAAAGTTAACCCAAAATTCTTCTGTTTGTGTTCTCCAGACGCATTCATTAAGGATTGCAAGACCAAAGAAAAAAAACATCCATCTTTTATTTAATAATTCCCAACCCATATCAGTTAGGGCAATTGACTTACCCATAATTTTTTTAAGAACAGGCTCATTTGTAAAATATTTTCCAAAATATAAAGCAAGAGCAAATAAAATATTAATAATTGTTGGTTTTACATATATAAAAACTGGATCATTAAAATAAATTGTTAGCCCTCCAAAAAGTGCAATCAAGATACCACTTATTAAAGGCATCATAGGTATTTTTTTTTCAAAAAACCAAACAACCGCTAGTGCAATTAATGTTGCAACTATAAGTGGAGGAATTGCAACCGCTAGGTTCTTATCATTGTTATAATAATAATAAAAAAATATAGCTAAAGGTCCAAAGTCTGTTGCAAATTTAAGAAATGATTTATTCACTTGACAGATATTAACATAATAAAAAAAATATAAATGTTTTTTATTGATTTTTATTTTTAAACCCCCATATTAATAACTATGGCAATTCAAAAAGCAAAATTTTCAATAGGCGACATTGTAAAACATAAACACTTTGAGTTTAGAGGTGTAATTTATGATGTGGATTTCGAATTTAATAATTCTGAAGAATGGTACCAATCCATTCCAAAGAATGTTCGCCCTAGAAAAGACCAACCTTTTTACCATCTGTTAGCAGAAAATGATGAAATTACTTATGAAGCCTACGTTTCAGAGCAAAACCTGCTAATGGACGATTCAGAAGACCCAATTAAACACCCTTTAATTGAAGAGATTTTTTCTGGTAAAAGAGGTTCTAGTTATTTCAAGCTCTCTAATTAATTCTTTTTTCAAACACAATTAACTCAAATCTTCGACATATATAGTTGCTATCTATAAGTATATTCTGATCAAGAGTGTTAAATAACGTTTTTATCATTATTGACTCCCTCTGCATTCTTGATCAGGATGACTTTTCATAATAAAAATTAAATTATCTTTTTTTAATATATATAATTTAAAAATGTTTAAATATTTTGAACCTAATAAGATTTTTGCAATTACTTCTAAAGCGCCAAAATATGTTTTGTTTTTATTTATTATTGTCTTAACAATTGGTTTAACCGAAGCTCTAATACTTTCACCTGAAGATTATAAACAAAGTGATGCAGTAAGAATTATGTACGTTCATGTACCGGCTGCTTGGATATCACTTGGAATATTTTCAAATTTAGCTTTGTTGTCTGTTGGAAGTTTTGTTTTTAAAAATAAAAATTTTGCTTTAATCGCTAAAAGTTTAGCACCCTCAGGATTTATTTTTAATATCATAGCATTAGTTACAGGTTCAATTTGGGGAAAACCAACTTGGGGCACTTGGTGGGCTTGGGATGCGAGAATAACTTCTATGTTAATTCTAGCTTTGTTTTATGGAATGTATTTATTAGCTTGGAGAATTTATGAGGACAAAGAACAAGTAGTAAAAGTCACTTCTATGATTGCAATTTTAGGGGTGGTGAATGTTCCCATCATTAAATTTTCTGTAGATTGGTGGAACACGCTCCATCAACCAGCTTCAATTAATATTTTATCGACTAACACAGCAATTCATCCATCAATGTTAATCCCATTAGGCATTATGACTGCGGCATTTGCCCTTTTTTCATTACTCATTTTTTTGATGAAATATAATACTGAACTGATAAAAGTTAAAAATAAAGGATTAGATAGATTATGATAAACGAAATAATTTCAATGAATGGATATGGTGCTTATGTATGGTCAGCTTTTTCATTCACATTGATTAGTTTTACAGCCTTGTACTTTGTAACTGAATTACAGCTTTTAAAAGAGCAAAAAAGATTCGCTTATAAATTTGGTTCTCTAAATGTTGCGAAAGCTAAAGCTGCAAGATCACAAAATATTAATAGAGAAATATTATCAAATATACCAAATATTTAACTAATAAACCATGTATGGTAAAAAAGTTAAATTACGATTTATATTCTTAGCTTTAATCTTAGCCTCGGTAATTTTAACAGTTTCTTTAGTTTTACAATCATTAAAAGAAAACGTTGTATATTTTAAGTCTCCGTCTGAAATAAAGTCTTTAATAGAATTAAATAAAAAAAAAATAAGAGTGGGTGGGATGGTTAAAGAACAGTCAGTCTTTATGAATTCTGATAAAATTAATTTTATTATTACTGATTTTAAAAATGAGATTAATGTTGTTTATTCAGGAGCAGTTCCTAATTTATTTGCTGAAGGAAAAGGAGTGGTTGCTGAAGGTTTTTTAAAAGATAAAAATTATTTTACAGCTACTAAAATTTTAGCAAAACACGATGAAAATTATATGCCCCCAGAAGTTAAAGAAGCTATAGGAGATAAATAAATTGCTAGCTAATCAGATAGGTTATTATTCTTTAATTTTGGGGTTGTTGCTTTCAGTGTTACTTTGTGGAGTTTCAATTAAAGACTTTAATAAAACTAATAAGCAGATTAACCAAAATATATTATCTCTATCATTTTTACAGTTAGTTTTTGTAATTGTGAGTTTTTTGAGCTTGATTATATCTTTTATAAACTCAGACTTTAGTAATGAGACAGTTTTTAATAATTCTCACACAACTAAACCATTATTCTATAAAATCTCAGGAACTTGGGGAAACCATGAAGGAAGCTTATTATTATGGTTGTTAGTATTAACTTTGTTTATTTTTCTATTTTTAATTAAATCAAGAGAACAGCCTAAAAAATATAGAATTTTAACTTTATTATTTCAGCAAATAATAATTATTGGATTTTTCTTATTTGTATTAATGACATCTAATCCTTTTAATTATTTATTTCCAATTCCCAATGAAGGTCTTGGTCTTAACCCAATTTTACAAGATCCAGCTTTAGCAATTCATCCTCCAATTTTATATTTAGGTTATGTTGGTACCTCTATAATATTTTCATCATCCCTTGCTGCTGTTACGCAAAACTATGTTTCAAAACAATGGGGCCAACATATCAAAAAATGGGTTTTAGTTTCTTGGATTTTTTTAACTATAGGAATTATGCTTGGATCAATTTGGGCATATTATGAACTAGGATGGGGAGGCTTCTGGTTTTGGGATCCAGTTGAAAATGTATCTTTAATGCCATGGCTAACATTAACTGCATTATTACATTGTATTCTAGTCTTAGAAAAAAGAGTAACACTAACATCTTGGGTGGTTATATTATCTATTACAACATTTACTCTAAGTATGTGTGGAACTTTTTTAGTAAGGTCTGGAATATTAAATTCTGTACATACATTTGCTAATGATCCTGCAAGAGGTGTTTTTATATTAATCTTTTTATTTGCTTTAATTGTTTTATCTTTAGGAATATTTTTTATATTTCACAAAGAAAATAACAAAAATTCAAATAATTTTTTTTGGCTTAGTAGAGAAACTTCTATCTTAATAAACAATTGGTTTATGATGTATTTTTTATCTGTTGTTCTAATAGGCACAGTATATCCAATTTTTCTAGACGTAATATCTAGTGAAAAAATATCAGTAGGACCTCCTTTTTATCAAAAATTAATCGTTCCTTTTTTAATACCATTTCTATTATTTATGTCGCTTGGACCGCGACTTAAATGGATTAAATCAAAAATTGAAAATAAGAATTCACTAATTATTACATTTTTAATTTCAGTGCTATTAACCTTTTTTATTATTAAAGATTTAACTAATGAAATACTTTTTTATACAGTCTTAGTTTCTGCTGCTTTTTTTCTATTCTTTACAACTTTAAAAGAACTATTTATTAAAAAATTTAATAATATTTCACAAACCATTTCACACTTTGGTTTTAGTTTATTAATATTAAGTATTTTGTTTAATAATATTTTATCTTCAGAAGTTACAACCAACATAAAAATTGGTGAAAGATATGATTATAATAAAGGTGAAATTTTTTTTAAAAAGATAGAAGAAAGAAAAGAAAGTAATTTTAACTCCATCATTGCCTCTTTTGAAATAAAAGACAAAAATGGTAAAACTATTGAATTAAAACCCGAGATTAGAATTTATAATCAGCCTATAATTATTACTAGTGAAGCAGATATAAGAACAACACTATTAGAGGATAAGTTTTTAGTAATGAACCTTGTAAAAGGTAATGAATATTTTAATATTAGATATCAGGTAAAGTCATTTATGATTTGGATCTGGATTTCAGTTTTATTATTAAGCCTTGGTGGATTAATGAGTTTATTTAAAAGAAAAATATGAATAATAAGTTTATCTTATTTATTATAATTATATTTTTAAGTTCTTGCTTTGTTATCTTTTATAAAGGGTTAAATAACCCAAATAACTATATACCCAAGGTTAGTGAAAAAAAGAAAATTCCAAACTTTAAAGCTCAGGACTTCAATTCAAATAATTATATCAATTCAGATAAAATTTTTGAAGAGAACATTTTCTATATTGTAAATATTTGGGCTTCATGGTGTGTGCCTTGTAGAGTCGAACACCCTTTATTAATGCAATTAAGTAACAATAAATCAATTAAACTAATTGGATTAAATTATAGAGACAATTTTAATAATGCAAAAAAATTTATTAATGAATTTGGCAATCCATATTCTAGAATTTTAATTGATAAAGATGGAACTTTAGGAATTGAATTTGGAGCTTATGGAGTTCCAGAAACTTTTTTAATAGATAAAAATAAAAATGTAATTAAAAAATTTGTTGGTCCAATTAATAAAGAAATTGTGAATGAAATTAAATTAATTATTAAATGAAAATTTTAAAAATACTTATAATCTCATTTTTAGTCATAAATTTTTCTGAATTAAGATCTAATGAAATTAATGATATTTTAAAAAATAAAATCTTAAAAAATATTCGTTGCTTGATCTGCCAAGGTCAATCTGTTTATGACTCAGAATCTGAGTTTGCCTCTAGTATAAAATTAATTGTTGAAAAAAAAATAAAAGAAGGGATAGAGGAAGAACAAATATATGAATATTTGAAAGAGAAGTATGGTGATTGGATAATTTATGATCCAGAATTAAACAAAAAGACCTATATTTTATGGTTATTGCCATTGTTGTTATTTTTGGCTGGAGGTGCAATAATATTTAAAAGATTAAATAATCAAAAATAAAACTATAGTATACTAATTCGAACTGATATTACTTTTTGAAATATGAAAAAAATAACTATTTATTTACTGGCTCTTTTAACTATATTTTCTTCTTCTCTTCTAAGCGCAGAGAAAAATAATAGTGATCATCAGTACAATTATTTTATTGGAAATTTTGATTTTAGTGATCATAAACAAGCAGCTCTACTTTTTGGTTTTCAACATCAAAATGAATCGCTAGAAAGAAATACTTTTATAGGAAAAATTTCTCCTATTACAGGTGGCTTTATTACAGAAAATTCTGCGGCTTATATTTATTCAGGAATTGAATGGAATATTGATATGGGTTCATTAGAGTTTACTCCAAGTTTTACACCTGGTTTGTATCATGAGGGTGATGGAAAAGATTTAGGACATGTTTTAGAATTTAAAACTGAAGTTCAGTTTTCTTATGTAGTATCAGGTGATACCAGCCTTGGAATATCATATAATCATATATCAAATGCAAGCCTAGGAGACAAAAACCCTGGGGCAAATAGTTATATGTTTAATTTTCTTAAAACATTTTAATATAAATAATTATGAATTTAAATGATTGTCACAACTATAGTGACTTTAGAAAATTAGCTAAAAAAAAATTACCCTCACCTATATTTCATTATATTGATGGAGCAGCAGATGACGAAACCACATATCAAAGAAATACAAGTGCATTTGATGATGTTGATTTAGTTCCGAATGTTTTAAGAGGTGTAGAAAATGTTGATTTATCCACTACAATTTTTGGAAAAAAGTTAGACTTGCCTTTTTATCTTGCACCAACAGCTTTACAGAGACTATTCCATTATGATGGAGAAAGAGCTGTTGGAAAAGCAGCTCAAAAATTTAATACAATGTTTGGTGTTTCAGCTCTTGCGACTGTAAGTGTTGAGGAAATAGCTTCTTTAGTTGATACCCCAAAGATGTTTCAGTTTTATTTTCATAAAGATAGAGGTTTAAATGATTCTTGCTTAGAAAGAGCAAAAGCAGCTAAATTTGATGTTATGGCTTTGACAGTGGATACAATAACTGGAGGAAACCGTGAAAGAGATTTAAGAACTGGATTTACATCACCTCCAAAGCTTACACCTTCAAGCCTTTTTAGTTTTGCCACAAAACCAATGTGGGGAATAAACTATTTAACAAAAGGTAAATTTGAATTACCTCATCTGCAAGATTACGTGAAAGAGGGTACGGATACTAATACTTCAATAGGCCAATACTTTTCTACGATGTTAGATCAATCCATGAACTGGAAAGATGCTGAAAAACTTTGTTCTCAATGGGGAGGTCACTTTGCACTTAAGGGTATAATGAGTGTCGAGGATGCAAAGCGGGCAGTAGATATTGGATGTACAGGAATAATGGTTTCAAATCATGGGGGTAGACAATTAGATGGATCTAGAGCGCCTTTTGACCAATTAGCAGAAATTGTTGATGCTGTTGGAGATAAACTTGATGTAATTTGTGAAGGTGGAATTCATAGAGGAACTCATATGTTAAAGGCGCTATCTTTAGGTGCAAAAGCATGTTCAGGAGGAAGATTGTATCTTTATGCTCTAGCTGCTGGAGGACAAGCAGGTGTAGAGAGAGCCATAGAAAAATATAAAACTGAGTTAGTGAGAGATATGAAGTTAATGGGATGTACTAAAATTAGCGACCTAAATAGGGATAACTTAAGATTTAGAAGGTAGTGAGTTTAAAAAACTGTCATAATTTTGATGATTTTAGGAAACTAGCAAAGAAAAAATTACCTTCACCAATATTTCATTATATTGATGGTGGCTCAGATGATGAAACGACTTTAAGAAGAAATACGGAGTCCTTCAATGACTGTGATTTAGTCCCAAATATACTCGCAAGTGTGGGTAAGCCTGATTTATCAATAACACTTTTTGGAAAAAAGATTGAAATGCCAATTTTTTTATCTCCTGCAGCAATGCAAAGACTTTATCACCATGAAGGAGACTTGGCATCAGCAAGGGCAGCAGAAAAGTTTGGAACATTTTACAGTATGTCATCAATGGGAAATAATACGATTGAAGAGGTTTCTGAAATATCGAATGGACCGAAACTATTTCAACTATATGTTCATAAAGATCGCTCAATTTCAGACGATTTAATAGACAGAGCAAAAAATTCTGGATTTGATGCAATGTGTTTAACAGTTGATACTTTAGTTGCAGGTAATAGAGAAAAAGATCATAGAACTGGTTTTACAACACCACCTAAACTTACATTACAAAGTTTGATGAGTTTTGCAATACGTCCTGAATGGGTATTTAATTATTTTACTCATAAAAAATTTGAATTATCAAATGTTAAAAAAAAAACAGACAAAGGAACCAATATTTCAAAGTCAGTTATTGAATACATTAATGAACAGTACGATCCAGCTATGAATTGGAAAGATGCTGAATATTGTGTAAAAAAATGGAACGGACCTTTTGCATTAAAAGGAGTTATGTCAGTGGAAGATGCAAAAAGAGCGATAGATATTGGTTGTACAGCCATAATGATTTCAAATCATGGTGGAAGACAATTGGATGGCTCTAGATCACCATTTGATCAGGTTAAAGCAATTTCAGATGCTGTTGGAGATAAGCTTGAAATTATTTTAGATGGAGGAGTTAGAAGAGGAACGCATGTTTTAAAAGCTTTAGCAGCTGGGGCAACAGCATGCAGTTTTGGAAAAATGTTTTTGTTTTCTTTGGCTGCAGGTGGTCAACAAGGAGTTGAACATTTATTGAAAAACATGCATGATGAAATTAATCGAAATATGGTGTTAATGGGGTGTAAAAATCTAAAAGAATTAAATAGCTCAAAATTGATTTATAGAAAATAATTAAAGCATATATTTTTTATTATTAATAAATATATATAAATAATATAAATTTTTTATCAAAAAATAAAACATAGAATTTAATTATGAAATTAGCAAAAAACTTAGAAAGATTAGGAACAGAGTCAGCGTTCAGTGTATTAGCTGAAGCTAAAGCATTAGAGGCCAAAGGAAATCCAATGATTCATTTAGGGTTAGGTCAGCCTGATTTTAAAACACCAAAGCATGTTGTTGAAGCTGCAAAAAAAGCTTTAGATGACGGTCACCATGGATATGTAATGTCAAATGGTATTCCAGAATGTAGACAAGCTGTAACAAGATGGATTAAAAAACGTTATAGTGTTGATGTAGATTTTGAAAGAATTCTAATTATGCCAGGTGGGAAACCAACAATGAGTTACGCAATTCAATGTTTTGGAGAACCAGGTGCTGAAATAATTCATCCAACTCCTGCTTTTCCAATTTATGAGTCGATGATTAATTATACTGGCTCAACATCTGTACCTTATGATTTAACTGAAGATAAAGATCTTAAATTTAATCCAGAAAAAATTTTATCACTAATCACTGATAAAACTAGATTGTTAATATTAATTAATCCAAATAACCCAACAGGAAGTTTTGTGGAAAAAGCCGATATAGATGTATTGGCTGAAGGTCTTAAAAAATATCCACACGTAACTATATTAAGTGATGAAATTTATAGTAGACAAATTTTTGACAATAAAGAAATGCCTTCATTTTTTAATTATCCTGAGTTAAGAGAAAGGCTAATTGTATTAGAAGGTTGGAGCAAGGCATACTCTATGACAGGATGGAGACTTGGATGGAGTTTTTGGCCTACTGAATTAGTACCACATGTAAATAAACTTTTAATTAATAGCGTATCATGTGTAAATGCAGCAGCACAATTTGCAGGAATTGCAGCATTAGATGGTCCAGACGACTCCATTAATGAAATGATGGTAAAATTTACTGAAAGAAGAAAACTAATTTATGAAGGCTTAAATAGTTTGCCAGGTGTAGAGTGTAGTTTACCTGGTGGGGCTTTTTATGCATTTCCAAAAGTTATAGGAACGGGAATGGATGGTTCAGAATTTTGTAAAAAAGCCATGCATGAAGCGGGAGTAGCAATAGTACCAGGTACAGCTTTTGGTAAAACTTGCCAAGATTATGTAAGATTTAGCTTCGCTGCCTCTCAAGATAATATTTCTCAAGCTTTGGAAAATATTAAGAAAATGCTCTCTAAATAGGCTGTATTTTTTCTGGAATTTTTACTAGTATCAATACAATGAATGAATTAGTCCAAACTGAATTAAAAAAAATCTTTAATGGAAGATTTTCAACCTCTGAGTCCACTAGAGCTAATTATGCAAGAGGAGAGGATACTTATGAGCCAGTATTATCTCAAGCAGTAGTTTTTCCAGAGACTAATGAAGAAGTGTCAAAAATTTTAAAATTATGTAATGATAGTAAAATTCCCGTTGTTCCATTTGGTACTGGAACTTCTCTAGAGGGTAATGTTGTTGGCAACACTAATGGTATAACTATTTCATTGGAAAAGATGAACAAGGTTTTAAACGTAAATGCAGCTGATTTTGATTGTAGAGTACAAGCTAATGTTACCAGAAAACAATTAAATGAATATTTAAGAGAAGATGGAGTATTTTTCCCTATTGATCCAGGGGCTGATGCAGCTATTGGTGGAATGGCATCAACATCTGCATCTGGAACAATGGCAGTAAAGTATGGAACAATGAGAACTGTAATTTCAGGATTAACAGTAGTACTTGCTAATGGAGAAATAATTAAAACAGGCTCAAGAACAAAAAAATCTTCTGCTGGTTATAATTTAACAAATTTATTTATTGGATCAGAGGGTACACTTGGAATAATCACAGAAGTACAAGTAAGACTATCTCCAATTCCAGAAAGTATAATGAGTGCAGTCTGTTATTTTCCAGACTTGGACTCAGCAGTTCAAACAGCTCAAGAGGTAATTCAATATGGAATACCAATTGCTAGAATAGAAATGCTAAATAAAGATCAAATGGAAATAAGTATAAAATATTCAAAATTAGAAAATATAAAGGCATCTCCCACATTATTTTTTGAATTTCATGGGAGTGAAAGTTCAAATAAGGAAGCAATAAAACTAGTTGAAGAATTATCCAAAAATAATGGAGGAGGAGATTTTAAATGGGCCGTGTCCTTAGAGGAAAGAAATAAGTTGTGGCAAGCAAGACATGATGTCTATTGGTCCGTAAAGGCTCTTGGTAATAATATGAAAGTATATTCAACTGATGTTTGTGTACCTATTTCAAATTTAGTTGAGTGTATTTCGTGGGCAGAAAAAGAAGTTAAAAAACATGATCTTATTGCACCTATGGTTGGGCATGTTGGTGATGGAAACTTTCATTCAATAATTTTATTTGACCCAAATGACAAGGAAAAACAAAAAAAAATTAGAAAATATAGTGATGACCTAATAAGTAAGGCACTTGAATTAGAAGGAACAATAACTGGAGAGCACGGAATCGGTTTACAAAAAAAACATTATTTATTGAAAGAACATCCAGATAATATACCTGTTATGAAATCTATAAAGCGTAGTTTAGATGTAAATAATATTATGAATCCTGGTAAGGTATTTGACCTAAATTAATATGAAAAAAATATTAGTCACAAGAAAATTAATAAAGGATAGTGAAGAAAAAGCTTCAAAAATATTTGATGCAAAACTTAATGGTAATGATGAGTTATATTCTCAGTCAAAGCTTATTGAATTAAGTCAAGATCACGATGCTATCCTAACCTCTTTAACTGATAAGATGGATGAAGATACTATAAGTAAACTACCGAATAGTATTAAGGTAATTTCTAATTTTGCAGTTGGTTTTGGAAATATTGATTTAGAAGCGGCTAAAAAAAGAGGAATAGCAGTAACTAATACACCAGAAGTTTTATCGGACGCTACAGCAGAGATTGGGATTTTATTAATTCTTGGAGCATGTAGAAGAGTTCCAGAAGGTATTCAAGCTGCAAAAGAAAGTAACTGGAAATGGTCAGCAGATTATTTGATAGGAAAACAGTTAACAGGTTCAAGACTTGGAATCTTAGGTATGGGAAGAATAGGACAAAAGATTGCAAAAATAGCAAAATCTTTAGGTATGATTATTCATTATCATAACAGATCAAAACTAACTGAAGAAAAAGAAAACGGTGCAATTTATCACGACAGTATCAAAAGTCTTTTTGGAGTTTCGGATGTATTATCTATTTGTTGTCCTGCAACAAAAGAAACAGAAAATTTAATTAATAAAGAAACATTAGAATATTTTCCAACAGGTGCTGTTATAACAAATGTAGCTCGTGGAGATATTGTTGATGATGAAGCTTTAATCGATGCACTAAATAGAAGAAAAATTTATGCAGCAGGTCTTGATGTTTACAAAGGGGAACCAAATTTAAACCCAGGTTATTTAAAAATTAAAAGTGTTTTTATTTTACCTCATCTTGGAAGCGCTACAAAGCACACAAGAATTTCTATGGCTAATCTAGCTATAGACAATATTGATGAGTTTCTTAAAACAGGAAATTGCAAAAATAAAGTAAATTAGTTTCTTTATAATTTTCAATTATGAATAAAGTTATTTTGTCAAAACAAAAAGCGATAACTATATTTTTAGTATTCGCTATAGGGTATTATATTTCTAACTTGTTAAGAGCTATCACTGCAACTATTTCACCCAATCTTGTATCTGAATTTAATTTATCAGCTGGTGATTTAGGACTTTTGGGTGGTGGATATTTTTTAGGATTTGCTTCTGTTCAAATTCCACTTGGCTATCTATTAGACAATAAAGGCCCAAAAAAAATAGTTTCGTACTTTTTATTAGTTGCAATTGTAGGAATAATTTCATTTTCTTTATCACAAAACTTTATTTCTCTTTTAATTTCAAGAATTTTAATTGGAGTAGGTGTTGGAGCATGTTTAATGGGACCGTTAACTGCTTATAGAGTTTGGTTTCAAGACGAGACCCAACAAAGAGCAAATTCGTGGATGCTAATGACTGGCGCAATAGGAATGTTATCCTCTAGTTTGCCAGTACAATTTTTTTTACCAATAATAGGATGGAGATCAATATTTGGAATTTTAGCAATTCTAACTTTTTTTAGTATCGTTTTAATTGTTATTTTTATTCCTAATTGGAATAAAGGAAATACATATGATGAGAAAGGCTCCATAAAAGAAGTATGGCAGAATGAATTTTTTAAAAGTTTAGTGCCAATGGGTTTCTTTAATTATGGTGGTTTATTTGCTATCCAAACTTTATGGGCAGGACCATGGATGGTTAAGGTGTCTGGATACACTCCAGAAGAAAGTGCAAATGGTTTGTTTATTATTTACCTTTCCTTGCTTTTTTCTTTTTTAACTTGGGGGTATTTTGTACCAAGATTTTCTAAAAATGTTTCTGATGCAATAAGGTTATTGAAATTTGGTGCACCATTAAATTTAATAGTATTAGCCTTCATAATTTATCTAGGTCCAAAAGCAGGAGCATTTCATTGGGCATTTTTTGCAGTAAGTTCAGTATTTTTATCACTAAGTCAGCCTGCTGTTGGGATGGCTTTTTCACTTTCAAATGTTGGAAAAGCACTGACTTCGTTTAATTTACTTCTTTTTATTGGGGCATTTGCACTTCAATGGATTATTGGTATCATTATTGATGTCGCAATGAATTTTGGATTTTCAGAAATTTCAGGCTTTAGATTTGCAATGGTATTTTTTTTATTAACTTCTTTATTTTCTTACCTATTTTTCTTAATAAAAAATTTAAAGAATTAATTCTATTGTAAGTGTTTGTAAATTGTAGTTCGCGAAACACCAAGTCTTCGAGAAACTGCACTAATATTTCCGTTTTCTAAAAAAGTAGATTTAATTAAAATACATCTATCTTCTTTAAATTTTGATCCCTCACATTTTTTACATGCATAATTTTTTATTTTTATTTCTTTAGATATCTTTTTCTTAAAATTTTGACTTTTTATTACAAAAACAGATGAGCCTAAATGATCAGAAATTTTCATTATTTTATTTTGTAAAAGTTCGTTTGCTATTGAAGAAAATGAAGTTGTAAAAATATTATTAAAATTTTCATTCTTTAATGTTACGAGTCCATGCAACATTATTCTTGCATTAGAATTTGAGCCGACAACAAATCCGTCACCATTAATTGCAAGTAGACCAACACTATTGGTACTTAAGTATTCTTGACGTGGATGGAATGATAAAATTAATTCATTATTAAATTGATTTAAAAATAATTTTGTTTCAATACTTTTTGTAGCAAGTTTAACTAGTGCTAAGGTGTGCTGTTCCCTTGAATGCACATCAGTAGAGGCATCTATTATACCAATAGTTTTTCCTTCGTGATTTAGTATTGGACTTGCAAAACAAGATAACTTTCCATGTGACTCAAAAAAATGTTCCTTACCTGAAACTATGGAATCTTTATTCAGAGTAACAACTTGTCCCAATCCATTCGTACCTCCAATTTCTTCTCTCCAAATTGAACCTGGTATTACAATTTTTCCAACATCAGCTCTAAGACAAGTTTTATCATAAATAGTATCCATAACTGATCCAGCACTATCAGAATATGCTACCATAAAATTTGTCCCAGCTATTTGTGAATATAGAAGTTCAAGTTCAGGATTTATCAATCTTCTAATATATTCATTTTTTTCTTTAAGCTCATCAAGCTCTTTAGAAGTAAGAACAGTCCTCTTTGGATTCTTAAGTGGATCTAGTCCTGTTGAAATACATCTCTTCCAGCTATCAGATATATCTTTATCAATCAAAGAAGGTAAAAAACCCCTTTTCTTAGAAAGATCAGAAAATTCTTTTTCAACAGAAGTTAAATTTGGCATTTTTCATTTTAAGACATTATTTAAAATGAACAACCAACTATAAGTTGTATTTTGTTAACTTTATGAACACTTTTTTGTCCAGTTGACTCTCTGTTGTTCTCAATATTGGATAGGGTTTGTTATTAAAAAAAATTAACGAACTAAAAAGTAGAAAAAAATTATGAAAGCACAAGTTTTACATAAATATAATCCAAAAATGGATGAAAAAGTTTGGGTTACTGAGCAAGAAATGCCAGATCCAAAATTAGAAAAATCATCAGATGTTATAGTTAAAATTGGTGCTGCAGGAGTTTGTAGAACTGATCTGCATATTATTGAAGGTGTTTGGGAGCATATTCAAGATCCTAAAGGAGATTTATTACCTATGGTTATGGGACATGAAAATGCTGGATGGGTTGAAGAAGTAGGAAAAGATGTTGTAGGATTTAAAAAAGGTGATCCAGTTATTTTGCACCCAATTATTTCAGGAACTGACGGAACTTGTTTGAGCTGTCGTAGAGGTTTAGATCAGCATGCTGAAGAAGGAGCATTTCCAGGTTTGAATATTAAAGAAGGTGGGTATGCGGAATTACTTAAAACAAGTGTTCGTAACTTAATTAAACTGCCTACTATATTGGCACCAAAAGATGTTGCCCCTTTTTCTGATGCAGGACTAACCGCTTATAGGGTTGTTAAAAAAGCTACTAGACATTTATTGCCAGGTCAGACTTGTGTAATTATTGGAGCGGGTGGACTGGGTCATATAGCAATTCAATGTTTGAAAGCAATGTGTGCTGCAAATATTATTATTGTTGAAAAATCTGCTGAAGCATTAAAACATGCAATGTCACTTGGTGGCGACGAGGGAGTTTTAATTGATGGCAATGAAGTTGAAAGAGTTCTAGAGCTTACCAAAGGTAAAGGTGGTGAGGCTGTAATCGATTTTGTTGGTGAAAAAGGATCCACTGCAATGGGTATTAAAATGACAGCAGGAAGTGGATACTATTATATCGTTGGCTATGGTGAAGAAATCAGAGTTCTAGCTGTCGATGTAATTATTTCAGAAAAAACAATAGTTGGAAATTTAGTAGGAACGTGGTCTGAGTTATATGAGCTGATGGAGTTAGCTAACAAAGGGTTAGTTACACTATCTATGCAAGAGTATAAATTAGGCGATGCTAATAAAGCGCTTCATGACCTTAACGAAGGTAAAGTTAAGGGAAGAGCCGTTTTAGTTCCATAATAATAAATAAAGAGAGGGATAAATGAAAATAATAAAAACTTGCTTAAGCGCTATGATATCAGGAATTCTGATATTTAGCCCAGCTTATGCAGATAAGTGGAGTGATCAATTTCCACATATCAAAGCAACAGGGGATATTTCTGGTGACTGTTCTTATGAAAAAATTTCAAAAAAGAACTACAAAGGAAAAACTCTAAAAATAAACACGCATGCCGTTCCAGTAATTGGACAGCCTACAGCTCTTCATGCTGAACAGTTTGCAAAACTAACGGGCGCAACAGTTGATGTAACACATACACCTGCAGGTGATTTGTATGCAAAAGCTATGGTTCCCTTTAAAGCTGGTCAAGCTCCATACGACATCGTATTTGGTTTTTCCAACTTTATAAATGACTGGAGACAGTATTTAGCACCAGTTCCAAAAAAATATATGAACACAAAAGAGATGAAAGACGTTACAAAATCTCATGTAGGTGTTTCTTCTTGGGATGGAACTATGTATCAATATCCAGTTGACGGAGACAGACATTATCTAAAATATAGAAAAGACGTAATAGATAATCCTGAAATGCAAAAAAAATACAAAGCAGATACTGGTAAAGAGTTAAAAGTTCCTACAACTTGGAAAGAATATGGCGAAATGGCCAAATACTTTAATGGTTGGGATTGGGATGGAGATGGAGAAAAAGAATACGGTTCAGCTGAAGTTATGAAAAAAGACGACTTAATGTTCGCAGCTTTTTTCAGTAGATCAGTAGCGTATGCTAAAAATCCTAGAACTCCAGGTGGTTTCTTTTTTGATTTAGAAACTATGAAACCAAATGTTAATAATCCAGGTTTTGTTGAAGCTTTAACTGACTGGGTAGAAGCTACTAAGTATGTTCCTCCAGGAGGAATTAACTTTGGACTAGGTGATGAAATTGGATCATTTGGTGGTGGACAAACTCTATTTAGTTTTTCATGGGATGATGCTTTTATTGCAGCGATGCAAGATGATAGTCCTATTAAAAATAAAGTAGGTACAGCTCCTCTTCCAGGCGCAGATAAAGTTTGGAACAGAGTATCTGGAAAATGGGATAACAAATATAACCAAGCACCGTACATCGTATGGGGTTGGGCAGTAGGTGTTGCTAAGAAAAGTAAAGTACAAGAGATGGCATTTGACTATCTATGTTTCTTTTCTAACGGAGCAAACCACCAAGCTGACTTAGCTATTGGTAACTTTGGTGTTAATCCATTTAAAAACTCTGATTTCGATCCAAATCTTTACATAGATACAATGGGTTGGGATGCAGATATTGCAAAATCATACACTAAGACGCTTAAAGATATGGAAAAAAGTAAGAATAGAGTTTTCCCTTTAAGAGTTCGTGGTGTGTTTGAATTCACTAGTGCAGTTGCAACTGGAACTTCTAAGGCTTTAGCTGGTCAGCTATCTCCTCAAGAAGCTTTGGATGAAGTTGCTAAAGAGTGGGAAGCAATTGTCAAAAGAGTTGGTAAATCAGCAGTACAAGAAGACTATGCTGTTGGTGTCAAAATGGAAGACAACAAGTTATAAAATAACTTTATGTGGCCATTTTAATTAGTGGCCACATACATTACATTCAAAATTTAATTACATGAACTTTAAACATAAGTACGTTTTTTTATTTCCAGGTTTATTTGTTCTTATAGGCATCTTAATTTTTCCAATAATATTTGTAGTACGTTTAAGTTTATCAGGCTGGAATAGTTACAATGGTTTAAACTTTATAGGTCTCGAAAATTATGTCAGATTATTTACTGATGATCCACGATTCTGGGAGTCGTTTATTAGATTAAGTTTTTTGTCAGTTACAACTGTTGTTCTGCAATATGTAATTGGCTTTGCACTAGCTCATATGGTTTGGAAGGAAATCAAGTTTCAAAGGTTTTTTAGAGTATTATTTTTAATACCCATGATGACTACCCCAGTTATTATGACTGTTATTTGGAGAACTTTTTTTCATGAGTCACTAGGTCCTGTTAATGATCTTTTACAAATTTTTGATATTGCACCAAAATGGCTTACCGATCCTACTTTAGCTAAAGTTACAGTTATTATTGTTGAAGTTTGGCAGTGGACACCTTTTATGTTTTTACTATTGTTAGCTGGTCTTTTATCACTTCCTAAAGAACCTTTTTTAGCAGCTGCAATTGATGGAGCAAGTCCAATTAGAAAATTTATTTACGTAACATTTCCATTAATGGCACCAATATCTATTGGAGCAATTATCATAAGACTGATTGAAGCTTCAAAAATAATGGATACTGTTTATGTCTTAACCTCGGGTGGTCCAGGAACTTCAACTGAGACATCAAGTTTTTATATCTTTATTAAAGGATTGAGAGAATTTCAAATGGGTTATGCTGCTTCAATGTCATTCACTTATTTAATAATAATGATCATAAGTTTAACAGTTATTGCAAAAGTATTAACCAAACTATTACTCAAAGATTAAATATGGGAAAATTATACACATTCTTAAAATATTTTTTTATTACAGTTTGGACTGTTTTTGTTGTGGCACCTTTTCTTTGGGCACTTACAACTTCTTTTAAAGATTTTAATTCAGTAAATGGAGGTGTTACTTACATCCCGTGGGTTGATTTTGAACCAAACTTAGAGGGTTGGAGAGTTTTAATTAAATCTCCAGCACAAGGAGGAGTAGACATTGTTGAACCTTATTTTAATAGTTTATTTGTAACATGCACTGCAAGTTTAGTTAGCATAATACTTGGAACCTTATCTGCTTATGCTCTTTCTAGATATACATTTAAAGCAGGTCCTATAAAAAATAATGACATTACTTTCTTTTTTATTTCTCAAAGAATTATGCCACCAATTGTTTTATCAATACCTTTCTTTTTATTTCTTGGTGCGGTTAATTTATTGGACAGTCTATTTGGACTAATAGTTGTTTATATTGTTTTGTTAATGCCAATAGCAGTTTGGATTATGGTTGATTTTTTTAATAAAGTTCCAAGAGAGATAGATGAAACGGCATTGATAGATGGATGTAATCCTTACCAGGCATTTTATAAAGTTGTATTACCAAATTCAATACCAGGGTTAATTGTTGCTGGAATGTTTTGTATTATATTTGGATGGATTGATTTCTTTTTTGCTTTTATTTTAACCTTTACTGAAGTGCAGTTACTTCCTGTAAAAATTGTAGCTTTAAACTCTTCAATAACACCATGGTGGAGTTTATCAGCCTCAGCACTAGTTTCTGTTGCGCCATTAATTGTTGTTGCATTTATTGTTGAGAGATATTTATCAAAAGGAAATCTATCAGGAGCAATTAAATAATGAATTTGGTTGGTGAAAACTTATCGTATAAATTAACTGAAGAACTTCAGTTAAGAAAAATCTCTTTTAATTTTGAAAAAGGTAAATTATATACAATTTTGGGTAGAACACTTTCTGGGAAAACCACCTTA
Source organism: Candidatus Pelagibacter sp. uisw_091 (assembly GCF_059512525.1). The sequence continues at coordinate 1,157,307 of NZ_CM183455.1, read as the reverse complement.
TTAAAAACAATAGCAGGGCTACTTTTGCCAGATAGTGGATCGATTAGATTTGAAGATAAGAATTTTTTAGAGATACCCGTGTGGAAAAGAAATATTGCCATGGTTTATCAGCAATTCATTAACTACCCTCACTTAAATGTTTTTGACAATATAGCTTTTCCTCTAAAACAAAGAGGTTTAGTCTCTCAAAAGATTAATGATGAGGTTTTTAAATCTTTAAAATTAGTAGGACTAGAGGGTTATGAAAAAAGAAAAATCCAAGAATTATCAGGTGGCCAACAGCAAAGAGTTTCAGTTGCAAGATCACTTGTAAAAAATGCAAAAATTTTATTACTGGATGAGCCATTAGTTAATTTAGATTACAAGTTAAGAGAGCAGTTACGAGAAGAGTTTAAAAATATCTTTGTTAACGGTCTATCAAAGGAAAGTATTGTAATTTTTTCAACAACGGATCCTAGAGAAGCAATGGAACTTAATGGTGAAGTCATTGTTCTCGATGAAGGTAGAGTGCTACAGGTAGGTGCTGCCAAAGAAATATTTGAAAACCCTAAAAATTTAAAAGTTGCAGCCATTTCAAATGACCCACCAATGAATGTTTTAAAAGTTGATATAGATTCTAATAAAATAAAATTTGAAGACATTGAAATAGATATTCCAAATCATTTATCTAAATTAAAAGATAAGAATTTTAATTTTGGTATAAGAGCGTCAGATGTTGAGCTAAATGATAATGGTTTTGAGTTTGAAGTAGAGCTTGCAGAAATTAGTGGCTCAGAAACTTTACTTCATCTTACCAGGGGAAATGCAAAAATTATAACCAGTATAGAGGAAGTGATGGATTTCAAAATTCGTGATAAAGTTAAAATTAATTTTAAATCAAACAAAGCTTATGCATTTGATGAAACTGGAAATTTAGCTTCATCTCCATTTGGAGGCACTAATGTCTAAAATTAATTTAAATAAGATATCTCACTCATATAATCCAAACGATGCTAATCCAACTTATGCACTAAACCCATTTTCGATGATCTGGGAAGATGGAAAGAGATATGCAATTTTAGGTCCGTCTGGATGTGGAAAAACAACAATGTTAAATATTGTATCAGGGCTAGTAAGGCCTTCATCAGGAAAAATATTATTTGATGAAAAAGATGTTACAGAGCTTAAAACTGAAAATAGAAATATTGCGCAAGTTTTTCAATTTCCAGTGATTTACAGCACCATGACTGTATATGATAATTTGGCTTTCCCTTTAAGATGTAGAGATTTTTCTAAAGAAATAGTGGAAGAAAGAGTTAATTCTGTTGCAGAAACATTAAATTTAAAATCTTTCTTAAATTTGCCTGCTAGAAAACTCACAGCAGATCAAAAACAGTTAATTTCATTGGGTAGAGGACTTGTAAGAGAGGATGTAGCAGCAGTTCTAATGGACGAGCCATTAACAGTTATAGATCCTGATCTAAAATTTAAATTAAGAAGAAATCTTAAAGAAATAAATGAGCAATACAAAACAACTCTTGTATACGTTACGCACGATCAAAACGAAGCTATGACTTTTGCTGATAATATAATTGTTATGAGTGAAGGCGAAGTGGTTCAAACAGGGACACCCAAAGAATTATTTGAAAGACCAAATACTACTTTTGTTGGATATTTTATAGGCTCTCCTGCAATGAATTTATTTGAAACCGAAGCATCATCTGACAATAGTGTTAAGATTAATGATACTTTAATTAAAACAAGTACAGATTTATCAAGATTAAAAGATAAAAAAATTAAATTAGGCATAAGATCAGAATTTATTAAGATAGCAAAAAATAAAAAAGAAAACGTAATTAGTGCGAATGTAGAAAAAGTTGAAGATCTTGGAAACTATAAACTGCTTACGGCAAAGATTGGAAGTCTTACGATAAAATCTAAAATAAGCAGAGAAACAGAAGTTCCATTAGATAAAGTAGACTTGCATATACCTGAAGATAAATGCTGTATTTATGAGAATGAAAAATTAATTTAAATTAAAAAAATATTCTTTTAAAAAACCAATAAAAGCCAATTAATGCAATTATTAATGAAAGAGGCTTAGTAATTCTATTACGGTACCAAGGTTTATTTTGAAATAGCAATGAGATAAAAATATAGGATAAAAGTATCACGCTAATTTGACCTAGCTCAACTCCAATATTAAAAGAAATCAAACTTGAAATAAATAAACCATCTGAAATTCCAATTTCATTTAAAACTCCAGCAAACCCTAAACCATGGAGTAATCCAAAAATAAAAATTATATAGGGTCTAGTTTTTTTTAAATTTTCGGTAAATAGATTCTCAATAGCAATAAAACAGATTGATAGAGCAATGATAGGTTCAACAATTATTGAGGGTATTTTTATTACATCTAGAGCACCAAGAAACAATGTTATTGTGTGTGCTAAAGTAAAAATTGAAACCTGTAATACCAAAGGCCTTAACCTCGAAGATAGAAGAAATAAAGCGAGAACAAATAATATATGGTCTAAACCTTTGGGTATTATGTGCTTAAAACCTAGTTGAGTATAAGATTTAATATTGTCTATAAGACTTTCTTCTATTTGGTTTGTTATGCTAAACCATCCTGATTTATCATCACTTTCAATTAGTTCTGAATATAAACCCTCATTATTTTTAGAATTAACCCTTAAAATGATGGATCCTAAATTTTTATCCCAAGAAAACTTTAAGTCTTCATTTTTTATATTTTTAATATCAAAGTTAATAACTGTATCTCTAATTATGTCAGTATTACCAACCTCGGGTATGTCCACACTTAGTAGAGCCAAGTCATAATTAGAATTAGCAGAAGTTAAGTAAATTTTGTTTTGAAGGTTCATTATTTTAGAATTAAATTTTTTAAGTAATTCAACAGCACTCATAGTTCTTAAGTTTTCATATTGATCTGACTCCTCAGATTCTTCTGTGTTAGAGTGATCCATATTAATCTCAGCAATAATAGCCTCAAGATTTAATCGGATTGATAGAGTAGCGTTTATGATATTATCTTTTTCATAAATATTAAGATTTGCAATTGCTGGACGTAGTTCATGGGCATAAGATGACTTAATGAAAAATAATAAAAATATAAATATTTTAAAAAACATTAACTTATTAAATCAGATTTTTTATTTTTTTGTAATCTTATTATTGACTACTTTTTTAAAGTTTAATGTACATGCCCATGAATTATGGCTTGAGCCAATTAATTTTAGATTTAATAATAAAGAAGTGTCCAAGATACATATTAAGGTGGGCGAAAAATTCAATGGCTCTCCATTTGGTTATTATGATCCAAATAAAAAAAATTTATATTTAGAAAATAAAAACAAAGTAATGAATTTATCTCAAAGAGATGGAAATTTTCCTGCAATTCAAACATTAATTCTAGATAAAGGTTTTCATGTGATAACTTATGAAACAAATTTTGAATTCTTAAAATATGAATCTTTAGAAAAGTTTAAAGATTTTATAAAAGAACAAGGTCTTCTTAGCAGTGTAGGTAATATTGATATCAATAAAACTCCCACAGAGAACTATAGAAGGTTTGCAAAAACATTAATGACGGATGGATATAAAGACTTTTTTATCCAAAAACCAAAATTAGATTTTGAGATTATTGCTTTAACTTCACCTTATAACCTTCAGGAGGAATTATTTGAGTTTCAACTATTTGAAAAAGGCAGCTCTTTAAAAAATTGGCAAATTATTATTTTCAGTAGAGATGAAGAAAATAGCTATAAAGAAATTGTAAAAACAAACACAAATGGAGTTGGTAGAATAAAAATTTTTGACAATAGAGCCTATTTACTAAGTGCAGTTAAGTTGGACAAAGCAAATTATTTAGAAAAAATAAAATATAAATCAGACTGGTTTAGTTTGTGGGCGAGCTTAACTTTTAAAAAATAATTCAATTTGCAGTTGTAGTCAAAATAGTCATATCATAAATTTAACCTTATACAGCAACGTTTATTTAACTAATGCTGACCAGTATTCCTTAGACTCTAATTCTGATTTGTGATTAAAATCCTGACAGTTAATTAACTAATATAAATAATAAGGAGAGAGAAATAATGATTAAAGAAAAAAAATCATTGAAGAATTCAACTTCTTCAAGACGTAAGTTCTTTAAGACTGCTGCTAAAGCCGGTGCTGTAGCTGCAGCTACTGTTGCAATGCCAAATATTGCAACTGCAGGATCTCACGCTACTGTATTAAAGATGCAAGCTGCTTGGCCTTCAGGTGCAAACATCTTTTTTGAAATGGCGCAAGACTACTGTAACATGGTTAGCGATATGTCAGGTGGATCACTTAAAATTGATCTTCAGCCTGTAAACGCAATCGTTAAAACTTCAGAAATCGGAGCAGCGGTAAGCGATGGAATCGTTGATATGGGTCACTGGGTGACTGCATATTGGTACGGTAAAAACGCTGCAGCTTCACTTTTTGGAACTGGTCCTTCATACGGAATGTCATCTCAAGAAGTTATGGGATGGATGGAGTATGGTGGAGGAAGAAAACTATATGAAGAAGCAGTAGCTAGTGTTGGATTTAACTACACTGGTTTCTTTCATATGCCTATGCCAGCACAACCTTTTGGTTGGTTCAAAAAGAACGTAACTAAAGTATCTGATGTTAAAGGTATGAAGTATAGAACAGTTGGTCTAGCGACTAATGTTTTAACTGCTATGGGAATGGTCGTAAGACAATTACCAGGTGGTGAGATTCAACCAGCAATGAAAACTGGTTTGATTGATGCTGCTGAGTTTAACAACCCAACATCAGACTCACAGTTTGGAATGCAAGATGTCTCTAAACACTATCACTTAGGAAGTTTTCACCAATCTCAAGAGATGTTTGAAATTCCTATGAACACGAAGAGACTGAAAAGCCTATCACCTGCTCATCAAGCTATCTTAAAAAACGCTGCTTATGCTGCGAATACAGATAACTACTTCAAAGCGCTTGTTAGATATTCTGACAGTTTAGCTGATTTGATGAACACACATAAGGTTAACGTTTACCAAACATCTGATGCCATTTTAGCTGAACAGTTAAAAGGTTGGGATAAAATTGTTGGAGAATTCTCTGCAAAAGATGCATTCTTCAAGAAGGTAATCGACTCTCAAAAAGCATATGCTAAGAAAGTAATGAAGTACTTGCTGATGAATCAGCCTAATTACAAACTAGCTTATGAAAATGAGTTTGGTCCAATTGGAAAAGTTAAAATTTAATTAACTTTTTAATATTTTAAGAAGGGGGTCTCGGCCCCCTTTTTTTTATTGTACAGTTTTTAATAAAATTAGAGTATCCTACTCAAATCATGATGAGAGCTTATATAAAATTTGCTGACACGTTAAGCACTTCAATAGGTAAGGCTTTTTCTTGGTGTATTGTTATTTTGATGGGTGGAACTTGTTACGAAGTTATGATGGCCTATGTATTTAATAAGCCAACACTTTGGAATTTTGACTTCAGTATGCAGATGTATGGTGCAATATTAATGATGTCAGGTGCTTATTGCTTAGCAACAGAATCTCATGTTAGAGGAGATGTAATTTACAGATTATTTAAACCAAGAACACAAGGTTATATTGATTTAGTACTTTATTTTATTTTCTTTTTTCCAGGCGTAATATCGTTAGCATTTTATGGTTACGAATATGCTGCACTTGCTTGGAAGATAAAAGAAACTAGCTGGAGTAGTCCGGCACAAATTAATATTTATATGGTAAAATCCCTGATACCAGCTGCAGGAATATTTTTGGTTATACAAGGAATTGCCGAAGTATTTAGATCAATCATTTGCATTAAAACTGGACATTGGCCAGCAAGGATGGTTGTTGCAGAAGAAACAGAACAAATTTTAATGAGAACAGCACAAGACGAGGATCAAAAAGATGTTATTTAGTTTAACAAATCCAGAAGTTGCTATCTTCATGATGGGGCTATTTTTATTTGCGGTGCTATTAGGTTTTCCAATTGCTTTTACTTTAATGGCAATGGGAATAGGTTTTGGATATTATGCCTATTACGATCCTGCTTTAATGGATCACATATTTGATAATAGGATATTTTCTTTATTTGTAAAAAATACTTATACTGTTATGGATAATAACGTGCTCACTGCCGTCCCACTGTTTTTATTTATGGGATATTTAGTTGAAAGAGCTGGAATTGTATCAAAATTATTTTTTGCTATAAGACTTGCAGCTCACAGATTACCAGCTTCAATGGCAGTAGCTGCTCTAATAACATGTACTTTATTTTCTACAGCAACAGGAATTATTGGTGCTGTTGTAACCTTAATGGGTCTACTTGCTTGGCCTGCGATGGTTAAAGCAGGATATGATAAAAAATTTGCTTCAGGAGTAATTTGTGCGGGTGGATGCTTGGGTATTTTAATACCACCTAGTATTATGCTAATTGTTTATTCAGTAATAGCTCAGTTATCTCCTTTGAGATTATTTGCTGCAGCAATTTTTCCAGGATTATTGCTTGCAGGGTTATATATAACTTACGCAGTGGGTAGAGCTTGGCTCCAACCATCAATTGCACCCAAGCCAAGAGCAGAAGATATTCCACCACGAGCTGAGATTTTAAAAGAAGTATTAGTTTCTTTTGTCCCTCTTTTTGGATTAATAATGTTAGTGCTTGGAACAATTTTAGCAGGTATAGCAACGCCAGCAGAGGCCGCAGCAGCAGGAGCATTTGGTGCTATATTGTTATCTTGGTTCTACAAAACACTTAAATGGCAAAGTTTTAAAGAGTCTGTTTTTCTAACAGCAAAAACTACAGCAATGATTATGTGGTTATTTATTGGTTCTTGGACTTTTTCTTCTGTATTTTCTTATTTAGGTGGTCATGAAATTTTTGAACATTTTTTTACATCAATTGAAATATCAACGTGGCAATTTTTAATTATTACTCAAGTAATAATTTTCCTTTTAGGATGGCCGTTAGAATGGACTGAAATTCTAATTATATTTGTTCCAATATTTTTACCATTACTTGAGGTATTTGATGTTAATCCATATTTCTTTGCAATGTTAATAGCCCTAAATTTACAAACATCCTTTTTAACGCCTCCTATGGCCATGTCCGCTTATTATTTAAAGGGTGTTCAAAAGAAAAATGTTGAATTGATGGAAATATTTGCGGGCATTATGCCGTTCTTAGGAATAGTAATATTTGCAATGTTTCTTATGTATATGTTTCCAGGTATTGCTTTGTGGCTGCCAGAAACGTTATTTGCAAACTAAATAATTTAAAATGCTAAATATATCTACTCTAACAACTAATAAATTGGTTGAGCACCTAAAATCAGGTCAGATTTCCTCAGTAGAAGTTTGTAATCAATATATTGAGAGAATTGAAAAATTTGAAAAAGATGTAAAGGCTTGGGAGTATTTTGATAAAAAAAAACTTTTAGAAAAAGCTGCTGAAGCAGATGAGCATAGAAAATCAGGAAAACCACTTGGATCTTTGCACGGTCTACCAATTGCTGTTAAGGATATAATAGGTACTTTTGAAATGCCTACTGAATGTGGCTCTCCTGTCAGAAAAAAAATGCCAAGCTCACAAGATTCTGAAGTTGTTAATCTACTTAAGATTGAAGGTGCAATAGTAATGGGAAAGACTGTAACTACTGAACTTGCATATTTTCACCCAGGCAAAACTACTAACCCACATGATAATTCAAGAACACCTGGAGGGTCATCAAGCGGCTCTGCGGCAGCAATAGCAGCACATATGGCACCATTATCAATTGGATCACAAACTAATGGATCAATTATTAGACCTGCTTCTTACTGTGGAGTTGTTGGTTATAAACCATCTTATGGGTTGATTTCACGAAGCGGAGTGATGAGACAATCTGATAAATTAGATCACATTGGAGTGTTTGGAAAAACGGTAGAAGATGTTGCTCTGTTTGCAAAATCATTAATAAAAAAAGATTTATACGATCCATCAACTATTCATTATGCGGCAGATGAAATGTTAAATGTTTGTAAAAAAGGACCACTATATGAGCCTAAATTTATTTTTTATAAAACTAAAAACTGGAAAAATATTGATAAAGAATCGCAAAAATCTTTTGAGTTCTTTATAAAAACTTTTAAAAAAAATATTGAAGTATTTGATACCCCCTCTTATTTTGATGATATTCCAAAATACCATAAAATAATTCATGAAACAGATATGGCAAATAATTTTCAAGGCTATTATAAAAAATCAAAAAAACATCTTTCTAAAGAAATGGTCAGTGCAATTGAAAGAGGTCTAAAGTACTCAGCCAAAGAATATGCTGAAGCGATAGATTTTATGAAGAGAAGTTATGAATCTTATAAAGAAGTTTTTGAGGATTACCATGGAGTATTAACTCCATCATCAGCAGGGGTTGCACCGAAGGGTCTTAAGAGTACCGGAAGTCCAGAATTTTGTACTATTTGGACTTATATGGGTCTACCATCCATTTCATTACCTTTACTTGTTGGAGAAAATAATTTACCATTAGGTGTACAGTTAATTGGGGACAAGCTAGATGATTTAAGATTTCTAGGTGTAGCCAACTGGCTAGAAAAAAATTGTAAAAAATATGCTAAATAAAATAACAACTCTAATAGGATCGTGCCTTGCAGCACTATTTCTTATTGGCCTTGCAACAACTTTAACTAGATCCTCGATGATCGGTTTTTGGGATATATTGCCAGTGTTTATTTTAATGGCAGTAGCAATTTTTATGATGTTCTACGAAGCTTTTTTCGATAAGAATTAAATCTTCTTTTAAGTGAATAATTCTAAAAATAGCTATTTACCTTTCTTATTATTATTTATTCAACCAATTTTTATGGCTAGCAACTTAATCGTTGCAAGAGGTGGGGTTGAGTATGTTCCTCCAATATCTTTAGCTTTTTGGAGATGGACTGCAGTTTTTTTAATATTACTTCCATTTACCTACAGTTCTTTAAAAAAAAATTTTAAGTTTGTAAAACAAGAATATAAAAGAATATTTTTCATTGGATCGATGGGTTGTGGTGTTTGTGGAGCTTTCCCATTTTTAGCCGGTCAAACAACAACAGTTACCAACATGGGAATTATATATTCATCTTCTCCAATATTTATAATCATAATCTCAAGTTTATTTTTTAAAGAAAAGATCAATCTTCTTAGGATTATTGGACTAGTTTCATGTTTAATAGGTGTTTTTGCTATTATTATTAAAGGTGATTTATCTTTATTAATTGGTCTTAAATTTACAATTGGTGACCTCTGGATGCTAGCTTCTGCAATAGGTTGGGCGCTTTATTCTATCTATCTATTTTATTGGAAAACAAATCTAAAAATTTTTGACAGATTTACTTTGATTGCGTTTTTTGGTGTAGTCAGTTTGCTGCCATTTTATTTGATAGAAGAGACTTTCTTTGTAAGAACTGTCTTTAATTCAGAGTTTTTTATGTGGGTTTTATTTGCAGCTATATCACCAGGGATTATAGCATTCACCTTATATACAATGGCACAAAAGAAACTTGGTGCATCAATAACTGGTTTTACACTTTACATTTTTACCGTTTATAGTGCTATTTATGGTTTTTTATTTTTTAATGAACAGCTCGAATATTACCATTATATTGGAACAATATTAGTTTTTAGTGGTGTTTATATTGTTAAAAGAAAAGTTTAAATTAAGACACAATCTGACCAAATAATTTACAAATTTCATTTCTATAATTGGATAGTGAAAAAATTTATTGCAGCGTTGTTTTACTTAATCTTTATTTCAAGTTCTGTAATTGCAGAAAATATAGAATCTTCAGCAAATACTCTTTTTCATATAGGTCAAATGAACTCTCATAATAAAAGTTTTGCTCTCTTTTTTAAAACTAGAGATAAAGCTATTTTAGCAAGAGGTGAGGATTATAATTATGTTACAGATTTTCCTCAAGACTTATATATTTATAATTATAAAACAAAAATTTCGTCACCATTAATTTCATATGAATGGTTTCCATCCCAGGCAAAATTTCTTTTAGTAGGTTATGACTATCCAGTTTTCCCAGAAGACTTTGCCTACTATCTATTAAAAGATAACAATACTTTAGTAATGATTAGTGCAATTAAAAATATAAAAAAAAATTTTAAATTTGATATTGCTAATAAAAAATTAAATTCATATCCATCAAATGGTAAGTTTGATTTTATAATTTCATCAATTGCCAAAAATTGTGGACATTCAAATCTTAAAGAAAATTATAAATGTAACTACTACAAACCTTTAATTTCTAATAATCTGATTAATTAATTTGAGTAAATGCTTCAGCAAATTTTTCTGCATTAAAAATTTGTAAATCATCTTCTTTTTCACCAAGTCCAAGAGCAATTATTGGAAGCTTATATTTTTTAGCGAGTGCCAATAAAATTCCTCCTTTTGCAGTACTATCTAATTTTGTCATTATCAAACCAGTAAGAGGTATAATTTTATCAAACTCTTCAACTTGACTGATAACATTTTGGCCAGAGGTTGCGTCAAGCACAAGGATTACATCGTGAGGAGCATCTGGATCTATTTTTTTAGTTACATGGGCAATTTTTTTGTATTCTTCCATTAAATTTTTTTTATTTTGTAATCTCCCTGCCGTATCGATCAAAACATGATTAAAATCACCCTTTAATGCCTCTTCTATTGCCTTGTAGGCAACTGATGCGGGGTCTGACCCTTGAGTAGACTTTGTAATTTGTACATCAATTTTATTAGCCCAACTTTCTAATTGCTCTATAGCAGCTGCTCTAAACGTATCGCAGGCAGAAAACATAACTTTGTTACCATTGGATTTTAAAATTTTACCAACTTTTCCAATAGTTGTTGTTTTTCCAACCCCATTAACTCCTGATACTAGGACTGCGTTGAGCTTTTCTTTTTTATTAAAAAAATTCTCATTTTCCAAAGGTTTCATTAAAGAGATTATATAGTTTTTAAGAATTAAATTTACCTCATTCATAATATCTTTTTTTGGGTCAATTTTTTCTTGACCAATAATTTTTTTAATTTCTTCAGCTGCAACAAGACCAACATCTGATTGAATTAAATATTCCTCAATTTGATCTAATGTTTTGTCATCTATCTCTTTTTTTACAATTATATCTCTTAAACCAGATGTAAATGCAGAAGCACTTTTTTTAAAACCAATTTTGAATTTATCAAAAATTCCCATTATAATTTAATGTCGATATTTTTAATATCAGACACGGGTCCTTTCATATGAATGCTATTTCTTTCATCAATAGAAATTGTTAAATTACCTAATGCAAATTCTATATCTGTAGTTTTTTCTACCAGATTATTAATATTAGCTGCAACAGCAGTTGCACAAGCTGCTGTACCACAAGCCTTAGTAAGTCCGGCTCCTCTTTCCCACACTTTTACTTTTATTAAATTTTTATTCATAACTTTTGCCAACGTCACATTACATTTTTCTGGAAATAGTTGATGATTTTCAATTTTTGGACCAATAGTTTGTAAGTCAAATGCTTCAATATCGTCTACAAAAAAAATTATGTGTGGATTGCCTACATTTATGGCTGTTCCACCAATATGTTTGGTGTTATTTCTATCTACAATTTCAATTTTTAAGTCTTGTGTATCTAGTTGCTTATTTAAAGGAATCTCTTGCCAATTAACTTTTGGTATACCGATTTCAGTCTCAACTAAATTATTTCCTAAAATTTTTGATTTTAGAGAGCCAGAAGCTGTTAAGAGTGTTATTTCCTTTTTACCACTTTCTTTTGATAAAAGATCTGCCACACACCTAGTACCATTTCCACAGGCGCCAGATGCACTACCATCTGAATTATAGAATTCTACATCTGCATCTATTTCTTTATTTTTATTAATTAGAATGAGTTGATCACATCCAATGAAATTACGATCACATACTTTAATTATTTGATCTTTGTTTAAATTGAAATTCTGGCTTCTTTGATCGATAATTACAAAATCATTGCCCAAACCATCCATTTTAAATGCTTTAATATCCATAAGTAGATATTTAACTTATTTATTGACTTTTTGAACCTCTATTATAGGTTGTCTTTGTTTCCACAAAAACGTTAAATTTGTGGTGTCTTTGGAAACAAAGAGATCAACACTAGTCAGCGATATTCGCCCACTAGTGCGAAACTGCTGTGCGTAATAAATATGTTTGAAAACTTAACAAATAAATTCGAAGAAATTTTTTCTTCTTTAAAAAAAGCAGCTTCACTTGATGAGAATCAAGTAGATGAAGGCCTAAGAGGTATTAGACAGGCTTTATTAGAAGCCGATGTGTCTCTAGATGTAACTAAAGATTTTATAGAAAAAGTTAAGCCAAAGGTTATGGGTCAAGAAATAATTAGATCAACCTCTCCAGGAGATATGGTTGTTAAAATTGTTTATGATGAACTAGTAAGTCTTTTAGGTGAAAGCAACACAGATATTAATTTAAATGCAGTTCCACCAGTTCCAATGATGCTGGTAGGTCTTCAAGGTTCTGGTAAAACTACAACAACAGCGAAATTAGCCAAATATTTAGAAAAAAATAAAAAGAAAAAGATAATGATGGTCAGTCTTGATGTGTATAGGCCAGCTGCACAAGAACAACTAAGATCATTAGGAGAGCAAAATGATATTTTAACACTACCTATTATTGAAGGGCAGCTACCAGCAGATATTTGTAGAAGAGCAGTTAGTGCTGCAAACCTAAATGGTGCAGAGATTATATTATTTGATACAGCAGGCAGAACACAAATAGACCTTCAGATGATGAGTGAGATTAAACAAATAGAAAGTATAATTAACCCAACGGAAGTATTTTTAGTTGCAGATTCTTTAACAGGACAGGTTGCTGCAGAAGTGGCAAAAGAATTTAAGAATACTGTAAATTTGACAGGTATTGTTTTAACTAGAGCTGATGGTGATGCCAGAGGTGGCGCTGCTCTTAGTATGAAGTATGTATCTCAAGTTCCAATTAAATTTTTAGGTGTAGGAGAAAAAATAGAAAATTTGGAAGCTTTTCATCCAGATAGAATAGCCAATAGAATATTAGGTATGGGAGATATAGTTTCTCTTGTTGAAAAAGCTGCTGAAGACCTTGGTGAAGAGAATATCAAGAAAGCAGAAGAAAATTTAAAAAAAGGACAATTCTCTATGGAGGATTATTTAACTCAACTTAGACAAATGAAAAAAATGGGGGGCATAGAGGGGATCATGTCATTTATGCCAGGTGTATCTAAAATGAAATCACAGATGGATGCTTCAGGAATTGATGAAAGTGTTATTACTCAAAATGAAGCAATAATTTTATCTATGACAAAAAAAGAAAGAGGAAATCCTAAAATCATTGATGGTTCTAGGAAAAAACGAATTGCTAATGGCTCTGGAACAGATGCGGCCACTATCAATAAATTGCTTAAGCAATTTAAAATGATGTCTGAAATGATGAAGAAGATGTCAAAAGGAAACCTGAAGGGTATGTCTGATAAGGGAATACCTCCAGAGCTATTAAATCAACTTAAATAAAAAAGGAAAAAAAATGATAAAAATAAGACTATCAAGAGGTGGAACAAAGAAAAGACCAGTATACAAAGTAGTTATAGCTGACAGTCGTCGAGCAAGAGATGGAAGGTTTATTGAGAAAGTAGGATTCTTTAATCCTCTATTACCAAAAGATAAAAAAGAAAGAGTAGGACTAGAAGCAGAAAGAATTAAATATTGGTTAGGTCAAGGTGCTCAACCAACAGCTAGAGTTGCAAGAATTTTAGGTGAAAATGATATTATCCCTATGCCTGCAAACGCTAACAATCCTAATAAAGCTATACCTAAAAAAGAAAGAAAAAAAGAAGGAGACGAAGCAGCTCCTAAAGCAGAAGCAGCTCCTAAAGCAGAAGCTCCAACAGCAGAAGCTCCTAAAGCAGAAGCAGCTCCTAAAGCAGCAGAAGCTCCTAAAGCAGAAGCTCCTAAAGCAGAAGCTCCTAAAGCAGAAGCTCCTAAAGCAGAAGCTCCTAAAGCAGAAGCTCCTAAAGCAGAAGCAGCTCCAAAGGAAGAAGCTAAATAGTTGGATTCATGTGGCAAGCTCAAATATTCACACTCTATCCTGATTTTTTTCCTGGCCCTTTAAATAAAGGGCTATATGGAAAAGCTTTAACAAATAAAATTTGGGATTTAAAAGTTGTAAATATTAGAGAGGCCGCTGAGGATAAACACAAAACAGTAGATGATACTCCTTTTGGAGGTGGATCTGGAATGTTATTGAAAGCTGACATCTTAGCAAAATCTCTTGATGAAAATAAAAAAGAAGGTGAAAGAATTTTTTATTTATCACCAAAAGGAAAAAAGCTTGATCAGAAATTGGCACAAGAACTATCTAAAGAAAAATCTATTAGTTTAATTTGTGGTCATTTTGAAGGTGTTGATGAAAGATTATTATCTACAAGGAATATAGAAGAACTTAGTATAGGAGATTTTATTTTATCTGGAGGTGAAACTGCAGCATTTGTTGTGTTGGATAGTGTTCTTAGGTTGCTTCCAGGTGTCTTGGGAAATGAACATTCAAAGACTGATGAGAGTTTTGAGAACGGGCTTTTGGAGTACCCCCAATACACAAAACCTCAAATTTGGGAGGAAAAAAGTGTTCCAGAAGTCTTATTATCAGGAGATCACAACAAAATTAAAGACTGGCGTTTATCACAATCAGAGGCTATAACACGCGACCGAAGACCAGATTTGTGGGAAAAATATAAGAAAAACTAACCTAATAATACTACTATGAAAACAATTGAAGAAATAAACCAACATAACGTTAAAAAAATACTAGCTGAGAAGAAAATTCCAGATTTTTTTCCAGGAGATATAGTAAAAGTTGGTGTTAGAATTACAGAAGGTAAAAAAGATAGAATTCAATATTTTGAAGGTGTGTGTATTGCTAGAAAAAATAGAGATTTAAACTCTTCGTTTACAGTTAGAAAAATATCATTTGGTGAAGGTGTTGAGAGAACATTCCCACTATATGGAACAGTAATTGATTCAATTACTGTTATTAGACATGGAAAAGTTAGAAGAGCAAAATTATATTACTTAAGAGATAGAACTGGTAAATCAGCTAGAATTGCTGAAAGGATTAGAAAAAAAATCGGTATAGAAGTTGATGTTAAACCAGAAATGGTAACTGAAGAAACTTTAGCACCAGTAGTAGTAGAAGCAGAAAAACAAGTGGAGGTTCAAGCAGAACCTGAAAAACAACCAGAAGTTCAAGTAGAACCTAAAACAGAAAAATCAGAAGAAAAAAAATAATTTTTTTTTCAATGCCTTTAACTCTTTACGATAAAATTTGGAACGATCACTTAGTAGATCAGCAAGATGATGGCACGGCACTATTATTTGTTGATCGACATTTAGTACATGAAGTTACAAGTCCACAAGCTTTTGAAGGATTAAGAAACTCTAATAGAAAAGTTAGACAACCTGGTTTAACGCTTGCAGTTGCGGATCATAATGTTCCAACTACCGATAGATCTAAAGGAATAGCAGATGTGGAATCTAAAATTCAAGTAGATACCTTAGAAAGTAATTGTAAAGAATTTGGAATTCAGTATTTAGGAATGAATGACAAGAGACAAGGAATTGTTCATATCATTGGTCCAGAACAAGGTTTTACACAACCTGGAACAGTAATTGTTTGTGGAGACAGTCACACAGCAACACATGGTGCATTTGGTGCTTTGGCATTTGGAATTGGTACTTCCGAAGTAGAACATGTCCTAGCAACACAAACATTAGTTCAAAAAAAAGCAAAGAATTTTAGAATTAATGTTAATGGTAAACTTCCAATTGGCGTTACCTCTAAAGATGTAATCTTACAAATTATAGGAAACATTGGAACTGCAGGAGGAACAGGGTCAGTTATTGAATATGCTGGTAGCCTGATTTCGTCATTAAGTGTAGAGCAACGAATGACAATTTGTAATATGACTATTGAGGGAGGAGCAAGAGCAGGATTAATTGCTCCAGATGAAAAAATATTTGAATATTTAAAAGATAAACCGATGTCTCCAAAAAATGAAAATTGGGATAAGGCTATGAAATATTGGGAAAGTTTAAAAACTGATGATGGAGCTAAATTTGATAAAGAAATAGATTTAGTAGCAGAAGACATTTTACCTATGATTACCTGGGGAACTTCTCCACAAGATGTAATCACTATAGATGGCAAAGTTCCAAATCCTAAAAATGAACAAGATGAAGACAAAAGGAACTCTTTAGAAAGGTCATTAAATTACATGGGTTTAGAGGCAGATACATTAGCTACAGATATTAAGATTGATAAGGTTTTTATAGGAAGTTGTACGAATGGTAGAATTGAAGATTTAAGAGAAGCTGCCAAAATATTAAAAGATAAAAAAAAAGCATCTCATGTTCATGCAATGGTTGTTCCAGGCTCAGGCTTAGTTAAAGAGCAGGCAGAGCAGGAAGGCCTAGATAAAATATTTATAGCTTCAGGTTTTGAATGGAGAGAGCCTGGTTGTTCGATGTGTCTTGCAATGAATGCAGATAAATTAAAACAAGGAGAAAGATGTGCCTCAACTTCAAATAGAAATTTTGAAGGAAGACAGGGTAGAGGTGGAAGAACACATTTAGTCAGTCCTGGAATGGCAGCAGCAGCTGCAATTTCTGGAAACTTAGATGACGTTAGAAAGTATCAAAACTAAAATGCAAAAATTCAACTCACTTACAAGTATCCCAGTATATTTACCAATAGTAAATATTGATACAGATATGATTATTCCAAAACAATTTCTTAAAACAATTAAAAGAACAGGGTTAGGAAAAAACTTATTTTTTGAAATGAGGTATGATGATAATGGAAATGAAATACAAGATTTTATTTTAAATCAAGAACCTCACAATCAATCAAAAATATTAATTGCAGGAAAAAACTTTGGCTGTGGTTCATCAAGAGAGCATGCACCATGGGCACTTTTAGATTTTGGAATTACATGCGTGATAAGCTCTAGTTATGCTGATATTTTTTACAGTAATTGTTTCAAAAATGGAATTTTACCAATTACTTTACCAGAAGAAAAAATAAAAGAATTATCAGAATATTCAAAAAGAAAAGAAGAAATTTCAATAGACCTAAATGAAGAAAAGATAATTTTTGGAAATAATGAAATCAAGTTTGACATCGATCCTTTTAAGAAAAAATGTTTATTAGAAGGGCTTGATGATATTGCGCTGTCATTAGCCAAAAAAGAAAAAATCACAACCTTTGAAGAAAACTTAAAAAATAGTAAACCATGGATATTTAATGATAAAAATTAAAAAAAGAAAAATTTTACTTCTACCTGGGGATGGCATTGGACCTGAAGTTATTCAAGAAGTTAAAAAAGTTATTTTATGGTTGAATTCAAATAAATCTCTAGATTTTGAAATTGATCAAGATTTAGCTGGTGGTTGTTCTTATGATAAACATGGAACACCAATTACGGATGAAGTTTTTTACAAAGCTTTAGAAAGCGAATTTGTTATGCTGGGTGCAGTTGGTGGACCAAAATGGGATAACTTAGATTTTTCAAAAAAACCAGAAAGAGCCTTATTGAAATTAAGAAAAGAATTAAAACTATTTGCAAATTTAAGACCTGCAATTTGTTTTGAGCAATTAGTTGATGCCTCAACCCTAAAACCAGAAATTGTATCTGGATTAGACATTATGATAGTTAGAGAATTAACAGGTGGAATTTATTTTGGTGAGCCAAGAGGAATCAAGCCAATAGAAAATGGTGAAAGAAAAGGGATTAATACCCACTCATATACAACTAGCGAAATAGTTAGAGTAGCAAAAGTAGCTTTTGATCTAGCAAGAAAGAGATCAAATAAGGTCACGTCTTGTGAGAAGTCGAATGTAATGGAGGCTGGACAACTTTGGAAAGAAGAAGTCCAAGAGCTACACGACAAAGAATATAAAGATGTAGAATTAAGTCATATGCTTGCTGACAATTGTGCAATGCAATTATTAAAAAACCCAAAGCAATTTGATGTGATTGTTACTGACAATTTATTTGGAGATATGCTTTCAGATCAAGCCTCAATGTTAACGGGATCTCTGGGTTTATTACCATCAGCTTCTTTAGGCGCAAAAAATAAAGATGGAGAAATGAGAGCTATGTATGAGCCTATTCATGGTTCTGCACCAGATATAGCCGGAAAAGAAATTGCAAACCCAATAGCCTCAATTTTAAGTTTTGCAATGGCCTTAAGATACTCATTGGATTTAGATAGCGAAGCTGATGCTTTAGAAAAAGCTGTGCAAGATGTCTTAAATGATGGTCTTAGAACAAAAGATATTCTTTCTGAGGGAAAAAAAGAAGTATCAACATCAGCTATGGGTGATGCGATAATTTCAAAATTGCAATAATTAAATAATTATTCTAAAGTTCTGGAATGCCAAATTATACTGCACCCGTAGAAGACATGATGTTTCTTTTTGATAAATTAAGAAATAATAAAAATTATAATGATCTTGAAAAATATAAAGAAGTTAATTCAGAATTAGTAAAAGATATTTTAGAAGAAGCAGCTAAGATTAATCAAAACTTAATATTACCATTAGCAAAATCAGGTGATGAAAACCCGACGGTTCTAGAGAACGGTGTGGTTAGAACACCGCCTGGCTATAAAGAAGCTTATTCTAAATATATAGAAGATGGCTGGACTTCACTTTCTTGTGATCCAAAATATGGAGGACAAGGAATGCCAAAAACTGTAAGTGCTTTTTTTGACGAAATGTTATCATCTGCAAGTTTATCATTTAAACTTTATAGTGAGTTAAGTATTGGTGCATATAATTGTATTTCTCATCATGCTACAGATAAAATAAAAGATAAATATCTTCCAAAAATGGTTGAAGGAAAATGGAGTGGTACGATGTGTCTTACTGAACCAGTTTGTGGAACTGATTTAGGACTTTTAAAAACTAAAGCTATTGAGCAACCTGATGGAAGTTTTAAATTAAGTGGACAGAAAATTTTTATTACTTCAGGTGATCAAGACTTAACAGAGAATATTATCCATTTAGTTATTGCAAGAGTAGCTGACTCTCCAGCAGGAACAAAAGGAATAAGCTTATTTTTAGTACCCAAGTTTGTGGTAAATGAAGATGGATCTATTGGTGCAAGAAATGGAGTTTCTACAGGTTCTATAGAAAGCAAAATGGGAATTAAAGGTTCTGCTACATGTGTATTAAACTTTGATGATGCAACTGGTTATATGATTGGATTAAAGAATAAAGGGTTAAATGCAATGTTTACTATGATGAATTTAGAAAGAATTGTTGTGGGAATTCAAGGTTTAGGAATTTCTGAAATTGCCTATCAAAATTCTTTAATTTACGCAAAAGAAAGGAAACAAGGAAAAACAAATAATACAAAATCAACTAATGGAGCAGATTTTATAATTGAGCATGCTGACATTAGAAAATCTCTGCTTAATATGAAATCTATTATTGAAGGTGAAAGAGCCCTATGTTTTTGGCTGTCTCAACAAACAGAAGTTAGTCTTTATCATCCAGATGAAAAAATAAAGCAGGAGGCATCAGATCTTGTGTCGTTAATGACACCAGTAGTTAAAACGATGTTTAGTGATATGGGAATGGAAATAACAAGTGAGGCTATGCAGGTTCATGGTGGTTACGGGTACACAAAAGACCAAGGAATAGAACAATTATATAGAGATAATAGAATCACACCAATTTATGAGGGAACAAATTCAATTCAAGCAGCAGATTTAGTTTTTAGAAAGTTGGTAAATAAAAATGGTGATATAATTGATAAGTATTTGGAATTAATCAAAAATGACTGTAGCACAGAAAATGAAAAATTAAAACCTTTTATAAAAGAATTAAAAACACACCTAGAAATTTTATCTACTTTTACTGTTTGGATTAAAGAAAAAGTACAAAATTCAAAAGATGATGCAAGTGCAGCATGCAATGACTATTTAAAAGCATTGGGGTTTGTGTCTATAGCACATGCGTGGATAAAAGTTTTAGAAGTAAGTTTTAAAGATTATGAACAAAACAAAGACTTTTATGAAGATAAAATACAAACAGCAAATTTTTATTTTAAAAGAGTTTTACCAAGAGCCGAAAGTCATTTTAAAACTGCTACATCAGGAAGTGACTATATAATGAATTTTAAATTCAGTTAGTATGAGTCATTACAATACAAATTTAGATAAAAATGAAGCTAATTATGTTCCTCTTTGTCCTTTAACATTTTTAGAAAGAACTAAAGATATATATCCAAATTATGAAGCATTAGTTTATGAAAGTAGGTCGTATACCTGGGGAGAGGTTTATAAAAGATGTGTTAAGTTTGCTAGCGCACTAGATAAGTTGGGTGTAAAAACTGGAGATACAGTTTCTATAATGGCCTTTAATACACCAGAAATTTTTGAAGCCCATTATTCAATACCAATGGTAGGAGCAGTGATTAATGCAATTAATACAAGACTAGACCCTAATACAGTAAGTTATATTTTACAGCATAGTGATGCAAAGGTTTTAATTGTAGATAGACAATTTCATGATGTAATTGAGAAGGCTTTAAAGAATGTTAAAAATAAAATTACGATTATTGATATTGATGACCAAGATATAGATACAAGTTCTTTCAAAAAAATAGGAGAACTTGAGTATGAAAGTTTTTTAAATACAGGTGATGAAAATTATGAATGGAAAAAACCAAAAGATGAATGGGAAGCAATTTCATTAGGGTACACATCTGGAACTACTGGAAGTCCAAAAGGAGTAGTTTATCATCACAGAGGCTCATATTTGATGTCAACAGGTAGTGCCACAGCTTGGAATATGCCTAACAAGCTAAATTTTTTATGTGTTGTGCCAATGTTTCATTGTAATGGTTGGTGCTATCCTTGGACATTAGCAATGTTGCACGCAAGAGTGATTTGTTTAAGAAACATCGATGTAAAAAAGATATTTGAATTAATTGATAAATATGAAGTAACTCATTTTGGTGGAGCCCCAATAGTATTAAATATGATTGTTAATGCTCCAAAAGAAGATCAAAAAGTCCTAAAAAGAAAAGTAAATGTTTTAACTGCAGGTGCACCACCACCAAGCATCATCTTTGAAAAAATGGAAAATCTTGGCTTTGAAGTGATGCACGTTTATGGATTAACAGAAACTTATGGTCATATGTTGCAGTGTGCATGGAATGAAGATTGGAATTCTTTAAAAAAAGATAAAAAGAATGAAATCAAAGCAAGGCAAGGTGTAAGGTACCCAAACACAGAGGGTGCTATTGTAATGGATCCAGAAACAATGAAGCCAGTGCCCAAAGATGGAAAGACTATGGGTGAAATTATGATTAGAGGGAATATCGTAATGAAAGGTTACTACAAAGACAAAGAAGCAACAGATAAGTCAATGGCAGGTGGATGGTTTCATTCAGGAGATTTAGCTGTGACCCATCCTGATGGATATATAAAGATTCAAGATAGATCTAAAGATATTATTATTTCTGGAGGAGAGAACATTTCTTCAATAGAAATTGAAAATGTAATTGCAAAACACCCTTCAGTTTCTTTAGCAGCTGTAGTGGCTAAGCCAGATGAAAAATGGGGAGAAACACCTTGTGCTTTTGTTGAACTAATTAAAGATAAGCCAACAACTGAAAAAGAAATAATAGATTTTTGTAGAGAAACATTGGCAGGATTTAAACTTCCTAAAAGAGTTATTTTTTGTGATTTACCTAAAACTTCAACTGGCAAAATTCAAAAATTTGAACTTAGAAAAAAAGTTAAGGAATTAAGTTGATCTTTCAGGTAGACAACAAAAATGTCTTTGCATCAGATTCAGGTCAGGGTATTGATAAAAAAAAAATCACAATAGTTTTACTTCATGGAAGTGGTCTCTCACATATTGTTTGGTCTTTAACAGAGCAGTATTTATCAAATCAAAATTATAATGTTTTGGCAATCGATTTACCTGGTCATGGAAATTCTGAGGGTGATTGTTTAAAATCGATAGAAGAAATTTCAGATTGGTTAGAAAAAGTTTTTAAAGAACTTAATCTCTCTAAATTAACAATAATAGGTCATTCCCAGGGGTGTTTGGAAGCATTGGAATATTATTCAAGATATCCAAAAAGAGTTAAAGATTTAATATTTGTTGGTGGTTCTTATAGAATGCCCGTTAATCAAGATTTAATAGATCTTGCTGAGAGTGGAGATGATAAAGCAGTTAAATTAATGATGAAATGGAGCTATGAAAACTCTAAAAAGTTTATTGGAGGTAATCCTGTAGAAAAAATTATTAATTCTCCAAAAGATATTAGGGAGGTTTTAGCAACCGATCTTGTAGCTTGTAATAATTATAAAAACGGATCTGAGGCTTTAAAATCAATCAAGTGTCCCACATTATTTATTTTTGGTGAACTGGATAAGATGGTTAACATTGAAAAAGGTAAGAAATTTGCTGAACTTATTCTTAATTCAAAAACTCATATAATAAAAGATTGTGGACATATGATTATGTTTGAAAAAGCTTTTGAAATGAGAGAAAAGATCTCTGAATTTTTAAAAAAATGAAAAATTTTTCAATAGCAAAATCTAGAAGATTAAGAAGTACTCCTTATACTTCAAGGATTGAGAAACAAGGAGTTACAGCTTACACAATTTATAATCATATGCTGTTACCTGCTGCATTTGGATCAATAGAGGATAGTTACAAACATTTAAAAGAGCACGTTCAAGTATGGGATGTTGCTGCAGAAAGACAAGTAGAAATATCAGGAAAAGACTCTGCAGAATTAGTACAATTGATGACATGTAGAGATTTATCAAAATCTAAAATTGGGAGATGTTATTATTGCCCAATAATAGATGAAAATGGAAATTTAGTTAATGATCCAGTTGTTCTAAAGCTGGATGAAAATAGATGGTGGCTATCAATAGCAGACTCGGATGTAATCTTTTTTGCCAAAGGTTTAGCATCTGGAAATAAATTCGATGTTAAAATTAAAGAACCAGTGGTGGATATAATGGCAATACAGGGTCCGAAATCATTTGCATTAATGGAAAAAGTTTTTGGAAAAAAAATTACTGAACTAAAATTCTTTGGATTTGAATATTTTGATTTTGAAGGGACAAAGCATCTTATAGCAAGGTCAGGATGGTCTAAACAAGGTGGGTATGAAGTTTATGTTCAAAATACAGAGTCAGGACAAAAATTATATGACTATCTTTTTGAAGTTGGAAAAGAATTTAATGTAGGACCTGGGTGTCCAAACTTAATAGAAAGAATTGAGAGTGCATTACTATCTTATGGAAATGATTTTGATAACAGTGACAATCCATTTGAATGTGGTTTTGATCAATATGTTAGTTTGGATAGTGATATAAATTTTTTAGGAAAAGATAAATTAAAAGAAATTAAATCAAAAGGAGCCCAAAAGAAGTTGATGGGTATTAAAATTGATATAAAAGAAATTAGTCTCACAGGATCAAAAAATTTATATGATGAGAAAAATAATATAATTGGTGAATTAAGATCGGCTTGTTATTCACCTCATTTTCAAATGGTTATTGGAATAGCAATGATCCAGAAGTCCTACTGGGAAGTATCTCAAACCTTTAAAATTCAAATAAATGACAACACTTTTCCTGGAAAAGTTTGCGATTTACCCTTCATCTAGTATAAAAGCCTAATAACATCATGAATATAGCAATTGTAGGAGCCACAGGTAATGTTGGAAGAAAAATTCTCGAAGTTCTAGAGAAAAAAAAACTTCCTATAAAGGAACTATTTTTAGTTGCTTCACCAAGAAGTGCTGGTCAAAAAATAAATTTTAGTGGCAAAGAACATGAGGTCTTTAACCTTGAGACATTTGATTTTTCAAAAATTAAAATTACTTTCTTTGCAGCAGGTGGAAAAATTTCAGAACAATATGCTTCAAAAGCAGCAAAGCACTCAATAGTTATAGATAATTCTAGTTTTTTTAGAATGGATCCTGATGTGCCATTAATTGTTCCACAGGTAAATCCAGAAGCAATTAAGAATATGAAAAAAAATATAATTGCTAACCCTAATTGCTCAACAGCTCAGTTAGTAATTGCTCTTAAACCGTTACATGACTTATTCAATATTGTACGAATAGTTGTTTCGACATATCAGTCTGTTTCAGGTGGTGGCAAAGACCCTATGGATGAATTAATAGAACAAACTAAATCATCCCTAGAAAATAAACAAATTAAACCTAGAAATTTTACTAAACAAATTGCTTTTAATGTGATTCCTCACATTGATGTTTTTGCAGATGATGGTTACACTAAAGAAGAATTAAAAATGACCAATGAAACTAAAAAAATTCTTGGTGACAAAATAGAATTAACAGCAACATGTGTAAGAGTTCCAGTTATGGTTTCTCATGCGGAGTCAGTAAATATTCAATTTGAAAAATCATTTTCTTTAGAAAAAGTTAGAGACACTCTTAGTAAAGCAGAGGGCTGTAAAGTTTATGATAAAAGAGAAGATGGAGGATATAGTACTCCAATTGAGGCAGAAGGTAGAGACGAAACTTATATTTCAAGAATAAGAGAAGATAAAACCAACAAGAATTCATTAAACCTATGGATTGTTTCTGATAATTTGCTTAGAGGAGCGGCATTGAATGCTGTTGAAATTGCAGAAACTTTAATTAAAAATAATTTTAATGGAAAATAATAATCCTTTATCACCACATATTCAGATCTACAGATGGCACATATCTTCTTTAGTATCTATTTCACATAGAATTACAGGAATAATAAATATAGCTGCCATAACCATAATTTGTTTTTGGATTGCATCCTTACTACTAGGTGAAAATAGTTATGAGTTTACTAAGGTATTTTTAAATTCTATTTTAGGAAAATTCGTAATTTTAGGTTTAACATGGTCATTTAGTTTCCAGATATTAAGTGAAATAAGACATTTAATTATGGACCTAGGATATGGGTTTGAATTAAAAATATCAAAGATAACAGGATTAATCGTGATCATTGGTTCATTTTTTTTAACAATTTTAATTTATTTAATTGGAAAGCAATTTATTTAGCATGAATAACGTGACTAAAAAATGGCTATTGATGAGAGTAAGCTCTGTGGTGTTGATACCATTGATGACATGGTTTATTTTAAATTTAGTTTCAGTTTTCAATAAAGATTATGTTGATATTGTTAATTTTTTTTCAAATCAGCCATCTAAAATTTTAGTTTCTTTGTTGTTAGTTTTTGCCTATTTTTTTTCAGCTTTAAGTATTAGTGAGGTATTTGAAGACTATATTCAAGACGAAAAAATCAAAAATGTCGCAAACAAAGTACTCAATATTTTTGCTATAATAATGCCACTAATCACAATTATTGTAATATTTAATTTAAACTAATGAGCTCATATAAAATAATAGACCATGAATACGATGTAATAGTTCTTGGAGCTGGTGGCTCTGGTCTAAGAGCGGCAGTTGGTTTAAGTGAGGCTGGCTTAAAGACAGCATGTATTTCGAAAGTTTTTCCAACGAGAAGTCATACTTCTGCTGCACAAGGAGGTATCTCAGCATCTTTAGGAAATATGGGTGAAGATGACTGGCGTTGGCATATGTATGACACAGTCAAAGGTGCTGACTGGTTAGGTGACCAGGATAGTATTGAGTATCTTTGTAAAGAGGCTCCTGCAGCAGTTATTGAATTAGAAAAATATGGAGTTCCATTTAGCAGAACAGAAGATGGAAAAATTTACCAAAGACCTTTTGGTGGAATGACAAAAAATTATGGCAATGGAATAGTTCAAAGAACTTGTGCAGCAGCTGATAGAACTGGACATGCAATTCTTCACACACTTTATGGACAAGCACTTAAGCATAACACAGAATTTTTTATAGAATACTTTGCGCTAGATCTATTAATGAAAGATGGTGAGTGTAAAGGGTTAATAGCCTGGAATTTAAATGATGGAACAATTCATAGATTTAGAGCACACTCAACTATAATTGCCACTGGTGGATATGGTAAGGTTTATTATTCTGCAACTTCAGCTCATACATGTACAGGTGATGGAAATGCAATGGTTTTAAGAGCTGGACTTCCATTACAAGATATGGAGTTTGTTCAATTTCATCCCACTGGAATTTATGGCCATGGTACCTTGATTTCAGAAGGTGTTAGAGGAGAAGGTGGATATCTTGTTAACTCTAAAGGTGAAAGGTTTATGGAGAGATACGCACCTAATGCAAAAGATTTAGCATCTCGGGATGTAGTAAGTAGATCCATGTCTATTGAGATTAATGAAGGAAGAGGCGTGGGTAAGGATAAAGACCATGTTCTTTTAAACTTAAGTCACTTAGATAAAAAAGTAATTGCTGAAAGACTTCCAGGAATTTCTGATGCTGCAAGATTGTTTGCTAATGTTGATGTAACAAAAGATCCAATACCGGTTGTTCCAACTGTTCATTACAATATGGGGGGTATCCCTACAAATTATAAAGCTGAAGTCTTAACAGTTAATGGTTCAGAAAAAACTGTACCAGGACTGATGGCGATTGGTGAAGCAGCATGCGTTTCAGTTCATGGAGCTAATAGATTAGGGTCCAATTCTTTGATAGATTTAGTGGTATTTGGAAGGGCTGCAGCGAAAAGGGCTGCAGAGTTAGTTAAACCAGGAACACCTCATGAAGATATAGGAGAGTCTGAAACTGAAAAATGTTTAGAAAGATTTGATAAACTTAGAAACTCTAATGGAGAAAATAGTACAGCTGAATTGAGACTTGCAATGCAAAAAACTATGCAGTCAAAATGTGCAGTCTTTAGAACAGAAAAAACTCTTAAAGAAGGTGTTTCTGAAATCAGAAAAACATATGATGGTATGGGGTCAATTTCTGTTAAAGATAAATCACTTGTTTTTAATACTGATTTAGTTGAAACACTTGAATTTGATAATTTGATTAGACAGGCAATTACTACTGTAGACTCTGCTTATAATAGACAGGAGAGCAGAGGGGCACATGCTAGAGAAGATTTTCCTAAAAGAGACGATGAAAAATTTATGCAACACACTATTGCTTGGTGCAATGGAAAAGATACAAAAATCGGTTATAGGCCAGTTCACAAAACAACTTTAACAAATGAAGTTCAATACTTTCCACCACAAGAAAGAGTTTACTAGTGGTTCAAATAAATTTACCTAAAAATTCAGAAGTTCAAAAAGGTATTTATTATCAAGATAAAACTGGATCAAAAAATATCAGAAAAGTAAATGTTTATAGATGGGATCCTTCAAATGGAGAAAATCCAAGAGAGGATACTTATGAAGTTGATATGGATAACTGTCCTTCAAAAGTATTAGATATTTTAAATAAGATTAAAAACGAAATTGACCCATCACTGGCTTATCGGAGATCTTGTGCACATGGTGTTTGTGGATCTTGTGCAATGAATATGGATGGTAAAAATGGTTTAGCATGTACAAAACCTCATTCAGAAATTGAAGGAGATATAAATATTTATCCATTACCTCATCTAAAAGTTAAAAAAGATTTAATTGGGGACTTAAGTGGATTGTATAAACAATATGAATCAATTGAGCCTTGGTTGAAAACAAATACAAAAGTTGAAACTACAGAAATTATTCAATCTCAAAAAGATAGAAAAAAATTAGATGGTGCATACGAATGTATCATGTGTGCATGTTGCTCTACTTCTTGCCCAAGCTATTGGTGGAATGAGGATAAATTTTTAGGTCCTGCAGTTTTGCTTCAAGCTTATAGGTGGATAGTAGATAGTAGAGATGATGAAAGAAAAGAGAGATTAAAAAAAGTAGCTGATGAACTTAAACTTTATAGATGTCATACTATTATGAATTGCACCAATGCTTGTCCTAAGGGATTAAATCCAGCAAAAGCTATAGCTGAATTGAAAAAAATGCTTGCAACAAGCTAATTACCCCTTTAAATAACACCATTCATGAATTTATTAGAACATTTTGTTGGTGGAAAGCTAATTTCAGGCTCATCTGACAGAAAAAGCAAAATTTTTAACCCCGCAACAGGCGAACAAGAGTCAGAGGTAAGATTGGCTAATAAAGCAGATCTCGACCAGGCTGTAGAAGTTGCACAAAAAGCTTTTGAAACTTGGTCACAGAAACCTCCCCTTCAAAGAGCAAGAGTGATGTTCAAATTTAAAGAGTTAATAGAAAAAAATACTGATGAACTTACAAAATTAATAGTTTCAGAACATGGTAAAGTTTATGAAGATGCCAAAGGTTCTTTAACAAGAGGACTAGAAGTAGTTGAGTTTGCATGTGGAATTCCACATTTACTTAAAGGAGAATTTTCAGAGAATGTAGGAACAAATGTTGATAGTTGGTCTATGCGTCAGCCTCTTGGAGTTGTTGCTGGTATTACACCTTTTAATTTTCCAGCAATGGTACCTATGTGGATGTTCCCTTTAGCTATTGCATGTGGAAATACATTTATTTTAAAACCATCAGAAAAAGACCCATCTTGTCCACTAAGATTAGCAGAGTTGCTAACAGAAGCAGGACTACCAGATGGTGTTTTTAATGTTGTTAATGGAGATAAAGAGTCTGTAGATGCAATTTTAACAAACAAAGATGTCAAAGCTGTAAGCTTTGTAGGCTCAACACCAATTGCAAAATATATTTATGAAAATTCTGCAAAAAATGAAAAAAGAGTTCAAGCTTTAGGTGGTGCAAAAAATCATTTAGTAGTAATGCCTGATTGTGACCTTGATGGTGCAGTAAATGGATTAATGGGTGCTGCATACGGTTCAGCAGGTGAAAGATGTATGGCACAATCAGTAGCAGTAGCTGTAGGTGATATAGGTGATGAGTTAGTTGCCCGTTTATCAAAAGAAGCTGAAGCATTAAAGGTAGGACCTGGTATGGATAAAACATCTGAGATGGGTCCACTAGTTACAAAAGAACATTTAGAAAAAGTAAAAAGTTATGTTGATCTTGGAGTTGAAGAAGGTGCCAAATTAGTTGTTGATGGAAGAAATATAAAACTTCAAGGATATGAAAATGGTTTCTTCATAGGTGGTTGTTTATTTGATCATGTTAAAAAGGATATGAGAATTTATAAAGAAGAAATATTTGGACCTGTTTTATCAGTCATAAGAGTTAAAACTTTTGAAGAAGCAACAAAACTAATTAATGATCATGAGTATGGTAATGGAGTAAGCATTTACACAAGAGATGGTGATGCTGGAAGAACGTTTGCTAGTAAAATTCAAGTTGGTATGGTTGGAATTAATGTTCCAATACCTGTACCAATGGCATTCCATAGTTTTGGTGGATGGAAAAGATCATTATTTGGAGATAGTGCAATGCACGGAGCTGAAGGAATTAAATTTTATACAAAGCTTAAAACAGTAACATCAAGATGGCCTTCTGGAATACGATCTAATGCAGAATTTGTCATGCCAACAATGAAATAAGGAAATAATGAAAAAAATATCTTTAATAGGAGCAGGTCAAATTGGGGGCACTCTTGCTCACTTAATAGGAACTAAAGAAGTAGCGGATGAGGTGGTACTTTTTGATGTTGCAAGTGGTATAGCTAAAGGAAAAGCTCTAGATATAGCTCAATCTTCCTCTGTTGATGGTTTTAATGTAAAATTTTCAGGTACAGACAATTATAAAGATATAAAAAATTCAGATGTAATAATAATCACTGCAGGAGTTCCAAGAAAACCAGGAATGAGCAGAGATGATTTATTGGGTATTAATCTAAAAATTATTAAACAAGTAGCAGAAGGCATTAAAAAAAATGCACCTAATGCATTTGTTATATGTATCAC
This sequence comes from Candidatus Pelagibacter sp. uisw_091, assembly GCF_059512525.1. Next base: position 1,127,377 of record NZ_CM183455.1, on the reverse strand, counting down.
CAATCCGTTGGATGTTATGGTGATGGCCTTTCAAAAATTTTCAGGGTTACCAGCAAATAAAGTAGTTGGAATGGCAGGAATTTTGGACAGCTCAAGATTTAAATTATTTTTATCCCTAGAGCTAAACGTTCCGGTAAAAGAAATTGAGGCAATGGTTATGGGAGGTCATGGAGACACAATGGTTCCCCTACCAAGATTCACAAAAGTTTCAGGTAAACCATTATTAGACTTAGTTAAAGAAGGAAAAATATCTCCAGAAAGATTAGAGGAAATTAATCAAAGAACTAGAGATGGAGGAGCTGAGATTGTTAAATATTTAGAAAAAGGTTCTGCATTTTATGCACCAGCAGCTTCAGGCGTGCAAATGGCAGAAGCATATTTAAAAGATGAAAAAAAATTACTTCCATGTGCAGTTCATTTAAATGGAGAATATGGAGTTAGTGATGTTTATGCTGGTGTACCAGTAATAATTGGTAAAGATGGTGTTGAAAAAATAGAGCAAATAGACTTGGATGAAAAAGAAAAAAAAGAATTTATGCACTCGATAGATGCTGTGAAAGCTTTATGGGAAGCTGCATCAACAATAGACCCAGATCTACCTAAATAAATCATGAATATTCATGAACACCAAGCAAAAAAAATCCTAAAAGAATATGGGGCAGTTGTTCCTGAAGGTATTTTTGCTTTCACAGTTGATGAGTTGATTGAAAAAGCAAAATCATTAAAAACAGAAAAGTTTGTATTAAAAGCACAAATCCATGCTGGTGGAAGAGGTAAAGCAGGAGGTGTAAAAATTTTAGATACTATTGAAGAGCTAGGTGTTTCAGCAAAAGAATTATTGGGAAAAACACTTGTAACACATCAAACTGGTCCTGAAGGAAGAGAAGTAAAAAGATTATATGTAGAAGCGTCTTCTAATATAGATAAAGAATTTTATTTATCCTGCTTAATTGATAGAGCAAGTTCAAAAATTGTATTTATATCAAGTGATCAAGGCGGAATGGATATTGAAGAGGTTGCAGATAGTACGCCTGAAAAAATTATAACAACAAAAGTAGATATTGTTAAAGAAATTTCAGACGCTGATTGTGAAAAGATAATTAAAATCTACAGCTTAACCGATGATGCTAAAAAACAAGCAATAGCAATAATTAAATCAGTATATAATATGTTTTTAGGGACGGATGCTAATATGGTTGAAGTTAATCCACTAATATTAACTAAAGAAAAAAATATAATCTGCTTAGATGCAAAGGTTAATTTTGATTCTAACGCACTGTTTAGACATCCTGAAATTATAGAGTTGAGAGATTTAAATGAAGAAGATCCAGCTGAAATAGAAGCAAGCAAACATGATCTTGCTTATATAAAGTTAGAGGGAAGTATTGGTTGCATGGTTAATGGTGCAGGCTTAGCAATGGCAACAATGGATATAATTAAATTATATGGAGAAGAGCCAGCAAATTTTTTAGATGTTGGTGGTGGAGCTTCAAAAGAAAAAGTTTCTGCTGCTCTAAAAATAATTCTTTCAGACAAAAATGTTAAAGGCATACTAATAAATATTTTTGGTGGAATAATGAGATGTGATGTTCTTGCCCAAGGAGTTGTTGATGCAGCCAAGGAAATAAACATAAGCGTTCCACTGGTAGTTAGGCTTGCAGGAACTAACTTTAAAGAAGGAAAAGAAATTTTAGATAATTCAGGATTAAAATTAATTTCAGCAGAAAATTTAGATGATGCTGCACAAAAAATAGTAGAAGCTATAAAATAGAATGTCAGTTTTAATTAATAAAAATACAAAAGTTATATGCCAAGGTTTCACAGGTGCACATGGTACTTTTCATTCAGAACAAGCATTAAAATATGGAACTAATCTTGTAGGTGGGGTTACTCCTAAAAAAGGAGGACAAAAACATCTTGAACGTCCAGTATTTAATACTGTGGCTGAAGCAAAAAATGAAGTAGGTGCTGATGCAACTATGATTTATGTGCCAGCAAAATTTGCAGCAGCAGCTATAATAGAAGCTATTGATGCATCTATTGAGCTTATAGTTTGTATTACTGAAGGTATACCAATTCAAGATATGCTTCGTGTTAAACAAAAGCTAAATAGTTCAAAAAGCAGATTGATAGGACCTAACTGTCCAGGAATAATTACTCCTGATGAATGTAAAATTGGGATTATGCCTGGAAATATCCACAAAAAAGGCTCGGTGGGAATTGTTTCAAGATCAGGAACTTTAACTTATGAAGCGGTTGCGCAAACAACTGAAAATGGATTAGGACAATCTACTTGTATAGGAATTGGTGGAGATCCAATAAATGGAACAAATTTTATTGATTGTTTAGATTTATTTTTAAATGATGGTGAGACAGAATCTATTCTTATGATAGGTGAAATTGGTGGTTCTGCAGAAGAAGAAGCGGCTGAATTTGTTAAAAACCATAAAATAAAAAAACCTATGGTTGGATTTGTTGCTGGAATAACAGCCCCCCCTGGAAGAACTATGGGGCATGCAGGAGCTATTATTTCAGGTGGTAAGGGTGGAGCAGAAGATAAGATTAAAAAAATGGAAGAATGTGGAATTACAATTGCAAAATCACCATCTGAACTAGGCAAAACGTTATTTAATAAATTATCTAATTGAAAATTATTTATCTGATATTATATCAATAGAATAGATGTCATCATCAAAAAATCTCGAATTCGAAAAAACTTCATTTCTTAGTAAATCTAACAGTGCATTTATAGAACAAATGTATTTAAAATTTATCAATAAAGACAAAGATCTTCCTGAAAGTTGGCAAAGTTATTTTGAGGGTATGAGTGAAGATTTAAGTATGATCGCCAAGGAAATTAATGGTCCATCATGGGGTGTAAAAAAAAAAATTGATATTGATGAAATTGAAAAAAAGATCAAAGAAAGTGAAAAAAAACTTACTAATGGAAGTGATGATACAAAAGTTAATTCAAAAGATTTAATTAAAAGTAATCTCAACTCAATTAGAGCCGTTGCTTTAATTAGAGCATATAGGCAAAGAGGACATTTATTAGCAAAGCTTGACCCACTTGGAATGATGAAGACAGAGTATTTAGATGAATTACATCCTGAATATTATGGGTTCAAAAAAGAAAATTATAACGAGAAAATTTATTTAGACAGTGTAATAAATAAAGAGCACTCCACCGTAAAAGAAATATTAAGTTTTTTAAATAAAACTTATTGTGGGCCAATTGGTTATGAATATATGCATATATCAAATCCAACTGAAAGAAAATGGCTTAGAGATAGAATTGAACAGGATGAGAATTCTCTTCAATTTACAAAGAATGGTAAAGAAGCTATTTTGAATAAACTTATTCAAGCTGAAGGATTTGAAAAATTTTTACATACAAAATATGTTGGTACAAAAAGATTTGGGCTAGATGGTGGAGAAAGCTTAATCCCTGCTTTAGAACAAATTATTAAAATTGCTGGTCAATCAGAAGCTAAAGAAGTTAAAATTGGAATGTCTCACAGAGGTAGGCTCAATGTGCTAGCAAACGTTTTACAAAAATCATACAAAAGAATATTCAATGAATTTGCAGGAGACGTTGAAACAACAGGAGAAGAAGGAGCGGGAGACGTAAAATACCATTTAGGAGCATCATCGGATAGAAAATTTGATGGAAATTCTATACATGTTGGTCTTACAGATAACCCCTCACACTTAGAAGCAGTTAATCCTGTTGTATTAGGACAGACTAGAGGAAAACAATTTTTTCATGAAGATAAAGAAAGAAATAAAGTAATACCAATTCTGATTCATGGAGATGCTGCTTTTGCTGGACAAGGTGTTGTGGCTGAATGTTTTGCAATGTCGGGTTTGCCAGGCCATAATACAGGTGGAACAATTCATTTTATTGTTAATAATCAAATAGGTTTTACTACAAGCCCAAGGTTTGCAAGATCATCACCATACCCATCAGATGTTGCAAAAATGGTAGATGCCCCAATACTTCATGTAAACGGTGATGATCCAGAAGCAGTTGTTTATGCTACAAGAATTGCCACAGAATTTAGACTAAAGTTTAACAGAGATGTTGTGGTTGATATAATCTGTTACAGAAGGTTTGGCCATAATGAAGGAGACGAACCTTCATTTACTCAGCCATTAATGTATAAAAAAATTAGATCACACCCTACACCAGTAGAAGTGTATGGAAGTAAATTAGTAAATGAAAATACACTTTCAGAAGATGAGCTTAAAAATTTTAAAACAGACTTTAAAAATTTACTAGATGATCAATATAAAAATGCAAAAGATTATAAGCCAAAAATTGAATGGTATGAGGGAAGTTGGTCAAGATATAAACCAGAAAAAGGAAAAGATAAAAGGGGTGTAAGTGGTTTTGACCAGAAAAAACTTTTGGAAATTTCAGAAAAGATTAATTCAACACCAGAGAAATTAAATTTACACAAAACTATAATTAAAATTTTAAATACTAGAAGAGCATCAGTATCAGATGGCAAAAGTATAGATTGGTCAACAGCCGAAGCTTTGGCATTTGGCTCATTATTAGAAGAAGGTTATCCAGTGAGATTAGTTGGACAAGATTCAGGAAGAGGAACGTTTAGTCAAAGACACTCAGTTTTAAGAAATCAAGAAGATAACTCCAGATATGTTCCACTAAATAATATTTCAAAAGTTCAAAAACGATATGAAATAGTAGATAGTTTTTTATCAGAATTAGCAGTTTTAGGTTTTGAATATGGTTATAGTTTAGTTCAGCCAAACACATTAACAATGTGGGAAGCACAATTTGGTGATTTTGCAAATGGCGCACAAGTAGTAATAGATCAATTTATTGCATCTGGAGAGAGAAAATGGACAAGGGCATCTGGGTTAGTAATGCTTCTGCCTCATGGTTATGAAGGTCAAGGACCAGAGCACTCTTCAGCAAGACTAGAAAGGTTTTTACAACTATGTGCTAATGATAATATGCAGGTAGTAAATTGTACAACACCAGCAAACTACTTTCATGCTTTAAGACGTCAAATGCATAGAGAATTTAGAAAACCATTAATAATAATGACTCCAAAATCTTTATTAAGAAACAAGCATTGTGTTTCAAACATAGAAGACTTTGATAAAGATACATTTTTCCACAGAATTTTATGGGATCATGCACTAGATGAAGAGAATGGATTTATAAAATTAAAAGAAAGCTCAAAAATTAAAAAAGTAATTCTATGTTCGGGAAAGGTTTATTTTGATCTGTTAGACGCTAGAGAGAAATTGAAAAAGGATGATGTAGTATTGTACAGAGTTGAACAACTTTATCCTTTTCCAGTTAAAAGTTTAGTTAAAGAAATCAAAAAGTACGCAAAAAATGCTAAATTTTATTGGTGCCAGGAAGAACCAAAAAATATGGGAGCATGGTTTTCTGTAAGGGATTATATACAATGGACATTAGAAACTATTAACGCTAATAATGAGGAAATTTCTTATATAGGAAGAAGTCCAGACGCATCTCCTGCAACAGGGTTTGCAAAAAGGCATATTTCACAACAGAAAGAAATTATTAACAAGGTTTTTGAATAAAAATGAGTGAAAAAATTTTAGTACCAGTTCTAGGAGAAAGTATTACTGAGGCGACAGTCGCTAAGTGGCTTAAGCAAGAGGGTGATACAGTTGCAGCTGATGAGGCAATTGTAGAGCTAGAAACTGATAAAGTTAATTTAGAAGTTCCATCTCCCATAGATGGAGTTTTATCTGAAATAAATTCAAAAGATGGAGAGACAGTTGAAGTTGGAGCCTTACTTGGTTCAATAAGTAAAAATGGAACTCAACCATCTGAAAAAAAAATAATTACAAAAATTGAACCTAAAAAAACTGAAAATAATGTAGTCAATTTAGAAATTAAAAAAGAAGTTCCTAAAGTTTTTAAAGGACCTGAAAAGGAAGAACCTTTAATATTAACCAATGAGGTTAAAGAAGAGAAAACTGATTCTTCAAATAAAAATAATGAAATACTTTCACCAGCCGTAAGAAAAATGGTAGTTGAAAATAAAATTGATTTAAAAAAAGTTAGTGGCTCTGGAAAAGAGGGTAGAATTCTTAAAGGTGACCTAATTAATATGATGGGAGAGAACCCACAGCCATCAGAAAGAAAAATTAAATATGGTCAAGAAGAGAGAATTAAAATGTCTAGGCTTAGACAGACAATTGCAAAAAGATTAAAACAAGCACAAGAAAATGCTGCATTATTAACAACCTTTAATGAAGTTGATATGACTGGCATAATGAAAATGAGAAAAGAGAACCAGGAAGATTTCCAAAGTAGGTATGGAATTAAATTAGGGTTTATGTCATTTTTTGTAAAAGCATGTGTTGCTGCACTAAAAATGTATCCATCGGTTAATGCTGAAATTGATGGAGATGAAATTATTTATAAAAATTATTACAATATAAGCTTTGCAGTAGGAACTGAAAAAGGATTAGTAGTACCAGTATTAAGAGATGCTGATCAATTATCATTTGCTGATATCGAAAAAAATATTAAAACTATTTCTGAAAAAGCTAGAGATGGAAAAATAACCATAGAAGACCTTCAAGGTGGAACCTTTACAATTAGTAATGGTGGAGTTTATGGCTCAATGTTATCTACTCCAATATTAAATTTACCTCAATCTGGTGTGTTAGGTATGCACAATATAGTTGAGAGACCAATGGTAGTTGATGGTGAGATTAAGATTAGACCTATTATGTATCTTGCCTTGTCTTATGATCACAGAATTATAGATGGAAAAGAGTCAGTATCGTTCTTAAAAATGGTTAAAGAAAACTTAGAGGATCCAAGAAGGTTGTTTTTAAATATTTAAATGTCAGATAAATTTCAAGCAGTTGTAATAGGTGGTGGTCCAGGAGGTTATGTCTGCGCAATAAGATTGGCACAATTGGGACTTAAAACAGCATGTATAGAATCAAGAGGTTCATTAGGTGGAACTTGTTTAAATGTTGGGTGCATACCTTCTAAAAATTTATTAAATATTTCTGAAAATTATCATAAGGCGCAAAATTTTTCTAAACTTGGCATAGAAGTGGGTGAGGTAAAACTTAATCTTCAAAAAATGATGCAAAATAAGGATAAAGCAGTAACAATATTAACTAAAGGTGTAGAATTTTTATTTAAGAAAAATAAAGTCACTTATTTTAAGGGTACTGGAAGCTTTAAATCTGCAAATAAAATCTCAATATTAGATGATCAAAAAAAAGAAACCATAATTGAAGCAGATAAAACGATAATTAGCACAGGATCTGTACCAATAGAATTGCCAGGAATGGAATTTGATGAAAAAATAATTGTATCTTCAACAGGTGCATTAACTCTGCAATCGGTTCCAAAAAAAATGGTTGTAGTTGGTGGAGGTTATATAGGATTAGAGATGGGATCTGTTTGGTCTAGATTAGGCGCTGAAGTTCATGTGGTAGAATTTCTTGATCATATTACTCCAGGAATGGATAGAGAAATATCCTCAGAATTTATGAAAATTTTAAAGAAACAAGGAATTAACTTTCATATGCAAACTAAAGTAGAGGGAATTACTAAAAACATCAATGGAGCTAGTGTTTCAACATCTGACAAAGATGGAAAAAAAATTAATTTTGATTGTGATGTTGTTCTTATATCTGTAGGCAGAAAACCTAACACTAACAATTTGAATTTAGAAGCAATTGGTGTTGAATTGGATGAAAAGAAAAGAATTATAACAAACAAAAGTTTTCAAACAAATGTAAGTAATGTTTATGCAATTGGTGATGTAATAGATGGACCAATGTTAGCACACAAAGCTGAAGATGAAGGTATTGCAGTTGCAGAAAATATAGCAGGACAATCAGGGCATGTAAATTATGATATTATTCCAGGAGTGGTTTATACAACTCCAGAAGTTGCTTCAGTTGGAAAAACTGAAGAGCAATTAAAAGAAGAAAACATAAAATACAAAATTGGTAGATTTTCGTTTATGGCAAACTCAAGAGCTAAAGCAATTGATGAAGCAGAAGGTTTTGTTAAAATTTTAGCTGATGAAAAAACAGATAAAGTTTTAGGAGCACATATTATAGGACCTCACGCAGGTGAATTAATTGGTGAAATTGGAGTTGCAATGGAGTTTGGTGCAAGTGCTGAAGATATTGCAAGAACGTGTCATGCACATCCAACATTCTCAGAAGCGGTAAAAGAAGCAGCTTTATCAGTAGATAAAAGAGCAATACACTCTTAAAATATTTTCATATTATAAAGATATGAAAGTACCGATTCTTATACCAAATATTTTTAATCATCCCTTTACATACAATTCTGATTTAACTTTAAAAGTTGGGGACTATGTGGTGGTACCCTTTGGAAAGTCAGAGGTGACGGGAGTTGTGTGGGATGACTTTGAAAAAAAAACAAATAAAAATTTTGCAATTAAAACAGTTTTAAGAAAATTAGATGTTCCATCACTAAAGAAAAATACAATTAAATTCTTAAATTGGTTTTCTGAATACAATATGACATCTAAAGGTATGGCATTAAAGTTATTATTACTAAGCAGTGGTGCTATAGAAAAGTTATCAATTGAAGCTTATGAGCCATTCAAAATTGATATCAAAGAGAATGAAATAAAACTTTCTAAAGAGCAAAAAGATTCATTAAAAAAAATGAATGTATTAAATCAAAAATTTAGAGTTCATGTTTTACAAGGCACTACAGGGTCTGGTAAAACGATGGTTTATTTTGAGGCTTTAAAAGAGATAATAAATAAGGGTTTTCAGGGGTTAATTCTACTGCCAGAAATTGGATTAACAGGACAATTTCAAAATAAATTTATAGAATTTTTTGGATTCAAGCCTGCTGTGTGGCACTCAGGTATTACAAAAAAAAATAAAGAAATTATTTGGAGCGGAATAGCAAATGATAAAATTAAAGTTGTAATTGGTGCTCGGTCCTCATTGTTTTTACCTTTTAAAAAACTAGGATTAATCATTGTTGATGAAGAACATGATCAATCTTATAAACAAGATGAGGGAGTAACTTATAATGCGAGAGACATGGCAATTTCTAGAGCATCTTTCGAAAATATTCCAATCAATTTAATAACAGCCATCCCCTCTATTGAAACTTATGACAATATTAAAAAAGGCAAATATAGTTTATCAAAACTTGATCAAAGATATTTAAATGCATCTTTACCAAAATATGAAATAATTAATCTTAATAATTCAAATTTAGAATCTCAATCTTGGATATCAAAAGAAACAATTGAGAAAGTAAAATTTCATCTTGAAAAAAAAGATCAAGTATTATTTTTTTTAAATAGAAGAGGATTTTCACCCCATGTCTTATGTAAAAAATGTTTTACTAGTTATTCATGTCCAAATTGCTCAATAAATTTGGTTTATCACAAAAACAAACAAAACTTATTATGTCACTATTGTGGATACAAAGCCTTACTAAATAGGGACTGCTCGAAAGAAGGAAAATGTGATTTTATTTTTAGTGGGCCTGGAGTTGAAAGGATATCTGAAGAAGTAAAAAAAATTTTTCCCACCAAGGAAACAACTATATTTTCTAGTGATACAATGAATAAAAAAAGTTCAGCAGATGTTTTGGAAAAAATTATAGATAATAAAATTCAAATTTTAATTGGAACTCAATTAATTTCTAAAGGATTCCACTTTCCAAGTTTAAATTGTATTGTTGTTGTTGATATCGATTTATCATCACAAGGTCATGACTTACGAGGTGCAGAAAAGAATTTACAGTTATATCACCAGCTTTCAGGTAGAGCAGGAAGAACAGGAAAGCCAGCAACTGTTTATTTTCAAACTTATAATTTAGATACCAAAATGATAACAGACATTACAAATAAAGATCCTGATATTTTTTTAGATAAAGAACTTGAAATTAGAAGAGAAAATAATCTTCCACCATTTCAGAGATTTATTGCTTTAATAATTACTGGTAGCAATGAAAGAGAACTTGAAAAAGAGGCTTATAAGTTTAAAGTTTTTATAGAAAGTGCTGTCGAAGGTAAAGTTCTCGGCCCTGTGAATGCACCTATATTTAGATTAAAAAGAAAGTTCAGAGTAAGACTTTTGATCAGAGGTAGAAAATCTCTAAAAGTACAGAATTCACTAGCCAAAATCATTGAAAAATTTAAATTTTCCACTGGAATGAAACTAACAGTTGATGTTGATCCAATAAACTTCAATTAACAGTCAAAAAATAACACTTTTAGACAATGTGTGACTTGAAGAGAATAGGGTCATATGTTAATTAAAACGGAAATTTAATAAATCTTCAAATATTTATAAGGAACAATAAATTGAGCAAAAATAAAGGTTTTTCCGAAACATCAGCAGGCAGATATTCCCTGGCGCTTTATGAATTAGCAATAGAAGCTAATAATTTAAGTGAGATCGAGGTTCATTCTGCTTCAATTATTAATTTAATTGCTTCAAGTGAAGATTTTAAATCTTTAATTAAGGATCCAACGAATAACAAAGAAGACCAATTGAATGCTCTAAGTAAAATTTCAGAACAATATAAAATAAATGAATTATTAACTAAATTTTTAAGCTTTCTAATATCTAAAAGAAGATTCTTTTATGTGGATAAAATTCTAAAAAGCTTTGTTGAGACATGTTCAGTCAAAAGAGGTGAATTAAAAGCAGAATTAACTTCTGCAAAAAACCTTACTGAAAATGAAATTAACAATATAAAAGAAGAATTGACTAAAAACTTTAGTTCAAAAATAAAATTAAACTACAAACACGATGCAAGTTTAATTGGGGGTTTGATTGTGCAAGTCGGAAGCACAATGGTGGACACTTCCATTAAAAATAAATTACAACAAATCGAAAATAGGATGATAGAGGCATAAATGGATATAAACCCATCAGAAGTAACAAAGATATTAAAAGAGCAAATTAAAAAATTTGGCGATAAAGCAGAAGTGACTGAAGTTGGTCAAGTTTTGTCAGTAGGAGATGGTATTGCTAGAGTGTACGGATTAGATAATGTTCAAGCTGGAGAGATGGTAGAATTTTCTGATGGATCAAAAGGAATGGCTCTAAACTTAGAAAGCGAAAATGTTGGAGTTGTAATTTTCGGAGACGATAGAAAAATTAAAGAAGGTGACGTTGTTAAAAGAACAGGAAGTATTGTTGATACACCTGTTGGAAAAGAATTATTAGGAAGAGTTGTTGACGGATTAGGAAATCCAATTGATGGCAAAGGTGCTTTAGATAAAGCAACTAAAAGAAGTAGAGTTGAAGTAAAAGCTCCTGGAATTATTCCAAGACAATCTGTTAGTGAACCAATGCAAACAGGCTTAAAATCAATTGACAGTCTAGTTCCAGTTGGAAGAGGACAGCGTGAATTAATTATTGGGGATAGACAAACTGGAAAAACTGCAGTTGCTATTGATGCGATCATTAACCAGAAAAAAATAAATGAATCTGGCAATGAGAAGCAAAAACTTTATTGTATCTATGTCGCTATAGGTCAAAAAAGATCTACAGTTAGACAAATTCAAAAAACTTTAGAAGAAGCTGGTGCAATGGAATATACAACAATTGTAGCTGCTACTGCTTCAGACGCAGCGCCACTTCAGTTTTTAGCACCATATACAGGCTGTACTATGGGTGAATACTATAGAGATAATGGTATGCATGCATTAATCATTTATGATGATTTATCTAAACAGGCTGTAGCTTATAGACAAATGTCACTTTTATTAAGAAGACCTCCGGGAAGAGAAGCTTATCCAGGAGATGTATTTTATTTACACAGCAGATTACTTGAGAGAGCAGCCAAGCTTAGTGATGAGCATGGTGGAGGTTCATTAACCGCTCTTCCAATAATTGAAACGCAAGGTGGAGACGTATCTGCTTTTATTCCTACTAACGTTATATCAATTACAGATGGTCAAATATTTCTTGAAACAGAATTATTTAACCAAGGAATTAGACCAGCGATTAATGTAGGTCTATCAGTTTCTAGAGTTGGATCTGCAGCACAAACAAAAGCAATGAAAAAAGTTTCTGGTTCAATGAAGCTGGAGCTTGCTCAATATAGAGAAATGGCTGCTTTTGCACAATTTGGATCTGATTTAGATGCATCAACACAAAAACTTTTAAATAGAGGTTCAAAGCTAACTGAACTTCTAAAACAAAAACAATATTCTCCTATGACAGTTGCTGAGCAAGTAATTTCAGTTTTCTGTGGAGTTAAAGGTTATTTGGATGATGTAGAACTTAAAGATATTGCTGAGTTCGAATCTAAGATTATTGAAAAATGTAAATCTGAAAAACCAGAAATTTTAGAATCTGTTTTAAGCTCAGGTAAGCTTGAAGAAGATACTGAAAAATCATTAGTTGAAACTATCATGGAACTTAAGAAGAACTTTAATTCTTAAAATATGGCAACACTAGACGACTTAAAAAAAAGAATAGCGAGTGTAAAGTCTACACAAAAAATTACCAAAGCCATGAAAATGGTTGCGGCTGCTAAACTTAGAAGAGCACAAGAAAATGCTGAAAAGGGGAGACCTTATTCTGAAAAAATGAATAACATTATTCTTAATTTATCTAGCGGTATTTCTGATAAGGAAAATGCACCTAAGCTCCTTTCTGGCACAGGTGAAGATAAGGTACATTTATGTATTGTGTTAACATCTGACCGTGGTCTATGTGGTGGTTTTAATACAAACATTATTAAAAAAGCTAAAGCATATTTTAAAAAAATATCTGATGAGGGAAAAACTTTAAAGATTATAACTGTTGGATCTAAGGGATATGATCAATTAAAAAGAGTTTATAAAGATGATATTGTAGAGAGAATATCTTTTAAAGATTCAAAAACTATCAATTATCTAGATGCTGAAAAAGTAGGAAAAATGATAATTGAAAACTTTGAAAAAGAAGAATTTGACGTGTGTACAATTTTTTATAATAAATTTAAAAATGTAATCACTCAAATACCTCAAGAACAACAAATAATTCCTTTAAAAACATCTGAAGCAGAAGAAAATTCTTCTGAAGATAATTATGAATTTGAACCAGATGAAGATGAAATTTTAAGCAATTTATTGCCTAAAAATATATCTACCCAGATTTTTAAAGCAATGTTAGAAAATTCAGCTAGCGAACAGGGTTCAAGAATGAGCGCAATGGATAGTGCAACTCGAAACGCAGGTGAAATGGTTGACAAGCTTACTATTGAGTATAATAGAAGTCGTCAAGCAGCTATTACAAAAGAACTAATTGAAATCATATCAGGAGCGGAAAGTTTATAATTATGAGCAAAGGAAAAATCACACAGATCATTGGAGCAGTAGTAGACGTAAAATTTGATGGAGAATTACCAGAAATTTTATCAGCATTAGAATGTAAAAATGGAGACAACAGATTAGTTTTAGAAGTTGCTCAGCACCTTGGTGAATCAAGTGTTAGAACAATTGCAATGGATGCCACTGAAGGATTAAAAAGAGGAGACGAAGTAACCGCAACAGGTGCTCCCATTCAAGTTCCAGTTGGTCCAGAAACTTTAGGAAGAATTATAAATGTAATAGGTGAACCTATTGATGAAAAAGGTGAAGTTAAAACAAAAGAGAAATGGCCAATTCACAGAGCTGCACCTGAATTTAGTGATCAGTCAACAGAGACAGAAATTCTAGTTACAGGAATTAAAGTAGTTGATCTATTAGCACCATATGCCAAAGGAGGAAAAATTGGTTTATTTGGAGGTGCGGGTGTTGGTAAGACGGTACTTATTATGGAATTAATTAACAACGTAGCAAAAGCTCATGGTGGATTTTCTGTGTTTGCTGGTGTTGGAGAAAGAACTAGAGAAGGAAATGACCTTTATCACGAAATGATAGATTCAGGCGTTATTAAGCCAGAAGGTCCAGGATCAAAAGCTGCACTTGTGTATGGTCAAATGAATGAACCCCCAGGGGCTAGAGCAAGAGTTGCCTTAACAGGTTTAACTGTAGCTGAATATTTTAGAGACCAAGAAGGACAAGATGTATTATTTTTCGTTGATAACATTTTTAGATTTACTCAAGCAGGTTCAGAAGTTTCTGCATTATTAGGAAGAATTCCTTCAGCTGTTGGATATCAGCCTACACTTGCAACAGATATGGGTAACCTTCAAGAAAGAATTACAACAACTAACAAAGGTTCTATTACATCTGTACAAGCGATTTATGTACCAGCAGATGACTTAACTGATCCAGCGCCTGCTACATCTTTTGCTCACCTAGATGCAACAACTGTATTGTCTAGACAAATAGCTGAAATTGGAATTTATCCAGCAGTAGATCCTCTAGATTCTACTTCTAGAATTTTAGATCCTAGAATAGTTGGAGATGAGCATTACAGAGTTGCCAGAGAAGTGCAAAAAATTCTTCAAACTTATAAATCACTACAAGATATTATTGCTATTTTAGGAATGGATGAATTATCTGAGGAAGATAAATTAACAGTAGCTAGAGCTAGAAGAATTCAAAGATTCTTGTCACAACCTTTCTTTGTTGCAGAAGTCTTTACTGGTTCGCCAGGAAAATTAGTAGATTTAGAATCTACGATTAAAGGTTTTGCTGCAATATGTAATGGTGAGTATGATCACTTACCAGAAGCTGCATTTTATATGGTGGGCACGATTGAAGAGGCTGTAGAAAAAGCAGAAAAAATGGCCAAGGAAGCAGCTGCATAATGAGTGAAGAGTTCAAAATAGAAATTGTTAACCCTGAAAAATCTTTTCTTTCAAAAGAGGATGTAATAGAAGTTGTTGTACCTGCTTTTGAGGGAGAAATGGGAATTTTAAAAGACCATATCTCAATTATTTCATTTCTAAAACCAGGTGTTATTAAAATCCTTTCTAAATCTGGAGAAGAAAATTATTATGTTGAAGATGGAATTGTTGAATTTAAGAATAATAATTTATCAGTGTTAACAAGCTCTATTTTTAATGTTAAAGATATTGAGAAGGACAAAATTAGTGAGATGCTTGCACAAGCAGAAGAATATTCAAGAAATAGTGAAATTACCGACCAAAACAAATATCTAGTGGATCAAAAAATTGATGTACTAAAAACTCTTAACTAAGAATTTTTTTTACTTTTTCCTTAACATCTTTGTATACATGCAATTTAAAGTCTACAACAAGGTCAGTTATATTTTCTAGAGCAATCCACTTCCATTCACAAAACTCTGGATTTTTAGTTTTAATATCAATTTCACTATCTTGTCCTAAAAATCTTACTACAAACCATTTTTGTTCCTGACCTCTGTATTTACCTTTCCAAATAATACCCAATAAATTTTTAGGTAACTCATAAGAGATTAGTCCATCTAACTCTTTAATAAGCTCTACATTTTTGATACTGGTTTCTTCTTTTAATTCTCGGTAAGCAGCAGTTAAATAGTCTTCTCCCATAACAACACCACCCTGAGGCATTTGCCAAAAATTTTTTTGATTATCTATTCTTTTTGCAACAAATACTTTATTATCTTTATTTAGTACAACGATTCCAACACCACTTCTAAGAGGTAAATTCTTATTTCTATTTGTCATTTATCCGTTGAGCAATTTTAAAGCAAAGTTTAACTGGTTGTCTGTTTCAGAATTAAATTTAAAGTCTTCCAAACCTTCCATTACCTCTATATCGGGTGTTACACCTACTTTAGAAATAGATTTTCCTGAAGGAAGATAATATTTTGCAATAGTTAATCTAATGGCACCTCTGTTTTTTAATGGAATTATGGATTGAACGGAACCTTTTCCATAGCTATTTTCTCCAAGTATAATAGCTCTTTTGTGATCTTTTAATGCACCTGCCACTATTTCTGATGCTGAAGCAGATCCGTAGTTAATAAGTACAATTAATGTTTTACCGTTTGTTATATCACCTCTTTTAGCAAACCACTTTCTGTTCTCTGAAACTCTTCGACTTTTAGTTGATACAATCTCACCATTTTCTAAAAAAAAATCTGAAATTTTAATTGCCTGAGAAAGCAAACCACCAGGGTTATTTCTTAAATCTAAAATGTATCCTTTTAAATCTTTATTTTTATTAAGTTTATTAACTTTATTTTTAATTTGTTCACTACTATTTTCATTAAAAGAAGTTAGCCTAATGTATCCAATATTATCAATGAGTTCAGATTTAACTGACTGAACTTGAATAATTTCTCTTGTAATATTGAAGATTAAAGATTTTTTAACACCTCGTCTTCTAACAGTTATTTCAATACTAGTCCCAACAAGTCCTCTCATTAAATCAACAGCTTCTATTAATGATTTACCTTGCACCTGCATTCCATTAATTTTTACAATATAGTCTCCTGCTTTTATTCCTGCTCTTGAGGCTGGAGTATTATCAATAGGAGAAATTACTTTTACAACTCCTGCTTCCATACCAATCTCAATGCCAAGGCCACCAAATTTTCCACTTGTCTCAGTCTGCATACCTTCAAAACTTTCGGGTGTCATATATGCAGAATAGGGATCTAGAGATTGTAATAATCCATTTATTGCAGCATCCATACTTTTAGATTGATCAACTTCATCAACATATTCTTTGCTAATTTTTTCAAGGACCTCACCAAATAGATCTATTTTTTTATATAGATCAGAATTTTCAGAAAAACTTTTTTCAAAAATAGATAAACAGATAATAAAAAAAAGAAGGAATCTTTTAATCATACTTATATCATTACTTTTTCTTTGGGAATTAACTCAGACCATATTTTTTCAAGCTCATAAAATTTTCTCTTTTCAGGATTAAATATATGAACAATCAAATCAATACCATCAACCAATTTCCAGTCTGAACTTTCTTTTCCTTCTATTTTGGAACCTCCAACACCATTAGCTTTTAATTTTTCTAATACTTGTTCCGATAAAGCTTGAATATGCCTTGAGGATGTTCCGCTAGCTATGATCATATAGTCTGCCATTGAACTTTTATTCTTAAGATTAATAGAGACTATGTCTAAAGCTTTGTTGGAATCAAGGGTATTTAAGATGATACTTTTTAGGTTTGAATTTTTTTCCATTAATTAAATAAACCTTATCAAAATTTCCTTAATTGAGAAGATGAAATATTGACTTTATTAAACTTAACGAAAGTTAAGTTTTTGTTACTTGTTTCATTAAAGGTTACTGACTTTAATGATTTAGCCTTAAATCCTTGACGGTCAAATACTAGAATATTACATTTTTTTATAATAGATTTCCATTTATACCATTTGTGAAAATTTATGAGGTTATCGGCACCCATAATGAAATAAATTTCATTTTTCTTTTTTTTGTTTAAGTGTTTAATTAAATCAATTGTTTTACTAGAGCCTATCTCTTCTTCATAAAATTTTACTTTAATATATTTATTTTTACCTATCATTTTTTTTGCAAATTGTATTCTACTTCTTAAATTTGATTTACTTTCATCTTTAAAGGGATTTTGCTTTGTAATCGCCCATACAATATTTTTTAGATCAAATCTTTTTTTTGCTTGTTTTGATATTTCCAAATGTCCTTTATGTGCAGGATCAAACGTACCCCCTAAAATACCAATTTTTATTTTTTCAGATTTCAATTTATTTTCTGGTTTGACCATTGCTAACAATCTCATATTTATAAGAAATAAGCTGACCCAAGCCTACAGGCCCTCTCGGAGGAAGAGTATTGGTTGAAATACCAACTTCTCCACCAAATCCAAATTCTTCACCATCAGCAAACTGTGTTGATGTATTATGCATAGCTATTGAGCTTTTGACATTTTTTAAAAATTCTTCAGCAACTTTTTTATTTTTAGTAATAATAGAGTCTGTGTGCATAGTACCATATTTGTTAATATGCTTAATTGCATCTTCACAATTTTTTACAGTTTTTACTGATACTATGGGTGCCAAATATTCTGTAGACCAGTCCCTCTCTTTTGCTAAAGAAATTTTACCTTTATAGTGTTTATTAATAAATGTATCTCCATAGATTTTACAATTGTTTTCTTCAAGTTTTTTTAAAATAGGATTACAAAATTTTTTTACAATTTTTTCATGAAGTAAAATGGTTTCTGTTGCACCACATATACTGGTATTTCTTAATTTAGCATTATGGATGATTTCTATAGCCATCTTTAATTCTGCATCTTTATCAACAAAGGTATGACATAAACCCTCTAAGTGTCCAATAATAGGTACAGATGAAAATTTCTGAACTTTTTTTACTAAGTTTTTTCCACCACGTGGTATGATTACATCAATATAATTTTTCATTTTTGAAAGCATAAAATCTACCATTTTTCTCTCTTTAGAATCTATAAACTGAATAAAGTTTTCATTAATCTTATTTTTTTTAAGAGCTTTTCTAAATAATTTAGCTATAATTCTATTAGTATTTATTGCCTCTGATCCTCCTTTTAAAATCACAGCATTTCCAGACTTAAAACATAAACTAGCAACATCTGAAGTAACATTAGGTCTACTTTCGTATATAACCCCAATAACTCCAATGGGTATAGACACTCTTTCAATCTTTAATCCATTAGGCCTGCTCCATTCCTCAAGAGTGCGATTGACAGGATCTTTTAATTTAATAATTTTATTTATTGAATTTTTTAAATTATCTAATTTTTTATGATCAATAGTGAGTCTATCTATTAAATTATCCTGTAGACCTTTTTCTAGGGCAAATTTTATATCTTTTTTATTTGCTGTGATTATAGAATTTCTCTCTTTATTTAATAGTGAAACATAATTTTTTAAAATTTCATTTTTTATTTTAGTGCTAATTTTTTGAAGAGATGCTTCTCTGGCTTTTTTTCCTATCAAATTCATATATCGAGTCATTTTATATCTCCACCATATCATCTTTATGTATAACTTCAGATTTTGAAACATATCCTAATATTTTTTGAATTTCTTTAGAATGGTGTCCCATAATTCTTAATATTTCATCAGATGAGAATGAGCTTAAGCCTCTAGCACATTCAAAATTTTTCTTATTTAAAACTTTAATATGATCACCTTTTTTAAACTTACCAGATACTTTAGTAATTCCAGCTGCTAATAAACTTTTGCCATTAGAGAGCGCTTGTGTTGCGCCATCATCAATAATAACCTCTCCTTTAGGAGAAATAGAGCTGATAATCCATTTTTTTCTTGCATCTAATTTTGATATTTTTGGCAAGAACCAAGTACAGTTATTATTTTGAATTATTTTTTTAATAGGTCTTATTAATAGGCCATTAGCTATTGCCATCTTGCACCCTGATAGTTGACAGATTTTTGCTGCATCAATTTTAGTTTTCATTCCACCCGTTCCATGTTCACTAATACTTTTGGTTGCAATCTTTTCTATATCTTTATCGATTTTTTTTATTTCTTTTAATAATTTTGCATTTTTATAGATTTTTGGATTCTGAGTATAAAGTCCATCAACATCAGAAAGAAGTATTAGTGAATCAGCCCCAGATATTTGAGCTACTCTAGATGCTAGTCTGTCGTTATCACCATATTTGATTTCTGTAGTTGCTATAGTATCATTTTCATTAACAATGGGCACAAAACCTAATTGAAATAAGTTATCAAAGGTTCTTTTTGCATTCAGCGCTCTCCTTCTTTGTTCTGTATCTTCTAGTGTGAGTAAAATTTGAGATATATTAATTTTTTGTTTAACAAATGTTTTTGAAAACAAATTCATAAGCTCAATTTGTCCTATTGATGCTACAGCCTGACTTTTGTCAATTTTAAGTTTTTTTTTACTTAAGTTAAGTTTTTTACATCCCATTGCAATAGCACCTGAGCTTACAATAATAATTTTTTTATTCTCTTTAATTAACTCATGAATATCTTTGGCAAATTCAGAAAGCCACCTATATCTAATTTTTTTATCCTCATCTATTAATAAAGAAGAACCAATTTTAATTACAATTATTTTGGAGTCCTTAAGATACATATGTGAGTAGTTTAGCTTTGATTTTTGATACAGACCCCTTCTCTAATGTTGAAAGAGTTACCACCTCAGATTTTTTATCTTTTGAAAAGTTTTTCACAATCTCTTCTACTTCTTCTTTATCTAGTAAGTCTATTTTATTTAATACAATTATTATTTTTTTTTCTAGAATCTCTTTACTATAACTACCAAGCTCTTTTTTTACTTGTTGATATGTATTTTCAATATTTTCATCAGTAATATCAATTAAATGCATCAACGTTTTGCACCTTTCTATGTGTTTTAGAAATTGAATTCCAAGACCTACACCCTCATGTGCACCCTCAACTAATCCAGGAATATCTGCTAAAATTATTTCTTTGTCATCATAAGTTGCAACGCCTAGATTTGGATTTAAAGTTGTAAACTTATAATTTGCTATTTTAGGTGTAGCATTTGTAATAGATGCTAATAGGCTAGATTTACCCGCGTTAGGTAACCCAACAATGCCAACATCTGCAATAGTTTTTAGTTGGAGCCAAATTACATACTCTTCACCTATAGCACCCTTTGTAAATTTTTTTGGTGCTCTATTGGTGGAGCTTTTAAATCTGGTATTTCCAAGGCCACCTTTACCTCCTTTAGCAACAACAAACTCTTCACCTTCTTTTTTAAAATCATAAATTAAGGTTTTATTATCCTCTTCAAAAACCTGGGTGCCTATTGGTACTTTTAAAAATAAATTCTCTCCTCCATGACCTGTACGATTTTGTCCAGAACCATTTACTCCTCTTCCAGCTTTATGATGTTGTTGAAATCTATAGTCGATAAGAGTATTTAAATTTCTTTCTGATCTCAAGAATATAGTGCCACCTTTACCGCCATCTCCACCATCTGGTCCACCGTACTCAATAAATTTTTCTCTACGGAAACTAGGAGAGCCATGACCACCATTGCCAGCCTTTACATAAATTTTTACTTGATCTAGAAACTTCATATTACAACTGTTAGTTTTTAGTTGTACTACTAATTGGGTTTTACTGAAACGAATGTTCTGTCTAATCTACCCTTTTTAAATACTACTTTTCCTTCAACAACAGAAAAAATTGAATGATCTTTACCCATTCCTACGTTTTCACCAGGAAAAATTTTTGTTCCTCTTTGTCTAACAATTATATTTCCAGGAATTACTACTTCACCACCATACTTCTTAACGCCTAGTCTACGACCAGCACTATCTCTTCCATTTCTCGATGATCCACCTGCTTTTTTTGTAGCCATAAATTAATTTATTTACTCACTGCTTCAGCTTCTACTTTAGCTTCCACTTTTTCAATTTTTTTAGTTGGTTTAACTATTTTTTTTGCTTCAGATAAAACTTTTCCATCTTTAGAAAAGATTTTATTAATTCTTATTAATGAATATTGCTGTCTATGACCATTTTTTCTTCTAGAATTTTGTCTTCTTCTTTTTTTGAAAATTAATATTGTTCTGTTTTTTCCATTTTCAACAAGGTCTGCTTCAACTTTTGCACCCTCAACTGTTGGTGACCCAACTTCAATATTTTTATCATCGCCATAGGCTAAGATTTCTTTAAATTCTATCTTAGTTTCAAGCTTTGAATCTTCTAATCTTTCAATTTTTAAGATTTCCCCAGCCTTTACTTTGTACTGTTTTCCACCTGTTTGTATGATTGCGTATGACATGTTTTAATTTATTATTTATAAGCAGCAATATAGTCGGGAGCCTATTATAGTCAAGTCTGAATAAGCTAGAAATTGTCCTTTAAATCCCTAAGTTTTGAAAAGGTTTCTACGTTGTTTGACCTTAGAAAAATATTACACTCTAATTCATCTTTGATAGTAGATGGAATAGTCAAAAGGCCAGCTTTTAATTTTATTTTTATATCATTTAATTTAGCTTTGAGATTTTCGTTATTTTCATCATGAATTATACAAAACTTTGAATTTTGTAACGTATATTCATGACCACAAAAAACTTTTGTACTTTTTGGTAGCTCTTTTAGTTTCATCAAAGAATCAAACATTTGAGCGTATGTTCCTTCAAATATTTTTCCGCACCCCAAAGAAAAAAGAGTATCCCCAGTAAAAACAGATTCTTCTTTGTAAAAATAGAAACATATATGACCAAGTGTGTGCCCTGGAATGTGGATTATTTTTGCTTCAAAGTTTTTATATATCCAGGTTTCTTGATCATTTACCATTATATCTATTCCTGGAATTCTTTCCTTGTCTCCTTTATATCCAACAACACTTGCTCCATACTTTTCTTTTAACTTTTGATTTCCACCTACATGATCATAATGATGATGTGTATTTAATATAAATTTTAATTCAATTTTAGTATCTTCTAGATACTTAATAATAGGATCAGCTTCACTGGGGTCAATCACACAAGCAATATTATTCTCTTCATCAATTATTAAATAAGAGTAATTATCTTGCAGGCAGGGTATTATTTGAATCTTCATTTATTTTTCAATTAAGAAAATTCCCAACTCAGCAGATAAGTTTTTTATATTAAGGTTTGCTTCATTAATGGGTGATGTTTTTTCATTGTGAAGAGCTAACGCTTTATCTAATTTAATATTTCTCTCATTACAGAATTTATAAAAATCTTTAATCGTACACATGTGTATATTGGGAGTATTATACCATTCATCAGGTAGATTTTTTGTAATTGGCATTGTTCCTTTAATCAATAAGTGAAATCTTACTTTCCAAAATCCAAAATTTGGGACAGTAACAATAGCTTTTTTCCCTACTCTTAAAAGTTCCTGAATAACTATTTCTGGATTTAGGAAAGCCTGAAGTGTTTGGCTTAATATCACAAAATCGAAAGAGCCATCGGGAAATTGAGAAAGGTCTTTTTCGGCATCTCCCTCGATTACAGTTAGACCCTTACTTACACATTTTTGAGAATTATTTTTAGAAATTTCAATCCCTCTTATATCTATTTCTTTATTTTTTTGTAAAAACTCCATTAAAGTTCCATCTCCACATCCAACATCTAAAACTCTTGTATTTTTTTCAATAAAATCTGAAATTATTTTAAATTCTTGTTTCATCTTTAATTTTTTAAATAGGAATTATTAATATAGTCTTTCAAAGTATTTAAAAACTCAGGAACATTTAAAAGAAATGAATCATGTCCTTTATCTGACTCAATTTCAACAAAAGCAACATCAGCACCTATAGCATTTAAAGCTATGACAATTTCTTTATTTTCAGAAGTTGGGTAAAGCCAGTCAGAAGTAAATGATATCACAAGAAATTTAGTTTTTGTTTTTTCAAAGGCTTTTGATAAATTTCCATTATATTCTTTAGTTAAATCAAAATAATCCATAGCTCTTGTAATATATAAATAGCTATTCGCATCAAACCTATTCACAAATACACTTCCTTGGTGCCTTAAATAACTTTCTATCTGAAAATCTGCATCAAAACTAAATTTTAAATCATCTCTTTCTTGTAATTTTCTCCCAAATTTTTCTTGTAAGCCATTTTTAGATAAATAGGTTATATGAGCGGCCATCCTTGCAACAGATAAGCCTTTATCAGGGTTTTTATTTTGATTTGCATAGTCTCCATTTAACCAATTTGTATCAGCCATTATAGACTGTCTACCAAGTTCGTTAAAAGCAATATTTTGTGCTGAATGACTTGAAGTACAGGCAATCGGAATTGCTATCTTTGCTTTATTAGGAAAATTACTTACAAATTGAAGAACTTGCATGCCACCCATAGATCCACCCATTACTGCAAATAATTTTTCAATTTTAAAAAAATCTAAAAGGTTGTACTGAGCATTTACCATATCATTTATTGTAATAACAGGAAAGGTGGTTCCATATATTTTATTTGTTTCAGAGTTAGTATTACTAGGTCCAAAAGAACCTAAACACCCACCAATTACATTTGCACAAATTACAAAATATTTATCTGTATCAATAGCTTTACCTGGGCCTACAGCATAAGACCACCAACCATCTTTTTTTGTTATTGGGTTTATGCCAGATGCAAACTGATCACCAGTTAAGGCATGAAAGATTAAAATAACATTATCTTTTTTTTCATTAAGAGAACCATAAGTTTCATAAGCCAAAGGAAAATTATTAATAATCTGGCCACAATCTAACTTTAATGGTTTATCAATTATTAAACTTTTTATGTTTATATTTTTATTCATAAATAATGGCTAAAATTGAATTGTGAGAGAAAAAAACATATTTAGCGGTTTTTTTTAAGCGCTCGCAATTCAGTTAAATCAGCGCACTTTTTTTGTACTAGATAGTATTTCTTATGTCAAATATTTTAAAAAATGACTTATTCTGTATGAAATTTTAATATTTTATTTATAAGATTAATAAGATGACAGTTCCAAAGTTTAAAAAATTTAGAATAGAAGCTTATAAGCCAGGAAAATCTAGAATTGGCAAAGCTAAGAATATCATAAAATTATCAGCTAATGAGTCAGCGCTAGGAGTTAGCTCAAATGTAAAAAAGCTTTTAAATAATAAAAATCTAATTTTATCCAAATATCCAGACAGCAAGACACAAGTTTTAAGAAAAGAAATTTCAAATCGGTTTAATTGTGATTTTAATAAGATTATTTGTGGTGCAGGTTCAGATGAGATTATTCAGATGATTTGTCAGCTATATTTAAGACCATCAGATGAGGTGGTTGTACCTCAGTATAGCTTTCTAATGTATAGAATTTATGCACAAATAGTTGGAGCAAAAGTTATTTTTTCTAAAGAAAAAAACTTTAAAGTTTCTGTGACAGAGATAATTAAAAAAGTTACAAAAAAAACAAAAATAGTTTTTATTGCTAACCCAAATAATCCAACTGGAACTTATTTAAATAAATTACAGTTATTAGAATTAAGAAAAAAATTAAAAAAAAATATTTTATTAGTTATGGATGATGCATATTTTGAGTACATGAAGAACAAAGATTATAAATCAAGCTTAGATTTATTTAAAAATAAAGACAATGTAGTTGTAATAAGAACTTTTTCAAAAATTTATGGGTTAGCTTCTTTGAGAGTTGGTTGGGGTTATGGATCAAAAAAAATTATTAATGCAATGAATATAATTAAACCACCATTTAATGTAAATCAAGTAGCACAAGTTGCAGCAACAGTAGCTTTAAAAGATAGAAATTTTATTAGACAATCTGTGAAACATAATATTAAGGAAGCAAATAAAGTTAAAAAATTCTTAGAAAAATTAGACATTTTTTCAAATGAGGTAACTGCTAATTTTTTATTACTAAATTTTGATAAATGTAAATTTTCAGCCAATTATGTTTTAAATAAATTACAATCAAAAGGAGTTATATTAAGATCATTGGAAGATGGTTATAATATTAAAAATAAATTAAGATTAACAATTGGTTCTAAAATAGAGAATACAAAATTTATAAAAGAAATTAAGGTTATATTCAGTTAATTATGAAGAATATTTTAATTATAGGATGTGGTTTAATTGGTTCTTCATTATTAAGATCAATAGTCGATAAAAAAATAGCTAAAAAAATATTTATTTATGAAAAATCAAAATTAAATATTTTAAAAATTAAAAAATTAAAATTACCATGTGAAGTTACAAATGACTTAAAAAAGATTATTCCAAATTTAGATTTAATAATATTTTGCACTCCATTGGGAGAGTATGAAAAAATAATTTTAAAAATAAATAAATACCTACTCCCTAAAACAATAATCACAGATGTGGGATCATCTAAAGAACAATCTACTGATTTAATTAGAAAAAGATTAAAAAAAGGAATTTTTTGGACATCCAGTCATCCTATAGCAGGATCAGAAGTTAGTGGTCCTGAACATGGTTTAAAAAACTTGTTTCTTAATAAATGGTGCATATTAATAAAAGAAAAAAATACCAACAAGAAACATCTCACGATACTGTCTAAGTTTTGGAAAAAAATTGGTTCTAGAGTCGTTATTATGGATTCAAAAAAACATGACACAGTCTTTTCTATGACAAGTCATTTACCTCATTTAATTGCATATAATTTAGTTAAAACAGCAACAGATTTTGAAAAACAACAAAAATATGAAATAATTAAATTTAGTGCCGGTGGTTTGAGGGATTTTTCAAGAATTGCTGCATCTAATGAAATTATGTGGAGAGATATATTTTTTAATAATCAAAAAAACATATCAAAAGTTATAGATTTATTTATTAAAAATTTACTTGCATTTAAAAGAGATATTCAATCTAAGAATAATAAATCTATCATTAACAAATTATCTAATACTAAAAAAGTTAGAAAAAAAATAATTAAATTAAAGCAAGATATTAATAAACCAGATTTTGGTAGAAGTTAATACTTTATAGAAGATATCTTTTTTACTATTAACTTTGCTGTTCTTTCGATTTTGTCTATTGTCTTCGTTATAGGCATAATTAAAACTTTTTTTTCTGGACCGTATGCATGAATTAATTTTTTAGAATTAATACAAATAGCAACATGACCTTTCCAAAATATAATATCACCTCTTTTAAATATTATTTTTTTCTGATTTTTTGTTGAATATTTTATTTGGTCCCTTGTGTCTCTTGGATAAAATTTATTATTATAATAATATAATAATTGCAAAATAGCTGAGCAATCTATTCCTCTATAAGTTTTACCACCCCAAACGTATTTTGTTTTTAAAAATAATTTTAATACTTTTAAGTAGTTTTTTTCTATATGATCAATTTTCTTGATATTTTTTTTTTTAATCCATTTATTTTTTTCATATTCAACAAACTTTTTATTTTCCTGAATTATTAAAATTTTTGATGCAAAAGGTAAAAAATATCTTGTCTTTTGTTTCTGTTTATTAAAAATATTAGCTTTTAAAGTAAATATCTTATGAGTAGGTTTATGATCGTTCGTATAATCTTTATTTTTTATGAAACCAACATAATTATCAAATGATATTTTTATTTTTATCCAATTTTTATTTTTAGATAAAATTTTAAATTTTTCTCCATACAAAATTTGAGAAGTAACCTCAGACATTTGGGTTGGTTTCTTATAAATATTAGATAGAGCTTTCTTGTAAAAAAAGTTATTGTTCATGAAGTTTTAATTTATCTTTAATAAACCATAAACAAATTAAAGAAGGGATTACCATAATAGCTGTTAAGATAAAAAATATACCCCAATCACCATTAAGCCAATCTACTAAAGCCCCAGAAGATGATGCAAGCGTAGTTCTTCCAGCAGTCCCTATCGAAGCAAGTAGTGCGTATTGAGTTGCAGTATAGGTTCTATCTACCAGTAAAGAAATAAAGGCCACAAATGCGACTGTTGCAAAAGCTGCTGCTATATCATCAAATATGACCGCTATAGCGAATAATAATTCAGATTTATCACTCCATGCCAGGATGGTAAATAATAAGTTTGTTGCAGCCATTAACATTCCTGCAAGAAACATTGCTTTTAAAACTCCAGATCTAATTACAAAGAGGCCACCCAACAATGTAAAGGTGACTGTAGTTATCCATCCTAAAGTTTTTGAGTAAATTGCAATATCACCTTTGGAGAATCCTATTTCTTTATAAAAAACTATAGACATACGTCCAAGAAAAGCTTCTCCAATCTTAAATAGAAAAATAAAGCTTAAAATACCAACAGCTACTGAAAATCCATTTTTCTTAAAAAAACTTAATATAGGACCACCTAATGTACTGCTAATCCAAGTCATAAAATTTGTTATAATATTTTTTGATCCAAACTTGCTTTCTATAAGTTTATCCGTTTCTTTTTGCTTTAGTTCTCTATCAGTAGAAAGGGGTTCATGAACAAACATTAATCCTACATTCATCAAAATTACCACAACTCCTAAAATTAAAAATGTAATTTGCCAGTAATTGGTAATACCAATATTCTCTAAATATTCTGCAGTAAATAAAGCTATTACTCCACCCAATTTATATCCACTCCACCATCCAACGACTGCCATAGCAGCACCGGCTGCCATTGATTTACTTTCATGCTCACCTATTTGTTCAATTCTTAAAGCATCTACAGTAATATCTTGTGTAGCTGAGGCTATAGCAATAATTAAACCAATTGTAATTATTAGTGTTAAATTTTCTGTGGAATCAATAAAACTCCAAGTAACAAGACAAGTTAAAATTGTAATTTGCATTAAAACTATCCAACCTCTCCTATGACCAAGTTTTTTGGTTAGGTATGGTATTTGAAGTCTATCAATAAGAGGTGCCCATAAATAATTAAAAGCATAAACGGCAAATATTAATCCTGCCCAACCAATTGTTGATCTGCTTAAACCATCTTCTTTAAGCCACAGACTTAAACTACTTCCAATCAAAACCCATGGAAATCCAGATATTGCACCTAGTAATAATATCCTAAGCATTCTTCTGTCAAAGTAGACAGAAAAGGTTTCAGAGAGTGATTGTTTTTTTATTTCAATCATAATTAGTTTCTCCAAAAAGAAGGTAGAAACAAAACGAGTATAGCAAATAATTCCAATCTACCCAATATCATTCCAAGACTCAAAATCCACTTAGACATCTCTGGTAGACTAGAAAAATTACCACTAGGACCAATTGTAGACCCTAAGCCTGGTCCAACATTTGAAATTGAAGTTGCTGCACCAGAAATAGAAGTAACAAAATCTAAACCACTTAAAGATAATAATGCAGTTATTACAAAAAATATAACCAAGTAAAGAAAAATGAAAGAAATGATCGAAGCCATAAATTTATCATCCACACTATTTTTATCATACTTAATTATAAACACTCCTCTAGGGTAAATAATTTTTTTTAATTGATTAACAACAAATAAATATAAAATTTGAATTCTAAAAATTTTAATTCCACAGGTAGTAGAACCTGCACATCCACCGATGAACATTAGAGTTAAAAAGAAAATTAATGGAAAATTTCCCCATCCATCAAATTCTCCAGTGACATATCCTGTACCAGTTAAAATAGAAATAACGTTAAAAAAAATTTTTCTTATATTGATTTGTGAAAAATCTTTATTTTGAAAAAGTGAATAAATAAAAAGTAAAATAATTGAAAAAATAATTATCTTAATAAATGATCTAATTTGAACATCCGAAATAAATATTTTTTTATTTCCATTTAAAAATTTTATATAGGCAATAAAAGGTAAGCTACCTAGTATGATAAAAATCATTGATGATATTTCAATAGATGGACTGTTAAAATATCCTATGGACTCATTATAGTTTGAAAAGCCACCTGTAGCTATTGTCGTCATAGAGTGTGTTATACTGTCAAAAGTATTCATACCAAAAATTTTATAAGTAACAGCACAAAGTGTTGTTAGTGTTAAGTAAACATAAATTAATCTAAGAGATATTTCTTTAGATTTTGGTAATAATTTTTCAGAGGAGTCGTTGCTTGAAATTTTGAATAACTGCATTCCCCCAACATTCATTATTGGCATTAGAGTTATTGCCATTACAATAATACCAATTCCACCCAACCATTGAAGCATAGCTCGCCATAAAAGTATTGATCTAGGTGCACCTTCTAAGTTTGAAATAATTGTAGATCCAGTAGTGGTAATACCAGACATACTTTCAAAAAAAGAATCTGTGATAGATAATTCAAGAGCAGAAAAAATAAAAGGTAATGAGCCAAATATTGCAATGCTCAACCATGACAGAGCTGTTAACAAGAAAGCTTGTTGTAAATTTAATTTTTTATCGTGGTTTAGATTTGTTAAAAAAAATAAAATACCAAATATTATTGAAATTATTGAAGCCCCTATAAAAGAAGAATCTATTTCCGAATAAATAAACTGGGTTAAAATTGGAATCATCATAGAAATTCCAAGAATAGTTTGCAAAATACCCAAGGTAAAAAAAACAGTTTTATAATTAGACATTTTGAAAGAACATTATTTTATGGTAAATAAATTTCAACTCTATAAGAGTTAACAATAACAGCAAATATAAGATATTTCTTATTAAACAAAGTGATTGAAAAAGACAATTTAGATAAAACTAACGCATGGCCCTTTGTTGAGGCTAAAAAAATGTTGCGTGAAAGAAAATCCTTTATTGAAAAAAAGGGGAAAATTATTTTACAAACTGGTTATGGTCCGAGTGGATTGCCTCATATAGGCACTTTTGGTGAGGTTGCTAGAACATCAATGATGGTTAATGCACTAAAACAGCTTACCGATATACCAACAGAAATTATAACCTTTTCAGATGATATGGATGGTTTTAGAAAAGTTCCTGAAAATGTTCCTAATCAAGAATTGCTAAAAAAGAATCTTCATAAACCTTTAACTCAAGTACCAGATCCATTCGAAAAATTTTCAAGCTTTGGTGAACACAATAATGAAATGTTAAAAAATTTTTTAGATAGATTTAAATTTGAGTACAGTTTTAAAAGTTCTTCAGTTCTTTATAAGGGTGGTTTTTTTAATCCAACTTTACAGATAATTTTAGAAAATTATCAAGGTATTATGGATATAATTCTTCCAACACTTGGTAAGGAGAGACAAAAAACTTACAGTCCTTTTTTACCCATATGCCCAGATACTGGAAAGGTTTTAGAAATTCCAGTTTTAGAAATCTTAAAAGAAAAATCTAAAATTATTTTTGATAATAATGGAAAAAAACTTGAAACAAGTATTTTAGATGGGCACTGCAAATTACAATGGAAAGTGGATTGGGCTATGAGGTGGTATGCACTTGACATAGATTTTGAAATGTACGGAAAAGATTTAATAGAAAGTGCAATATTATCTTCAAAAATAGCTAAGTTAATTGGAAAAACAAACCCATCTGGTTTTGCCTACGAACTTTTTTTAGATGAAAAAGGGGAAAAAATTTCTAAGTCAAAAGGTAATGGGATCACTATTGATCAATGGTTGGAGTATGCTTCTCCTGAAAGTCTTTCATTGTACATGTATCAAAATCCTAAAAGAGCAAAAAAATTATATAAAGAAATAGTTCCAAAAACGGTTGATGAATATTTGGATTTTATAGAAAAAGCAAAAAACCAAAATGAATTACAGCTATTAATGAACCCAGTCTGGCATGTTCATAACGGAGTGATTCCACAAGAAGATACTATTATGAATTTTTCAATGCTTTTAAATTTAGTGGAGGCAAGTAATGCAAATTCTAAGGAATTACTCTGGAAATTTGTAAAAAAGTACAAAAAAGATATTTCAGAAAAAGATCATCTAATTTTTGATAATTTAATAGGCTATGCTATTAAATATTTTAACGATGTGATTAAACTACAGAAAAAATATAAAAAACCAGATTTAAGTGAAAAAATGGCATTAGAGGCTCTAATTAAGACTCTTGACGATTGTAGTGATGAAATGTTACCCGAAGATATTCAAACATTAATTTATTCAACTGGAAAAGAAAATGGGTATTCAGAAAATCTACGTGACTGGTTTAAATTAATTTACGAAGTTGTGTTTGGAGATGAAAATGGACCAAGAATGGGTTTTTTTATAAGCTTCTTTGGAGTTAAAGAAACTAAAGAGCTAATAACAGAAAAAATAAAATAATGTTTTCAAAATTAAGATCACTCATCTTTAAAATTGATCCTGAAACTGCCCATAATTTAGCAATTAAGTCTTTAAAATTAAATTTGATACCAAATTTAATAGATGAAGATAAGGCTGATCCAGTGTTGAAATCCACTTTATTTGGCAAGGAAATAAATAACCCAATTGGTATGGCTGCTGGATTTGATAAAAATGCTGAAGTTTATAACCCTTTATTTAAACTTGGATTTGGATTTGTTGAAGTAGGGACGGTTACTCCGTTTAAACAATATGGAAATCCAAAACCAAGAGTATTCAGACTAGTTGAGGACCAAGCACTAATTAACAGATTAGGATTTAATAATTTAGGATCTGAAAATGTAAGCAATAGAATTCGATCTAATTTAAATAAAGGTTTATTGGGAATTAATATAGGTCCCAATAAAGATAGTGATGACAGATTAAAGGATTATTTAATTGGCCTCAGAACTTTTCATGATATTGCTGATTATATTGCAATTAATATTTCTTCACCTAATACAGAAGATTTAAGAAGCTTCCATGATGAAAAAAAATTTGGTGAATTAATGGATTTAATTCAAAAAGAAAAAGTTAAACTTAAATCTAAAATACCAATTGTTGTAAAAATCTCTCCAGATATCTCAGAGGCACAAATTATATCAGTTAGTAAAATATTATTAGACCATAAAGTAAGTGCAATAATTGTTTCAAATACAACTGCAGGCAATAGAGAAAAATTAAATGATATATTGAAACATCAAAAAGGTGGTTTGTCAGGAAAACCTCTTGAAAAAGAGGCAAATGAATTGATAAGTAAATTTTATAAATTATTAAAAGGTAAAATTGAAATTATTGGAGTAGGTGGAGTAGATTCGGGTGAAAGTGCGCATAGAAAATTTTTAGCTGGAGCAAGTTATATTCAATTATATACTGGTATGGTTTTTCAAGGCCCAAATATTGTTTCAAAGATAAAAAAAGAGCTTAAAGAAATATTAAAAGCTGGTGGGATTAAGAATTTTAGAGAAATAATAGGAAAGAAACAGTCCAATCAAGGCTAATAAGCTTGACGAGGTCACTGACACATCTTATATAGTCTCTAAATATTATGTCTAAAAAATGTGAATTAACCGGTAAAATACCTATGAAAGGTCATAATGTTAGTCATGCTAACAACAAGACAAATAGAAGATTTTTACCAAATCTAAAAAAAGCTAAATTTACAAGTGAACTTTTAAAAAGAAGTCTGACGTTAACGGTTAGTAACGCAGGGATGAGATGTGTTGATAAAAAAGGCACATTCGATTTATTTTTAAAAGCTGCAAAAAATAAAGATATATCACCAAGATTAAAAAAATTAAAAAAAAGTATATTAATTAAATCACCATTTATAAAAAAAGCACCTAAGGCATCTCCTAGTAAATCAGCTTAATGGAAAAGTTTTTTATACTCCTTTCATTTATAATGGGAGTTGTTGTTTTAGCTTCAAATTATTTAGTACAATTTCCAATCAATTATTATGGTTTAGAAGAAATATTAACTTATGGGGCTTTTAGTTATCCTGTAGCATTTTTGATTACAGATTTAGCTAATAGATCTTATGGAAAAATAGTTGCAAGAAAAATTGTTTATGTTGGTTTTATTATAGGAATTGTATTTACTCTTTTCTTTTCAACAAATTTTGCAGACTTAATTTCAGTAAGAATAGCAATTGGGTCTGGCACAGCATTTATGGTCGCACAGTTGTTGGATGTTCAAATTTTTGACTATTTAAGAAAAAAGAAATGGTTTGTGGCGCCATTAACGTCTTCACTAATTGGTTCTACAATCGATACATTTTTGTTTTTCTCAATCTCTTTTTATGCAACAGGTATACCTTGGATAACATTATCTCTAGGAGATTTATCAGTCAAAGTATTGGTTGCATTACTAATGTTAATTCCATTCAGATTATTATTAGGAACTCTTAAAGCTTCAAAAGCTTAGTATAAAAATTTGTAAGATAAAATTTTATAGGCAAGTTTTGCTACAAGAAAATTATAAGAATTAAAACCTTTGATAGGTGAAAGTTCATTTATATCTGCACCAACAATATTGGAATTTTTAGCAGCTATTCTTATGATATCTAAAGTTTCATCCCAGAGTAATCCTCCTGGTTCTGGCGTACCTGTTGCAGGCATTATACTTGAATCCAGTCCATCCACATCAAAAGTTAGATAAACTGTTTTATTTTTTATCATTTTTGTAAATTTTTTTAAGTCCCATTTTTTCTTATCTTTTGCCCAAAAAATATTAATTCTAGAAGAGTTTTTTTTTAGAAAAGGTATTTCACTCTGTGATATATTTCTGATCCCAAATGAAATTAAGGATACATTTTTATGATCTAGACATCTCTTAATAGCAGAAGCATGAGAAAACTTTTCACCATTATAACTCTCTCTTAAATCTGCATGTGCATCAAAATGTAGTAAGCATATTTCTTTATGGTTTTTTACAAATGGAGCAATACATCCAGGTGTTATTGAGTGTTCTCCACCAAAAGTGATTGGAAATAATTTTTTATCTAATATTTCTTGATTTATATCAGACATCTTTTTAAGAGCTTTTTTAATATCTTTATCAATTTTAAATGGTTTTAAAGTTTTAATTCCTATTTTTTTATAAGGTTCACAATTTAATTCTTCATCATATAATTCAACTTGATGTGATGCTTTGATAATTTCTTTAGGCCCATTACGGGTGCCACCACCATAACTTACAGTTTTTTCTAAACCAAATGGAACAACTACTACTTTCTCTTTAAAATTAACATCATTGTCAATCCCTAGAAAACCATTTTTATTAGAAAGATATTTCAATTTTATTTAAATATTTTTGAGAAGTTTTTTCTCGTTCTGTTTTTCCAATCACCTTTATGATAAGCATCACTTGCAATCAAAGGAAGGACACTAGTTGCTTCAGCAAAAACCATTTGTTCTTTTGCAATATCTACTTTACCCCATGAGCTAGCCTCTTTTAATGTAGAGCTGCTGCAAGCACCATCTCTAGAATCTGCTACCGTAATTTGTACTGCATACTTATGCATCTCAACCTCTTTTCCTAAAAGCTCAGCACAGATAACAGTATCTTGAACAAAATTTTTAGGAACACCTCCTCCAATCATAAATAAGCCAGATCCTTTTGATTGAATCTTTATTTCAGTCAATTCACGAAGCTCTCTAATCGAATCTATCGTAATATGATTTTTAGGATTATTTTCTTGGTGAGTGACTAATCCAAAACCCGCACTTGAGTCTGTAAATGCAGGACAAAAAATAGGAACATTATTGTCATATGCTGTCTCAATTAAAGAATCTTTTTTTTTTGAATTTTTCTTTAAATATTTTCCCATTTCATAAATAAATTCTCTTGATGTGTAACTTCTTGGATCAAGTGTATCTGCTATTTCACATATCTTTTGATCACATTCCTGCAACTCTTCTTCATCAATATATGTATCGTAAATCCTATCTATATAATTTTTTCTTAATTCAGTATCATCTTGAAATTGTGAACCTTGGTAATGTTTAAAGCCTAAAGCTTCAAAAAAATCCATATCAACTATTGAAGCTCCTGTAGCAATAATTGCATCAACCATATTATATTTAACCAAATCTTTATAAATATTCATACACCCTGCTGCAGAAGTTGACCCAGCAAGTGTTAAAAAAATTGTGCAATCTTTATCTTGAATCATTTCGTTAAAGATATTAGCCGCATTTGCTGTTTCTCTTGAGACAAAAGACATTTTTTCCATTGAGGAAATTATTTTCCTGGAATCAAATGAAGTAATATCGATGTGTTCAACTGGATTTTGTAAGAAACTTTTTTTGCTATTATGAGTTAAATTTTTGTTTTCTGACATTAGGCAACTAATATACCTTTATTGCTCTCATTACCATATAACGTCATTATAGGTTCATCTTCTACTTCATAGATTTCATTTGAGTAAAAACCATTAAATTGAGTTCTGAAAGTTAAACCGTATGCTCCAAGTTGACCTAGCTCTATATAGTCATTTTCTTTAATGTTGTTTGGAAGCAAAAAAGGTCCCTTCATATAGTCCATGCTATCGCACGTAGGGCCATAAAAATTAAATGCAGTTAATTTTTTTGATATTATTTTTCTATTTTTAATTAATCGAGAAGGATAAACTATGTTTGGTGTGCCAGCATCAAAAAGAGTTCCATACGTTCCATCATTTATATAAAGTTTTTGTTTTTTTCTAAGATTTACCCGTACGATTGTTGACCCACTTTCTGCAACTAATGCTCTTCCGGGTTCACATAATATTTCAGGAAGTTTTTCTAATTTTAAATTTGATAAACTTTTTTTTATTTCTTCAAAATAACTATCCAAAGATTGAGGTACAAGATCGGGATATATAGCAGGAAATCCACCACCAATATTAATATAATCAGGAATAATTTTTGTTTTTCTTATTATATTTCCAATATCTTTAATTCCTTTTGAGTAAGAAATAGGGTGCATACATTGAGATCCCACATGAAAGCTTAGCCCCACTTTTTTTGCATATTGTTTAGCTAATCTTAACAAACCAATTGCCTCAGATGTTAATGCCCCAAATTTTTTAGATAGATCTATTTCAGCATGCTCATTTGAAACTGCTACTCTCACAAATAACTCAAGGTCTTTTGCTTGATTAGTTGTTTCAATAATTTTAATTAATTCATCTTTAGTATCTAAAGAAAAGGCTTTAATATTGTATTTAAAATAAGCTTCTTTAATATTTTCTCTGCTTTTAACAGTGTGCATATATGAGCATTTTGCATCAGGGGTAATTGCCCTTATATCTTTAATTTCCTGAATAGAAGCTACATCAAAGTTTTCAATTCCACTCTCAACTATTGTTTTTAAAACTTCAGGATGCGAGTTTGTTTTTACAGCATATAGCACTTTGCCAGGAAAATTATTTCTAAAACAAGTAGAAGCTGATTGTATTGATTTTTTCCTAATACAATAGATAGGTTTTTCCGGTTTTAGTTGATTAACAAGCTCATCAACTGTTTTAAATTTTTGCATTATGTCCCCAAAAAAAATTTAATAAAAAAAAGTTTTTAAAAATACTTAAAAACTTTCATATAAATTATGCAATTAAGGTAATAGTTAATTAATGTAAAGCAAATAATAGGTGTTGAAATTATAAAATTAAGCACCATATTAAATCTATGGCTGAGCTAAATAATTTAAAAAAAATTAGTGATTTTGACAATAAAACCTTGTTAATTGTTGATGATGACAATCCTTTCAGAGATAGGCTTGCTAGAGCAATGGAAAAAAAAGGTTTTGAGGTTTTTCAAGCTGAGGGTGTGCAAAAAGGTATTCAAACAGTTATAGAGAAAAAGCCAGGTTTCGCTGTAATAGATCTTAGGCTAACTGATGGAAATGGACTTGAGGTAGTTAAGCAAATACAAACATCTAATCCTACCAGTAGAATTATTATGTTAACTGGGTATGGGAATATACCAACAGCTGTAGCTGCAATTAAAGAGGGAGCCATCGATTACCTTGCAAAGCCAGCGGATGCTGATGATGTTGAAAAAGCATTACTAGCAGATCCAGAAAAGAAAGCTGCTCCACCAGAAAACCCTATGTCAGCTGATAGAGTTAAGTGGGAACATATTCATAGAGTTTTTGAATTATGTAATAGAAATGTATCAGAAACTGCCAGAAGACTTAAAATGCACAGAAGAACATTGCAAAGAATCTTGTCTAAAAGATCCCCTAGATAAATTTTCTAAATTTAATAATTTTTTTAGCTAATATAGCTAGCAAACAAATCTTAAATAATTCAGCTAATAAGAATGGTGTAACTCCTAACTGAAGAATTGGTTTGTCCCATCCAATTAAAGTTCCCAACCAAATAGCTCCAAATACATAGATTACTGAAACAGAAAATATTAATTTTCCAAAAATTATAAAAATATTTTTATTAAAATTTAAATAGCCTGTAAGAAAAGAAGCAAATAAAAACCCAATTAAATATCCCATTGTTGGACCAGTAAAATAAATTACTCCAACACCTTTTTCTGGTGAGTTAGAAAATACTGGCATTCCCAGAATACCTTCTAGAAGATAAACAGCTACAGATGCTAGGCCAATTTTATATCCAAAGGCAATTCCCAAAAATAGAACTACAAAGGTTTGCATTGTCATAGGCACAGGATAAAATGGTATTTTTAATTTAGCTGAAATAGTCAAAGCCATTGTTCCTATGAAAATTAGAATAAATGTTTTTAATACTTTTTGAATTGAGTTTGTTTTTAATAGATCCATATCTACAAATTACTATTTATTAATGTGATAATCTAGTTTTTTATTAGTCTTAAAAAAACATCCTCTAAATCACCGTCGTCAGTTGAAATATCTATAATTTTTACATTATTTTTCTTAATTAAATTAATTAATTCTTCCATATTAATTTTACTTTTTTCATAAGAAACACAAACCTCATTATCTAAGTGTGAGACTATTTTTAAAGATTCTAGATCATTTTCGTTAATATTAATATTCATGTCAGTTTTAAAGGTTACTTTTTTGGTTTGAATTCTATCTAATAAATTTTTAGTGCTGTCTAGAGCGACAATATTTCCTTTATTTAATATAGCTATTCTTCCACACATTTCCTCAGCTTCCTCAAGATAATGAGTTGTTAGAATGATAGTTACACCAAGTTCATTAAGTAATTTTACATTTTTCCATAAATTCTGCCTTAACTCCACATCAACACCAGCTGTAGGTTCGTCTAAAATAACTATTGGTGGCTGATGAACTAAAGCTTTAGCCATTAGCAACCTTCTTTTCATTCCACCAGATAAACTTCTAGCATAACTGTTAGCTTGTTTTTCTAGGGATACTAATTTTAGAATCGTATCTGTAATTCTATCTTTTTCTTTAATTCCATAGAGGCCAGCCTGTAACTCTAATAATTTCCTTGGACTAAAAAATGGATCAAGATTTACTTCTTGGGGCACTATTCCAACTGAAGCTCTAACTTGTCGTGGGTTCTTATCTAGGTCAAAACCCCAGACATTTACTTGTCCTGCTGTTTTTACCACTGTTCCTGCTAAAATATTTATAAATGTTGTTTTCCCAGCGCCATTAGGACCCAGAAGACCAAAAATTTCTCCTTCTTTCACGTCCAAGTTTAAATCATTTAATGCGAGATTATCTCCAGTCTGTTTACTTGAATAAATTTTTTTTAAGTTTTTAACAGAAAGTATATTTTTTTGCTCCATGCGTGTTAATACATTTATAGTATTTAAAATTATTAAGATAATATTATTTAATGGATAAAATTAAAAAAACAGACCATTTTTATTTAATAGATGGTTCGGGTTATATTTTTAGAGCTTATTACGCATTACCACCTCTAACTAGAAAAAGTGATGGTTTACCTGTTGGTGCAGTAAGTGGATTTTGTAGCATGCTATTTAAACTATTAGAAGATTCAAAATCGAATGAAAATCTTCAAAAACCTACACACTTTGCAGTAATATTTGATGCAGCTAGAAAAACTTTTAGAAATGAAATTTATTCAGACTACAAAGCAAATAGATCGGAAGCCCCAGATGATTTGGCACCACAATTTGAATATATAAGAAAATCTGTAGTTGCTTTTAATTTACCATCTGTAGACCTTCCAAATTACGAGGCAGATGATTTAATAGCTACTTATGCAGAACAAATTATAGCAAAGGGTGCGAAAGTAACAATAGTCTCTTCAGATAAAGACTTGATGCAATTGTATAGAAAAGACGTTCGTATATTCGATCCAATGAAAAATAAATTTATAACATCTGAAGATATAATAACCAAATTTGGAGTGGGTCCAGAAAAAGTTATCGATGTTCAATCCTTAGCTGGGGACAGTAGCGATAATGTTCCAGGAGTTCCGGGTATAGGCGTTAAGACTGCAGCAGAACTAATTAATAAATATGGAACTTTAGAAAAATTGTTAGATAACGCTCAAGAAATAAAACAAAATAAACGAAGAGAAACACTTATAGAAAATAAAGATAAAGCAATAATTAGTAAAAAATTAGTGACGCTAATGAAAGATGCTCCAGTTGAAAGAAAGATAGAAGAATTTAATCTAAAGGAGATTGATAAAGATAAGCTATATAAATTTTTAAGAGAAATGGAGTTTAATAGACTTCTTAGCTCTGTTATTTCTGCATATGGAGAACCTGAGCTAGGAGAAATCACAATAGAGACAAAACCTGAAAAAAAACAGCAAAATATAAGTAAAAAAAACTATCATCTCATCACTAATGAAAAAGAAATAGAGGAGTGGATTAACGAAGCAGAAGAAGCTGGAGAACTAGCAATTGATACCGAAACTAGCTCACTAGATGCACATCAAGCTGATTTAGTGGGAATTTCATTAAGCACTAAAATTGGTAAAGCTTGTTATATTCCAATTGGTCATAAGTTTAAAGGATGTTTAAAAAAAGAAGCTGTAATTAAAAAATTAAAGCCACTCTTAGAAGATAAGAGTGTAAAAAAGATTGGTCAAAATATTAAGTTTGATTTTATTGTCTTGTTTAAACAAGGGATAATTATGAATTCTATGGAAGACACGATGTTGATGTCTTATGTATTAGATGCTGGAAAAAATAGACATAACATGGATACTCTTTCTGAGATCCATCTACAGCATAAAACAATTTCATTTAAAGAAATTGTTGGCACAGGTAAGAAAGAAATAAATTTTAGTGATGTAGAGCTAGATAAGGCAATGGAGTATGCGGCTGAAGATGCTGATATTACTTATAGGTTATATAAAATTTTTAGTAAAAATTTAAAATTAGAAAAATTAACTAATATTTATGAGATATTTGAAAAACCCTTAATCAAAATATTAGCATTTATGGAAATTGAAGGAATAAAGATTGATAATAAATTTTTAAAGGTGTTGTCTGAAAAATTTGAGAGAAAAATTAGTAAACTAGAAAAAGAAGTTTTTAAAATTTCAAAAAAAGAATTTAATATTGCCTCACCAAAACAATTAGGTGAAATTATTTACAATGATTTAAAGATTGCCGTACTTAAAAAAACTAGAAAAGGAAGTTTTGCTACAAACGCAAGTGTGTTAGAAGACTTAGCATTTAAAGGACATGAATTTCCTAAATTAATTCTAGACTGGCGACAAGTATCTAAACTTAAAAATACTTATTCAGATGCTTTACCTGAGCATATTAATCCAAACACCAAACGAGTTCATACCTCATTTTTATTGGCAGCAACAACAACAGGAAGGCTAGCTTCCAGTGATCCAAATCTACAAAATATTCCTATTAAATCAGACGATGGTAAGGATATAAGAAAAGCTTTTGTATCAGAAAAAGGATTCACATTAATATCTGCAGATTATAATCAAATTGAAATGAGAATTTTAGCAGATTTGGCAGAAGTCAAAGAATTGAAAAAAGCATTTAGCAATAATGAAGATATTCACTCACTTACAGCAAGCCAAGTATTTAATGTTGATATTAAAAAAGTAGACCAAGATATGAGAAGAAAGGCCAAGGCCATTAATTTTGGAATAATTTATGGTATTTCACAATATGGTCTTGCAAAACAAATAAATGTTTCAAATCATGAAGCAGATGAATTTTTAAATGCTTATTTCTTAAAATTTCCTGAAATAAAAATTTACATGGATAATACAAT
Organism: Candidatus Pelagibacter sp. uisw_091; assembly: GCF_059512525.1. The sequence goes on along the minus strand of NZ_CM183455.1, from coordinate 1,086,093 downwards.
TAAGTTTTGTAGAAAAAGTGGCTATGTAAATAATATTTTTGGTCGAAGATCTCATTTTAATGGAATTAATGATAAAAATTTCAATGTAAGAAATTTTCAAGAAAGAGCAGCTATCAATGCCCCCATTCAAGGGTCAGCATCTGAAATCATGCGACTTGCAATGATTAGACTTAACAAAAAATTTGAAAGCATTAAAAATAATAAATCAAAAATATTATTGCAAATTCATGACGAACTAATTTTTGAGGTTCCGGTAAAAGAAGTTAAAAATATAACTGAAATAATCAGGGATGAAATGACAAGTGTTACAGAAAGTGATTTACACACTTTTTCAACACCATTGACGGTAGACGTTAATACAGGGGACAATTGGGGAATACTTCATTAATTTATCTCCATTGCCTAAATTAGAACAATTTAGTATTTTTAAAGTAGATTATGCAAACACAAACAATAGCACTTATTGATGACGATAGAAATATACTCACAAGTATAAGTATAGCTCTTGAAAAAGAGGGCTTTAAAGTTCAAACTTACATTGATGGAGAAAGTGCTTTAATTGGATTATCCAGATCACCGCCTGATCTTGCAGTCATTGATATTAAGATGCCAAAAATGGATGGCGAAGAACTTTTAAAAAGATTAAGAAAAAAAACATCTCTACCTGTAATTTTTTTAACATCCAAAGATGATGAAATAGATGAACTGATAGGATTAAAATTAGGTGCAGATGATTTTATGAAAAAATCAGGAGGATTCTCCATAAAAGTTTTAATTGAGAGAATTAGAGTCCAGCTTAGGAAAAAAGATATTAATATTAATCTTGAAGAAACAAAAAATATAATTTCTCATGGTAAGCTCAAACTTGACCCATCTCAACTTGAGTGTGAATGGGATGGCAAACAATTACCAGATAAGCTGACTACTACAGAATTTTTAATAGTTAAAGAGCTGGCTAAGAGGCCTGGGATAATTAAAGAAAGAGCACAATTGATGGATATTGCTTATAGAGAAGATACTGATATTGAAGATAGAACTATAGATAGCCACGTTAAAAGGATTAGAAAAAAATTTAAAAAAGTTGATTCTGAATTTACTGCAATAGAAACAAGATATGGCAGTGGATACAGATGGAATGTTAGTTAATGTTTGGTAATTTTCTTAAAAGTCTATCTATTTTAAAAAAATTTCTATTTATTAATTTAATAGTTTTTATAGTTATTGGAAGTTTAACACTTATATATATTGGAAATGTTAAGCCTAATTTAATAAAAGATAAAAAAAGCAAACATATTCAAGTAATAGACAATACAATTGAGCATATTTTAAGATTAAATATTAAATTTGAAGAAGAAGATATTAGAAAGTTTTTATTCTCGACAAGATTTTTATTTCAAAATTTAGACAGAGTTATTTTATTTGATAATCAATTTAATTTAGTAGGAGATACAGACACATTAGATTTAGACCCAAGGTCTTTCTCTAATAGATTAGATATAGTCCAGCTAGAAATTTTAAATGAAGAAACAAGCAAAAAGATAATTGAGACAAAAAATATAAACAAAAAAAAATCAGTTTCTTTAAAAGATATTTTAACTAATTATTCTGAGTCAAAAAATTATGGTCAGCCATTTACTTTTACACAAGAGGGGTATGATAAGTTTTTATTAACAACTGTAAAGAATGTAGTACTAGATGAAAATAATATTGGGTATTTAGCAATTTCTGAAAATGCTAGCGATATTAGTTCTGCAATTAATGAAAGAAAAACTTTCATATTAAGAACTGCAATTTTTGTTGGAATAGTGATTTTTGTATTTTCTTTTGTTTTAAATAGATATTTTCTTAAACCAATAAAAAATTTAGTAGAATATACAAAAACAATAAAAGAAAAGAGTAGAAAGAAAACCAATATAAATGAACTTAAAAATAGAAATGATGAGCTTGGAAAATTATCAAATTCACTAGATGATATGACCAATGAGCTTCAAAAAAGAATTTCTCATGCAGAAAATTTTTCAACAGATTTAGTTCATGAAATTAGAAATCCACTCACATCATTAAAAAGTGCCTCAGAAATACTACATGAAACAGAAGATCCTAAGCAAAGGAGTAAACTAATTGATATTCTAAATCATGATGTACAAAGAATTGAAAGATTAATTACAGATTATTCCCAAATATTAAAAGATGAGGTTGCTTTAAGTAAGGAAAAAATGAAAAAAATTGATTTAAAAGTAATTGCAAAATCTGTAGTTGATGATTTCAACAATATTTATGAAGCAAAAAGAAATATTCAAATAATTTTAAAAGACTCAGATAGCAAAGAGCAGTATTTTATTAATGGAATAGAAAATAGAATAGAACAAATTATTGCAAATCTATTAGATAATTCAATTTCATTTAGTGAAGATAAAAAAAAGATCTTAGTTGAAATTTATAAAAGAGATAAGCACGAGATTATTTTAAAAGTTATTGATGAAGGTAAGGGATTTAAAGAAACAGACACAAAAAAAATATTTGATAGATTCTATAGCAATAGACCAGATACCTTTGGTGAACATTCAGGTTTAGGGTTAAACATTGTAAAAAACCTAGCAGATTTACATGGTGCTACTATTAATGCTTCAAATAATATAATGCAAAAAGGTGCAAATGTTGAGATTGTCTTTACTAAAGTTTAATCATAAGTTGATTAATAAAATATTTATTGTATAAAACCGAGCAATGGATGATTTTAAAGTTAAAGACATATCACTAGCAGATTTTGGAAGAAAAGAAATTTCAATAGCAGAAAGTGAAATGCCAGGTCTAATGGCATTAAGAGAAGAGTATTCAGATAAAGCACCCTTAAAAGGAGCAAGAATATTAGGGTGTCTTCATATGACAATTCAAACAGCAGTTTTAATTGAAACTCTAGTAGAACTTGGAGCAGAAGTCAGATGGTCTTCCTGTAATATTTTTTCAACACAGGATCATGCAGCTGCAGCAATAGCTAAAGCAGGAATACCAGTTTTTGCATGGAAAGGCGAAACTGAAGAGGAAGCTGTATGGTGCATAAGACAAACAATAGAAGGCAAAAAAGACTGGAAAGCAAATATGCTATTAGACGATGGTGGTGATTTAACTGCAATGATGCATAGTGATTACAAAGATTTATTAAAAGAAGTAAAAGGTGTTTCAGAAGAAACGACAACTGGAATTAAGGCATTAAATAAAATGGAAAAAGATGGGTCATTAATGATTCCAGCAATTAATGTTAATGACTCAGTTACAAAATCAAAATTTGACAACTTATATGGTTGCAGAGAAAGTTTAGTAGATGGAATTAGAAGAGCCACAGATGTAATGATGTCTGGTAAGGTTGCAATTGTTGCAGGTTTTGGTGATGTTGGAAAGGGTAGTGCCGCATCTTTAAGACAAAGTGGTGCAAGAGTTATGGTTACAGAAGCGGATCCAATTTGTGCACTCCAGGCAGCAATGGAGGGCTATGAAGTAGTTTTAATGGATGAAGCAATAAGTAAAGCAGATATTGTTGTTACAGCTACAGGCAATATAGATATTGTTACTGCAGATCATATGAGAAATATGAAAGATCGAGCGATACTATGTAATATTGGTCACTTTGATAATGAGATTCAAGTAGAGGCTTTAAAAAATTATAAATGGACAGAAGTTAAGCCAGAAGTTGACGAGATAGAATTGGTTGATGGAAAGAGAATTATTCTTTTAGCTAAAGGTAGATTGGTAAACTTAGGATGTGCAACTGGACATCCAAGCTTTGTAATGAGTGCATCATTTACAAATCAAGTAATGGCACAAATAGAGCTTTGGGATAACCATAAAAATTATGAAAATAAAGTTTATGTATTACCAAAATCTTTAGATGAAAAAGTAGCCATGCTTCATTTAAAAAAAGTAGGTGCAAAACTTACAAAACTGTCAAAAGACCAAGCTGATTATATAAGTGTTGAAACAGAAGGTCCATTTAAACCAGATGCATATCGCTACTAACAGCGAAATAATAGACATCTCTTTAGAAGTTAAGACAGCTGAACTAGCAAAAAATTTTTCAAAAATACTTAAAAAAGGTGACGTAATATTTTTTCATGGTGAAATTGGAGTTGGAAAAACAACATTTATAAGACACTTGATAAACTGTTTTCAGGTAAAAAATCATCTGAACCTAACAGAAGTTACAAGTCCTACATTTAACCTAGTAAACGAATACGATGTAGGAGTTTTAACAATACAACATTATGATTTATATAGACTAACAAATAGTCACGAGACAAAAAACATTGGATTATTGGAAAATCAAAAAGAATTTCTAACGTTAATTGAATGGCCTGAAAAAATAGAGAATAAAATAAATAATAAAATTGATTTATTTTTTGAATATGGAGAAAATATGAACAAAAGATTTTTAACTATTAAAGGTATAAACAATAAAACATTAAATGAGATTATTTAAATCAACATTAAAAAAAATTAAGGGTGATGCATCATTTAGATTTTTTTATAGAAAAAAAAATAATAAAAAAAATTCAATTATAGTTTATGCCACAAAAGAAAAAGTAAAAAACTTATTAATATATGATGCTATAAATAGTTTATTGATTGAAAATAAAATTTTAGCTCCAAAACTATATAAAGAAAATTATAAGCAAAACTCTATAGAAATTGAAGACTTTGGTGATGAAACAATATTTAAACTATTAAAAAAAAATGGAAGTAATAAAATTAATTTATACAAAAAATCTATTGATTTGCTGAGTAATATTCAAAAAATTAAACAAAATAAAATTAAAAATTTTAAAGGAAAAAATTATAATATCCCAGTTTATGATGACAATAAATTACTTAAAGAAGCTAAATTATTTTCTGATTGGTATACAAAAAAATATATATCTAAAAAAAAATTAAAAACTTTAAATATTGAAATTAATAAACAAATAAAATTTTTAATATCTAATCTTAAATTAAAAAATGATACTTTTGTTCACCGAGATTTTCACGTATCAAATTTAATGAGACATAAAAAACAATTTGCAACTATTGATACACAAGATGCGCTAATAGGTAATAGAGCCTATGATTTAGCATCTTTGATTGATGATGTTAGGTTTAAGTCAAATAAAAAATTAAAGGAAAGAATTTATAACTATTATTTAAAGTTAAATAATAAAAAAATTAACAAAGCTATTTTATTAAATGATTTTGAAATATTATCAGTGCTAAGAAATATGAAAATAATAGGGATTTTTGTAAGGTTGGCTGTAAGAGACAAAAAGAAGACTTATTTAAAACTAATACCCTACGCCTGGAAATTAATAGAGTTTAGAATGCAAAATAGTGAAATATTTGGTGGTCTTAAAAGATTACTAGATATTAATTTTCCAAAAAAAATAAGGACCCTTAAATGAAAATTAACACTGCATTAATTTTGTGTGCTGGTTATGGGAAGAGGTTAAATCCCCTAACACTAGTAGAGCCGAAGCCACTATTGAAGGTTAATGGAATTACATTACTTGAGAACTGTATAAATTTAATTAAATCTTTAGGAATAAAAAAAATAATATTAAATACGTTTTATTTAAAAGAAAAAATTGAAAGCTTTGTTGAGATAAAAAAATTTGATTTAGATATTAAAATAATCAATGATGGAAAAAAAATTTTAAATACAGGTGGTGGAATTTTAAATATGATGAATTCCTCAAATGATTCCAGTTTTCTAATATTAAACCCAGATACTCTTTGGAATCAAGGTTATTTAAAAAAGATTAAAGAAATGGAAGATTTTTATTTTACTAATCAAATTAAAAATATACTTTTACTCGTTAACAAAAATCTTAGTTTTGATGAAAAATTAAAAGGTGATTTCAATCTTTTAAAAAATAAAATTAAAAAAGAAATTCAAAATGATTTAATTTATACTGGCTGTCAAATAATGAATAAAGATTTATTTGATTCATATTCGGTTAGCGATTTTTCTATAGCAGAAGTTTGGAATCAATTAGTTATTAAAAATGAATTATATGGTTATGAAAGTGTAGAAAGCTTTTATCATTTGACTAATTTTAAAATTTATAAAGAGTTATTAAAAAATAATTAAATCTTTAGCTCTATCTTTATCTAAATATTTACATTCAATAATTTCCTGCTTTGAATTCAGATTAATTAAAAGTGGGTTTCCAGTTGGTATTTCAAGTAACGATATTTTTTTATTATCTAGTTTAAATAAAAATTTACACAAAGCTCTAATTGAATTGCCATGAGCTGAAATTAAAATATTTTTATTATCTAATAATTTATTACAAATATCAGAATTATAATATTCCATTACTCTTTCATAAGTATCTTTAAGAGATTCTGTATCTGGAATTTTATCCCTAGAGATAGTTTTATACGCATCAATATTTATTGGATGATATGGATTATTTCTACTTAGAGGATCAGGTTTTATATCCCAGGACCTTCTAAATTTATGAATTTTATCTTCCCCAAGCTTTTCCTTCATTTCATCTTTATTTAGACCAGTTAAAGACCCATAATGTCTTTCGTTGAATTGCCATGCTCTTATGGGTTTTTTGTTATCTCTCAATGTGTCTTGAATAAATTTTAGAGTATTAATGGCTCTTAGTTGAAAAGATGAATAGAAATAATCTATATTTAGCTTTAGTTCTCTAACATACTCACCAGATTTACATGCTTCCAATTTTCCTTGACCAGTAAGATCCACATCGACCCAACCTGTAAATCTTTTTTCTAGGTTCCACTCACTTTGACCATGTCTAACTAATATTAAATGAGGCATTTGATATATTTTGATAACTGATAAAAAGAACAAAATAAATAAAATTATTATGAAATATAAAAAAAAACTTTTAATTCCTGCTTTTCACACTGCTAACTTAATATTGATAATAATTTATTTATATCCTGGGAGTATATTTGGCTATCTTTTATATGGTGATAGTTCTATCCAACCTCAAATTACTAGAGATTTTATAATTTCTTCTAATCACGCATATGTATTTATTGTTCTTTCTGTTCTAGGAATTAGTGCTTATCAAGATACAAGAAAAATTAAAATAGTGACAATATATTTATTTTTATTATCAATTATTTTAGAATTAGCTCATATTATTATTCCACTAAGAGCGTTTGAATGGACTGATTTGTTTGGAAATATTGTAGGCATTATATTTGTAATAATTATTTATAAAGCTAAAGATAAGTATGTTTAAGTTAAAAAATATTTTTTATACTCTGTTAATTATTTTACTTTCAGCGTGCTCCTCTATACCTAAAAATACATCAAACAGTTGCTCTATTTTTAACGAGAGATATCTTTGGTATAAACATGCAAAAAGTACTGAGAATAAATGGGGTACCCCAATTTATGTTCAGTTAGCCATTATTAAAATGGAATCTGATTTTGATTGGTTAGCAAAACCACAACGACAAAAACTATTTAAAGTTATACCCTTTAAGCGTCCATCAAGCTCTTTTGGTTATTCCCAGGCTGTAAAAGGAACTTGGGAGCAGTATAAAAATGAAACAGGTAATAAACTTGCAACTAGAGCAAGATTTAAAGATAGTGTAGATTTTATTGGTTGGTATACAGACAAAACTGAGTCCCTTTTAAAGATTTCTAAGAAAGATGCTTTTAGGCAATATCTTGCATATCATGAGGGGTGGGGTGGTTATAAAAATTATAAGAATAATCAAAAAGTTATAGGCTTAGCTAAAAAAGTAGAAAAACAATCTAACAAATATAAAGCTCAATTAAAAAAATGTCAGAAAAGATTAAATAAAAATAAATATATTATTTTTTAACGAAGTTGTTTTTTTAACTCAATATCAACAGCATCTATTCTTTTTGTATTTTTAGCTAAAATTAAATACATTGTTGGAGTAACGTAGAGTGTAAAGAATGTTGATATAATCATGCCACCTAAAATAGTGGCCCCTACAGCTAATCTAGAAGCTTCACCTGCGCCTGGTCCAATATTACCTATAACCAGAGGTATCATTGCTATCATTGTACTTATTGATGTCATCATTATTGGTCTAAATCTTAATTGACAAGCTTCTTTAACTGACGTTTCAATATTTTTTCCAGCTGTCCTTAATTGATTAGCATAATCAACAATTAGAATACTATTTTTAGTCGATATTCCTATTAAAATGACAAGTGCTATTTGTGAGAAGATATTAATAGAACTATTTAAAAATAGAATAAAGACCAATCCTCCAAACAAAGCAAGTGGGACAGTTAACATAATAATAAATGGGTGTATAAATGAATTAAAAGTTGCAGCCATTACCAGGTAGGCAGTTAGAAATGCTAATCCAAAAATAATAAACAGCTCGTTACTAGTTTCTTTTATTTCTTCTGATTTACCCTTCCATGCAATTTGATTGGAAGAGCCAATTTCTTGCATCGTCTCTTCTAAATATGCAATTGCCTCTGTAAGCGTATAAGATTCAGATATATTTGCAGATATTGTTACAGCTCTCTGCCTGTTATATCTTGCTAATTTTTTTGCAGATCCTTTTTCACTAAACTCTACTAAATTTGCTAAAGAAATTAATTTTCCAGTAGTTTCTGATCTAACAAATATTTTAGAAAGCCCCTGTTGAGATCTTCTGTCAACCAAGTATTGCTGAAGTATAATTGGATATTCTTTACCAAGTCTATTAAATTTTGTTACAGTTTTTCCACCATAAAGAGTTTCTAAAGTTTTTCCAATTGAGTCAGTAGATATATCTAAATCTTTAGCTTTGTTTTTATTAATTACCAGTTTGATTTCAGGTTTGTCTCTAGAATAGTCAGATTCTATTCTGGATAAGTTTTTATTCTGTCTTAATTTTCTAATAACTTTAGATTGTATTTCTTCTAACTCTTCGTAAGTACTACCCAATATAACCATTTGAACTGGTTTATTGTAGCTAGAAACTCTAATAGATTGTGGTGAAATTGGAAAAGCTACAGTTTCTGGTACAGTCACAATTTTTCCAATTGCTTCCCTCATTATTGTTTGTGAACTTTTATCTCTTTCGGCCCATTCATCCAATAATGCAATTATTATAAAGCTGTTAAAAGAATTTTTGTTGCTTCCAAATCCTGGCACTCTCATTATGAATCTTTTATATGGACTATCCTCAGCCTGAAGAAGTGGAATTAATCTTTTTTCAACATCTTCGGCTCTTTTTTCAGTATATTCAAAAGAACTCCCCTCATCTGTAAATCCAAGAACCAGATATACACCTCGATCTTCCATGGGTAGCAATTCTTTTTTTGTAAAATGAAATAAAACACTAGAGATAATAATAGTGAAGACAATAAATGAAATAACAATTTTTTTCTTATTTAGCCAATAGCTCAATGTTTCTTCATACAATTTTGATAATGATTTAAAAAACTTGTCAAATTTAGTAACTATAAGATTTTGCTTAGGTTCCTTCTTTAAAAACTTACTTGCTAACATGGGTGACAATGTAAGCGCAACAAAAGAGGATATCACAACTGAAAAAGATAAGGCAATCGCAGTTTCTCTAAATAACGTGCCTGCAATTCCATCTATAAAAATTAAGGGAATAAACACGGCAACTAGAATTAATGTTGTAGCAACGATTGCAAAACTAATTTGTTTTGATCCTTTATAAGCCGCAACCAAAGGGCTTTCTCCATTTTCAATTCTTCTATAAATTGCATCTGTCATTATGACTGAATCATCAGTAATTATTCCAATGGCCAAAATAAAGCTTAATAAAACAAAAATATTTATTGATAAACCAAATAAGTAAAGACCTAAAAAAGATGCTATCAAACTTACAGGTAATGCAACTGCTGGCACAATTACAGCTTTTATATTTCCCAAGAATAAATAAATAATAATAACCACAAGTATAAAAGCGATGATTAAAGTTTTGTAAACTTCGTCAATAGCAGTACCCACATATGTTGCCCTGTTAAAAGCCACTTCTATATTTAGATCACCTGGTAATGTTTTTTTAACTTCATCTATTTTTTTACTTATTTCTTTAGATAGTTCTACTGTTGAAGCGCCACTTTTTGCATAAATACCAATTCCTACAGTTTTTAGATTTAAAGCATCCTTACTTTGTGCCTTAAAAAGATTTTTTTCTGAAACTGGACCAAATTCAATATTGGCAATATCTGCAAGTCTTACAATACTATTTTGGTTTTTTTTTATAGGTAATGCTTTTAATTTTTCTATATCATCATATGATTTATCCAAGTTTAATATTAAATCAATATTGTTAGCCTCAAGAGTACCTGCTGGCAGACTTACATTTTCTTTTCCTATTGCTATCTCAACTTCTTGAATGGTCAAATTGTAAGCTGCAAGTTTAATTGGATCTATCCAGACTCTAACACTTAAATCTCTTAAACCACCAGTTCTAATGGTTCCTACGTTCTTAACACTAGAAAATTGATCTACCAAATATCTCTCAACATAATCTCCAAGTTCCAAATCACTCCAAGTAGCAGAAGATACAGCTAGCCACATAGTAGTTGAAAACCCTGCCGATTGCTTAAGTATTTGAGGGGCATCAGCTTCACTTGGTAATCTATCAACAATTCTTGCTACTCTCTCTCTTATATCATTGGCTGCATTATCTAGGTTGATGTCAGTATTAAATTCAACATTAATTGAACTACTTCCATTTTCTGATGTTGAGTTAATATTTTTTACTCCTTCAACTCCACCAATTACATCTTCAATTACTTGAGTTACCTCTTGATCAATTATAGGAGCTGAAGCAGACTTATAGTCTACTTTAATTTGAACTACAGGAGGCTGTAAACCTTCAGGTAATTCTCTCACGGGTAATTGTGAAAAAACAAATATTCCAAAAACGATTAATATAAGAGACATTACCCAAGCAACAACTGGTCTTCTTATGCTTAAATCAGTTATAAACATTATTTTTTAATTGGTTTAACTTTTCCTCTTGGCCTAACTTTTTTTAGTCCTTCAGCAACGATAGTCTCCCCATCATTAAGACCAGAGATTATCTCAATAAATCCACCATCTCTTATTCCAATTTCTATTTCAGTTTTATTTACAATATTGTCTTTTGAAACTTTATAGACATAAGTTTTGCTTCCCTCTACCATCATACTGGTATCAGGTATTGCAAGAGAGTTTCGTTCGTTATAATTAATAACAACCTCTAGAAGAGAGCCAGGTATTAATTCAGAATTTTCATTTTCAATCATGACTCTTGTAAGTAAACTTCTCGTTTCAGCATTAATTCTGCTTGAAACAGCATAGACTTTTCCACTGTATGTTTTGTTTTTGTTGCCTGAGAATTTTGCCTTAATGGGTAAATCTTTTTGTATGAATGATGAAAAAGTTTCAGGAATTTTTAGGTCAGAATATATAATCGAGTTATCGTCTAAAGTTATAATAATTGAGTTATCTGAACCAAGAATATCACCAGTAATACCTCTGTATCCAAGAACACCGTTGAAAGGTGCTATAATGTTTCTATCTTTAAGCTTAACAATTAGATCACCTTTTTTTACATAGTCTTTAAGGATTAGCTCAGATATTAAATTATTTCTTTTAATTCTAAAAGACTCTGCTCTCTTTGATACTGCTGTACCAAAGCTTTCAATATTTTCTGAAAAACTTTTGTAAACTACCTCTTTAACAATTACTCCAGGTGGAGGTCTTTTACTAAATTTTTTTTTAAAATGATTACCAATCATTGTTCTTCCAACAATCACAATTGTGATTATTAAAAAGAAAGTAATGATTACTGTAGTAATTTTTGTTGATCTTTTCATATCTTAATTTTTTCCATACTCACTCCATGAACCATCATAGATTGTTGGCATATATTTAGTGTCTATTAGAGAATAAGCAAGAGCCAAAACAGAAGCGGTAACTCCAGAACCACATGTAAACACTATATTTTCATTAAGGTTACATTTAGTTAGTCTAAATTTTTCAAGAATTTTTTCTTTAGTAATGAATGTATGATCTTCATTAATAAGTTCAGAAAAAGGAAGACAAAAAGAATTTTTTATAGAACCACTTCTTAACCCTTTTCTTGGTTCAGGAACCTTGCCCTCAAATCTTTCTCTACTTCTTGCATCCATAACTCTGAAGTCATTTTTTTCAATATTTTCATCAATTTGTTCTTTATTTTTTACTAATTTTTTTTTTTCGTTAGCTATATAATTGGAGCTAATAATTTTTGTTAAATTACTTACTGTAGGTTTTTTTTCGTTCATCCATTTTTTTAACCCACCGTCTAGCACATGGACCAAACTTGGATCATGTCCAAAGTAAATAAAATTATACCAACACCTGCAAGAACTAATTACATCGGAATTATCATAAATTATTATTCGGTCCTCATTTTTAATTCCCAAATTTGATATAATTTTCTCCCAAGATTTAATATCAGTTAACATATGAGGTAAATCAGTATCTGTTTTAGAATTTTTATCTAAGTCAAAAAATATTGTGTTCTCTATATGTAACTGTTGATATTCTTCAAAACTATTTCTTTTTGTTTGGGGCATGTGCCATGAACAATCAATAATTTTTACTTTATCTAAATTTTTTTCTAACCAATTTGTATTAACTAATGACACATTATCTTTTTTCCAAATATCTCTGATGATATTCTTCTGCTGGACAATAATTTTTTAATAAAGAAAATTTTGTTACTACTTTTCCAGATAAATTTGAATTCATTTTTTTAATTACATTTTCAGCAATTTCTTTCTGCTTGTCATTTAGGTAAAATATTTCACTTCTATATTGTGTTCCAAAATCTGGTCCTTGTGAATTTAATGTTGTTGGGTCATGAATTTCAAAGAAAAATTCTAAAATTTTTTCATAAGAAATAATTTTTGGATCAAAGTCTAATTTAACGACTTCTGCATGACTTGTATTACCTGTACATACTTCTTTATAAGTAGTTTCTTTACTGTCACCACCACAATAACCAACCTCAGTTTTAATAACTCCTTCGAGTCTACTAAACTTGATTTCTGGTCCCCAAAAACACCCCAAACCTAAAATTGCTATTTCCATTGCTTATCCTTTAATTTAATCTACAAATTATTCTTATGCTTAGTAAAAATCAATCAGGCTTTTTGTACATGTTTATGTCGGTATGTGCATTTTCTTTTATGGATTTAATAGTTAAATGGTCTGAATATTATCCTTTAGGTCAAGTGTTATTTTTCAGAGGTTTTTTTGGAGTAGTTATTTATTTTTTTATAATGCCACGAGCTAGGATTAAAAATTTTTATCTCACAAAAAGGGCAGGTTTACATTTTTTAAGATGCTTATTTGGATTGATAGCTCTAATTGCAATATTTATTGCACTAAGAAACTTACCATTAGCCACAGTAGTCAGCATTTCTTTTGCTGCCCCTATATTCACTACAATTTTTTCAATTTTTTTTTTAAGTGAGAAAGTTGGATTTTATAGATGGCTTGCTGTATCCATTGGATTTATTGGAATTATTGTTATAACCGAACCTGGTTTTGGTGCTCTAAATATATATTATATTTACCCGATTATTTTTTGTTTAGGTTTATCTTATGTTGCCATTGCAATTAGACAGCTATCTACAACAGAACCAGTTTGGCTTATTGCTCTTAATTTTTCAATAGTTATTACTCTAGCAAGCTTATTTACAATTCCTTTTGGCTGGGTGATGCCGAGTGTTCAAGATTTAGTTTTATTGTGTATGATTGGATTTTTAGGAGGTTTTGCAAATTTATGGCTTAGTCAATCTTTTAAATTATCTGAAGTTTCTCTTGTATCGCCATTAAAGTATTTAGCATTAGTTTTTGGAATAATTTTTGGATATTTAATTTGGGATGAGATTCCTACGACAAAAACATTACTCGGTGCATTGTTGGTTGTGGCTTCTTCTTTAATTATTCTTAGAAGAGAAATTTATCACAAAAAAGAAATACCATCTACCACTAGACATGAATAAAAAACCAAAATATTGGAATACTGCAAAAAAATATTTATCTAATAAAGATAAAGTGATGTCTTCATTAATTAGTAAATATAAATCTCCCTCAGAAGCTGTGCTTACTTCTAGAAAAGATATATTTTTTTCATTATGTAAAAGTATTATTGGACAGCAAATTAGCGTTGCTGCTGCTAATTCTGTTTTTTTAAAATTTAAAAAAAAATGTAAAAACAAGATTAATGCAAAAACAATTTCTAAACTTTCCTCTGCTCAACTTAGAAGTTGTGGATTAAGTGGACAGAAAGTTAGAGGAATAAAAAGTTTAGCAAAGCAAACATTAGATAAATCTTTTAATCCTAGATTAATACCTAAAATGTCTGATGAAGAGGCCATTATTTATTTATCCCAGTTAAGACAAATTGGTAGATGGTCAGCTGAGATGATCTTGCTATTTACATATAATAGGTCAAACATTTGGCCCATACAAGATATTGGACTTTTAAGAGGAATTTCAAAGAATTATAAAAAAAATTACTTACCCCCAGAATCTTATGTAAAATTATTAAACAAAAGATTTACTCCATATTGTTCGGTAGCAACCTGGTATCTATGGAGAAGTATAGATCCAGAACCTATTCAGTATTAAAACCTTGAATAATTTGTAAATTTCTTTCAGTGGTAGCCTTAGCCAATGCCCATCCATCTTGGTATTCTTTAGATTCATGACATTCTAAAGCTGTTTCATAAGTTGGAAATTCCCAAATTACAGTTCTTGAAAAGTTTTCACCTTCTAGATTTTGATATTTTCCACCTCTAACCAGCGGCTTCCCACCAAAATTTTTTATAATAGGGGTTACTTTGGTAGAATAATCTTTCAAATTTTTTATATTATCAATCTTCTTATATAGCGCTATCCAGTATCCTTTCATTATTCCTCAATCCAATCTTTAAGTTTATCTTTATTTTCTGAAATATATGATGGTAATAAATTAATATTAATTTTATTTAATTTATTTGCTCCATCAAACTTATTTTCTTTTTGATCAGCTCTTATATTGTAAATTGTTTTCTTATTATTAATCATTTCCTGAATACCTTTTTCACCAACTGGATTTAAGTCATAATCTATATGATGAAGATATGATTTAAGTTTTTTTTCAATATCTTTTGGATTTTTTAAATATGAAAAATGCCATCCCCCATCTTCTGCAAATAAAATATTACTATATTTTCTCTTAGAAAAATAAGTATCAATTCTCCACCAATTATATTCTCTGTCTTTTATATCTCTTATCCACTGTGGAGATTCTAAGTTTTTCATTTTACATGCTTTACTTCCAACCCAAATATAATTTTCTAATTTTAAATTAAATTTGTAGTACATCATATGTTGTTTAAAAAATATTAAGTTATTTTTTGTATTTTTTAAATTAATCTTAGATAAATTAGGTATTTCATCTAGGTCTGAAATAATAATCCAGTCTTCTTTATTTGCTTCTGTTAGACCTTTTTGAATTTGATTTCTTTGAAGGTTTTCTCTTTTCCAGGCATTAAGGATTGATTTTCTGTATATTTCAGTTTCTTTATCATCTTTGTTTATTTTTTCTATTCCTGGCGGAATATCATTTGTTAAAATATATTTAATTTTATCTTTAAATTTTTCAAATTTAGCTATATTGAATAGAGGAGTTCTTTTTTCCCCTTTATGATTGTATTCAGATTCAATTATTACAAATTTATCAACAAATTTATCTAGAAAATTAAGCCTTACATCTAAGACTACATCTTCATCAAAATACATAAAGCAATCAAATATTTTCATAATTTTTTATTCTTTTTTATTTTTATTTATATGATAAAAAATTTTATGGCAGATAAATTAATTATCACTTTTGATCAGTATACAAAAATTGTTGAAAAATTAGCAATAGAAATCCATAATAACTATAAACCCACTGTATTAGTAGGTATCATGAGGGGTGCTGCCCCAATCCTAGACATTCTTTCTAGGATTCTAAAGCTGCCTATCGCATACATAGTGATTCAGAGTTATTCTGGTAAAGGAATGGAAGATAAACAGGGACAATTAATGTTTGCTAGAGAGATTAGTTCTTTAGCAGAGAATAAGGATTTTGATAAAGTACTACTAGTTGATGATCTATCTGATACCGGACTAACTTTAAATAAAAGTATAGAATGGTTAAAAAAATACGAGCCAACAAAAAATTTTATAAAAGAAGTTAAAACCGCATGCTTATGGAAAAAAAAATCATCTACATTTGAGCCAGATTTTTGCCCAGTAAAACTAGATTCAGATCCTTGGATTGTTCAACCTACTGAACATTATGAAGAGATTTCTATGGAAGAAATAATTAAGAGAAATAGTTAGGGCTGGAATTATTCCAGCCCTAACTATTATATTTTAAGCAACTGCAAAACTAACAACACTTAAGATTGCAATAACCCATATTGCTGGTGAAGTTGAAGAAAACTTACCAGTAAATAATCTGATTAATGCATAAGAAACAAATGCTAAAGCAATACCATTACTAATACTATATGTTAAAGGCATAGCAATCATTGCAAGAATAGCAGGAGCTGCTTCACCAATATCATCCCACTCAATATCAGTTATGTTTCTAACAAAAAGAACAGAAACAAATACTAAAGCTGCACCATCAATTTGCTTAGGTAAACTTGTTGCTAAAGGAGCAAAAAATATACAAGCTAAAAATAGCAGACCAATTACTAAAGAGGTCATTCCTGTTTTTCCACCAGCTTTTACACCAGCTCCAGATTCAACATAACTTGTTACAGTTGTTGTTCCCATCATTGCACCAGCTACAGTTCCAACACTGTCAGCCATCATTGCTTTTTCTATGTCTTTAACTTTACCATTTTTATCAACCTTGCCAGCAACGTTTGCTACTGAGGTTAATGTTCCTGCGGTATCAAAGAAATCAACAAATAATAAAGTAAATACTACAGTTGTCATACCAGCTGTTAATGCTGCTGATAAATCAAAATCAAATAGATAGGTCATTGGGGGCGGTGAACTGGCAATTCCATTAAATTTAGCAAGTCCAGTAGCCCATGCAATAATACTGAACAACAAAATACCAATAATGATATTTCCTTTAACTTTCATTTTTTCAAGAACAATCATTAAAATAAATGCAGCACATCCCAATAAAACAAGTGGATCGCTCAAGTCACCTAACTGAACTAATGTCACTGGATTATCAACAACAACTTCCATAATTTGAAGTCCAATTATTGCTAGGAATAGTCCTATACCAGCACCAATTCCTAATTTTAAACTTTTTGGAATTGAATTAATTAACCATGCTCTAATAGGTGTTAATGAAATGATTAAGAACAAAATTCCAGCAACCAGTACAGCTCCTAAAGCTTCTTGAGGTGTGTAGCCCATTCCAGCACAAACACCGAATGCAACGAATGCATTAATTCCCATGCCTGGTGCCAAACCTATTGGCCATGTTTTTCCATAAAATGCCATTATAAAACAAGCAAGTGCTGTTGCAACAATTGTTGCTGTATACACTGCTCCAAATTCAAAGAAACCTTTTTCTGGTCCAGCAAATTCACCTGATAAAATAAATGGATTTAAAAACATAATGTAAGCCATTGTCAAAAATGTTGTGACACCAGCTATTACTTCTGTTTTAAAATCAGTCTTGTGTTTTTTATAGTCAAAATATTTTTCTAACATTGATCCTCCTAAGATTAAGACCGATTAATATTAGATTAATCATGAAAATACTCTTAAAAATCTAAGTTTATCAACATATTTCAACTTATAAGTTTATATTTATGCCATATTTTGAGTGTTACCATTGAAGTATGTACAAATTGAAATTTATTTTTATAAGCTTATTTTTTTTAACTTTAGTTGCTGGCTGTCAAACAATCAAAGATAAAACAGACAAAATTGTTGAAAAAGAAAATACTAAGTTAAGTAAATATATTGGAAAAACTTCAGATAATTTGCAAATGGAATTAGGCAAGCCAGATGAAGATTTTAAAAATGATAAGGGCAATTTAGAGCTTGTCTATAATACCAAAAAATATGGAATACTCTGTGAAAGAAGGTTTGAAGTAGACTCTAATTCGATTGTGATTGGTTTTGTTTCAAATGGTTGTTTTTAAAAATTAGAAACTAAATTTTTTTAGTAATTTTTAATGCAAATGCATAATCAAATGCAATTTCTTCTATAGCACCATCTCTACCAGATTTACCACCATGACCTGCATTCATCTCAGTTTTTAAAAGTAATAAATTATTATCAGTTTTATATTCTCTAAGTTTGGCAGTAAATTTTGCTGGCTCATCAAATAAAACCCTATTGTCACTCAAACTTGTAGTGATCAGTATATGGGGATAATCCATTTTTTTTATATTATTATAAGGAGCGTAAGAATAAATATAATCAAAGTGATCTTTTTTATCTTTTGCATTGCCAAACTCATCAAACTCCCCAACTGTTAAGGGCAAAGAATGATCTAAATTAGTCGTCAAAGAGTCAACAAATGGTACTGCCATTATTATTCCTAGAAATAATCCTGGCGCTTGATTAACTACTGCACCCATAAGAAGGCCTCCAGCAGAACCACCCATTCCTATTATCTTATTTTTTGAAGTGTATTTATTTTCAATTAAATATTTTGCAGATGCAATGTAATCTTCAAAGGTATTTTTTTTATTAAGTAGTTTTCCTTCTTTCCACCATTTCATTCCTCGTTCCATTCCACCTCTAATATGAGCTGTGACCCATATAATATCTCTATTTATTAAACTTAATCTTGTAGTTGAAAAACTGGGACTCATTGAACTTCCATAAGAGCCATAACCATAAAGCAATAAATTTGCAGATCCGTCAAGTTTAGTGTTTTTATGCCTTGTAATTGTAAGAGGGATCAACCTACCATCATGCGATTTGCAATCGACTCGTTCAACAATATAATCATCTGAGTTATGACCTGAAGGAATTTCTTGCTCTTTAACCAACTTTTTTTCTTTAGAGCTTAAGTTATAAGAATACACTCTTGATTGTGTTTTTGGTGATGAATAGCCCAAATAAATTTCATCAGTACTTTTATCTCTTTGAACCAAAGATACTCCAGGAACATATACGGTCTCATCTGAAAAAATTAATTCCTCTTCTTTTTCAGTTGTTATATTCTTTACAAACAATTTGTCTAAAGCATCTGAAGTTTCTGACCTGATGATCCAGTTTTTTAAAAATGTTAGACCACCGATTAAAACCTCTTCTTTTGCAGCTATAAAAGTTTTCCAGTCAGGTTTTTCTAAACTATCAGTTATATCTATTTTAAAATCTTCAGCATTTTTATTTGTGTGGTTATAAAATTTTCCATTCCAAGAATTAACAGAATAAAGTATTCCTTTTTGTCTTTTTTGTATTATCTTTGGCCTTGGTTCTTTTTCATTTACACTGAAATAATATTGTTCGGAAGTGTTATGATCTGAAGTGTTAATAAAAAAATATTTATCATCAGAACTTAGGTCAATTCCAACTGTAAAAGCTTCACTTTTTTCTTCAAAAATTAATTGATCTTGTTCAGTACTTGTACCCAATTGATGTCTATAAATTTTTCTTGGTCTATGATTTTCATCTAGTTTTGAATAAAAAATATATTGGTCATCTAAGCTAAAAGTTATGCTTCCTGATGTTTCTTCAATTTTTTCAGTAATTATTTTTTTTGTTTTAATATCTCTAATATATATTGTGTAATACTCTGAACCTTTTGTGTCTAAAGAGTATCCTAAATATTTATCATTAAAACTAACTTCAAGGTCACCAACACCAAAATACTCTACTTCGAGTTTTGCTTTTTCTTCATCGCCATTCCAAATTTCTTCAATATTATTAGATCCAATTTTTTTTCTTAATTTGATAGAATAATTTCCTTTGGCTGTTGTTTTTGTCCAATACTCATAATCAAAATCTTTGAACGGTAAAGATTCGTCGTCTAACTTTATTCTACTCTTAATCTCATTAAATAGTTCTTTTTGAATATTTTTAGTATCTGACAAGTGAAAATTTGTGTATGAATTTTCTTCTTCTAGGTACTTTCTTACTTCAGGGTTTAATTTTTTATTATCTTTTAAAACTTCTAAAATATTATCTTGGTGTATCCAGCTATAATTATCCTCCCAGCTAATATTATGACATGTTTTTATTTCTGATTTTTTTTTAAGTTGTGGTATTTTCATGAGAATAAATTAAATATATGAATATAATCATTTATACACTAGTTATTTTTGGAATTATTTACTTTTTACTAAAATTATTTGTCAATATATCATCTAAAAAAATATCAAAACATTTAAGAAAACCAATTTTTATTGGATTGATAATCTTAGCTTTAGTGCTTGCTGTGGGAGGCAAGTTTTTACTTAGTATACCTTTAACACTACTAAGTTTAGCTATAGTTAAGTTAAAAGGGTTTTCAATTATTCAATTAATTGGATTGTTTAGACTAATTCAAACACTTAGAAGATCTGGAAGGTTTTCATTCAGCCAAAATCAAAATATTAGAAACTCATCTATATTATCTTTAGAAGAAGCTTATAGAATTTTGAATCTTGATAAAAATAAAAAATATACAAAAGATGATGTTAATAAAGCTTATATCAATATTCAAAAAAAAATTCATCCAGATGTGTCACCAGAAACTGCAAGGTTATCTGCGATTGTTAATGAAGCTAAAGAAGTTATTTTAAAAAATATTTGTTAACTTAAGATATCATCTAATTGATCAAAAATTTTATTTGGATTAATTTTTTCTTTCCCAAAAGTATCATGCGCAACTGTACTTTCTCCGTCTGGAATAATTGGGTACATCTTTGAATTATAACTTCCATAAAGTAATGGCGTATCAGCCATTAAAACTATAGTTTTAATACCTAACGCAGAAGAGAGATGGCTAAAACTTGAGTCGTTACAAACAGAAATATCGCAATTTTTAATTATTGGTAATATTTCAGTTAAATTTAGATTATCTAGTGCGTAGCATTTATCTTTGAATTCTGAATTAAGCAGTTCTTTTAAAATTTCTTGTTCTTGTTTGTCCTTGCCGGTTGCTAGAAAAAATTTGCATTTATATTTTTGAGCTATTAGGCGCATAAGTTTTATAAAAATTATTGCAGGAACTCTTTTCGTTGGTCCTGATCCACCTATTCCAAGTAAAATATTTTTTTCATCATTACTAATTTTATATTTAGATCTCACTTTTTGAACAGATTGATTATCAATAGGAATTTCTGGGTCACTCTTAACATTCAAACCTAGTTTTTTTTTTAAAAAAACTTTTGCTGCACTAATAACGTGTTGATCTTTTTTTTGAAATAAAGAGTATTGATAAATATCTTTAATCCTAGCAATTCTTGTAATTAAATTAAATCTCAAAGACGAATTAAAAATAAATACTTTGTCAAAATTATATTGCCTGAGATCTTTTGCTAGACAATAGGAACCAGCTAGGCCATCGTGTCTACCATTCCTTTTTTTATTGCCACGATCAAGAATAATTATCTTATTAATAATATTATTATTTTTTAAAAATTGTTCTGCTTTCGAACTCTCTTTAACTAGAATGCTCACAGAGGTATCAAACTCTTCAGAAATTGCCTTTATAAAGGGTAGATAAATAACCATATCACCAATCCCCATTTTATTTTGTATAATCAAAATTTTCATTCAACAGTTTATCATCTTTACTAATTTTTAAATTTATATAAGTTTTTAAAATGAATAATATTAAAGGCATTTATGCGGCATCAATGTCTGTATTTAATAGTGATCTGAGCTTAAATATTGAAAAAACGATCACTCATGCAGAGAAAATAATTGACCAAGGCTGCCACGGAGTTGCTATTTTTGGAAGCACAGGGCAGGCTCAACTTATATCTATTAGTGAAAAAATTAGTCTATTAAATAAATTATCAAAAAGTAAATATAAAGATAAATATTTAATTGGAACTGGACTTAATTCTTTAAATGAAACTATCAATTTAATGAATGTAGCTTCATCTTTAGATTTTAATAATTTTTTAATTATGCCTCCTGCTTATTATAAATATGGCGATAAGGAGGTGATAGAGTTTTATTCAAGAGTAGTCGAAGCAGCTTCAGATAGTAGAATTATTTTATATAATTTTGAAAAACTATGTGGTTATAAATTTAGTATTGAGTGTATTGAAGAGCTCGTCAAGAAATTCCCGAATCAAATAGTTGGAGTTAAAGATAGCTCCTACAACCTTTATGAGCATTTAAATATAGATAACTTTTCTGTTTTACCTGGATCAGAGTCAAAACTTTTAAATGGTTTAGAGTTAGGGTGTGCTGGAATTATTACCGCAACTTGTAATGTGACAGCAGGCTTATCAAGAAAAGTTTATGATGATTTTTTTGAAAAAAAGGAACAAACAAAAAATAAAATGCTATGTGATGTCAGAAATACTTTTGAAAAATTTAATCTTATATCTGGATTACATTCTTTTATGTCTGATGATGATGGAATTTATGAAAATGTTTTACCGCCTGTGAGTCTTTTAAAAGAACAAGATAAACTTCAATTAATAGAAGAACTCAATAAACTTAACTTTACTTTGGAATCTTTAAAGGCGTCATAAATGCAACTAGCAAGGTTTTTAGATAACTTATTTAAAAATGATGGCTTTATATTGATTGATGCTAATTTAAAAAAATATATTATAGGATTTCCTCAAAAAAAAATTCCAATTACACTTAAAATTTTAAATAAGAAGCTTCATTATAAATTACTATTTCGTCCCGACCTATATTTTGGGGAAGCCTATTCTGATGGAGATATAATTATTGAAAATGGAACACTAACTGATTTTTTAGATTTAGCACTTATGAATATTGGAAGAGGAGAGTTAAATTTTTTTAGTCAATGTATAAATAAAATGAGTGGATCTTATAGGTACTTAACAAATTTTAATTTTATAAAAAAGTCTAAAATGAACGTTGCACATCATTATGATCTTTCAGATAAATTGTATGATTTATTTTTAGACCCTAAAAAGCAATACTCATGTGCATATTTTAAAAATGAAAATGATAGTTTAGAAGATGCTCAAAATAATAAGATCCAACACATAATTAAAAAATTAAATATAAAAAAAAACCAAAAAATTCTTGATATTGGATGTGGCTGGGGATCATTAGCTATTGATATTGCCAAATCTACGAATTGTGAAGTGACAGGAATAACTTTATCAGAAAACCAATATGCTTATTGTGTAAAAAAAGCCAAAGAACTAAGTTTAGAAAATCAAGTTACATTCAAGCTTATGGATTACCGGGAATTAGATGATAAATTTGATAGAATTGTAAGTGTTGGAATGTTTGAGCATGTAGGAAGAAAATTTTATAAAAAGTTCTTTAAACAAATAGAAAAATTACTTACTGATGGTGGTGTTTCTTTAATTCATACAATAGGCTCTGTTAATCCACCTAGGGACCCACATCCGTGGGTAACGAAGTATATTTTTCCTGGTGGGTATACCCCAAGCTTAAGTGAGGTAACTACACCAATAGAAAGAGCAGGGTTAGTAGTATCTGATATAGAGGTGCTCAAATTGCACTATTCGCATACATTAAGACATTGGAAGGAAAACTGTATTAATAATAAGGAGCAAATTGTTAAAATGTTTGATGAAAGATTTTTTAGAATGTGGGAATTTTACCTTGCTGGTTGCGAAATTGCTTTCAAATGGGGCGACCAGGTTGTGTATCAATTCCAATTAACAAAGAGTTATACATCTACACCTATCACAAGAGACTATATTTATCAGTAATATATTGATAAATTATAACTTCCTTAGAGTATGAAAAAAATAAAAAAAAAGTCTTTTAAAAAAAAGCCAGCTAAAAAAAAGTCTATTAAAAAAGAGCTAGCTAAAAAAGCACCTATTAAAAAAAAGCCAGCTAAAAAAAAGTCTATTAAAAAAGAGCTAGCTAAAAAAGCACCTATTAAAAAAAAGCCAGCTAAAAAAAAGTCTATTAAAAAAGAGCTAGCTAAAAAAGCACCTATTAAAAAAAAGCCAGCTAAAAAAAAGTCTATTAAAAAAAGAGTTGGATTAATATCAAGAGTAATTAAACTTCAGTATTCTTTAAAATCAGAATTTAATTTTAAAATCAATTTTAATTTAGAAAAATATATCCAGGCATTTTTTGACATTTTTGCAAATAAGATACTTGAATATAAGATATTGAAAGAAGATGAAGTAAGAAAAAGAAAATTAGAAGAAATTGAAAAAAAAGAACAAGAAAAAATATTAATTCATAAACAAAAAATAGAAGAAGAAGAACTTCAAACTAAGTTTAAAGAAAAAAATTTAAAAGATGAGATTAAATTAGAAAAAGAAAGAGCAAAAGATATAAAATTATTTTTACGCAAAGAACAAGCATTACTTAGAGTTGAGCAAGCAGAAAGACAAAGACAATTTTTAAGACAACTAAAATTAGAAAAACAAATTGAAAAATTTAGAATAAGAGAAATAAAAGAATTAGAAAAAATTGAAAAAGTATCTTTAAAAGAAAAAAGAGATGACTATGTGGGTCTTCAAGCAAGAATAGAAAAATTAAAAGATAAATATAGAATAATTAGAGATCAAAAAATTAGAGAAAGAGTAGAGGCTTTAGGTGTAAAAATCAAAGGTGATGAGGATAGAGAAACATTACTACAAAAAGAAAAAGATTATAAAATAGCTAGACAAAAAATTGAGCTTTCTCTTGAAAGTTTTTACAGAAGCTCAAGTAGTTTAGTTTTTCAGCTTAATAAGCGTCATGTAACCAGGCATATGTCGATTTTTAGGTGTATAGACAAAAGATTTGAAACTGGTGAGATATTTATTAAATGGGATGAGGCTCCAGATGAAGAATGGTTATTGTTAATCTACATAAAAGATAATGCCCCAGATAAAGGAATAGTTATTGAAGATAAATCGGATCCTGAAAAAAGTTTCTCATATGAGTTTAAAGCTAATGAAATTTTTAAAGCTTCTGATTTAATGGTCGATTCATTAACTCAATTAATTTCAAGAAAAAGAGCTAAAAAAGATTAGATTAAATACTCTCTTCTTTAATCAATCTTTCAATTTCAGGTATTAATTCGCGACTTCTAAATGATGGGTAGAACTTTAGAGCTCTTTCAATACTTTTAATCGCTTTCTCATATTTTTGAAGTTTTATAAAAATTCTTGCCTGTCCTGACAGTGCTCCAAAATGTCTAGGCTCTATACTTAAGACTTTTTCAATATCATTTAGAGAATTTGTAAAGTCGTTCATTAAAAAATACAAAGTTGCTCTTTTATTCCAAGCCTCAGGCCATTGAGGGTCCGTAACTATGATGTTGTCAAAAACTCTCAATGCAAAATTATAATCTCCATATTGCATAAGCTCTGTTCCAAATTCTAACTTATCAGTTAATTTATCATTATTTGGATGCTCATTCCAAACAGACCAAATCTTTTTTTCTAATTGTTCAGCATTATTTGAATCATTGACCTCAATAAGCTGGTCAAAAAGCTTATCTAGAATAATTTTTTGAGATGATTGAGCAGAAAGAAAAAAACTGCTTATAAAAAAAAATAATATAAAAATTTTATAAGTTTTCATATTAGAAACATAAATTAATTGATAGCCACTCTCAATAAATAAAAAATTTATTTAGAAAGCTGTTTTTTATTTTTTAAATACAGAAAGAAAGCAATAACTTCATAAAAAAATGAAAATAAAGTAAAAATAATTGGCAGGCTAAAAAAAGAATATAGGAATTTATATTTTGGTATTTTTTTCCAAACTAGCAAAAAAGCTTTTGCTCCCTCAGATATTTTTCCACCCTCTTCAACATGCAGTCTTCTTAAAAGAGTTTTATCATCTTTTGACGTCTCTTTTTCTGCAACTACGTTATTAGTGATATCAACCCATTCAATTTCTTTTATATTTTGCTTTTTATATAAATTTATTTCTGCTCTACAAATATTACATGAATTATTAAAATAGACCTTCACAGTTTATTTTTTTTCTTTCCAGGCAGTCATTCCACCAGTCATATTTTTTACGTTTTTTATTCCCATATATTGCATTGTTTTTGTTGCGAGAGTACTTTGACCACCAAGTCCACAAAATACTATATATTCTTTATCTGGATTATTTTTAAACATTTCCTTTTCTAAAGGACTGCCGTCTGCTAAATAAAATTCCAGTAAACCTCTTTCTAAATTAATTGCATTACCTATCGTTTCAGTGCAAAAACTACTTTTATCTCTGACATCGATAAATTGAACATTTGGATCATTTAATTTCGCTTTAGCTTCGTCTACAGAAATGTTTGTTATTTCATTAGAAACCTTCATTAATTCATCAAATTTTTTCATTTTATTATCCTTTATTTATTAATTTGTAAAATTACCAAGAATTAATTAATTTGTATATGTGCGAAATACACCAATTGAAAAAATAATTATAACTACTATTTTACTAACATGACAGATTTTTTTAATAAAACAGATTTATCAAGAAATGATGCAGAAAAAATTATTTCTGAAACACTAAATAACTGTGATGATGGAGAGCTTTACTTAGAAAATTCAAAGAGTGAATCCATTGTGTTAGATGATGATAAAATTAAAAGCTCTAATTATAGCTCTGATTTAGGTTATGGCTTAAGAGCCGTAACGGGCGAAGTTGTTGCATACTCTCATTCAAATGAAATTTCAAAAAATTCATTAAAACAATCAGCTGATAATTTAAGCTCAACTTTGAAATCAAAAAAAGGTATTTATAATCATGCGATACACAAGACAAATGAAAAATTCTATAAAAATATTAATCCGATAGAAGAAAAATCACTTCAATCAAAATTAGAACTCTTAAAAGAAGTTAATAATTATATTAGAGCAAAAGGAGGAATTGTTCAGCAGGTCACAGCTAGTTTTGCAGGGGAGCATAAGTCTATAGAAATAATAAGATCAGGTGGTGAAGTGTTAACAGATATTAGACCTTTAATTCGCTTTAATGTTTCGGTGATGCTTGAAAAAAATGGCAAAAAAGAAACTGGTGTTTATGGTATTGGTGGAAGACAATCGTATGATGAATATCTGAAAGATGATAATTGGAAAAAAGTATGTAATGAGGCATTTAGAATTGCTTCAGTAAATTTAGAAAGTAAACCTGCTCCTGCAGGAGAAATGAAAGTAGTTTTAGGACCTGGATGGCCAGCAATACTTATTCATGAAGCTATAGGACATGGTTTAGAAGGAGATTTTAATAGAAAAAAAACATCTGCTTTTCATAATTTAATGGGTCAGAGAGTTGCTAGTGATGGAGTTACAATTATCGATGATGGAACTTTGCACAATAGAAGAGGGAGCTTAACAATTGATGACGAGGGAACACCCACAGAAAAAACTGTCTTAATTGAAAATGGTATATTAAAAAATTTTATGCAAGATCGTTTGAATGCAAGATTAATGAATACTAGATCTACTGGAAGTGGAAGAAGAGAAAGCTACAAACATATTGTTCTTCCAAGAATGAGAAATACAATGATGTTAAATGGAAAATATTCTCAAGAAGAAATGATTAAATCAGTTGATAAAGGGATATTTGCAGTAAGTTTTGGTGGTGGTCAGGTTGATATTACATCAGGAAAATTTGTATTTAATTGTACGGAAGCCTATGAAATCATAAATGGCAAAATAGGAGCTCCTATTAAAGGGGCAACATTAATTGGTGATGGCCCATCAATCTTAAAGGAAGTTTCATTAGTTGGAAATAATATGATGCTTGATCCAGGTATTGGAACTTGTGGAAAGGCTGGACAAGGTGTTCCAGTGGGTGTGGCACAGCCATCAATCTTAATCGATAAAATGACTGTTGGTGGAACTCAATTATAAATAATATGGTTAAAGATCAAGATTATTTAAAAAAAACAGCATCTTTTTGTGTAGATTTAGCAAAAAAATTAGGTGCAACAGACGTGACAGCAGTAGTCGGGCATTCAATTTCTGAAACAGTCAATTTTAGAAATAGAAAATTAGATGAGTCTGACAGATCAGATAGTTTAGGAGTTAGTTTAGAGACTTATATTGGTAAAAAGAAATCAAGCATTTCTTCATCAAATCTTAATGAAGATAATATTAAAACTTTAATAGAGAGATGTATTGAAACAACTCAAATTACACCAGAGGATGAATTTAATTCTCTACCAGATCAAGATCTATTAGCAAAGAAAATTAATGATCTAAACTTATATGATGATGACCATATAGAGAATAATGAAAAAATTGAATATTTAAAAGAAGCAGAAGAAGCTGCACTTGAAAAAAAAGAAATTATTAATACAGAAACAGGTTTTACAGAATCTAAATCTAACTTTATATTAGCAAGCAGTGATGGTTTTTTAAATGGATATAAATCCTCATCTTTTTCTGCATCATGTGTTGCTATAGCAAAAGACTCTAATAATAAAATGGAAAGAGATTATGAATTTACGAGCACTTGCCATTTACATGATATGCTTAGACCAAATCAAATTGGGTCATTGGCAGCTAAAAAAACAATTCAAAAATTAAACCCTCAAAAAATAGAAAGTGAAAAAATAAGTATTATTTTTGATAGAAGAATTTCAAAAGGGATATTAAGTTCTTTTGCAAGTGCAATATCTGCATCGTCTATAGCAAGAGGCACTTCATTTTTAAAAGATAAAATAAATGAAGAAATATTTTCAACATCAATAAATATTTATGACAAGCCTGATATAACTAAAGGATTAGGCTCTAGGTATTTTGATAATGAGGGAGTTAAAACTAAGGAATTGAAATTAGTGGATCAGGGTGTTTTAAAGCATTATCTTGTTGATACTTATTATGGAAGAAAATTAAATTTAAAATCAAATGGCAGAAGTGGAGGAACAAGTAATTTATATTTTGAAAAAGGGTCTACCTCTTATAAAGATCTTTTAAGATTAAACCGAAGAATTATTTATGTTACAGAAACAATCGGACATGGAAGCAATTTAGTTACAGGAGATTATTCAGTCGGGGCCAATGGCTTTATGGTTGAAGATGGAATATTTAAGTATCCCGTCAGTGAAATTACAATAGCTGGAAATTTCAAGGATATATTCAAGAACATAACACTAGCAGATGATCTTGAGTTTAAATATTCAACAAATGCACCAACAATGTTAATAGAAGGTATGGTTGTTGCTGGGAAATGAAGGACTTTTGTATTATTGGTTCAGGTATTTCTGGTGCAACAATTGCGAATACTCTCAGTAAAAAATACTCATTAGATCTTTACGACAAAGCAAGAGGCGTGGGAGGGAGGTCATCTAACAAAAAGTTTAATAAGAATGAGAGCTTTGATCATGGTGCTCAATATATTTCACCGAAAAGTATTGAATTTAAAAGATTTATAAAAAAATTAATTGATAAAAGAATTGTTAAAAGCTGGCCAGGGAAACATGTATTTTTAAACACAGATAAAAAAGAGGATAAAAAACATATTAAGATAATTGGTAAAAATGGGAATAATGCAATTAGCAAATATCTATTAAAAGATATTAATTGTAATTTTAATAGTGAAGTTATTAAAATTTTTAATAAAAATAATATTTGGGAAATATATTTTTCAGATGGATCAATAAAACTATATAAATCTTTAATATTAACATGTCCATTTCCTCAATTAAAAAAACTTTCAAAAAAATATATAAAACATTCATTTGTTAATAAAAGAATTAAAATGGACGCAAATATAACGGTCATGATGGTCATAAAAAAAAGTAAACATAATGTAAGTAGTTATTTTTTTAATGATAAAATTTTAGGATGGGCTGGAAATGAAAATAGTAAAATGCGCTTTAAAAGTAAAAATGATCTTTGGACTTTACAAAGTACTTACTCATGGGCAAATGAAAAAATTAATAAAAATCAAGAAAATAAAGAGCTAAACTCAAAGATTATGATAGAACAGTTTTTTAAACTTACAGATATAAAAAAAACTAAAGTTTTATTTTCCTTGAATCATGGTTGGAAATATTCATCTAGTTCAAAACCTTTAAAAATTAAAAGCTATTGGAATTCTTCTTTAAATCTTGGGGTTTGTGCGGATTGGTTTGTTGGACCTAGATTAGAGTCTGGATGGATAAGTGCCAAAGATCTTTTTAAAAAAATAAGTAAATAATTTATTCAAATTTTTTAACCTTATATTCCCAATTTCCCAATCTAGAATAAGTAACTTTTAAAATTAAAGAGTTTTTTTTATCAAACCATATATCAAAATTAAGCCTTTTATCTTTTGGTAAAGACATGTCTTTTGAGGTCAATTTAAAATGATCTACCTCATAAGTTTTACCATAAATTTCAATTTTTTCTTTAGCTATAAAAGTTACTACTTGCTCTTTAATGCTACCTGATACTGGACTAATTTGACTATCAGTCTGTAAAATTTTATGGCTCCACCAATTTCCGATTATATTATTTATTGATGCTTCACCATTATAAGATGAACCTTGAATGTCAAATTTATTTGTTTGTTCATTAAATTGTAAATTTACATATTTTTTTTTATTATTTTGAAGTGTTTTAGAATTAAAAGAAATCAATTTATTTTTAATATATTTTTCTTCTCCATAGCCTTCAATTTCAAAAATTGTTGCTCCAAATAATTTGACTGTAATTTTAGTTTGATTTGTAACTGTTGTTTTGTCTCCATTCTTTTTAAAAAAATAGTAATTATATCCAATAACTTTACCATCCTTTAAAATCTCCATTTCGATTTTATTAAATTTATTATAATGTGCCATGTGAGCATTAGAATTAAATGAATATGTTAAAAAAAATACTAAGATAAAAAAATTTTTCATAAAGTATCAACAATAATAGACTTTAACTTTAAAAGAAGTACTTTATTAGAAAAATGTTCTTGAAAATTAAAAATATCCCTAAAGTATCTTGGAGTTCAGAAAAACCATTAAATCTTAAACCAAAATTTTCAACTTTCTTTTTTCTGTGCCTTGGATTGACTTTGTTTGGTTTGGGTGAAGGCTTGTTAATAGTCTCTTTTGCTGGAGCTTCACCATGGTCTGTTCTCGCGCAAGGTATTTCATTGAATGCTAATCTTTCTATTGGGATAATAACTATCCTTGTAAGTATTGCTGTTTTAATTTTTTGGGTACCATTAAATCAAAAACCTGGAATTGGAACAATTTTAAATGCAATAATTATTGGTTTAATGATTGATGTTTGCATTAAGTATGTACCAACACCTGAAAATTATATTTATCAAATACTTTTGGCTATTGTAGCAGTATTAACAGTAGGACTTGGAGGTGGTATTTATCTAGTAGCAAATTTAGGAGCAGGACCAAGAGATGGACTAATGGTAGGCTTACAAAAAAAAACAAATTTGCCAATCGCGGCAGTTAGAGGGTCTCTTGAAATTACAGTAATGTCTATTGGTTGGTATTTAGGAGGAACTGTTGGTGTTGGAACTTTATTATTTGCTTTTGGAATTGGACCAGCTGTTGCTTTAGGATTATTTATAGTTGGAAAATCTTTTGACTAAAGAGGTGTTGAGGATTTTTCGTTCTTTTTTCTATCATTGGGATTAAGAATTGCTTTTCTTAATCTAAGAGATTTAGGGGTAATTTCTAATGCTTCATCAGTGTTTAACATACTAAGTTGTTCTGCAATTGACATTTGTCTGACTGGAGTAAGCACAACATTTTCATCAGTACCTTGAGTTCTCATGTTTGTTAATTGTTTACCTTTCATAACATTAATAATCATATCACCAGCTTTTGGAGCCAATCCAACAATCATTCCTTCATAAACTGGATCATTATGAGTTACAAACATTTCACCTCTTGCCTGTAAGTTAAATATTGCAAATGCGACAGCTTTACCGTTAGACATTGAAATTAAAGCACCATTTTTTCTACCATCCATTTCACCTTCGAATTTCCCAAAGCCATGAAAAATTCTATTAATTACACCAGTGCCTTTTGTTAAAGTCAAAAATCTACTTGTGTAACCCATCAAACCTCTTGTTGGCGCATGAAATATTAACCTTTTTTTATCTTTTCCAGTATCTTTAAGGTCAAGTAATTTACCCTTCCTTCTGTTCATTGAATCAATAATTTTTGAAGAAAACTCTTCATCTAAATCTACTGTAATTTCTTCGATAGGTTCGAGTTTATTTCCACTTTCATCTTGTTGATACAAAACTTTTGGAGGACTTACGGTCATTTCAAAACCCTCACGTCTCATTTGTGTTAGTAATATTTCAAGCATTAACTCTCCTCGTCCACTAATCACAAACGAATCTACGTTAGCATTTTGAGAAAAGGTAATTCCAACATTATTTTGAGATTCTGAAATCAATCTATCTTTAATTTGTGTACTTGTTAATTTTTTACCTTCAGTTCCAGCTAAAGGAGAACTGTTAACGCTTATAGTAATAGACATAGTTGGAGGATCTATTGGTGTTGCAGGAAGTGGTTCCATAACTTCAGGGTCACAAATAGTATCTGCCACATTGGCTTTTTCTAGACCAGCAATTATAACAATATCTCCAGCCTCACCAACTTCGATAGGCACTTTTTTTGTTCCTTCATATCTAAAAATTTTAGTTAACCTACCTTCATCAACTTTTTCACCTTTAAGATTTATTGCTTTAATTGGTTGATTAGCTTTAGCTGTACCTTGTGATATTTTTCCTACTAAACTTCTTCCTAAAAAACTGTCTGCATATAATAAAGTAGACAACATGGCGAAAGGTTTTGTTTTGTCAAGCTCAGCTGGCTTAACATGCTCAATAATTAAATCAAGCAATGGATGAAGATTTTCTCTTGGGCCATCAACTTCCTTGCTTGCCCATCCAGATCTTCCACTTGCATATAAAACGGGGAAATCTAATTGTTCTTCATTCGCATCCAAACTTACAAATAAATCAAATGTTTCATCTAAAACCTCATCAGCTCTTTGATCTGCTTTATCTAATTTATTAATTACAACAATTGGCTTTAACCCTTGCTTAAGAGCTTTTGCTAGTACAAATTTTGTTTGTGGCATTACACCTTCAGCAGAATCAATCAACAATAAAGCTCCATCAGCCATACTTAAAACACGCTCAACTTCAGCTGCAAAGTCTCTGTGTCCAGGTGTATCTATAATGTTAACTCTTGATCCCTGCCAATCAATTGAAGCAGGTTTGGCTAAAATAGTAATTCCTCTTTCTTTTTCTAATTCTCCTGAATCCATCAACCTTTCATCAACAACTTCATTTTCTCTAAATGAACCACTTTGCTTCATTAGATTATCAATCATAGTTGTCTTGCCATGGTCAACATGGGCAATAATTGTGATGTTTCGAATATTGTTACTCATAATTTGACGCTCTTATACATTAATTGAGTCATTTGAAAACTTAAAAAAAGTCAATATTTACAGACTAAAATTAATTATTCTAAAAATTCACTTCTTGTGATTGTTATAAAAACGTATAGATATCCCTATATAAATTAGACGTATTAAAGGATTAAGAGCATATCTCCTTAAGTTTTAAAAATATAAATACCTAAATGGAAAACTTTAAATTACTAAAAATAGAAGATTCTCTAAAGAATTCATTGGAAAAAATGAAGTTTACGAAACCAACTCCAATTCAGGCTATGGCAATACCTGTTGCTTTAGAGGGAAAAGATATTTTAGGAACAGCACAAACAGGAACAGGAAAGACTTTAGCTTTTAGTGTTCCTTTAATTAATAAACTAATATTAGATAAAAATGCATTTGCATTAGTTATGTGTCCAACTAGAGAGCTTGCAACTCAAGTAATGGCTGCGATTAAAAGCATTATTAGTGATAAAATTAATATTAAAACTGCTTTGCTTATTGGTGGAGAGGCAATGCAAAAACAGCTTAGACAACTAGGTAATAGATCAAGAATAATAGTTGGAACTCCTGGAAGAATTAATGACCACTTAAAAAGAAAAAGTTTAAATCTATCAGCTACTAAATATCTAGTACTAGATGAAACTGACAGAATGTTAGATATGGGTTTTACCCCTCAAATAGAATTAATTTTAAAATTTGTTCCAAAAGATCATCAAACTTTATTATTTTCTGCAACATTACCTCAGAATATTGTTAGAATTTCTGAAAGATATTTAAATAAACCTCAAAGAATTTCAACAGGGTCAACATCAGTTCCAATCGCAAAAATTAAACAGGAAACTCTTCAAGTTTTTAAAGAAAATAAATACGATCAATTAGTAGACCAATTTATAGCAAGAAAAGGATCAATATTAGTTTTTGTTAAAACTAAAAGAGGTGCTGATAAAATGGTTAAGCGTCTTAAAGAAGAGGGTCATTCAGCTGACGCTATTCATGGAGATCTTCGTCAAAGCAAAAGAGATCGTGTAATTACTTCATTTAGAAAAGGCCTTAAGAGAATATTGATTGCAACAGATGTTGCT
Source organism: Candidatus Pelagibacter sp. uisw_091 (assembly GCF_059512525.1). The sequence goes on along the minus strand of NZ_CM183455.1, from coordinate 1,051,538 downwards.
GCAAGAGGTTTAGATATTCCATTAATTCAACATGTGATAAATTATGATCTTCCACAAGTGCCAGAAGATTATGTTCACAGAATTGGAAGAACTGCTAGAGCAGGGACAGAAGGTTCTGCTTTAACTTTTCTTACGCCAGATGATAGGTCGATGTGGAACGAAATTAGTAAATTAATTGATCCAAATTTTAAACCTGCGCCACGTGGAGCAAGAGGAGATTCAAGAGGAGGCAAAAAAGGAAAAGCACCATACAATAAAAAAAGAAAATTTAGAGATGAAAAAAAATCTTTTGGTAAAGGAAGATCTAGCTCATCATCAAGAGATGGAGAGAAAAAAAGTTTTGGTTATAAAGGAAAATCTAGTTTTGGAGACAAGTCAAAACCATCTAGTTACGGAAGATCTAGCTCATCATCAAGAGATGGAGAGAAAAAAAGTTTTGGTTATAAAGGAAAATCTAGTTTTGGAGACAAGTCAAAACCATCTAGTTACGGAAGATCTAGCTCATCATCAAGAGATGGAGAGAAAAAAAGTTTTGGTTATAAAGGAAAATCTAGTTTTGGAGACAAGTCAAAACCATCTAGTTACGGAAGATCTAGCTCATCATCAAGAGATGGAGAGAAAAAAAGTTTTGGTTATAAAGGAAAATCTAGTTTTGGAGACAAGTCAAAACCATCTAGTTACGGAAGATCTAGCTCATCATCAAGAGATGGAGAGAAAAAAAGTTTTGGTTATAAAGGAAAATCTAGTTTTGCCAAGAAAGATAACTCGAAACTAACAGGCTTTACAAATAATCCAAAATACTTCGGAAAAAAGACATCTGAAAGCTCATCTACTAGTGTAGAGAAAAAAAGTTCTAGTTTTGATAGAAAGAAGAAGTTTAAAAGTAGAAGTGATAGACCTAAAAGCTTTACCTTTAAAAAACACAGTCAAAAAAGAGCTAAAGTCTAAGATTTTTTAGATTTCTCTTTTTTATTTTTTCTTTTTTCTTTCAGGCTTAATTTAGGCTTTTTAGCGGTACTTGAGTCTTTAAATGATTTTCCACTGTATCTTTTTGACATATCTTAACCTTATAACAGCTTAATAAAAAAAAAGGCCACCTAAAAAGATGGCCTTTAAATTCTTTTTTAAAAAGAGTAAGAATTACATTCCCATGCCGCCCATGCCGCCCATGCCGCCCATTCCACCAGGCATTCCACCAGGCATTCCACCAGCACCACCAGCATCTTTGTCATCTGGCTTTTCAGCAATCATAGCTTCTGTAGTTACAAGCAATCCAGCAATTGAAGCTGCATCTTGTAAAGCTGTTCTTACAACTTTAACAGGATCTATGATACCTTTTGCAAACATATCAACATACTCTTCATTTTGAGCATCAAAACCCATGTTCTTTTTGCTTTGCTCAAGTAATTTTCCAACTACAACTGAACCATCAACTCCAGCATTTAAAGTTATTTGTCTAATAGGAGCTTGTAAAGCTTTAGCAACTAATGCAACACCAGCTTTTTGGTCATCTCCCTTAACTTTAAGTGAATCTAGACTTTGTGAAGCATATAAAAGAGCACAACCACCACCAACTACTATTCCTTCTTCAACAGCAGCTCTAGTTGCGTTAAGAGCATCTTCAACTCTATCTTTTCTTTCTTTAACTTCTACTTCAGTTGCACCACCAACTTTGATTACAGCCACTCCACCAGCAAGTTTCGCTAGTCGTTCTTGAAGCTTTTCTCTATCGTAATCAGAAGTTGTTTCACCAACTTGTTGTTTGATTTGAGCACATCTAGCTTCAATCTCTGATTTTTTACCACTACCACTAATGATAGTACTGTTATCTTTATCAACCTTTATTCTCTTACAAGAACCAAGGTCAGTAAGCTTAACATTTTCAAGCTTAACACCGATGTCTTCAGAAATAACCTGACCACCAGTTAAGATAGCAATATCATCAAGCATTGATTTTCTTCTATCACCAAAACCTGGAGCTTTCACAGCAACAACTTTTAAACCACCTCTAAGTTTATTTACTACAAGAGTTGCAAGAGCCTCACCCTCTACATCTTCTGAAATAATCATTAGTGGTCTTCCAGCTTGAACAACAGCTTCTAAAAGTGGAACCATTGGCTGTAAGTTAGTTAATTTTTTTTCATGTAATAGAATAAAAGGATTTTCTAATTCAGTAGTCATTTTATCAGCATTAGTTATAAAGTATGGTGATAAATATCCTCTATCGAACTGCATACCCTCAACAACATCTAATTCAGTTTCTATTCCTTTTGCTTCTTCAACAGTGATAACGCCTTCATTGCCAACTTTTTGCATTGCTTTAGCAATCATGTTACCAATTTCTTTATCGCCATTAGCTGAAATCGTTCCTATTTGAGCAATCTCATCACTATCTTTTACTTTTTTAGCTGAACTAATTAAGCTTGCTTTAACATGCTCCACAGCTGACTCTATTCCTCTTTTAACGTCCATAGGGTTCATGCCTGCTGTAACATATTTAACACCTTCTTTAACAATTGCTTGAGCTAAAATAGTTGCTGTAGTTGTTCCATCACCAGCCTCTTCATTTGTTTTGCTAGCAACTTCCTTAACCATTTGAGCACCCATGTTTTCAAATTTATCTTCTAGATCAATTTCTTTAGCAACTGAAACACCATCTTTAGTAATTCTAGGTGCACCATAAGACTTATCAATAACAACATTTCTACCTTTTGGTCCAAGTGTAACTTTTACTGTGTTTGCAAGGATATCAACACCTCTAATCATTGCAGCTCTTGCTTCAGAGTCAAATTTTATAACTTTTGCCATTTTATTTTCTCCTTTTAATTAAATTATTTTCCCGAAATACCCATAATGTCAGACTCTTTCATTATATTGTATTCTTTGCCGTCGATTTTGATTTCAGTTCCTGACCATTTGCCAAAAAGAACTTTGTCCCCAACTTTTACATCCATTGGAATCAATTTTCCATCTTCAGTTTTTGCACCACCACCAACAGCAATAACTTTACCTTCTTGAGGTTTTTCTTGGGCTGTATCAGGGATGATTATTCCTCCAGCAGTCTTTTCACTACTGTCTAAAACTTGTATTAAAACTCTATCGTGTAACGGTTTAAATTTCATAAATTCTCCTTTTAATATGCGACTCATATAGCTATTAGCTAAGCTATTTCAAGGTTAAGTAAAAAAAATATGTTAGTCAAAAAACCAGAGAAATTGTGTTTTTTATAAGTTATACCTCCCATAATGAGTGAAAATTTAGATTATAAAGGATTAAGGTCAATTGCAGGAAATTATGATATTTTTTATATCGACTTATGGGGCGTTATTCACAACGGAATAACCCTTCATAAAAATGCTATTAAGACCTTGGAAGAAATTACTAAAGCAAGAAAACAATATGTTCTTCTAACTAACGCTCCAAGGCCAAACAGTTCTGTAAACTTATTTCTAGAGAAAATGGGAATGAATAAAGAAATTAGAGAAAAAGTGTATTCATCTGGCGAAGCTTCATTGAGCTATTTAAAAAAAAACTTTTTAAATCAAAAGTTTTTTCATTTAGGACCACCTAGAGATTTTGATTTATTTTTAAATTTTAAAAAAGACAAAATTACAGAAATTAAAGAAAGTTCTTATTTATTATGTACAGGTTTATTTGAAGATCAGAGTGACGATTTAAATTATTATAAAGAATTATTTAAAGAACATATTAACAAAAAAATGATATGCACTAATCCAGATTTAGTTGTTGATAAGGGTAAAAAAAGAGAGCTTTGTGCAGGATCGGTAGCTTTGATTTTTGAAAAAATGGGAGGAGAGGTTATATACTTTGGAAAACCTTTTCCGGAAGTTTATAATCAATCAATTGATAACAAAAATAAAAAAATTTTATCAATTGGAGATAATTTAAATACAGATATTAAGGGAGCAAATCTTTTAAACTATGATTCACTATTGATATCAAATGGTATTCATAAAGATGAAATTAAAAAAGAAGGAATAGATATAGTATCAAAAAAGTATGAAGCTATTGTAAATTTTATTCAATCAGAGCTTAAATGGTAGAAAAATGAAACTATATAAAAATTTTAATATTTCTAGAAATCATAAAAGATCAATAATTTTAATTGGAAATTTTGATGGTGTTCATATGGGCCATCAAAAATTGTTTAAATTAGCAAATACCTATAAGAAAAAATTTAATCTGAAAATTGGTGTTTTAACATTTGAGCCAATGCCTAAGATGTTTTTTAACAAAGATATAAAAAACTTCAGAATCTCAAATATTAATCAAAAAAATATAATTTTAAAAAGTCTGGGAGTTGATTTTGTAATTACACAAAAGTTTGATAAAAAATTTTCTAAGTTGAAATCTGATTTTTTTATTAAAGAAATTTTATCAAAAAAATTAGAAGCAAAATATATATTTGTTAGTAATAACTTTAGATTTGGCAATAAAAGAGAAGGAGGTGTTAAACAATTAATAAAAAATGAAGAAAAATATCATTACAAAATAGTAAAACCTCAACCACTAATCTTAAATAAAAAAGTTATCTCCTCGACATATATTCGTTCTCTTCTTGAAAAAGGACAATTAAAAAAAATTAATAAATTATTAAATCGAAATTGGTCAATTGAAGGGATTGTTCAAAAGGGAAGACAGCAAGGAAAAAAGATTGGTTTTCCAACATGCAATATTGATATTAAGGATTACGTGATCGCAATGCCTGGAGTGTATGCAGTTAAAGTAAAACAAAAAAACTCTAATAAATCAATAAAAGCTATTGCTAATCTTGGTTATAGACCAACTTTCAATCAAAAAAAAATTTTATTAGAGGTACATATTTTTAATTTTTCTGGAAATCTTTATAATAAGTATTTATCAGTAGAGTTCACAAAGTTTATAAGAAAAGAGAAAAAATTCAAAAACGTTGATCAATTGAAAAAACAAATTCAAAGTGACTTAAACGTCGCAAAAAAAAATTAATATGAGCAAAGAAAATATAAATTTACCTAAAACATCTTTCTCCATGAAAGCAAATTTACAAAATAAAGAGCCTGAAATTTTAGAATATTGGAAAAAAATTGATCTTTATAAGGAGTTGAGAAAATCTAACATGGGTAAAGAGAAGTTTATACTTCATGATGGTCCACCATATGCAAATGGTAACATTCACATGGGTACAGCTCTAAATAAAATTTTAAAAGATATAATAGTTAAATTTCATCAAATGGATGGAAAAGACTCAGTATATGTTCCCGGATGGGATTGTCATGGATTACCTATTGAATGGAAAATTGAAGAACAATATAAAAAAAATAAAAAAAATAAAAATGAAGTTCCAATAACAGAATTTAGAAAAGAGTGCAGAGATTTTGCGCAAAAATGGATTGAAGTTCATAAAACACAATTTAAAAGATTAGGTGTTGTGGGGGATTGGGATAATCACTACGCCACTATGAGCTTTGATGCTGAAGCACAAATTGTAAGAGAGTTGGGTAAGTTTTTAAAGGAAGGAAGTCTTTATAGAGGATTTAAGCCTGTTCTTTGGTCAACTGTAGAAAAAACTGCGTTGGCAGATGCTGAGGTTGAATATCAAGATCATAAATCAGATACAATTTATACAGCCTTCCCAATTAAAAAAACAAGCATAAAAGAATTGGAAAATACGGAAGTTATTATATGGACAACTACTCCATGGACTATACCTGCAAATAAGGCACTAGCTTATAATGAGGCTTTAGATTATTTAATAATTGAATTAAATGATGAAGGAAATTTTAAGAATAAAAAAATAGTTATTGCAGAAGCATTATTAAATTCTGTTATTAAAGACTGTAATATTAAAGATTATAAAGAGATTAAAAAATTTAAAGGAAAAGATTTTAAAAATACAATTTGTAGTCACCCATTCTTAGAGCTTGGTTATGATTATGATATTCCAATGCTTGAAGCAAGATTTGTTACAACAGAACAAGGAACAGGCATTGTTCATTGTGCACCTAGTCATGGTCCCGATGATTTTAATCTTTGCTTAAAACACGGGATCAAAGCTATAGAGACCGTAGATGGTGATGGTAAATATACTAAAAATCTTCCTTTATTTGAGGGAACTCATATTTTTAAAGCTAACCCAATTGTTATTGAAAAACTAAAAGATCAAAAAAAATTATTATCTAATGGAGAGTTAGTTCATTCTTATCCTCATTCATGGAGGTCAAAAGCACCTCTTGTTCATAGAGCAACTCCTCAATGGTTTATTTCAATGGAAAGTCACGGCTTAAGAAAAAAGGCACTAAAGGCTCTTGATGACACTAAATTTTATCCGGACAAAGGTAGAGAAAGAATAAAAGCAATGATTGAAACAAGGCCAGATTGGTGTGTTTCAAGACAAAGAGTTTGGGGCGTTCCACTTCCGATATTTATTCATAAAACTACTAAAGAAATTTTAGTAGATGACAATGTAAATGAGAATATTGCGAGCATTTATGAAAAAGAAGGCTCTGATTGCTGGTTCTCTGATGATCCACAAAGATTTCTAGGAGAAAAGTATAAGGCAGAAGATTATGATAAAATAAGTGACATTGTTGAAGTTTGGTTTGATAGTGGTTGTACACATGCATTTGTTTTGGAAAAAAGAAAAGATCTTCAATGGCCAGCATCAATGTATTTAGAAGGCTCTGATCAGCATAGAGGTTGGTTTCATTCGTCACTTTTAGAGTCTTGTGGTACGAGAGGTAGAGCACCTTATGAATCAATATTATCACATGGATTTGTAGTAGATGGCAAAGGTCTCAAAATGTCAAAATCTGTAGGAAATGTAATAGCACCAGAGGATATTTTAAAAAAATATGGAGCAGATATATTGAGAATATGGGTTGCATCATCAAATTATGCAGAAGACTTAAGAATAGACTATTCTATTTTAGAGCAACATGCAGATTCTTATAGAAAGATTAGAAATACATTTAGATATTTACTTGGAAACCTAAATGATGATTTTAAGAAAATTGATATTGAAAAATTAGATTTAAATCAATTACCAGAATTAGAGCAATATATGCTCAACAAAATTTATGACTTAAATGAAAATTTCAAAAACTATTTCAAGTCATATGATTTTCACAATCTTTACAAAGAACTTTTGAATTTTTGTACAGTTGACTTGTCAGCATTTTATTTTGATATTAGGAAAGATGCCTTGTATTGTGATTCAAAAGATTCACAAAGAAGAAAAAGTAGCATAATTGTGCTGAACATAATTTTAGAGTCTTTAATTAAGTGGTTTGCACCAATACTTTCATTTACAACTGAAGAAATTTTTACATTAATAAACAAAGATAAAAAAAGTATTCACCTTGAGAAATTTATAAAATTTCCAAAATCATTTAAAAATGATAAATTAAATAAAAAATGGGTAGAACTAAAAAAAATTAGAGATATTTGCAACATAAGCATTGAAGCTAAAAGAGCAAGCAAAGAAATAGGATCAAGTTTAGAAGTTAATTTGAATATATGTCTAAATCAAAATTTATATGAAATTGCAAACAATGTTGATTTTTCAGAATTATGCATAACTTCTTTAGCATTAATTGAGAAGTCTGACTCAGAAGAAATAGTTGTTAAAGCTAAAAAAGCTGAAGGTAATAAATGTCCAGTTTGTTGGAAAATTAATAAAGAAAATTGCAAAAGACACCCAAAATAATTTAAAAAATTCATGAATCATGTGCGTCTAAAAAATTTCTTTTTAAAAAGTTTAGCTATAATATTAATTTTTTTATTAGATAGAATAGCCAAGATTTATATATTGAAACTGGCAGAGCTAGAAAATACAGTAGATTTTTATTTGACATCATATTTAAATATATATTTGATTTGGAACAAGGGGATAGCGTTTGGCTTATTTTCTTTTGATCAAAGCACTATTTATAACTCAATAAGCTTAGTTATTATGCTCATAACAATCTTAGTGTTGATTATGATCCTGAATACTGAAGGAATAAAGCAGTATTCTTTAATCTTAATATTTGGAGGTTCTATAGGCAATCTTTTTGATAGAATATACTATTCAGCAGTACCAGATTTTATTGATCTTCATATAAGAGATTTTCACTGGTTTATTTTTAATGTGGCAGATATATTTATTACCTTTGGGGTTATTTTTCTTATATTAATAGAGTTAAAATCTAATAAAAAAAATGATAAATCTATATAAATACCTTTTTATAATACTGCTTTTATTAAATGGATGCCAGGGAGCTAAAAATGCCCTAACAGGGAATAAGCAAGATAATACAGATGAATTTATGGTGGAAAAGAAAAACCCACTAGTGCTACCCCCAGAATTTGAAAAACTTCCAGAGCCAGGTAAGGCCAATGATGCAGCAATAGAAGAAGAAAATTTTAACTTAGAAAAAATTTTTAATAAAGACTCAATTTCTAATAATAAATTATCAAAAAGTAAGGAATCGAATGATTCATTAGAAAAGTCTATTTTAGATAAAATTCAAAAAAATTAATGATAACCAAAAGTATTTTTTTTAAAAATTTTAGATTAAAAACAAATAACAAAAGTATTAAAAAAGATCTTAAATTACTAATAAAAAAGAATGATGATATACTCCATTCTCTGAGCACAAAATACAAGAATAGCTATAGTAAAAAAACAATTTTAAGTTTAAAAAAATATTTTCATATAAAAATTATTGGAATGGGAGGTTCAATTCTTGGAGCCGAAGCAATTTATGATTTTTTAAAACACAAAGTGAAAAAAAATTTTTATTTTATAAATAATTTAAAATCAAAAAATAATTTAAATAATAAAAAAAATAAATCATTAAGTATCATAATTTCTAAATCAGGTAATACTCTTGAAACTATTTCGAATACAAATATTTATTTAAAAAATAAAGAAAAAAGTATTTTTATTACAGAAAATAAAACTAGCTACTTATCTAATATTGCTAAAAAATTAAAAAGTGAAATTATTCATCATAATAATTTTATAGGAGGAAGATATTCGGTACTTTCAGAAGTGGGCATGCTGCCATCAGAATTAATGGGTCTAAAAACAAGTCAATTCAAACAGATGAATAATTTGATTAAAAATAAAGAATTTATAAATTCTTTAACAAAAAATGTTAGTAACACCCTTCACTTAGTGAAGAAAAAAAAATTTAATTCAATTATTCTTAACTATGATGAAAAATCAGATAATTTATTTAAATGGTATCAACAACTAATTGCAGAAAGTTTAGGAAAAAAAGGAAATGGAATTCTCCCGATAATTTCCTCAATGCCAAAAGACAATCATAGCACTATGCAACTTTATCTTGATGGACCTAAAAATAACTTTTTTACTTTTTTTTATGTAAAAAATGATAGTTCTCCAAAAATTAATAGTAATAAGATACTTTCATCTCATAGTTATTTAAAAAATAAAACACTAGATGAAATTAAGTTTGCTCAGAAAATAGCAACTGAAAAGGTTTTTTTTAAAAAAAATTTACCTTATAGAAGTTTTGAAATAATCAAAAGAAATGAAAAAAGCCTAGGTGAGTTATTTTGTTTTTTTATTTTAGAAACAATTTTATTAGGAAGAGCATTAAAAATTAATCCTTATGATCAACCATCTGTAGAGCTAATAAAGCAAGAAACTAGTAAAATATTGATCTAAGAATAATTCCCAAAAATAATTTTTGACACACCATAAATTTTTTGTTCAATGACTTTAAAATTTTCTGGAAAATTATCATTTTCATTTTTATGCCTATGAAGAATTATAATTCCGTTGTCCTTTAATATATTTGAGTCACTAATCAAATTTAATAATAGAGCTAATCTTTCTTCCTTAAAAGGAGGATCTAAAAAAATAATTTCAAATTTTTTTTTGAAGTCATTAAAGTTTAATCTATTAAATATATCTTTTTCAATTACTGTTGATTTATCATCACATTCAAGAAGGGAAATATTCTTCTTTAAAACCATTAAAACTTCTTTGTAGTTTTCCACAAAAGTTAATGAAGAAGATCCTCTTGATAAACATTCTAAGCCAAAAGAACCCACTCCTGAGAATAAATCTAAAATATTAGAATCCTTTAATTGAATATCAAATTTCTTTGAATGATAAATAATATTAAATATTGACTCTTTGGTAAGATCTTTAAGAGGCCTTGTAATTTGATCCTTGGGCTCTAAGATCTTTTTTCGCTTAAAGTTACCTGAGATTATTCTCATTTATCGATTACTTTATATCCTATATCTTTTCTATAAAAACCATTATCCCAATTTAAAAACTTTATTGTGTCTAATATTTTTATTCGAGCATCTAAAAAGTTTTCAGATAAACAAACAAAATTTAGCACTCTTCCACCTATCGAGTAGATTTTATTCTCAACATTGATTGTGCCTGCGTGATAAATGTATTCTCTATTTGTAATTTTTATCTTATCAAGATTTTCTATTAGTATATTTTTTTTATATTCATCAGGATACCCCCTTGCACACAAAACTATACACAAACTTTTTTTATCGTGCCATTTTATTTTTAATTCATCCAATTTTCCATCGCAACAAGCTAAAAAAATATTCAAAATATCAGTTTCTAGTTTTGGCAGGATTACTTGACATTCAGGGTCTCCCATTCTTACATTGTACTCAATTAAGAAAGGTTCGTTTTTTACGATCATTAGCCCAGCATATAAAAAGCCTACATAGTTTATCCCAGCTTGTTTTAATCCTCTTATTGTTGGTTTAATTATTTTATCTAAAATTTTTTTTTCTATTTCTTTATTCATTAATCTTGATGGTGAATATGCACCCATGCCACCAGTATTTTTTCCTAAATCACCTTCTAGAGCTTGTTTATGATCTTGGGCAGTTTCAAAATTTTTTATTGTGTTGCCATCTGATATTACGAAATAGCTCATTTCTTCACCTTCTAAAAATTCTTCCACAAGTAGATTTTCAGCTTTACCAAATTTACCATCAAATATTTCTTTAATTGCAGTCAGGGCATCACCTTGAGTCTTACATATATAAACCCCTTTACCTGATGCTAACCCATCAGCCTTTATAACTAGAGGGTATTTAGATTTTTTAATAAACTCATTTGCTTCATGTGATTTTGTAAAAATACCAAAATTAGCTGTTGGAATATTATATTTTTGACATAATTTTTTTGTAAAAATTTTTGAACCTTCAAGTTGTGAAGCTAACTTATTAGGACCAAAAACTTTAATATTATTATCTTTTAAAAAATCAACGATACCATTAACCAATGGTTTTTCAGGACCAACTATAATTAAATCGATTTTACTTGATATTATAAAATCTTTTAATTTATCAAAGTCTTCTAAGTTTAAATCTATATTTTTTGCTATAGTGGCTGTTCCAGCATTTCCGGGGAAGCAAAACACATCTTTAACAATATCCGATTTATTTAAGGCATGACATATAGCATGTTCGCGACCACCACTTCCAATTATTCCAACTTTCATATAATAGTGTATAAACTAAAAATGAAAAAAAAATTAGCAAAAATAAAATATTTACCTAATAATTTTGAAATCGTTGAAAAAGGTGATCATGTAATTTGTGCCATTTCTGGCAAGACTATTCAGTTAGAAGATTTAAACTATTGGAATGTAGAGTTGCAAGAGGCTTATCACTCCTATGTAGAAGCTCAACAAAAGAGAGAACAAAGTTAATTTTTTATTTCCATCTATTGTGTGACCAAATCCATTGATCTGGATTTTTTTTAATCATGTCCTCTAGAAGATTATTTAAATTTTGAGTGATAGAGAGGGTGGTATCTTGAGTGGAAAATTTAAGTGGCTCATATAGTGTAAGTTTAAAATTTATATTATTAATTCTTTCAATGTAAACTGGAACTATTTTACAATTAAATTTCTTTACAAATTGTGCTGGGATAGTTGTTGTAAAAGCTTCATTATTAAAAAAATTACATTTTATTCCTTCTGAAACTCTTTGATCAATCATTAAAGCGATAGATGTACCCTTTTTAAAAAATGATAATAATTTTTTAGTTCCACCAATACCCTTTTTAATCTGCTTTTTGCAAATATATTTTTTTCTAATTTTTTCCATTATAAAATTCAAAAATTTATTATTAAGAGGCCTATAAATTACTGCCAAATCAATACCAGACTTTTCAATATGCATAGCCATTAATTCAAAGTTATTAAAATGGCCTGAAACAAATATTACAGGCTCATGGTTATTTTTTATTTCGTCTAAAATTGCTTGGCCTTTAATTTCTAAATTAAAAGTTGATTTAGATTTTTTAAAATTTTTTATAAACATATATTCAGATAAAATTCTCCCATAATTGTTCCACATTTTATTTATAATTATATCAATTTCTTTCTTAGATAAATTTGGAAATGATCTTTGAATATTTAATGTAATTATTTTTTTAGATCGAAAAAATGGACCAATTATAGAAATAATTTTACTAGAAATGTAAGATGCAAATTTAAAACCAATAATTTTAAATATTATAAAAAAAAATATAATTATTAAAAATTGAAAAAAGTATTTAATTATTTTCATATTTTCGATTCTATAAATTGTATTAATTTTTTTTTTTGTTTTATTTCCATTTTTACTTCTAGAAATTTAATTCCTTTAGAATCTCTATTGTTAATTTTAACAAAATCTTTTTCTGTAGTTAAAATTTTTGCATCTAATTTTTTTGCATATAGCCGAATATAAGAAATATCTTTTTTTTTATATTCATAATGGTCTGGAAATTTTATATCGCCCACAATATTGAACCTGTTTTTTTGAAGTGTTTTTTTAAAACTATCAGGATTACCTATACCAGAGAAAATTATAAATCTTTCTTTTAAATTAAATTTCTTTAAATCTAGAGGTTTATAACTTGTATCAAAAATTTTTATATTTTGATTATTTTTTTTGATTATCTGTTTAATTTTATTTGTGGTTTCGCCATTGCCATTTAAAAAAATTGCATCATATTTAGATATGCTAGATAATTTTTCTCTTAGCGGACCAGAAGGAATCAAGTGCCCGTTACCAATCCATTTTAAATTATTAAAACAAACAAAATTTAGGTCATAAAGTATAGATCTGTCTTGAAGACCATCATCAAAAATAGCTACATCGATATTATTTTTAACTGCACGATTTAAAGCACCCTGCCTTTTATTATGACAATATAGTTTAGCTTTTTTGGACAATAATTTTTGCTCATCTATTTGAGCTTTATAATATTTTTTTATAATAACTGTTTTGTAATTTAAAGTATTTAAAATATTATTAATTTCTATTGTCAAAGGTGTTTTTGCAGTACCACCAACGTAGATGTTACCTACACAAATACTTTTTATGTTTTTATTTTTTTTTTTATTTTTTTTCTGTTTTATAAGAAAATAATTATTAATCATTATAGGAATGGTTAATGGTAATAAAATATAAGATAGAAAATTTGGCTTTTTATAGTCCCAAAAAAAAGGTTTTTTAAAATTCATTTTTTGTAATAAATAAATTAATTTCTTTAAGTGTTTTGTTTAAAATTGTTTCACCTAATCTTATAATTTTAGATTTTAACTTTTGAGAATTATTTTTATTATTAAATATATTATTGATTTCTTTAGCTATTTCTCTTGAATTTTTAATTTTTTTAGAAATTTTATTTTTATGTAGAAGGCTATATATTTCTTTGAAATTCCAAATATTTGGCCCATGTAGTGTTTTGCAACCATATATAGCTGGCTCTAATGGGTTTTGACCACCGTGCTGAATAAGTGAACCCCCTAAAAAAACAGTTTTACAAATTTTATAAAATGATTTTGTTTCTCCATAGGAATTTACAATATAAATATCCGTATCTTCATTAATTCTGTCATTGGAATCATGCCTGCATACCTTAAGATCATATTGCTCCAATTCAGCTTTAATATTTTTTACTCTATTGATGTGCCTTGGAATTATGATTGTGAGTAAATTTTTATACTTTTTTTTCAGTATCTTATGTGCAATTGCACAAAACTTTTCTTCTAAATCATGTGTGCTGGAAGCACACCATATTTTTCTTGATAATAATTTTTTTTTTAATTTTTTATTCAAATCATGGGTATTTATTTTGGTTTGAGTAAATTTTAAATTACCAATATTTATTATTTTTTTTGCACCAAGTTTCTTTAGACGTATTTTAGATTTTATATCTGCAACGTAGCAAGCATCAAATTTATTAAATAAATTTTTTGCTAATGATGGAAATTTTTTCCATCTAGCATAAGTTTTTTTTGTGATTCTTGCATTTAAAAGAACTAAAGAAATTTCTTTTTTTTTTATATTTGTTAACATATTTGGCCATATTTCCGAGTCTATAAAAAATACAGCAGATGGTTTCCAATAATTTAAAAACTTTTTGCTATGGTAATTTGTATCAATAGGAAAGAATTGATGAATTGTTTTGCTTAATTTTAGTTTCTTTAAAATCTTTGAAGAGCTCAATGTATTTGTTGTTACTAAAATTTGATTAATTTTTTTATTTTTTTCTAATTTTTCGATTAATGGAACTATACTTAGAATTTCTCCTACACTTGCTCCATGAAACCATACAGTATTTCCTTTATTTTTTTTTCTAGAAAAAAAACATATTTTTTCTTTAAATCTAAATATATCTTCTTTTTTTCTAATTATTCTGTAAAGAAAAATAAGAGGAGATAAAATAAATATTATATTCATTAAAATTCTGTAGAAAAGAAACATTAATTTTTCTTAATTTGTTTTTCATAAAAATTTTTATAGATTGCTGAGTCTATGAGTAATTCATTGTGTGTGCCTTCTGCTACAATTTCACCCTTATCAACTACAAATATTTTTTCTGAATTTAAGATTGTTGAAAGCCTATGCGCAATCACAACTGTAGTTTTATCTTTTGTTAGATAATTTAATCCTTTCTGTATTTTGGTTTCAGTCTCGGAGTCCAAAGATGATGTTGCTTCATCTAAAAGTATAATTGATGTTTTTTTTAGAATTGCTCTGGCAATTGAGATTCTTTGCTTCTCACCACCTGATAGCCTTACTCCATCCTCTCCTATTTGAGTATCATATTTTTTTGGAAGTTTTTCTATAAATTCATGAGCAAAGGCATTTTTTGCAGCCTCAATAATTTGTTGTTCATTTGCATGAGGGTTTGCATATGCAATATTATTTTTTATAGTATCATCAAATAAAGTTGTATCTTGACTTACCATTGAAATATTTTCTCTTAAAGAATTTATAGATACCTTGTTTATTGGTTGCTCATCAATTGTTATTTCTCCCTTTGCACAATTGAAAAACCTTGGAATTAAATTTAATATTGTCGATTTTCCAGATCCACTATGCCCAACCAAGGCATTCATTTTTTTACCAACGATCTCTAAGTTAATAGATTTTAAAACACTTTTATCAGTGTTTTTGTACTCAAAAGTTACATTGTTAAATTTTATATTTCCATTTTTAATAACTAAATTTTGATCATTTACATCATTAGATATTTCATTCTTTATGTCTATTATAGGAAGAATCCTTCGTGCAGCTGACAATCCTTGATTTATACCCATGTTAAGTGTCGCTAAAGATCTTACAGGTTGGTAAGCAAGCATCATGGCTGCTAAAAAAGAGAAAAAACTATTTATTTCTAATTGATTGTTTAAAATTAATTTCGCTGCATAATATATCAAAATAGCAATCATAATTCCTGTCAAGGTTTCCATAATTGGAGTCGCTCTCACAAAAATAATAGAAATTTTTTTGGTTTTTTCTTTTAGATTGTTAATAAACAAAGATAGTCTTTCACTTTCCTTTTCTTCTTGTTGAAAAATTTTTATTATTTTATGATTTTTAAAAACTTCAATTAAATGAGTATTGAGAATTCCAGATTCTACTTGTGCTTCTGTTGAGACTTTACTAATTCTTTTCCCCAAGCTTTTAGCTGCGATGGAAGCTACAGGTATCATTATGATTGCTACCAAAGCTAACCTCCAATTTTGATAAAACATAACTGATAGCAACCCTATTAAAGTCAGACTATCTTTAAAGAAATTTAATATTACTGTGCTAACTAAAGTTGTTACCAAACCCGTGTCATATGTTAAATTTGATATGAATTTTCCAGTATGTTTGTCATCTATATAATCTGTATCTGCTTTAATTAAAGATTTTGACATATCACCTTGAATAAGCGCTTTTGCATTTTCAGCAACACCTATCATTGTTTTTCTAGCCAGATAAAGAAAAGATCCTTTTAAGGCAAAAGATATAACAATTAGGCTGGGTATGATAATTATAAGTGCCTGATCTTTATCCACAAACAATTTTTTTATTGCTGGATCTAAAAGCCATGCTATTGAGGAGGTACTTCCAGCAACTACTAAAGTAAAAAAAATAGATAACAATATTTTAGATCTAAATTTTTTTGTGTAATCTTTATACAGTCGCTTTAAGATTTCAAAACTATTCATAAAATTAATATTTTCCAATCAGTAAATTAAATAAAATAAGTAATCCTAAAAAATTATTACTCTTAAAAATTTTTAAACTATTCTTGTGATCATTAATATTAAAATTATAAATTTGTTGAAATAGATGAAATGAAGGCACAACCATAATAAAGTAAAATATAATATTAAATTTCATAAATACACCTAGTAAGATGAAGGACATTATAAATATTAGATAACATAGTGATAGAAATATGTGTGGTTTTTGTTTAAATTTGATTGAAGTTGATTTTAATCCTATTATTTCATCATCTTTTAGATCTTGAAACCCGTATATTGTATCGAACCCTATTGTCCAAAATATGGCCCCAAAATAAAAAATTATTGGCGCTAAATTTAACTCATTTTCAATGCAAGCCCAGCCAAGAATTAAACCATAGTTAAATGTTATGCCCAAGAAAAGTTGAGGCCAATAAGTATACCTTTTCATTAATGGATAGCTAAAAGCTAGAGGCATAGAAGCTAGAGCTAAAATAATTGTAAAAGTGTTAAATTGTAATAAAATTACTAATGCTAAAAAGCATAATATTATAGAATACAATATTCCAAGCTTTATAGAAACTTTTCCTGATGCAATTGGCCTTTCTTTTGTTCTCAAAACTTTTTTATCAAATTCTTTGTCTAAAATATCATTTACTATACATCCTGCTGATCTCATTAAAACTGAACCAAGAAAAAATAAAGATAAATAAAAAAAATAATTATTTGGGCTATTTGAAAAATCATAAGCAAGAGTTAAGCCCCAAGCACAAGGCCAGAATAACAGCATAAAACCGATTGGCTTTTTAAGCCTAGTTAATTCAATAAAGAGATTTATTTGTTTCATAATAATTTACTTGTAAATAACAAAGGCTAGTTTCATAATCAAATTGATTCGTATGAATATAGATTACACAGTAACAGCACTAATGTTTCCAGCAATACCTTTGCTTATGAATATCTATAGTAATAGATTTCACTCATTAAGTAAGCTTATTAGGCAACTTCATGATGAGCATGTGTATGAAAATCATATTCCTCCTGAGTGGAAAAAACAGTTTATAAATTTAAGTGGAAGAATTGTGTTATTAAAGTGGACTATCATGTTTGCAGCTTTCGGTCTTTTATTTAATTTGCTAACTGTATTTGCTCTCTATCTAAATGAAATTTTTGTAGCAAGGATAATTTTTGGATCTTGTTGTTTATCAATGATGGTTTCAATTTTAGTTTTTTTAAGAGAAATTCATATATCAACAAACGCATTAAAATTGCATATGTCTGATATGGATGTTGATTTAGATTAATTAGGAATAATAACTGCAGGACCAGTCAATAGTCTTGCTTCTAATTCTTCATGAGCTTTTTTAGCATCATCAAGTGAATATTTTTTTGAAATTTCAACTTTAAATTTTCCAGATAGGATTGCATCAAAAACTTTTTTAGCTGATTCAATTAACTCTTTCCTTGTAGCTGTGTAGTGAGCAATTGATGGACGAGTAAAAAATAATCCTTTTGCGTTAATATGTTTTTTAACATCTATAGTATCAACATAACCTGACGCGTTACCAAAAGCGACCATCATACCTCTAACCTTTAGGGTTTCAATTGATCCATCAAATGTTTTAATACCAACACCATCATAGACAACATCAACTCCATTTTTACCTGCAATTTTTTCCACCCCTTCAACAAAGTTTGTATCAGTATAATTTATTACATGATGACAGCCATTTTTTTTAGCAATAGCTTCTTTTTCTTTAGAGCCAACAGTTCCAATAACTTCAGCTCCTAATGCATTAGCCCACTGACATAAAATTTGACCCACACCACCAGCTGCTGCGTGATATAAAACTTTATCACCTTTTTTAATTGGGTAAGCTCTGTGTAATAAATATTCAGCTGTAATTCCTTTAAGCATAATACAAGATGCTATTTCATTTGAAATTCCCTCTGGAACTAAAACTAATTTTTCTTGGGGAAATAATTGTTTTTCAGAATAACTTCCAATTGGCATTGAAGAGTGAGCTACTCTATCTCCAACTTTAAATAGATCAACTTCTGAACCAATTTCCTCTATTATTCCACATGCTTCTAAACCAATCCCACTTGGAAGAGGAATAGGGTACAAACCCGTTCGGTGATAAACATCAATATAATTAAGACCAATTGATAAATTTTTTATTAAAACTTCTTTTGGACCTGGTTTACCAATTTCAACATCTTTGATTTGTAAATTTTCAGGACCACCAAATTTTTCAATTTCAATTTTTTTCATTATTTTACAAATGTACCATTATGATAATCTTGCACTGCTTGCAAGATTTCTGCTTTCGTATTCATTACAAATGGACCCCCTCTAGCAATTGGTTCACCAATTGGCTTTCCAGATATTAATAAAAACTTGGCTTTACTTAAGCTAGATACTTTTAATTTTTCACCTCTAGTTAGAATAATTAAAGTAGAGTTTTTAGCTTGATCATGGTTTTGATCTCCAACCTTAATTTCCCCATCAATTAAATAAATCAAAGAATTATGCGTTAAGGAAAGATTAAAATTAAACTCCTTACCTTCTTCAATCTCTACATCAAAGTAAACTGGCTCAACATTATGGCCTTTAACAGGTCCTTCAGCATTTTCAAATTTTCCAGCGATTACTTTAACTATTTTTTCATCATCTTTATGAGTACTCATTTTATCTGCATCAATATAAATATATTCAGGTTTATTCATTTTTAATTTAGCAGGCATATTCACCCATAATTGAAAACCATGAAGTTTACCTTCTGTCATTGCAGGCATTTCAGAATGAATTATTCCACCACCAGTTTTCATCCATTGAACATCTCCCGAAGACATTCTACCTTTAGCTCCAGTACTATCTTCATGCTCAAATTCACCACTTAACATGTAAGTTACTGTTTCAATTCCTCTATGAGGGTGAGGAGGGAAACCTCCAATATAATCATCTTTATTTTCAGAACCAAATTCATCTAACATTAAAAAAGGATCATGGTAATCAATAAGGTGAGTACCAATGCTTCTTTTTAACTTAACTCCAGCACCATCTGATGCTGCAACTGGTTCTATGATTTTTTCTACTTCGACTTGGCTCATACTTACGTTCGATTACCTTTAATTAAAAAATAAATTCCTCCAATTAAAAGAAATATTTGTTCACTGGTAAATAGTTTTGTTGTGAAGAACCAGTCTTTGTGAGCAAAGATAAGTATAGTTACCATTAAGATAGTTATGTTAAGTCCTGATAGTCTTGTGAGTAAATTTCCAAAAGGGTTTCTAATAAAACCACTTATTATTAATACCAATCCAGTCAACAGTTCAGATAAAGCAACTGTTGATGCTAACATAGGTGACAGACCAAAGTATTCAATTAATCCTTGGGGAGGTAATGGAAATTTTTTTGAACCATGAATGATAAAAGCAATACCAATTCCAAACCTGAAAATTAAAGGTGCCAGTGCATCAATATTTGAAAAAAAACTGTTAACTTTGTTGTTTAAATTCTGCATATTATCCTTTTGTTATTTATTATGTGATCCATCACAAAATGGCTGATTGTTAGTTTGTTTGCAAGAGCAAAAAAACATTTTTTTAGTTTCTTCAGCCTTGTATGCGAGTGGAGTAAACTCAGTGCCTTTATGTGATCCATCACAAAATGGTTGCTTTGCACTCTTTCCACAAGAGCACCAGTAGTAAGATTTATCTTTCTCTACATCTACTGCTATTGGTCCGTTACCTGCGTTTTGTCCTTTAATCATTTTTACCCTTTCAATTTATTTGACTTCTATTTAGTGCTTTGGTATCAATAAAGCAATAACGCAAAATAATCATACTAGTATATAAAAACATACCATGAAAAACTTAATAGATTGTCCAGCTGAAAGAGCCGTTTATTTTCTTGGAGGTAAATGGAAAATTAGAATTTTGTTTAGTTTGCTGCAAAGTAAAAAAATTAGATTTGGTGAACTTAAAAAAGGATTGAAAACTATTACACAACAAATGTTATCCAAGCAGCTTAAGGAATTAGAGGGAGATGGAATAATTAATAGAAATGTTATTCGAATAATGCCTCCAAATGTTGAGTATTCACTTACTGAATTTGGCTTTTCGGTTATGCCTATCTTAAGATCTTTTTCAGAGTGGAATAAAAGAAATACTCGAACTATTTCAGTAAAACTAAATAAGAATTTTGAAGAAAATAGAATTAGATAATATCAAGCAGCTGTTTTAAGTTTTTAACTTCATCTTTAGGTTTGTAATCAAGGTTATCAAAAATATTATTGTTTCTATTTACCCAAATAGAACTGTAACCATAATTTCCACCACCAGACACATCCCAAGTATTAGCACTTAAAAATGCAACTTCTTCTTTTTGTATTTTGTATTTTTTAATTGGCATGTCATAAACTTTTGAATCTGGTTTATAAATACCAACTTCTTCAATTGAAAAAATATCATTAAATATATTATCTAGATTATTACTCTTAACTAATTCATTAAGAAGAGAGGGTGTTCCATTTGAAAGAATACCTAATTTATAATTTTTTTCTTTTAATTTTTTTAAAACTTCAGGTACCTCAGGAAAAGGTGAGAGTACCTTATAAAGATTTAGTAATTCATTTTTCATAGAAGTATCTATTTCAAATGCCTTCATTGATTTACCTAAACTGTCTTCTGTCACCTGCCAAAAGTCTTTATGTCTATTCATTAGACTTCTAAGCCAAGTGTATTCTAATTGAGTAGTTCGCCAGTATTTTGCAAAACCTTCCCACTTATCACCAATTTTATCTTTACATTTTTCTGCTGCTGAATTGACATCAAATAAAGTGCCATATGCATCAAAAATTATTGCTTTAATATTTTTCATAATTTAACTTAACATTAATGAGTAATATTAGATTATTTTTTAAAGAAAGTTTATCACTTAATTTAACTGCAAAACTTGATAAATCACAATCTCACTATGTAAATAAAGTGATGAGAATTAAAGTGAGTGAGTTTTTTTCTTTATTTAATAGTAGCGGTGAGTGGAAAGCAAAAATTTTAACTATTTCAAAAGGTATAGTTGAATTTAATATTACAAAACAATTAAGACAAAATGAAAATATAAAAGAATTGTGGTTAGCTTTTTCACCCATCAAATCAAACTACTTTAATTTCATGATTCAAAAAGCAACAGAGCTTGGTGTTACAAAGTTTTTACCAATAATATTTGACAGAACAATTGTAAGAAAAATTAATAAAGAAAGATTAGAAAAAGTAATTATAGAAGCTGCCGAGCAATCTAATCGTATAAATGTTCCATCTATTGAAGTCCCTCAATCATTAAAAGATTTTTTAAGTAATGAAAAAATGGATTTAATATTTACAGATCTAAATTCTCAAAATAAAAAATTAGATTTAGGAAAATTAACTAGCAATCCAACCTGTATTATTATTGGTCCAGAAGGTGATTTTTCAGAGGAAGAAAGGGAGGAGATTCTCATATTTAAGGGTGTTCAGCCAATTAAGATAAATGAAAATATATTAAGGTCTGAAACTGCAGTAATTTCAGCACTATCAATTGTAAATTACTCTATAAATTGATATTTTGTCGCTAAAACAAAAGTGTAATTTTTAAAAAGACACTTTATATAGTGTGTAACAAATGAAAAAATTTTTATTTACAGTTCTGGCTACAATTTTATCAACTAATGTATGGGCTGATCAGCCTAAAAATTGGCAGTTAGGTTTTCAAGATTCAGCCTCTCAAGGTATGACTGAAATTGTTAACTTTCATAACAACATTCTACTTCCTGTAATTATTGCTATCAGTGTTTTTGTTTTATTTCTTATGATTTATGTTTGTATTAGATTTAGAGCTTCAAGAAATCCAAATCCTTCAAGAACAACTCATAACGTCGCTGTAGAAGTTCTGTGGACATTAATTCCATGTTTAATTTTAATAGTAATGGCTGTTCCATCTTTTAAAATTTTATACAAACAAGACACAATTCCAAAAGCTGATGTTACAGTTAAGGCTATTGGCTATCAGTGGTACTGGGGATATGAATATCCTGATGAAAATATTATATTTGAATCGTACATGATCAAAGAAAATGAATTAAAAGAAAACCAACCTAGATTACTAACCGTTGATAACGAAGTTGTTGTTCCGGTAAATAAAGTGGTTAAAGTTTTAATCACAGCTAATGATGTATTGCATGCCTGGGCATTACCATCTTTTGGAGTTAAAAGAGATGCCGTTCCAGGAAGAATAAATGAAACTTGGTTTAAAGCTGAAAAAGTAGGAACATATTATGGTCAATGCTCTGAACTATGTGGAATACAACATGCTTTTATGCCGATCACAGTAAGAGTTGTGACAGATGAAGAATATGCAATATGGTTAGCAGAAGCTAAAATGAAATTTGCAAACGAGCCAATTACAGGAAATGAATATAAAAAACTAGCGAGTAAATAAAAATGTATACACAAACAGCATCACACGACGATCATCACACACCAACAGGTTGGAAACGTTGGGCTTATTCAACTAACCACAAAGATATTGGTACAATGTATTTAATTTTTGCAATTGTTGCAGGAATTATTGGTACAGCTTTTTCAGTATTAATGAGAATTGAATTGATGCATCCTGGTGATGGAATTTTAGGTGGTAACTATCACTTATATAATGTGTTGGTTACAGGCCATGGATTAATAATGATTTTCTTTATGGTAATGCCTGCAATGATTGGTGGATTTGGTAATTGGTTTGTCCCAATTATGATTGGTGCACCTGATATGGCATTTCCAAGAATGAATAATATTTCATTTTGGCTATTACCAGCTTCATTTATTTTACTATTACTTTCAATATTTGTAGATGGCCCTCCAGGTCAACAAGGTGTTGGTGGAGGATGGACTTTATATCCACCTTTATCCTCTAAAGCTGGACAACCAGGACCTGCTATGGATTTTGCTATTTTAAGTTTACACTTAGCTGGAGCTTCTTCAATTCTAGGAGCAGTTAACTTTATTACAACAATTCTAAATATGAGAACGCCAGGTATGACCTTGCATAAAATGCCTTTATTTGCTTGGTCTGTTTTAGTTACAGCATTTTTATTATTGTTATCACTCCCTGTTTTAGCTGGCGCAATTACAATGCTTTTAACTGATAGAAATTTTGGAACAGCATTTTTTGATGCTCAAACTGGAGGAGATCCAGTTTTATACCAACACTTATTTTGGTTCTTTGGTCACCCTGAAGTTTATATTTTAATTTTACCTGGCTTTGGAATGATTAGTCATATCGTTTCAACTTTTTCTAAGAAACCTGTATTTGGATATTTAGGAATGGCTTATGCAATGGTTTCAATTGGTGTTGTTGGCTTTGTTGTTTGGGCTCACCACATGTATACAGTAGGCTTAAGCACAGATACTAAAGCATATTTTTTAGCTGCAACAATGATTATTGCGGTCCCAACTGGGATTAAAATATTTTCATGGATTGCAACAATGTGGGGTGGATCAATTTCATTTAAAACTCCAATGATGTGGGCGTTAGGATTTATATTTTTATTTACCGTAGGTGGTGTAACGGGTGTTGTTCTTGCAAATGCAGGTGTTGATACTGCAATGCATGATACTTATTATGTAGTTGCTCACTTTCATTATGTATTATCTTTAGGTGCGGTATTTGCAATCTTTGCAGGATTTTATTATTGGTTTGGTAAAATGTCTGGGTATGAGTATTCAGAATGGATGGGGCAATTACATTTTTGGCTAACATTCATTGGAGTTAACTTAGTATTTTTCCCTCAACACTTTTTAGGTTTAGCTGGAATGCCAAGAAGATATGCTGATTACCCCGATGCATTTGCTGGATGGAATTATGTTTCATCAATTGGTTCATACATAGCAGTTGCTGGTTTATTAGTATTTTTCGCTAACTTAATTTATTCTTTTTCTAAGAAAAAAGCTGCAGCTCAAAATCCTTGGGGAGAAGGGGCTACAACTTTAGAATGGACTGTACCATCGCCACCAAATTTTCATACTTTTGAAGAATTACCAAAGTTTGAAGATCCAGATGGTGTTGAAAAAGCTACTAGTTAGTAAATTTTTAACTTATTCTAGACTAAATATTAATGATTAATTCTAAATCAAAAAATAGAAACTTAAGTCAGGAAGATGTTTTTAATTTTTCTGAATTATTTAAATTGATGAAACCAAGAGTTATGTCTTTGGTTATTTTTACCTGTGCAGTGGGACTTTTAATGTCACCCAATATAATTTCAACAAAGGATGCAATGGTTGCAATTTTATTGGTATCAATAGGAGCTGGAGCAGCTGGAGCTCTAAATATGTGGTACGAATCTGATCTTGATGCATTAATGACGAGAACTTGCTTGAGACCGATCCCGATGGGTAAAGTTAATAAAAAACAAGCTCTAATATTTGGAACATCACTTTCATTTTTTTCAGTAATTGCTTTAGATTATTTTGCAAATACAATTTCAGCAGCATTACTATTATTTACAATTTTATTTTATGTTTTTATTTACACAATTTGGTTGAAGAGAAAAACACCACAAAACATTGTAATTGGAGGAGCAGCAGGAGCATTACCACCAGTAATTGGATGGACTATTGCAACTAACTCACTGTCTCTAGAGCCAATAACCTTTTTCCTGATTATATTTTTTTGGACACCATCTCACTTTTGGGCGTTAAGTCTTTATAAATCAGATGACTACAAGAAAGCAAAAATTCCAATGCTTCCATTAACTAATGGGATAGAGAGCACAAAAATAAATATTTTAGTTTATTCATTGATAATGCTGCCAATGGTTATTTTACCTTATGCAATAGATTTTGTCGGACTAGTATTTTTGTTACCAGCCTTGATGCTTACATTATATTATAATTTTTTATGTTTTGAGCTTTATATGTATAAAAAAAATAAATTTAACCCCAAGAAAGCAAAAACAATATTTGGATATTCAATTTTATATTTATTTTTGATATTCGTTATTTTTTTGATAGATAAGATATTATGATGATACCAGACAAAAAAACTAAGCGAAAAAATATTTTAACAGCAGTAGCAATATTAGGATTTATGGTATTTCTATTTTTTTTTACACTCTATAATACGGGTGTTTTTGATAGATCAATATAGTGAAAAATAAAACCTTAACTCCAATTCTTTTAGCTGGAATCTTTTTTCTTATGCTAGGACTCTCATTTGCAGCAGTACCTTTATATGACATATTTTGCAGAGTAACAGGATTTGGTGGAACAACTCAAATATCAAAAGAAGCACCACTAATAGTTTTAGATCAAAAAGTTAGTGTTCGTTTTGATACAAATGTAAATACACTTCCTTGGAACTTTAAAGCAAAAACAAATGTTATGGATGTTAAGATTGGTCAAGTGAATCGAATCGAGTTTGAAGTAGAGAGTTATGGGAATGAAACAACATATGGAGTTGCAGCCTTCAATGTGTCCCCATCGTCGTTTGGTAAATACTATAGTAAATTAGGGTGTTTTTGTTTTGAAAAACAAGCTTTAAAAGCAGGTGAAAAAGCAACTTATATTATGACTTTTTATTTGGATCCAGAAATGGTAAATGATCCCAACACTAAAAATATTAAAGATGTAACTATGTCCTATACTTTTTTTTCATCAGATTACTATAACCAATCAAAATTATAAAAATGTCCGCAGAAAAAAAACACGATTATCATTTAGTAGACCCAAGTCCTTGGCCTATCTACGTTTCATTTTCATGTTTAGTTTTAGCAATAGGCTCGGTTTATTATCTGCATAGCGAAGTTTCTTGGGGCATGTATCTAGGTTTAGCATTACTACTTTATGGAACATATATGTGGTTCAGGGATGTTGTTATTGAAGCAGAGCATCAAGGTCATCACACACCAGTAGTACAAATTCACCATAGATATGGAATGACATTATTTATTGCTTCAGAAGTTATGTTCTTTGTGGCATGGTTTTGGGCATATTTTGATGCAAGTTTATTTCCATCTTTAGCAATTGGAGGAACATGGCCACCCAAAGATATTGTAACTTTTGATCCATGGGATATCCCACTAATTAATACATTAATTTTATTATTATCTGGAACGACCGTAACATGGTCACACCACGCGTTGTTAGAAGGTGATAGAAAAAGCTTTATTCAAGGACTAGTTCTTACAGTGATACTTGGTTTCTCTTTTTCACTGCTGCAAGTTTATGAATACCAGCATGCAACTTTTGATTTTGCAGGAAATATATATGGTTCTGTATTTTATATGGCAACAGGCTTCCATGGTTTTCATGTTATTATTGGCACTATATTTCTTGCTGTATGTTTGATGAGAGCAAGAAAGGGTCACTTTACTGAAGAACACCACTTTGGATTTGAGGCTGCTGCTTGGTACTGGCACTTTGTAGATGTTGTGTGGCTATTCTTATTTGCTGCCATTTATATTTGGGGAAGTTAATTTTTAGCCCTTGAGATATAAATTTTTATTTTCTATTTTTGTATTTTTCTTTATTTCTGTTTTTATTGCTCTTGGTAGCTGGCAGATTGTTAGGCTTAATTGGAAATTAGAATTAATCAATCAGATAAAAACTTCACTTAAAGATGAACCAGTTAACTTATCCAGTAGTACAATCAAAAACTATTTAAGAATTAAAACTAATGGATCAATTGATTTTGAAAAACAAATTTATCTTTATAATCTAAATGAAAAAGGAAAACCCGGTTTTGAAGTTGTTAATCCTTTAAAAATAGGAGCTAATGATTATTTACTAAATAGAGGGTGGATACCTTTTGATATGAAGAATAGTAAAATTATCAATATAATTGATAAAAATGATATTATTGGTATTTTAAAAAAACAAACAAAAGCAAACAGGTTTAAACCTAAAAATAATATTTTAGACAATTATTGGTTTACTCTTGATAGAGATGACGTGTTTAAATTTACAGGTACAAAGTTTTCACCCTATGTTATTTATCTCTCAGGAAACAATGAATTACCCAAGCCAAAATTGATCACTGCAAATATTTCAAATAATCATAAAAAATATGCCATGACTTGGTTTTCATTAGCGATTTCAATTTTTATACTATATTTATATTTTAGAAAAAAATATTATTAGATGAAATATATAAGCACTAGAGATAACTCAAAAGAGTATAGCTTTGAGGATGTTTTTATTAAAGGACTTGCAGATGATGGTGGTCTATTTATTCCTAAACAAGTAAAAAAATACAGCACTGCGGAGCTTGAGTCGCTAAGGGGCTTAAGTTACCAGGAATTAGCAAAAAAAATAATTCATCCTTTTATTGGGGACTTTATGTCTAAAAGTGAATTATCAGATATTGTTGATAAATCATACTCAGTATTCAGAAAAAATAATGCGGTAGCTTTAATTAAAGTAGGTGATGTTAATCTTCTAGAGTTATTTCACGGCCCAACACTGGCCTTTAAAGATATTGCAATGCAATTACTTGGAAATTTCTATGAATATTATCTAAAAAAAAATAACAGGAATATAAATGTTATTGTTGCAACATCAGGAGATACAGGTGCTGCTGCTATAGATGCAATTAAGGGAAAAAAAAATATGAATATATTTGTTCTTCACCCACATAACAAAGTTTCACTTGTTCAAAGAAAACTAATGTCAACTGTTAAGGAAAAAAATGTCTTTAATATAGCGATAGAAGGTAACTTTGATGATTGTCAAAACTTGGTTAAGTCAATGTTTGCAGATAAGGAATTCTCTAAATCAATTAATATGTCTGGAGTTAACTCGATAAATTGGGCAAGAATTATTGCACAATCAGTCTATTATTTTTATACATATTTTCAGATTAAAGATGATAGGCCAATTAATTTTTCAGTACCTACAGGAAATTTTGGTGATGTGTATGCTGGGTACCTATCAAAAAAAATGGGTTTACCAATTAATAAGCTTATCGTTGCAACAAATCAGAATGATATTTTACACAGAGCAATTTCCAGGGGAAAATATGAAGCAGAAACAGTTTTAGAAACAAATTCACCAAGTATGGATATTCAAATTGCAAGTAATTTTGAAAGATTGATTTATGATTTGAATGACTTTGATGATCGTGAAACACAAAAAGTTATGAATGGAATTAAAGAAGAAGGAAAATATATTATCCCAGAAAATAAGATGAAAAAAATTGATAGAAACTTTTTATCAGCAAGCATAAATGAGAATGAGGTTTTAGATATTATTAAGGAGGTTCATACTATGCATAACATTGTATTAGATCCTCATAGTGCAATAGGTTTTGGAGCTTTAAAAAAAGTTAATATAGAGGGTAACAACATTGTTTTAGCTACTGCCCATCCGTGCAAGTTTCCTGAGGCTATAGATAAATCAATAGGGATCAAACCTGATTTACCTGATGAACTAAAGTATGTTATGAATGAAAAAGAAAATTATGATATTATTTCAAATAACCTAAGTAAAACTCAACAATACATTAAGGAAAAAATATAATGAAATTAAAAGAAAATGAAACAATCCCTAATTCTGAATTTTTTATTATGGAAGATGGAAATCCCATTAAGAAAAATACTTTTGAGTTTTTTAAGGATAAGAAGGCAGTTTTATTTGGTTTACCCGGCGCCTATACGTCAGTTTGTTCAGCTAAACATTTACCTGGATATGTTGATAACCATGATAAATACCAAGCAAAAGGTGTAGATTTAATAGTCTGCATATCAGTAAATGATCCATTTGTAATGGAAGCTTGGGGCAAAAGCAAAAATGTTGCAGATAAAGTTTTAATGATGGCAGATCCATTTTTGAGTTTTACAAAAGCAATAGGTGCTGATGTTGATAAAAGTGCCCGAGGCTTAGGTGTAAGATCAAATAGATACACAATGCTAATAGACAATCTTAAAGTAATTAAATTACAAGAAGAAGAAGATGCTGGTGCATGTGAAGTTTCGGCTGCCCAAAATTTTTTAAATTTAGTTTAATTCGGCAGCTTGTTTAGCTAATAAATCAACTTCTTCATTTAGAATATTTCCAGCATGAGCCTTAACCCATATCCATTTAATTTTATGAGATTGATTTAATTCATAAAGCTGAGTCCAAAGTTCTTTGTTTTTTACTGGTTCTTTTTTAGAAGTTAGCCAATTATTTTTAATCCATTTATGTACCCAATTAGTAATACCTAATTTCACGTATTGAGAGTCTGTATAAATTTCAATAGACTGCTGTTCTTTTATTTCCTGAAGCGCTTTAATTGGAGCCATTAGTTCCATCTTATTATTAGTTGTGTCTTTAACGCTTCCACTAATTTTTTTAATTTCATCATTAATATTGATGATTGCAGCCCAACCACCATTCCCAGGGTTTTTTAAACAGGAACCATCAGTATAAATTTTTATCATTATTTATAATAATCTTTGTAGCTATCCAGACTGTTATGGATAATTAGTTTTTGAAAATATTCGTTAGGTTCTTTGATCTGAATTAGTGCAGTTTTAGGAGTATTAAAATAATCATAAATTCTAGTTAGTAAGTATCTTAAAGCTGCACCTCTACATAATATATTTAATGAGTCTTTCTCTTTTTTTGAAATAGTTCTTATAGTTTCATATCCATCAATTAAGTATTTAATTTTTTTATTATTCATTACAAAAGAATCTCTTTTTTTATCAAAACATAAAGCATTTATACAAATTGCAATCTCATACATCAGATAGTCATTGCTTGAAAAATAAAAATCTATAAATCCAGAAAATTTATTTTTACTAAAGAAGATATTATCTATAAATAAATCTCCATGAATAATTCCAGTTGGTAATTTTTTTGGCCATTGATTTTTAATATCTTTTAAGCATACGCTAAGAGTAGGTTTTAGTTTTGGAGCCATTTTATTAGACGTAAATTTTATACTTCTTAATAAGCTATCTAATTTATTAATAGACATAGAGTTCTGTCTATATAGCTTTATTTTAGTTCCAGCTTTGTGGAATTTTGCAATATTTTTGCCAATATCAAAACAATTTTTATAATTAAGAGTGGCCTTATCCTTTCCCTTTAAAAAAGTCACAATACTAGAGGGTTTATTTTGAATTTTACTTAAGTGCTTACCATCATTATTCTTTAATGGTTTTGGACAAATAATTTTTTTTTGATTTAGTTTTTCCATTAAGTTCATAAAAAAAGGTAAATCTTTTTTCTGAACTCTTTTTTCAAAAATTGTTAAAATAAATTTTTTTTTATTTGTTTTTAATAAGTAGTTTGTATTTTCTATTCCTTTTTTAATTCCTTCAGATTTGATTATTTTTCCTAATTTGTAATCTCTACTTAGCGACAGAAGGTCTTTACTATTTATTTTAGTGTATACAGCCATCTAATTTAACTTTGCAGGAACTTTAAAAACAATATTTTCTTTGATAATTTCAACTTCCTCAATTTTTATTTTAAAATTTTCTTTCAATTTATTAATGAAATTTTCAACTAAAACTTCAGGTGCGGACGCGCCAGATGAAACACCAATTGTTTTACAATTTTGTATTTTTTCAAAAGGAATTACACTCTCTGAATGAATTAGCTCGGCATGTTGGCAGCCAGTTTGTTCTGCTACCTCAACTAAACGAACTGAATTCGAGGAATTTCTACTTCCTAAAACAAAAAACATATCACATTTTTTGGCAATATTTTTAACAGCTGATTGACGATTAGTAGTTGCATAGCAAATATCTTCTTTAAATGGTTCTTTAATTTGCGGAAATTTTTTTTTAAGAGCTTTTATTATATTCTTAGTGTCATCAACAGACAAAGTTGTTTGAGTAACATATGCAATTTTTTTATTATTATCTAATTCATATAATTCAACATCATGTTCATCTTGAATTAAATCAATCGAATCTTCTGGTAATTGCCCCATAGTACCAATAACTTCTGGATGATTGTTATGTCCTATAAGAACAATATGGTAACCAGCTTTGTGAAGGTTTTCTGCCTCTCTATGAACTTTTGAGACAAGAGGACAAGTAGCATCTATATATTCCATTTTATATTTATCTGCTTCTAAGGGTACTGATTTTGGTACACCGTGTGCAGAAAAAATTACTGGTCTAGTTTTATCTTTAATCTCTTCTAACTCTTCAACAAAAATTGCACCTATTGCCTTAAGAGCATCCACTACATGTTTATTGTGTACTATTTCATGTCGCACATAAACTGGTGCACCATATTTTTTAATACTTTTTTTAACTATTTCTATTGCTCTTTCTACCCCAGCACAAAAACCTCTTGGAGCAGATAACAATACTTTAATTTCTTTATTTTTCATTTTTTTCTAATAGATACTCAAGCAATATATGTGGAAAGGTTAAAGACGCCAAACCAATAAATATAACTTTTAATATTGCATCATTTAATTGATAGAAATTAGAGAGGAAATATAAACTTATGACATATAAAACTGCAGTTAAAACTGTAAGGGGCATAGCTTTTTTAATAAATGTTATAGCACCAATTTTCAAACTTTTTTCATTAAGCCCTGTTATCAAAGAAATTGAATGTCGGAATGAATGTAGGAAGCAAAAGTATACAGTAAAAGCAATTAGTGGAGTTAAAAAATAATTCAGAACAATAATAGAAAAAAAATCCAAAAATATCAAAATATTCATAATTTTAAAATCTTTCAAAAAGTAATAAATATTAGAAAGTAAAGAAATAGATAAAGCAAAAAGTAATATACTGTTATCTTCAATAAAGTTTAAGAATAAATAAAACTTTTCATTTTCTATTAAAAGTAATTTAAAAATATTAATTGTTTCAACAAAGTGAAACATTAATGGTGCAATAATTATTAGAGAACCTTTTAAGAAATAAAGAATTAGATTAGATACATTTTTATTACTTATCAAAAATTCCGTATCTTCTTTGCCAAAATGATATGAGGCAACAACTAAAAATAAAATAAGAGACACAGTTGGAAAAAATAACCAAAATATAATGATACCAATCCCAATAAGAGAATATATTAAATAAAAAAAATAAGATTTTTTTATGTTATATAACTGGCCAAGTTTTTTACCTTTATGATTATCTAGTGCACCATGTGAAATTCCAATTGAAAGAATAAAAAATAAACACACAACTGGAGAGATGATTAAATTTTCGAATCGATTAACAATCAAGGCAACAAAACATGAAAAAATAAAAAAAATAATTGAATGATAGAAATTAATTTTATTTATCCGGTTATGCATTTTATTTCAAAAGGGCTTTAATAAATAACCATTTAGGCATTTTAAGAATTATTAATAAATCTTGAAAAATATTACTCTTATTAGATAGAAATTTAATTACAGTTTCAGGAGAGTTATCAAACATTTTGAAAAATATATTTGGCATTTGTTTAGCATGATTGCTTAAAACTCTTAAAAATATTTTATCTAGAAATTGGTATTTTTTTTTAATTTCATATCTTCTAATTTTATCAATATTATCGATATTTTCCCTTAAATATCTGCTGTGGTCCTGGATATTCAAAAAAGTATACCCAGTACTTAATCTAGTCATATGTCCTGCAGTACCTATATTTATTTTATTTTTTTCATTAATATTTGATGAATAAAATAGTGGTACAGCACCATTTTCTTTATAATTAATTTTGTAATTTTTAATATTTAAATGATTTTCAATGTAATCTTTTAATTGTTCATCATAATCCATTTCTAGATCATTATTCATTTTAGATAGCCAGGTAGTTTCAACTAAAGCCTTATTTTTGCTATAAGGCAATGTGTAAAAGAAATGAACGCTGTCATGTTGTGGGCAATCAAAGTCCATTAAATTCATGATCTTTTCATCAAACACATCTCTAGTTGTTTCGATCTCAATACCCTTAAAGTGTTGCCAAACTTTATTTTCGTTAGAATCTGTTGATGGAACACTATTAAAAATTAAGGAGTTATTTAAGTTTACCTCATTAATATTTTTATAAAATTTGATATTATGATTTTGCTTTAGTATAGAGTTTATTTTTTTATAGAATAATCCACTATCAATTGATTGATAAGGTAGTTTATTACATTTTAAAAATTTAGTTTTGTTCGTTATATTTATAGAAAAATTATCCCAACTTTTTTTTACACAATCTTCAAAATTATGATTAGTTGTTTTCCAGAAAGACCAGGTTTTATCTCTCTTGTATTCTAATCTAGGCTCAATAATTGCTAGCGTTTTATCTTTGAGCTTATTATGAGTTTCTAATTCGTATGCCAAAGATAGCCCAGCACAACCACCACCAATAATTATATAGTCAAATTCTTTCATTTAAATTTATTTCTTCACTAATCAAAAAGTGCTCATTATTCATATACCCACTTTTTTGTTTTGTTAACAAGAGTGCTATTAGGTCAAATATAGAAAGTATTGTTTGATAAATTTTTGTAAAGTTATTTATATAAATCTTACCTGCCTTATTGTAATTTTCTATATTTTTAGTTCTTAAAATTTTATCACCTATTTTTTTATAAACTCTTCTTGCAACAAGGATTGCAAATCTAAATTTAAAAGGTATTTTCTTTATTGCTATAAAAGAACTTTTATAGAATAAATCAGCCAACGCTAAAGTGTTACTTATTGTCTCAAAATCACTCTTAATATAAAATCTATTAATATTTGAGTCCTCCACAACATCTCTAGATATATTTGTTAGTTGCATTGCGATACCCAAATCTATGGCTGCTTTCATTGAATTTTGATCTTTAACATTTAAAATTTTTGCCATCATTAAGCCTACTGTTCCAGCAACTCTGTAAGAATAAATTAACAAATCTTTTTTATTATTAAATTGAACTTTTTTATTTAAATCTGACTGAACACCATCAAATAAGTCTTCAACAATTTTTATTGAGATCAAATGATGATCCATAAGATTCCACATATTTTTAATTATTGTATTATTATAGTTCTTATTAATAAAATTATTTTTAAAAACTAATAAATTTTTTTTTTTAATATCTAATTCGCCATCATCATCTGCAATATTATCTACAGTTCTACAAAAATCATACAGAGCAGAACACTTTTGGTAAGTTATTTTTGGTAAAAAGAAACCAGCCCAATTAAAGGACTTTGCATAAATAGACAGGTAGTTTTTATTAGACATTATATAATCTTATCTAAAACTTTTGCTGAGGATAGCACACCAGGTACACCTGCACCAGGGTGTGTTCCAGCACCAACAAAATATAATCCATCACAAACCTCAGATTTGTTATGAAATCTAAAATAAGCAGACTGTGTAAATTTTGGTTGTATTGAAAACCCAGATCCAAATTTGGTATTCAATTCCTTCTCAAAATAATCAGGAGTTAAATAAAAGTCTTCAACAATATTTTCTCTTAGATTAGGCAATAACGCTTTCTCCATTTTATCTATTACTAGATCTTTCATTTTATCACCTTCAATTTTCCAATCTATCTTAGACTGATTATTTGGAACTGGAACTAGTACGTAGAAACAATCATTTCCCTCTGGTGCCATAGTTTTATCAGTAGCAGAAGGCCTATGTAGGTAATAACTTATGTCATTATTTAATTTTTTTTTATCAAATATATCATTCAGGTGCTCTTTATATTTATCACCAAACTTAATTGTATGATGTTCTACATTTGGATATTTTTTTTTTGTACCAAAGTAGTAAACAAAAAGTCCCATCGAGTATTCCATTCTTTTTTGTTTCCACTCAAATAAAGAATTAGTCCTAGTTTGATTAAGAAGCTTTTCGTATACAGCAGGTGGGTCTGCATTGCATATAACATTATTAGCATTTATCTCTTTTTGATTATTTAGTTCCACTCCTTCAATTTTATTTTTTTTTGAAATAATTTTTTTGACTTCTTGATTTTTAATAATTTCAATTCCCTCTTCTATCATTAGTTTTTCTAGACCTTTAATTATATTTCCAGTTCCACCCATTGAATAATGTATGCCCCATTTTTTTTCTAGATATAGTATCAACCCGTAGATAGACGTTGTTGTGAAGGGGTTTCCACCAACCAAGAGTGGATGCATACTCAACATTCGTCTTAATTTTTCATTTTTGATATAACTAGAAACCAATGAATAGACTGATTTATAACTCTTTAGCTTTAAGAGAGCAGGAAGTTGTTTCATCATCACTAAAGGTTTGTCAAAAGGTACATCTGCAAGTTCTGTAAACCCTTTATCAAATATTTTTTTAGTAAATTTTACTAGCTCCTCATATCCTTTAACATCGTCTGCATTAATCTCTTTAATTTGTTTTTTCATTTTCTCTTCATTGCCAGAATAGTCAAACTTATTTCCATCTTCAAAAATGAATTGGTACCAAATATTAAGAGGTGTAAGTTTTATATAATCTTCTGCTTTTTTATTAAAAAGCTCAAATAGTTCATCAATTAAATAAGGTGCTGTAATTACAGTAGGTCCAGCATCAAATGTGAAACCATTCTTTTTGAATACTCTAGCTCTACCTCCAAGATCTGGATGTTTTTCAATTAATGTAACACTATGATTTTTAGCTTTTAATCTAAGAGCTGCAGCTATCCCACCAAAACCAGAACCAATGACTATAGATTTCATTTGTTTAATTTATAGTTTTTTTAAAAAATTGTAAGAGAATTATGAGTTTATTTTTTTTAGTGCAATTTTTGTTTCTTCAAGATTTTTATTAAACAAATTGTCAAGTTTTGACTTATCAACAGATGTGTTAATAATTTTTTTAACAGACTCAACAGCGATCCTTATTGACACATCTTTTATCTCTTTAAGTGACGCATCTTTCATTTGTGTAATCTTATTTTCTATTAAGTTCTTTTTAATTTCAGAGGATTTGTGAAATTTATCATTCATTTCTATAACTAAGTGATCACAATCCTTTTTTGCCTGTTCTAGAATTTCACTGCTATCTGCTTGGGCTGTATCTAGTTTAATTTGTGCATTATCTAATAAAATTTTTGCTTCTAATCTTAATTTTTCACTCTCATCAATTTCATTTTTAATATCTAAAATAAGCTTATTTAAAACTTCATTAATTTTTTGAGGTATTTTTAAATAAATCAATCCTCCAATAAAAATTATAAAAGATATTGCTACCCAAAAAGTTGCATCAATTGCCATAATATTTATCCATCTTCTTTCTTGATAGGTCATCAACAATTGCTGAGATACTGCTATTATTAACTTCTTCACCTATCAACTGATGTAGTAAATCTGCAGATGTTTCTGCAGCTATCTTATTAATCTTTTCAGGAGCCTTATTCTTAAGCTCTTGTATTTCAGATTCAGTTTTTTGAATTTCTAAATTTAATTCTTTATCTAAAGCATCTTTTTTTAAATTAATATCTTTCAGTAGTTTTTCCCTAGCTTGTCTAAAATAGTTTTTAGCCTCAACTTTACTATTTTGAACTATTTTTTCATACTCTGCTATATTTCGCTCACTCTGTTCTCTTTGTTTTTCTGCTGCCTCAATATTATCTACGATTTGTGATTTTCTAGTTTCAAGGTTTGCACTAATTTTTGGAAGTATAAGTTTAGAAAGAACAACATATAAAATTCCAAAAGTTATGGTTAACCAAAAAATCTGAGAAATCCAAAACTCAGGATTTAATTGAGGCATACCTCCACTTTCAGCTGCAAAAGCTTCCATTAAAAATAGGAAGCTTAAAAATATCGACTGAAAAAATATTTTTTTAATCATTATATTTAAAATGCAAATAAAATAATTAACGCAACAACTAATCCAAATAGACCAGTAGCCTCTGCTAAAGCAAATCCTAATAAAAGATTAGGAAATTGTTTTTGTGCTGCAGATGGGTTTCTCATTGCACCAGAAAGGTAATTACCAAAAATAATTCCAATTCCAACGCCGGCACCGGCTAGAGCTATTGCTGCTAGTCCTGCTCCGATCATTTTTGCTGCTTCTAATTCCATTATATCCTCCTTGTGTTAGTTAATGGTGTAAATTTAATGCATCGTTTAAATAGATGCAGGTTAAGATTGCAAAAACATATGCTTGAAGAAAAGCAACTAGTATTTCCAAA
This sequence comes from Candidatus Pelagibacter sp. uisw_091, assembly GCF_059512525.1. The sequence goes on along the minus strand of NZ_CM183455.1, from coordinate 1,013,905 downwards.
CCAGTTAGTGCAACCGAAAAACTCAGTGGAAGCCATCCACCAATTATTCCGAGGCTTATTACAAAGCCACCGAAAACTTTCATCATAGTATGACCAGCCATCATGTTAGCAAATAAACGAACAGAAAGACTTACAGGTCTACTTAAATAAGAAATAATTTCTATAATAACTATTAGAGGCAGAAGAATTGCTGGCACTCCACTTGGTACAAATAATTTTAAATAACCTAAACCATGTTTCATAAAACCAATTATTGTTACTCCAACAAAAATGAACGAAGCTAAAATAAAAGTGACAATGATATGACTGGTTACTGTAAATGCATACGGAATCATTCCAAACATATTACAAAATAATACAAACATAAATAAAGAAAAGATAAATGCGAAATATGGTTTTGCTTTAGATCCAGCTGTATCACTAATCATTTTTGAAACAAAGCTATAGCTTAATTCTGCTAGAAGTTGAACTTTACCAGGTAATAATGAATTTTTTTTTGATCCAAGATTAAAAATTAATATTATTGCTAAAGAGCTAATAACCATAAACAAGCTTGCATTTGTAAATGAAATATCTATCGCACCTAATTTTATTTCTGGTCCAATTCTATAAACTTCGAATTGGTGCATTGGGTTTGTAGCCATAATTTTTTTAGTTTATTTTTGCATATTTTTTGCAGATCTGAATACATTTATAATTCCAGCAATCACACCTACAAAAAAAAATATTAATATTAACCAGGGCTTAGTACCAAAGGTCGTGTCTAAAATAAACCCTATAATTGTCCCAACTGCTACTGCAGATACTAATTCTGTACTTAATTTAAGGGCAGTCCCAATAGATGATGGTGGTTCTTTATCTTTATAGAGGTTTCTCTTAGCAATTTTTGATTTTGCAATCTCAAGGCGAGTTTTTAGCGATTCTTTAGGCATCTATTTATTAAGCAACCATACTCTCAGCTTTTTGTAGATCAACTGCTACTAGCTGACTAATACCTTTTTCAGGCATAGTTACTCCGTAAAGTCTGTTCATTTTAGACATCGTCAAAGCGTGGTGAGTCACAATAATAAATTTAGTATTAGTTATTTTTGTTAAGTCTTCTAGAAGTCCACAGAATCTTGTTACGTTTGCATCATCTAGTGGAGCGTCAACTTCATCTAGTACACAGATTGGAGATGGATTAGTAAGAAATACAGCAAAAATAAGTGATAAAGCAGTTAAGGCTTGTTCGCCACCAGATAATAAAGTTATGGACTGGAGTCTTTTACCTGGAGGGCTTACCAGCATTTCTAAGCCAGCTTCCAGTGGGTCATCAGAATCTACTAGTTCTAGTTTTGCATTTCCCCCATTGAATAATTTTGTGTAAACTTCATTAAATTTTCTATTAACTTTTTCAAACGCCTCTAAAAGTCTTTCTCTTCCTTTTTGATTTAACTCATTGATACTTTCTTTTAATTTAATGATTGCAGATACAAGGTCTTCTCTATCTTGTTCCATTTTTTTAATTTCAATCTCATATTTACTTGTTTCTTCATCTGCTCTTAAATTAACAGAGCCAAGCTTCTCTCTTTCTCTTTTTTTTTCATCTAATGCCTCTTCTTGAGTAATGGAATCTGGTAGCTCTTCAACACCATTTAAATTAGAATGTTCAAGAATATCCTTTTCTTCAAGGTTAAGTTCAGAACTAACTCTTTCCAGCAAGTCATCTTTACGTTTTTTAAGTCCTTCAACAGTTGCACTTGAACTTGCTTTTCTTTCTCTTATTTGAATGGATCTTTCTTGAACATCATTTAATTCAAGTCTTAACGAATTAATTTTTTTATCAGTCTCTTCAATTATCTTTTCATTTTCAATTTTTTCATTTTGTGAAATTCTTAATCCTTCAGTAGTTTGGCCCTTTTTTTCTGCTTGAACTTTAGGCTGTTGATCGCGTTCATTTAGCTGCAATGATAATTTGTTTTTTCTTTCAGTTAATTCAGCCACCATTTTTTGAGAGTTCGAAAGTAAGTTTTTCCAACTTTTAACTTCAGTTTCAATTGCTTTAATTCTTTCATTCCTTTTTATAGATTCTTTTTTAATAGACTGATTCTTACTAAAGCTATCAGTATATTTTTCTTGTAGTAATTTTATATTGTTATTTTTTTCATTGATATCATTAAGTTTATTTTTACTTTCATCGTTTGCTAAATTATTTAAGAAGTTATTTAATTCCATTTTAGTCCTGTCTAGCAACGTGAGAGCCTGGTTGGCTTCATTGTTATTTATTAATTCTTTGATTTTTTCTATTGTGTTAATAACTTCTTTAATCGGATCTATACTGATATTTATGTTGCCATTAGCAAATATTTCAATAATTCCATCAACAGCTTTTTGCTCTTCATTAAGTTCATTTTTTGCTTTTTCAAGATCTTCGTTTGATAATTTTTCAGTTTCAAAATATTTAGAGTCTATTTCTATTAATTCACTTTTTTCTTCTTTTAATCTTTTTTCATTTGAGTTTGCATCAATTACAATACCTTTTTCTCTATCAATATCTTCATCGATAGTTTTAAGAGATTTTTTTATATTTTCTATCTCGTCTTGAGTTCTAATATTTTCTTCATCCAAATTCTGCAATTCTAAGTTTAGTCTTTGGATTCTTGAGAGATTTTCAATATTTTTTTCTCTTAGTGGAGAAACCTTATCTGTTTCAAGTTTAATAGAACTTTCAAATTCAGTTATTTGTTGATTAAAATTATTTACCTCTCCTTCAGCCTCGTTGTTAATTTCATTCTCTATTCTAATTTCGTTATCAATGTCTAATAATCTCAAATAATATAAACCTGCTTCAATTTTTTTAATTTCTTCTGAAATAAATTTATACTTTGTTGCTTCTTCAGCTTGCTTTTGAAGATTAGCTAACTGTTTCTCTTGCTGTCTTCTTAATTCGTCAGCTCTTTTTAGATTAGTTTCTGCAGCATTCAATCTAAGTTCAGCTTCATGCCTCCTAACATGTAAGCCTGAAATATTAGCTGCCTCTTCTAAAATTGCACGTCTATCTGTAGGTTTTGCAGTTACTAAAGCTCCAATACGTCCTTGACTTATCATCGAAGGAGAGTGGGCACCGGTAGATAAATCTGCAAAAAACATTTGAGCATCTCTAGCTCGAACTTCTTTGTTGTTTATATAAAATTTAGAGCCTTTATCTTTTTCAATTTTTCTTCTAACTTCAATTTGGTCAATTTCCTTATACTGCAATGGTCCTTCATGATTTGTATTGTCCAAACTAATTGAAACTTCTGCTATATTTTTTGAAGCTTTGTTTGATGTTCCATTAAAAATAACATCTTCCATTCCAGAGCCCCGCATACTTTTTGCTGAGGTTTCTCCCATTGCCCATCTTAAAGATTCTACAATGTTAGATTTTCCACAACCATTAGGACCAACTATTCCAGTTAACCCATCTTCAATAAGAAAGTTAGCTTTATCAGCAAAAGATTTAAATCCATTAAGTTGGATTTTTTTAAACTCCATGGACTAACTTATATCAGTTTTTCCAGGTATTTTTTTATATTTTTATAATTTAGTGTCTTTTCAAACTTTTTATCATTAATTATAATCGTAGGAGTAGCATTAACTTTAAATTTTTTTACTCCTTCGATTCGATCATTTAACACGAAGTCCTCAATTTTTTTATCATTTAAGCATTTTTCAAAATCTACTTTTACACTTTCATCTACTAAAAATTTTTTTAAATATATCTTAGCTTCCTCAGGTGTTTTTCCTCTTGCCCATTTTTTTTGACCTGAATATAAAATATTTATTATATCTGCATTGCCATCATTTCTACATTGTCCAATTTTAGAGGCATTAAATGCTGCAATATCTAGAGGAAAGTGTCTAAATTCAATTTTCACCAAACCTTTTTCAATAAAATCCTTTTTAAGACCTGGATAAACATTCTTGTGAAAGTCTGCACAGTGACCACACGTTAATGACTCATAGGCAATTATTGTGATTTTAGCATTCTTTTCACCTACAGAAATTCTTTTGATAGATTGAGTGTCTTCTGCGATTAGGTTGGTGGTAAAGCCAACAAACATAATAAATAATATTGAAAATATTTTTTTCATCTTTGTTTAAATAATTTAGTTAATTCTAATAATGATTCTTTCACTTTATCATTTTTAATATTATTAATCTTATCTGTATATTTACTATTTGTCACATCATTCTCATTTTTATCTATCTTTTTAAATTTAGTTTGAGCATCATCAAAACTTATAAATTTTAATTTTTCAACAACAGTATAGCCGAAGAAACTATTCATTTTATCCATTATTTTTTTTTTTGAATACTCCAAGTCTACTTCATTGCCTCTTTTGACCATCACATTTAGAGTACTAACACCAAACTTATTAGAATTTTTAAACGATTTTGGATAACATATTTGAAAAATTTCACTACCAACTATGTATTTCCAATTATTTAACGTTTCAGAGAATATGTGCCCTTTCTTTTTAATTATTTTTTTTATGTTTGTTGGTAAAGTATCTTTAAAAGATCTTAATCCTTGAAAGCTTCTGTTTCTCTGCTTAATATTATTTTTAAAAGACATATTAGTTTAAAGCATGATAGCAAAAAAAATTCTTTATTGGTACGATAATAATAAAAGATCTCTTCCTTGGAGGATCAGGTGCTCCACTAGGAAAAAAGAGTACCTTACTCTTGTAAGCGAATTTATGCTTCAACAAACTCAAGTTAAAACTGTCATTCCATATTTTAATAATTTTTTAAAAGATATTCCCAACGTTCAATCTCTTGCAAAAGTGAGTGAGGTCAAACTCCTGAAAAAATGGCAAGGTCTTGGTTATTATTCAAGAGCAAAAAATTTAAAAAAAAGTGCAAAAATGATTGTTGATGATTATAATGGCAGACTTCCAGATAATTATGAAGAATTAAAAAAACTTCCTGGAGTTGGAGATTATACTGCAAGTGCAATATCAGCTATTGTATTTAATCAACAAATAATTCCATTAGATGGAAATATAGAGAGAGTCTTAAAGCGCATCTTAAATTTAAAAACAGAAGAAGAAATGAAAAAAGAAAATCTTCATAAACAAAAAAAAATTTTTGGTAAAACATCAAGATCAAGTGATTATGCTCAAGCTTTAATGGAAATGGGAGCGCTATTATGCAAGCCAAAAAACCCACATTGCAGTAGGTGTCCAATAATTAAAAACTGCTTATCTTACAAAAAAAATGATTTTGAAATTAAGAAAAAAGATAATAAAATTATAGATAAATTTTATCTGGCGACTTTATATAGAAACGATGATCGGCTACTATTAATCAAGAATGATAAATTTAAATTTTTAAAAAACTTACTTATTTTTCCAATGAAAGAGATAACTCAATCAGACTCTCTACTAAAATCTAGCAAAAAACTGAATGTAAAAATGTCAAATATGAATATGAATATATCAATAGATTTTTCAAATATTAAAAATAAACCTAAAAATGGCATGTGGATTGAAAAAACAAAATTAGAAAATTATATGATACCAACATTTACAAAAAAAATATTTGCATCTGTTAAACATAATCTATGAAAAAAGTTGCAATAATAGGTGGGGGAATTTCAGGTTTATATATTGCGAGCTTATTGAGACTAAACTCTAATTATGAGATTATTGTTTATGAAAAAAATAACTCTGTAAATCTAGAAAAAGGTTATGGTATTCAACTTTCTGTTAATAGTATTAAATTATTAAATAAAATTGGCTTTCAAAATATTAATTTTAAGGAAAAGTTTTTTCCAAATAAAGTAAATTTTTATTCTTTAAAGGATAAAAATAAAATATGCGATTTAGATATATCGGCTTTTAATGAGTCTGAGGTTAAATATACAACTTTACAAAGATTTATATTAATAGATTTTTTAACAAATAAACTTCCAAGTAATTTAATAAATTTTAATAAAAAAGTTATTGATATTCAAAGTGTATCAAAAACTACTAAAGTAATTTTTGAGGATAAGTCATCTATAGAATGTGATTATTTAATTATATCAGATGGGGCATTTTCAAAAACTAGATCATTAATTACTGACAAAGAAATCAAACCAAAGTATTTTAACTCAATTGCTGTAAGAGGAAATATTGATCGAAAATATCTTCAAAATATTGATCATAACAATATATCTTTATTTTTAGGGTCTAATTTGCATTCGGTAGTTTACCCAGTTAACCATAATGGTTATTTTAACTTTGTTACTATTCTTAGGAAAGACCTAAATAATGAGGAATTAGCTGATTACAGTTTATTTGATAGTAAAGAGTTCATTTCATCTGCTTTATTGGAAATATCAAAACAAGTAGATAACAATATCATTGAAAATTTAATAGATATTAAGTGCTTTCCTATATTTACAAGTACAGAAATATTTCAGCCTAAAAATAAAAATATTTATATCATTGGAGACGCTTTTTTTTCCTTTCCACCAACTTTTGCACAAGGAGCATCCCAATCAATAGAAGTTGCTCATGAGCTATATCAAAATTTTGAAAATATAGATGATCAATTCAATAAAGAAAGAATTAAAAGAACAAAAATGATTGACAGAAAATCAAGATTAAATTATTTCGCATTTCATCTTTCGAATCCATTAATAATATTTGTAAGAAATTTATTACTTAGATATTTAGTTAAAAATAATAGATTTATTAATAGTTATTTAGGTAAAATTTATAAAAATTAATTATTAGAAATCAATCTTTGTCTTAAATTATCAATTGGAACTGAAACTCCATTTATATTACAATGCCAATAAGTCCATCCATTACAGCTTTCTGTTCCAAGTATTGTTGCTGCAACTTTATGAATTGATCCTTCTGCTTGATTATGCTTGATACTTCCATCAGCCATAATTTTTGCTACAACTTTTTTCTTATTATCAAATATACTTGTTCCAGGTTTTATTATTCCAAGTTCAACTAATGATCCAAAAGGTATTCTAGGTTTAGATCTATTATTTTTAAGAGTGTCTAAGAAATCATCTTCTATGGGCTTTGTATTTTTTAACCTTTCTTCAGCAGCTTTAAAATAATTTTTTTCTTTCTCTATACCATAATATTTTCTACCTAATTTCTTAGCGACAGTGGCAGTTGTACCAGATCCTAAAAATGGATCTAAAATCAGATTGTTTTTGTTTGAAGATGCCAATATAACTCTATGAAGCAAAGATTCAGGTTTTTGTGTAGAATGAACTTTTTTTCCATTTTTCTTAAGTCTTTCTGCTCCATTACAAATAGGTAAATTCCAATCGGACCTCATTTGAAGGTCGTCATTTAAACATTTTAATGATTGATAGTTAAAAGTATATTTTGATTTTTCACTTTTAGACGCCCAAATTAAAGTTTCATGAGCATTAGTGAATCTTGTTCCTCTAAAATTAGGCATAGGGTTATTCTTGTTCCAAATAACATCATTTAAAATCCAAAAACCTAAGTTCTGTATCGCCGTTCCTACTCTGAAAATATTATGATAACTTCCTATAACCCAAATAGCCCCATCTTTTTTTAAAATTCTTTTACATTCTGAAAGCCAAGCAATTGTAAATTCATCATATTTTTTAAAGCTTTCAAACTGATCCCACTTATCATTTACAGCACTAACTTTAGTTCTGTCTGGTCTTGTAAGTGAATTTTTTAATTGTAGATTGTATGGAGGGTCAGCAAAAACTAGATCAAAGGTTTCATTTGGAATTTTTTTCAATTCTTCAAGGCTGTCACCATTAATAATCTTATTATTAAAATTGTTTTCCATTTTATATAAAACAATTAGACTCCAAATAGATTCTACGGTCAACTCCAGATTGAATTATATGGATTCCATTTGTGTTTAAATTTTTTTAGGTAACTAGATATTGTGTTGTCACATGTGAAATTTATAAAAGATCAGAAATAGGGGAAAAAGTTTTTCGATGATACTTGGTAATACCAAGTTTTTTAATTGCTTTTAAGTGTTCTTTAGTTCCATAACCTGAATTTGTGTCCCATCCATAACCATTAAATTGCTTTGAAAGTTTTTTTATAAATTTATCTCTACTAACTTTTGCAATAATTGATGCTGCAGAAATACTAGGGATTTTCTGGTCTCCCTTAATTACATATTCTAATTTATAATTTTTAAGATCAGGTAATTTATTACCATCAATTAAAATTAGAGAAGGCTTTTTATTTAATTTGAGTATAGCTCTTTTCATTGCAAGTAAGCTTGCACGTAAAATATTTATTTTTTCAATTTCTTTAGTTGATGCTTGACCTATTGCCCATATAGAATTTTCTTTAATATATTGATCAAGCTCTTCTCTTTTACCTTTAGTTAAACTTTTTGAGTCTTTTAACAATTCTATATTTATAGATTTATTTAATATTACAGCTGCCGCATAGACTGGGCCAATTAAACTACCTCTGCCAACCTCATCAACACCAGCTAAAATTTTCATTAGATGTTTAATTTTAAATCAACAATTTTTTGTTTAATCATTTTTAAGTCTTCCCATGAATGTTTTTTATTTTCTGGAACCCTTAAAAGATAAGAGGGATTAAAAGTAATGATAACATTATAACTAGTATTTTTGACAATAACCTCTTTCCACTTTCCTCTCTCCATAGATATTTTACTATTTAAACCTGTTAATGACTCCATTGCAGTACTACCCATAAGAATTATTATTTTGGGTTGAATGATTGAAATTTGTTTTTGCAAAAATTGAGAATATCTTTTAATTTCTATAGGGGTGGGTTTTCTATCTTCTGGAGGTCTAAAATTTACAGCATAAGTGCTATAAATATTTTCTTTTTTAATATTTATTGCATTTAACATCTTTTTTAATAGATCACCAACCTCACCTAAGAATGTCTCTCCAATATAGTCTTCTTCAGCTCCGGGAGCCTCACCAACTAACATTATAGAGCTATTTATATTTCCATCTCCTAAAACTATTTTTTTTGAATTATCTTTTAAATTACAATCATTAATTGAGTTAATTTGTAACTTTAATTCGCTAAGCTCTTTTTCTTTATCAATTTTATTTAAATAGTTATCCTTTTTGAGATTGTTATTATCATTCATTAATCTATTGATAGGATTTTCATCAAAAGTAAAATTAGAATCAATGGAGCTTAGAAGTTCTGAGACATAATTCGTATTTTGATTTATTACTTTTTTAGACATAGAATGACCTTATGATAATAAAATTATTTAAATTTATTTTAATTTTACTGTTTTACCAAGGCCCATTATACTCAAAAAGTAACAGTTTAAACGATTTTAATTCACATCATTTATCCAATTATTTTTCAGGTATAGTTGCTTATGATAATAATGACAATTCAAAAGCGTTAAAATTTTTTAAATCTTCAAAGCATTTAATTAAAAAACACAATTCCTACCTTAAAAATTATGTGAACGCCCTTGTGCTTGAAGGTAATGTGCTACAAGCCACCAATGAAATTAAACAAAACTTAACTAAAAATAATTCTGATTTTTTTGAAGCGCATTTATTATTAGCCCTAGATAACCTTAAGAGAAAAGATTATAAAAAAAGTAAAGAGCATTTGCAAAGTTCTTATGAGTTTATCAATAATGATAAGCTTTCTTTAATAATTGCAGAAACATTAAAAAAATACCTATACGTATTTAAGGAAAATAAAATTTCAAAAATAGAAAATAAATTTGGTAATTTTTCTTTTATCAACGAGGTTTTTCAAAGATGTTATTTGGACGATAAAAATACCAAAACTTATTTTGAAAATTTAGTTAATTCACAAAGTGGTGTAGACTACACAAGATACATATTTTTTCACATAAATTATTTAATTACGAATGATGAATATGAAGAGGTAAAAAATATTACTGATAATATAGATTACTTAAATTCATCTTTACTCATTTCTCAAGGAAAAAAATGGATCGAAGATCAAAAATTTGAAGAATTTAAAAAAATATTTTCATGCAAAAACCCCACAGACGTAATTAGTGAATTTTTTTTCTTAGTATCTAATCTTTACTCGTCACAAAATAATTATGAAAAATCCAATTTTTATCTAAATATATCCCATGATCTAAACTCAAAATTTAAATTTAATTTATCTTTATTAGCCGAAAACTATTATTTTAATAAAGATTATAAAAAAACTTTAAAGATTTTAGAATCTTTTAAAAAAAAAGATGAGTTTTATTATTGGTTTAAAATTAAGAAAAAGGCTCAAATAATTTCTAAAAAAAAAGATAAAGATAAATCTTTAGATTTTATCAATTTAAATTATAAAAAAATTAAAAACCCTTCTATAAAAATGGTTTTTGATATTGCAAATTTTAATAAAAATGCAAAAAAATATAAAGAGGCTATAAAATATTATGATCAAATTATTTCAAGAGTTGATAATAGCTCCATGTTATATGCAGAAATTTTATATAGAAGAGGAGGCAGTTATGAAAGATTGGGTAATTATGCTAGATCAGATGAGGACTTATTGAAATCACTAGAAGTTAATCCAGACGACGCATATGTGTTAAATTATTTAGCCTATTCATGGTTAGAAAGAGAATATAAAATTGATCTCTCACTTGAAATGCTTGAAAAAGCTTACACTGCTCAAAGCAATGATCCCTATATAATCGATTCAATTGGATGGGCTTATTATCTAATTGATGATTATGTGAAAGCTGAAAATTTTCTAAAGCGAGCTGTTGAATTAATGCCAGAAGACCCAGTTGTGAATGATCATTATGGAGATATTCTTTGGATGCTGGATAGAAAAATCCAAGCAAGGTATTTTTGGCAAAATGTTTTAAATTTAGAAGAGTCAGAAGATATAATGAAAAAAAACATTAAGAATAAATTAATTAACGGTTTAACCAATTCTTAATTTATGAATAGCTTTATGATTAAATCCTATGCTAAGATTAATTTAGCATTACATGTAACGGGAAAAAAAAAAATGTTACATAAAATTGAAAGCATAATTTCTTTTATAGATTTGCATGATTTAATTTATTTAAAGAAGATAAAAAAAAAAATCATAAAATAATTTTTAAAGGTAAATTCTCTAAAAATATTAGTAAAATAAATACTGTCTATAATTTAATGAAATTATTAGATAAAAATAATTTACTTAACCGACAAAAATTTGATATTAAGATTATCAAAAATATACCTCAAGAAGCAGGAATGGGTGGTGGTTCGATGAATGTCGCAAGTTTGATTAATTTTTTTATTAATCAAAAATTATTAAAAATAAAAAAAAATGAATTAAAAAAGTTAACAAGTCAGTTAGGTTCTGATGTTATTTTAGGAATAAAGCCGACCAATACAATTTTGTCAGAAAATGGAGATATAAAAAGATATAATAATAATACTAAATTTCACACGTTAGTTGTCAAACCTAATTTTGGTTGTTCAACTAAAAATATTTATTCAAAAGTTAAATCGTTTTCTAAGCCTCAATTTAGTTTTCCAAAGACAAAAATGTTTGAAGTAAAATACCTTAAAACTTTGAATAATGATCTCGAAAAAATAGCCTTTAAAAAATACTCAAAACTTAAAAAAATTAAATTATTCTTATCAAACACACACAACAATATGTTTGTTAGAATGTCGGGATCTGGCTCGTCAATCGTGGCCTATTTTGATTCTAAGAGGTCGTGTGGTAATGCATATAGTCAATTTAAAAGGAAATTCAGTAGTCATTGGTGTATTGCATCAAAAACTATATAATTTTTTTTTTTTGTGATATATGAAATTAATATTGGCCCATGGTGAAGTGGTATCACATCTGTTTTTGGTACAGAGATCCGAGGTTCGAATCCTTGTGGGCCAGCCATATATGAATAACTTATTAGATAAAATTTTTTTCAGATCCAAAAATCTTAATTATATAAATTTAGGATTTAAGGATATTAAAAACAATACTGAAGTAAATCAAATATTCAGTGCCATTCATTCTTTTTCTAAAAATAGTGAAATTAGATATGTTGGTGGGTGTGTTAGAAAAATTATTAATAAAGAAAAAGTTGACGATATAGACTTAGCTGTAAATTTAAAACCAAAAGATGTTTGTGATGCGCTTAGTAAAAAAAATATTAAATATTATGAAAGTGGAATAGAGCACGGAACAATTACAGCATTAATAAACAGCATTAAGTTTGAAATAACATCGTTACGAAAAGATGTTGATACTGACGGAAGGCATGCAAAAGTTGAGTTTTCAGATAATTGGAAGGAAGATGCCTCTAGACGAGATTTTACTATAAATTCTATTTATGCAGATATTGAGGGAAGTCTATTTGATCCCTTTGATGGTAAAAAAGATCTAGAAAATGGAAAAGTAGAATTTATTGGAGATGTAGAGGTAAGGATTAAGGAAGATTATCTTAGAGTATTAAGATATATTAGATTTTTTCTCAATTATTCCAAAGATAAGCATAAACCTAAAATTATTAACATAATAAAAAAAAATCTAATTGGTGTTTCAGCAATTTCTTCTGAAAGATTATTAGACGAATTTCAAAAATTATTAAAATCAGACGGTTTTCTAAAGTTAACCAAGGATAAGGATTGTTTAGAGATTATAAATCTTATTTTTCCACAAATTAAAAACATTTCTCTATTTAACAAAATGAATAGTTTTGCAAAAAAAAATTTTCTTGAAGTAGATTTTATTTTTTTATTATCTTTAATGATTATTGATGGAACTGATAATGTAGATTATTTTATTTATAAATTCAATTTATCTAAAAAAGATCAAAAAAGACTTATATTTTTGAATAAGTTTTATTTAGAAAAAAATACTAGCAAAACTTTTTCAGAAAAAAATTTGAATAAAGTTTTTTATTTTAATAGTAGAGAGGCATTAATAGATGTTCTTTATTTTAAGGTTTTTAAATCCAAAAAAGTAGACAATAAGTTAATTAAATTAATTGAAATTTTTAAGAAAAAAGAAATGCCTGTCATGCCGATTAAAGCTAGTACCTTGATGGAAAAATATCAAGTTCCTGAGGGAAGGGAGCTGGGACAGAGACTAAAATTAATAGAAGAAGTCTGGATTAGTAATGACTTCAAAATTTCAGATAAAGAAATTCAAAAAATAGTAAGTAATTAAACGTACTTTACATCTTTAATTTCAAAGTTTTTTACACCTGCTGGAGTTTTAATTTCAACTAAATCATTTTTATTTTTTCCTATTAATCCTCTACCTATTGGTGATTGAAAAAATATCAGTTTTTTTTGAAGGTCAGCCTCATCTCTTCCAACTATTTTATAGGTAATTTCTTCTCCAGTATCTAGATTTTCTAAATGCACTGTTGAGCCAAATATGACTTTTCCATCGTTATTTATTTTTGTAACATCAATTACATTTGCTCTTGCGATATTATCATTAATCTGAACTATTCTTCCTTCATTATGTGATTGTTCTTCTTTTGCAGCATGATATTCTGCATTTTCTTTTAAATCACCATGTGATCTTGCTTCAGAAATAGCAGCTACTATTTGTGGGCGTTTTTTTTCTTTTAAAAAAATTAGTTCTTCTTTTAAAACTTCAAGTCCTGCAGTTGTTATTGGCTCTTTATCCATTTTAATTCCATTTTGCTATTGGAGGCAAAGACATTAATATTCCTTCAACATTACCACCTGTTTGTAAACCAAATTTTGTCCCCCTATCGTATAGTAAGTTAAACTCAGCATATCTACCTCTTTTAATATATTGTATCTCCTTTTGTTTTACATTCCATTTTTTTTTGTACTTTGCTTTTATTATTGAATTAAATAACATTTGAAAAGTAACTCCTAAATCAGATATAAATTTAAAGTCTTTTTCCCAATCATTTTTTTTGTAATCAAAAAAAATACCACCAATTCCTCTTGTTTCTTTTCTATGTGGTAAATAAAAATATTCGTCACACCATTCTTTATATTTTTTATAGAATTTTTTATCATGTCGATCACACATTTTTTTTAATTCACTATGAAGGAAGCTTTTTTCTTTAAGGTCTTGAATACAAGGTGTTACATCCATACCACCACCAAACCATCCATGCGTTGTATAAATAAACCTTGTGTTAAAGTGAATTGCTGGAATATGAGGATTTCTCATATGCATTACAATAGAAATTCCTGATGCCCAAAAATTTGGATTTTTAGATGCGCCTGGAATTTTTTTACTCATTTTTTTTGAAAACTTTCCATGGACTTCCGAAAAGTTTACACCAACTTTTTCAAAAATTTTACCATCTTTTAAAATTCTAAACTCTCCACCACCTTCATCTTTAATTTCATTTCTACTCCAAGTCTCAGATTTAAATTTTAATTTTTTATCTTCCAGTTTTTCAATATCGTTACAAATTGTGTTCTGCAGCAACTTAAACCAATTAGAAGCAAGTTTTTTTTTAATTTCTTTATCCATTATTTATTAAAGTTAGTTTGTCTTAAATTTTCTGAAAGAATTATAGCAACAGAAGAGGCTATATTTAAAGATCTTTTATTGTTCATCATAGGTATTTTTAATCTATACTTAATTGAATTATGAACTTGATCAGGTACACCAGCACTTTCTCTTCCAAATAACAATGTATCATTAATTTCGAATTTGAATGTAGTATAAGGTTTGGCTGATTTTGTTGTTAATAATATTACTCTTTGACCTTTTTTTGACTTAAAAAATTCTTCTGAGCTTTGATAAAATTTAATTAGCTTTTCATCCATATAATCCATAACAACTCTTTTAAATCTTTTATCGTTAAATAAGAATCCACATGGTTCAATAATTTCTAAACCAGCACCTAGACATGCACAAGTTCTAATAATGGCAGCTGTATTTTGAGGAATATCAGGCTCATACAGGGCTATTTTAGGTCTCAAAGTCATAGTTTCTGTGTCATTGTTTCAGTGGAAAAAAAACTTTTTTCTTATATGAAATCATATATTAGATAACAATATACAAAAAATAAAAGATGTCTGAAAAAAAACCTGAAAGAAGAGAATTTTTATTTACAGCCTCATATGCTGTTGGAGCTGTTGGAGTAGGGGCAGTTGTTTGGCCTTTAATTGACCAAATGAATCCAGATGCTTCAGTTAAAGCATTGGCTAGCACAGAAGTAGATATTAGTGCAGTTCAACTTGGAAAAACAATTACTGTCCTCTGGAGAGGAAAACCAGTTTTTATCAAAAGAAGAACACCTGAAGAGATAGCAGAGGCAAGAGCTGTTAAGATGGAAGATTTAAAGGACCCTCAAAAAGATGAAGATAGAGCAAAAGATCCTGAGTGGTTGGTAATGGTTGGTGTTTGTACACATTTAGGATGTGTGCCATTAAATGACAAGGGTGAGTATAACGGTTGGTTTTGTCCTTGCCACGGATCGCATTATGATACATCAGGAAGAATAAGAAAAGGCCCAGCACCATTAAATATGGAGGTTCCTAAATATGAATTCGTTAATAACAACACAATTAAAATTGGATAATGAATAGTTATGAGTGATCAAGAATACATTCCTAAATCAAAATTTGGAAAATGGTTTAATGACAGATTACCTCTTTTGTCACTTGCTAGTCACCTAACAGATTATCCGACGCCAAAAAATTTAAATTACTGGTGGACATTTGGTGGAATATTAACCTTTTGTTTAATTACACAAATAGTAACGGGCTTAACTTTGGCAATGCATTATATCGCACATGCTGACTTAGCTTTCGAAAGTGTTGAGCATATTATGAGAGATGTAAATTATGGATGGCTTATAAGGTATATCCATTCAAATGGTGCCTCGATGTTTTTCCTTGCAGTGTACATTCATATTTTTAGATCTTTATTTTATGGATCTTATAAATCACCAAGAGAAATAATTTGGATTATTGGAATAATTATTTACCTTTTGATGATGGCAGCTGCTTTCATGGGTTATGTGCTTCCATGGGGTCAGATGAGTTTTTGGGGAGCAACCGTTATTACAAATCTTTTTAGCGCCATACCTTTAGTGGGAGAGGGAATAGTAAATTGGTTATGGGGTGGTTATTCTGTAGATAACCCAACTTTAACTAGATTCTTTACTCTTCATTACTTAATTCCATTTTTAATAGTAGGGTTAGTGGTTCTTCATATTTGGGCCTTACACGTTCCTGGAAATAATAACCCAGTAGGAATTGATGTTAAAAAACCTTCCAAAGATACAGTGCCATTCCATCCATACATCGTGATTAAAGATGGTTTTGCACTATTAATGTTTATGATTGTTTTTGCATTTTTTGTATTTTATTCACCGAATATTTTAGGACATGCAGATAATTATATAGAAGCAAATCCAATGGTGACACCAGCTCATATTGTTCCTGAATGGTATTTGTTACCTTTTTATGCGATCTTAAGATCAGTTCCAGATAAATTAATGGGGGTGGTTGCAATGCTATCAGCAATTTTAATCTTAGCTGCATTGCCTTGGTTAGATACTTCAAAAATTAGGTCAGCAGTATTTAGACCTCTTTACAAACAATTTTATTGGATATTATTGGCTGATGTATTAGTTCTTGGTTATGTAGGTGCAATGCCAGCTGAAGGGCTTTACTTATTAATTGCTAGGGTTGCCACAGCTTATTACTTCATTCATTTTTTAATAATCTTACCAGTTTTAGGATTTAAAGAAAGAACCATACCTTTGCCATTGAGCATTACAGAACCAGTACTGGGAGGTATGCCGATGGCATCAGCTGTTAAAAAAAAGAAAGTTTAAATTAATTAAGTGAAAAATATTTTCAAAATAAGCTATTCAATTATTTTTTTATTAGCAGGAACTCTTTCTGTTAATGCAGCAGAAAAAGCTGATCTTTTAAAAACAGATTGGAGTTTTAAGGGTTTATTTGGAAAATTTGATAGAGGAGCATTGCAAAGAGGTTATCAGGTTTATTCAGAAGTTTGTGCTGGGTGTCATTCAATGAAATATGTAAGTTACAGAAACCTTTCTGAGCCTGGAGGACCAGAGTTTAGTGAAGAGCAAGCAAAAGCTATAGCAACTAGTTTTGAAGTTACTGATGGGCCCAATAGTGAAGGTGAAATGTTTGTAAGGCCAGCAAAGCTATCTGACAAGTTTGTTATGCCTTTTGAGAATGTTAAAGCAGCTCAAGCTGCGAATGGAGGAGCTTATCCACCAGATATGTCAGTACTAGCAAAAGCTAGAAGTGGCGGGGTTGATTATATTTACTCAGTACTTTTAGGTTATGAAGACCCACCTAGCGGTATAACTCTCGATGATGGGGTTTATTATAATAAATACATGTATGGTAATAAAATTAAAATGTCACAACCTTTAATGGATGATGCGGTAGAATACAGTGATGGCACAAAAGCTACAGAAGAGCAAATGGCAAAAGATGTTACAACATTTTTAATGTGGGCTGCAGAACCACATTTAGAAGCAAGACATAAAATGGGCTTTAAAGCTATTTTGTATTTGATTATTTTAACTATTTTAGTTTATTTCAGTATGAAGAAAATTTGGTCACGTATTGAATCTGAAGTTTAATATATCACCATCTTTTACAATATAATCTTTTCCTTCAAGCCTCATCTTTCCATTAGTTTTAGAATTTACCCAGCCATTATTAGCAATGAAATCTTCATAGGCAATTGTTTCTGCTCTTATAAAGCCTTTTTCAAAATCAGTGTGGATTTCTCCAGCTGCTTTTGGCGCGGTACAATTTTTTTGGATAGTCCAGGCCCTAGTTTCTTCAGGTCCTGATGTAAAATAAGTGTCTAGTTCTAAAATATTGTAGCCTTTTTGAATTAACATGTTTAATCCAGTTCTTTTTAGGCCAATCATCTCCATATAATTTTCTTTTTCTTCATTTTCTAATTGATTTATTTGATTTTCAATATCAGCTGAAACTATTAAAGTGTTTTTTTCACCAAATTTATCAATAAAAGCTTGTGTGTATTTATTTCCATTTTGTACACTTGCTTCGTCAACATTACATACAAAAATTTTACGTTTTAAAGATAGTAAACCACTTTGGTTTACTAATTTTTTTTCAAATTGATCATAAAGTATTTGTATATCTTTAGAATTATTTATGCAGTCAGAAGCAATTTCTAATATTTTTAATTGTTCCTCATCAACATTTTTTTTATTATTTTTTTCCAGTCTTTTTTGTATTGATTCAAGGTCTGCCAACATCATTTCTGTTTCAATAATTTCCAAATCTCTGATTGGATCAACAGTTAGATTCACATTTTGAATATCATCAGAGTCAAAACATCTGATCATGTGTATTACTGCATCCACTTCCCTTATGTGGGATAAGAATTTATTTCCTAAACCTTCACCTTTAGAGGCACCCTCTACAAGCCCAGCTATATCTACAAATTCAATGGTAGTATTAATTTTTTTTTTAGATTTTGATATTTCAACTAGCTTGTCTAGTCTTTTATCAGGAACTGGAACCACACCAACATTTGGTTCTATTGTACAAAAAGGAAAGTTTGCAGCTTGTGCCTTGCTAGAATTTGTGAGTGCATTAAATAAAGTTGATTTACCAACATTAGGTAACCCTACAATTCCACACTTAAAACTCATTATTTATTATTTATTGTGCTTGCAAATAAATCTAATTTTTTATCAATTAATATAGACATTGAATTAATAATATTATTTGTAATTTTTTCTAATTGTAACATTTCATCCTCATCAAAATCTTTTAATACATGGTCTGAAACATCAGCTTTAGTTTTCGGTCTTCCAATTCCAATTCTTACTCTTGAATAGTCTTTACCTATAAATTTATCTATAGATTCAATTCCATTATGCCCTGCACTAGATCCTGCAAATTTTGCTTTTACTTTTCCAAACTCAATATCAAGATCATCATGAAATACGACAACATCTTCAGCATCTATTTTAAAATATTCAATTAACTCTCTTATACAAATTCCAGAATTGTTCATAAAAGTTAGAGGTTTTATTGCATAGACTTTTTCACCTTCAATATTCCCAGTAGTTAATAACCCTTTAAATTTAGGTTTCTGTTTAGAAAGACCAAATTTCTTGTTAAGAGCATCAATCAACTTAAAACCTATATTGTGTCTATTATTTTCACTGTTGGGTGTTGGGTTTCCTAAACCTACAAATAAAAGCATAATTTTTTAAGTTCGTATCTAGGAATTTTCACTATAATAAATTTATTATTTTTTTTCTTCAGGAGTAGCTTTTTTTTCTTCGCCTTCTTTTTTATCTCCATCAGTTGATGGGGCTGAATCTTTTCCATCTGCTGCTGCCTCATCTGTTCCTTCTGCTTCAGCTGGTTTTTCAGGCTCTTTAACAACTGTAGGTGCTGCCAATGTCGCAATTACAAAATCACGTCCAATAATTGTTGGGGTGACACCCTCTTCTAATTTAACTGAAGATATCTTAAAACTTTCTCCAATATCAATTCCATCAAGATCAATTATAATTGCCTCTGGAATTTTTTCACTTACACACTTTAATTCAATTTTTCTTCTAACTATGTTTAGTACCCCACCTCTTTTTAAACCCGGTGATGTTTCGTGATTAATAAATTGTACAGGTACCTCAATTCTAATTTTTACACCTGGTACAACTCTTAGAAAATCTATATGTGTTGGTTCATCTGATATTACATTATATGTGACCTCTCTTGGTAATACATTTTGAGGCTTACCATCCAAGCTAAGAGCTATAATGTTAGATAAAAAATTTTCTTTTTCAAGTAATGACTTGAGTGTTTTTTTTAAAACTGTAACTTTTTGATTTTGTTCTGATCCACCATAAACAATGCCTGGAATATTGCCAGCCAATCTAAGAGACCTAACATCTCCTTTGGATTTGGTATTTCTAGTATTTGCTTCAAGTGAATTCATAAAAAGGAGGCTTTTAGCTCAAGTTACATAATAACTCAAGATAATTATTTAAATAAATCTGATACGGATGTCGAATTAGAAATTCTTTTAATCGCCTCTCCCATAAGGGTCGAAATTGGTAAAACTTCTATATTTTTAGTATTCTTAATTTTATCTTGGTTGTCAATTGTGTCTGTTATCACCAATTTTTTTATAACAGATTTTTTAATTTTATCTATTGCCTCACCACTTAGGACACCGTGTGTAATATAAACATAGACTTCTTTTGCCCCTCTATCTTTTAATGCTTTAGCAGCATTAACTATGGTTCCCCCAGAATCAATTATATCATCAACTATAATGCAGGTTTTGTTCTTAACATTTCCTATAACATTCATAACTTTTGATTTACCTGGTTTAGGTCTTCTTTTATCAACAATTGCAAGCTCAACACCTAAAATTTTACCAAGAGCTCTTGCCCTTTCGGTTCCTCCTACATCTGGTGCAACACAAATAATATTTTTACTTTTAATATTTTTTTTCACATGTCTTGCAAAAATAGGAGTAGCAAATAAATTATCTACAGGAATATCGAAAAAACCTTGAATCTGACCTGCATGCAAGTCAACAGTAACTACACGGTCAGCACCAGCTTTAGTGATTAGATTAGATACAAGTTTAGCTGATATAGAAGTTCTTGGCACCACCTTTCGATCTTGTCTAGCATAACCAAAATAAGGAATAACAGCTGTAATATTTTTAGCTGAAGATCTTTTTAAAGCATCAATACATAGAAGCAATTCCATCAAATTATCATTTGCAGGTGAAGATATCGATTGAATTATAAATATACTATTACCTCTAATATTTTCATTAATTTCTATATAAATCTCTCCATCAGAAAATTTTTTAATACTAGAATTTACAAGTTTAGTTTTTAAATATTTTGCAATATTTTTGCTTAGAGGTTTATTACTATTTCCAGTTAATAATTTCATGAGATACAATCAATTAATCATAATTATTGAAATATTTCTACCATAATCACTCTCATTGTGGCTAATAGATCTTCTAGCGCTAAAAAATTTATTTTTGATATTAAACGTATCTTTATCAATAATATCAATTTTCTTTATATTTAAGCTCTTTAATTGAAAGTAGATATATTTATTTAAACTAAAATAATTTTTATTCTTAATCTTTTTAAAAAAAATCGTATTTTTTTTGTCTTTTTTAATAAATTTTTTTGTAAAGTCTTTTTTAACCTCATAGTTATTACTTGAAATACATGGACCTATAGCAGCAGTAATATTTTTTTGGAAACAACCTTTTTTAATCATAAATTTAACAACTTTTTTTACAATATCTTTATAAGCTCCCCTCCAGCCTGCATGAATTGCTGCTACCATTTTCATCTTGCTGTCATAAATTAATATTGGAGCACAATCAGCTGTTAAAACTGCAATCGGTAAATATTTTTGATTAGTTATTACTGCGTCAGCTTTAGGCTTTCTTTTATTGTTATATTTGTCATCAATATAAATGAATTTATTACTATGGAATTGATGAAGTAAAAAAATATTTTTTGCTTTTTTGCTAATATTTTTTCTTACTATTTGTAAGTTTTTTTTAATATTTAATTTATTATCTTTTGAGCCTGGGCCACAATTTAAGCTCTTATAAATATCTTTTGATTTGCCACCAACACTATTAAAAAAGCCGTGTTTTAAATCTTTTATTCTTAATAGTTTTTTTGATTTAATCAATTTCAAAGCCTGTCTTAAATTTATTTTTTGTTTTTTTTATCAGCATAACTTTAAATAGCTCACCCATTTGTTTTTCATCTATAAGACGTCTAATACGGTAAAATAAGTCTGATTTTTTTGAAAAAGGTATATTTTCACTTATAATTTCTGCCCTTTGAACTATTCCCATACTAGTTAAAAATTTTTTTTGATTACTAATAATAGAATCTAAATCAGTAAATTGAGCAACAAATTTTTCAAATAAATTAAAATTAATATTATAAGTTATATCAGAGTCTCCAATTTCCTCCAAAACATTAGAATATTTATGATTATTCACAGCTTGTAAAGTTTCATGCATTTTTGAATTCAAATATCCATAATCAATTACTAATATTCCTCCATCATTTTTTTTAATTATGTTGCAAATATTTTTTAAATATTTGAAAGAGAGTGGTGAATATTCGATAATGTCTTGATTTTTTGAAATTTCAAAATTTAAGTTTTTTTCAATCTTCTTAATATCTGTTATGTGTTCTTTAAAATTTGCTTTGTCGATTTCTTTTAAATCTACAAATCTTTCAAACCAGTTTTTTTTTTCTAAAAAACTGTTTAATTGGTAGAGCATCAAAGAATTCATTAGCTAAAAATATTGTTGGATTTGAATTAGTTTTATTAATATCGTCAACCCAGGTTACATCATCAGATTTTAAATTTTGTTGTTGTTGATTAGTTAAAAAGATACTTTTTTCATGTATTTGAAAATTACAACTATTAGCGCATTCTGGAAAACTTTTTAGTGTTGCAATTATCACCTTCATCATCTCACCATTTCCCGCACCCAGTTCTAATAGATTGAATTTTTTTGGCGAACCAATACTTTTCCAAAAAGTTATAACCCAAATAGCAATTATTTCAGAAAAAAGCCTTGTAATATTTGGTGCAGTAATAAAATCTCCCTCTTTTCCAAAAGGGTTTTTTTTCATGTAATAACCGTTATCTTTGTCGTAAAGAGCAAATTCAATGAATTTATCTAAGGGTAGGCTAGATTCTCTATTTATTTTCATTTTTGATATAAAATAGAATTGTTCCAATTGTTACAAACATCAAACTAATAATTTGACCCATAGATAAATTAAAAATTAAGTAACCCAGCTGTTCATCTGGCACTCTAAAAAACTCAACAAAGAATCTAAATATTGAATAGAAAATTAAAAATAATCCTGAAATTAAACCAGGTTTTCTTAAATAATTTTTTCTTCTAAAGTACAAAAGTATTAAAAATAAAATAACACCCTCTAAAACTGCCTCATATAATTGTGATGGATGTCTTGGTAAATTATCTACTTTAGTAAATGTAACTGACCACAAGACTTCTGTAGTTTTTCCATAGAGTTCTGAATTAATAAAATTAGCCAATCTTCCAAAAAAAATTCCAATAGGAGCTACTAATGACACATGATCCATATACTCAAATGGATCTTGATTATTTTTTTTAGCAAAAATTATGCTTGAAAGAATTATGCCCAGTAAACCACCGTGAAATGACATTCCACCTTGCCATATTTTAAAAACATCTAGGATGTTATGTGAATAATAATTAAAGTTATAAAATATTACGTATCCCAATCTTCCACCTAAAATTATTCCAATAATCAAATAGGTTATATAATCGTCGAATTTTTCACGTATATCTGAATTTTTAATGAATATTTTTTTACATAAAGACCAGCCAATTATAATTCCCAATATATAGGCTAAAGAATACCATCTAATTTCAAGCGACATAATCTGAAAAGCAACTGGGTCAAAATTATTAATGAACATTTTAAATAATACTTATAAACTATATCTTAAATATGAAAAATTCTAAATTTATTATTGATAAGCTTGGCAAACTTTTTGAACAAGGCATAATTTCCTCAAAAGATCTTAGTTCTGAACTTTTTAATATTTTGAAATCTAAAAGAGATGAGGTAGTTTTTAAAATGAAGTTAACAAGTAAAGAAGAAACTGATATTTTGATTAAAAGAGTTGAAAATCTTGAAAAAAAAATAGAAAAGTTAGAAAAAAATAAGTTAAAAAAAAGAACTACAGGGGTAAAAAAACCTTAACTCTCAATCCATTAAGCGGAGATTTTTCTAGAATAATATTTCCTCCATGTGATTTTATGATATCCGATGTAATGGATAATCCCAGGCCAACACTAGATCTTGAATTCCCTCTACTTTTATCAAGTTTATAAAAAGGTTTAAAAACATTTTGGTATTCATTTTCAGGAATGCCAAGGCCATCATCATCAATAGTGATTATTATATTATTATTCTTTTTTGATAGTCCAAGGTTTATTTTATCTGCATATTTAATAGAATTATCAATTATGTTGTTTAAGGATCTTTGGATTAAATTTTTTCTACCATGCATGTAAGCTCTAGGAATTAGTTTTGTCGAAATATTGCTATTACTATACTTATTGATTGTACTTTTAATTAACTCTGAGATGTCAAAAGTTTCATTTTTTTCTAAATAAGACGAGCTAGTAAATTGCAAATATTCATTAAGCATTTTTTCCATTTCATCAATATCTAAAGACATTTTTTTGGATAACTCCTCGTCTTTTATAAAGGATAGTTGAAGCTTAAGTCTTGTTAATGGTGTTCTTAGATCATGGCTAATCCCTGATAGCATTTCAGATCTTTGATTGAGGTGCCTCATGATTCTTTTTCTCATTTTATCAAATTCTAAGCCTGCTTGTCTTATCTCTAATGCACCAGAAGGTCTATATTCATCAATGTTTTCACCTCTACCAAATCTCTCAGCAGCTTTTGCAAGATTAACTATTGGTCTTGTTTGATTTTTTAAAAATATTATTGCTATAGTTATCATCAGTAATGCTGGAAGAGTTATCCACAGTCCAAACAATCTTGCAGAAGTGCTTGCTACTCTATCTTTTGGAATAAAAAATTCAAAATAACCATCTAAATGTTTTATATTTATATGAATAAGATCTTGATAAGTTATTGTATCAAACCAATAGTTATTTACACCAATATTTGACTTTAACTCTCTCCTTAAAGTTCTATCAATTGGACTAAACCATCTCTCTTTAAGAGGCCTCTTAAATAATTGGTCATTTTTGTACTCAACGTTGAGATCTAAATAAATTGAAAAAAGACCAGATAAATCATTATTATTATATTTATCATTATCGTAAGCAGTAATAAAAGTTTTCATTTCACCAACTAAAGCACGTGTCATCCCTTTATTAGTTTTAATCCAAAGACTGTCAAAAAAAACAATAGTTATAATTAATTGCAAGACAATAATAGGCACTGCTACAATTAATAAAGCTCTATAAAATAATCTTCGAGGTAACAAATTTTTTATAAATTTACTCAATCCATAAGACATAGCCAGCTCCTCTTAATGTTTGTAAGTATTTTGGGTTTTTTGGATCAGTTTCAATTTTTTTTCTTAAACGTGTAATTATAACATCTATAGATCTTTCTTTTTCTAGATCAATCATTTTTCCAATATCCTCTCTAGAAAATGTTTTACCAGGATTATTGATCATTCTCTCTAAGATAATTTTTTCAGTATTATTTATTTTGAATTCATTTTCTTTTTTAATAATTAAAAGCTTATTTAGATTAATTTTAACATTTCCAAACTCAATAATTCTTTTTTGATTATTTTTTTTAGTTTTATTAAGAATATTTTTTATTCTTAATATGAGTTCTTTAGGCTCAAAAGGTTTTGGTAAATAATCATCGGCACCAACTTCTAATCCTCCAACTCTATCCTCTGCCTCTCCCTTTGCTGTTAAAAGAATTATAGGTGTATCAATTTTTGATTTATTATCTTTGATAAACTCTAATCCACTTTTCCCAGGCATCATCACATCTAAAACAATTAAATCAAATTTAATAATTGAAACCTTTTCCAAAGCATTTTCAGCACTATCTGAAGTGGTAACTAAAAAGTTATTTTCATTAAGATATTTTTTTACCAAAGATCTAATCCCATCATCATCATCAACAACTAAAATATGAGCTATAAAGTTATTCATTGATTATCTTTTTTAAAACAGTATCAAAGTTAATAACTTGATCAGAGTTTGAATTTAAAAGAGCATTGCAAATTCTTTTTTTTTGAGCTGAAAATACTTCTTCAAAAATTTTTTCACCTTTCTCATTTAAAAAAATATGTTTAGTTCTTGTATCTTGCTGTCCTTTTTGAAAAAAAATAACATTAAGTTTAATTAAATCTTTTAAAACTCTATTTAAGCTTTGTTTTGTAACCTTAAGTTTTTTCAGTAGCTCTGAAATTGTAATTCCTTTATACATCGAAAGCAGGTGAAGTACCTTATGATGTGCTATCCCAATAGAGTATTTGTCCAGTATGCTCTTAGCATCGGCAAAAGACTCTCTGTAGCTTATAAATAGCCTTTCTATTAATTCTTTTAACTGAGTATCTTTTAAATATAAAAGTTCTTTCATTATAGGTAAGTTATATTGACATATTATAGATACAAAGATAATTTTAAAAAAAAATTAAATTAATTCACACATGATACCCTACGATAAAAGATCTGGTAAAATTTGGTATAATAATGAGCTTGTTGATTGGGCTGATGCTAAAATTCACATTTTAAACCATGGACTTCATTACGCAAGTTGTGTTTTTGAAGGAGAAAGAGTTTATGACGGATCAATATTCAAATTAGAAGAACATACTACAAGGCTTTTTTATTCAGCTAAAAGAATGGGAATTACAATGCCATATTCAGAAACAGAAATAAATGATGCATGTAATAAAATTATTTCAGTTCAAAATATAAAAGATGGTTATGTAAGACCAATGGCCTGGAGAGGCAGTGAAATGATGGCAATCTCTGCACAACAAACAAAAATTCATGTTGCTGTAGCAACTTGGGATTGGGGTTCTTATTTTGATCCAAAATTAAAAGTTAATGGGATTAAATTAAATATTTCAAACTGGAGAAAGCCAGCACCAAATACAATACCGTGGGATACAAAAGCATCTGGCTTATATATGATCAACACTCTGTCAAAACATGAAGCAGAACAGCAAGGTTATACAGATTCCTTAATGCTGGATCATGAAGAAAATATTGCAGAAGCAACTGGAGCAAATATTTTTTTTAAAGATAAAAATGGAGAAATACACACTCCAATTCCAGATTGTTTTTTAGATGGAATAACAAGAAGAACTGTTATTGAGATTGCAAAATCCAAAGGAATTAAAATTAATGAGAGAAAAATTAAACCAGAAGAGCTAAAAGATTTTGTTGGTTGTTTTTTAACTGGGTCAGCTGCAGAAGTAACACCAGTATCGTGTATTGCAGATAATCTATTCAAGGTTTGTGAAACTATAATTGATTTAAACGAAAGTTATCAAGCTTTAGTAAGAAAAAAATAGATTATTTACTTTTTATTATCCTCAGATATTGCATGGTCAATGCCTTTTCTTAAATATTCATAACCGGTATATAGAGTTAAAAATGCTGAAAGCCAAAGCAGGATTATACCAATAGTTTGTGCATTATAATCCTGAAAGTTTAAAATTTTATTACCAGTTTCACCCGTCAGTAAAAGAGCTATGGCAACCATTTGTAAAAAAGTTTTTAATTTTGCTAAATTAGTTACGGGTAATTTAATTTGCCCTCTAGCTAAAAACTCTCTTAAGCCTGAAATTAGAATTTCTCTTGTAAGTATTATAATTGCAGCAATAACTTCGTAATGTTTAATTGTTCCACTCATAACCAATAATATAAGTGCAGTAGCAACAATGATTTTATCTGCTATAGGATCAAGTAATTCACCTAACTTAGACTCTTCGCCCATCATTCTTGCCAACATTCCATCCAAAAAATCAGTAAATGAGGCAATCACAAATAATACGCATGCGGTTAAATCACCGTAAAAGCCTGGCAAATAAAATGCCAGAACAAAAAAGGGTACAATTATAATTCTACCAATTGTTAAAATATTTGGAATTTTTTTAAGCATAATTATTCGTGAAAAAAGTTATATATCTTTTTTGCAACTTTTTCCTCAACACCTTCAACTGATTTAATCTCATCAAAACTTGCGGATTCTACCGCTCTAGCGGAACCAAAATGGTTTAATAGTGCTCTTTTTCTAATAGATCCAATACCATCAATTTGATCTAATAATGATTTTGTAATTCCTTTTGCTCTTTTTGCCCTATGAGAGGTGATGGCAAATCTATGTGCTTCATCACGTAGTCTCTGCATAAAAAAGAGGGTGGGGTCATTCTTATCAAATTTAAATGATTTGCCCTTATAGAAAAAAGTTTCATCTCCACTATTTCTTAATTTACCCTTAGCAATAGCAATCATAGGAAGATCGTGTAAACCAAATTCATCCAATACTTCTTTGGCAGATGAATATTGGCCTTTACCACCATCAATTAATATCAAATCAGGGAGAGTTAAATAATTTCCCTTTTCTAACATTGCTCTTTTAAATCTTCTTGTAAGAACTTCTTTTAACATTGCAAAATCGTCTTGTTCAGCACCCTTTGTCTTGATGTCAAATTTTCTATATCTTTTTTTAACAAATCCTTCATTTCCAAAAGTAATCATAGCACCTACACTATTTGTTCCTGAGATATGGCTATTATCGTAAACCTCAACCAAGTTTAGACCATTTTTAAGATCAAATTTTTTAGTCACACTATCAAATAAATTTTTATTATTATTTGTTTCATAAATTTTTCTATTAAGTGACTCTTTGGCATTTTTTTCTGCCATAGCAATGACTTTAGCTTTGGTACCTTTTTTTGCTACATTAATAGAGATTGTGCTACTTTCTTTTTTGCTTAAAGTTTCTTCAATTAATTTCTTGTCCTCAATTTCTGTATTAATAATTATTAATTTTGGAACATTTTTATTTTCATAAAACTGCATCAAGAAGGAAGACATTATTTCAGATACGTCCTGATCAGGATCGTGTTTTGGAAAATAAGCTTGGTTGCCCCAATTTTGTTTAGACCTATAAAAAAATACCTGAATGCAAGTTTTACCAGATTCTTTATAGGCAGCAATTACATCAGCATCAATTAAATTTGCTTCATTAATTCTTTGTGATGATTGAATTATATTTAAGGATTTAATTCTATCTCTAAAAATAGAAGCTCTTTCAAAATCAAGTTTTTCACTTGCTTCCTCCATTTGTTTAGATAGGTTTTTTTGTATGTCTCTTGATTTACCCGATACAAACTGAATTGCCTGATCTACTGATTTTTTATAATCTTCCTTATCAATATAATCCACACAAGGACCTGAACATCTTTTTATTTGATAAAGTATGCAGGGTCTTTTTCTATTCTTGAAAGTGCTATCATCACAAACACGAATTTGAAATATTTTTTGAAGCATCTTAATTGTCCAATTTGCAGTTCCTGCTGAAGCAAACGGCCCAAAGTAAAATCCTTCTTTATCTTTTTTCCCCCTATGTTTTGTAACTTGTGCCCATTGGTCTTTATTGCTGATGAAAACAAAGGGAAAAGACTTGTCGTCTTTAAGCAATATATTGAATTTAGGTTTATATTTTTTGATTAAATTAGCCTCTAAAAGAAGTGCTTCACTTTCATTCGCAGTAGTCGTTATCTCTAACTTAAAAGTTTGAGAGAGCATCCTTGCTGTTCTGATGATATGATTTTTTTCAGCCACATAACTCTTCAATCTATTGGGTAGGTTTTTTGCTTTACCTACATATAAAATCACATCCTTGTGATCAAGCATTCGATAAACTCCAGGACTTTTAGGAATTAATGGAAGCTCTTTTCTAATTACGTCTTTGCCTAATTCAGAGCTTTTCATGACTTCTTTTTTTGGTAATTTGGATACCAACAGAGGCACATTCTTTTATAATTTCTAATTTTTCAATTTGAAGCATAATTTTTCCAATTCGTTTATCTTTAAACAATACATCAAAAACATCTTCAGCCAGTGTTTCTAAAAAATTATAATGCTTCTTTTTTGCAAGTTTTGTAATTAATTTTACAACCTGACCATAATTAACAATTGATTTAATATCTTTGTCATTTGTTGGTTTTCTATCTTCATAATCAATCTCTAAACTAAATTTTACTTTTTGTGTTTTTTCTTTTTCAAAATCATAATAACCAAGCTTTAAATCTAAAGTTAGTTCTTTAATAAGAATTTTTTTTTCGTAATTAAATAAACTTTTATTTTTATCTATTTTAATAATATTTAAATTATTTTTTTTCATTCTTTTCCAATTACATCTGGTGTTTGCCAGTTTAAACTTTGTCCACTATCTATTGCTATTACTTGACCTGTAATTGAACTGTTTTTGATAAAAAAGTCAACAGCAGAACATATGTCTTTTACATTTACCTGTTGTTTTAAAGGGGTTGCTAAGTACTGCTTTTTAAAATGCATGTCAGTTTGCCTTTTGTTTTTTATAGTAGGTCCTGGTGCAATTCCATTAACCCTTATATTTGGAGCTAATTCCATAGCACTAGTTTTTGTTAGAGTATAAAGGCCAGTTTTGCTTAAAGTATAAGAAAAGAAAAAGGGAGTTAACTTAAAAACTCTTTGATCAATTATGTTTATAATATTGTTATTTTTACCTTTTGTATTTTTTGAAAATTCTTTTGTAAGATATGCGGGTGCTTTTAAATTTACATCAATATGCTGGTTCCAGCTTTTAGAAGAAAAATTTTTAAGACTGTCATTTTCAAACAATGAAGCATTATTGACCAAACAATCAAAGTATTTTAATTTTAACTTTGAGAATTTTATAATTTTTTTTAAATCTTGTTCCTTGGCAAGGTCACCTTTTACCAAATAAACTTTTGTTTTATTTTTTGATAATTCTTTTTGTAATTTTTCAGCGTCAGATTTAGAACTATTGTAATGAATTACCATTTCAACTCCTGGACCTGAGAGTTTCTTTGCAATAGCAGCACCTATTCTTGTTGCTGCTCCTGTGATAATTATTTTGTTTGCTTCCATTTTTTCTTACCTTTTTGTGCTCTTGTACCAGGTAAGCCCATTGTTGATCTACCTTTTGGATATGTTCTATTTTCTTGGTTATAGTGTTTTATTTTTGGGTTTAAAACAATTTCTAACTCTGATGCTTCTAAATTTCTTATTTCATCTCTAATTTTACCAGCTTCTTCAAATTCAAGATTTGTGGCTGCATCTTTCATTCTTTTGTTGAGCATCTTTAAGTGTTTCTTTAAATTTCCACCAATATTGTCTCCAGTACCTACTTTTAAATAATCCTTGTCATAAACATTCTGCAACACATCACTGATTTCTTTCTTAATAGAGACGGCATCAATATTATGCTTTTTATTATAGGCAACTTGGATTGCCCTTCTTCTATCAGTTTCCTGTATAGCTTTTTTTATACTTTTAGTTTCTTTATCTGCATAAAGAATAACTCTTCCTTCCAAGTTTCTTGCAGCCCTTCCAATAGTTTGAACTAAAGAAGTTTCGGATCTTAAAAATCCTTCTTTATCAGCATCTAAAATCCCAACTAATGCACATTCTGGAATATCTAGCCCTTCTCTTAAAAGGTTAATTCCTACTAAGACATCAAAAACACCAAGTCTTAAATCCCTCATGATTTCTATTCTCTCTAGTGTATCGATGTCCGAGTGTAAATATCTAACCCTAATTCCATTTTCGTGAAAATATTCGGTTAAGTCTTCAGCCATTTTCTTTGTTAAAGTTGTGACCAATACTCTAAAATTTTTGTCGATTGTTTTTTTGCATTCATGCATCAAGTCATCAACTTGATTTTTGGCGGGTTTTATTTCAACTGGTGGATCAATTAGACCAGTAGGCCTTATTATTTGTTCAACAAATTTACCCTTAACTTGCTCTAATTCCCAAGGGCCTGGTGTTGCTGATACAAAAACTGTTTGTGTTCTCATTGCATCCCATTCTTCAAATTTAAGAGGTCTATTGTCCATGCAAGAAGGTAATCTAAAACCATATTCGGCAAGATTACTTTTTCTAGATCTGTCTCCTTTGTACATACCATTTAATTGAGGAACTGTTACATGGCATTCATCTACAAAAATAAGAGTGTTGTCAGGAAAGTATTCAAATAGAGTGGGAGGTGGTTCCCCTGGTTTTCTTCCAGATAAAAAACGAGAATAGTTTTCAATACCAGCACAAGACCCTGTTGCTTCTATCATCTCTAAATCAAACTTAACTCTTTCTTCTAATCTTTGTGCTTCAAGTAATTTATTTTGTTCTTTGAATTTTTTTAAAGTTACTTCTAATTCTCTTTTAATTTTAATAATTGCTTGCTCAATAGTTGGTTTAGGTGTGATGTAATGACTATTAGCATAAACTTTTATTACATCTAAATCTTGAATTAGATCTCCTGTTAAGGGATCAAATTCCTCTATTTTTTCTAATTTATCGCCAAATAAACTTAATCTCCATGCTCTATCTTCAAAGTGTGAAGGAAATATTTCAAGATATTCTCCTCGAGCTCTAAAAGTTCCTCTATAAAAACTCTGATCATTTCTTTTGTATTGTAAATTTACTAAAGTTTTTATTAGTTGCTCTCTGCTGTATTCATAATCTTTCTTTAAACTCAACGTCATCTTGCTGTACGCTTCAACAGAACCCAGACCATAGATACAAGAAACACTTGCAACAATAATTACATCATCTCTCTCTAATAGTGATCTAGTAGCTGAGTGACGCATTCTATCTATTTGTTCATTAATGGAAGCTTCTTTTTCAATATAAGTGTCAGACCTTGGTACATAAGCCTCAGGTGTATAGTAATCATAATAAGATACAAAATACTCAACAGCATTGTCTGGAAAAAAAGATTTCATCTCTCCATAAAGCTGTGCAGCTAGTGTTTTGTTAGGAGCAAGTATTAGAGCTGGTCTATTAGTTTTTTCAATTACTTGGGCCATTGTAAAAGTTTTTCCAGAACCTGTT
Source organism: Candidatus Pelagibacter sp. uisw_091 (assembly GCF_059512525.1). Next base: position 981,278 of record NZ_CM183455.1, on the reverse strand, counting down.
ACACCAAGCAAAACTTGGTTTAACTCTTCTTTATTTGCACCCTTAACTAGTTGTTTTATTGCTTCTGGCTGATCACCTGCTGGTTTAAAATCTGTAACAAGTTTAAATTTTTTCCCACCTTCTAGTTTCTGGTGAATTTCAGGATTTTTACTCTGTATATCTGTAATTAAATCTTGATAAGTATTTTGCATTATCTATAAAACTATTAGAATAAAAATATATTTCAATGAGCATTATATCAGACAGTCTAAAAAAGATTAAACCATCGCCAACTATTGCTGTAACTCAAAAGGCAAGAGAGTTAAAAGCTGCTGGAAAAGACGTTATAGGTTTAGGAGCAGGAGAGCCTGACTTTGATACACCAGATAATATCAAACAAGCGGCTATAAAAGCCATTAATGACGGTGATACCAAATATACAGCCGTTGATGGAACTGCTGCCTTAAAAGATGCTATTGTTAAAAAATTTAAAAGAGAAAACAGTCTAGACTATACAACTGATCAAATCACAGTTGGTGCTGGTGGAAAACATGTAATTTATAATGCCATGATGGCAACCCTAAATGAAGGGGATGAGGTTATAGTTCCTGCACCTTATTGGGTTTCTTATCCTGACATGGTTTTATTAGCAGGTGGAACTCCAATTATTTTAGAGTGTAATGAAAAACAAGGATTTAAAATTAATCCAGCTGAATTAGAAAAATATATAACACCAAAAACAAAGTGGATAATATTAAATTCACCATCAAATCCAACAGGCGCTTGTTATACTGAAGGTGATATTAAAGAAATCGCAGATGTTTTAGCAAAACATCCTCACGTGCATATTTTAAGTGATGATATTTATGAGCACGTAACATACGAAGGTTTTAAATTTTTTACTATTGCACAAATTGATAGCTTGAAAGAAAGAGTTCTTACAATGAACGGTGTGAGTAAAGCTTACTCAATGACTGGCTGGAGAATAGGGTATGCGGCTGGTCCTAAAGAAATTATTAAAGCAATTGCTAAAATACAATCGCAATCAACAACAAATCCATCTTCAATTAGTCAAGCTGCAGCGGTTGAAGCATTAAATGGAACTCAAGATTTTATAAAAGAGAGAGCAATTTCATTTCAAGAAAGAAGAAATTTTGTTGTTAAAGCATTAAATGAAATAGACGGAATTGAATGTTTAAATCCAGATGGAGCATTTTATGTTTTTCCAAGCTGCAAAGGGTTAATTGGAAAAAAAGATACAAACGGTAAAGAGCTTAAGACAGATACTGATTTTGTTCAGTCTTTATTAGAAAATAGTGGTGTTGCAGTTGTTCAAGGTTCTGCATTTGGTTTAGAGGGTTTCTTTAGAATATCTTATGCAACTTCTATGGAAAATCTTAAAAAAGCATTAGAAAAAATATCTTCTTTTTGTAAAAGTCTTAACTAGGTTTTTGCTTTCCCCACATCTCAAAATATTTACCTTTTTCTAGTAATAAACTCTCATGCGTCCCTTGTTCAATAATAGCACCCTGATCAAGAACAATAATATTATCAGCATTTGCAGCTGTAGATAGTCGGTGAGCAATAATTAAAGTTGTTTTACCTTTAGAGACATTCTCTAGATTTTTTTGAATTTCTTTTTCTGTACTAGTATCTAATGCAGATGTCGCCTCATCAAAGAAAAATATTTTAGGATTTTTTAGAATAGTTCTTGCAATAGCAACTCTCTGTTTCTCTCCACCAGATAATTTCAACCCTCTTTCTCCTACAATTGTTTCATAACCATCCGGTAAAATTGTTATAAAATCATGTATATCAGCATTTTGTGCAGCACTAATAACTTCCTCTTTAGTAGCACCAGTATTACCGTAAGCTATATTATAATAAATCGTGTCATTAAATAAGACAGTGTCTTGTGGGACTACACCAATAATTTTTCTTAAAGAGTTTTGAGAAATTTTATTTACATTTGTATTGTTAATAAAAATATTTCCTTCTTTTGGATCATAAAACTTGAATAACAGTCTACTTATTGTTGATTTACCAGCACCCGTTGGTCCTACGATAGCTACTTTTTTTCCATTAGGAACAGTAAATGAAATATTTTTAATGATAGTTCTTCTTACGTCATAATCAAAACTAATGTTTTCAAATCTAATTTCTGCATCGTTACTTTGGGGTATATCATCAAGATCATCATTCGTTGTTGGGGAAACTTCTAATAAGCTAAACATGTTTTCCATATCAGTTAGTGCTTGCCTAATTTCTCTATAAACAGAACCCAACCAATTCAATGGCTGATATAATTGGAGCATGTAGGCATTAATTACAACAAACCCACCAATATTAATCTCTCCACTTTTGATCCCATAAACTGACATCACCAACATAATAGTAATACCCACCATTATGATAAATGTTTGGGCTATGTTTAATAGTGAAAGAGAATGTCTACTTTGATTTGCTGCTAACTCATATTCTTCTAATGATTGATCAAGTCTATTAGCTTCAAAGGCCTCATTGTTAAAATATTTAACTGTCTCAAAGTTCAATAAACTATCAATCATCTTAGTGCTGACATCGTTATCAGCTTGGTTCATTCTTTTTCTAAATACATTTCTCCATTCAGTAATCTTAAAAGTTAAGAAAGAATAAAGGCCAATAGTTACAAGTGTTACAACAGCATACCATGGGCCATATAGATAAAATAAAATCCCAGAAACCAAGAACACTTCAAAGAAAGTAGGCACAATATTAAACAAGACATATCTTAGGAGAAAATCTATTCCTTTAGTTCCTCTGTCTATATATTTTGCTAGTGCACCTGTTTGTCTATTTAAATGAAATTGTAAGGATAGATTGTGAAGATGTTGGAACATTGTCAAAGATATTTGTCTAATAGAATGCTGGGAAACTTTTGAAAATAAGGCATCTCTAATTTCAACAAATGTGAAAGCTATTACTCTTGTAACACCATAGCCAACTACTAAAGCTATTGGTACCAGCATAAATAAATTAATACCTGAGCTTAATTCTGTCAGAGAGTTTACCGCACTACCCAATACTAAAGGAGTACTAACGCTTGCTATTTTTGCTAAAACTAAAGCAACAACTGCAAAACTAACTCGTATCCTTAAATCTTTCCTTTTTTTAGGCCACAAATAAGGAAGCAACAGTTTAAAAGTTTTAATGTATTTACCCTTTTTCACAATGTAGATATAACCGATTAGTAAAAATTTGTTACAAGCAAATTAGACTTTATAATAAATTAAAAAATGATATTTAAACTAAAAAAGCAATAAGGAGACATAAATGTTGAGTGTATATTTAGCAGGTGAAATTCACAGTAATTGGCGAGAAGAAATTATTCAACTTTGTGAAAAAGAGAAATTAGATGTTAAATTTACATCTCCCATAACTGATCATGAAGCCTCTGATAATTGTGGTGTAGAAATTCTAGGGGCCGAAGAAAAAAATTTTTGGAAAGATAGAAAAGGCGCTAATATCAATTCAATTCGAACTAAGAAATCTATTCAAGATTGTGATGTAATTATTGTTAAGTTTGGAGAAAAATTTAAGCAATGGAATGCAGCTTTTGACGCGGGTTATGCTACAGCACTTAATAAATCTATGATTGTTATTCATAACGATGATCATCAACATGCTCTTAAAGAAGTGGATGGCTCAGCTGCTGCTGTTGCATCAGATCAAAAACAAGCTTTTCGTATATTGAAATATATATTGGAAGGTTCCTTAAAGTAGGTCTAGTTATAATGAAAACGGCTTTATTATTTGGGTCATCAGGCTTGGTTGGAGGTCACCTCCTTAATCAATTAATTAAGGATACTAATTACTCTAAGATAAAATTATTTGTTCGCTCAGTTCCTGAAATTAGCGATCCAAAAGTAGAGATTATTAAGACTGATTTTAACAACTTACAAAATCACAAAGAGGACATCAAAGGTGATGACTGTTTCTTTTGTATTGGTACAACTAAAAAAAATTCCCCCAATAAAGATGAATATAAAAAGGTTGAACTTGATATTCCTAAAGAAGTTGCAAAAATTGCAAAATCAAATTTGGTTAACTCATTTATTTTTGTTTCTGCATTGTATGCAAACCCCAAGAGTTCAGGAGACTATGTAAGATTTAAAGGACTAGTTGAAGAAGGGTTAAAAGAACTTAATTTTCCAAAACTTGGAATAATGAGACCATCTTTTTTAATAGGTAATAGAAAAGAAAAGAGAGTAAGTGAAACAATAGGTATTTTTGCATTTAAGTTACTTTCTCCGTTGCTTTTAGGTCCTTTAAAGAAAATGAAACCTATTCATTCCGAGACAGTTGCAAAAGCAATGATAATTGTTATTCAAAAAGATATTCAACAAACTATTTTTGAGTCAAATCAAATTGTTGAGATTAACTAATCTTAATTCCACACTTAAAATAGGAAAGTTCAAAAGATAAGTAAAATTAACATAAATCCTACATTTTTATTACCCAATATGGGTACATAAAATTACAAAAGTACAAATAAAACATAATTTATAGAGTATTTTTCACCATGATTTTGTTTTGGAGTAAATTGCTTAATTACTTTTATATTCTTTTTTTTTATTTTGCTCTTTTCTTATGGGTTCTGCCTATTCAGAAAATATAACAGAAGCCAATACTGTAAATAGTACTAGTAATAACAATACCACTCAAAAAAAATTCAATGAAGATGACACATCTTTAACAATTTCAGATTCTATCACTTTATCAACAAGTTCATCATCAACAGTAGATATTAATGCAAAAGATAATGGAACTGTAACAGTTGAGTCTGGCTCTTCAATTTTTTCTAATGGTGCTTCTTCATCTAATGCAATTCAGGGAAAAAATCAATCAGGCTTAACCGTAACTAACTCAGGAACTATCAGCGCCGGTAATTCTAAAGCCATTAACTTACTGAACGCTGAAAATAGCACTATTACAAATAATTCAGGAGGTATTATTAAAAGTAATACTAATACTATTACTGTTACTGAAGGAAGTAGTGATGGTGATACAGCTAATAATGTAACAATAAATAATTCTGGAGAGATTTATGCAGAAGATGTTAGTAGAGGATTTACATCTAGTAATGCTGTCAAATCTGAAAGTGACACTGATAATATAACTATAATAAATAATTCAGGAGGACACATCCATAATAATAATGACTATGACAATGCTTTAAGAGGATCAACAGTTTTTGTTTCCTCAGTATCAGCTGCAACATTTACAAATAGTGGTACAATAGAAAATAAAGCTGGTGTTGATGCTTTCGCACTTGGATTAGCTGGAAGTGGTGTCACGGTAAATTTAAAAGATAAAGGAAAAGTAATAGGTAGAATTAGTATAGTAGGTTCAGGTCACACTATTAAATTACAACATGGTGCTGGTCAGGGTTATTTCTATGACATAGATGGAGCTGGAACTTATGACTTAGAAGATTTAGATGGCAACCCAGTTGTTAAAGGTTCAGCTGGATCAATTGGTCAAGGCGGTAATGAGATGTTAGATGAAACACTAAGTTATAAGTCTTTAAATATGAGAAAGTCTCTTATTCGTTATAATAAAATTGAGGAATATTTAAATCAAGATATAGCTTGGGGTGAATTATTCACCTCATTTAATGAAAGAAAAGGAAATAAAAGTACTTTAAAACTTGGCAGTAAAACAGCTAGTGTTGGTGTAAATTTCATCAACCCTATATCAGAAAATAAAAATTTTATTGTGTCAATAGAGAGAGGTTCACTAAATATTTCCCAAGACCATGATATTAATAAAACTAGTTTCTTAACAGGATTACATTTTAATGAAGTTGAAATTTTTAATACAAACTCAGATTTATTTATATTAGGAGGAGTAAATTACAATAAAAGTGAGAGAAACATTTTAACTAATACAACAGCAACTGGTGAGTTAAATATTACAGATTTATATGAAAACTATGAGTTTTTAATTGGAGCTAAGACAAACCTTAATAGTTTATTTCCAGATTTAAGCCTAAGTAATTTATCCCCAGATATAAGTTTAAATTTTGGCTATTCATACACACCCTCACACGAAGAAAGTGCATATTTTAAATGGGAAGACAAAGATATTTATAATGGTTCAATAGCCTTAAGTGATGAATACGAAATAATAAATAATGAAAAAACAAATTTTTATTTATCATGGATAGCTGATGCTAGATCTGTACTTGATGAAAATGTACAAGTTTTTTATGTAAATGGGGTAAAAGGATCTTACTCTCAGAATAATGATTTAAAAAAGGAATTAAGTTTATCTGCAGGTTTAAATTATGAGTATAAATTTTCAAAAAATAATATTTTTTTAATGTCACTAGATGGACTTCAAACAAGTCAAGACACAAGGGGACTACAAGCAAATTTGAGTTATATTTCTAAATTTTAATTTAATAATTATTCTATAACTTCAATTTCATTAATGATGCTTACAATTTTTCCACCTTTAAGGACGGCATTCACTTTGGCACATTCATAATATGCTGATGAACTCTCTTCAGCTGTTTGTTTCATTTCCAAACACCTAGATTTGCTCTTAGTTAATAGATGCTCAAATAATTCTAGTGGATCACCCAAATACATCATGAGACCAATTACTTCACCTTCTTTTTCAAAATCTGCTTTTTCTTCTATATCTGCTACTCTGTCATCAACACCAATTTCAAAATTTTGAAATGCAACAAAGCCTTTATAAAAAATAAAAGCTAACACTAAATAGAAAGCTATTTTTATTTTACTCATTAAAATTTACTTAATAGAGATAAGTTAGCATTATAATTTTCTTGTTTTAAAAAATCATTTTCTAAATTAAACCCTAAATCAAAACCATTTAATGCTTTAGAAATTTTAAAGCTTGAAGTCATATCTTCATCAAGGCCAAGTGCAAACTCTGTTTTTTTTCTAGATATAAAACCTATTGATAAAAATAATTCATTAATAAAACCCTTACCAAAAATTTTTTGCCTTTGATAATCAGTCCTAATTGTTAAACCTTGATCATGTATAAAATCAAACCCTTGACCTACTGTAAGTATATTTAAATCTTTTTGATTAGCTCGATAGTCAAAAGCTTCATCGACTGTCACGTATTTTGTAATTACATGAGAGTCTGAGGCAAACTCTTTACCGTATTCAAGATTAAATCTAGATTTTAAAGTTGAATTTTCTAAATTATGATCTCTGTCTATTAATACTCCTAAAGAAGCCATTAAAGACCTTATGTGTTGTTTGTTAAAGCTAAGCGCCGAACTCGCAGGGCCACTTTCTGTGTAGCTATCAAGTGTTGTATAACTTCCATCAATATGTGCTGTTGGAGTAATGGTTGCATCAAAGTTTCTACTGTATTCATATTCTCTACCAAAATTAAGTGAACCAAAAGCCTGTTTACCTTTACGGCTACCTGCATTTTTGACACTCTGTCCTTCATATACTCTTAAAATATTAGTATCTAAATAACTAACCCCAAAAACATGTTTTAAAAAATTACGATTATCTAGGCTGTTAGATCCATAAACAGACAAACTTAAAGCATTAGTATCAACTGCAGAACCAAAAGTTCCAACATCAACGTCACTGTAACCAACTCTTAAAGCAACTCCTACTATTTTGTCATTATCTATTTTATCAGCACCCACAGTTATACCAAGGCTATCCATATCTTGTGCAGAACTTAAGGAGCTGTCACCAATTTTTCCAAATCTAATACTACCTTCTGTCCATGCTGCCCAATTTTCAGGTAAACTTTTTTGAATTTGATGAAGTGGATTTAATTTAGCAGGCGTGGAACTTGAAACATTATTAGATATTTTATTGAACAATTCATTTTGAAATAGTAATTCTACTTTTTGTGCATTTGTGTTGTAGCCTTTGTTCGCTCTTAAAATAGTTAGTCTTTTTAAAGCAGACTGGCTTGAGTCATTAGCAAAATTTTTAGCAGTATTAATTTGTGCATCTATTATACCCCTTACATCTTTATTTTTTAGGGGCGTATCACATGTTGATGAACTAGTGACTTTAAAAGGACAAGTTAAGCTATACTCTTGAACTTCTTTATTTGTACCCCAATTTAAGTGATACATTTTTGTTCCAGAAATATCGAAAGCCATGCCACTTAGCAGTCCAGAATTGGAATGAGTTGGTGAGAATGTACCAGTTAATGTTGCGGTTGATATATCGAAAGCAGTAGATAAAGCGTATTCATCAATTTTATTATCAGCGTTAGAACTACCACCACCACCTTTTGCTTTTACTACAAACATTTTTGATCCATCAGCATTGAAACCTAGTCCTTGATGAAAATTTCTAGTTAATTCATTAGTAAGTGTGTTGGTTAAAGTTTTAGTATCAGGGTTATATGGTGTTGAAAGATTATATTCTTCTACCCGCGTATTTGTCTGATTCAAAACAAACATTTTTGTTCCATCATTATTAAAAGCAAATCCTCTTGGATCACCACCAATAGAAGTAAAAAGGGTATCATCTACAGTGATCGATCCAATATCATAGGGTGTACTTAAAGACCATCTATCAATCCCATCATTATTAGTTCCTAAAATAAAAATTACAGTTCCATCTGAATTAAATTTTACATCTTGTGGTTTACTCTCTTCGCTTTGGATAAGTACTGACTTTTCTAAAGTTGCTGAAGTAATATCAAAAGCTGTTGTTAGATTATATTGTAATATTTTATCAGCACCAATTCCTGTAATATACATTTTGGTACCATCAGGTTTAAACGTTATCCCAGTAGCGCTTCCTTCATCGCTGCTGATATCAAAATCAGCAATTAATGTAGGTTCTGCTAAAACTTTTGATAACAATAAAGTCATTGTTATAAAAAAAATAAAAGAATATTTGATTAATTTTTTTAAAAAAAATTTCATAATAAAAAATACCTGATAAATTTTTATTTATTAGCTTTCCTATTGTTATTAGCACCCAAAGTGGGTGTTAATAATGTAACAACTACGATGATTTTGATGAGGTTTTAAACTCTTACTAATATCTAAGCAAAATTAAGATTTTATTTATATCATTATTAAATTGGCTAAAATTTATTTGAAACTTCTATATTTGCTCCATAGTCAGAAATTTTAGTAAATAAATTCATATTAGAGTTTAATTTGAGATTAAAATTATTGATGTCTTTTACGTAACTTAATTTTGCAGAATTATTTGATAAAGGATCAAAATCAAAAGCAAACTGTGTATCCTCCTCTTTTGAATTGCTAATTTTAATTATAAGATTCTCATTAATAAAAGTTCGATCACAATCTGTTCCTGTATTAACACATCTTTTATCATTTAAATTAATTATCCTTTGATAATCAAAAAATATAGTTAAACCATTTTCAGCTATTTGCTCAAAACCAATGTTGGTCTTTAATTTTTTTTTTGAATATTTGCTAATTATTTCTTTATTTACACTAGTTGAACCTACATTCTGATATTTATAGGTAATATCATCACTTAGATCATAAATAATTTCAATCCCTCCCATTGGTTGAAAAGTCTTCCCGTCTTCCTCATATTTTTCCATTTCAAATAAAAGACCACCAGCAAATTCACCACTTACAAATGTATCTTCATGAAAATGAACATCTTGATTCGACGGACCTATGGTTTGACGACCCTTGGTTTGACTTATAAAATCTGTAAATTCAGATAATTGCGTCACTCCATAAGTAAGTTTTCCTGTAGGAGTAATATTAAGCTTACTATATGCATTTTTAGTTCTGTAATTAATGGATGCAAATGCTTGTTTTCCATTTCGATTACCTGATTTGTCTCCTGAGTATTTATTGTCAAATCTTAAGGCACTTAGGCCCAAAACTGTATTTATATACTGGTTGTTGATTGTTGGAGTAGTACCATAAATATTCAATGTCAAAGACTTTAGATCAACATTTCGAACAGAATTTCTAATATTTGATGCACTATCAGCATACCTTACTGCCAAGCCAAAAAACTTATTATCTCCAATTTTTCTATCTGAACCAAATGTTATACCTTTTGTTTTAATACCTTTTGCTTTATCTAAAAGTGTTTGCTCAAAATCTCCTATTGATACATCCACTATACTCCATGATGACCATTTAGATTTCTTCTTTTCCTCTTTATTTAAAGTATTGCTTACAAGTGATACTAAATTATTTTTTAATGAGGGTTCAAACTTACTTACTAAAGATTTTAATAAAGGATTAGGGTAGTTTATATTAATATTGTGACTAGATAAATTCTCATTCTTTCTATTTCTTTTTATCCATTCAAATCTTTTAAAAATAGTTGAAACATTTAAACTTATATTTTGATTAGACAATTCAACTTGAGAAGCAACAGAGGCGCTTGCATCAAATACACAGGCCACTAAACCATAAGGACACTCTAAATTATATTGATTTATCTGATCTACCCCACCCCCAGTTTGAATTTGAACGATATACATATGCATTCCATCGCTTGAAAAAGAAAATCCTCTTGGCATTCCATAGCCTGTGGATGTGTTACCAAAATCACCAACATTCCATTTTCCGGCAAATTTTGCTGTTGATATATCATAATCTTTTCCTAATCTAAAATAATGAATATAACTTTTATCTCTAGGTGCAGCATCATTTGACATTAAAATAAACATAGCACTCCCAGTATCATTAAATTCAATATCACGTCCTACATCATTTGGACCTGCTGTTAACTCAAGACCCATTGATGTTAAATCTAATTCACTTATTTTTGTCTTTGAAGAAACATCGTAAGGACCAGGCAAAGACCAAGTGGTAACTACTGGAGCGTTATTTGTAGAATTCAATGTAAAAACTTTTGTTCCATCTCTATTTAGCGCAAAAGAATCTTTTTCATTTGAAAAGGAAAGTTTTCCAACATAAGTTGCCGTTGAAAAATCATTTGTTGTAGATAAATCAAACCTACCTAACTCTCCATTTTTATCCAATATAAAAAATTTTCCACCACTTGATACAATCTGTATATTTTCTAATACTACATTCATTGCTCCACTAGCTGTAACCGAAGGTGCAAAACCATCTAGATCATCACAATCATTACTGCCATTATCAGTTTTAATTGAGGTCAGATCAAAAGGTGTGCTTAAAGTATTCATAGATAAGTTAAGAGAATGTTGCATACTAAGATTTGCTGTAAATACTTGAAGACCATCATCACTAAATTGAACATCATGAGGATCCGTCGTTCTGTCATTATTAAGAGAAGCGCTAGTTTGAGAACTTGTACAGTTTGCGTTTCCAGATGGAATACGACCATCTACCCAAGTTACTGTTAAAGCTGCAGCAAGGGCTAGTGATGAAAAAAATAAACTAAATAAAATTAAAAATACTTTAGGTTTAAGAACACTTTTTATAATTAGTTCTTTATTTTTTCTTAAAAAAAAAAAATTTAACATTTTTGTGGACTTAAGTTTTTTCAAAATTTTGAGCATGAAAATGCATTAGTACATCCCTGAATTTTTTTTTTAGTATTAGCAAGCCCAAATTGGGTGACCTCTAATGGTAATACTCTTGTTTATTGTGTAAAAAATATTGATGTTTGAAAAATTAGAAGAATTAGCAAAAAACAATAAAAAAATCTCAGATTTTCATATCCGAAGTGGCTCACCGTTAGCTTACAGACAAACAGGTGAAGTAGTTACGGTTAAAGATATTGTTGTAAAAGCACAAGATCTTCAAGATCTTATGTCGACAAATTGTAATGAAACAGAAACAAAAAAATTCCAAGAAACCCATGAATTAGATTCTGCTGTAATGTTAAGTGGATTAAGATTTAGAGCTAACTTTTATAAAACAATTAATGGACCCGCTGCAGTTCTTAGAAGAGTAGAAAGTGTAATTCCTGAAATGTCACAATTTGATTTACCAGATGTTCTTTATGATATTATTGATATGCATAAAGGATTAGTTCTAGTCACTGGACCAACAGGGTCTGGAAAATCAACTACGCTTGCAGCAATTATAAATGAAATTAATAAAACAAGAACAGCACATATTATTACAGTTGAAGACCCAGTAGAGTTTGTGCACAAAGATGCAAAAAGTATTGTTTCACAGCGTGAAGTTGGAAAACAAACACAATCATTTGCAAGTGCTTTAAAAGCAGCTTTGCGTGAAGATCCAGATGTTATTTTAGTTGGTGAGATGCGAGATCTTGAAACAGTTGGTCTAGCCTTAACTGCTGCAGAAACAGGTCATTTAGTTTTTGGAACATTGCACACTAGTGGAGCACCCAATACTATTAATAGAATTATTGATGTATTTCCTCCAGAACAACAAGCACAAATTCGTGCGCAAATTTCTACTTCATTAAAAATGGTAGTAACTCAAAGATTATTAAAAACAAAAGATGGTCAAGGCCGAGTTGCTGCTTTTGAAGTTATGAAGTGTACAGCTCCAATCCAAAACTTAATACGTGAGGCTAAAATTCACCAAATCCCAAGTATCATGCAAACTTCAGTTCGTGATGGTATGATTACAATGCAAAAATCTTTAGAAGAACTTGTTAATAATGGGAAAATTGATCCAAGTGCAGGAAAAGAACATTAAAGGTTTTAACCTCATAGAGCTTTTGGTTGTGATTGCAATTATATCAGTAATTTCAGCAGCAGCTTATCCAAATTTTTCGTCTTGGAAAAAAGCAAGAGAAGTAAGGGGAGCCGCTGTAAAAATAAAAAGTTTATTCACAAATATTAATTCTCAAGTTCAAAGAGGATTGTATGGATTTGTCCAAGTAGAAGTAAAAGCAACAACAGGCGAGGTAAAAGTTATCTCGAAGGGAATGAAATTGAGTAACCTTGCACAAAAAATTAATGATAGTGAGGATGATTGGAATAAAGACCAAACTTCAAGATGTGCTCTTGTTCAGGATTGGGATGATGAAGGATCCTCCAAAATAATTGAAACAATAGATCCAGAAACCGAAGAAGTAGTAGTAGAAATGATACCTAATAATAAATTAGAAGTGGCCGAGTTAAAATTTGATGATATAGCGGTAAATTTTGAAGCCAAGTCAGGAACCGTTTGTTTTTCTAAAGATGGGTCTTGGTATAGTACTGCTGAGAAGTTTGATTCATCGGGAGCGTTTTATATTTGTGAAGGTAAAGAAATAAAATGTGATGTTAAAGATAATGGAGATCCAAACGATCTAGATCACGATAATTTATTTGCATTAAATTGGTCTAGATTTGGCAATATTACTCTAGAAAAATGGAGCAAATCTAAATCAGAATGGATTTTACAATAAATAAAATGATTAAATTTTCAAATAAAAGAAAAAAACAATCAGGAATCACTATTTTAGAGTCTTTAATCTCCACCGCAATTATAGGAATAGGATTTGTTGCTATTTTTCAAATGGTGAACTTTTCGGTTCAATCTATTGATAGTTCTAGCGAAAGAACCAAGGCAAATTATTTAGTAAGCATGATAGCAGAAGATATTATAGCTCACAAAATAACAGATACTAGTTTTGAACGGATCGAAGGATGTGGTCCTAAAATAAATACTATTGAATCAATAAAACCAATTTATGAAACAGTTGTAGAAGATGCTGGGGAAAATAAAAAAGAAAAATGGAATAGCATTTTTAAAACTGACAGATACCTTAAATGTAAAAGTGAAAAAGATATTAAAGATGTAAAAATTTTTCAAATATGTAAAACAGGATGTGACTATACCTCATCATATGAGGAAGACGAGTCAGATATTCATGCTGAAGTTTATGATGAGATGTTTATAGGAAGAGTGCAAGTTAATATGAACGATGGAAAGAAAAGAAGATTTTTATATTTCACTGCTGATTACACACTTAAATAATGATTAAAAAAAATAAATTAAAAGATATTGCTGGAATAACTCTAATAGAAATTATGATTGGAGTGGTTATCTCAGCTATTATGATGGGAGCGATGTATACAACTTACAGCATTGTAAATAGTAGTTATACTCAAGTCACAGACCGTGCAAAAATTAGTCGTTCTGGAAGAGATATTATTGCAATGTTGATTAGAGATATTAGGTTGGCAGGCTTTAAATATCATTATGGTGTAAACACTGATGATATATCAAAACAAGATAACCTTGAATATATTTCGGGTAGTAGTGATATAAAAATAAGTCATGATCCAATTATAGTAATAAAAGATGAATTAGGAGATGCAACAGAAACAGACACAGCTATATCTAAAAACGAAGAAGCAGATTTATGTTGTGATAAAATTCATATTGTCTATGGGGACTTTAATCAAAATGATACACAACCTTACAAACGATACAGAGTTACGTACTACGCTAAACCAAGTGGGGATAATGAATATTATGCTGTTTATAAATCAAAACAAAGTTGGATACAGTCTAGTGAAAGTGTAACAGGTAACTGGTCCAGTAGTTGTGCTGAATGTTTCTCTGGTGAATTAATTAGAGATCACTTAGTGGATATGGAGTTTATAGTTTTTGATCAGCAAGGAAGAACTATCAATCCTCCTCCAAGACCAGACACTAGTAGTAGAGTGGATCTTTATAATATTAAAGCTGTAGACATAAGATTAACTTTTAGATCAAAAAATGAGTTTTATAGATTTAATGCAAAAGATGACAATCCAAGACTTGTAAAAGGACTTGGAGAAAGAACGCGTAAATTTTTGGATAGGTATTTAAGAGACTCGGTTGTCGTCACTGTGAATACAAGAAATATTGGTAGTTAAGGATAAAAATGATGAATAAAAATGAAAAAGGATTTGCTCTAGTTCTGTCACTTATACTTTTGCTTGTGATGTCACTTATGGGTGGAGCTTTAATAGTTATTTCTTCAGGAGATCATCAAAGTAACAATACTAGTGATCAATACCAGCAAGCATTTTATGTAGCAGAAACAGGCCTTTTAGAAGGAGAAAAAAAAATAATTAATCAATTTTTGGGACCATGGACACAAAAAACAGATATATCTGGACCAGGAGAAGAAGCTACAAAAGATGAAACAGATGCTCATGCTTTATATTTAAACTCTTTAACAGCAGATGAGGGAGGGGATGTTAGACATACAAATGACAGATCTTTACCAAGAAATCAAATAAATGCCATAGACACAAATTGCTTTAAAAGCTTTAGAAATATTAAAAGAGCAGATTTTCAAGTAACCCATCATGTTGTAAATCAAAATTTTGGAAAGCTGATTGAGCCTATTTTTGGAACTCCTGGGGAAGTAGATCCCCTTACCACAGGTGATGTCAAAGTTATGGAAAAGCTTACAAAAGAAAAAGAATATTTAAAAAGATTTAGGTATGAATTTTTTTCAGTTAATATTGGAAGTGCGCCTTATCTTGGAACTGGTTCAAGTATTAAAAAAACATCTAATAATTCTCAATCATTAGGAACAGCTTATAAGATATATGCCTGTGGTATTATGGTTGCCCAAGGTACTGAACTTGATGATTATGATGGTGAGGAAGAAATTATTATTCCGTTAGAAACAGTAATGGTTATGCCAAATTAAAATATGAATAAAATTTTAAAAAAAATTATGCAGATATTAAAGATAACATCCATTTCCTTGGTATTTCTTTTAGTTTTAAACAAAGCTAGTTTTGCATGTGATTTTCTTTCTATTAACATTGGTGGCAACAAATCTCAAATTGAAAAGTATTTTGGACCCATCGAGACAGATGAAGAAAATACAGAGGAACCAAATGATGTCACAACTGTTTCAGCAGAGATTGATCGTTTTTGTCCTAATTCAAATCTAGGTAATTCTTTTATTCAAGCGTTTATTGTAAATGATAAAATTGCTGGAATTATAGTTGGAGTATTAAATGGAACGGATAATGAGGAAAGTAAAAAACAGTTACTTTATAATTATGTGATCAGCAATTATGGTAAAATTGAAAATAGCAGTAGACCAGACTGGACAGGTTATAAAGCGTGGAAAATTGGTGGCAAAGAAATCATATACGGTAAGTGGTACTACAGAAAAAAATTTTTAATTGAAGAATTACAAATATCAAATGCAGAATATAAAGATTATTTAATTATTGAGTAAAAAGGAATGATAAAAAAATGTATAAGTTTTTAAAAATTATAATTAGCAATCTGTTTATTATACTTGTTGTATTAAATCAAAATGCTATCTCTAAACCTTTGCCTCCAGGCTCGGGTGCAGGAGATGTTCCAGCTAACATATTAATACTTTTAGATAGCTCTGCTAGCATGAATAGAAAACTTAGTTCGGGTAGTGGAATTGATAATCCAAATGATATAGTAGAAGATTCAGCAGGTAACCTAATTGTAGGTGAAGGAAATTTAGGCTTTATAAAAATTTTAACAGCTGACAATACCGTTGATCCATCTTTTGCACCTACAACTGCCAATCCATTAGGTAACAGAAATTTTAGAGGTTCTGCAGGGGATACATGTACTTTAGATGGAACTAATAATTCTATAGTTGGTTCTATACGGCACTTAAGTCTTGCAACTAGTGTTTTGGGTGTATCAGGGGATGTGATTTATGGTACTGACCAAGGCAGTAATCCAAAAATTGTAGGAATTAATACATCTGGAGAATGTATTGAAGTTATTACTAATGCTGAGCTTGGAAATTTTAGACCTTTGGCGATGGAAGTAAGAACTATTGGTGGTGAAGATCATTTATTTGCATCTGGAAAAGTGTTTCAAAATGGCATGCGAAAACGTTTTTATACTAAAAATTTAACGACAGGTAACACTTCAACTTGTGGAAGTGATTATGGTGGAACTTTGGGTAATGTCATTGAAAAAGGATTTGACCTTACGGTCGATAATAGTGGAGGCTTTATATATTATACCTTCCAAGGACACATCTATGGATATGCACTAACTAAAACTGGAGACAATTATTGTCCTAGTGATGAAGACCATGATAGATATTATAGACAAGGCAGTTCAAACACTTCTCATCGAAAAGCTGAGGCAATTCAGGTTTCTCCAGATAGCGATTCTATAATGTATGTTGCAAGTTCTAATAAAGATGTAGTTCAAAAAGTAAGTCTTACAGGAGATAGCACATTAACCTCAGTCACACTTGCAGGAAGAGATAGTGAAGCTGAAAATACCGCCAGCGCTGGTGCACTTAGTGCAGCCGAAGTTAATTTGAAGGGTCCAAAAGCTTTGTTTGTTACTTCTACAAAAGTGTGGGTGTCAGATAATAAAGCAACGATTCAAGAATTTGATGAAAACAAATTTACAGTAGCCAATATTGATACTTCATGGCAGGCTGAATATGGTGGAAAAAAAGAGACTAGATTTGAAGGAGCTAAGAGAGCTATCAAAGCAGTTGCATCCGACTCTTCGTTAACTGCAGGAGCTAATTTTGGTTATGGGTTTTGGAATGCCGGGGTATTAGGTGAAGGAAAAGGTAATATAAATACAGTAGGTAAAGGATATTACTGCCATGTCGTTGATGGTTGTGATTATTATAGAGGCTGGATTGGAGAGCATCCAGAAGGAAGATCTCAACTTTTTAACAGTGACTCAGGTATATCTGTAGGAATTAGCAAAGAGGGTGCTGCACAAATACCTGAGGCACTTGATGCTACATCTTTACAATGGGGAACAGATGCTAATGCTTTTGCACAACTAGCTGATGAATATTTTGAGCAACACAAAGATGCATTAAATTTAGAAGGTAGTGAAGCTGAAGAAGCTGACTGCCAAATAAGTTATGTAATTGTTA
The DNA here is from genome assembly GCF_059512525.1 of Candidatus Pelagibacter sp. uisw_091. Next base: position 963,522 of record NZ_CM183455.1, on the reverse strand, counting down.
TTGGTGATGGTGAATGGACACATGGTGAACAAGCAGTAGAAAAAATTCGATCATTGAGACAAAATTTGGGTGTAAAAACTCTAGTAGTTGCTTATGGTGGTGGACTTAATGCTTCAGGACTTAGAAAATTTGATGCAATGGCACTTGCTGGTTCATGTGACGATGCAGGCTCACCAGATTGTCAAGCAAGAATAGATGCAGACACTCCTCAAATGTTAAAGACAGAGCTAGCAAGTAAAATACAACAAATTATAGCTGAAAAATTATCTTTTACCGCTCCATCAATTACCGCAACCATTCAAGAAGGGGGCTCTTTATACCAAGCACAGTTTGAATATATTCAGTATGGAGAATGGCGAGGAACTATCAGTAGACAAAGTGTTAAAGGTGATGGATCTTTAAATACAGAATCAAGTGAGGAAAATTGGAATGCAGCAGAAAAATTAAAAAATAGGAGTAACGAGAGAAACATTTGGACTACTCTGCCAGACAACTCATATATAGGAAATTGGAATAATTGGACAACAGATGACAAATATTTATCAGATATAGAAAGTCTTTTTGATTTAACTGGAAATTCAATTTTAGATTATCATAATACCACATCCAATTGTTCAAGTGCTGATGATGTAGAAGATGGAATAAATGATGATATTAAGGGATTAATTAACTTTGTTCGAGGTATAGATTATTTTGATTATGATGGAGACTGCAATATAATTGAAAAAAGAGCGCATTTATTGGGCGATGTTTATAATTCACAACTGGTAGAAGTTGGACCTCCAGATGCAAATTCAAATTTTACAGATGTCAATCAAGAGGCTTATTGGAGAGCTAAAAACAATTACCAATCTTTTGTTAGTGCAAATCAATCTAGACAAAACGTTATTTATGCGGGAGCAAATGATGGAATGCTACATGCATTTAATTCAATTACGGGAGAAGAAGAGTGGGGTTTTATACCTCCCTTTATTGCATCAAAACTACCAACGATAATAAATAAAGCTTATGATGGAAAATTTGCAGGGGATCCAGGTGGAACCAATCCAATTTTTGGTGTTGATGGTTCACCAGTTGTTCATGACATGTATATACAAGGACTAAATGCAGATGGAGCTTATGAAGAAGGTAAAAGCTGGCGTACTATATTAATGATTCCCTATGGGAGAGGAGGAGCCGGTTTTTCTGTATTAGATGTTACTAATCCCATTATCAATGGTGGTCAAGGACCTCTGCATATGTATTCAGTTTTTAATGATCATGTAAATAGTAAAGTTTTAGTAGCTGATAACACGGGTCAGATTACAGAATATCAATATACTCAAGCAACTATAAATATAGATAATTCAGAAGAAGCTAAAATAGCATCTGAAAACCAAAATACAGCAGATGCTGCTGACTCAGACACTTGTGAAGATGACAATAGCTGCACTCAACAAGATGCCATCGCTGCTTGCCAAACAAATGCTATAGCTTCTGGTTCATTTAGAGTTAACGGAACAGCAGCTTGTTTTACAGGTTCAACATTCATATTTGATATAGAGGTTCCCTCAGATGGTGCTGGTAATGTTAGTCAAGATGATCTTGTAGTTACTGAAATAATAAATGGAGATAAAGTTAAAATAAATTTTGCAAGCGCTAGTATGGTTGATGGTTTTCTGAAAGTTGATTTTGGAGCTGAAAAAACTTTCAACGTAGGTACAGGCGATGCATCAACTAATCAAATTGTTTTACAAACTTCATGTTCATCAGTTGGTACAGACCCAGTTGGATATGACTATAGCCAACTAGGAGAAACTTGGTCAACACCAAGAATATTTAGAATCCCTGCACAAAAAGGTGATGCAAATATTAATGATGATAAATATGTGGCAGTAATGGGAGGGGGCATGGGAAATACTTTTGTATGCTCAGGATCAAATGTATTCCTTGTAAATTTAGAAGATCTTGAAAATCCAGGTAGTATTTTTGGTGCAGCGATTAATCAAGGAGCAATTAATATCATTGACACTGATACTAGTGATATAGCAAATGCACTTCCAACAACCCCTGTTGTTATTACACCAGATTTAACACGAGGTGTTCCTTGGAGAGGAGCTATGGTTTATTTTAATGATCTTGAAGGAAAAATTACAAAAATTAACTTAACAAACCAAACAATTAATAATGCTGAACTTTATGATCAAACAACATTATTCAAATTAAATGCAACAGTTGAAAATGGTCGATATAGCTATAAATCAATGGATGCCACAATTGGAAGAGATACAAATAATTTTTGGCTCTTTGGTGGAACTGGTGATTTTCAAAGAATTGGTGACAGGAGTAATGGGATGGACAACATTTTATATGGTGTAAAAGATGAGGATTTTCCATACTTTAAGCACTTAAATGGAGTTAATATTCCTGGACAATTGGAGGGTAACTTTGAGGAAGAAGCTAAGAAAGGTGCAGATGCAGCTAACGATATTGATGATACAAACGTTTGCGTTAATACTACTGATGCTACTGGAGTGCTTTGTCTTCCTGGACCTAATGAACAAGCTTGGGTTATTAAATTGGATCCAAATGAGCCAAAAAGATTTAGAAAAGTATCAGCACCGCCTACAGTTTATAAAGGGAATGTATTTTATCCAATTTACGAACCACCTGAAGGAAATAAATGTAATATAGGTAAAGCGTTTATTTGTTCAGCTGATGATGAATGTGGAACTAACAATTCATCTGAACTAGGTGCGGTAATAGCAGGTGAGGATTGTTTATTTGTTAGAAGAGGAATATTGTCTGAATTAACAATATTTGCAGACACACTTTATGGTAACGTAGCAGGACCTGCTGAACAAGAAGATACATTATTTATTCTCTCTACTAATGCAGGAGAAGTTACTACTTACAGAAGATCTTGGAGAGAAAACTACTAATAAAATTTTTTTTATAATAAAAAACTTTTAATTTGGTTGGAGAAGGACACGTAAAAAATAGCTGCAATAATAATATAAGGTCCAAAAGGAATTTGAGAAGACATCTTTCTTGATTTATTAATTAGTGATGGCAAAACAAATATTAGAGCAACAACAGAAGACATAAAAATTGTAAAAGGAATACTAAACCAGCCAAACCAAAAACCTACTACTGCTAATAATTTAGCATCACCAAGACCCATACCCTCTTTTTTTCTAACTTTTTTATAAAAAAAAATGATCAACCAAATTATTAAATAACCAAAGACACCCCCAACTAAAGAATTGATATAATTTGGAAAAATTGTTTGATTTAAATTTGGATCAAAAGATTTAAAAAATCCCATGATCATTAAAGGAAAAGTTAATTCATTTGGAATTATAAAATGTTTTAAATCTATAAAAAAAATAATAATGAAAAAAACACTTAATATTGATAATAATAAAGCAGCAAGGGTTAGTCCAAAAAAATAATAGATTGATACAAAACTAATAGCAGTGATTAATTCAACTATAAAATATTGTGAATTAATTATTTTTTTACAAAATCTGCATTTACTCTTTAATAATATAAAAGATAGTAGGGGAATATTATCATACCAAATAATTTTTTTTTTACAGTTAGGACAAGAGGATCGCCCTGTAACTATACTTTTATTTTTAGGTAAACGATAAATACAAACATTAGCAAAACTTCCACAAATAATGCCAAAAAAAAATAATGCTAGATAATACACAAATTAAATTTTTATTTGTGAAGCAAAATGTAAAAATCCATCTATAGAGTATTGTATGAATAATGCCATGTCTTGAAGATGTAAATAAAAATTCGGTGAGTTAATAATAATTTCCATAGATGCATAAAAATATCCTAATAAAATGTAAATTACAATTTCATTGTCTAAATTTTAAAACACAATTGACTACGTTGGTATTCGTTTAATCTTTTGAGCACAATTTAATATATTAAAAAGACAAAAATTGTATTCATAATAGTAATTTTTTCTTGATAAAACTTACAAGACAAAAGTATACATTGACACAAACCCAATTTAGGCGCTATGTAAACCCATTATAGGCACATTATCATGACAATAGATAAAGAAACAAACGAAAACATTAAGACTATTTCTTCCGAGGAAAAAAGAGATATTGAAGGAGTTAATGCACCAGCTTTTTCAAAAGGATTATATGACTGGCTAATGTTTTTATTAGCCTACTATTCAAGAATAAGAGAAAATTTAAAAATTGATTTTGAAACTTTTATTATTCTTCAAGTTGTTGTTAGTCATTCACTTTATCACCTGAACAAAGATGGAATTAAAAAATTTACTGAAATTCAAAAAAATTTTGATCTAATGTCTATGTCTAATTTAAGCAAAATTAATAAATTAGCATTTGCTAGTATTGCAGAAGTACTACAGTTACCAAGAGAAACTGTTCGTAGAAAAGTATTACAGCTAGAGCAAAAAGAAATAGTAAAAGTTGATGATGTTAGTGGAATTATACTTGGGCCTGCTTATAAAACAATTTATAAAGAATTTGTTTCAAAAACCACAATAGATACGAGCACCTTAGTTAAAAGATGGAATAGAAATGGAACACTCGAGAGATTATTGCAAATGGATAAAAAATAGTGGGTAAATTGTTTTATGCACTTTATGACTTAGCTAATTCAGCTTATACTATTATAGTTGTAACATTTATCACATCAGCATATTTTGCAAATCAAATTGTAGGCAATCCACAACTTGGTGCAGCGTACTGGCAGTGGACAGCTGGACTTTGTGGAATACTAGTTGCGATAACGGGTCCTTTACTTGGAAACTTAGCTGACAAAGAACCTAAAGGTAAAATTAATTTATTACACACCTTTACTATCTTTTGTGTTTTATTCACAAGCTTGTTTTGGTTTGCTAAACCATCAGTAGATTATATATGGTATGCATTAATTATTTTTTTACTATCAAATTATTTCTATGAAGCAGCTGTAATTTTCTATAATTCACTATTAAAAAGCTGTTCAAATGAAAAAAATATTGGAAGAACATCGGGCTTTGCATTTGCTTTAGGATATATTGGATGTGTTCCAATATTATTATTTTCATTATATGTTTTTGTGTTACCTGACACTATTCCTTTTGGTTTAGATAAAAGTAAATTTGAAAATATAAGATTTATTCCTGTTATTGCTGCGATTTGGTTTTTAATTTTTTCTTATCCCATGATAAATTACTTTAAAAATCATATTGAATACAAAGAAAATAGCGATCCAACTCCCATTTTTAAGAAACTTATTGCATTGATATGGAAAAATAAATTTACAAGTACTGGAAAGTTTCTTTTAGCTAGAATGATCTATTCAGATGCTCTGATTGTTTTAATTGCAGGAGGAGGTGTTTATGCTTCTGGTGTTTTTGGTTTTACTTCAGGAGAGTTATTAAAATTAGCTATTTTTGCAAACTTGGTTGCATTCGTAGGAGTTTTACTGGGTGGGTATTTAAATGATAAAATTTCATCAAAAACTATTATTTTAACTTGTATTTTTGCATTAACGTTATGTGTTTTTTACTCTTCAATTATTGCGCAAACTAAAACACAATTCTTTATCAATGTTATGGTTATATCTCTTTTTATAGGATCAATTCAAAGTGCAAGTCGTGTTATGATGACAGGATTATTAAAAGCTGACGATCAAGGAAGTGGCTTTGGATTATTTAGCTTTTCAGGTCGAATTACAGCATTTGCAGGACCTTTATTAGTTGGAACTATGACTTTCTTCTATTCTCAAAGAATAGGGCTCTTATCTATCAGCATTTTCTTTATTTTAGGCTTTATTTTGATGCTTTTTGTAGAAAGAGACCAAAAATAGAAAAAAAACCTCTTAAAAAGCAAATTTTCTTAAAATACAAATAGATCATATTTAGAGCAAATAAGGATACTTTTTTTTTATAAATAAAAATTTCAAAAATTGTAGATATTTAAAAATTAAAAAATAAACTCTAACACAAATCTAATATCTCTAACACAAAAGTTATAATTCTAAATAAAAAGGAAAGAAATCAATTTTCTTGATTTTTTTAATTTAAAATAAAATTTATTTAGTTGAATTACTCTAACACAATATCAAATTGCTCTAACACAATGTTAAAATTACTCTAACACAAAAAAATTTCCTTATTTAAGGAAAAATTGCGAATTTATAATAAAATTAAATATTTCCTCTTATTTTTTATACTCTCAATTTTAAATTGATAATTTTACCATTTTTGATTTCAATAAATTAAACATTTTATTTTCATCACCTGCGATTCAATTTAATTATTAAAATTTTAAAAAGGATTAATTTTTTCAATTTTTTTGAAATTTTGATGCGCCACCCACTTTAGGTCCACAACTTATGATTACATTACTATTTTGTGTTAGAGATTCGTAAGTTTGGTGTTAGAGAAAAAATTTTAATATAATAATTATGGACGAAGACAATAAAGACATTATCAATAATAACGAAAAGATTAGTGAAAACACCAAGACTGATGAGAATCAATCACAGGGTGAATCTAGTTCTGTTGATGTTAATCCATCTGCGACGTTAGCTGAAAACCAAGAGGAAACACAACCCAAAATTGAAGAAAGTAACGACCACGAGGTAATTCACAAAAAAGATGGCAGGTTACACATATATATCAGGCAAGATAAATATAAAGGTGAACTAAAATCAAAAAACTTTGTTGGCAGACTTTATGTTGATGGAAAACAAAAAATTTCTTCATCAGGAACACCTAACCTTGAAGGGGCTATACCAATATTGGAAAAATGGTTTGATGATATTCATGCAGAAAGCAAAAAGGAAGAACGGGTTCATCAAGAAACAATAGAGGAAATAAATGAACAACCATCTGTATTATCAGAACAAACAAAACCTGTAACAGCTTCACAAAATGTTACTGCTCTAGTTGAGAATAAAGAAGTTTCAGAGTCAAAAATAAATTTAAGTATTCTTGAAAAATTTAAAAGTATTAGATTAAAAAAAATAAGTTTTGAAAAAAAAGATTTAACGAAAAAAATTTCTGCACTAGGAAAAAATAATTTTGTAGGAAAGGTTGAAAGTTTTTTTAAAGCACGACTTGGAAAAAAGTCTGCACAAGGCGAAGAAATTTTAGGCATAGAACTTAACAATACAGAAATAAGGTTAGCTCAAATTTCAACCAATAAAGAAAATCAGTGGGTTCTTGATAAATTTTTTATACATCCTATTGTTTTACCTGATGAAACTTCTGTTTTAGAAAATGCTGATCATGTAAGTAATGAATTAACGATAGCTTTACAAAAAGCAAAAATTGTAACAACAAATGCTGCAATTGCAATTCCAGTAACGAGTGCGATTATCCGTGTAGTAACAGCTCCATTAATGACTGAAGAAGAATTAGCAAAAGCAATTGATACTAATTCACTTTGGGAAAACTTGGTTCAACTAACTGACAACCTAGATGATTATTCTATTTTTCATCAAGTAATAAATAGAAATCAAAAAGAAAATACGATGGATATTTTATTTGTTGCATCAAAATTGTCTGACATAAATAATTATACATCCATAATTAAAAATAGTGGTCTTAATCCAGTAATTATTGATGTTAAATGTTTTGCATTAAAATCAGCAGTCGATCAAATTAATCAAATTTCTAGAAGTACAGAAGATGCTAATTTAACAGCTGTATTAGAATTTGGTTTAGATGAAAATTATGTAATGATTTTATATAATAATAACCCAATTATAACTGATATTTTTTTAAGAGGTCAGGATAGAAAAGTTTTACTAGAGTCAGAAAATCATGAAGAAAGAGAAGCTTTAAGTAGAAGGTTTATTACACAAGTAAAACAAGCGATACAAGACTTTGAAACAAAATATGAAAAAAGAATTAGAAATATAAAAGTAGTTTCAGATCTACCAAACGTAGATATTTTTTTAGGAATTTTTAGAAAAGATTTAATTAACGTAGGGTTTAAGTTATTTGATCCACTAGATGGTTTGAAAGTTCCACAACAATTAAATCAAGCTATTACTTTAAAAAATCGATCCTATTTATCAACAGTTATTGGGCTTGCTTTTAGAAAATTAGACGTCTTTGGGTATTACAAATTTGTAACTGCAGTCAAAAATATCAATCTATTGCCAAATAGAAAAAGTTTAATTAAAGAAAAGAAAATAAAAGCTGTTTCAAATTTTGCATTTAAAGGGGTAGTAGGAGGAGTAATAGGGATTTATTTAATACTTTTCACATTATCTTTTTGGAATATTCATTCTTATAACAAAAAATTAAATAATTATGAAAATGTTCTTTCAATGCACGTTGTTAAAACAAAAGAAAAAACAAAAAGCACTAAAGAGTTGGGTTTAATTACAAAAACTTTAAAATTAAGTAAAAGTTTAAAATCAAATAAAGAAATTAGTTATAGAGTTTTAGCACAAATAGCATCGAGTGTTCCTAATAGAGTAAAATTTGAGTCTGTAGTCTACAATGGGAAAAGCCAAGTTATAATTCAAGGTGTTGCTGCTAGTGATCAAGATATTTTAAGATTAATTGGCAATTTAAGTAGTAAAAATTTAATTCAACAAGCATCGTTAACTTCAATGCAACTACCAAATAGTTCCAATAAAACAGGACAAGCTAGCAAAGGTTTTAAAATTTTCGTTAAAATTAAAAAAGGATAAAAAAGATGGACTTAAATAATTTAAAAATAGAAGATTTAAAAGCAAAAGTTTTAACTTTTACTGACGAAAAGACTCTTATAAAAAGTGGAATTGCTTTCGGAGCAATTATTTTTTTTCTAATTATTTATTATTCTATTTTAAATCCAATTGTAAATTCAAAAAAAATTAAACTAGATGATATGATTGTTAAACAAAATGAAATAATCGAATTCACTAAAAAAATAAAAGCAAACAAAAGTAAGATAAAAAAACTAGAACCTGATTATGAAAAATATTCTACATTATTTCATTCCAGAGCAGAAGTTGAAGGGCTTTATCAAACCCTAAGTGAATTTGCAGGACAAAATGGTTTGGTTATTTCAAAAATAGAAAAGAAAAAACCAGAAGCCATTAGTAGATCAGATATTTTAGATAAAAAGAAAAAGAAAAAGAAAAAGAAAAAGACGACCAAAAAGAAAAGTGTAAAAAATATAGCTTATTATAAAATTCCTGTGGATTTTGAAATTACAGGTAATTTTTTAGGCTATATTAAATTTAAGAGACAAATATCTCTGTCAAAGAAAATGCTTAATTTTGACGAAGAATCAATAAAAGTTGTGCAAGGAACTTCAGCTGGCACAATAAAAGTTGATGGAACTTTAACTATTGTAGGATTAGCAAATGATTTTTTTTAAAACTATAACCTTATTTCTGGTGTTGCTTTTTATGAGCATTACTCCAAACAATGTAATAGCCGATAGTCACGATGTGGGAAAAAATACTGAGGAACCATTACCTTTAAATGACCCTTTTGCTGGAAACTCTTCTTTAGGAAGTGGAAGTGGAACAAGTATAATTTCAACAGATCAAACTGGGGAACGTGAAGAAATGAGTTTATATAATTTTAAACTTGTTGGAGTTATTTCAGGCTCTATTGAGAGTTATGTTTCTTTAGTTAATGCTTCAGGTGAAATTATAACTCTGCAATTACAAGAAGAATTAAGTGATGGAGTAAAGTTAGTTGATATGACACTGAATGAAGCGGTATTTCAAAAGGCAGATGGTACCTATATGACAATTAATTTTAAAAATAAAATAAAGGAAACTGATGAATTTTAGATTAATAAAAATATTTGTTTTGTTTTCTTTTTTAGTACTCAGTTTAACTGGCTGTGCTTCTGGCCAACTTGGGAAATCGAAGACATTTAAACATAATACCCCTTTAATAAAAGAGGATATTAAAAAATCTGGAACAATTGAAATTGATAAAACAGTTGAAATGGGACCTAAACCTAAATTTGAGAATATAGATTTATTAGAAAAAAGAAAAAAAATATCATCTCAGAAAACACGAAATTACTTGCTTATACCTGACGAGTTTAAACTTTTAAAACAATCGGTAACTCTTAATTTTAAAAACTTAGATTACAATGAAGCCATGAATTTAATGGGTAAAATTGGAGAAATTAATATATTAGTAGGCGATGAAGTTGCGGGAGCTATTTCAGCAGAATTAGTTGATGTTCCATGGGATAAAGCATTCAATGCTTTGTTAGATATGAAGAATTTTGCAGCTGATATTGATGTGGCAAGCAATCTTATAAGAGTACACACTCCATCAACTTTAACTGGACAAGAAACTTATAAATCAACAAGAGCTGCGGCTGTTAAGAAAAAAGTGGAACTTGAGGATTCAGTTGAGCCAATTCTCTCAGAAATTTTTAGACTTTATTATATTAGTCCTGCACAAGCTAAAAAAACTATAACTGAACTATTTACTTCAGTGGGAGACTCTTCTTATTCTCCAATTCAAATAACAGAAGAAACGACTACAAGATCCATAATCGTTAGAGGAAAAGAAAAAGACTTAGATGTAGTTGATAAAGTTATTAAAGAAATTGATGTAAGAACTAAACAAGTTTTAATTGAAGCATTTATCGTAGAGGCAGACTCATCTTTTGAACAAGCATTAGGAACTAGGTTAGGTGGAGCATATTCAAGAAAGGGTAAAAAAATAGGTGGCACAGGTGCAAGCAGTATTACCTCAACAGGAACTGGTCAGTCTTCAGCAGCCATAGGAAGTGCGTCTGATGCTTTAACAGATTTTGCTGCAGTTGGTGCAACAAGTGGCATAGGTATTTTAAGACAAACTGGATCAGCAGTATTGAAAGCAGAAATTACAGCTTTAGAAGTGTTGGGCAAAGGTAAAACTATATCCAATCCAAAAGTTTTTACTTTAGATAATCAAGTTGCAACAATCACACAAGGAGAGGAAATATCTTATCAAGCTACTGGGTCTGAGGGAGCAGATACTTCATTTAAAGAAGCAGCATTAAAATTAACAGTTACACCGAGTATTATTGGAGATGGTAACGTACTATTAGAAATTATGGTCAACAATAACACTGTAAATAGAGCAAATGCTGGTGAACCATCAATAAATAAAATGGAAATTTCAACAAAGCTTTTAGTGGCAGATGGAGATATTGTTGTTATTGGTGGAATTAAGAAGAATAAAGTATTTAGTAGCAAATCACAAACACCAGGTGTTGGAAATTTACCAGTTCTAGGAAATCTATTCAAAGGCAAAAGTAAATCAGACAAACTCGATGAATTGTTAATATTTATAGCACCAAGGATATTATAAAATGCTTAAAATCAGCAGAGAAAGTGAGATTAATCTTATTAATGTTTTAATCGATCATGACATTATATCGGGTAAAGATTTACCAAATATTAAAAAGGTAAGTAGCGAGGGCAACAAATCTCAAATTGATGCTGTCTTTGAACTTAAACTTACAGATGAAGATAAGATTTTAGATGTACTTGTTAAGGAACAAAATCTTGAAGTAGTAGACTTATCAAAAGTTAATATTACTGAAGATATCAAAGCTGTACTTCCTTCTAATTATATAAATATGAATTTTGTTGCACCATTTAAAGTTGACGGCAAAACACTTCATATTGCAATACCAGATAGTTCTAAACTTGGTTTAATGAGAAATTTAAAAGCCATAACAAAAAAAAATATAGAATTACATGCGGCTAAAGTATCTCAAATTTCTGAATTTATTGAAAAACTTCTTAGTGAAAGTGGGGATGTAACTACAGCAACAATTAGGAAAGAAAATAAAGATAATAGAGAAAAAATAAAAACATTTGACTCTGAATTAGGTGATGTTGGAGAAGTTCTAGATAAAGCTCCAGAAGAAGATATTGAAGCATTAGAAAATGAATCTGAAGTTATAAAATTCAGTACCGCTGTTGTAGCAGAAGCAATTAAATTAGGAGTGAGTGATATTCATATTGAACCTTATCGATTTAATTCAAGAGTTCGTTACAGATTAGATGGAATGCTTTCAGTACAAGACCATTATACAGAATTTTTACATGACAATTATGGAGCTGTAGTAACTCGTTTTAAAATAATGGGAAAATTGGATATTGCTGAAAGAAGACTACCACAAGATGGAGCAATTAATTTTAAGATAGAAGGAAAGGTGGTTGATTTACGTTTATCAATTTTACCAACTGCAAATAACGAGAGAATTGTAATGCGTGTTTTAAATAAAGATGCAGGAGATATTACACTTGAACAATTAAATTTTGATGAAACTGATTTAAAAATTTTAAGAAAAAATATTCACAGCACACAAGGTCTAATACTTGTTACAGGACCTACGGGCTCGGGTAAAACAACTACACTTTATAGTATTTTAAAAGAAGTGAGCAAACCTCATTTAAATATTTTAACAGCCGAAGATCCAGTTGAGTATGAATTAGATGGAGTGGCTCAAGTTCAAATTAAAGATGATATTGGTTATAGTTTTTCCACAGCTTTAAGATCTTTTTTGCGTCAAGATCCTGAAATTATTTTAATAGGAGAAATGCGAGATAAGGAAACGGTTGACATAGGTTTAAAGGCAGCTCTTACAGGACACCTAGTGTTTAGTACTCTGCACACTAATGATGCACCAAGTACAATTACAAGATTACAAAATATGGGTACTCCAGATTATTTAATAAGTGCTGCGTGTTCTCTTGTTTTAGCTCAAAGACTAGCAAGAAAAACTTGTACTGACTGTAGAGTGCCAGATGATGATGTAAATCCGAAAGTGTTAACTGATATTGGTTTTACTCCTGAACTTGCTTCTAGAGTTAAAGCAATTAAAGGCAAAGGTTGTCCAAAATGTAAAAATTCTGGCTACAAAGGAAGAATGGGAATTTATGAAATATTAAATGTTACAAAACCTATTAAAGAAGCAATATTAAAAAAAGCAACAACACCTGAGTTAAAAGCAATTGCTATTAAAGAAGGTTTTCAAACCATGCAAGAAATGGGTAAAAGAATGATTGCTTCTGGAGATCTTAATTTTAGAGAATTTGAACGTGTTTTATCAAGTTCATAATTATAATTAATGGAATTTTATACATATAAGGGTATTTCAGCAGGTAAATACGTAGAAGGAGAAATAGAAGCCTTAAATCAAGATGAAGCTTCTCACAAATTAAAAGAGCAAAAATTAATTATTACTAATTTAGTAAGATCTAAAAAAAAAAGATAAAAAAACTAAGAAAAAAGGTGAAGGATCCTCTTTTTTTAAGCAAAAAATTAAACCTCAAGATATTGTAATTTTTTCAAAACAGTTTGCAACAATGGTAAAAGCAGGTTTACCCATTCTTCAAGTATTGGATATGTTGGCCAGTCAACTTGAAAATCCTTCGCTTAAAGAGATTGTTGCAGAAATTAAGAAAAAGCTTGAAGGAGGAACAACTTTATCAAAATGTTTTGAAAGTTATCCAAAAATTTTTGACAATATTTATGTAAATTTAATTAAAGCTGGAGAGGCTAGTGGTAAATTAGATGTGTTTTTATTAAAACTAGTTGAGTCATTAGAAAAAAAAGAAAGAATTAAGAAAAAAATTAAAGGTGCTTTAATGTACCCAATGGTGATGTTTACCGTAGCAATTACGGTTATGGTATTCATGTTAATTAAGGTCGTTCCTGTTTTTGCAAAAATGTATGACGGAATGGGAATTGCGTTACCTGGAGCAACAGCAGGTATTTTGGCCGCTAGTGATTTTATGAGAGGTACGGGTGGATTGATGACTTTTCTTATTATCTCAGGAACTATTATTGCCTTTAGATATACCGTATCTAAGAATGCAGCGTTTCGATATAAATGGCATGCAAAAATTTTAAAATTACCAATTTTTGGAGATATGATTAAAAAATCTTTATTAGCAAGAATTTCATTGATCATGGGTAATTTAAGTGCTGCAGGTGTAAATTTATTAGAAAGTATAGATATTGCTAAATCTGTTAGTAATAATGATTGTGTTACTTTAGCTTTAGAGAATGTTAAAAAGGGAGTTTTCTCTGGAGATACACTTACAAAACTTTTTTTAAAAGAACCTTTATTTCCACCAACGTTTAGTCAACTTATTTCCGTTGGTGAGCAAACAGGAAGTTTAGATGAAATGTTTACTTCTGTTGCAAATTATTATGAAGAAGAGTTTGATACAGCGGTAGATAATATGTCTACTTTAATCGAACCGATCATGATTGTTTTTATGGGAATTATGATTGGTGGATTAATGATTGCGATGTATGCACCAATATTTAATGTTGGAGCATTAATTGGTTAGATTGTTTTTGTTAAAACAAGATGGTTAACCCAACCTTTTTGGTTTTTTTTAAAAATAGCCTCATCCATAATTTGTTTAATAAAAAAAGTACCTAACCCTCCGGGCTTGATATCATCTAATTTTCGGTGCTGAATATTTTCAGGTATGACAGGTTTTCCTTTATCAAAGAATCCTATTTCTAATTGATTATCTTTAAATGAAATTTTAATTTGCATTTTATCATTGGTTTCTTCTACATCTTTATAAGCGTGCTTGACTATATTTTGAGCAGCTTCTGCAATTGCTAAAACTAATTCATCTTTTTGCTCTTGAGGCAAATTTATTTTTTTAAAAACCTCTCTTGAAAATATTCTAACTTCTTTAAGATTGGAACTATGTACTACAAAGTCTTTTGATTCTGATAATGTCATTACTCTAGATTTAATATCTGTTCTAACTTTGCCATCATGATTACCTTTAAGACAGATTTACTAATTTCTTTTATAATTACTTTCGTACCTTTTTCTAATGCTTTTTGATGGCTCTCAATAAGAACAGAAATTCCTGATGAATCCATATAGGAAACATCTTTTAAATTAATATGAACTTCTTTGCCCGCTTCAACTAAAGGGAAAATAATTTCTTTGGCTTTCTCAGTTACATCCATGTCTATTTCTCCATCTAGAAAAACGGTACTGATGTTGGCATTTTCGCTAATTTTATAAGTCATATTTTAAAAGGTGATAACATCAATTTTTTACCACATAAATCAAGAAAATATACCCATTATGGGTGCATGACCGGCTATTTTCTTAGATTAAGAGGTTATTATTGACTGAATTAAAAAGAGTAAAAATTAATTAAAGGAAATTATATATGAAAAAAAATAATAAAGGTTTTACATTAATAGAATTGCTAGTGGTTGTAGCAATTATAGGAATTTTAGCAGCAGTTGGTACAGTTGCTTATAACGGTTATACTGCGGGCGCAAAAAAATCATCTGCTAAATCCAATCATGCATCTGTTGTAAAATACATAGCTGCAGAGGATCAAAAATGTAATATTGGTGAGGATAAAGCAATGAGCGATAACCTTACATGTTCAGGTCGAACTGGTGCTATGGTGATTGCTGCTGCTAAATTAGCTTTGGCAGATTTTAAAAATCCATATGACACAAATTCTGATGCTGTAAGAGACGATGAAATAGCATATGCTGCAAAAGTGGACATGGGTTTTGTTAACTTGGAAGCTGATGGTGATGAATTAACAATTACAACTTGTTTTCAAAACGATTGTGCAGCAACAGCTGAGGGTGAACCAGCAAACACAGTTGTAAACACAATTGAAGTTGGTGAATAAAACCAAGATCTAAAAATTATGATCACTAAAAGCTCAGGTTTTAGTTTAATTGAGCTTTTAGTGGTTGTAGCAATCATAGGAATTCTTTCAGCAGTAGGTATTGTTAGTTACAACGGCTATGTTTCAGGAACAAAACAAAAGTCTGCAGAAAATGTTATGCAGCAAATATCCTTAGCACAAACAGAATATTATTCAGATAACAGTGAATATTTTACAGGAAGTGAAGGCGATAGCTGCTCACCAGATATTGGTGTGCCACCTTCAACTGGTAATACTTCAATAGAAATTGAAGACGCACTGTTTGGTGGGGGAGATGTAATTACAAAAGAAGCTGGTTATGACATGTGTATAGCTAAAGATGGGACAAGCTATATTGTGACAGCAACCAATGGCGACAAAACATTAACAATGACTGCTAACGGAACTTGGACGGGCAAGTAATTTAAATTGATAAAATATTTTAATAAAAATGAATGAACCTACTAAAAAATTATTTCCCATCAATCTTTCTAAAAAAGAAAAAATATCAGCAACTATTAGTTTAGTTTGGATAATAGCTATTGGTTACCTAACTTGGTGGAATGGACTTAGCAACTTAGGATCTGATAAAAGTTTTAGATGGGATGAATGGTTTTGGTTTGGCATAGTTCCTGCAACCATTCCATATTTTTTTTATCTTATCTGGACTAAAAATGATTAAAAAAAAAACAGAAACAAGTGGAATTTCATTAGTTTTATTTTCTTTTTTTTTAATTAGCTTATTTCTAGAAACAATGAGCACCGTAATGGCCGCAGATACTAGCGCCTCTAAAATCATAGTTGATGGAGAAGAAATTTTACTTCCAGGTTCTTCAGAAAAAAATATTACTTATTTACAAATTTTACAAAAACCAAATGATTTAGATTTAAATTTAAAGTACGCACAACAACAAGGAAAAATTGGAAATTATAAACAAACTATCGCAACCTTGGAAAGATTAAATATGATTTATCCAGATAATGTTGAAATAAAACTATATCTGCTTTCAGTTTTAGTCCAAGCAGACTCGCCCAATAAAGCTTTAACTATAATTGAAGACATTAAAACTAGTGAGGATTTAACACCAGAAGATGTTGAAACAATAAATCAAATTGAAACTACACTTAAAGAAAGGGGAGCTCCTAAGCTATGGAATTTTTATGCAGATGTATCCCTTGGTGGTGTTTTCAATCAAAATGTTAATAGTGTTTCAAAAACAAGATTACAAAGTAGTGCTGATGAAGTCATTGGATTTAACAGTGCAAAGTATGATAAAACGTATAGTGAGGGCTTAGGATTAACAGCAACTCGATCTTTAGGGGAAACTTCATCATTAATGATAAATACTAGTTTCACAAACTCAGATCAAAGAGAAGAAACTGCAGATGATTTTGAAAGTTACGGTTTAACTCTTGCTTTGGATACATCTTTAGGTAACCAAAGTTTAAGTCCATATTTGATGATAAGCAAAACTGATTATCAAGACGATGCAGATAGTTTTTCTTTAATGCAAGGAATAGGGGGATTTTTTTCTGTAGGAGAAAAAAATTCATTTAGCTATGGTTATTCTTTTTCAGATTCTAAAAATAATAGAAATAGTAGTGATACAACTGCAAATGAAACAAATGCTAAAGGGCATGGAGTTTCACTTGGACACGATTATTTGTTTAATGAAATAATTTCATCATCAACAGGTTTAGGATATAGCATTTCAGAAGCAAAAGAGGGGACAAACGACTTTGAAACTTATGATTTGAGTTTCAGATTAAATTTTGCTTTTCCCTGGGCTTATATTTCGGTAGGGGATGCATTGAGTTTTAATGATTACAAAAATGTAGACACAAGCATAAACTCAAACCTAATAAGATCGGATGTAACAAATACTTTTGATTTGATGTTGACCAAAGCACTCGGAGATTTTTTTCCCTCAATCGATCCAGATAAAAGTTTATTTGTGAACTTTTCATACGAAAAAATCATCTCTGAAGCCAATATAATTAATTATGATTATATTTCAGATTCGTTCGCAGTTAGTTTATCAAAATCATTCCACTTAAATAAATAACCAAAATAAAAACTGATTTTAGACTACATATAAGCCACTTTTTCTTATTAAAAATTAGAAACCTTCACCTAATATGGGTCAAGCCAAGCTGAAAAAGTTGTCAAAAATGCTACTTTAAGGGAATGAAAAAAATTGTATCAACAATTATAGCATTATTTTTTGTATTCAATATCACCCAGGCAGAAGAAAAAATTGATATTGATAAACAATTAGTTGGAATTGTAGGTGCAATATCTGGAACAGCTAAAGCTGGCACAAGAGAACTTAAGGCTGGAGATAAAATTTATTTAAACGAAACGATTTATGCTGGAATTGATTCAGGCACACAAATTTTACTATTAGATCAATCAACATTTACTATTGGATCAGACTCAGAAGTTGTAATGGACACCTTTATATACGATCCAACAACAAATGATGGAAAAATTGTAGCTAATGTTAAAAAAGGAAGTTTAAAAATAATTTCAGGTTTAATAAGTAAAAAGAATCCAGACAGCCTAACAGTTAACGTTCCTGAAGGAACTTTAGGCTCAAGAGGAACAGAGTTTCAAACCATAGTATCAAATCAAAAAACAGATACTTTATTAATAGGTCCTGGAAAAAATAATACATTGGGTTTAAGGCCTGGGGCAGTTCTTGTTGGAAATAATTTAGGTCAAACACTATTGAGCAATCCTTACAGTGTGGCAAGTATGGTTAAAGGTAGCGCACCAGGAAAAGCAAAACAAATAACAAAAAACCAACTGAAAAAATTTAAAAAAAGAATGAAAGTAGCTAGACTTACAAAACTTGATGGAGCCACAAAAGAAGAAAGAAAAGCTACTAGAAAAAAAATCAGACAAGAACTTAAAGCTCAGGGTTTTGATAAAGAAGAAATAAAAATATTAATTAAAGAAAATATTAAAAAAGATGAAGAAAAGAGAATTGTTTTACTAACAACAAATGAAGAAGAGGTTTCAGACATAGCACAACCTGAAAACATTGTTGAAGAAAAAGTTATTGAAACAGAAGACAAAATAGTGGTCGAAAAAAAAGATAAAAGTAAAAATAAAAAGGAAGTGAATAAAAAAGATAAAAAGAAAAATAAAAAGGAAGTGAATAAAAAAAATAAAAAGAAAAATAAAAAAGCAGTGAAGAAAAAAGATAAAAAGAAAAATAAAAAAGCTGTGAAGAAAAAAGATAAAAAGAAAAATAAAAAAGCTGTGAAGAAAAAAGGTAAGACTAAAAAGAAAAAAGCAGTGAAAAAAAGTAAGACTAAAAAGAAAAAAGTAGTAAAGAAAAAAGTTAAAAAGAAAAAAGTTATAAAGAAAAAAGCAAAAAAAATAACAAAGAAAAAAATAGCTAAGAAAAAGCAAAAAGCAAAGAACAAAAGAAAACGTAAGAAATAAGCCTTTCCATCTACTAATAAAATTTTATGTTTTTATTTAAAAGAATTTTAATTATTTTTTTTCTCATAATTCCAATCTCCAGTTCATTTGGAGCTATGGTTACTCACAATCAAACAGAGGATCTTCCTGCGTCAAGCAGTGGTATTGTAGCTGGTATCGAGTTTAACAATGATGGAACTAAAATGTTTATATCTTATTCTCAACCGAGCAATGGATACGGGAATCCTCATTATATACAAGAATATAATTTATCTACACCTTATGATATCTCCACAAAAGTTTTTACAGGAGATCCTGAACGATGTGAATTAACTGGTACTCATACAGGTAATCAGTATCAAATTTATGACTTAGATTTCAGTAGTGATGGAATGAAGTTTTTCATAGTATTAAGAAGTCCAGGTGCCACTGATACGGGTGGGGACAGGGTTTATGGATTTGATTTAACCTCACCTTATGATGTTTCAACTTGCGCATTAGCTACAAAAGAAGAAGCTCTAGATACTACAGCTTTAACGAATGGAAGTAATGCTGGAGATTTTGATCACACCACAAATAATGCCAAACATAGAGTTCAATCTTTAGAAATTAATGATGATGGTACTAAACTATTTTTAACTTTTTTTGATGCTGCCAATGCTGCTGTAGGTGCTAGATTGTATGAATATAACCTTTCAACTCCTTATGATGTATCAACATTATCAATAGTAACCACTGCAGGGATTGAGCTACCCCCTACAATAAATGGTACAACAAACCCAGCTGGAATGAGATTTAGTGCAAATGGAAAAAGAATTTTTATAATTAGTCATAATAATGCGAATGCAGGTATAGTTCAAATTTCACTTGATAAGGCTTATGACACATCATCTTTTACCATAGATGGTGGATTAAATCTTTTTTCGGGAATAAGTCCCGCTAATAAAGAGCCTCGAGGAGTTGCATTTAGTGCAAGTGGTTTAAAACTATATATAGGAAGAGATTCCAATGACCCAAACGCGGACGACGATGATCAAATAATGGAATATGATTTAGTTTGTCCTTTCAATATTATTGCAGGAAAATGTCCTCCAGTTACAGAAAATAGTGTCAGAACTGGAATTGCAGAAGCACAAATAATGATTGCTAAAAGAACCATTGATCATTCAACTAAAAGTGCTTTAAACCGTTTACAATGGATAAGAAGAAATAAAGATAATCAAAATTTAACAAATCTTAATATCGATTTTAATTTTAATACTGCCACTCAACTTGATAACCCATTATTAAATTATTGGATTAAAAAACTTCCAGATAGAATACTTTCAGTTAATGAAAAAGTAGAAGGTGGTCAGTCTATAACTATTAATAAAGAAGATATGAATAGTAAGAACTCAAATAATTTTACCACAGTCTTTAAATCAGACAATCCACTGTTAAATTCTTGGTTGAATAAAATCCCAGACAAAATAACTGCACACCAAGCATCTGTTGAAAAAAAGACAGAAGATAAACAACAAGATATCTTTTATTGGAGCGAAGGAAGTATTGCAGTTGGAAGAGTAGGAGACACAAATATTTCTTCATTTAAAAAAATTGGCACTGAAGCAATTACCCTTGGAGCTGATAAATTTACTGATAATAATGGAATAAAAGGATTGGCATTTAGACTTGGTAATAACAACGTTGATGTTGGAATGGGAGAAAGTAATATAGATACTGATACATTCAACCTCACTTATTATTCTACTACCCCGCTAGAAAATGACACAAAATCTGAGGATATCGTTATTGGTTTTGGCAAATTAAAGTATGATATTCTAACTGTTTTAGACGGCAAACATATAAAAGCTAGTAGAGAGGGTAGACAAATATATGCAACTTCTAAAATAAAAGATGAAATTAAAAAAGATAACTTTATTTTAACTCCTTCTTTTCAAGCTGATATTGGGCACACTATATTAGATGGATATACAGAGTCTGGTATTGGTGCAATTAAAGTTGAAGATCAAAACATACAAACATTAAAACTAAGAACAGCGATGGGAGTAGTGGATGATTTATCAAATAATACTACTTTTTGCTTAGACTTAGCTAAAACATGTGCCATAAAAAGACATGGTAAATTAGAATATATGGCTGATTTAATCCGTTCCTCTAATTTTAAATATACTTATGCTTCAGATCAAACCTTAGAGTTTAATGAAAAATTATATTCAGGGGCTTTACATAATGTAAATGGTGAAGTGGGTATAGATATAATTTTGCCTGATAACTTAAGTATTTTTTTAATATATGAGCGTAATCAAGCTTTAGGGTCTGGATATACAGATAACATCATTATTACAATTGGATACTTGCCAAACAAAAAAACCAATTATGCTTTTAAAGTAGCAGGCTCAGATAATCTAGGATCGGAATATAAGATAAGCAAAAATATTAACGATTTTGAAATTGATTTTAAATTAAATAATCAAAATGTATTGAAACCAAATACTATTGATGAAGCAATGATTAACTTAAGTCGTATTTTTTAATCATAAAAAATAAATATGAAACTTTTATTTAATAAATATAAGAACTATACAATATTTTTAATTTTATTATTTTTTTTAGTTTTTTTAAAAACAATTAATCCAAGTTTTATAAAATCAATTTCTTATTTGAGTTTTGATGTTTATCAAAAAATTTTTCCATTAAATAAGCAAACTTCTGAAGTTATTATAATAGATATAGATGAAAAAAGTTTAGGTAAGTTTGGCCAATTTCCTTGGAATAGATCTATTTTTGCAAAAATTGTGGAAAATGTTAATGCGACAAACCCGAAAGCTATAGGCTTTGATATTTTTTTTACAGAGAAAGATAAACAATCTCCTGAAGAAATAATTAGTGCTTATAATTTAATACCAGACGACGTTGCGCGTTTGCAAAATATTAAAGGACCTGATGAAATATTTAGAGAGCAGCTAGAAAAATCAAAATCAGTTACAGCAGTGCTTGGTAGCAACGTTTCCTCTCATGGAACATATAATAGATCACCAAAAGCAAAATTTCTTACAAAAGGAGGAGATCCTAATGAGTTCACTTATTCTTTTCCTCACTCTATAGGATCACTTGAAAAATTAGAAAACAGTACAAAAGGATTAGGCTCTATTTCTTTTTTAGATCAAACCGATGGTATTATCAGATCACTTCCATTGATTGTTCGTTTGAAAAATCAGTTATATCCAACAATGGCACTTGAAATGATCCGTGTAGGGTCAAACCAAAAGAATTTGTATGTAGAAATGAATGAGGCAGGCATTAACAGAATAAGCTCAAGACCTCATAAAATTTACTCAGATCCGAATGGAATTATTTGGATTAGATATAAAGAGTCATTAAAAAACCAGTATATTTCTGCAAGCTCAGTTTTTGAGGGTAAATTTGATCCATCAAGATTTAAAGATAAGTATGTTTTAATTGGTGCATCAGCACAGGGCCTGTTTGATCTAGTAAAAACTCCTTTAGGAAATACAATTCCAGGAGTTGAAGTGCATGGAAACATAATTGAAAATATTTTAGATCAATCTTATCTTATTCGAAATCCAAACACTTATATATTTGAATTGCTATTTTCAATTGTAGTCGCGGGTGTTGTTTTTTTTCTCTCCCAACATACCAAACCCAAATATAGTTTATTAATATTCTTTGGAAGTTTAGCTGTAGTAATTATAATTGGTCTTAGTGCTTTTTTATTTAAATCCCAACTTGTAGATATTAGCTATCCTATATTCATGCTCACAATTACTTTCTTAACTGGACTTTATTTTAGATTTATAGAAGAAAATCAAATTGCGATAGTAAATTTGCAAAAAGAGGCAAAGTTACTAAGAGAAAGAGAGCTTGCTGGAGATGTACAAAAAAGTCTATTTCCAGACATATCAAAGTTTAAAAATTTTCTTTATGCAAAAAACGTTCCAGCAAGAGATGTCTCTGGAGATTTTTTTGATGTAGTTAATGTAGGTGAAAATGAATATTTTTTCATATTAGCAGATGTATCAGGAAAAGGTATTACAGCTGGTATGTACATGGCTAAAGCAGCTTCAATATTTAGAACAATTTCTAATTTATCATATCCATTAGAAAAAGTTGTATTTACAGTAAATAATGAACTAGTTGAAGCAAAGTTTAAAGGGATGTTTATGACAGCTGTATTTGGAAAATTTAATATAGAAACTGGAGAAGCGATCTTTGTGAATGCGGGTCATGAAAGTATTATGGTTTTTGATAAAGAAAAAAATTTTGAATTTATGAAATCTGAAATACCACCAATAGGAATTATAAAATATTCTTCAGAGTCTATGGTAAAATCAAAAGCTACTAATTTAAAAGAAAAAACATTTTTAGTTTATACTGACGGTGTAACAGAAGGTTATTTAAGGAATGGTCAAGAACTTGGAGTAGAAGGAGTTGAAAGAATAGTAAGAAACTTAGAAATAATTAATCCTCAAAATATAGTAGATTCTATTACAACAGAACTTAATTGGGGAGCAGAAAAATTAAGAGATGATATTACTTGTTTGGCTTTAGATATTAAAAATACAGAACTTACAAAATAAAAAATGAATAAGCAACCAAATGAAAAATAAGACAAATATAAATAGAGTATGTAAAGGTGCCTGAATATATGAAGAAAAATATTTTTTTTATTATTATTTTTATAGTTTTAAATGGTTGTGCTCAATACAGTTCAATTGTGGGCCCAGCATATACTATGGCCAAAACAGGCAGTCCTATTCTAGCAGGCGCTTCTGCAGCCACATCCTATGGAATTAAAAAAACAACAGGTTATACACCTGGTGAACACATAAATTCTTTAGTAAAAAATAATTCATCTTTAAAGGAAGAGGAAAGTTACAAAGAGTGCCAAACAATCCACTCTTCATCTTTAAATGAAATTTTTTTTGAAACTTTAGATGAGATTGATTGTTTTCAAGACCCATTTAGTATTCTTAAATAAAATATTAGATATTTAATTTTATCAAAGTCTAAATCTTTAACCTTCAACCTCTCAATAGTCCTCAATTTTTATAGCAAATAAGCTAAAATTATTAGACCCAGAATAGGTCGGTCATTCCAGAATTCAATGAATAGTAATATATAATTTAAGAAATTAATCCCAAGTTATTCACTAGCAAAATGAAAAAAATATTTCTTATTTCAATATTTTATATATTTTTTTTCTGTTCCAATTCTTTTGCTTTTTTAGAATTTAAGCAATCAAAAGATATTTCCTCAGACACTGACCATCTTAGAGGAATAACTTTTAATCCAGATGGCTCAAGAATGTATGTTACTGCTGACGAAACAAATCCTACAGTCATACAATATTCTTTAAGTTCTGCATTTGATATTAGTACTGCTACCAAAATTTCTGAGGATGCTCTAGTAGGTGAGGGAGGTAATTTTGACAAACCTCATGCAATAGAATTTAAGCCCGATGGAAAAGTAATGTATGTTATCCGAAGTGAGTCAGATAATGTGGGTGTAGAACAGTTTAATCTTTCAACCGCTTGGGACACAAGTACAATCAGTTACGCCACAAGAAAAATTATAAATGAAGCTGGAGATTGTAGTACCAATGTTCAAGCAAGAGCCTTAGCTTTTAAACCTGATGGAACTCGTATGTTTGTCTCTCAAGAAGGTGCTGAAGTTGTTAGTCAATATGATTTAACTACAGCATGGGATGTTTCGAGTGCAACAAATAATGTGTGTTCAAATAGTTTTGGAGATCAAGAATCTGACATGAGAAATATACAATTTAATTCAGATGGAACTATAATGTATCTGGGTGGAAGTGGCAGTGATGATATTAACAAGTATAAATTACCTACTGCATGGGATATAAGCACAATTACTCATGTAACCAGTTATTCAATTAGCTCACAAACTGTTCAGATGAGAGGATTTAAATTTACAGCTAACTTTACGAAACTATATGTAACTGGAGATGATGGGTCTGACTCAGATGATAATGTGGTTTATGAATATAGCTTAGCTTGTGCTGGCACAATCACTTGTGATCCCATTAATGATAAAGATATTAAAGCAACCATTGAAGCTAATGTTGAATTATCAAAACGTATAATTAAAAATAACACTCTTCCAATCTTTCATCGAATTGAGTGGTTAAGAAGACATAAAAATAAAGACAATTTATCAAATCTTAATGCAGAAATTAATTTTACAGATAAAAAAATATCAAAATTAGTTAGTGCTCTTAAAAACTCAAAAAAAGAAATTGATAGAAGTTATGATAGTGATGATTGGTTTCAGTGGAGCGAAGGTAGAGTTAGTGTGGGAGAAAATAAATCTTTAAATTCATCATCAAGAGATTTTCATAGTTATGGTATCTCAATTGGTGCTGATAGAATTAAAGAAGATGATAGAGACGCTATGTATGGATACGTTTTCCAGTATGGCAGCGATAATGTTGATATTGGATATAAAGGAAGCAAATTAGACACAGATGCTTATAGTTTGGCGTTATATGGCACTAAACTAAGAGATAATGACGTTTTTACTGATGCATTAATTGGAGTTAGTTTACTAGATATAGACCAAAAAAGAGTTACTTTTGGTAACACTTTAAAGGGTAACCGAGAAGGGCAGCAGATCTTTGGATCATTTAATTTTGGAAAAAGAGTAGTTGATGAAGATATAAATCTCAATCATGGCATCAAATTAGATTTAGGGTACACAAAGCTTAAAGCTTTTAGTGAAAAATCAACTGTAGCAAACAGTTTAACAGACGCATTACTCTATAAGGATCAAAATATTAAATCTGCATTAGTAACACTTGGTATCCTTTTAGATAAAACTGATACTGATAAGCAAGAAGATGAAATTATTAATCATCATGGGCGATTTGAGTTTATTGCTGATCTAAGTCCTTCATCAGATGCAGAATTTTATTATCTAAATAGTCAAAGTACAGTTTACAATTATAAAGTAGACAATAACCCTAAAGGTAATTTTAGAATTGGTTATGGTTTTGATGTCACTTCCATATCAGGATGGTCATTGGTTGGAAATTTTGAAAGATTTCAATCTGCTAAAAGTCACAGTAATGAAATTTATTTATCTGCAGGTTATGTTCCGATTGATGAAATGAAATTTGTCTTTGATGTAAATAATTTTAACACTACCAGCTTATCATTAACCAATAAGGTAAATGGGTTTGATATTACTGTTGGATCTAATTACACTCTGATGAGTGAAATTCCTGACTATGGTGCAAATATAGAAGTTTCAAATAAATTTTAGCTGATTTAAAAAAAATTATGAAATTTATTTTTACTACCTTTTTTTTGATTTTTTTTTTAGTACTAAAACAGTTTACTCTGCAAGCTTCACTTTTCCTTCAACTTTAACAACCAATACTTCAGATTTTGTTTTACTTTCTGATACTGGAACTACTCCTTCTATAAGTGGTTTTTCTACAGATGTACTTGTTACAATTACGGCAACAGCTGGTTTTGTAAAAATAATAACGTTTGCAGGCCTTGAACAAATTAATGGATTCTGTGGTTATACGGCTGATAATTCAAGCTCTGAACCTGAGGATTGTGCAGATAACGATAGATCAGAGATTGGTTTTGAAGGAACTCAAGCAGAAGTTAATAATGCATTAGCTACACTTTCTTTTAAAGGTGATGGAAGCACTTCTAGTGCAACTATTTCGGTTTCTGCAACACCAACAGGCGCCTCTTACAATCCTGTTAATGGTCATTATTATAGAGTTGTCGGTAATGATGACGATGCCGTTACTTGGCCTAATGCAAGAACAGGTGCTAAAAGTGATGCGCAAAAATTTAATGGACTTACTGGCTATTTAGTAACTATTACTTCTGCACAAGAAAATACCTGGGTAAAAGAAAAAATTTCAGCAAATGCGTGGACTGGGGGATCTGATAGTGAAACTGAAAAAACATGGAAGTGGATGGATGGACCTGAAGCTGGTCAAACTTACACTTGTCAAAATGCAAGCGGAGGAACAGGTGCTGTAATCAGTGGCTGTTCAGAACAAAGTTATCTAAATTGGGTTTCTGGTGAGCCAAATTCACATAGAGCAAGCGAGGGATGGCAAGAAGATTATATGCACGTTTATGGTGATCCAACTGATGTTAAATTTGGTAAGTGGAATGATTTTGTTGGAGAAATGATAAACGACAATAATAAGGTTACCAAATATATCATTGAGTATGGTGGCATGGGAGGTACTGCTACAGTTTTTGGAGCAGCATCAATATCCATAACATCTACAGAAGCTACTGATAATCCATTTGATGTTTTTGATGATAAAGAATTGGTTGGGATAGTTGAAGGACAATCAGAAAGTGCAAAAAGATTTATTTATGGTTCAACAAATTCTGTTTTAGAGAGAATGGAGTGGTATCGAACCACAAAAAAAAATGACAATATTAAATTTCAAGATCTAGGTATAGATATTGATATAACAAACAAAGATACCTACCCATATGCAAAATTATTAGATGCTTATCTTTTAAAAGGTAATGTTAGCAAAGAACAAAAGCTATCAAATAAGAATATTGAAAAATTTATAAACGAATTACCTCTTTCAAAATATTTAAAAAATGAATTTGGAATGGTACCTCGAAAATGGAAATTTTGGAGCTCAGGATATTTTAAAAAGGGTAAAATTAAGATTAAATCAGGTAAGGTAAATCAAGAGTTCGACTCAGATGCTTTAACTCTTGGAATGGATAAGATAATAAAGAAAAATACTCTTTTTGGTATAGCCATTAGACTAGAAGATCAGGATACTGATGTAGGACAATTAGGCACTCAAATTAAATCTAATGCAAAAAGTGCAACAATATATTCAAGTTGGCATAATAATAAATCTACCTTTATTGATGGTTTAGTTGGCTATGGATATATTGATAATGATCTTACAAGAATTGAGCAAGCCAATACTTCTAATAAATTAAATGGAAATAGAGGTGTTAAGCAATATTTTACTTCAATTAAATTCAATAAGATAATGGATAAAGATAACTTTACATCATTATTATTTGGTAGAGCTGATTATGGTTTATCTAAATTAGAAAGTTTTTCAGAGATAGGCAATATTCAAGCATTAAAATTTGAAGAACAAAATTTAAAAAATAAATCTATTTCAATTGGTGCTTTAACAAAATATAAAAAAAGAATTAAGAAAGGTTATTTTTTACCATATGGAAGAGTTGAATTTTTTGAAAATTTAACTCCTAATTCAAAGGTTAAAGCATCTTATATATCTGATCCTAACACTGAATATAGTTATACTGTAAAAGAGGACTATTCTAATTCTATAAAATTGGAGCTTGGTTTCGATTTAAATCTAATTGATAGTTGGTATCTTTCTACTTCAATAAGACGATTAATTAAAAATAATAAAGACTTCGAAAATGAATTTACAATTAAAGCAGGTAAACCATTCTAATTCAAACCTGATATGGGCACCACTAGCCACTCACAACAGGGAACTGGAATTAAAGATAATTGACCCATAAAACCCATCCTAATATACCTGATTTGGGATTTGTTAGTCTTGGATTATGGCACACATAATAGGGGGAGTTGGAATAGTAATGCTATTAATCTTATTTTATTGTGCGATTGCTATACTTTATTAATACATCAAAAAAATTTATTTCAAAACTAAAAGAATTAAGAAATCTGCAATCAATTTTATCTAATAATTGTATATTTGGTAACAAATAACATTTACACTTCTTGCAATGCATTCTTGTAAAAAAATTTTCATTTTCCTTATAATCTTTTTTTTTTATTCAACACTGCATGCGGAAACTAAAAAATTTTATCCTGAAGGTAAAATTAGATATTTTACAACGTTAATCAGTGATGGAGGAACCAATTATAACAATACTAGGCCAGGTTTGGTAATTGATTCGCATTTTACATATTTGCTTAATAAAAATTTTGCTATCCGCAGTGTTAATCACATTATTAATTATGACGATACAGTTAACGATGGAACAGAGCAGAATTTTGAATTTGATCAAAGACTAGGCTTGATAATTAAAAAAAAAAATCTTGTACTAATGCCTTATGCAAAAATTACTCACCACGATAAAAATGTGTCCACACAAAATGACAATTCTCATTTAGGATTCGTGTTCCAGGCTAAATTACATAAAGATTTATTTTTTGACTATGATTATAGGGAAGAAACTAGCAATGGTGCAAAAATTTATCAAACTGGGTACGTATATGGCGATAAGGTAACAAATGTTAAACTTACAAAAAAAAATCTTTTTTTCTTAGATGTTTTTCCTGTTCATCTAAAAATTGCTCAGACTGATGTAAGTAATTTTAGACGCAGTCGTGTTATAAAGACAACTTTAAATGTAAATAAAAAAATAGATCTTGCTATCAAATATGTTGATAATAGCGGTAAGAGTTTTTTTAAAAACAATGTGGCACAAAATAGAAATTATCTTGTAGCTGAATTTGGGTATAAGTTTTAGTTTTAAACTAAACCTAATCTCACAACAGATTTAGCTGTTTCGGATATACAACCTTTTGCAGGATTAAATTTTATCCCTAATAACTCTTCGGCATAGGTTGTGTCAGTTTGCATTACAATCTCAAGGTCTGGAATCAAAGTTTTAGCACTCGAGTCAAACAAACTAATTAATTTAACCATAAAATTTGGTAGTTCTTTTTTGGGAAGTTTTTTTGCATACTCTGGCATTGCTTCAGCCATTATTTGGGATAACTCAATTAGTTTTTTTACTTCTTTTCCAACAATTAATCTTCTACCACCAACCTTGGTATTTCCAATACAAGCAACATGTGCTTTTGCAACATCTTTTACATCCGAAATCAAAATTCCCCATTTAGGTGCTGCTGGAAATTTGCCTTTTAGAAACTGTCTAACATATTCAATTGAAGTTCCTCCTTTTTTATCTAAGGCATCACCAAATACTCCACCAGGATTAATCATAGTTAATTTATTTTTTAATCCTTTGTTCTCCATTAGTTCCCACGCTGCCTTTTCAGCTTTTGTTTTTGATAAAAAGTAGTCGTTTACTCCCTCTTTCCAGTTTTCATCTGTCCAATCATTTTCGTTAAATGAATATGGATTACTTCTGTTAGGTTTCCTAAACATGGCCGCAATTGAAGAGGTAACTATAAATTGTTCAACATCAGCATTTAAACCTGCATTTAAAACTCTCAGCGTTCCATCCACAGCAGGTGCTAATAAACTATTTCTATTATTAGAAACTTTAAAAGGAAATGGAGATGCAAGATGCATTATATATTTACAACCTTGAGCTGCTTCATTCCATCCATCATCTTTTAAAAGGTCTAATTCAACAAAAGATAATTTATCTATAGAAGCATGTTGGCTTATAGTTTCCTTAGTTTGTTCAATTAAAGTATTATTTCTAACAGTTCCTAAAACTTCATATCCAGCGTTTAATAATTCTATTGTAGTATGTTTTGCTATCCAGCCACTTATTCCAGTTAATAATACTTTATTTGTCATTTTGTCGTTCCTTTTAATTAAATTTTTTGTTTTGATACATATGGACATAAATAATCTTTTATCAACTAATTATAAGCTTACTAGTCACTTCAAAGTTACTTAAATCATGACTGGTCATTTTTTGTTATTAGTTTACAAAAGAGATATGGAAAAAACTAATCAAAAACAATCATGTCCTTTTTCAAACGTTATGGAATTATTAGGAGGAAAATGGAAAATTTTTATTATTGCAAGAATCTATGAAAATAAGAAAATAAGATTTAATGAGCTTAAAAGATTAGTAAATAATATCAGTCCTCAAGTGTTGGCAAGAAAACTTGATGAAATGAGAAAAGATGGTTTGGTTGTTAAAATTATTAATAAATCTCAAAACGTAGAATATAAATTAAGTGAATTCGGAAATTCAGCAATACCAATAATATCTGCTTTAAAAAAATGGAGCTTAGGTAGAAAAAAAGAAATTTCAAAAATAGTTCAATTAACTAAGTAATGTTATTTTTGATTTAAAATTTTTTTAGCTGGATCTGTTTTTTTTATCCATGATTTTGGAATTGAATTAATACCTTTTAAAGCTGCAAAATATGCTCCAATGAAATTAACCCTAGAACAATTACAACCACCAGCTTTAATAGTTCTTAAAATAGCCCCTTTATAATTTGTTGCATTAATAATTGAATGGATTGAACTGTTAAATGTCCCAGGATAGCTACATGCCATTCCTAATTTTTTAACTACTATTGGGTGAGGCTTTGATTTTAATCTTTTTACTTTTTTAATATCCTCAACAACACTTTTAAAATATGAATTTTTTTTAAATTTTTTTAAGAATTCATTTATTGGATCTTTAGCACCCTTTAGAGCCAAATCTATTAGATGAAACTTAGCTAAAGCATACTTAAGGCTTATTTTTGAAACAGTGACTGTCGAGATAATCTTTTTTAAGCTATTAAAATCATAACCATATAAAAAATAGGGTAAAGCAGCACAGTAACCATCAGACTCATTAACTTTAGCACCACCTGTTAATTTCTTTCTAGCTTTAATGTTTTTAACTGTTTCAATAATATTTTGGTGTATCCAAGGCCCTTTAATTATACCTCGCCAATCTTTAACTTTTCTATATTTAGCTCTTAGATTAAGGTTCTTCCAATAGACACTTCCTGGACCAAAGTTTTTGGTAATATTTTTTTTAAATCTTTCTTCAATATTTTCATGCCCTTCAACTAATGTTTGAAACATGACTTGACCAACTTCGTTATAGCCTGAAACTTTTCCAGTTTTAATATTGTAAAAAGGACTCTTATTTTTTTTTAAGAAAGTAAAATCTTTCTTTCCTTTAATATAAGTTAGTAGTTTCTTTTGATTATAAACCCAGTGTAATGGTCTAGCTGCAGCATCAGCAACAGTAGCTCCTAAAAATACGTGTAGATTATTTTTCATTA
Organism: Candidatus Pelagibacter sp. uisw_091; assembly: GCF_059512525.1. The sequence continues at coordinate 931,424 of NZ_CM183455.1, read as the reverse complement.
GATTTAAAATTTCTCAACAGATGTTCTTAATTGAGTTTCCCAAGACCATGCACTTTTATCTTGGTTGTGAAACTGAAGATATACTTTTGCAATTTCATCAGGATGTATAGTCTTATATGATCCATAATTTTCTTTGCCAATACCACCATCGATAATAAAATGTCCAATATGAATGTTTTGAGGATGTAATTCTCTTGCTAATGATTGGGCTAAGCCCCTTAAACCAAACTTGCCCATTGCGAAAACAGATGACTCTGGAAAACCTTTTATACTTGCGGTAGCCCCCGTAAAAAAAATACTTCCACGTTTTTTTTTAAGCATTCTTTTTGCTGCTTGCTGAGCTACTAAAAAGCCACCATAACATGTAACATCAATTGCTTCATGTGCTTTTTTGGGATCCAGATCAACTATACTTCCCCCAAGACTTTTTGAAGGATTATAGATTACCAAATTAGGAGCACCAATTATTTTGTCAGTTTTCTTAAATAGGTTTGTTACACTTTTAATGTTAGTAGCATCACATTTAATTGTATTAAGACCAATTTCTTTTTTTAAATTTTGAAGTTTTTCAATATTTCTTGCTGCCAGAACAACTTTCATTCCTTTTGATGCAAATAAGTGTGCTAACGATGCACTCAATCCACTTCCAGCTCCAACAATTAAAACTGACTCACTCATTTATTATGATGACAGATGTTTTTCAGCTTCAAGTGCTGCCATACAGCCCATTCCAGCTGCAGTTACAGCTTGTCTGAAAGTTTTATCCTTAACATCACCTGCAGCATAAACTCCAGGGATATTAGTTTCGGTAGAATCTGGTTTAGTTATTAAATAACCTTCTTTATCCATATCCAACTGTTCTTTAAATAAAGCTGTTGCTGGATCATGACCAATTGCAATAAATAAACCATCTATTTTCATTTCTTCAATCTTATTAGTTTTTAAATTTTTAATTTTAATAGCTTTTACATTTTTAGGTTCACTGTCTCCAATAACCTCTTCAACAGCACTATCCCAAATAATTTCAATTTTTTTATTTTCCATTAATTTTTTCTGAAGTAATTTTTCTGCTCTTAAAGTATCTCTTCTATGAATTAATTTTACTTTTGATGCAAATTTTGTAAGAAACATTGCTTCTTCAACAGCAGCGTTACCACCACCAACGACTGCTACAACTTTTTCTTTAAAGAAAAAACCATCACATGTTGCACACGCTGAAACACCAAAACCTCTATAAGCTTGTTCCGATTCTAAGTTTAACCATCTTGCTTGAGCACCTGTAGAAATTATAATGCTATCTGCAGTATACTTTTGTCCACTATCACCAACAGCTTCAAAAGGTGTAGATTTTAAATTTACTGATCCAATATGATCTTCAATCATTTCTGTACCAACTGCTTTAGCTTGATCTTTCATTTGATCCATTAACCATGGACCTTGAATTACATCTGAGAATCCTGGATAATTTTCAACATCTGTTGTTGTAGTTAATTGTCCACCAGGTTCAGAGCCATATACTAAAACAGGGCTTAGCATTGCTCTTGCCGCATAAACTGCAGCAGTATAACCAGCTGGACCAGATCCTATTATTAACACTTTTGTGTGTTTTGTTGGATTTTGACTCATACAAAAGTTATATAAGGATAAATGACAAAATTAAAAGGGTTATTATTGACAGAGGGCATGCACGGCATGATTAGCCAAGTAGAAGGTCTAGCTAAAGCTCTTGATTTAGATTTTATACACGAAAGGATTGAACTTAATAATTTTTGGAAATTATTTCCACCAAAATTAACACCTGTTCAAGATTTTGTTTTTAAAAATAAAATTAATAATGAGTTTGATATTGTTATTTCTTGTGGAAGAAAAAGTGTAATCCCATCAATTTATTTAAAGAAAAAATTTAAGAGTAAAATCATAAATATTCACATTCAAGAACCTAGAGTCTCATTAAATAATTTTGATTTTGTAGTTGTGCCTGAACACGACGGTTTAAAAGGTAGCAATGTATTTACAAGTAAAGGAGCAGTACATTATTTAACACATGATGAATTAGATGAAAATGAAAATTATTTAAAATCTAGAATTAGCACTGAAAAGAAAATCGTTACATTAGTACTAGGAGGGCCTACTAGATATTATGATTATAATAATCAAGTCATAGAGGGTATTTTTTCAAAAATTAAGCAAAATTTTTTAAATAATAACTATCAATTAATAGTTGTTCCTTCCATGAGAACTCCTCAAAATATAATTGAAAAAGCCAAGAGTTATTTTGATAAAGATCAGATTGTGATCCCAGATGTTGATAAAAAAGCTTATCTTTCTTCATTAAAAATATCAGACCATATTGTTGTTACTTGCGATTCTACTTCGATGATTTCAGAAGCTGCAATTACTGGAAAACCAATTTATGTAGCTCAAATGCCAGCAATTAAAAACAATCAAAGATTTAAAAGTTTTTTTAATTTATTTGAGTCTTTAAATATAATAAAAGAATTAAATAATTCTGTTGAAAATTGGACTTACACTAAATTAAATGAAACTAATAAAATAGCTGAGCAAATAAGAGAAAAAATAAAACAACATGACTTTTCTTAATTCAATTTTAAATAAATCCAAGGAACATAACGATCCCTTTAAACATTGGGAGTATAATGATGCTTTAACTGATGGGGCTATTGAAGAAATTATTAAAGCTGACATACCAGATGTTAGTAAGAATAATTTAACCTATGATGGCACAAGAGCAATTGATGGTGGTGCAGCAGAATTCAGAGAAGGTATTGCATCTGGAGGACAGGCAATTAAATTTAGATGTTTTGTTACAAAAGAAAATGCAGATGCATTTCCACATTTAGTTAAATTTATTAATGAATTACAATCAAAAGGAACCCATGAAACTATTTCCAAGATGATCAACAAAGATTTATCTAACTCATATGTAAGAGTTGAAGTTATTTGTGATAGAGAGGGTTTTTGGCTAAAACCACATTGTGATATTAAAGAAAAATTATTATCAGGCTTGATATTTGTTAACAATGCAAATGAGTCTGAAAATTTGGGTACAGATTTTTATAATGAAAAATTAGAAAAAGTTAAGACAGTTCCTTACAAAAATAACTATGGATATCTATTCTCTAGTGGCCCAAATACCTGGCATGGCATGGAAAAAAAAGAGATTATTAAAGAAAGACGTTGTTTACAGGTAAATTACGTAACTTTCCCTACAGATTGGAAAGTCGAGTAGCATTAAAACCTTAAAGACTTGTATCTATCAATCACTATAGGGCATACACTTAGTTTTTTTTAGATACTGCCAGATAATTTTACACTTCATTACTTAGGCAATAATTTTTTAGAAAACAACTTTATTAGAATAGCCCATCATTCATGCTTTTTTGCATGGATCATGTGTTGGATTTATTATGATTATAAAAGATATAGTAAAACAAAGAATTCCAGAAATAGGTAATATTTTACCTTTAAAAAAAAATAATATAATTCCAATAAAGATTAATAAATCGATAGAAATAGTTGTAGTCCCTAACTTTGGAGAGGTAAACTCGCATCAAGATAACGTTGGAATTATTCTAGAAGAAAAAAATGTTCTAAGGATTTTATCTAAACGATATAAAAATGTTTCAATCACTGAAATTAATTCTGAAGAGGATCTTGAAGCGTTGGTTAAAAGAAAACCTGATTTAGTTTTCTCTGGTGTTAAGTACTTCTTTTTTAACAATAGAAATATTTGGCTAAATGATTATTTAGAAATGTTTGAAATTCCATATATTGCTTCAAGTAAAGCAGCCCTTGATAATGAAAGCGATAAAAATAGAGCAAAGAAGATTATGCAACAAAATAATATTAGAACTGCAGATTTTTTTATAACAAACCCGGGTGAATATTTAACTGAAAGTTCAATACCAATAAAATTTCCTCTTTTTATAAAACCAGTAACTGGTGGAGACAGCAGAGGTATAGACAAAAATTCAATTGTATTTAATTTTGAAAGTTTTACAGCAAAAGTATTAGACATTAAAATAAAGCAAAATTCACCTTCTCTAGTTGAAACATATTTAACAGGAAAAGAATATAGTGTTGGTATTTTTGAAGATAGTATTGATGGAACTTTAAGAGCTATGCCAATAGAAATTATTGTAAAAGAAAATATCGACGGTCATTGTATTCTTGATTTTAATGTTAAAAAAAATGATGAAGAGAATGTTACTCTTGTTTCTGATATTGTGGTTTTTGACAAACTTTCTAAATTAGCAAAAGACTCTTTTAAGGCTTTAGGTGGAAAATCTTTAGGTAGAATAGATATTAAAATGGATCATTTAGATGTTCCTCATTTTATAGAGGCAAATTTAATGCCAGGTCTTCGAAAAGGTTATTTCTATAGATCGTGCGTACTAAACCTTGATATGGGCTATGAAGATATGATTTTTAGCATAGCAAATACTGGCCTATCCTCTCATTAAAAAGATGTTGATGTAATTTTTTTTTTTGGATCAAAAAATGGTTTTTCTACAACAACGCATTTAAATTTTTCTTCATTTATTTGAACATTTAATTCAGTATTAATTTGTGAGAACTCAATATCTACAATTGCAAGAGCAATATTTTTTTTGATCCTGGGAGAAAAAACAGCAGAAGTCACTTTTCCAATTTTTTTAGTTTCAGAAAATAAAGTCCAAAAAGTTGTATTGGGACCTTTTAAATCACTACAGTCAATTTCTAAACCTACTTGTTTTCTTTTAATACCTTCTTGTTTAATCTTTTTAAGTGCATCTTTACCAATAAAATTAATATTGCTATCTAGACTTACCAATCTATCTAACCCTAGCTCAAATGGATTTGTATTGATGTCTGCATCTGCATGGTATGACAACATACCTCCTTCAATTCTTCTAATTGAAGATGTGTGACCAGGCTGTAGGCCAAAATCTTTTCCTGCTAACATTATTTTTTCCCACAATTTATTACCCTTAGAGCCATCTCTTAAATATAATTCGTAGCCAAGCTCACTAGACCAGCCTGTTCTTGAAACTATCAAGGGAATACCATCAAAATTGATTTCTCTTAGCCAGTAATATTTAAGATCTCTAATACTTTCTCCAAATAATTTCACCATGATCTCGCCAGAGTTAGGTCCTTGTAATTGTAATGGTGAAACGTCTGGTTCAACTATTTTTACGTCTAATTTTGAATTAACAGCTACTCCCTGAGCCCAAAATAAAACATCACTATCTGCAAGAGATAGCCAAAAATGATTTTCTGCCAATCTTAAAAGAACAGGGTCATTTAGTATTCCACCATCACTATTAGTAATCAAAACATATTTACATTGCCCAATTGCAAGTTTTGTTAAATCTCGTGGCGTTAATAGTTGAATAAATTTATAAGCATCAGGGCCAGTTATTTCAACTTGTCGTTCCACAGCCACATCGCAAAGAATTGCTGTCTTAACTAAGTTCCAAAAATTTTTCTCAGGATCTCCAAAGTCACGAGGAATATACATATGATTATAAACTGAAAAACCAGTTGCTCCCCATTTTACTGTTGAGTCAAAGAAAGGTGATTTTCTAATTTGTGTACCAAAGCCAAAGTTTTTATTTGCCATATTTAATGTCTTGAAGTGCAGTTACTGTAATTTCTTTTGTTTTTAATGATCTAATCCCCATTAAGCAAGCTTGAGCAGTAGACATGTTTGTACAATAAGGAACTTTATTACCTAGTGTTGCTCTTCTTAAAGCCATTGCATCATGAAGACGATGTTCACTATTTCCACCACCTGTATTAATAACTAAAGCGATTTTTTTAGAATTTAATACATCAACAATGTGAGGAGATCCTCCACTAACCTTGTTTATTTTTTTGCATTTTATTCCATATTTACGAATATATTCAGCTGTTCCACCTGTAGCACATAAAGTAAAATTTAATTTTAATAATTGTTTTGCTAAATCCACACCCTCATCTTTATGACCATCTTTAAGAGAGATAAATGCTAGGCCTTTAGTAGGCAAAGAGTTTGAGGCAGCAATTTGGCTTTTTGCATAAGCCATACCAAAATCTTTATCAAAACCCATAACTTCACCTGTAGATTTCATTTCTGGGCCTAATAATAAGTCACTATTTGGGAATTTATTAAAAGGGAACACTGCTTCTTTAACTGCAAATAAATTTTTATTTTTACTTTTTAAATTAAATTTAGATAACTTTTCACCTGCCATTACTCTTGAAGCAATTTTTGCTAAAGGTAATCCTTTGGCTTTAGATACAAAAGGAACTGTTCTGCTTGCTCTTGGATTTACTTCGATTACATAAATTTCATCATTTTTAATGGCAAATTGAATATTCATAAAGCCTTTAACATTTAAAGCCAAAGCTAATTTTTTAGTTTGAATTTCTATTTCAGTTATCAGCTTTGGTTTAATTGATATGGGAGGTAAAGCGCAAGCAGAGTCACCAGAGTGAATACCAGCTTCTTCAATATGTTGCATGATACCTGCAACAAATACTTCTCTTCCATCAGATATTGCATCAACATCCACTTCCATAGCGTGACTAATGAATTTATCTATTAATATCGGATTATCTTCTGCAGCTTTAAATGCCTCTTCTACAAAGTTTTTTAATTGACTTTTTTCATGAACAATTTCCATCGCTCTTCCACCCAGAACATAAGATGGTCTTACCATTAAAGGCAGACCAATTTTCTCAGCAATTTGAATGGCTTGCTTGTAAGTTTTAGCAATACCACTTTCTGCTTGTTTTAATTTTAATCTATCAAGTAATTTTCTAAATCTATCTCTATCTTCAGCTAGATCAATTGATGTGTACTGCGTACCTAAAATTGGAAGCTTGTTATCATGTAAAAACTTTGCAAGTCTTATAGGGGTTTGTCCACCAAACTGAGCGATGATCCCTACAAGGTTTCCTTTTTGCTGTTCTTTTTTGATAATATTATAAACATATTCTTCTTTAAGAGGCTCAAAATAAAGTCTATCACTTGTATCGTAGTCTGTTGAAACTGTTTCTGGGTTACAGTTAATCATTATAGTTTCAAAACCACTATCTTTAAGAGCGTAACTTGCTTGGCAACAACAATAATCAAACTCAATTCCTTGGCCTATACGATTCGGTCCACCCCCTAAAATTATAATTTTTTTTCTTGAAGAAGGCTCTGCTTCACACTCTGAGTTCAAAGCATAATTTCTTTGGTATGTTGAGTACATATAAGGCGTGAAAGATTTAAATTCAGCAGCACAGGTGTCTACTTTTTTGTAAACTGGTAATACTTTTAAAGCAGTTCTTTTTTTTCTAACAAGGTCTTCAGAAATTTTAGTAATTTCAGATAATTTTTTATCAGAAAAACCTATTGATTTAATTCTATTAAATTCATTGTAATCTTTAGGGAGACCTCTTTTTTTAATTTTATTTTCCTCATCAACAATTTCTTTTATTTGCTCTAAAAACCAAGGGTCTATCTTACAAAGTTGGTGAATTCTTTTAATATTTATTTTTTTTCTAAACGCTTCAGCAGCTAATAATATTCTGTTTGGAATATTTTTTTTAAGTTCTTTTTCTATTTCTTTTTTGCTAAGTGGAAAAATTCTATCTAAGCCTGAAAAGCCAATTTCAAGAGAAACTAATGCTTTTTGAAGAGATTCTTTAAAGTTTCTACCAATTGCCATGGCCTCACCAACTGACTTCATTGAAGTTCCAAGAATTGCCGCAGAAGTGGAGAATTTTTCAAAGGTAAACCTTGGTATTTTAGTTACGACATAATCAATACTTGGCTCAAAAGAAGCAGGTGTTGTTTTGGTAATTTCATTTTTTAATTCATCAAGCGTGTAGCCGACAGCAAGTTTTGCTGCAACTTTTGCAATTGGAAATCCAGTTGCTTTAGATGCAAGAGCTGAAGATCTAGAAACTCTTGGGTTCATTTCAATGATAACCATTCTGCCATCTTTAGGATTGATTGCAAATTGAACATTTGATCCACCTGTTTCTACTCCAATTTTTCTAAGACAAGCAATAGATGCATTTCTCATAACTTGGTATTCTTTATCCGTAAGTGTTAGGGCAGGCGCAACTGTAATTGAATCTCCCGTGTGAATTCCCATTGGGTCTATGTTTTCAATAGAACAAATAATAATACAGTTGTCTTTTTTGTCTCTGACAACTTCCATTTCAAATTCTTTCCAACCCTCGAGGCATTCTTCAATTAAAATCTGACTAACAGGGGATTCGTGTAAACCATCTTTAACTATTTTAAGATATTCTTTTTCAGATTTGGCAATTCCTCCACCCAAACCACCCAAAGTAAATGCAGGTCTAATTATTGCAGGTAATCCAATTTGTTTTAATACTTTTGCTGCATCTCTAATATGATTTACCACTTTAGATTTTGGTAAGTCCAAACCAATATCTAACATATTTTTTCTGAATTTTTTTCTGTCCTCTGCATTAGAGATTGCCTTAGAATTTGCACCAATTAATTCAATCTTATATTTTTTAAGAATTCCTTTTTTCTCCGCTTCCATTGCTAAATTCAAAGCAGTTTGACCACCCATTGTTGGTAAAATTGCATCTGGTTTTTCTTTTTTTAGAATTTTTTCTAATACCTCTAGAGTTATGGGCTCAATATAAGTTTTATCTGCAACACCAGGGTCTGTCATGATAGTTGCTGGATTAGAGTTAATTAAAATAACTTTATAACCTTCATCTTTAAGGGCTTTGCAAGCTTGTGTACCCGAATAGTCAAACTCACATGCTTGACCTATGATAATTGGTCCAGCACCAACAACTAGTATAGTTTTAAGATCTTTTCTTTTTGGCATTTTTTTTTATGTTGTTAATAAATTCTTTAAATAAGTAAACACTATCTTGTGGTCCTGGATTTGATTCAGGATGATATTGAACAGAAAAAACAGGTTTATTTTTTAATCTAATTCCTTCAATGCAATTATCAAATAAAGACTTATGAGTTACTTCAATATTTTTTGGTAATGTTGCTCTTACAATTTCAAAGCCATGGTTTTGACTAGTAATTTCGACATTGTCTTTAATTAAGTTTTTAACTGGATGGTTAGCACCTCTATGACCAAGTTTCATTTTTTTAGTTTTTGCACCAAGTGTTAAGGCTAGAATTTGATGACCAAGACAAATACCAAAAATAGGTAAATTATTTTTGATTAATTCTTTAATGATTTCAATTGCATATTCTCCAGTTGCTGCAGGGTCACCAGGGCCATTAGATAAAAAGATCCCATTTGGCTTTAATTTAAGAATGTCTTTTGCACTCGTTTTGCATGAAACCACTGTTACTTTACAATTAAGATTTGAGAAATATCTTAGGATATTTTTTTTGATTCCATAGTCAATTGCAACAACATGTAATGATTTTTTTTTATTTTTTAAGTAACCAGTTTCTTTTTTCCAAGTTTTAAAACCTGACCAAATATAATTTTTTTTAGTAGTTACTTGTTTTGCTAAATCTAAATTATTTAATCCACTCCATTTTGCTGTAATATTTGCTAATTTACTAATGTTGAAATTACCTTTATTAGAAAAAGAAATGGTACCTTTAGGCGCTCCCTTATCTCTAATATAATTAGTTAAACCTCTTGTGTCCAAACCTGTGATTCCAACAATTTTATTTTTTTTTAACCACATATCTAAATTAACTAAAGATCTATAGTTAGAAGGACTTGTTACCTCAGAGTTAAAAATTACACCTTTGGTCCAAACTTTATCAGACTCTAAATCTTCTTTATTAGTTCCAACGTTACCAATGTGTGGAAAAGTAAAATTGATAATTTGCCCAGCATAAGAAGGATCTGAAATAATTTCTTGATATCCGGTTAGAGAAGTGTTGAAACACACTTCACCCGTGGCAGTTCCTTGATAGCCAATACCAACTCCTTTAAAGATAGTTTTATTTTCAAGAACTAAAACGCCTGTGTGAATCTGTGAGATTTTGTTAGAGCTAATTTTTTTTGCTTTTTTGATCAATTACAACTCATGAGTTAAAGGTTAATACAATAAAACCTTAATTATCGCAACAGAGATGTATTATAAAATTATAAAAAAACAATTTTTCTTTTGAAGAATTTTCACTTTGCAGTAGATTAAAAAACATTATGACATTGAAAGAAAAAATTGAAACTAACTATAAAAATTCTCTAAAATCAAAAAATAAGGTTGAAATCTCAACCTACAGGTTAATTTTATCTGGAATAAAAGATATTGATATTATTAATCGATCTGGTGCCGACATAAAAAAAACAGACGATGAGGACATTAAAAAACTTTTAAAGAAAATGATCAAGCAAAGAATCGAATCAATCGAGATCTATAAAAAAAATGACAGAATAGATTTGCTAGAAGTTGAGCAAAATGAATTTGATCTTTTATCTAGTTTCTTACCACAGCAGTTAAACGATGAAGAAACTAAAAAAATATGTGTAGATACAATAAGTAAATTGGGAGCCGCATCAATTAAAGACATGGGTAAAGTGATGGGTGAATTGAAAAAATCATACCCTGACAATCTAGACTTTGCTAAAGCTGGACCCTTACTTAAAGAACTATTGAATAAATAATGAAATACCCAAAAGAATATCTAGACGAAATTAAAACTCGTTTAAAGGTTTCGACAGTTGTATCAAAGTCTGTCAGTCTAAAAAAAAGAGGCAAAGAATTTGTAGGCTTATCACCCTTTAAAACTGAAAAAACACCTTCATTTACAGTTAACGATGAAAAAGAATTTTATCATTGTTTTGCAACATCAGAGCATGGAAATATTTTTGATTTTGTAATGAAAACTCAAAATTTAAAATTTGGAGAAGCAGTAAAATCTTTGGCAAATCTTGCAGGTATGAGACCTTACACATTTTCAAAACAAGATGAAGAACGTGAAAAAAATTGGCAAGAGTATTGCTCAATCTATAATGAATATGTTAAATTTTATCACGATGAAATTTTAAAAAATGAGAGCTTAACTATTGCGAGAGACTATTTAAAAAAAAGAAACCTTAGTAAGGATGAAGTAAAAAATTTTAAAATTGGATTTGTTGAAAGAAACTCTAATTTTTATGAAAAATTAAAAGATGAATTTAGTGAGAAAGTTTTAATTGAAAGTGGTCTTTTTTATTTAGACGAAAAAAAGAATAAATACGTTGAAAGATTTCGAGATAGAATAATATTTCCGATTAATAATATTTCAGGCCAACCTATTGGATTGGGAGGAAGAACTATCCAAGAAAATAGTTATTCAGCAAAATATATTAATTCTCCTGAAACACCTTTTTTTAAAAAGGGCTCTAACTTATATAATTTAGATTTAGCTAGAAGATTATCAAATAAAATAGATCATGTATATTTAGTTGAAGGATATATGGATGTAGTTGGTTTAAGTAAAAATGGAATTGAGAATGTTGTAGCAAATCTAGGAACCTCTTTAACGGATAGACAAATTTTAATGCTCAACCAATTCTTTGAAGATATAATTATCTGTTTTGATGGTGATGAGAGCGGATACAAAGCAGCGCTTAGAGCTGCAGAAAATTCAATTAAAGAACTACAACCAAAAAAACAAATTTCGTTTCTTTTTTTACCAGATGGTGAAGATCCTGATAGTTATGCAAATAAAAATGGTAAAACAAACTTTATTGACTTTACTAAACAAGCAAAAATCTCAATTCACCAGTTTATATTTAATCATTATAAACAACAAACTGCTAACAACCCTTCATCAATGGCTATTTTTGAAAAAAAATTAAGAGCTATTGCAGCGACCATAAAAGATGATTTTATAAAAAAATATGTACTAGAGTTTTTCTTGGAAAAAATTTCATCTTTAACTCCACATAGCAATGTAGGAAAAAAACAATTTTATACTAAAAAGATTAAATCATTACAGTCTACTCAAAAACACTTTAACGAAAGTAAATTGTTGAGTGGTGTTGAGCTTAAAGAGTTTTCCCTATTATATCTAATCATGAATAATTTAGATTTATTTCAAGAAAATATTCATATGATTGAAAATATAAATCTATTTAGTGAAGAAAATAAATTAATTCTTGAAACTTTAATAACCAAAATAAAGAGTGGAGAAAAACTTACCTTAGATCAAATTCCTATTGATCCTCAATTAACAGAAAAAATTTTTAAATTTGCTTCGATAAAGCATATTCTTAATCATCATCAAAATGATCAGAATAAAATGTTTGAATTATTAGAAGAGGTCTCTAGAGACCTTAAAAACTACGATTTAGAGTTTAGAATTGAAGAACTAGAATCAAAGTTTTCCAAAGATTTAAGCGAAAGCACTTTTAACCAAATAAGAGAGCTAAAAAAACAAAAAAACATCAATTAAAACTAATAAAAAATACATGGATTTTTTTCAAATTGCGCTTATATAAGTCTTCTCAAATATACTATTGTGGAAAGAATAATTACAAAATCATTTGCTAGACTTATGGGGCGTGGGACTCATAGAGGGTTTATAACTTTTGATGAGTTAAATAAATCTTTAGGTAAAAGAAATCTTTCAGACGAAAATTTAGAACAAGCATTTATGCATATTCTAGATGAAAATGTTTCATTAGTTGAAAAAAAATCAGATTTTAAAATTTTACGAAAAAAAGAAAATTCATCAAAAGAAGAAGGCAAAACTATTGAAAAGAGTGATGACCCAATAAGAATGTACTTAAGAGAGATGGGTGGAGTTGAGCTTTTATCTCGAGAAGGTGAAATTGCAATTGCAAAAAGAATAGAAGCAGGAAAAGATGTAATGCTGATTGCGCTAGCACAAAGTCCTATCACAGCCCAACAGTTTTATGAATGGGATGAAAAACTTCAAAAAGATGAAATTCTAGTTAGAGAGATTATAGATATTGATACTAATTATATGGAGGATGCAAGTACAGGTCCAAGTGCAAAACAAAGAAACTCTGGAGAGACAGATAAAAATGATGACAGTAATGATGATGATGAGTTTAATCCTACACTTGCTGCAATGGAAACTGAAATTAAACCTAAAGTTTTAAAAACTGTTAATACACTAACAAAAGAGTATGGAAAATTAATTAAATATCAAAAAGAAAAATTGGAATGTATTTTAAATTCAGCAAGTTTTTCAACAGCTAAAGAAAAAGGATATGAAAAAATTGTAAGCGATGTTTTAGAAAATATTAAATCACTCCAACTATCTCCATCCGTAACAGAGGAGTTAGTTCAGAAACACTACATTGAAAATAAAAAGATTGTTTCATTAGAAGGAAACCTTTTGAGATTAGCAATGGACCAAAAAATTCCAAGAAATGAATTTATTAAGTTTTATATAGGAAATGAAATAAATCCAAACCTTAAAAAATTTCTTGATACCAATCCAATGTGGAAACAATTTTTTTCCAAAAACAAAGATGAGTTTAAAAATATAAGAGAGAGATTGATTGAAATAAGTCATAAATTAGGAATTTCTGTTACAGACTACAAAAAACTAGTTAGTAGAGTTCAAAAAGGTGAAAAAGAATCTAGAATAGCTAAAAAAGAAATGGTTGAAGCAAACTTAAGGTTGGTTATCTCAATTGCAAAAAAATATACAAATAGAGGTCTTCAATTTTTAGATCTCATTCAAGAGGGAAACATTGGTCTTATGAAGGCTGTAGATAAATTCGAATATAGAAGGGGTTATAAATTTTCGACATATGCCACGTGGTGGATAAGACAAGCTATCACAAGATCTATCGCTGACCAGGCACGAACAATAAGAATTCCAGTTCATATGATTGAGACAATTAATAAAATTGTAAGAACTCAAAGATTAATTTTAAGTGAGTTTGGTAGAGAAGCCACTCCTGAAGAGTTAGCAAAAAAATTACGAATGCCTTTAGATAAAGTTAGAAAAGTTTTAAAGATTTCAAAAGAACCTGTATCTCTAGAAAAACCAGTAGGTGATGAAGAGGACAGTAGTTTAGGAGATTTTATTGAAGACACAAAAGCTTTAGCACCTTTAGAGCAAGCAATTAAATCCAACTTGAGTGAAGCAACTACTAAAATTTTATCAACTCTTACTCCAAGAGAAGAAAGAGTGCTAAGAATGAGGTTTGGTGTTGGAATGAATACGGACCATACACTTGAAGAGGTAGGTCTACAATTTTCTGTAACTAGAGAGCGTATTAGACAGATTGAAGCTAAAGCTCTTAGAAAATTAAAACACCCAAGCAGATCCAAACAACTAAAAAGCTTTTTAGAAAGTTAAAATTTTAAAGGGACTGTAGCTCAATAGTAGAGTACTGCATTGACATTGCAGGGGTAGTTGGAGCGTAACCAACCAGTCCCACCATTAATGTATAAAAAAATATTTGCATTTTTGTAAAATAAACCCCAGTTAAGTTTAAGTTTTATAAAGCAAAATAAACTTTTTATAATTTTAATGAAGGGCTTTAAAAGCAATTATGCTATTCTTGACTTGAATGAAAATTAAAAAAGAAGTAAAAGCTAGGTAATTTAGTGGGGCCTGTAGCTCAGTTGGTTAGAGCAGTACACTCATAATGTATTGGTCCCAGGTTCGAGTCCTGGCGGGCCCACCAAGAATATATTTTAGTTGATAACTATTTAATGAAATCTCTTAAATTATTAAGAAGGGCATTAATATCTCCATCGTTGCTTTGAATTATAGATGAAAATTCCTCTTTTTGAGTTCTTACTAGACTTAGTCCTTCAATAATTAAATCTCTAATCTTGGGGTTTTTTGGATCTTTGGTATAAATTCTCCAATCAATTTTAACCTCCGGTCTTTGCTCTGTTGAAACTAATATGCTTGAAACTATTGTATAATTTTCATTTATTTTTTTTTTTGATATTACATCTATTTCTGGATTTGAATATTCAGCTAATCTGCTTGAAAAACTTTTTAAAAAATATTGTTCAAAAAGAATTTCATACTCTTTAATTTCTTCATTATTAACATTTTTTCTAAAAGTACCCAAAGTATAATAACCTATACCTTTTATATCTACAGTTTCACTAGCAATATTTTTAAGCTCTTCAACCCTCTCTTCTTTTGTAAGATTACCCCCAAGAGTTTTTGCCGCTCTATTGACTGTTGATTGAACAAAAATATCTGGTTCGATCGAGTATACTTTTTCAATAGTTGAGTAAAAAATTATTAAAAATGAAATAGAAGTTAAGATTTTTTTTAATGACATCACCCTTACCTATATAAAATTTTTAATCATTATTATAATTATTGGCTTTCTACTTCTTCCCAATCACCCTCATATAAAACTTCAATAGTTGCACTCGTATTTGCAATTTTTCTTTGTCTGTCTTGCAAATATAGACTTCTTACAGATGCATAAAAATCTAAAGAATTTTTTTCTAAATTATCTATGGTTTCTAAATTTTTTGCTCTAAAATCTACTCCTGTCAAAATTTTTGTTGCCACATAATCAGATTTACTCAAATATTCATTATTGCCATGTGTAGAAGCATTATACCAAGGGTCTCCACCTAATACATTTATAAATGAACCTGCAGTATCTCTAATTGTTGATGGACCCAAAACTGGTAATACCACATAACAACCAGCACCAAATCCCCACACTCCAAGTGTTTGACCATAATCTTCTTTTTCATATTCAGAAAAACCCATTTTTTTAGCCACATCAAATATCCCAAGAATTCCTATGGTTGTATTGACAATAAATCTTCCTGTATTAACACCAGCGGTTTCAAATTTTCCTTGTAGAATATTATTTGGTATAGTTATAAGGGAAGAAATGTTGGTAAGCACATTACTCGTCCCAGTTCTAACTGGTGATGGTAAGCTCCTATAGCCTTTTGCAACTGGCTTAAAAATTACTTTATCTAAACCCTGGTTTAAAGAAAATGTAGCTCTATTTAAGCCTTCAAAACAATCTTTAACAGGTTTAGATTTTTTGGATAAAGTCTTTGAACCATCAGTCCCCGCATTAACACCTGACGAAATTATTAGTGAGATTAAAAATGATATAATAATTTTTTTCATTACAAGAATATTATATAGTACATATAATACTAAAGTAAATCGAGATTTAGTGTTAAATATGTTCTAATAATGGCTTTAAAAACAACGTTAAATTATTCTCCAAATTTTAATCGAAATAAAAGAACACCTAAAAATATCAAATTTGTTATTTTTCATTACACAGGAATGAAAAAAGAATCAGCTGCAATAAATAGGCTTACAAACATACAATCTCAGGTTAGCTCACACTACTTAATCAAAAACAATGGAGAGGTTGTAAAATTAGTACCTGACTTATACATAGCTTGGCACGCAGGTAGATCCTCATGGAAAAATTATAAACTTTTAAACCAAAATTCTATTGGTATAGAAATTACAAACCCTGGACATAAGTTTGGTTACAAAAAATTTTCTACAAAACAGATAACTGCTCTTTTAAGATTAAGTAAATTTTTAATAATAAAATATAAGATTAGTCATAAGAATATTTTAGGACACTCGGATATAGCACCAGAAAGAAAAAAAGATCCTGGGGAAAAATTTCCATGGAAGTATTTATCTGAAAATAAAATAGGCTTATGGCATACACTAAAAAAGCAAGACTTAATAAAAAATAGAAATTTCAAAATTAACAACATAGAAAAAAAACTCTTTTTCAGTAATTTATTTAAAATTGGATATTCAGCAAGAATTCCAAAAGACTCAAATAAAGATAGATATTTAAGATATGTGACCAAAGCTTTTCAAAGAAGATATAGACAAGAGTTAATCAATAGCAAGATTGATAGAGAATGCTTACTTATAAGCAAAAATCTTGTAAAGAAATATAATTAAATTTTTCTTGAAGTTTTATAGTTTAGTAATAAATTACATTTGCTAGATGAACGATTTATCGCTTTAATTTTTTTAAAGAGGAAAGTCCGGGCTCCGCAAAGACACAGTGCCAGGTAATACCTGGCGGGGGAAACCCCAGGGATAGTGCCACAGAAAATATACCGCCATAACATGGCAAGGGTGAAAAGGTGCGGTAAGAGCGCACCGGTTCTATTGGTAACAATGAACGCTGGAAAACCCCACTGGGAGCAAGACTAAGTAGAGATGACATTGTTGTAAAACTAAAAGCCGTCTTTGGCTGGTCATCGGGGTTAGTTGCTTGAGCTTAAGAGTGATCTTAAGCCTAGAGAAATGATAAGTTTTAATGACAGAACCCGGCTTACAGTTTGTCTAGCAAACTTATCCACAACAATTAATTTGTAAATATGTGGATGTTCACCTTTTGATTCATAATTGAATCACCTCTGTTCTTCTTTTTCTTTTTTTGATTGTATCGATCTAAAAATAAAAATTGATTTTAGAATTAATAAAGATACATAAAAGTTACCCACAATTGTCAACAAACTTGCCTAAAATGAACATATTGACTAAATCTTAAAATACCCATATTGTCCCATATATTCCCATATACGGAATTTATGAAATATAAAAATTATGTTTTTATCAACTTACGAGAACAAAATAGACAAAAAAGGAAGGGTGTCAGTGCCTGCTAGTTTTAGGTCTCATCTTTCAAACTTAGGTTACAATGGTGTTATTTGCTATCCATCATTTAACAATCAGTCTATTGAAGCATGTTCGCAGGATAGAATTGAAAAACTTTCATCAAGTATAGATTCTCTAAATCCATTTGAAGAAAAAAGAGACTATTTTGCAACATCTATATTGTCTGAAAGTATGAATTTACAATTTGATAGTGAGGGGAGAATTTCACTTTCAACAAAATTATTAAAACATGCAAAAATTAAAAATAGCATGTTATTTGTTGGTCAAGGTCAAACATTCCAAATATGGGAACCAACAACATTTGAAAAATTTAAGGTGAATGCTAGAAAAAAAGCAAATCTAAATCGTGCAAGCCTTAAATGGGAAAAAACATTTTAATAACAATGGGGGGAAATAAAAATGACAATTAACTTTAAATCACCAGAGATAAAAGAATTACAACCAAGATTATTAGTTGTAGGAGTTGGAGGAGCAGGTGGAAATGCAATCAATGAAATGATTGATAACGGACTACAAGGTGTAGAATTTATTGCTGTAAATACAGATGCACAAGATTTAAAACGTAGTAAAGCAAAAGCAAAAATACAAATTGGATTAAATTTAACAAAAGGTTTGGGTGCAGGAGCTAAACATGACATTGGTCAAGCAGCTGCGGATGAATCTTTAAATGAAATTGTTAATACTTTACAAGGTTCAAATATGGTTTTTATTGCTGCTGGTATGGGTGGTGGAACTGGAACAGGGGCAGCTCACGTTATTGCCAGAGCTGCAAAAGAATTAAATATTTTAACAGTAGGTGTTGTTACACTTCCTTTCTTATACGAAGGTCCTTCAAGAATGAGACGAGCACAACAAGGTCTTGAAGAGTTGAGAAAACATGTAGACACAATCATCGTAATTCCAAATCAAAATTTGTTTAAAATTGCAAATGAACAAACTACCTTTAAAGAGTCGTTTCATCTTTCGAACAATGTTTTGATGCATGGAGTGCAAAGTGTAACTGATTTAATGGTTAGACCGGGCATAATAAATTTAGATTTTGCTGATGTTGAAACAGTAATGGCTTCAATGGGTAAAGCAATGATGGGCACAGGAGAAGCCGAAGGAGATGGAAGAGCAATGAAAGCTACTGAAATGGCAATTAGCAATCCTTTAATTGATGACTATACCCTAAAAGGTGCAAAAGGATTATTAGTTAATATTACCGGAGGTGAAGATCTTAAGCTTTTTGAAGTTGATGAGGTTGTTAATAAGATTAGAGCAGAGGTAGATGCTGAAGCAGAGGTTATTATTGGCGCAATACAAGACCCTTCTCTTGATGGAAAAATAAGAGTATCAATAGTTGCAACAGCACTAGATGGACAGCAGCCTGAAAGCAAATCTGTAATTAATATGGTTCATAGAATACAGAATAGAAACCCTGGTTATTCTGACTTTAATACTTCAGGTGCAGCTCAATCATTTAATTTTTCACCTACAATGACAAGCCCAGTTTCTCATGGTGCAAACGCATTAAAGTTAGAAAATGAGATTATTACAGAGCCTACTTCTAATAGCTTATCATCAGAAATGATGAATGAACAAAATGCTACTAATCAAGAAATTGAAAATATTGTTGAAGATGGACAATCAAATGATTATGAGCAATCTTTTTCAGAGGAAGCTATTAGTGCTATTAATGAATCTGAAGAAGTCAACTTACCAGAAGAAGAACATGTTTCTAATGGACTTGAAAACTTTGGTGTAGAAGGTGAAAGTGCCCTAGATTTGTTTAGTTCAGATGATGAAACTACAGAAACAGAAGGCTTATTATCTTCAGAAACATCAGAAAATGTTTCCGAAGATGATGATCTAGAAATACCAGCATTTTTAAGAAGACAAAAAAATTAATGGTCTTTAAGAAAATAAATGATAGCCACCATAATACCAGATGTGAGAAATCATTATCCAGTATTGCTAAGTGAAGTAATTAGCATTATTACCCCTCAATATGGTGGCACATTCATTGACTGCACGTTTGGTCAAGGTGGGTATACAAAGAAAATTCTAAGCTTTGATAGGACAAAAGTTATAGCGTTAGATAGAGATTTAGAAAGTTTAAAAAAAGCTCAAGAAGTTCAAAATGAATTTGATGATAGACTTTTATTTAAAAATATTAAATTCAGTGAACTAAATAATTTAAAACTTAAAAATGAAAATATAAAAGGAGTAATTTTTGATTTAGGCTATTCTTACACACAAATAAAAGATCCTAAAAAAGGTCTCTCTTTTGAGACTATTGGTGAACTCAACATGAGAATGGGAATAAATGACTTTTCTGCAAATGAAGCAATTAACAGTTTAGATGAAAAGGAGCTTGCTCAAATATTCAAATATTTTGGAGATGAAAAAGATAGCAATAGGATAGCACATAATATTGTAGAGGATAGAGCCACTAGAAAAATAACAACAGAGGAACTGGTAAGAATTATTGAATCTTCTAAAAGAAAAAAAAATTTAAAAACACATAGTGCAACAAAAGTTTTTCAGGCACTAAGAATATTTGTTAATAAAGAAATTAGCGAGTTGATTTATGGATTAATTAATGCTGCAAAAGTTGTTAAAAAAGATGGAGTTATAGTAGTTGTTACATTTCACTCACTTGAAGATAAAATAGTAAAATATTTCTTTAAAAGTTTATCAGAAAATAAAAGTGTTTCACGATATATGCCAAAGAGTGAAGAAAAAATTAATTTGTTCAAATCTATTAGTAAAAAACCAATTGTGCCATCTGAAAAAGAAATTCAAGAAAACCCACCATCAAGGTCTGCAAAATTGAGATATGTTATTAAAAAAGAAGACTTTTATGATTTTGAAACAGATATTTTGGAGAAGTTTGATCATCTAATTAAAATTGAAAATTTTTCTAAAAAATTATGAAGAAAGTAGTATTTGTAATTATTTTTGTATTAATCCTAGCTACATCATTAGTAAAAAACTCAACAAAAGAAATAGAGGATAAAATTTTTATGGTAAATGAAAATATTAGACCACTAAAAGTAGAGCTAGGCGACTTACTTTTAGAATATAACTATCTAAGTTCACCAGATAAATTAACTCAATATCAAACTCAATACTTCGAAAAAGATTTAATTAAAATTGATATTACAAAAATCAAAAAGCTCACTAAAAAAAATAATTATATAAGGGTAAGTGACTTCTTAGAGAAAACTATAGATGAATAATAAAAAAAATAATGTTTTCTTAGAGGAGTATGAAAATGAATTTTCATATAAAAAAAGCAAAACGAATTTAAATATACA
This sequence comes from Candidatus Pelagibacter sp. uisw_091, assembly GCF_059512525.1. The sequence goes on along the minus strand of NZ_CM183455.1, from coordinate 910,535 downwards.
GTTTAATAGAATAGCTTTTATTTTCTTTGTATTTTTATTAATTTCAATAATCTACTCAATACAACTTCTCCATTTAGGATCATTAAAAATACAGAATGAAATTAAGCCATTAGTTATAAAAGAGAACTACAGGGCAGATATAATAGATAGAAATGGAAATTATTTAGTTAAAACAGTTAGTTCTATAGATGTAGGTATTAATCCCATTGAAGTAATAGACAAAAAAAAACTTTTAATAAATTTACAGATAATATTCCCAAACAAAAATTACATTGAGATATCTAAAAAACTTGAAAAAAATAAATATTTTTATTTAGAAAAAAAAATAAGTGCAGATAATTATGAAAAAATAATGATGCTTGGAGATAAGTCAATTAAGTCTGAAGAAAAACTAACCAGGATATATCCTCAAAGAAATCTTTTTAGTCATATTGTTGGACAAATAGATGATGATAATAATGGAATATCAGGTTTAGAAAAATCTTTTGATAAAAGATTAAAACAGATAAAGGAACCACTCCAGTTAACTGTTGATACTGAAATACAATTTTTAATTAGAGAAGAACTAATAAAGTTTCACTCAGTATTTAGAAGCAAGGGAAGTGCAGCAATTCTCATGAATGTCAATAATGGAGAAATTATTTCAATGGTTTCGTACCCAGACTTTGATCTTAATAAAAGAGAAACAGTAAGTGATATAAATTTTATAAATAGAGCTACAAAAGGTGTGTATGAATTAGGATCTGTTTTTAAAACCTTTACTGTAGCAGCAGGGTTAGAGGAGGGTTTAATTAAAATAGATACAGAGTTTTTAAATTTAGAAAAAAAATTAAAATGTGGAAAAAATATAATTTCAGAATATGATAAAAAAATTCCATCAGACCTTACGGTTGAGCAAATTCTAATTAGATCAGGCAATATAGGATCTGTTAGGATTGGACAAAAACTTGAAATTGACAAATTAAAGTTATTTTTAGAAAAAATAGGTGTTTTAAGCAAAATAGATTTTGATATTGAGGAAGTTGGTGAACCAATTCCATTTAGATGGGGTAAATGCAAATTAGCAACTGTCTCATTTGGGCATGGAATAACTACAACACCACTACAACTAGCAAAAGGTTACGCTATTATTACGAATGGTGGCTTTAAAATTAAACCAAGCCTGATTAAAAAAAATTTAGAAGAGAAACAAAATCAAAAGAGAATTATTAAAGAAGGAGTTTCAAAAAAAATAAATGAAACATTAAGAAAAATTGTAACAACAAAAGAAGGTACAGCAGGATTAGCAAATATAAAGGGGTATGAAGTTGGTGGAAAAACAGGTACGGCTGAAAAAGCTATAGTTGGGGGCTATACTAGGAAAGCAAAAGTTAATACTTTTGTATCTATATTTCCAACATCTAAACCTAAATATGTAATGGTATTATTGCTAGACGAACCAAAAACATCAGAAGACTATATTTACAAATTTAAAAATAAGAGTGGGTCTTACAAAGGAACACCATTTAATACTGCTGGATGGACTTCAGTTGAAGTTACTGGAAAGATCATACAGAGAATTGGGCCTATTTTAGCCACAAAATATATGGAAAATTAGTTCATTCATGATCATTGGAAATTTTATTAAAGAAATAGGATTAAAACATAAAAATCATTATTTTTCAGGCATTTGTTTCAATAGTTCAAAGTGCAAAAAAGATAATATTTTTTTTGCAATAAAAGGAATTAAAATAGATGGTAATAAATTTATCAATCACGCCATTCAAAAGGGTGCAAAAACTATTGTTTCAAATCAGAAATTTGAAGGTATTAAAAAGAATGTCTTATTCATAAAATCTTCTAATGTAAGAAAGTCTTTATCAGAAGTTGCTTACACAATTTACAAAGATAGACCAAAAAATATAATTGCAGTAACAGGAACAAATGGAAAATCTTCAGTTGCTGACTTTTATTTTCAAATTTTAAGATTAAATAAAAAAAAAGTAGCTTCAATTGGAACCCTTGGCATTAAAACACAGAACTATATTAAAAAAGTTTCAAAGACGACTATTGATCCAATTGCTTTAAGTATAACTTTGAACAAACTTAAAAAAGAAAAGATTCAAAATGTTATATTAGAGGCATCCAGTCATGGACTTAAACAAAATCGATTAGATGGCTTAAAATTTAAAACAGGTATATTTACTAATTTATCACATGATCATTTAGATTATCACAAAACATTTAGTGATTATCTTAAATCCAAATTATATCTTTTTGAAAAATTACTCAAAAAAAAAGCTAACATAATTACTGATATAGACATTCCTCAATATAGAAAAATCAAAGAAATAGCTTTAAAAAATAGATTCAATATAGAAACAATTTCAAATAATAATAGTAATTTAGAGATAATTTCCCATGAATTTTATAATGAAAAACAAATTGTTAAAATAAGATATAATAAAAATAATTATATATTTGAAACAAGCTTAATAGGAAAGATTCAAATTAAAAATATTTTAATGGCAATAATAGCTGCAACCAAAAGTAGTTTAAGTTTTAAAAAAATAATTAATACGATTGATAATCTAAAACCAGCAAGTGGAAGATTAGAACAAATTGGAATTGTTAAAAACAATTCAAAAGTTATATTAGACTATGCACATACCCCAGATGCACTAAAAGAATCCTTAAATAGTCTAAGAGAACAATTTAAAAAGAGACGAATCTCGATAGTTTTTGGTTGCGGTGGAGATAGAGATAAAGGAAAAAGGCCAATAATGGGTAAAATCGCAAATGAATATTGTGATAGAATTTATTTAACAGATGATAATCCAAGATTTGAAAATCCAAAAAAAATAAGAAATTCTATAAAAAAAAATATCAATAAACATAAAATTTATGAGATTTCAAATAGAGCTAATGCTATCAAGAAAGCAATATTTGACATGAAAACAGGTGATATTCTAATTGTTGCAGGTAAAGGGCATGAAAAAATTCAAGAATATAAAAAAAGTAAAAGATTATTTTCTGATCGACAACAAATATTAAAAAATATCATAATTAAAAATAAAACACTATCAAACAACCCTAAGCTAAATATTTTAATGGATTTAAGTAATTTAAATAAAATTTCTTCAAAAATAAAAATTAACAATGCATCTATTAATTCTAAAGAAATTAAAAAAAACAATATTTTTTTTGCAATTAGGGGAAAAAATAAAGATGGTAATTTGTTTGTTAAAGAAGCTTTTGCTAAAGGAGCATCTCTAGCAATAGTTAATAATCAAAAAAAATCCAAGAAAAAAATAGTAGTAAAAGATACTTTAAAGTTTTTAACAAAAGCGTCCTCTATTCTAAGAGAAAATATATCAACTAAAATTATTTCAATCACTGGCAGTTGTGGAAAGACTTCACTTAAGGAATTAACAGGAAGATCCCTTAACAAAATTAGTCAAACCACCTATTCTCCTAAATCATTTAATAATAAATTTGGTGTTCCGTTAAGTTTATTTAATTTAAAAAAAAACGATGATTTTGGTATTTTTGAGATTGGAATGGATAAGAAAGGAGAAATTGGATATTTATCAAAAATTGTAAAACCTGACGTTGGTGTAATTACAAATATTTCCTATGCTCACATCAAAAATTTTAAAAATATTAATGAAATAGCCTTAGCAAAATCTGAGATTATTAAAAACATAAAAGATGATGGTTATCTTATTTTAGATAAAGATGACAAATTCTATAATTTTCATAAAAAAATAGCATTAAAAAGAAATTTAAAAGTTTTATCTTTTAGTTTAAAAAATAAAAAAGCGACAACAAATTTAGATTCTATTTCAAAAGAAAAGTCTAAATATAAAATCTCTATAAATATTAATAAAAAAAAAAATTTTTTTATTCAAATTCTTATTTTGAAAATGATTTAAAAAATTTATTAGCATCAGTTACAATTATATCAATCTTCAAAGATATACATAAATTAGATAAAAATATTTTTTATGATCATAAAACAACAAATGGTCGTGGAGACATTGTCAAAGTCAAGTTGTTTCAAAAATTTTTATATCTTGTGGATGAAAGTTATAATTCAAATCCATTATCTTTGAAATCAGCATTAAAAAATTTTGATATGATTAAAGTTGATAGTTCAAAAAAACATTTGGTGCTTGGCGATATGTTAGAACTAGGTAAATATTCAAAAAAATTACATCTTGAAATTGGAAAAAACATTAACAAAACATCTCTTAAAAATATTAATGTTATTGGTGAACATGTTAAATGGATTTTCAATAACCTTAATCAAACAAAAAGAGGGATTGTTATAAAGAAGAAATCTCAAATAATTGATTTGATTAAAAACAATTTAAATAATAATGATTATTTAATGATTAAAGGTTCCAACTCTACAGGTCTTAACAGTCTAACTAATCAAATAAAAAGAGGTAAAATTAATGCTTTATAGTCTTATTTCTCAATTAGTTGATCAATACAGTTTCCTTAATGTGTTCAAATATCTTACTTTTAGAACAGGTTTAGCGATGTTTACCTCTATGATTATAGTCTTATTAGTTGGAACTCCGTTTATTAAATTTTTTTCTGCAAGACAAATCTTAGATCCAATAAGAGAAGATGGTCCATCGGAGCATATTGTAAAAAAAATTGGAACGCCCACAATGGGAGGTGTTTTAATATTATTGGGTCTATTTTCAGGAATACTTTTATGGGGTGATTTATCTAATTATCATATATGGTTTTTGCTTTATATAGTAACAAGCTTTGGTTTGCTTGGAGCTTACGATGATTATAAAAAAATTAAATTTAAAAATTCTTCTGGTATTTCATTTAGATTTAAACTTATTGCACAAATTCTAATAGCAACAATTGGTATACTTGGGTTGTCACAGTTATCGCAAAATGTAGAATTAACAAATTTATATTTTCCATTCTTCAAAAATTTAATTTTAAATTTAGGTTGGTTCTTTATACCATTTTCAATATTTATAATTGTAGGCTCTTCAAATGCGGTCAATCTAACGGATGGGCTTGATGGATTGGCAACAGTGCCAGTTATATTGGTAGCAGGATGCTTTGCATTTATTAGTTATGTCACAGGAAATATAGTATTTTCAGAATATTTGAATATACCCTATCTAGAGGGTATGGGAGAGGTGGCTGTTTTTTGTGGATCAATTATTGGAGCATGTCTAGGTTTTTTATGGTTTAATGCACCACCTGCTAAAATATTCATGGGTGACACAGGATCTTTAGCACTCGGTGGATCATTAGGTGCTGTTGGTATAATTACCAAACATGAAATAGTTTTAGCGATAACTGGTGGATTATTCGTTTTAGAAGCTGTTTCAGTCATTGTGCAAGTAATATCTTACAAGTTAACAGGAAAAAGAGTTTTTAGAATGGCTCCTATTCATCACCATTTTGAAAAAAAGGGTTGGCCTGAATCTACTGTTGTAATTAGGTTTTGGATTATTGCAATAATTCTTGCAATGATTGGTTTGGCGACACTAAAACTTAGATAATGTTAAACAATCTAAATATTTTTTATAAGAAAAAAATTTTGGTTTATGGCCTGGGAAAAAGTGGTTTATCTGTTTTAAAATTTTTAAAAAAAGATAATGAAATCACTAAACATGATGACAAAATACAAGTCGATAATAAAAAAATAACAAAAATAAAATTTGACTATATAATAATTAGCCCAGGTATAGACATTAATAAATGCAAATTAAGTAAATTTTTAAAAAATAATTCACAAAAAATTTATACGGACTTAGATATTTTTTATAACCATCATAAGGAAAATAATAAGATAACAATCACCGGAACTAACGGTAAATCAACTACAGCTAAAATTTTATACGAAGCATTAAAGGATCAGAAAGTAGATGTGCGACTAGTAGGCAATATAGGTAATCCAGTACTTTTAGAAAAAAAAATTACAAATAAGACAGTTTTTGTAATTGAAGCATCATCATACCAGTTAGAATACAGCCAATTATTCAAATCAAATATAGCACTAATTTTGAATATATCACCGGATCATCTTGAAAGACATAAGACTATAAATAAATATGTAAGTGCCAAATTTAAATTAATAAAAAATCAATCTAAGAATGATTTTGTCATTTTAAATATGAAAAATTTTTATATTAAAAGAGAGCTGAAATCTAAAAAGTTTTTACCTAAAATAATAAAAATTAAAAAAAATATAGACAGTGATTTCCTAAAAAAAATAAATAATAAATATTTTGACACTGATGGAAATAAAGAGAATTTAAAATTTATTTTAGAAGTTGCTAAAATATTAAAGTTAAAAAAAAATTCACTACTTAGAACGTTAAAAAAATTTAAAGGACTTAAATATAGACAAGAAATAATTTTTCAATCAAAAAAATTAACAATTATTAACGATTCAAAAGCTACAACCTTTTCTTCATCAGTAAGTTTATTAAAATCCCTAACTAATGTTCACTGGATAGTTGGTGGTCAGGCTAAAAAAGGAGATAAGTTGTTACTATCTAAAAAAAATTGTAAAAATATTAAAGCATATGTTTTTGGGACTAAAAGAAAATTTTTTACAAGTAAACTAAAAAAATTAATGGAATATGAGTCTTTTTTAGATTTAAAAAGTTTAATCAAAAAATTATTAAGAGAAATTAAAAGTAAAAAAAATATTAGACATACAACAATTTTATTTAGTCCATCAGCTGCATCATTTGATAATTTTAAAAATTTTGAGAAACGTGGAGAATATTTTAATCAACTTATTAAAAAATATATAAATGTTTAATTTAAATTCAATATATAAATTTTATTATGAATGGTGGAAAAGTATTGACAAAACACTTTTTGGATTGATAATATTTTTGTTTAGTTTGGGGTTATTTTTTTCTCTAGTATCAACTTCTTTAATTGCATCTGATAAATTAGATACCAAAAATTATTTTTTCTTTTTTAAGCATATGGCATATATTTCTATTGGTATGATTGTTTTATTTTTTTTTTCATCACTAAGTAAAGAAAACCTCCTTAAAATTTCACTTTATCTTTTTTTAATATCTTTATTTTTTTTATTTTTGGTGCCAGTTTTAGGTACAGAAGTAAAAGGATCTAAAAGATGGCTTAATCTTTTATTTCTACCTAGGTTTCAGCCAATAGAGTTAGTTAAACCATTTATTATTATTTTTATTGCTACAATTTTATGTAATGAAAAAAGTTTTAATATCTACATTAAATATTTATTATCATTTATGGTTATTGTGCCTCCTTGTCTCCTATTAATGATGCAGCCTGATATTGGACAAACACTACTCATCTTTTTATCTTGGTCTACACTAGTTTTTATTTCAGGCATAAGCTTACCAATAATTTTAACTTTTTTTGGTTTTTCGTTGTTATCTTTAGTTTATATGGTTTTTTTTATTTCTAAATTTACTTACATAAAAAGTAGGATTTTATCATTTTTTAATCCAAATGAAGGAACGCATAACTTTCAATCTGATAAAGCAATAGATGCTATTAGTAGTGGTGGCTACTTTGGAAAAGGAATTGGTGAAGGCACATTAAAAAATAGAGTACCAGAGGCGCACACAGATTATATTATCTCCGTAATATCAGAAGAGTTTGGTGTTGTGGCAATTATATTATTATTAATTTTATTCTTATTTTTTATCTATAGAGTATTCAAAAAAATATACTTAGAAAAAAATGAAAAAATCAAATTAGTTTTAACTGGAACTGTAAGTTTAATAATTTTTCAGGTTTTGATACATATTGGAGTTAATATCAGATTATTTCCTACAACGGGTATGACTTTACCTTTTTTAAGTTATGGGGGCTCATCAATTGTGAGTGTATCAATATTATCTGGAATAATATTAAATTTAACTAAAAGGAAAATAGATTAAATGACTCAAAGAATTTTAATTAGCACAGGTGGATCAGGTGGCCATGTAGTGCCAGCAACTATATTATATGAGCATTTGAGAGATCAATTTTATGTTTGTATGTCAATAGATAATAGAGGAATGAAGTTTTTAAATAAAAATAAATATAATTTAAAAGTTTTTAATATAACCCCAATATCAAAAAATATTTTATTTTTACCTTTTAAATTTTTTTTAATAATCTACTTAATCATAAAATCTATTTTTTTTTTAAAGAAAAGAAAAATAGACACATTAATATCAACAGGTGGATACATGTCCCTACCTTTGTGTATGGCTTCAAAAATTTTAAATATTAAAATTATTTTATTTGAACCAAATATAGTATTAGGAAGATCGAATAAATTTTTTATTAAATCTTGTGAAAAAATTTTTTGTTATAGTGATAAGATTATAAATTTCCCAAATAAATATTCAAGTAAGATTGCTGTAATTCCAGCATTATTAAGAAAAAAATTTTATAACGTTAAAAAAGCTGACGGTATTAATAAAAGTATTAATTTATTAATAATAGGAGGAAGTCAAGGAGCAAAAATATTTGACACATTAATTAAGACCACAATAATTAAATTATCAAAAAAACTTAATTTAAAAATCTATCAACAAGCTAATTTAACTAATTTTGAAAATTTAAAAAAGTTTTATGAAGATAACAATATTAATTATGAATTATTTGATTTTAATGAAGATGTCCCAAATCTTATGAGTAGATCTAATATATGTATCACTAGAGCAGGTGCCTCAACATTAGCAGAATTAGTGTTTTTAAATATACCATTTGTTGCAATACCACTACCAACATCAAAAGATAATCATCAATATGAAAATGCCTTTTTTTATAATAAAATTGGTTGTAATTGGATTTTAAATCAAAATGAAATTAATGATGAGAGTATGGCTAATAAATTAGTCAATATTATTGATAACAAAGATGAATATTTAGTTAAAAAAATAAATATGAAAAATTTTAGCTACCAAAATACATGGAATAATATAAATCAGAAAATTATATCTGTTATTAATGAAAATAGAACTAGCTAAAACTGAAATCATACATTTTGTAGGGATAGGTGGAATTGGAATGAGTGGTCTCGCACTCATAATGAAAAGAATGGGCTTTAATGTTCAGGGTAGCGACATGTCTTTTAATAAAAACATTGATAGATTAAAAAAAGATAAAATTAAAATTAATATTAAACATACTAAAAAAAATATATTAAATGCTACTATTGTAGTCATTTCATCGGCTATAAAAAAAAATAATCCAGAATTAATTGAAGCCAAAAAAAAACAACTTCCAATTTATAAACGTGGTGAAATGTTAGCTAATATAGTGTCTTTGACTAAAAATATTGTTGTTACAGGGTCTCATGGTAAAACTACCACAACATCGTTGCTTGCTGCAATATTTTCAAAAACAAAATTAGATCCAACTATCATAAATGGTGGAGTTCTTAATGCAATTAAAAGTTCAGCCAAACTTGGAAAAAGCGATTGGTGTATACTAGAAGCTGATGAGTCTGATGGTAGCTTTATTCATGTGCCACCAACTTATTCTATTGTTACAAACATAGATCGTGAACATATGGATTACTATAAATCAATGAATGATCTTAAGAATTTATTTATTAAGTTTATTAATAAAGTTCCCTCTTTTGGAAAATCATTTATTTGTATTGATGATAAAAATAATAAAGACTTATTAAAAAAGATAAAAATAAAAAATTTTTATACTTATGGAATAAGCTCAAAATCACAATTTCAAATAAAAAATATTAAACAAGTAAGAGAGTTTTCAGAATATGATTTAGCAATTAATTTACCAGGAAAAAAGAATATAGTTATAAGTAAAATTAAGATTCCTCTTCTTGGAATTCATAATATCCTAAATTCGACAGCAGCTGTTGCTGTAGCATTAACAATTGGAATTTCTGCTATTGTTATTAAAAATGGATTAAAGGAATTCAAAGGTGTTCAAAGAAGATTTAACAAAATTTTTACCTATAGAGAAACTAGTTTTTTTGATGATTACGCACACCATCCGACAGAAATTAAAGAAGTTTTAAAAGGAGTTAGAGCTGCTTATAAAAAGGAAGAAGTTATATGTGTATTCCAACCACATAGAATTACTAGATTAAAAGATCTTAAAAAAGAATTTAGTTTATCATTTAAAAAAGCAGATACTGTAATTTTATGTCCAGTTTACGCAGCTGGCGAAAAAATAAAATTGGGATTTAATTACAACAACTTTGCAAAAGACATTATTAAAAACTCAAAGGTCAAACTATTTATGATTAATGACCAATATGAATTAGCTAAATTAGTAAAAAATACTATTTATGGAAAAAAAATAGTTGTTGGTATGGGGGCAGGTACTATTTCAGCATGGATGAAAGAATTACCAAGTTTAATATAATGTCATTAGAAGAATTAATAAAATTTTCAAATGAAGTTACTAGTAAAATTTATTTTGACTACGATTTAAAAAAAAGTAATTGGTTTAATATTGGAGGTAAAACTAAAATTTACTTTAAACCTGACAATTTACCTGACCTGATTATATTTTTAAAAAAATTTGGAAATAAAGAAAAAATTCACATTTTGGGTGCAGGATCAAATACACTTATAAGTGATAAGACATTTAATGGAGTAGTTATTAAATTGGGAAAAAATTTTTCTAATATTTCAATATTGCCAAATGGCGTTATAGTTGCAGGTAGTGCTTGTCTTGACAAAAAATTATCAGATTTTGCTCTAGAAAATGAAGTAGGAAATTTTGAGTTTTTAGCATGCATACCAGGAACAGTTGGTGGTGGGTTAAAAATGAACGCAGGATGTTTTAATAAAGAATTTAGAGACATATTGATATCAATTCAAGCAATTGATAAAAAAGGTAGAGTTTTAACAATACCAGCAAATAAAGTTGTTTTTGAATATAGAAACAACAATTTACCCGAAGATCTAATATTTTTAAGTGCCTCTTTTAAAGGTGAAAAAAAAGAAAAAAAAAAATTAAAGAGGAAGTTATAGAATTAAAAAATAAAAAAGATAGCACCCAACCAACAAAAATTAAAACGAGTGGGAGCACATTTAAAAATCCAATTAATCAATCTGACAAAAAAGTCTGGCAATTAATAAAAGAATCTGTGCCATTAGATACAAGTTTTGGGGATGCTTGTATTTCAGATAAACATTGTAATTTCTTTGTAAACAAAAATAATGCTAGCTTTGATGATATGAATAAATTGATTAAATTTGTTCAAGAAGAGGTTCAAAAAAAAACAGGCATTATTTTGGAAAAAGAAATTAAGATACTGGAATAGTTATGAAAAAAAGAATTTTAGTGCTTTGTGGTGGCATATCTAAAGAACGTTTAATAAGTTTAGATACAGGAAAGCAAGTAGCCAATGAATTAAAAAAAAATAGATACACAGTTATGACTTGTGAACCAGATCATGATTTATTAAAGAATATAAAGCGATTTAGACCAAATGTAATTTTTAATGCATTACACGGGCAGTTTGGAGAGGATGGTTATATTCAAACGATTTTAGAAATTCAAAAAATTCCATATACTCATTCTGGTGTGATTCCTTCCTCCATTGCAATGGATAAAGAAATTTCAAAAAAAATTTTTATTAAAAATAAAATATTAACTCCAAAATATATTAAATTTGATTATAAAAAAAATAAAAAAAATATTATTAAAATTATTGAAAAAAAATTAAAATTTCCTGTTGTTATAAAGCCAATTAACGAAGGATCAAGTGTACATGTGTATATTTGTAATAAAAAAAATATAGTTAAAAATTTAAAAACATTAAGTATATACAATCAAATTTTGATTGAAGAATTTATTGGAGGTCGAGAGATTCAGGTAGCCATAATGGGAACTAAAACATTAGGTACAATTGAACTAAAGCCAAAAAGAAAATTTTATGATTATGAAGCAAAATATAATTTAAATGCAAAAACAAAACATATAATACCAGTAAATCTTTCTAAAAAAGATTTACAAAAAATTACCAACATTACTCAGATGGCCCACAAACTTATTGGTTGCCGGGGGGTTACAAGATCAGACTTTAAGTTTTATAAAGGCAAATTTTATTTATTAGAAATTAACACTCAACCAGGTATGACTAAACTTTCATTGGTGCCTGAAATAGCTAACTATATTGGTATAAGCTTCACGCAGTTAATTGAATGGATTCTAAAAGATGCATCGCTTGATAGATAAAAAAAATAAGATAATAATATATTTATTGCTACTATCTATATTAAGTACAACTAGTGGAAAATTTGTAGAAAATCAAAAAAGTTATTATTATACAATAAAACAAATTAATATTGAGGGTCTTTCAAATAGGGATAACAAGAAAATTTTTCAAGAATTAAATAATTTATTTTATAAAAACATATTACTAGTCAGTAAAAAAGAAATTCAAAAAGTTATTAGCAAGTATAACATCATAGAAGAGTATAATATTAAAAAAATTTATCCTTCTACAATTAACATCTATATCAAACCGACTAAATTACTTGCAAAAATTTCTAATGAGGGAAAATTTTTAGTTGGCTCGAATGGCTTGCTTATAGAAGATAAACATAATAATGAAACATTACCTTATATATTTGGAGAGTTTAATACTAAGCATTTTTTAGATTTTAAAAAAAATATAGATAAATCTAAATTCACTTTTACACAATTCAAAACATTATATTTCTTTCCTTCAAAAAGATGGGATATTTTAACTAATGATAACATCTTAATTAAATTACCTCAGGATAATTTTTTAAAATCAATTAACCTTGCTTATAAAATAATAAGTATGGATGATTTTAAAAAAAAAAATCATTGATTTGAGAATTAATAGTCATTTAATAGTACGATAATGTATAAAAAAAATTTTGAAGTATATTTAGATTGTGGTACATCCAAAATTAGAGCTGTTGCATTTAATAACGATTCTCCTAAAAATACTTTCTATGAGGAAAGTGATTTTTTTTTTGAACACTTAACTATAGAGTCTAAAATCCAAGAAATTATTTCTTCTTTAGAAAATAAAATTAATGAACATTTGGATGAAGTAACTCTAATGTTAGATAGTCCAAATATGTTATCTATTGGAATCTCAATATCCAAAAAAATTGATGGATTAAAATTAAAAAAAACCGACATCCAATTCTTAGTACAAGATGCTAAACAACAAGTTTTAAGAACTAATCTTAATCAAAATATTTCTCATATAATTATTAAGAATTATAAAATTGATAATACTGAGTACACTTTTTTACCCAAAGATATAAAATGTGACAAGGTATCCTTAGAAATTTTTTTTATATGCCTTCCTAAAAAAGTTATAGAATATTATAAAAAAAAATTTTCTACATTTAATATTTCAGTTAAACAAATTTTATGTTCCAGCTATGCTAAATCTATAAACTATAAAGAAAATATTTCTTCAGTAGAAAATATATCTTTCATAGATATGGGATTTAATAAAACTTCAATAGTTTGTTATTATAATGGTGATTTAACTTTTTTAGATGTTCTGCCAATTGGTGGAAATCATATTACAAAAGATATTTCTACAGTTCTAAATATAGATTTAAAAGATGCTGAATATTTGAAGTTAAATTTTGATAAAAATCAAAATTTATTGAATGAAAAAAAAATTTCTCTCGATTTAATCCAAAAAATAATTTTTGCAAGAATAGAAGAAATATTAGAATTATCTGAAAAATCTATCAAATTAAACCTAAAACCAAAAATACTTGATCAGTACAAAATGGTATTAATGGGCGAAGGTTCAAAAATATTAAATAACAAATTTAAAGAAAAAATTTTTTTTTCTAAGGATATTGATTTATTAGAAGAGAATAATGTTGATATTTGCCAATCTGCCCTGAAAGCAAGTGAAGGATCAAATAAACAGGAGGTTGTAATGATTCCTAAAATACAATTAAAACAAGGTTTTTTTGAAAAACTTTTTCATTTCTTTAAATAAGTTAGTATTTTACTGTAACATTTCTTGTTTTTCTTAATTCTTATCCAGAATTTATAAGTTGTTCATGTCTGTTTTGAATCAAAAAACAATAAATCATAATATAATTTTTAAGGGCATTGGTCTTCATAGTGGTTTAGTTGCTACGCTTAATATTATACCAGCTGAACCCAATACTGGAATAGTTTTTAAAAGAATTGATATCAAAGATAATAATATTGTTATTCCAAATATTTTCAATGTTAGTAGCGCACTGTTCTGCACAACCATTTCAAACAAACATGGTGCAAGTGTTTCTACAATTGAACATTTAATGGGAGCCTTATACGGTATGGGCATTGACAATGCGTTGATTGAAATTGATAACAAGGAAGTGCCTATTTTAGATGGATCTGCAAAATTATTTGTTGAGGCAATAATAAAGGCAGGAATTAGAAATAGTGATGCACCTATTAAAGTAATTAAGATTGAAAAAAAAATAGAATTTATTGATGGAAAAAAATCAATTTCTATTGAACCAAGTAAAATTAGTTTAGATATAGATTTTGAGCTTAAATATGATAATACCGTCATAGGAAGTCAAAGAAATTTAGTTAAGGTATATGAATCTAATTTGACAGATATATATAATTCAAGAACTTTTTGTCTTTTTGAGGATATTGAAAAATTAAAACAGATGGGTTTAGCAAAAGGGGGAAGTCTCGATAATGCTGTTGTTATCAAAGGAGCAAAAATTTTAAATGATAAAGGTCTTAGAAACGAAAAAGAGTTTGTAAATCATAAGATTTTAGATTGTATGGGAGATCTTTATTTAGCTGGTTACAAGATTATCGGGAAAATAATTTGCTCTCAAGGAGGCCACAAACTTACAAATCAATTACTTAGAAAAGTTTTTCAAAACGATGAAAATTTTTCATTATTAGAAATTCAAGAAAAGCATTTACCAAATGTCCTTATAAATAAAAGTCACTTAAAAGCCATTGCATAAATTCTTTTGCTATATTAGCAAAACATCAATAAAATATTAGAATGAAATACTTTTATAAATTATTGTTATTATTATTTATATTTAATTTTACATCATGTTCAAAAAAAGTTGATGAAAGTATTTTAATCAAAGAACAAGATTTAGATTTACAAATGATTGAGTCTTATAAAGAAGGATTAGAGGAATTAAATAAAGGAGATGTAATTTTAGCTGCCCAAAAGTTTAATGAAGCAGAGCTTTTATACCCACAATCTATTTGGGCCCCCAAGTCTTTATTGATGGCAGCTTACTCTTATTATTCTCAAGAATACTACCCAGATGCCATATATGAATTAGAGCGATATTTTAAAACCTATCCTAACGATAAAAACAAAGGTTATGCATCTTATTTAATTGCAGTTTGTTATTATGAGTCAATAATAGATGAAAAAAAAGATTTGAAATCGATAATAAAAGCAAAAGAAAAGTTCAATTTAGTTTTAAATAATTATCCCAAAAGTGATTTTGCAATGGATGCGAAATTTAAACTGGATTTAATTCAAGATATAATGGCCTCAAAAGAAATTTATGTAGGAAGACATTATGTAAAAAAAGAAAAATGGATACCTGCAATAAATAGATTTAAAAAAGTTGTAACCGACTATGATACAACAATATATGTTGAGGAGGCAATTCATCGATTGGTAGAAATTCATTATAAAATTGGAATGATAGATGAAGCAAAAAAGTATGCAACACTCCTAGGTTATAATTATGGATCTGGTGAGTGGTATAAAAAATCCTATTTGGTATTTAATAAAGAATATGAAAATCCATCAAAAAAAATAAAAAAGAAAGATAGTTATTTAATAAAAAAATTTAAATCTCTTGTAGATTAAAATGAAAAATGAAGAAATTCAAAAAAAGTATTTAAAAAAAATTGATCAAATTAAAAAACATAATAAGCATTATTATGATAGAGATAAGTCAATAATATCAGATCAAGAATATGATTACCTTAAAAAAGAAATAGTAGACCTAGAAAATGAGTATAGTTTTTTAAAAAGCAATGAATCTCCAACAAAATCTGTTGGATATAAACCTTCAAAAAATTTTAAAAAAGTAAAACATAAAGTTCCAATGCTATCTCTTGCGAATGCTTTTGATGAAGAGGATTTACAAAACTTTGAAAAAAAAGTTATTAATTTTTTAAGTTTAAAAAAAACAAGCATAATTGCCTATAGTACGGAACCCAAAATTGATGGAATATCTGCCTCACTAACTTATTTTAATGGAAAATTTATACAAGGTCTTTCAAGGGGCGATGGTACAGAGGGTGAGGATATAACCCAAAATCTAAAAACTATTAAAGATATCCCTCAAGAGATAACTGCAGCAAATTTTCCTAAAGAAATTGATATTAGAGGTGAGGTATTTATAGAAAATGATGATTTTAAAAAAATCAATGAAAAATTCGCTAACCCTAGAAATGCTGCATCAGGATCGTTGAGACAAAAGAGCTCAACAGTTACAGCCAGAATTCCACTTAAATTTATTGCATATACTTATGGATATGTTGATGAAATGAATATTCTTAGTCAAACAGATTTTTTGAATAATTTGAAATTGTGGGGATTTAAAATAAACCCTTTTAATAAAAAAATTTCAGGCATTAAAAACTTAATACGTAATCATAAAAAATTGGAAGAAAAGAGAAAAGAAATAGCATTTGATATCGATGGTGTTGTTTATAAAGTTAATAATTTTAATTTACAAAAAAGGCTAGGTTTTGCAGCTAATGCACCTAGATGGGCAATCGCACATAAGTTTTCTGCTAATAGCTCTGTATCTGAAATAATAAATATTGAAATTCAAATAGGTAGAACAGGGGCACTTACACCAGTTGCAAAAATCAAGCCAGTTAATATTGGAGGTGTGGTTGTTTCAAATGCAACACTACATAATGAGGATGAAATCATTAGAAAAGACTTAAGAATTGGAGACACTGTTACTATTGAGCGAGCTGGAGACGTAATACCTCATGTAATTTCAGTAGATATTAAAAAAAGAGACAAAAAGTCAAAAAAATTTATTTTCCCATTAAGTTGTCCGTCATGTGGAAGTAAAACAATAAAGGATTATAATGAGACAACCAAAAAACAAGATGCCGTGAGAAGGTGTTCGAGTGAAGGATACGAATGTGAAAAAATTGCAATAGAAAAAATAAAACATTTTGTATCAAAGGAAGCATTTAATATTGATGGTTTTGGAAAAAAAATTGTTGAAAACTTTTGGAACTTAAAATTAATCAGGTTACCACAAGACATTTTTAATCTTGATTATCATAAGATAGAACAATTAGAAGGTTGGGGAAAATTATCTGTAACAAATTTAAAGTTTTTTATAAATCAAAAAAAAAAAATTTCTCTAGAAAGATTTATCTACTCATTAGGTATAAGGCACATAGGACAAGAAAATGCTAAAATTATCGCTAAACATCTAAAAAATTCAGAAAATTTTTTTAAATTATCAGATGAAAAAAATGCAGAAAGTTTATTTAACATAGATGGAATTGGGGCAACACAAATTCAATCAATTAAAAATTTTTTTTTAAATAGAATAAACTTAAAAGTTATGTTTGAATTAAAAAAAAATCTCGAAATAGAGAAAGCAGTACTAATAGATAATAAAGGCTTACTAAAAAATAAAACATTTATGTTTACTGGAAAACTTAATGGAATTAGTAGAGCGGAAGCTAAATCTTTAATTGAAAAAAATTCTGGAAAAATAATTAGTAATGTAAATAAGAAACTTGACTATTTAATTGTAGGTGAAAAAGCAACTACAAAAAAAATTAATATAGCAAAAGAATTAAATATAAAAATTTTAGAGCAAAAAGAATGGATGGAATTATTAAATAAAACTAGCTAACCATTTTCTTTCTTTTTTATTTAATGAAGCTGAGTGTTCAGAGTAAATACGTAAATGATATCTAAACAGATAATCTTTTTCTACTTTATTTAATAATTTATAATTAATTAAATCTTTTTCCACAGGTGCCAAAGTAAGATTTTCAAAAAACAATCTACTTCTTAATTTTCTTACATATACTAAATTTTCAATTCTAATCCCAAAGTGATTTTTTTTATAATAACCGGGCTCATTACTTAAAATCATACCTTTTTCAATTTTTACAGTATTATGTTTAGAAATTGACTGAGGTCCTTCGTGCACGTTTAAAAAGAAACCAACTCCATGACCTGTTCCGTGTGCGTAATCTAAGCCTTCTTTTTTTAAAAACTTTCTAGCGTTAATATCAATTTTTTTTCCTGTATTGTCCTTATTTAAGTCAGTAAGAGCAACAGCAATGTGACCCTTTAAAACATTAGTATAGGCATTTTTTATGTATTGTTTTTGATTAGCAAAACAAATTGTTCTTGTTACATCTGTAGTTCCGAAATTATATTGGCCACCAGAGTCAACCAATAAAATGTCTTTTTTACTAATCTTTTTTGTAGTTTTGGGTGTCGCTCTGTAATGAACAATAGCACCATTTGAACCAGAACCAGCTATAGTATTAAAACTTGGAAATAAATAATCTTTATTAAGCTTTCTAAATCTTTCTAATTTATTTTGTGCCTCAATCTCTGTTATGTTTTTTTTATTTATATTTTTTATCCAATAAATAAATCTTGTTAGAGCCAAGCCATCTTTTTTATGTGCTTTAATCATATGATTAACTTCATATGAATTTTTTATTGATTTTAATTTATAAATTGGATCACATTTATTTAAAATTTTAAATTTAGATTTGATTATATTTTCATAAAAAATTGAACAAGACTTATCATCAATTATAAATTTTTTTCCATTTAAATTATTAATTACGTTTGGAAGATTTTTTATTTCGACAACATCTTTTTTATTTATTTTTTTTTCTTTAATAATTTTTTTTGCATTATCTTTTTTAGTTATTAAAAATAATTTTTTATTTTTATCTACAATTAATCTGGCATTAGGTATTGGGCTATTTGGATTATCATATCCCCTTATATTTAAAAGCCAAGCAACATTTTCTGGAGCACTTACAAATAAGTAGTCAGCGTTATTTAATTTTAAATAATTTACTATTTTTAAAATTTTTTTATTATGTGATTCATGAACCACCTCTTTTTTTAAAGAATAGAATGGTTTAGTTATTTTTTCTTTAAATCTAAATATCTGGTCAATTAAATTGTCATTAACTGGAATAAGATTATTATTTGAAAAATAATTTTTAAGATTTTTTGATGTAAAAACTTTTGGATCATATCCCAAATCAAGGTTTCTAATAATAGTATTAGGTAGATTTTTATGAATTTCAATTATATTAAAATTTTTGGAAGATTCTTGTGCTGCTTGAATAGTGTATCTTCCATCAACAAATAAATAATTTTTTTTTTTGAGTATGACAACGATACCAGCTGAACCTGAAAAATTACTGATATTTTTTAATCTATCATTTTTTGCATATTCTGAAAAATATTCATCATTTTTTGGAACAATATAGCCATCGATTTTAAAATTTAAGAATTTGTTTCTTAAGATTTTGATTTTATTTTTTATCATTTGATTCTTTTTTGATATCTTATCCAACCAGGGCTTCTTTTTCCTTCATCAATTTCAAAGTCTTGATTAAATTCAAAGTCATTATCATCATCTTTTGATTCATCAAAAAACGAATTTTTTTCTAAATTTTTTTCTGGCAATTCATCAATAAATCTAGATGCCATACTGTCTATCCAGTTTCCTTGATAAAATCTATTCATGGCAAATGATATTAACGCTTTTTTTTTAGCCCTAGTTATACCAACATAAGCCAACCTTCTTTCTTCCTCAAGTCCATTTTGACCTTTTTCTTCAATAGATTTTTGATGAGGAAAAAGTCCCTCTTCCCATCCTGGCAAAAATACTACATCAAATTCAAGGCCTTTTGAACCGTGCATTGTCATCATGTTAATCTTTTCTCCGTCCCAATCCTGATCTATAGATGTCGCTAGAGCTACATGCTCTAAAAAAGCTTCTAAGCTGTCAAACTCCTTCATTGCACTCAAAAGTTCTTTTATATTTTCTAGTCTACTTTCATTTTCTAAATCTTTTTTATTTTTAAGCATAGCTGAATAACCAGACTCATCCAAAACTAATTGTAAAAGCTTAATGTGATTAATCTTTTTTATATTAATATCGTTTCTCCACTTATCCATTAAAAATAAAAAGGTATTTAAGCCTATTTTAGTTTTTGGTTTTATTAAATTCTGTTCTATTAACTGTTTAGAGGCAATCTCTAAACTTACTGAATTATCTTTTGAAAATTGATGTATTAATTTTATAGTAC
This sequence comes from Candidatus Pelagibacter sp. uisw_091, assembly GCF_059512525.1. The sequence goes on along the minus strand of NZ_CM183455.1, from coordinate 890,234 downwards.
TTTCTCCTATTGATCTTTTAGGAATATTTACTATTCTGCCAAAAGCTAAATCATCTTTTGGTTGATTAATTAACCTTAAATATGCAACACAATCTTTAATTTCTGCTCTTTCATAAAATTTTGTACCACCCAAAATTCTATAAGGTAATCCAATTTTTAAAAATCTTTCTTCAAATTCTCTTGTTTGAAATATAGCTCTCACTAAAATTGCAATATTGTTAAAAGAATATTTATTTTTAAGGTTTTTTTCTATTTCATCAGAAATTCCTATCGCTTCATCTTTTCCATTTTTAAAACAATTAAGTTTAACAAGATCACCTTCTTTCATAGATGTTTTTAAAGTTTTACCAACCCTATTTTGGTTATTTGCAATAAGGTTAGATGCAACTGATAAAATATTTTGAGATGATCTGTAATTTTCTTCTAGTCTTATTACTTTTGAATTATTATAAACCTGATCAAATTCTAAAAAATTTTTAATTTCTGCACCTCGCCAGCTATATATAGATTGATCATCATCACCAACACAGCAAAGATTTTTATGTTTTTCCGACAATAAGTAAAGCCATCTACTTTGTATATAATTTGTATCTTGATATTCATCAACTAGTATATACTTAAAATTATTTGAATAAATTTCTCTTATATCTAAATTTCTTTCTAAAATTTTTACAACATGTAAAATTAAATCACCAAAGTCACATGCGTTCAGATCTAATAGTTTTTGTTGATAAACTTTATACAGAGGAATTATAGTTTTTTCATATATGTCATTTTTATTAATAATGACCTCATTTGGATAAAACCCTTTATTTTTCCATCTATCAATAATCGATAAAATATATTTAGGAGCTAATTGTTTGATATCAATATTTTCTGCCTTGCAAATATTTTTGATTAAACGCACTTGATCATCAGTATCAATAATAGTAAAATTAGATGTAAGTCCAGCAGCAGGAGCATGTTTTCTTAATAATTTTGCACAAATAGAATGAAATGTTCCAAGCCAGGATAAGCCTATAGCTTCAGAATTCAGTATAGAGCTGACTCTATTTTGCATTTCTTTCGCAGCTTTATTTGTGAAGGTTACAGACAGTATTTGATTAGGAAACGCTTTTTTTTCATTTATTATATGTGCTATTCTTGAGGTTAAAACCTTAGTTTTTCCAGAACCAGCTCCAGCAACTATAAGTAATGGACCATCAAGGTATAAAACAGCCTCTTTTTGAGCATTATTAAGGTTCTTTAAATATTCTAAGTTTATCATTTTTAAAATTTCATTATAAGTTAATCAAATTTCAACATTATTTATGAAACAAATTGTAAAAAATTTTAATAACCTAGTTAAAAAGACAATATTCAAAGTTGAGAATAAAACAAATAATAAATTCATAATTAGTAGCTTTAATAAATTTTTAATAACTTTTATTAGTCTATTATTTCTTTATCTATTCTATTTATCAATACCTATTTTATACAAAAAAAGTTGGATTCAAAAAAATATAGAAATTCAAATACGCAATGAATTTAAAATAAATTTAAGCACGTCCTCTGATATTTCTTACCGAATTCTTCCTTCCCCACATTTTTTAATTCAAAACTCTAAAATATTATTAGGTGATTCCAAAAATCTGAAATCGATTGCTGATGTTAAAACTTTAAGAGTTTTTATAAGTCAAAAAAATTTTTTTAATAAAGAAAAAATGAGCCTAAAGAAACTCCTTATTGATAAAGCTAATTTTTCTTTATTAAGAAAAGAATTTAAAATTCTAAACAAACATTCCAAGAGACAATTTTCAAATAAAAAAATTAAGATCAATAATAGTAATATTTTTCTTAAAGATAATTTAAGCGAGATAATTGCAATTATAAAAATAGATAAAGCGGCACTATTTTTTGACAATGAAAAAAAATTAAATTTATTTAAATTAAAAGGAAATACTTTTGGTGTTCCTTTTGTTTTTGACTTTGAAAATAAAAATAATTCTATAGATAATACGAAAATTAATTTTGAGGCTAAATCGCTTAATTTAAATATCTTTAATGAATTTATTCATGAAGATTCTAGTTCTAGTTTTGGAAAAATAATTATTTCAATTTTAAATTCTACATTTAAAACAAAATATAATGTCAAAGAAAAGTTAATTACCTTTACATCTGACAATACTAAATTGAACAATTCAAAAATTAATTATAGTGGTAAATTATCAATTAATCCTTTTGATTTAGATTTAAATATTAACTTGGGAAATTATAAAATATTTCAATTATTTAATTTAAACCCTATTTTTAAGGAATTTATTGAGTCAAAATTACTATTTAATGACAACCTAAGTTTAAAAATATCTGCACTCGCTAGCACAAATGTAAAAAATCAAATATTTCAGAATGCCAATATCAATCTTAATATTGTTAATGGTAAAATTAATTTTGATAAAACAATATTGACTAATGATGACATAGGATTATTAGAGCTGAATAAAAGTAATTTATATTTTGAAAATGATAAATTAATTTTAAACACTAATTTATTTCTTGATATTAAAAACTCTGATCGTTTATTCTCTTTTCTTAATACTAGCAAAAAATCTAGGAAAAAAATTAAAAATATTTTAATTAATTTAGATTATGACTTTTCGAGTAATGAGATTAAGTTTAATAAAGTTAAGATTGATAATAGGGTGTTGGGAGATCAATTTTTAAATATAATAGAAGGTTTTAGTAATAATAATTCAAACAATTTAATTAAAACTAGACGGTTGTTAAATAAACTACTTAGTATTTATGAGGGGTAGATCATTTTACTTGGATTAACTATTTGCTCATAATCTTTTTCTTTAATAAGGCCTGTTTTTAGAGTTTCATACCTTAGTGTAGTTCCATTCTTCAAAGCTGTTTTTGCTATTTTTGCGGCGTTATCATATCCTATATGTGGAGCAAGAGCCGTTACTAACATCAAAGAATTATCCAAGTGTTCTTTAATTTTTTTTTTGTTAGCTTTAATTCCTTTAACACAATAAAGAGCAAAGTTTTTAGTGCTATCTGCAATAAGGTCTATTGATTGAAGCACGTTATGAGCAATTAATGGTTTGAATACATTTAACTCAAAGTGTCCATGAGACCCAGCCAATGTAATTCCTGTGTGGTTGCCAATCACTTTAACACAAACCATTGTTACAGCCTCACATTGTGTAGGATTAACTTTGCCAGGCATAATAGATGAACCAGGTTCATTTTCTGGAAGTATTAATTCTCCATACCCCGCTCTAGGTCCTGAACCCAAAAATCTTATATCATTTGAGATTTTCATTAATGCAACAGCACAAGTGTTCAATGTCCCTGAAAAATTAACAATTGAGTCATGAGCTGCTAGTTCTGCAAATTTATTTTTAGCTGGCTTAAAAGGTATTTTTGTATAATTAGCTATTTCTTTAACAATTTTTTTATCAAAACCTTTTTTAGAGTTAATGCCTGTTCCAACAGCTGTTCCTCCCTGTGCAAGAAAATATATTTCTTTAAGAGCATACTCTATTCTTTCAATGCATTTTTTTAATTGAACTTGATACCCTGAGAATTCTTGACCAAGAGATAGTGGTGTTGCATCTTGTAAGTGAGTCCTACCAATTTTTATAATATCTTTAAATTCTTTAGATTTCCTAGATAATTCTTTTTCTAAAGTTTTTAAACTAGGCAATAATTTAGATATAGTTTCTTGTGCCACAGATATATGCATAGCTGTAGGAAAAACATCATTAGTAGACTGAGATTTATTAACATGATCATTTGGGTGTATAGGTTTTTTTGATCCTTTTTTGCCACCCATAATTTCAATGGCCCTATTTGCAATTACCTCATTAACATTCATATTTGTTTGAGTACCAGAGCCAGTTTGCCAGACTTTTAAAGGAAAATTTCCATCTAATTTTCCTTTAATAACTTCCTCTGAAGCTTTTATTATTAAATTAGTTATTTTTTTATTAATTTGTTTTTCCTTGTAGTGAACTAGAGCAGCAGATCTCTTTATAATTGCAATAGATTTTATTATTGAAATATTAACTAGGATTTTTCCAATATTAAAAAATTTGTTTGATCTTTGAGTAGATGCCCCCCAATATTTATCACTGGGTACATTAATACTTCCTATGCTATCAAATTCTTTTCTTAATTTCATTGATTAATATATAATTAATAATTTATTATACCTATATATTAAATTTTATAAAACTTATAGGAGCTAAATGTCAAATTTTAACAAAGTAAAAACTTTCATGGAAACCTTTGGTCAAGAAGTCAAAACTAAACCTTCTTTTAGCACCGATAAGATTAATACCCTCAGATATGATCTAATTAATGAAGAGTTAGAGGAACTTAAAGTTGCAATGAAAAATAAAGACCTTTTAGAAGTTGCTGATGCTTTAACAGATATACTATATGTAACATATGGAGCTGGGCATGCGTTTGGCATAAATCTTGATAGATGTTTTGAGGAAGTACAAAACTCAAATATGAGTAAGTTAGGTGAAGACAACAAGCCTATATATAATGAATCTGGAAAAGTTATGAAGGGACCAAAATATTTTAAACCAGACTTAACTAAGTTTGTTAAATAGTTACCCTTAGATCCAGTAAGGTTTTCTAATCTTTATTTTAGCATTTTTAGTTTTAAATTCTATTTGATTAATAAAATGATCATTTAAATATTTAATTAAAGCATAAGGATATTCATCATTTATCAAAATTTTCCCTACTTCGAATTCACTATTGTAGATTAAATCATCTTGATTTAATTTTCCTTCTATTAATTCAACTGGCAATAATCTTTTTGAAAGTTTATTTTTTAATTTAATCCTGGCAGTATTTTCTTGTCCAACATAACACCCTTTTTTAAAATCTATTCCATTCAGCTCATCAAAATTGCACTCAATACCAAATAATTTATTTTGTAATTTATTCATATTTTTTTGAGCTATTCCTAGCTCATGACTTAATTTATAATAATCATTAACTGGAGAATCTTTTAACTCTAATTTCTTTAAAGATAGATAAAGTTTTTCTAAATTAATAATAAGTCTTGCTCCCAAATTTTTATTCCTTGGATCCAGTAGAATAGAGTCTTCTCTATATTTAATTGTATTCCCAGGCGTATCTTTTGTTCCTTCAAATTTTAAAAATTTTTCTCTATTGAATGCAGCAACAACAAATTCATTGCTTAAATTCATAATCTCAACTTTAGATCTAAGTTTGTAGGTATTTAATTGCTTAAAGAGAGCTTCTGTCTGAGATTTTTCAGAATCAATGAAGTATCCAGACTTATATTTTACTACAATAAACGAAAATAAAAACTTACCTTGAGGACTTAACAGTGATGCAAAACAACTATTATCTTCATTAACCTTATTAATGTCATTGCTAATCATATTTTGTAAAAATTCTTTAGCGTCTGTTCCATTTATATAGAGAATTCCTCTATCTTCTAAAATATATACTTTTTGCATATTCATAATTGATTGATGTCTAAATATAATATAATTACTTTTTTCATAAATGTTAGATCTAATAATCAAAAATGGTTCATGCTACATAGATAAAGATCTTAAAGATCAAGATATAGCAATTAAAGATGGTAAAATTATAAAAATTGGTCAAATTGATATTGAAACGAAAGAGATTTTTGATGCTAAAGGGTTAACTGTTTTGCCAGGATGCATTGATACACAAACTCATTTTAGAGAACCTGGGTCAACAGATACTGAAGATTTACACTCAGGAAGTAGGGCAGCAATTGTTGGAGGAATAACGAGCGTTTTTGAGATGCCAAATACCAACCCTCCAACTTCTAATAAAATAGAATTTCAAAAGAAATTAGATCTTGCAAAAAATAGGATGTATTGCAATTATGCTTTTTACTTTGGTGCAACACCAGATAACGCTGACGAGTTGGCAGACTTAAAAAACTTAGAAGGATGTTGTGGAATTAAGCTTTTTGCTGGTTCTTCAACGGGGAATCTATTGGTTCAATTTGAAGAGGATATTGAAAAAGTATTTAAAAGTAGTTCTAAAGTTGTTGCGGTACACTCTGAAGATGAAGCAATTTTAAATATTAATAAAAAATTAATTAAAAAAGGAGATGTTCATTCACACCCAATTTGGAGAAGTGCTGAATGTGCAATCTCATCTACTAGAAGAATAGTTAGAATTGCCGAGCGATATAAGAAAAAAGCTCATATTCTTCATATTACCACAAAAGAAGAGATTGATTTTCTATCACAACACAAAGGCAACATAACATTTGAGATTACCCCACAACACTTAACAATCTATGCTCCAGATTGTTATGATAAACTTGGAACTTATGCTCAAATGAATCCACCTCTAAGAGACAAGTCTCATTATGATAGATTGTGGTATGGAGTAAAAAATAATCTTAATGATACAATTGGATCTGATCATGCTCCACACCTAAAAGAGAATAAAGAAAAAAAATATCCAAACTCACCATCTGGTATGCCTGGTGTTCAAACACTTTTACCAGTTATGTTAAACCATGTTAATGATGGAAAATTAACTTTAGAACAATTAATGAATTCTATATGTGAAAATCCAATTAAGATTTTTGGGATTAAAAATAAAGGTTTTATAAAAGAGGGATTTGATGCTGATTTCACAATTGTAGATATGAACAAGACAATTGAAATTAAAAATGAAAATATTGAGAGTAAGTGTGGCTGGTCACCTTTTGATGGATACGAATTTAAAGGTACACCAGTAGCAACAATTATTAATGGCCAAGTTAAAATGAGAGATGGTAAAATTTTAGGTGACCCTGAAGGCAAACCTCTAAAATTTTAGATAGTTTTTACTGAAAAGCTATTTACAAGCACTACCCCAAAAACAATAAAGAACAATCCTAATACAGTCTGCCAAGATAATGATTGTTTAAAGAAAACATATCCCAATATTGCAACTGTGAATACTCCAAGACCACTCCATGTTGCGTAAACAATTGCGATTGGAATTTTATCAACTACAAAAGTTATAAGATAAAAGGATAACAAATAAAAAACTGCAAGGGTAGCAGTTGGAATAATTTTTGTAAAATTTTGTGAAACAGGCAACAACATCGTTCCACCTACTTCCAAAAAAATTGCAACTACTAAAATTAAATATGTTTTAATCATTACTTAAGAATATTATTTTTAATTAAGTCTTCTTTTATTTCAGCTAAGATAGCTGGATCATCAATTGTTGCTGGTGTTTTATACTCTTCTCTGTCAGCAATTTTTCTAATAGTTCCTCTTAATATTTTACCAGATCTTGTTTTTGGTAATCTCTTAATAACGATTGCAATTTTAAATGCAGCAACAGGTCCAATAGCGTCTCTAACCATTTTTATACATTCTTTTGAAATAGTTTCGTTATCTTTTTTGACACCTGTCTTAAGGACTATGAGCCCTATTGGTAATTGCCCTTTTAATTTATCTGCAATCCCTAATACAGCACACTCCGCTACTGATTGATGTTCGGAAAGAACTTCTTCAATTGCACCAGTTGATAACCTATGACCTGCAACATTTATAATATCATCTGTTCTAGACATAATCCAAATGTATCCATCTTCATCAATATGACCTGCATCATAAGTTTCATAGTAACCATCATAGTTAGTCATATAGTTGTCCTTATATCTTTCATCCGCATTCCATAATGTTGGAAAAGTTCCTGGAGGAAGAGGAAGTTTTACAACTATATCTCCCATTTCATTTGGTTTAGCTATAGTTTGATCTGGCTTCATGATTTGAACATCATATCCAGGCACTGCCTTACAAGCTGAGCCATATTTTGTTTTCATCATTTCAATTCCTGTACAATTAGAACTAATTGCCCAACTCGTTTCAGTTTGCCACCAATGGTCAATTACTGGAACTTTTAATAAATTTTCTGCCCATTTAATTGTATCTGGGTCGGCTCTTTCACCAGCTAAAAATAATGACTCAAATTTACTTAAATCATATTTAGAAAAAAACTTACCATCAGGATCTTCTTTTTTAATAGCTCTAAAGGCAGTTGGAGCTGTAAAAAGGGATTTTACTTTATAGTCTGAAATTATTTTCCAAAAAGCACCAGCATCAGGAGTGCCAACAGGCTTACCTTCAAATAATACTGTAGTACAACCTTTAAATAAAGGTGCGTAAACAATATAAGAGTGCCCAACAATCCATCCAATATCACTTGCTGACCACCAGACATCGTCAGCATTAATATTGTAGATATTTTTCATAGTCCATTTCAGAGCAACTATATGACCACCAATATCTCTAACGATTCCTTTAGGAACGCCTGTAGTTCCTGAGGTATATAAAATATAAGCCAAATCATTTGAATTCATTTCAACACAATCTACTTCTTTTGCATTTGAAAGTGCCTCACCCCAACTGATTTCTTTTGGAGCATTAAGTTCGACCGTATGGTCTATTCTTTGAAATAAGATCATTTTATCTATTTTATGAGAAGCCATCTTAATTGCTGCATCAACCAATGGTTTATATTCAACAGTTTTTCCAGGCTCAAAGCCACATGAAGCTGTAACTATTACTTTTGCTTTACTGTCATCAATTCTGCTAGCAAGTTCATTTGAGGCAAACCCTCCAAACACTACAGAGTGAATTGCTCCAATTCTCCCACATGCTAACATTGCTATAACTGCCTCTGGAATCATAGGCATGTAGATTATAACCCTATCACCTTTGTCAACTCCTTGATTTCTTAGAGCTCCCGCAAATTTTGAAACCTTTTCTCTTAATTTTTTGTAGGTAAACTGCTTTTTGTTTCCAGTTATTGGGCTGTCATAAATTAAAGCTAGTTTGTCACCTCTGCCTTGATCGATATGAATGTCTAAAGCATTGTAGCAAGTGTTGGTAACACCATCTTCAAACCATTTATAAAAGGGTGGGTTAGATTTATTTAAAATCTTAGTAGGTTTTTTAAACCAAAAGATATCATTAGATACTTCTTGCCAAAAATTTTCAGGATTTTTTAGAGAATTTTGGTAAATATCATTAAATTTTTTTGACATATTAATTGATTCTATTTTGTTAGTTTTCTAAGCTTATTAAATTAAAAATTGTATTAAAATTTAAAAAGTAAGTAAAATCAATACAAATTAGACACAATTAAACCTTCTAAAAACTAGATAACTTTGATAGTTAACCATCAACATGATTTAAGCGTTTGTTTAAGTCTAGTTTATATAAACTAAAAGTTAAAAACTAACAAAAGAGGGAGTTTTTTATGAAAAAACTAAAATTGTTTGCCCTTACAGCTGTAGCCCTAATGGGTGCTTCAGGTGTGGCAAATGCAGAGACAGCCATGTTGGCTTCTGACGACTTCGTTGGGATCTCATTCTGGCTTGTATCAATGGTAATGTTAGCGTCGACTGCTTTCTTTTTCTTAGAAGCAGGAAACGTTGCAGCAGCGTGGAGAACATCAATAATCGTATCTGGTCTAGTAACTGGTATTGCTTTTGTACATTACGTGTATATGAGAGATGTATGGGTAATAACTGGCGAGTCGCCAACTGTTTACAGATATATTGACTGGTTAATCACTGTGCCATTACTGATGATAGAATTTTACCTTGTGCTAGCAGCAGTAGGTAAAGCAAATTCTGGAATATTCTGGAGATTGTTAATTGGAACAGTTGTGATGCTTGTAGGTGGATACTTAGGAGAAGCAGGATACATTAACGCTACACTTGGTTTTGTAATCGGTATGGCTGGATGGTTCTACATTCTTTATGAAGTATTTTCAGGTGAAGCAGGTAAAGCTGCAGCAAAAAGTGGAAACAAAGCTCTTGTTACTGCATTTGGTGCAATGAGAATGATCGTTACAGTTGGTTGGGCAATTTACCCATTAGGTTACGTATTTGGTTACCTAACAGGTGGTGTAGATGCTGACTCACTAAATGTGATTTACAACATAGCTGACTTGCTAAACAAAACTGCATTTGGTCTAATCATTTGGGCTGCCGCAGTACAATCAGGTGGTAGAAAAGCTAAGTAATTAGTAAACCTAAATAATTTAAAAAGGGCGAGTACATTTTGTGTACTTGCCCTTTTTTTTTATGTAATTATATATAGTTCAATGCCTAAAATTACCTATATTGAAAATAGTGGAAAATCTTACTCTATAGAAGTTTCTAATGGGTTGAGTGTAATGGAGGGTGCAGTTCAAAACGATATTCCAGGAATAGATGCTGATTGTGGAGGAGGTATGGCTTGTGCTACGTGCCACGTTTATGTCAAAGAAGAATGGTTTGATAAGCTTCCAAAAAAAGAAGATGGAGAAGAAGACATGCTAGACATGGCTTATGAGCCCAATAAATTTAGTAGATTAAGTTGCCAAATATTAGTTTCAGATGAATTGGATGGACTAACAGTTAGCATGCCATCAAAGCAAGGTTAAATGATTAAAACAGATACTTTAATAATAGGTGCAGGGCCAGTTGGATTATTTTGTATTCATCAATTAGGCATAATTGGCCTTAAGTGTGAAGTGGTAGATAATTTGGATAAAATAGGTGGACAGTGCATTGAACTTTATCCAGACAAACCTATTTATGATATTCCTGCCGTTCCAGAATGCACTGGAGAAGAGTTAACTAATAATTTAATTGAACAAATTAAAGTATTTAAAACAAATTTTCATTTAAATGAACGAGTAGAAGAAATTAAAAAAGTTAAAAAAAAATGGTTAATAAAGACTAATAAAGGAACTGAATTTGAAGCATCAAGTATAATTATTGCTGCAGGCGTTGGTTCATTTGAGCCAAGAAAATTTGCAATAAAAAAAATTGAAAAGTACGAAGGAAAACAAATACTTTATTCAATTAAAGATAAAACAATCTTTAAAGATAAAACAGTTACCATTTTTGGTGGAGGAGACTCTGCATTAGATTGGGCGATTGAGCTTTCAAATACATCTAAAGTTATATTAGTTCACAGAAGAGATGAATTTAGAGGGATGCAAGCAAGTATTGATAAAGTTAATCAGTTAAAAGATGAAGGTAAAATAGAAGTTTATACAAAATATCAACTAGGCTCCGTTAGTGGTAATGAAAAAATTGAAAGCATTAATATTAAACATGATGATGAGAGTTTAAAAGAAATTAAAACTGATTATGTTTTGGGTTTTTTTGGATTAATAATGCAACTGGGGCCTATTGCTGAATGGGGATTAAATTTAGATAAAAAGACAGTTCCTGTTAATACTGAAAGTTTTGAAACCAATAAAGAAGGAATTTTTGCAATTGGTGATATTTGTACTTATCCTGGAAAACTTAAATTAATTCTTTCAGGTTTTCATGAGGGAGCACTAGCTGCAAGGGGATGTTTTAAATATGCAAAACCAGACGAAAAATATAGATTTGAATTTACCACTTCATCTAAAACAGTAAAAAATAGACTGGGTGTTAAAGAGTGATAGAATTATTCACTTCGGATACTCCAAATGGAAAAAAAATAACTATACTATTAGAAGAAATCGGTTGTGATTTTAAAATTACAGCAATGGACTTATCCAAAGAAGATCAATTTAAACCTGATTTTAAAAAAATAAGCCCCTTTAGTAAAATCCCAGTAATACTAGATCATGAAAATAAGAAATCTGTATTTGAGTCTGGAGCGATCCTTATGTATTTAGCAGAAAAATATAATAAATTTTATGAAGCTAAAGATCGTAATGTTATCAACCAGTGGCTAATGGCACAGATGGGAACTATCGGACCAATGATTGGACAGCATCATCAATTTCATCATTATAATCCTGGCAAAAGTCAATTTGGAGAAGAGAGGTTTTTTAAAATTGCTAAAAGATTATATAGTGAGTTAGATGAAAGATTGTCTTCATCAAAATACTTAGCAGGCAATGACTATACAATTGCAGATATTGCAACCTGGCCTTGGCTTGCAAGACATGAATGGCATGATATTGGGCTTAACAATTATAAAGATTTAACAAGATGGTATTTAGATATCGCAAGTAGAGAAGCTGTTATAAAGGGTTACGATCTTTTAAAAAATGGCTCAAAGATACCAAAACCATAAGAAAAATATTATATGAGCGCAACTATTTCTTCAATAAATTACTGTCCAGTTAAATCAGTATCATTTCAAACTATTAATAAGTGTGAAATTAAAAAAGATATTGGAATTATAGGAGATCGAATTTTTGCATTTGCTAAGAATCTTGACTCACATAAAGTACAACTATTTGAAAAAATTCCAGAAGAGAGAAAAGGCAAATGGAATAAAGTTTTAACTCTTAAAAATTCTCCAGTATTAAATAAGTACAATTTTTTTTATAAGAAAAATAGATTAACATTAACCTTTAAAGATAAAGAAATTTTAACAATCGATATAAATGAATTAAGTGAACGTCAATTACTTTCAAATAAGATTATAGAATTAGAAAATTCTTTAAAGGAACCTATAGTTTTAATGAAAAATGAAGAATTTCCTTTTTTTGACACATCAATTTCAAATAAAGTTGATTTTATTAATTCAGTTTCACTTATAAACATACAAAGTGTTAGTGATTTCCAGAAAAAAACAAATGAAAAAGTTGAAATATCTAGATTTAGAGGAAATATATGTATTGATGGAATTAAGCCTTGGGCAGAGAGAGAATGGATAGGAAAAACTATAAAGATTAATGATATTTCTTTTAAGGTTGAGAAAAATATTCCAAGATGTGTTGCAATTAATTTAAAACCAACAACAGATGACAATTCTTTAAATTTACTTCAATCATTAAAAAAAAATTATAATCATTTTGAAATGGGAATTTATTTGACTGCACTTGATGATGGTGAAATTAATTTAGGTGATAAGATTAAGATAATCATTTAATAAAAATATTTTATCAAGCAACTTAAAGTTGTATTTACTTTTTGGTGTACAAACAACTTCAATTTTGTTTTAATTATAAAAATAAACTTAAATAGAGGAAAAAAAATGAATAGATTTTTAAAATCGATTGGAGTTTTTCTTGTAATTCTTTTTAGTATTACGGCAGTTAGTGCTGAAACATTGACTGAAAAACTAAAAAATGGTGGCAAGTTAAGACTTGGTTTTGGTACTGCTGTACCGTGGGCCTATGCTGGAGATAGTGGTGAACCGTTGGGATTTGTTAATATGATTGCATTGACAGTTCTTGAAGAAATGGGAATTACTAAAGATCAAATGGAGTTTAAAACTTTTGAATGGTCAGGATTAATTCCAGGAATAAATGCTGGCCGTTCGGATATTATTACTGGCGGTATGTATATTACACCAAAGAGATGTAAAAGTATGAACTTTTCTGATCCTATAGGTGTTTTTGGTGATGCCATGATGGTTCCAAAAGGAAACCCTAAAGGAATTTATAATTATGCAGATGTAATTAGCAAAGGTGCTAAACTTGTAACTGGTGCTGGTTTTAACACTGTAGCAGCTGCTAAAAAGTATGGCGTTCCTGATAGTCAAATGATGTTTGTTGAAGGTGAAGTTGGAATTCTTGCTGCAATGAAAGCTGGTAGAGCGGATGCTGCAGTACAAACATTATTTGGTGCAAAAGAACATGTAGCAAAAAGTAATGGAATGTTTGAAATAGCTGATCCTAAAAAAATGCCTGAAGAAACTTTAAATGTAGTAGGTATGGGCTTTAGAAAAACTGATGTTGAGTTTAGAGACAATTTCAACAAAGCATTAGCTAAAGTTATGGCTAATCCAGCAAAAATGTTGAAAAGAGCTGGTGAGTATGGATATGGTGAGGCACAATTTCAGCCTGCTCATATGACAACAGCTTGGGCTTGCAACAGATAATATAAGAAATAAACCAATTTAATCAGGCGATGAATAAAAGTTGCCTGATTTTTTTTTAAATTTAATTAAAGGTTTTTGAACGTGAGTTATTTTTCATTCTTATCCGAACATGGACCTACGCTACTTCTAGGAACGATAACTACACTTAAGGTTTTAATTTGTGCCACTATTCTCTATGTAATAATTTCAATTATTTTTGGATTAATGAGGGTATCTAATAATTCAGTTATTCAAGGTGTTGCAACTGTTTATATTGAGTTTTTTAGAGGAACATCCTTGATGGTTCAATTATTCTGGTTTTATTATGTATTACCTTTTTTTGGTGTTTCATTAGAAGCGTTTACGTCTGGTGTGGTTGCAATAGGTTTAAACTTTGGTGCATATGGAGCTGAAATAGTTAGAGGTGGAATATTAGCAGTACCTAAGAGTCAATGGGAAGGTGCTCATGCATTAAACTTTAGTTCAGCAAAAAGAATGAGAAGAATTATAATACCCCAAATTTTTCCAATAATACTACCACCAGCAGCAAATTTAACTGTTGAACTTTTAAAAGCAACAGCATTAGTGGCATTAGTTACAGTTGTTGACTTAACTTTTGAAGCAAAACAAATTAATTCAATTACATGGTTGTCAGCTCAATGTTTTGGTACAGCTCTTTTAATTTATTATATAATCTCTAGATTTTTTCTTGTGCCTTTCTTGCGTTGGCTAGAAGTTCTTGCAGCAAGAAAAGTTGGAAAGGAAAAGATATAATATGAATGCAGAATGGAGATGGGATTTTGCATATGAAATCCTGCCAAAAATGTTATGGGCAACCTTAAATACTATAATGGCTGCTGGCATAGGATATGCAATTGCAGTAGTTGTGGGGTTAATATTTTTAATAGGGCAACGAACACCTTACAAAGTTATAAATATACTAGTCAGAGAGATAGTTGAATTTATTCGTTCAACACCTCTTCTTATTCAGTTATTTTTTCTTTATTTTGTTGGCCCTCAATTTGGCATAATCTTATCAGCTTGGGTAACAGCAATGATTACAATTGGACTTCATTTTGGAACTTATCTTTCAGAAGTTTATAGAGGTGCACTAGAGGGTGTTCCAAAATCTCAATGGGAAGCATGTAGAGCTCTAAATTTTACAACATTATATACGTATAGAAGAATAGTTTTACCCCAAGCTTTTCCTATAGCAATTCCAGGAATGGGAAATTATTTAGTTGGAATTTTTAAAGACACGCCACTACTTTCAACAATCGGTGTTGCAGAGTTATTTCATGCAGCAACATCAGTAGGTGGAGAACACTACCGTTATCTGGAACCATATACGATGGTTGGAATTATTTTCTTAATTTTATCAATACCTGCTGCTATGGGTATAAGAAAATTAGAGAGATCAGTAAATAAAGCACAAGGAAAGGTAAAAAATTAAATGGATAATAAAAAAGACTCTAATGATATCTTGGTAAAATTCTCTGATGTTACTAAGCAATATGGAGACCTTGTTGTTTTAGATAAGCTTAATTTAGAAATAAAAAAAAATGAAATGGTTTCGATTATTGGTCCATCAGGCTCAGGTAAAACAACAGTTTTAAGAGTTTTAATGACTTTAGAAAAAATTAATCAAGGTATAATTCATTTAGATGGTGAGCCTTTAACCCACATGATGGAAAAAGAAAAACTTGTTTTTGCTAATGAAAAATACTTAAGAGAAAGACGATCAAAAATAGGAATGGTCTTTCAACAATTTAATCTTTTTCCTCATATGACTGCTCTACAAAATTGTATTGAGGCACCAGTTGAAGTGCTAGGAATGAAAAAAGAAGAAGCTGAAGAAAGAGCACTAGATTTATTAGATTTGGTTGGATTATCAGATAAAAAAGATGAACATCCTTCAAGATTATCAGGTGGGCAGCAACAAAGGGTTGCTATAGCCAGAGCTTTAGCTATGAGGCCAAAAGTTATGCTCTTAGATGAAATTACATCAGCACTGGATCCCGAAGTTGTTGGAGAGGTTTTAAATGTTATTAGATCTTTAAATAAAGAACATGATCTTACAATGATTATGGTCACTCACCAGATGGGTTTTGCTAGAGAAATATCAGATCGCGTGTGTTTTTTTAATGAAGGAAAGATATTTGAACAAGGTCCACCAGAACAATTATTTGATGATCCAAAGAACGAAAGAACAAAACAGTTTTTACATGCTGTTCTTGATGCTAACTAAGAGAATACTTTAAGTTTAATCATCAGCATATACTTTTTCTTCTTTTTCATGCTTTTCTTGTGCTGCAATACAAAGTTCAGCAACTGGTCTTGCCATCAATCTTTTTAATCCAATTGGTTCTGCTGTTTCTTCACAAAATCCATACACTCCATTCTTTAACCTTAATAAGGCTTGATCAATTTTAGAAATTAATTTTATTTGTCTATTGATAGCTTTCATCTCCACTGCTTTATCTGTGTAAGAACTTGCTTGGTCAACAATGTCAGCCGAAACACTGTTATCATCCATTGATCCATGGTAAAGAGCTTCATTATTTGCTTTTACTAATTCTTTTTTCCATTCTGTAAGCTTTATTTTAAAAAAGGATAGATGCTTGTCACACATATATTTTTCAGTATCTTTGGGAATATAATTTTTTGAAATTTTAATCACGGGGTTAATTTTTTTTTTAGCAATAGTTGCTTTTTGTATGGCTTTTGAAGGCTTTTTAATTGCTGTAATAGCTTTTTTTATTTTTACTTTTGATTTTTTAGTAGATGGTTTTGAGATTTTAGGCATATGTATAAATTTTAGTGGCGGAGTATATTCAGCAATTAATACGTGTCAAGCAAGCTTAATTCATATAAAATCTATCAAATGTCACTTAATAAAAAAAGTATACAAAAATTATTTTATATTTTTATTATAACTCATTTAATTTTATGGACTTTAGTTCCAACATTAACAAATAACAATTTACCGCTAGATACAATTGAAGCTTTAGCTTGGGGAAATAATTTCGATTGGGGCTTTAATAAACATCCACCAGCAAGTGCTTTTTTTTCAGAAATTTTTTATCAAATATTTGGCTCACATGATGGGGCTTATTATTTACTGAGTCAAATATTTGTAGTAATAGCTTTTATTGTTGTTTTTAAATTTGCAGGTGAACTATTTAAAAATAAAAGTTTAAGTTTAATATCAGTTCTTTTACTTGAAGGTATTTATTTTTATAATTTTACAACTCCAGAATTTAATGTAAATGTTTGCCAATTACCTTTCTGGGCATTATGTGTTTATTATTCATGGAAATTATTTGACAAACAACAAATAACTTTTAAAGATTGTTTTTGGCTTGGAGTGTTTGCAGCTATAGGTTTTTTATCAAAATATCTTTTTATTTATCTTTTAATAACGATTGATCTATTATTTTTCTATATAATTTTTATAAAAAAATATAAAAAGTTTGATTTTAAGTATCTAGTGTCTTTAGAAGTTTTTATTGTTTTATTAGTTCCACATCTAATTTGGTTAACAAATAATGATTATATAACCATTACTTATGGTTTAGCTAGAGCTGGGTTAGAAGGCTCTAGTTTATTAGATCACATAACTTATCCATTAATATTTTTAGTTAAGCAAATAGGAATATTAATTCCATTTTTTATAATGTCATTTTTTTTAATAAAAAAATTAAAATTCAAAATAACCTTAAAAGATAAAAAATTATTATTTTTGATATTTATTAATTTAGTACCAATAGGCCTAATGTTCTTAACTTCATTGTTAACTGGTTCAAAAATAAAAACAATGTGGATGACACCATTTTATTTATTCTTTGGTGTATTAATTGTTTATATTTTTCAAGCACAAATAAATCTAAAAAAACTAAATGGATTCTTATTGTCATTTTTAGTTTTGTTTACTTTTTCACTTTTTTCTTATGCATATATCTCAATTTCAAAAACAGATAAAAGAACAGACTATCCAGGAAAAGAAATAGCTATAAAAACCCAATATGCCTGGAGTCAAGATCACAAAGAATCTATCAATGTTGTTCTTGGAGATGAGTGGAATGCGGGTAATCTATCGTACCATTTAAAATCTAGACCTGTTTGGGAGGGGCTTATTACTAAAGATAAACTAAATTCACTATCTAAATTTATGTGTATAGATAATATTTGTATTGGATATAGATGAATAAAATAAAAATTTTAATTCCAGTTTATAATGATTGGCAGTCAGTCTTTAAACTTTTAGAAAATATTAATTCAGAAATTTTAACATTAGAAGGTGAATTTTCAGTAATAATAGTTAACGATGCATCCAGTGAAAATAAACCAGAATTTTCAGTTAATTTAACTAATTTAAAATCGATTCAAATCATCAACATGAAAAGAAATAAGGGACATGCAAGGTGTAATGCAGCTGGATTAAAATATATAAATGATAAAGAAGAGTTTGATTATGTAATTCCAATGGATGGTGATGGAGAAGATAGACCGGAAGAGCTTAGTTTATTGATTGAAAAAATTAAAGAACATCCAGATATTGTTGTTACAGCCAATAGAGTAAAAAGATCTGAAGGATTTATTTTTAAGTTTTGTTATTTAATCCACAAGTATTTGACTTATGTTTTTACAGGTCACTCAATCAAATATGGTAATTATTCATGCATGCCAAAGTCAGCAGTTAATACAATGGTTAATGAGGCTGCAACGTGGAGTAGTTTTTCAGGATCTATTGCAAAGTTATTTAAAGATAGAAAATTCATTCCCTCTATTAGGGCAAAAAGATATTTTGGACTATCTAAAATGAATTTTATTAATTTATTAAAACATTCTCTTTCAATTATTGCTGTTTTTAAGATAACTTTATTAATTAGATCTATATTATTTTTAATTGCTTACTTATTTTTAGTGACTGGAAAAATTTCAATTATCACGTTGATACCTGTTCTTGGAGTTATTATTATGATGATTTCAGTTATAATATTATCTAGTAGAGAAAATATGTCAGAATATAATAATTCATTAAATAATATTGACAGTATAGATAAAATTAAATGAACAAAATAATTATAATTCTTACTTTAAGCTTATTAACTTCAAGCAATCTTTTAGCTGAAAATTTTAATAAATTTAATCAATGGCTTTTGAAAAATGGCTACTCTCAATATTTAAAAGAAGGGGGTGCTAAGTTTGATATTTGCGCATCATATAAAAAAAATAGTGATGCTTGGTTAAATAAAGAATGTGGGAATTATCCCAAAGGAAAAATGACAATGATGAACAATCTAAATATCAAGATAGGTAATAAGGCATTATCAGCAACTAATATTGCTTATCATTCAAACCCAAATAGAGATACCCTGATTTATTATTTATGGAAATACTCTTATAGAGATAGAGGCACACATTTAAAAGAGTTTAAACCTTCAAATAATTCATACGATTTTAAATTCAATTTAATTGAAGATAAATTTTTAAAAAAACAAATGAAAACTAAAGGTATCCTTAGTTATTTATATTATCAAGATGGTGAAGTATTAATTGACGAATTTTCTCCCAAAGAAAGACTGGGAGAGTTTTTAAATAATGAGACAAAATTTTATTCAATGTCAATGGGTAAGTCAGTAACTTCTTATATACTAGGTCATGCCATATGTGAGGGCTACATTGATGGAGTTGATGCAAGAGTAAATGACTGGCCTGTAATAAAAGACTCACTCTATCATAATCAAAAATTGATAAATTTTTTAAATATGAATACTGGTGATCAAAAGTATATCGATGAATTTGAAGATGGTACAAGTAAATTAGGTGCATATGAAGATAGAGATATTGAAACAACTATGCGCTCACACTTTAGAAACAAAAATACGAAAAAATCCAAGGATAGATACAATTACAATGGATTTGTTACTCAATTAATTTTAAATTACATAAAATTTAAAACCAGTGAAGATTATGACAAATTTTATAGCAAAGTTTTCAACGATAAAATAAAGATCAAAAATAGCATTCGTTATGGTTTTACTAGTTTTCAAGAAGAAAATGGAAATGGACATCCCAACATAATGGCAGCAAGATTTGACTATCTTAGAATAGCAAAAGCTATAATGGATGATTATCAGAATGATACTTGTGTTGGAAAATATTTAAAAGAAATTCACAAAAGAAGAATTCCAAAAGGGGGGGTAAATGAACCAGCATTTAATAGTACAAAATCATATGGAGGTCAATTTCATATGGATTTTCCAGGATTAAAAGACAAAATTATATTTGGCATGGGTGGCTATGGTGGGAATGCTATTTTAATTGATGTAGAAAATTCAAGAATACTGGTTATTAATTCACTTCATTATAATAATACCAATTATAAATATAATCACAAAAAACTAATATTAGATCCAATTGAAAAAGGTAAACAAATTAATTAACTTTAATCGTTGGTAGAGAATAAAAATCAGCTGTATCTATCTTTGAAGAGTGATCTCTTCTCATATTCCACTTCTTGTTAACCCCAGCACTGGCTAAACTCAGTGTTGATCTACCATATCTATAATTTGTACTATCAATAGACCTCATCAAACCTTTAATTTTTTCATCTTTTTCTGAAGAGAATAAATTTTTACTACCCTCTGAACCAGTTAAGCCGGTCAATGTTATTCCAGCTTTTTGATACCTGTACCCATTTATAAAGATTTCATTTAATGCAGCTAAAGCAGTTTTAACTATTTCAATACTATTATTAGTAGCTATTGGAAAATCTATAGTTTTAGCATTTGAATAATAAACTCCTCTATTTTGAAAAGGACTTGTTCTTACAGAAACAGTTATTGATTTTGCAATCAACGACTCTGATCTAATTTTTTCTGAAGCGTTTAAACAGTAACTTGTAACTGCTTCTTGTAGTTCTTGAAATTTTTCAACTCTAGTACCAAATGATCTTGATACTACACAGCTTTTTCTTTTTGAAGTTTTAGTTTCTAATGGAATGCAGGGAATGCCCCTAAGTTCTAATGCAGTCCTAGAGCTTAAAACATTGGAGCTTTTTTTAATCCAAGTGTTTGACATATTCTTTAACTGTTTAGCATTGTAAATTCCATTTTGCTGATAAAATTTTGTCATCTGCTTACCAACTCCCCACACATCATTAATATCTATTTTTTCTAACAGTGGATCAATATTTTCAATACCTATCAAGTTAGTTACACCGGATTGTTTTTTCTTTGCTATATGATTTGCAATCTTGCTTAAAGTTTTTGTTTTAGCAATACCAATGCTTGTAGGTATTCCTGTCCATCGTAAAACAATACTTCTAATTTCTTTTCCAACATCTTCAATTTCATCATCAGGATAATTGGTTAGATCTAAGAAAGCTTCATCGATAGAATATATTTCTAAGACTGGATTAAATCTTTTTAAAGTTCTCATTACTCTTCTGGATAAATCTCCATACAAAGAATAGTTTGAAGAAAATACATAAACTTTATTTTTAAGTATTATATCTTTAGCTTTAAAATAAGGCTCTCCCATTTTAATACCAAGAGCCTTTGCTTCAGTTGATCTTGATATGATGCAGCCATCATTATTAGATAAAACAACTACAGGTTTGTTTCTAATTTTAGGATTAAATAATCTTTCACAAGAAACATAAAATGAATTACAATCAACAAGTGCTATCTTTTTAGTACGTTGAATGGATGACATAAGTCACAACTCCCCAGATAAATACCTCAGACTCATCCCCAATAATTATTTTATCTTCAATATTTTTCGAACCTGATGTTAAAAATTGTCCATCTTTAGATCTAACAAAACTTTTAACAACCAATTCATCATAAATATTTGCAACTACAGTTGAAAAATTTTTAGGTTTTAAACTTCTATCAATAACCAACAAGTCACCATCATAAATACCAACATCAGTCATTGATTTTCCCTGAACTCTAATGATGAATGTTGCTGGAACGTTTTTAATTAGATGAACATTAAGATCCACATCTTCTTCGATGTAATCTGTTGCAGGAGAGGGAAAGCCAGCACCTGCTTTATGTAGATAAAACGGAATAGTTAGTTTCATGTTCTTATTTTGTTCTTATTCATAGACTAGTTATATAATACACACAAGAGATTGTATTTTGAGTCTGTAAATGAATCAAAGGTGAATCAAAACGTGAACATCCAAACTACATTTTGTACTCTTGTGGATAACTTCAACCAGAGGTAGTTTAGGCACCACATTAAAATGAAAAAAATTCTATCGATTGTAATTCTTGGTTTAATTATAACCTCTAATAGTATGGCTTATGAAGAAGCAAATTACGAGGTGGTGAAAAAAAATGAAATTTATGAAATTAGAAAATATTCTGATCGTTTAGCCATCGAAACAGAAATATCAAATGAAGGTAGTAGTTTTAGAAAATTATTTAACTACATTTCTGGTGATAATAAAAATAATGAGGAAATTAAGATGACAACACCAGTTACTCAGATAGAAAAAAAAGGAAGTATGACTATGCAGTTTTATTTACCTTCAAGATTTAATAAAGAAAATACACCAATTCCATCTAACTCCGATATAAAGATTTTAAATATTAAAGAAGGTTATTATGCAGTTATTAGATACTCAGGAAGAGCTTCTGATAAAAACTTTATTAAGCATAAAGATATTTTACAAAATGAATTAAAAAAAGATGACATATCAATTTTGAGCGCACCTATTAAAGCAACTTATGATGGACCTTTCACACTGCCTTTGCGCAGAAGAAATGAAACAATGTTTGAGATTAATATAAAAAATAAAGGAGAAATATAAATGAAAAAACTAAAATGCCATTGTGGAGAAGTAGAAGCAGAAATAAATGTACCTGATAATTTAGAAAAAGTTTTAAAATGCAATTGTTCTATTTGTAAGAGAAAAGGAGCAATAATGTCTATGGTTAAGAATGAAGACTTTAAGATTATTAAAGGTGAAGACAAGTTAAAGCTTTATCAATTTCATTCAAAAATCGCAAAACATTATTTTTGTTCTAATTGTGGAATTTATACACATCACAATCCAAGAGCCAATCCAGCTATGACAGGATTTAATCTTGGATGTATAGATGAAATAAATACTTTTGAATTGAAAAATATTGCAGTCAACGATGGTCAAAACCATCCACTTGATAAAAGATAATTTTTTATGCAACAAGTTAATAATTGTTTTCTAAAAGTAAAAAAAGATTGTCTTAAATTTATCTCTTCTCAAGAAACAAAAAAAGATAAATTTAAAAATAAAGATAAGATGATTAAATCTTTTTTAATCCCAGTAAGTTTTTGGATATCAAAAAGAGCCAATAAAAAAAGACCATTAATAATTGGTTTAGCAGGAGGACAGGGTTCAGGGAAAACAACCATCTCATCAATTTTAACCTTAATCTTACAAAAGTATTTTAAATTAAAAGTTTTTAAAGTCTCCATCGATGACTTTTATAAAACAAGAAAAGATAGAAAATTATTATCTAAAAATAAACACCCTTTATTAATGACACGAGGAGTTCCTGGAACTCATGATATAGATTTAATGTTGAGTTTTTTCAAAAAAATTAAAGGTAAAAATTTTAAGAGTTTGCAGGTTCCAACATTTGACAAAGCGATAGATGATAGATGCTCAAAAAGCTCATGGCACAAAATTAAAACAAGGCCCGATGTTATAATTTTTGAAGGTTGGTGTGTTGGAGCAAGAGCTCAATCAAACAGTCAACTCAAAAAACCAATTAACTCGCTTGAAAAAGTATATGACGAAGAGACCAAGTGGAGAACTCATGTTAACAATCAGTTGAAAACTAAATATAAGACATTATTTAACCAATTAGATGGACTGTTGTATCTAAAAGCTAAAAATTTTAATTTATTAAGAGAATGGAGATTAAAACAAGAGAGAAAGCTTTGGGTTCAAACAAAAAATAAGAAAAACCTAAAGATTATGAGTAGTGGGGATGTGATAAATTTTATGCAAACATATCAAAGAATTACTCAACAAATGTTTAAAGATGCGTTAAAAAGTTCATCTATAATAATGAATTTAAATAGTAATCATCAGATTGAAAAGATAAAATTTAAGAACTAATGAAAAAAACGATTTTAATACTATTTTCAATTCTGTTCTTAAATCAACATGTCTTGGCTGTAACTTTATTTGAAGCTCTTACAGAGGCTTATAAGAATAATACTGACTTAAATGCTGAGAGAGAAAATATTAATATTTCAGAAGAAGATTTAAAGATTTCAAAAGGTAACTACTTGCCTACGGTCACAATTTCAGGAAGTAAAAGTCAAGAAGACACAAGTAAGTTGACAAATAGAACAGGAGTTGAGCAATCAGTTAACGATGTTGATCCTTCCATACAATCTATAAAAATCGAACAAACGTTAATAGACTTTGGTAGAAATGCTGATGTTCAAAAAAATAAAATTGGAATTAACCTTACAAGTGCAAAACTATTAAAAAAAGAACAAGAAGTTTTATTAAAAGCAATCGAAGTTTATTCAGGATTAATATTAGCTAATGAAAAATTAAAAATCAATCAAAGTAATCTTAGTTTATTAGAACGACAAGTTGAAACAAATAGAGCGAGGCTTGAAAGAGGTCAAATTACTCTATCGGATTTAGCTCAATCTGAGTCGTCATTAGCTGAAGCTCAAGCAAATTTTATTCAATCTCAAAATGAAATTGTATCAAACAAGTTAAATTATGAAAATGTGATTGGACCTATTATGGATATAAATAGTTTAAATAAAAGTTTTGATATCAATCTTATGCTTCCAAGCAACTTGAATGATGCAATTAATACTTCAAAAAAACATAATCCTGAATTAATTATAGCAAAGTTAGAATATGAACAATCAGAAAAAGATATAATTATTTCACGATCAGACTTAACACCTTCTGCAAAACTTTCCTATGAAAGTTCTAGATCTCAAGATTTAAGCTCATCATATGATGAGCGCAATAAGAATATTTTAAAAGCAACTGTTACTTGGCCAATATACTCGGGTGGGAAAAATAGAGCTTCATTAAATAAAAGTCGAAATATACAAAGTAGAAAAAAATTATTATTAAATAGTGTTACAAAAAACAACAATAGTAATGTAGCTATTTCATGGTCCACACTACAGTCTTCAAAAAGTTTATTGAATTCAGTTAAGTCGCAAGTTAAAGCAGCAGAGATTGCAAATGAAGGAATAACGGTTGAGTATGAATCGGGACTTGGAAGATCTACTTTGGATGTTATTCAATCTAATTCTATTCTACTAAATTCTAGAATTGCTTTAGCAAATTCAGAAAGAAATTACTTCCTTGCTCAATTTAGTATTTTGAAAGCTATCGGTTTATTAAATAGTAGCCATCTAAAACTTAAGTAATAGAGCCAATTTTTCATTAAAAAAATTAACTATTGATAATAAGAACAAAATGTGTACATTTAACACACGATTCGAACACTAATTATTTAATAAAAAAGGCATAAAATGACTAAAAACAACTTAAAAGTAGTAAAAACTACAAAAGCACAACAAGCAGAAGGCAATGAAAAAAATAAAGCATTAGACGCTGCAATAGCACAAATTACAGATAATTTTGGAAAAGGTTCTGTAATGAAGCTTGGCCAAAGAAGAGCAATGGATATTGAATCAGTATCAACTGGCTCTTTAAGTTTAGATGTAGCACTTGGAATAGGTGGATTACCCAAGGGAAGAGTTGTTGAAATATATGGACCAGAATCATCTGGAAAAACAACCTTAGCTTTACAGGTAGTTGCAGAAGCTCAAAAAGCTGGTGGGATTTGCGCATTTATAGATGCAGAGCATGCTTTAGATCCAGTTTATGCAAAAAAACTTGGAGTAGATACAGAGGAATTATTAATTTCACAACCAGACACAGGTGAGCAAGCATTAGAAATAGCTGATACATTGGTTAAATCAGGCTCCATTTCTGTAATTGTTGTTGATTCAGTTGCCGCATTAACGCCGAGAGCGGAAATCGAAGGAGAAATGGGAGATCACCATGTTGGACTTCAATCAAGATTAATGAGTCAAGCTTTAAGAAAATTGACAGGTTCAATCTCAAGTACGAATACTATGATGATTTTTATTAACCAAATTAGGATGAAAATTGGAGTAATGTTTGGAAGTCCAGAGACCACTTCAGGTGGAAATGCACTTAAGTTTTATTCATCTGTAAGAATGGACATCAGACGAATTGGTGCTATTAAAAATGGTGACGAAATTATTGGTAACTCAACAAGAGTTAAAGTAGTTAAAAATAAAGTAGCTCCTCCATTCAAAGTTGTAGAGTTTGACCTTATGTATGGCAAGGGTATTAGCAAAGTGGGTGAATTGGTTGACCTTGGAGCAAAAGCTGACATTGTTGAAAAATCTGGAGCCTGGTATGCGTATAAAGGTGAAAAAATTGGACAAGGACGAGAAAATGCCAAGATTTTTTTAGAGGAAAATCCAAAAATTGCTGCAGAAATAGAAATGGCAATAAGAGAAAAAGCTGGAGTAATAGCAAAAAAAATTGAGGGAAATCCACTTGATCCAGAAAAAGCTGCAAAAGATCAAATAGAAGACCCTGCTGTGGAAACTAAAGAAGAAGTTACACCACCAAAAAAGAATTAGTTAAAGTAAAGTCATCTTTAATTATTAAAAGGCGCTTAGTTTAAGCGCCTTTTTCCCCTACACTTACCTAGACATCAAATAAAAAAGCTGTATTTTAAATATATGGCTGACAAAACACTAAATCAAATTAGAACAACTTTTTTAGATTATTTTGAAAAGAATGATCACAGGATAGTTGAGTCTAGTAATCTAGTTCCAAATAATGATCCAACATTAATGTTTGCAAATTCAGGAATGGTACAATTTAAAAATGTATTTACTGGATTAGAAAAAAGAGATTATAAAACAGCAACAACCTCACAAAAATGTGTGAGGGCAGGTGGTAAACATAATGACCTTGAAAATGTAGGTTATACACCAAGGCACCATACATTTTTTGAAATGCTTGGAAATTTTTCTTTCGGAGACTATTTTAAAGAAGAGGCAATAAGTTATGCATGGAATTTAATAACTAAAAAGTTTGGAATTGATAAAAACCGTCTTTATGTAACAGTTTATCATGATGATGAAGATGCATTCAACTTTTGGAAGAAAATAGCTGGCTTTAGTGATGATAGAATAATTAAGATAGCTACATCAGATAACTTTTGGTCTATGGGTGACACAGGACCTTGCGGACCATGTTCAGAAATATTTTATGATCATGGTGATCATTTAGAAGGTGGTTTACCTGGTACTAAAAATGAAGATGGAAACCGATTTATAGAAATATGGAATTTAGTATTCATGCAATACGAACAAATTTCAAAAGATAAAAGAATAGATTTACCAAAACCATCTGTGGATACAGGCATGGGTCTTGAGAGAGTAGCTGCACTATTGCAAGGAACACATGATAACTATGAAACAGATCATTTTAAAAAATTGATACTATCTGCATCTGACACATTAAGTGTTAAAGTAGATGAGGTTAATCAATCTAGCTTTAGAGTAATAGCGGATCACTTAAGAGCAAGCTCATTTTTATTGGCAGAGGGTGTTTTGCCATCAAATGAAGGCAGGGGATATGTGCTTAGAAGAATTATGAGACGTGGAATGAGACATTCACATTTACTAGGTTCTAAAAAACCGATCTTCTACGATATCTTTAAAACACTCTTAGAAGAAATGTCTAATAGCTATCCTGAGTTAGAAAGAGCACAATCTTTAATAAAAGAAACTTTAAAAACAGAAGAGGAAAAGTTTTTAGTTTTATTAGATAGAGGAATAAAAATCTTAAAAGAAGAGTTGAGAAAAGTGGAAAAAGTATTACCCGGTGAGGTAGCATTTAAACTTTATGATACATTTGGTTTCCCTTTAGATTTGACCGAAGATATTTTAAAAAATAAATCATTAACAGTAGATGTGAAGAAATTTGATTTATTAATGAAAGAAAGTAAAGAATTAGCAAAAAAAAATTGGAAAGGATCAGGGGATAGCTCGGTCGATCAAATATGGTTTGATATAAAGGATAGATTAGGAGCAACTGATTTTTTAGGATATTCTACAAATAAAGCACAAGGTGTGATTACTTTGATTCTTAAAAACAATAAAGAGGTAAAAAATCTTCAAGAAAATGATGAGGGAATTATAATTACAAATCAAACACCTTTTTATGGGGAATCAGGAGGCCAAGTTGCTGATACAGGAATAATCTCTAATGAAGTTTTTGAATTTGAAGTATTTGATGTTCAAAAAAAATTAGGAGATTTATTTGTTCATTACGGAAAAGTTAAAAAAGGTTCAGTCAAACTACAAGACAGTGTTGAATTAAAAATAGATATACAGAGAAGAAATAATATTAGAGCCTACCATTCTGCTACTCATTTATTGCACGAAGCATTAAGAAGAGTTTTAGGTGAACATGTAACTCAAAAAGGATCTTTAGTTGAATCTGATCGTTTAAGATTTGATTTTAGTCATATGAAGCCAATCTCAAAAGAGGAGATGGAACAAATTGAACAATATGTTAACTCAATAATTCAAAAAAAATCAGAGGTGAAAACAAGAATAATGACGCCTAAAGAAGCTGTTGAGAATGGTGCCCTAGCTTTATTTGGAGAAAAATATGGCGAAGAAGTGAGAGTTTTGTCTATGGGGGATGAGGAAGGTAAATTTTTCTCAACAGAACTATGTGGAGGAACGCACGTTATAAATACAGCTGACATTGGAAAATTTAAGGTTATAAGCCAATCATCTATTGCAGCAGGCGTAAGGAGAATTGAAGCATTAAGAGACACACAGTTAGTTGGCTTTTTAAAAGAGAAAGAAAACTTATCTAATCTATCAGATCAAAAAAATGAGGCAGTTATAAAAGAATTAGGGACAAAGATTATTAAATTAGGAGGAAAACCTAATCTTCAAAATAGTGATCAAGTAGCCTTGATAAAAGACCTTAATAGACAATTTGATCAACTTTCGGTTAGCTCAATATTAAAAGATAAAGAAAAAAATAAAATCAATGATCAAATCATTAATGGATTTAAAGTAAGGTTTCAAAATATTGTAGATTTACCATTTAAAGATCTACGTAAGTTAATTGATGAAGGAAAAAAAGAAATTGGTGAAGGATTAGTAATAATTTATGCAATCAATGACAATAAAGTTGGATTAGCTGTAGGTGTTACCAAAACATTAGAAGACAAGTTTGATGCTGTAAAAATTGTTAGAGCTGGATCAGAAGTTATTGGTGGTAAAGGTGGTGGTGGAAGAGCTGACTTTGCCCAAGCAGGGGGAACATTGCCCAATAAAATTGAACAGTCTTTTGAAAATATTAAAAAATTAATTAATTAAGTTTTTTTTTAAGCTGACCATCTAGCTCATCTAAGAAACCATTAGTAGTTAAATACTTACTTGAAGGACCAATTAAAATTGCTAAATCTTTAGTCATTGATCCATTTTCAACACAATCAATACAAACTTTCTCTAAAGTTTTTGAAAAATTAATCAGTTCTTTGTTTCCATCTAATTTGCCTCTATGTGCAAGACCTCTAGTCCAAGCAAATATAGATGCAATTGGATTTGTAGAGGTTTCTTTACCTTGTTGATGCATTCTATAATGTCTAGTTACAGTTCCATGTGCTGCTTCAGACTCCATTACTTTTCCATCTGGAGTTAATAGAACACTAGTCATTAAGCCTAAAGAACCATATCCTTGTGCCATAGTATCAGATTGAACATCACCATCATAATTTTTACAAGCCCAGATATATTTACCACTCCATTTCATTGCACATGCTACCATGTCATCAATTAGTCTGTGTTCATAAGTAATCTTTAATTGTTCAAATTTTTCTTTAAATTCCTCATCAAATATTTTTTGAAAAATATCTTTAAAACGACCATCATATTGTTTTAGGATTGTATTTTTTGTTGATAAATAAACAGGCCATTCTTTAATCAAACCATAGCCAAAACAAGACCTTGCAAAGTCTTCTATTGATTTATCTAAATTGTACATTGATAAAGCTATGCCTGGCCCAGGAAAGTTAAAAACTTCATATTTTATTTCTTGGCTACCATCTTCAGCTGTCCATTTAACTTCCATTTTACCTTTTCCAGGAACTTTAAAATCTGTTGCTCTATACTGATCTCCAAATGCATGTCTTCCAATAATTACAGGGTCTGTCCATGAAGGTACTAATTTAGGAATATTTTTACAAACTATTGGTTCTCTAAACACAGTTCCTCCAATAATATTTCTTATAGTTCCATTGGGAGATCTCCACATTTTTTTTAAATCAAATTCTTCAACACGAGCTTCATCTGGTGTGATTGTTGCACATTTAATACCAACACCAATTTTTTTAATTGCAGCTGCGGAGTCAATAGTTATTTGATCATTGGTATCATCTCGACTTTTCATACCTAAATCAAAATACTCTATGCCCAAATCTAAATATGGAAGAATAAGTTTACTTTTAATAAACTCCCATATTATCCTTGTCATTTCATCACCATCAAGTTCTGCAACTAGGTTTTTAACCTTAATTTTAGCCATATTTGAATAATATATATTAGTAATTGTAATTTAGTGCTTTATATACATATTAATAAAAAATTATCAAATATAAGCTTATGTTAAAGAAAACTTTTCCAAAAATTCATTCAGAAGGATACAAATTTTTAGCTATCGCTATATTTGTAACAATTTTTTTATATTTCCTAAGCACCTTTTTAGGATTAATTGGATTTATACTAACTATATGGGTTTATTATTTTTTTAGAGATCCAGAACGAATTTCGATAAATGATGAAAATTATCTAACTAGTCCAGCAGATGGTGAAGTTTTAATGATACATGAAGTTGATGGACCAAAAGAGTTAGGTTTAGAGGATAAAAAATTTACAAAGATCAGCATCTTTATGAATGTCTTTGATTGCCATGTAAATAGAACACCTTGTGATGGTAAAATTTCAGAAATACTTTATAAACCAGGAAAATTTTTAAATGCATCGCTTGATAAGGCAAGTGAAGACAATGAAAGAAATTATTATAAAATAATAAATAACCAGAATGAAGAGGTTATCGTTGTTCAAATTGCAGGATTAATAGCTAGAAGAATCGTTTGTGAATCTAACAAAGACCAAAAACTTCAGCAAGGTGAAAGAATTGGAATGATTAGATTTGGGAGTAGAGCAGATGTTTATTTTGAAAATTATGAAACATTGGTAAAAGTGGGACAAAAAACAATTGCTGGTGAAACACTATTAGCTAAAAGATAGCTTATGGAAAAGCCGAAAAATAATTTTAAGATTGTATCAGATAAAAAAGCTAGAATGCTTTTACCAAATGCATTAACATTAATAAATGTTTGTATTGGATTAAGCTCGATTAAATTTGCACTAGATTCAAAATTTGAACTATCCATAATAGCTATTATTTTTGCAGCAATTTTTGATGCCCTTGATGGTAGGGTTGCAAGATTATTAAAAGGAACTTCATTAGTAGGAAAAGAGCTAGACTCATTGGCAGATCTAATAAGCTTTGGTGTGGCACCAGCTTTTATAATGTATTTTTGGTCATTGAATAATCTCGGTAAATTTGGCTGGTTGCTTACAATGATTTTTGTGGTTTGTGTTGCTCTTAGACTTGCACGTTTTAATGTAAGTTCAAATTCAGAACCATCATGGAAAGATAATTATTTTGAAGGCGTTCCTTCTCCAGCAGGTGGAATATTAATATTAATGCCACTAATATTTAGTTTGAGTGAGTTTAATTTAATCAATATTAATCATAATATTATAGTTCCAATATTTTTTATTTTGATATCATTTTTATTGATCAGTAAGATTCCTACGTTTGCATTTAAAAGAATAACTATACCTCGTCGAATGACAATTTTTGTATTATTTGGAATAGTATTATTCTGTGGACTTTTATTAATTTATACATTTAAAGTTTTGCTTATTTGTGGGCTGATCTATATTTTTTTACTACCAATTGGATATTTAAACTATCAAAGTGTTTATAAGAAAAAATTTTTAAGTGGTGAAATAAATGATAACGATGAATTAGAAGACATATTATAAATGAAAAAAAATGTAATTGTATCGTTAGCTGATTCAAATTATTTTGAATTGCTTAATGAATTAATTGACTCGATTAAGAGTTTTGAAAAAAGTAAAGATATAGCAATTTGTATTTTAGATGCTGGTTTATCAAATGAACAAAGAACTATACTATCTAAAAAAGTTGATGAAATTAAATCAGCGGAATGGGATATAGAAGTTCCTGCATTTAAAGTTAAAGGGAAAGAATGGCTAAAGAGTCAAGTATCAAGGGCATTTTTACCAAAATATTTTCCTGATTACCAAAAATTTTTATGGATAGATTGTGATGCCTGGGTGGGGGATTGGAATGCAATAGAGCTTTATTTTAAAGCTTGTGAGAATGGTAAATTAGGAATCACACAAACATTTACACCTGGATATAAAGATATGTCCAAAGTTAATTGGATATTTGGACAAATTGCAATAATTAAATCTCAAAATTTTAAACACGCTATAAAATCAAAAATTGGAATAGATAAAGCAAGGAAACTTGCTTTTGCACCACATATTAATATTGGTGCTTTTTCTCTAGAAAAAGATTCTGTTGGATGGATTACATGGCAAAAAAATTTAGAAGAAACATTAAAATCTGGAAATATTTTTGGATCAGAACAGTTAGCAATAAATATGTCAGTTTATATTAACCATTTAGAAACAGAATTTTTACCTCATAATTGTAATTGGTTAGTCAGTAATCTTTTACCAAAGTTTAATGAAAAAGAACGAAAATTTGTTGAACCTTATTTGCCAAATCATAATATAGGTATAATTCATCTTGCATCTGGAATTTGGGATGGTGATAAAGATATGAGAGTTCATAAAGAGATAAAAATTGATATTAAAACTATAGAAAATAAAACTTTATCAAAAAGCTTAAGGTTTGGTCGTTAATTGAAAAAGAATAAAATTTCAAAGAACTGGATCAATAAACAAAAAAGAGATATTTATGTCAGGCAATCCCAAGTGGATGGTTACAGAGCAAGATCAGCTTATAAATTGATAGAAATCGACGAAAAATTTAAGATATTAAAAAATGGTATATCAGTGATTGATTTAGGTGCTTCACCAGGCAGCTGGTCTCAATATATTTCTAGGAAAGTAAGGAGCGGAAGATTAGTTTCTATTGACATAAAGGGTATGGAGGAAATCGATAATACAATTCAAATTAAGGGTGATTTTACAGAAATAGGTTCACAGGAGAAGATTAAAGGATTTTTTAATTCAAAAGTTGACGTCGTAGTGTCTGATATGGCTGTTAACACAACGGGCATAAAGGATATTGATGCTATCTATACAGGTGAATTGGCTATGGAAGCGATGAACTTTGCTAAGAAAATGCTAGTTAATGAAGGACGCTTTGTCTCTAAGATTTTTTTAGGCTCATCATTTAATGAGATAGTTGCTTTAGGGAAAAAAATATTTAAAGAAGTGAAGGTATTTAAACCTAAATCTAGTAGAAAAGAATCTAAGGAAAGTTTTATTATTTGTAAAACTTTAAGATAGAGACTTTAATTTTAAAAGGAATCATATATAAATGATTATGGATCCTATAAAAGAAGCACTCACCTTTGATGACGTCACAATGGCACCAAAATACTCAGAAGTCTTACCTTCTGAAGTAGACACTAGTACAAAATTATCAAATGATTTAATTCTGAAAATTCCATTATTATCCTCAGCAATGGATACAGTTACTGAGAGTAAAATGGCCATAGCCATAGCTAAAGCTGGAGGTATAGGTGTCATACATAGAAATTTAGATATTAAAAAACAAATTAAAGAAATCAAAAAAGTAAAAAAATTAAAATTATTAGTTGGTGCAGCTGTTGGAGCAGGTCCACTAGAACTTAAAAGAGCTGAAGCAATTATAAAAGAACAAGTAGATCTAATTGTAGTAGATACTGCACACGGTCACAGCAAAAAAGTTGCAGAAATGATAAAAGCAATAAAAAAAATAAAAACTAAGAAAACAACTTTATGTGCTGGAAATATAGCTACAGCAAAAGCAGCAAAATTTTTAATAAAATTGGGAGTAGATATTGTTAAAGTTGGAATTGGACCAGGATCAATTTGTACGACAAGACTTGTAGCGGGTATTGGTGTGCCCCAGTTAAGTGCAATACTTGAAGTAAAAAAAAGTGTTACAAATAATAAAACAAAAATCATCTCTGATGGTGGAATTAAATACTCAGGCGACATTGCTAAAGCTTTATCTGCTGGAGCTGATGCAGTCATGATAGGTTCTTTGTTTGCAGGAAGTTCAGAAGCGCCTGGTAAATTAATTAAAAAAAATGGGAAATTATTTAAAAGCTTTAGAGGAATGGGATCTGTTGGTGCAATGAACAAAGGATCTGCAGATAGATATTTTCAAACAAAACAAAAAGACATATCTAAATATGTACCTGAAGGAGTAGAAGGTTTTGCAAAATATAAGGGTGATGTTAAAGATATAATTTATAAATTAATTGGTGGACTAAAATCTTCTATGGGATATTTGGGAGCAAAAAAAGTCCCCAAGCTTAAGAATAATCCTAATTTTGTAAAAATAACCAAAGCTGGTTTTTATGAAAGTATGGTTCATAATGTCGATGAAGTAACAAATGATAATAAATATTAATGATTAAAATAATTAGATTTACTTCAATTTTTTTTATAGTTTTAAATTTAACAAATTTAACAAATTTAACAAATTTTGCAAAAGCAGAAAATCTTTTTTTAAAAGAAGGAAAAATAAAATATGCTGAAAAAAAATACGATGAATCAAAATTTTTATTTCAAAGAAGTATAGTTTTTAATCCTAAAGATCAGGACTCATATTTATACCTAGCAAAAATTTATAAATTTGAAGATAATAAGAAAGAGGAAGAAAAAAACATTAATACAGTACTTTTATTGGATCCACAAAATGAAGAAGCAAATTATCTATTAATGGAAATAGAACTTAAAAAATCTAATTATTCAAAAGTTAAAGAATTAGTAGAAAATTTTACTATGATTTGCAGCCAATTATGTGAAAAAAAAAATTTCATTCTAAAATCATTAAAGAATTTAGAGCCTAAAGATGAATCGTAGTAATAATTTAAGTAAAATTTTAATAATAGATTTTGGATCTCAATTTACCCAATTAATTGCGAGGAGAATTAGAGAATTTGGGGTTTTCTCAGAAATTATTAGTCACAAAAAAATTAAAGCAAACAATATTGTTAAAGAGAGCATAAAGGGAATAATTCTTTCTGGTGGCCCTCTAAATGTTTATCAAAATAACAAATTTAACTTTGATAAAAAAATTTTAAAGCTTGATATACCTGTACTTGGCATATGTTTTGGACATCAAATTCTTTCAAAAGAATTAGGTGGAAGTGTTAAAAAGTCAAAAAATAGAGAGTTTGGTTTAGCTACTATTAACAAAGTATCGAATAGTATTTTGATTAGAAATTTTTTTAATAAAAAAAATACTAGCGATGTTTGGATGAGCCATGCCGATCAAGTATCTAAAATGCCAAAAAATTTTAAGGTTGTTGCATCAACAAAAAATTCTAAGTTAACAATAATAGAAAATTCTAAAAATAATTTTTATGGTGTTCAGTTCCATCCAGAAGTAACACATACAAAAAAAGGTAAAATTTTATTACGCAACTTTCTTTTTCTTGTATGTAAGGTTAAAAGAAATTGGTCTTCAAAAGATCAAAAATTAAGACTAATTAATGACATTAAAGAACAAGTAGGTAATAACAAAGTAATTTGTGGACTATCTGGAGGTGTAGATAGTAGTGTTGTTGCACAACTATTAAGCAAAGCAATTGGAAAAAACTTGACATGTATTTTCGTTAATAATGGTTTGTTAAGAAAAAATGAAGAAAAACAAGTAATTGAAACATTTAAAAAAAAATTAAAAATAAATTTGATTTATGTAAATGCTGAAAGAGAATTTTTTAAAAAACTAACAAACATATCTGATCCTGAAAAAAAACGAAAAATAATTGGAAACCTTTTTATTAAGATATTTGAGAGATATGCTAAAAAAATTAAAAATGTTAAATTTCTTGCACAAGGAACTCTTTATCCTGACCTAATTGAAAGCAAATCAGTGACAGGTAGTCAAACATCAAAAATTAAATCACATCACAACGTAGGTGGTCTACCAAAAAAGATGAGATTGAAA
Source organism: Candidatus Pelagibacter sp. uisw_091 (assembly GCF_059512525.1). The sequence goes on along the minus strand of NZ_CM183455.1, from coordinate 854,027 downwards.
TTAGTAGAACCACTTAAATTTTTATTTAAAGACGAAGTTAGAAAATTAGGATTAGAGCTTAACTTATCTAAAGAAATAATATCTAGACATCCTTTTCCAGGACCTGGCTTAGCTATAAGAATGCCAGGAATTATAACAAATAAAAAAATAAAAATTTTGAAGGAAGCAGATTTTTATTTTATTAAGGCTTTAAGAGAGCACGGATTATACCATAAGATTTGGCAAGCTTATGCAGCTTTACTCCCAGTAAAAACTGTTGGTGTTATGGGAGATAATCGTACTTATGAACACATTTGTCTATTAAGAGCAATAACATCTGAAGATGGAATGACTGCTGATTTTTTCGATTTTCCGAAAGGTTTTATGCAATCAATTTCTAATCAAATTGTTAATAATGTTAGAGGAATCAATAGAGTAGTTTATGATGTTACTTCAAAACCACCAAGTACTATTGAATTAGAGTAAAATTTTACTATAGAATACAAAATATTATGAAATATTTACACACAATGATTAGAATTTCTGACGTAGATGAATCATTAAATTTTTATTGTAAAGGATTGGGTCTAGTTGAAACAAGAAGAGTAGAAAATGAACAAGGAAGATTTACTTTAATTTTTTTAACAGCTCCTGGTGATGAAAATGCTGAATTAGAACTTACCTATAATTGGGATGGTGACAAGTTAGGTGATGGATCGCGTAATTTTGGTCATTTGGCATACCTTGTAGAAAATATTTATAAAACATGCAAGAAGCTTCAGGATCTGGGTTATACAATTAATAGACCACCTAAAGACGGTCATATGGCTTTTGTGAGATCTCCTGATAATATTTCTATAGAAATATTACAAGAAGGAAATTTAGAAATTAAGGAACCTTGGGTATCAATGAAAAATAATGGTGTGTGGTAAAAATGAATTACAAGATTATTAATTTTATTAAAAAAAAAAATAAATCAAAAATTATAAGTCTTACTGCCTACTCTAAAAATGTAGCATCTATTATAGATAGTCATTGTGATCTCATATTGGTAGGTGACTCTCTAGGCTCTGTACTTTACAATTTTTCTTCTACAAAAAAAGTGACATTAGATATGATGATAGAACATTCTAAGAGTGTAAGAATGGGCGTTAAAAAAAGCTTAATGGTAGTCGACATGCCTCATAATACTTACAGAAGCCCAAAAGAAGCATTAAAAAACGCAAAAAAAATAATATCTAAAACAAAATGTGATGCCGTTAAACTTGAAGGCGGTAAAAAAATTATTCAAACAATTAAAATCTTAATAAAGAATAAAATTCCAGTCATGGGACATTTAGGACTGTTACCACAATCAGCAACAAGTTTTAGATTTAAAGGAAAAGAAACAACAGAAAGAAAAATTATTTTAAGAGATTCTAAACTTTTAGAAGAAGCTGGTGCATTCTCAATTGTTTTAGAGTGTATTGAAAGCTCTTTGGCGAAAGAAATCACAAAAACAATCAATATACCAACTATTGGAATAGGTGCTTCAGTATATTGTGATGGGCAAGTTTTAGTTACAGATGATCTTATAGGATTAAATAAAATAAAAGCTAGATTTGTTAAAAGATATTCTAATATTGAAAAACAAATTAATGATGCTGCACTAAAGTTTAAGAAAGATGTGGTTACAAGCAAGTTCCCTACTAAGAAACATTCATATTAAATTAAAAATATTGTTTAAATGTTTCGTTAATTGATAAAACACCATAATCATTTAATCCACCAATTATTAATTGTAGTGCCACAATTAAAATAAAACCTAAACCTACGTAGGCTATCCATAAGTTTTTTTGAATATAATTTGCTAAATAAGTAGCTAATGCTCCAGTTAATACAACAGACAAAACAAGACCAAATATCATAAAACCAAAATAACCTTTTGCAGCACCAACAACTCCAATAACATTATCAAAGCTTATCGTAATATCCGCGAATAAAACTTTATAAATACTTCTTACAAATGAAGGTTCCATTGATTTTTTTACAGGTGATTTAATCTTATTCTTCATTTCAACTAAATCTTTCCTTAAATCATTAACAATCCAAATTAGAAGTAGTCCACCTAAAATTTTGATATAATAAAATTCAAATAGGTAAGTAGCAAAAAGAGCAAAAATAATTTTAAAAACTAAAGCTCCAGCAACACCCCAGAGAATTATTTGTTTTCTATTTTTTGGTACAAAGTTAGCAGCAATTAATCCAATAATAATAGCGTTATCAGCAGCTAAGATGATATCTATAAAGATAATTTGGGTTAAAATTATGAATTCTTCAATCAAGATTTTTTATAGTATTAAATAATTATTTTTTATTCAACGTCTAATATTTAGACTTCTTTGTTCCATCAATAATTTCTTTTAGTTCCTCATATTCTTCACAGTTACAAGCTTTTAAAACTTCTAATCTTTCTTTAGCTAAATCTAATCGATTTGTAACCACGTAAAGCTCACCAAGGTATTCATTTATTCCTTTATGGTTAGGTTCAATTTGTAGACCTTGTAGATAAAATTCTTCACCCTTTGAGTAATCTCCAAGTTTTCTAGTAGTAAACCCTAGATAATTTAAAGTATCTGCCTGTAGTGGTTTTTTCTCATTAGATCTTAAAAGAAGCTTTTGTGCTTTTGTATATCTTTTTAGTGCTTTTTCAGTTTTACCTTTTTTTTCATATTTCTTTGCTGTTTCAATTAAATTTTTTGCTTTTGTATAGTTTGAAACTTTAGATGCAGAATCACTATCATTGCTTGTCCCAGCTGAAAATGAATTATTAGTAAGTGCTATAATTATTAGTAAAGTATAAATAAGTTTTTTCATTTTTTTAATTAAATTTATTCATTTTGTTTAAAGGTTTTAATTCTAAGCCATTATTAACTAAATTATCCCTGATAGATTTTGCCGTCACTAATGAACTTTCATTATCACCATGTATACAAACTGAGTCTATCTCACAAGGTATCTGTTTACCACTGAGACAATTTATTGCCTGATTTTTAACCATATTTAATACATGTTTCTTTGATAACTCAGGGTCAGTGATTAAAGCATTTGGTTTAGTTCTAGAAATTAAATTTCCATTATCTTCATAATTTCTATCTGCAAAAATTTCACAAGCTATTCTCAAGCTATTTTTCTTGGCAGCAACTTCCATTAGTGAACCAGTTGGGACAAGATAAATAATATCTTTATTAATTTCTTTAATAGCTAGTGCTAGAGTTGTGGCTAGTTCTAAGTTTTCACAAGCCATGTTATTGAGTGCCCCATGTGGTTTAATATGAGTTACATTTTCATTATATTTTTGAGCTATCTTTTGTAATATTTCATATTGCTCGAAAATTAGTTTTTTTATTTCTAAAGAATTTAAATTAATTCTTTTTCTTCCAAAGTTTTCAGGATCGTTAAAAGAAGGGTGTGCACCCAAACTAACACCATTTTTTTTTGAAATTTGAATAACCATATCCATTGTTTGCTCATCTCCTGCATGGTAGCCACATGCAATGTTGGCAGAATTTACAATATTAAGTAATTCTGGATCATTCTTGACAGAATGAAACTTAGATTTTTCTCCTAAATCACAATTGATATTAATTTCCATACTCTTTAGTCTGGAGTATAACATGGCATGGTTAAAAATATATCAAATCTTGGTGATTCAGCAGTATATTGTGATTTTGGCTCAGAGGTTAATGAAAAAATAAATGCATGTGTCATAGATTATTTTCACCATATATCTAAATTAATAAAAGATAAAAAAATTGAAGGAATAACTAACTTAACACCCTCTTATAATAAATTAATCATTAGTTTTGATTTGACTATAACCAACTATATAAAAATTAAAAATTTTATAGAAGGTTTAGCTATTAATAGAGATATTAAAAATGATAATCAAAAAATTAAAATCCCAGTTTGTTGTGATGATGAGTATGGACTCGATTTTTTGAGGCTAATTGAAAAATTAAATATAGATAAAGATGAAATATTAGAACTATATTTTGGCAAAGAATATTTTTGTTACATGACAGGTTTTATTGCTGGAATGCCTTTTTTAGGAGATCTTAATGAAACTCTTAGGTGTGATCGATTGGAAACACCAAGGTTAAAGATGCCTAAAGGATCGGTAGGAATAACAGAACAATTTGCAAACATTTATACTTTTGAAAGTCCTGGTGGTTGGAACATTATTGGTAACACCCCAATGAAAATTTTTGATGATAAAAATTTAGCTCAACCAGCTCTAGTTAATCCAGGCGATAAAGTAAGTTTTTATCAAATAACAAAAGAAGAATATTTAAATTGGAATGAATAAAGCGTATTTTGAAATTTTAAGGGCAGGAATTAACACTACTATTCAAGACAAAGGTAGAAATCACTTATATCATGTTGGTATTGCCGTAAGTGGTGCAATAGACCAAAGAAATTACACATTATCAAATAGACTAGTTGAAAATCAATTAAATGAGCCTGTAGTAGAGTTTGCATACCAAGGCCCTCTTTTAAAGTTAAAGAACGGAAAAATAAATTTTGCAATATCTGGAGATATTTTTTTTAAGATTATTAGAAAGAATTTAGAGGTTGAAGAAGGTGAGTGTTACAAAAGTTATATATTAGCTGAAGAGGATCAAATAGATATAATATCAACCAAAAATTCTACGTATGGATATCTAGCTGTTAACGGTGGCTTTAATCTAGAAAAAACTTGGGACAGTTATTCTATAAACACTAAAGCAAATATTGGGCCTAACGGTGGAAAAAAATATTCTTTAGACGATAAAATTTTTATTAAAAAAATTGATATTAAAGGACCAATAAACAAAAAAATAAATTATGATTATTCTACTGATAATATCATTAGAATTATTAAAGGTACAAATTTTGACTATTTTTCAAACGATGCAATAAATAAATTTTTTAATGAAGATTTTTTAATCACAAACCTTGTTGATAGAATGGGCATAAGATTAAAAGGTCCTAAATTAGAAAATATAGTAAGCACCAATATAAAATCAGAAGGTCTAGTTAGAGGTGTTATTCAAGTACCAGCTGATGGCAATCCAATAATAATGTTGTCTGATCACGGAACAGTTGGAGGATATCCAAAGATTGGAGTAGTTATTGCTGCTGATCTTGATTTAGTAGGGCAATTAACGCCCGGAAAAAAAATAAATTTTAAAGAAGTAAGTCTTGAAGAAGCTCAAAATATATTTAAAGCATACACAGAAGATACAGATAAATATTTAAATGAATGTAATTAATAAAATTCCTGGTCCATTGCTTATTTTTATGGGAGCTTTAAGTTTAAGTTTTGGGGGGCTTATTGTAAAAAAATTTGAAGGTTCTACTGAGTGGCAAATTCTTTTTTGGAGATCTTTATTTTTTACACTTACTGTTTTAACCTTTCTAATAATTACCTATAAAAAGAAAACTTTAAGCTCTTTCTATAAGTCAGGATTACCAGGTTTTTTTGGGGGTATTGTATTATCATTTGGATTTTGTGGTTATGTTTATGCAATGTCAAACACATCAGTTGCTAATACCAATTTTATAATATCATTACAGATTTTATTTCTTGCAATTTTTGGTTACTTATTTTTAAAAGAAAAAATTTCAACAATCACTTTAGTTTCAATAATATTAGCAATAACAGGAGTTACTTTAATGGTTGGTAATGATCTAAGACCAGGTAATCTTTCAGGAAATTTAGCTGCATTTACAATGCCAATCACCTTTGCAGTCTTAATCATGATTGTAAGAAAATTTCCTACAGTAGACATGATTCCTGCTCAATTTGTTGCCGGAGTAAGTTCATGTTTAATTGGGTTAAGTGTATGTGTTTATTATTCACATAATTTAATTGTTTCACCTAATGATATATTTTTAGGTTTTTTAGCAGGCTTTTTTCAAGTTGGTTTTGGATTTATATTCATTACGATTGGTGCACGTAGCACGCCCTCTGCAATGGTTGGAGTAATTATGCTATCTGAATCAGTTTTAGGGCCAGTTTGGGCTTTTTTATTTGCAGGTGAACGAGCATCATTATTTACGTTAATTGGAGGTGCAATTATTTTATTTGCTGTTTTGCTTCAATTTTCGTCGTTGCTTTTATCTGATAAAAAAGAAAAAATTATTAATTGACTCTGACATACATCTGGTAGATTATTCTTAAATACGGGAGAGACTACAAACTATCGTAGCGCCGAAGGAGCAACCACCCAGGAATCTCTCAGGCAAAAGGACCGTAACATATTAACTCTGGAAAGAGATTAAGTTCTCGCCGAAGGAATAAAACTCTCAGGCAAACATACAGATGGGTACAGTGAGTTAATATGAAAAATATAAAAACAGCACTTTACAATTTACATCAAAAGCATGGAGCTAAATTTGTTCCATTTGCTGGTTACCAAATGCCAATTCAATATTCTACAGGAATTATTGAGGAACATAAAAGTACAAGAGAGAATGCAGGTATTTTTGATGTGTCACATATGGGCCAGTTATTCATTAAAGGAGACAACACATTAGCAAAAAATCTTGAAAAAATTTTTCCAGCTGAATTGAGCAATGCTAAATTAAATCGGTCAAAATATAGTTTTTTAATGAATGAAGAAGCGGGAATTTATGATGATTTAATTATAACAAAAGTTGAAGGTGGTTTTAACATTGTATTAAATGCTGCTTGTAAGAATACAGATTTTAAACTTTTATCTAAATTATTAGAAAATAAGTATGAAATGATTTTAAGTGAAGAGCTATCTCTTATAGCAATACAGGGGCCAAAAGCAGTCCAAATATTAGAAAAGATAATCAATGGAGTGTCAGATTTAGAATTTATGAACGGTGATACATTTAATTATCTTAAAGAAAATATTTATATTACAAGATCAGGCTATACAGGTGAAGATGGATTTGAGATATCGATAAAAAATGATGATGCAGAAGTGTTTGTTCAAAAACTCATAGATGAAGGGGCCAGTTTAATTGGGTTAGGTGCTAGGGATACTTTGAGATTAGAGGCGGGGCTTTGTTTGTATGGTCATGACATGGATATCGATAAAAGCCCAGTAGAAGCTAATTTAAAATGGGCAATATCAAAGAATAGAATTCTTGAGGGTGGATTTATTGGATGTGAAAAAATTAAATCTCAAATTGAGAAAGGGGTAAGCAAGATCCGTGTAGGTATTAAGCCAGAAGGTAGAATTATAGCTAGAGAAAAAACCTCAATATTTAGTGAAGATAATAAAAATATTGGGGAAATTACAAGTGGAACTTTCGGACCGAGTGTTCAGGCCCCAGTTGCCATGGGTTACGTAGAAAATTCATTTTCTAAAATTGATACTAAGGTTTTTTTAGAAGTGAGAGGAAAAAAATATCCAGCAATTATAAGTAATTTGCCATTTTATAAAAAAAGTTATGTGAAAGGAGCTAGCAAATGAGTGAAGTAAAGTATTCAAAAGAACATGAGTGGATAAAATTAGATGGAGATACTGCTGTTATAGGAATCACACAACATGCAACCGAAATGCTAGGTGATATTGTTTTTGTAGAGCTACCAGAGATAGGGTCCTCTGTTGTTAAAGATGGTAATGCAGGAGTTGTAGAATCAACAAAAGCTGCAAGTGATATTTATACTCCTGTATCTGGAGAAATTATCGAAAACAATCAAGCAATTGTTGATGATCCTGCAAAGGTTAATAATGATCCAGAAAATGATGCATGGTTTTTTAAATTAAAAATTACTGATAAGTCTGAAATGGATTCATTAATGAATAAAGAAGAATACGAAAAATTTTCAAAAGAAAGTGGTAGTTAAATGTTAAAAAATGCTCAAAAAGATTTTATACAAAGACATATAGGTCCATCAGTTGATGAACAAAATGTTATGCTTAAAGAATTAGGCTATAAAAGTCTTGATGATTTAATAAAAGACACTGTACCAGAAAAAATCCTTCTTAAAGATGACTTAGATATTGGAGATCCAAACTCTGAATATAAAGCACTTAGAAAACTAAAAGATATAGCTAAAAAAAATAAAGTTTATTCTAGCTTTATAGGAATGGGGTATTACGGAACTTATACACCATATGTAATACTTAGAAATATTTTAGAAAATCCAGGATGGTACACTTCTTATACTCCTTACCAGCCAGAAGTAGCACAAGGTAGATTGGAAATGTTATTAAACTTTCAACAAATGATAATTGATTTTACAGGAATGGATATTGCTAATGCCTCTCTTTTAGATGAAGGAACAGCAGCTGCAGAAGCTATGGGATTAAGCTATAGAATATCTAAGTCTGAATCTAAAAAAGTTTTTGTTTCAAAAAATTGTCACCCTCAAACTATCGATGTTATTAAAACAAGAGCTGAACCTTTAGGTTTAGAAATAATAGTTGGTGACGAAGATAGAGATATTAAAGAAGATATTATATGTGGTATTATTCAATACCCTGGCACCCTTGGAGATATAAAAGACCCAAGTGAGGCTATTAGCAAAATACATAAACATAATGGAAAAGCAGTTCTTGCATGTGATTTGTTAGCACTTGCTAAACTAAAAACACCTGCTGAGTTAGGTGCTGATATTGCAGTTGGTAGTTCACAACGTTTTGGAATTCCAATGGGTTATGGTGGTCCACACGCAGCATTTTTTGCTACAAAAGATGAGTATAAAAGATCAATGCCAGGTAGAATAGTAGGTGTTTCAGTAGATAAGTATGGAAAAAAAGCATACAGACTTGCACTTCAAACAAGAGAGCAGCATATAAGAAGAGATAAGGCTACGAGTAATATTTGTACTGCACAAGCATTATTAGCAATAGTCTCTGCAGCTTATGCTGTCTATCACGGTCCACAAGGTATTAAAAAGATTGCAGAAAGTGTTTCTCAACTGACTAAAAATTTTGCAGATAAACTAAAACAATCTGGTTATGAACTTTATTCAAATAACTTTTTTGATACGGTAACAATAAAAACTCTAGATAAAACAGAGAAGATATACAAAAATGCTTTAGATCAAGGAGTAAATATCAGAAAAGTTAATTCCGAAATGTTAGCAGTATCTTTTGATGAAAGAAAAAATCTTTATAGAGCAAATCAGCTATTAAAAATTTTTAATTGCTCAGAAACAATTAAAGAATCTATGAATGAAAGTTTATCTAATATTCCAAAAAGCTTATTAAGAACTTCAACTTATTTAGATCATCCAGTTTTTAATAGATACCATTCAGAAACAGAAATGCTACGTTATCTAAAAAAATTAGAAGATTCTGACATTGCCCTAAATAAATCCATGATTGCTTTAGGATCGTGCACTATGAAACTTAATGCAGTTTCAGAAATGATACCAGTTACCTGGAAAGAATTTTCACAGCCACATCCTTTTTCTCCAGTTGAACAAATGGATGGTTATAGGGAATTATTTACAGATTTAAAAAACTGGCTAAGGTCAATTACTGGGTTTTCTGGAGTTTCATTACAACCAAATGCTGGGGCTCAAGGTGAGTTTGCTGGTTTAATGGTAATACGTAAATTTCATGAAAAAAATAATGAAACAAATCGTAATGTTTGTTTAATTCCAAGCTCTGCACATGGCACAAATCCAGCAAGTGCTCAAATGGTTGGTATGAAAGTAGTTGTTGTGAAATGCGATCAATTTGGAAACGTAGACTATGAAGATTTAAAAAATAAAGCTGAAGAACATTCGGAAAATTTAGCTGCTCTTATGGTTACTTACCCTTCAACACATGGCGTTTTTGAGGAAAAAATAACTGATATTTGTGAATTAATTCATAATCATGGTGGGCAAGTTTACATGGACGGAGCAAACTTAAATGCGTTAGTCGGAATTGCAAAACCAGGAAATTTTGGACCAGATGTTTGTCATATAAATTTACATAAAACGTTTTGTATACCACACGGTGGTGGAGGACCTGGCATGGGACCAATAGCATGTAAAAAGCATTTAGAAATATTTTTACCAAAGCATTCTGTAATTAAAGATTGTGGTCCGGTCACGGGAATGGGAGCAGTATCTGCAGCACCTTGGGGCAGCTCAAGTATTTTATCAATTTCATGGATGTATATAAAAATGATGGGTTCTGAAGGTTTAAGAAAAGCATCACAAGTTGCAATACTAAATGCAAATTACATTGCACATAAATTAAAAGATTCTTTTCCAATTTTATATAAGGGTAAAAGTGGCAATGTAGCTCATGAATGTATCATTGATATTAGAACGATAAAAAGTGAAACAGGGATCACAGAGGAAGATATTGCAAAGCGATTGATTGATTTTGGTTATCATGCTCCAACAATGTCTTGGCCTGTTGCTGGTACAATGATGATTGAACCTACGGAAAGTGAAAGTTTGAGTGAAATTGACAAGTTTTGTTCTACTCTTATAAAGATAAAACAAGAAATAGATAAAATTCAGTCTGGTGAATATGACAAGACTGACAACCCATTGAAGAATGCGCCACATACTCACGTTGAATTAACATCCAATAAGTGGGATCATAAGTATGAAAGAGAAGAGGCCGCTTATCCTTCAGAGTTTTTAAGAACAAATAAATATTGGCCTCCAGTTGGTAGAGTAGATAATGTTTATGGAGATAAAAACTTGTTTTGCACTTGTCCGTCTATGGAAGAGTACGAAGACACAGCAGCTTAAATATTTACCAAGATGAAAATTGCTGTAGTAGGTGCAGGTATATCAGGATTGAGTGCTGCTTATTACCTATCCAAAAAACATAAGGTCGATTTATTTGAAAAAGAAAATCAGTTTGGTGGTCATGCAAATACAATAAAAGTTGCTTACAAAGCTAATAAAGAAATTCCAATAGATATTGGATTTATGGTTTTTAACAAGCAAACATATCCAAATTTGATTAATTTTTTTTTAGAGAATAAAATAGAAATTGAAAAAAGTGATATGTCATTTTCTGTTACCATAGAAAATAGTGGCTTAGAGTATTGTGGAAAAGGATTAGGTGGAATTTTTTCCAATAAAAAAAACTTATTTAATCTAAAATTCATCAAAATGTTTTTTGAAATTTTAAGTTTTTATAAAAACTGTGAAAAAATAGAAATTCAAAAAATTAAATCAATAACATTAGGGGAATACTTAAAAGAAATAAAAATTTCAGATTATTTTATTAATTATCATATTATACCAATGGTATCTGCAATATGGTCGATGCCACCATATGAAGCAAAACAAATGCCATTATCATTTTTTTTAAGTTTTTTTAAGAATCATGGATTATTTAAAATTAAAGATAGACCTCAATGGTTTACGGTTGCAAATAGGAGCAAAACTTATGTTGATAAAATAATAGGCCAAGTTAGTGGAGAGCATTTTAAGAATTACAATATAAATAAAATTATCAGAAATGATTTAGGTGTTAAAATTTTTTATGGGGAGGAAAATGAGTTCTTTGATTATGATAAAGTTGTAATAGCAACCCATGCAGATGAAGCATTAAAGATAATTGATAATCCAACACTAGACGAGGAGACTATATTAAAGAAATTTAAATATAGAGCAAACACTGCAGTAATACATTTTGATGAAAGTGTTATGCCTAAAAATAAAAAAGCATGGTGTGCTTGGAATTCTTCAATGGATTCAACTAATAATGAAAAGACAGCTGTAACATATTGGATAAATCAGTTGCAAAATTTAAAGATAGATAGAGATATTTTTTTAACAATAAATCCATTTAAAGAAATTCCAAATAATAAGACATTTAAAAAGGTAGCATTTACTCACCCTTATTACGATACAGAAGCATTAACCAATCAAAATAATCTATATAAAATTCAAAATAAAAAAAATATTTTATTTTGTGGCAGCTATTTTGGTTATGGTTTTCACGAGGATGGAATAAAGTCGTCTATTGATATGTTAAAAACACTGAATGATTAAAAATTCTTATATTTACACAGGAAATGTAATTCATAAAAGATTTAAGCCCAAAATTCATAGCTTTAACTATAGTGTATTTTCACTACTTATAGATTTATCAGAAATAAACCTATTACACAAAACACTAAAGATATTTTCATATAATAAATTAAATATCATTAGTTTCTTTGATAAAGACCATGGGGCAAGAGATGGAAGTTCTCTTAAGGACTGGGTTTTAGATAATCTTAAAAAAAATAATATTGATACTAATGATGTTCAAATAAAACTTTTATGCTACCCAAGAATATTTGGTTATGTGTTTAACCCGCTAAGTGTTTTTTATATATATGACAAAAATTCTGATTTAATATGTATTTTATATGAAGTTAAGAACACATTTGGTGAACAACATGTTTATGTGTTTAAAACTGAAAAAGACCAAAATCTGATTCAACATGTGTGTAAGAAAAAATTTCATGTATCACCATTTATTGAGATGAATTGTATTTATTTTTTTAGGCTTTTAAAGCCTGGTAATAAAATATCTGTAATAATTGACCTGAATGATCCAGCCGGTAAAGTATTATATGCTTCACAGGATGGTATTAAAAGTGAATTGAATAATAGAAATCTACTTAAATCTTACTTAAAACATCCATTAATGACATTCAAAATCATTCTAGCGATACATTATGAGGCATTTAAATTATGGACAAAAGGAATTAAATTTATAAAAAAAAAATAAAGATTAAGAATAATATTACTATCGAAAACTAATGTTAATTTATAAAATTTCAGACTTGATCGTGTTTAATGCGTTAAAAAGTATTAAGTATGGTTTTCTTGAAATTAAAAAAGTAAATGGTGAAGTTTTAAAATTTGGCAACCCTGATGAAACTTTAAAAGTTTTTTTAGAAATTAAAGATGAAAGTCTCAATTATAATTTGATTAAAAATGGAAGTATTGGTTTAGGAGAATCCTATATGAAAGATTTTTTTACAACAAATAATCTTTCTGATTTGATTGAGTTAACAGCAAAGAATATAAAAACCATTTATAAATTTTCTGGAATATTCGATTTGCCTTTTATCAATTTTATTAAAAATAAAATTATAAAAAATACTAAAAATAGGAGTAAAGAAAATATTGCTAAGCATTATGATTTAGGTAATGACTTTTTTTCATTATGGCTTGATAAAACTTTAACTTATTCCAGCGCTATATTTGAAAGCCCCAAACAAGAACTTTTTGAAGCTCAGAACAATAAATATCAAAAACTAATAGATCTAATAAAGCCTACAAATGGTAATAAAATTTTAGAAATTGGTTGTGGTTGGGGTGGTTTTGCTGAGTATTTAGGTACTAATTATGATGTCAAATTAGATTGTATTACTATTTCCAAAAAACAATTTGAATTTGCTAAAGAGAGAATTCATCGATGTGGGCTTAATGAAAAAGTAAATATTCAAATTAAAGATTATAGAGATTTAAAAGATAAATATGATCATATTGCATCAATAGAAATGATTGAGGCTGTAGGCCAAAACTATTTAGACAGTTATTTTAATACGATTAAAAATAATCTTTCACCATCAGGTACGGTGGGTATTCAAGCCATAACTATCGATGATAGTTTATTTAATAGATATAAAAATAAAAAAGACTTTATACAACAGTATATTTTCCCAGGTGGCTTTTTGCCTTCAAAAGGTGAATTACAAAATTATGTAGATAAAAATGGATTAAAATTTAGTGAGTATAATTCATATGCCAACCATTACTCTGAGACTTTGATTATTTGGAGAGAAATATTTAATAAAAAATGGGACTTAATTAAAAAACAAGGCTTTGATTTAAAATTTAAAAGAATGTGGGAATTTTATCTTTCATATTGTGAAGCCGGTTTTAAATCAAAAAATATAGACTTAATTCAATTTTCACTGCAAAACAAATAACAATAGGAGCGACATGATAAACTTTAAAACCATTAGATTAACTGTGTTAATAATTTCTTTATTCTTTACAGCAAGTTGTATAAACAATAATTCTATGAAGCCAACAGATTTCAAAAATACTGAACCAACTATGACTATAGAACAATACTTTAATGGTCCGGTTAAAGCATGGGGTCTATTACAAGACCGTAGTGGTAAGGTTACTAGACAGTTTAAAGCAGATATGACAGGTAGTTTTGAAGGAGATATTTTAACTCTTAAAGAAGATTTTTATTGGACAGACGGAGAAAAACAAAATCGAATATGGAAAATCAAAAAGATTGATCAAAATTATTACGAAGGTACTGCCCCTGATGTCGTGGGTACAGCTAAAGGTTATCAATATGGATCAGCTTTTAAATTTGAATATGATTTAATGGTCCCATTTAAAGGAAAGAATATTAAAGTTTCTTTTGATGATTGGATTTTTAAACAAGATGAAGATGTTGCAATTAATCGTGCCACACTTACAAAGTTTGGATTTAAAGTGGGTGAATTGACAGTTTTCTTTAAAAAAAATTAATAATCAATCTTCTTCATACCTCTGGCAACTAGCTTAAAATATAAACTGCTAGGTAGCATTTGAAGAAATTTTAAAAAATATGTAAAAGCTTTTGGAAAATGTATTTCAAATCCTTTTTTAATTGTTAATCCTTTAAAAATTTCATCTGCAGCAAATTCTGGAGTTTTGATCATGGGCATTGGAAAATCATTTTGATCAGTCATAGGTGTTTTTATGAAACCGGGGCTGATTAACGAAACACGCACATTCTTCATTCTCATATCAAAGTTTAAGCTTTCAGCAAAGCTGGTAAGTGCTGATTTTGAAGCACAATATGCACCAGCAGCAGGTAATCCACGGTAGCCTGCAACAGAAGAAATTATAGATATTTGGCCATTTTTTTTTTCGGAGAAATAATCATAGATTGAATTAATTGAATTCATTGTTCCAAAATAATTAACTTCCATTATTTCTCTTATCTTATCTAAATTAAATCTTTTTTCTGATTTTGGATCATGCATACCCGTACCAAACACACATATATCAATATTATTAAATTGTTTGATTATATTTTTTGCAACTAATTTACATGAATCAATTTCAGTAACATCTAAAGGAAAAGGAATAATACTTTGATTAATTTTTTTAAGTTCATTTAATAAATTTTCTCGTCTTGCAGATGCAGCAACCAACCACCCATTTTCTGCAAATTTGATTGCAAGAGCTTTACCAATTCCACTACTTGCACCAGTTATCCAAATAACTTTTTTTTCTCCATATTCTATTGTATAATAGAAATATGTTAAAAAACAAATTCTTATCTTTTTTACTATTTGCTCTTGTTACTTTTTCTGCATCAGCAATAGGTGGCTTAGCTACTGTTGGTTTTAAAGAGCCATGGTATTCTTTAATCATTAAACCCTCGTTTAATCCACCAGATTGGATTTTTGCACCAGTTTGGACTACGCTTTATTTTTTTATGACAATTGCTATCTGGAAATTTTGGCATAGTAAAAACAGAGATATGAACACTATTTATATCTACTTTATTCATTTAATTTTTAATACAACTTGGAGTATAGTTTTTTTTGTTTTTCATAAAATTGTTTTAGCTCTAATTGTACTAGTAATTTTAATATTATTGATAATCATTCTCATAATTAGATTTAGGCGTGTCAACTTGTATAGTTATTATCTAATGATTCCTTATTTACTTTGGTGTCTCTTTGCATTACTGATAAATGTAAGTTTAATCATATTAAATTAAAATAAATTATGGATGATGTTGTAATAGTTGGTGGTGGAATAATAGGGACTGCTACAGCGTATTTTTTATCTAAAGATGGTAGAAAAGTTAAAGTTATAGAAAGAGACCCAACTTATAAAACAGCTTCTTTTCCATTATCACTTGGTGGATTTAGAAGGCAGTTTTTTCAAAAAGAAAATATTTTATTAGGAAAATTTGCAAGAGAATTTATTTTTCAGATTCCAGAACTATTAAAAACTGAAAAAAATCCAAACCCTACAGCAAGCATGGTTACAAACGGCTACTTATTAATGTTTGGTCCAGAGCATGCTGAGGAACAATATAAAGCTTTAAAAAATCATGAAGCTTGTGATGCTGGAACTAAAAACATCAAAGGTTCTGAACTATCAAAAATATTTCCTTATATAAACAGTGAGGGTATTGAAACAGCAACTTATACAGACAACCAAAGTGAAGGATGGATTGATCCTTTCATGTTTCATAGCGCCTTAAAGAGTAAGGCAATTGAATTAGGTGCAGAATTTATTAAAGGTGAAGTGAAAAGCATCTCTGATATTAAAGCTAAAACAATTATATCTGCTGCAGGATGTTGGACTAAAGAATTATTAAAGGATATCCCTGTAGTTCCTCAAAAACATACAGTTTTTAGAGTTAAATGTCCTAAATATATTAAAGAAATGCCGTTAACAGGGGACTTAACAACAGGAGTTTACTGGAGACCTGAAGGTGGAGAATATTTGGCAGGTTCACCTAACTCAGTATTTGATGCTACTGATTTAGAACCAGCTTGGAATGATTTTGAAGAATTAGTATGGCCTGCATTAGCACAAAGAATTCCTGCTTTTGAAGAATTAAAATTAACTGGTGGATGGGCTGGTTATTATGATTGCAACAAATTGGATAATAATGCAGTGGTCGGCAAACACCCTAAATATGAAAATGTATATATGGCTTCAGGATTTACAGGCAGAGGATTAATGCAAGCCCCTGGAATAGGAAGAGCATTAACTGAATTAATTTCTACAGGATCTTATCAAACGATTGATATAAGTGACTTTTCTGTTGAAAGAGTTCTTGATAATAATGCAAGACCCGAACCTTACGTTCTCTAAGGGTTAAGTTCCACAAAATGTTTGATAAGCTTTATCACTAGACGGTGCAGGAGACTGAAAATCAGTAATACTATTTTGATTTTCATATGGTTTTTTTAAAATAGCCAATAATTTATTCATAACTTCTAAATCACCATTGTTTGCAGCAGTTAAAGCTTCTTCCACTTTATGATTTCTTGGAATAATTATTGGATTTACTGAATGCATTAGTTTTATGTACTTTTCCTGACTATTATTATTTAATTTTAATCGACTTTCCCATTTTTCTTTCCAAATAAGAAAGTTTTTATCTTTATAAACTTCATTATCAGAAAACTTTTCATTCATTAAAAAACAAAAAGTATTAGTGTAATCAACTTTATTTTTGTGCATCCACCCTAGAAGTTCCACAATTAAAATTTGATCATTTGTATCTTCACCAAATAATCCTAATTTATCACGCATCATATTAAGCCATTTTTCTTCATAAATTCTGTCAAATGTATCAATTACTTCAGTTGCAATTTCTATAGCCTTATCTTTGTTGTCGTCTATGAGTGTTATGATGCACTCTGCAAACCTTGCCAAGTTCCATTTAATAATTTTTGGTTGATTTGAGAATGAATATCTTGCTTGTTGATCAATCGAACTAAAAACTGTATCCGGATTATAAGCATCCATAAAAGCACAGGGACCATAATCAATTGTTTCACCACAAATTGATACGTTATCAGTGTTCATCACTCCATGAATGAAACCAATACGCATCCAGTCAATAACTAAATTAATTTGAACATTCATTATTGTTTTTAATAAATCTAAAGCTTGGTTTTTAGAATTCTTTATATTGGGATAGTGTCGATTGATTACATAATTAAATAAAACTTTTAAATTTTGTTCCTTTTGAGTGGCTGTAATATATTGAAAAGTTCCAACACGGATATGACTAGCAGCAATTCTAGTTAATATAGCACCTGGTAAATGTGTTTCTCTAATTACATTTTCTCCGGTTTTAACAACTGCTAAACTTCTAGTCGTTGCCACTCCTAATTTATGCATTGCTTCACTAATGATATATTCTCTAAGCATTGGACTAAGTGCTGCTCGTCCATCACCACTTCTCGAAAAAGGTGTTTTTCCAGAACCTTTAAATTGAATATCATACCTATCACCATTTTTTGATACGTGTTCACCCATAAGAACAGCCCGTCCATCACCTAACATTGTAAAATGCCCAAATTGATGCCCTGCATATGCTTGCGCAATCGTCTCTGACCCAGTTGGCAATAAATTTCCAGAGAATAGTTGAGATAAATTCTCTTCTTTAATATTTGTAAAATCTAAATCTAAATCTTTTGAGAGATCTTTATTTAAAATTATAATTTCTGGAGATTTTACTGGGATAGGGACTTGTTTTACTAAAAAATCATTGGGTAGTTTTGCATATGTGTTATCAAATGACCAACCTGCCTTATCAATATCTATATTTGAATTAGTCATTTTTAAAATTATAAACTTTATAATTTTTTAAAGCACGTATTAAAATACTAGTAATTATGAAAGTTCTGCTTGATTATCTTTAGGTTCAACAACAGTTTTAAATTGATTGGATATTTTTTGAATTTCTACAGAAGAAACTTTGTATTCTGCACACATCGTCTCTTCATCTTTTCCATGACCAGTTACCATGTTAACCATATGTTCTGGGAAGTGGAATGTTGTAAATACAATTCCTTCTTTAACTTTATCTGTTACTTCTACTTTTAAAGCTACTTCACCTCTGCCAGAATAAAGTCTACCAATATCACCAGTATTTAATTCTCTTTTTTTAGCATCATTAGGGTGAACTAGTAATAAATCTTCAGAAACTATATTAATATTTTTAGTACGTCTTGTCATAGTAGCAGCATTATAATGTTGAAGAACTCTACTAGTTGTTAAAATTAATGGATAATCTTTTTTATTCTCAGCTATCTCATTAGATTCTTTCCAATCAAAATTTTTAAGTTGTCCTTTTCCTAATTTAAATGTTTCTTGGTGTAAAATTTGAGTATCTGTTCCATCTTCTTGAACTGGCCATTGTAATCCCATTTTACCAAGTCTTTCCCTTGTTACCCCTTTAAAGAAAGGAACTACATCAGCTATTTCTGCAAGAACTTGATCTGCGTCATATTCAGGTTGATCAAAACCTAATTTTTGCATCATGTCTGTTACAATTGTTCCATCTGTTTTAGTGCCAGGCAAAGGAGGTACGGCTCGATTTACTCTTTGAATTCTTCTTTCTGTATTTGTAAAAGTTCCATTTTTTTCTAAGAAAGTTGTTCCAGGCAATACTACTGTTGCAAGTTTTGCTGTCTCACTCATAAAAATTTCTTGCACAACTAATAACTCAAGTGAATTCATGGCATCTATTACGTGGGCACTATTAGGATCTGTTTGAACAATGTCTTCTCCAATAATCCAAACAGCTTTCACATCTTTATTAATTGCCCCATCAAACATTTCTGGAATTTTTAATCCCTGTTTTGTTGGATGAACGACTCCATATTTTTCAGTGTAGAAATTTTGAACTTTTTCATCAGCCACTTCAAAGTATCCAGCTCCTTGATGAGGCTGGCACCCCATATCAGCAGCACCTTGGACATTATTTTGTCCTCTCAATGGATTAACACCAACTCCTCTTCTACCAATATTTCCAGTAATCATTGCAAGATCAGCAATTAACATTACTGTTTTAGATCCTTGCTCTTGTTCTGTAACACCTAAACCATGGAATTCCATAGAGTTTTTTGCTGTTGCATAAGCAATTGCAGCTTCTTTAACTAACTGTTTGTCAACACCAGCAACTTTCGCTAAATGATCCATATCTTGTCTCTCAATTTCCTTAATGAAATTTGCAAAACCCTCAGTTCTATCTCTAACAAAATCTTTGTCATAAAGGTTTGCTTTTAATATAAAATGCAACATCATATTCAAAATAGCAACATTTGTTCCTGGTCTAAGTTTAATATGATAATCAGCAAGTTTAGCAAGCTCAGTAGTAATTGGATCTAATACAATTAATTTTTTACCCTTCATTACTTGTTGCTTAATTTTAGCACCAGTAACTGGGTGAGCATTTGTTGGATTTGCTCCAATAACCATAAATAAATCTGCATGGTAAATATCTTCTGTAGAATTTGTAGCCGCTCCAGTTCCAAATGTTTGTTGCATTCCCCACGCAGTAGGTGAATGACAAATTCTTGCACAACAATCAATATTATTAGTTCCTATTGCTGCTCTAATCATTTTTTGGAAAACATAATTTTCTTCATTAGTACATCTTGCTGAAGAAATACCAGCAACTGCATCTGGTCCATTAGCTTTAGTAATTCTATTTAATTCTTTTTTAATAAAATCATATGCCTCATCCCATGATGCTTCTTCAAATTTTCCATTCCTTTTAATTAAAGGAGTTTTTAATCTATCGGGATGATCATAAAATCCAAAAGCATATCTTCCTTTAATACAAGTGTGACCTGCGTTAACTTCAGATTCTTTAGGAGTAGAAATTGCAACAACTTTATTATCTTTAATTGATGCCTCTAGATTACAACCAACTCCACAATAAGAACAAGTCGTTCTTACTTTTTCATCAACAGCAACTGATTTAGATTGATATACATCTGAGATGGCATCTGTTGGGCAAGTGTGTGCACAAGCTCCACAAGATACACAAGACGAGTCCCCAAATAATGCATCATTATCTGTTGTAATCTTAGACTCAAATCCTCTACCACTCATTGTTAAAACAAAAGAACCTTGAATTTCATCACAAGCTCTGACACATCTTCCACAATTAATGCAGTTATCTAAATTCATTCTCATGTAATCATGAGAGGTGTCTCTTGGAATACCTTTGTGTTGTTTTGGTACATTATATCTATGATCTGATATGCCTAAATCATTAGCAACATCTTGAAGTTCACAGTTATTATTAACCTCACAAGTTCCACATTCCATTGGATGGTCGGTTAAAACTAGTTCAACAATATTTTTTCTTAAAGCAGTTAAATTTTCATTGTTTGTAAAAATATGTTGGTTTTCACCAACTGGTGTATGACATGAGGCTACAACTTTAGTTGGACCATCTTTAACTAAAGCAACCTCAACCGAACAAACTCTACAAGCTCCATAAGGTGCTAGGTTTGGATCATTACATAAAGCAGGAACTTTTTTTTCACCAAGATAGCTTTCTACAAATTTTAAAACAGAAGTATGGTTAGGACCAATTTCATAGGGCTTACCATCTATATATGCAATTTTTCTTTTTTCTGAGCTCATTAATTATCTTTCACCATATCATCCTTCATTTCATCACCAAAATATTTTAATATATTCATGATTGGAGTAGGTATTGCACCACATAATGCACATAAACAGCCTTTTTTCATCGTTATTAGCAGCTCATTTAATAGCTTTAGTGGAATTTTAGCAGTTTTATTCTTAGCTTGATCAAACATTTCCTTTCCCCTGTAAGATCCAAGTCTACCTGGGAAGCATTTTCCACATGATTCTTCAGCTGTGAACTCAAATAAATGATGAATATATTCGACCATTGGAAAGTCTTTTGGAATACTTACTATACTTGCGTGCCCCAGCATGAAACCAGCAGCAGTAAATTCTTGAAAATCTAGATTTAATTTTTCTACCTCAGAAATTGGAATAACCCCGCCTAATGGTCCACCAATTTGTAATGCCTTAATAGGTTCTTTAAAACCACCACCAATATCATTTAAAACCTTTTTCATTGGAGTTCCCATTTCAACTTCATAAACACCTGGATTATTAAAAAAACTATCAAAACAAACTAATTTTGTACCTGCAGATTTTTTATTTCCAATTGCAGCAAATTTTTCTGCCCCATTAATAAGTATACCAGTAGCAGCTGCTAAAGTTTCAACATTATTAACAACTGTTGGTTTTTTATAAAGTCCTTCAGTAACAGGGAAGGGAGGTCGGACATCAACTTCTGCTCTTCTTCCTTCAATTGAGGCTATTAAAGCTGTTTCTTCTCCACATATGTATGCTCCTTGTCCTATACAAATATTTAGATCAAAAGAAAAATTTGTTCCAAGAATATTTTCTCCTAATAATCCTTCTTCTTTCAAAGAATTGATAGCCCCATTTATTGCTTCAATAGATTTTGGATATTCTCCTCTAATATATAAAACACCCTCGTCACTTCCAATAACATAACCACAGATGATCATTCCAAATAAAACTTTTAATGGCTGATCTTCTAATAAATATCTATCGGAGAAGGCACCAGAGTCACCTTCATCTGCATTGCATATAACGTATTTTTTTTCAGAGGGGGCTTTTCTACAAAAATCCCATTTCATTCCAGCTGGAAAACCAGCACCACCTCTACCAGTTAAATTTGAGTCTAGTAATGATTTTATAATTTCTTGTTTGTCTGTATTTATAAACTTACTTAAGACATCTTTAAATTGATCTAAATTTGAAAGCTTATCATCCATTAAAAAACTTGTTGCAGCAAAACTTTTTGAAAAAAATTTTTCCTGTTCAATTTTATTACCTTTAATTATTTCATCAATTTTATCAATATCATTGCCAGCATAATTTTCACCATCATAATGAAAGGCTTTATTTTCATAACAGTGACCAAGACAAAACATTTCACCAACCTTGTCGTCACCCAATTTTTCTTTTAATTTTTTCTTTAAAGGCTCTTGTGTTCCAGAACACATACAAGCACTTCCATTACAAACAAAGGCTTTTTTGGCTCTGTGAGCTGGTCTTAGAAATTCATAAAAACTCTCAGCACCATGAATAGTGGAAACTCCCATGTGGTATTCATTGGCTATTTCTTTAATACCAGTTGAATCTTTAGAGTTTAATGATCTTTCAGAAATCTTTTCAAAAAGATTTTTTTTTAGACCAATTCTACCAGATAGATTACTTATATTTTTTGACAATTTACAATTTACCCCCTGTTAATGCTTAAATATTTATTACAATTATTATAAAAATTCTAGAAGTTTAAAATGAATTTAATAATATTTAATATTATTAAATAATATATATAAAAAAAATACTGACCTCAAATATCTATTTAATTCTTTCACTACTACTATAAATATTGAAGCTATCTTTTTTCACAAAACCAACCAATGTCATATCAAATCTATTTGCTAAATCTATAGCAAGACTTGTTGGCGCACCCACTCCTATAAGCACACCTATGTTTGCCATTAGAGCCTTTTGAACGAGGTCAAAATTAAGCCTCCCAGAACAGGTCAAAAATTGAGAATTTGTGTTAAGTAATTTCTGATCAAGAGTATGACCTATTAATTTATCTAAAGCATTATGTCTTCCAACATCTTCCTTGATAGCTACAATGTCACCCTTAGCCGTAAATAACCCACTTGCATGAATTCCTCCAGTTTTAGAAAATTCTGACTGATTTTGCCGAAGTTTATCTGGTGATGTCATAATAGTTTCTTTTGTAATTTTTGGAATGGATTTTAAGATTTTATCCTTTTTAATAATTTCTAAGGAATCTAAGGAAGTTTTTCCACAAACACCACAAGAAGAGTTTGTTAAAAAATTTCTTTTTATTTTATCAATATCAATATTTTCAAAATTATTAATCGTTACAGTAATTTTATTTTTAATACCATATTGATCAGTAGGTCTTCCACTGTGTTCAATTTTTTCTATATATTCAATTTTTTCAACTACCCTCTCATTAAAAAGAAATCCTCTTACTAAATCTTCATCATCACCAGGCGTTCTCATCGTAATAGAGATAGTATTTTCATTCCAATTTTCTTTATCTTTATATTTGAGTATTATTTCAAGTGGTTCTTCAATGGATATTTGATCATTAACCTCTTTTGAATTATTAGATCTAAATTTTATAACTTTATAATTAGAATTCATTTAGCCAGTATATTTAAACTGGTTAAATTTGAAACAGTGAAAAGATTAGCTTTTCCAACTACTTGGGTAGTTTTTCTTTAAAATGAAACGATTTAAAATAATTGCATAAACAATTATTATTATAGAACCAAGAATAATCGGGTTTAATAAAAAATCATATGAAACTGCACTAAGTATTATAACAATAGGATTTCCGCCTGCAGGTGGGTGAGTTACACCAAGTAGTATCATTACAAAAATACCAAGACCTACTGCAATGGCTATTTGTAAAAACTGATCAATGGGTAGAAATTTTAAAATTAATACACCAACTATAGATGTTACTAAGTGTCCAAAAAAAACATTTTTGGGTTGGGCAAAAGAACTTTCTGGATACCCAAAAAGTAGAACCATAGAAGATCCAAATGACCCAGCTAAAAATAACCCATAAGGAGTTTCAAAACTTAAGAATGAAAGAGTTCCAATTGTAATTATTGAAAATATTAAAGCATAAAGAGCTCTATTAAAGTTTTCTTTTATTGTATTTATCATATATTTTTATCTTTACTATTAGTATTGCTTTAAAGCTTTAGGGCTTTTGAAAGAGTTTTAAATGGAAGCAATAAACACTCTTTTCTAGAAATGTTTTTTGAATTCATTATTTTTTTAAAATCTTTTAAATCTTTTATATTATTTTTTTTTAATTGATCAAAATTTTCATCAAAGAAAAGCTCAGCTTTTGAGACAAAATCTGAAATTTTTTCTATTGGTGCTTGTATAACCCATCTTGAAAGCAAACTGACAGAGGCCTGACAGTACACGCAGGACTTACATTGATACCCCATGTCTTGAACAATATTATCTTTAACTATCAAACTAATTTCCATTTCATCACCACATAATGGGTTTTTATTCTTTGATTGATGTGTATGATTTTTAACCACTTTGTGGTTTTTGGTATTAGATGCGATTTCTAAAATTTTTAAGTCCATTATAATTCTTTAATTAAGAGATTAATGTTTTATATTTTGATTTATGGAAGATAACAATATTTTAGCTGTTGTGCTAGCGGGCGGAAAATCAAAGAGATTTGGTGAAGATAAAAACCAGACAAAACTTGGTGATAAAACATTGTTAGAGCACGTTTTATCAAAAATTAGCAGTAAATATGAAGAGATACTTATTGTCTCAAGCCACAGTTTAGATACAAAAAAAATAAAAAATGTAACAATAATTCCTGATTGCTTAGATGACTTTGGACCATTAGCAGGCGTTTTAAGTTCAATGAAATGGGTTAAAGAAAATCAAAAATCGTATCAGTGGATTGCAACATTTCCATCAGACACACCTTTTTTTGAAATCTCAATTATTGATGAATATCAAAAAAGAATTAAAATGAAAGATAGCTTATTGTATTTTATTAAATCAAATAACAGAAGGCACAACATTTTTGGTTTATGGTCAATTGAATTATTAAAACCACTGGAAAATGATTTGATTAATAATAATTTTAGAAAAGTAGAGGATTGGGCAAATAAAATAGGAGTAAAAACAATTGATATAGAACTTAAAGAATTTGATCCCTTTTTTAATATAAATACCAAAGAAGATTTAGAAGAAGCAAAAAAAATACTAAAGAAAAATTAAAATGATTAATTATAAAGAAGCTAAGAAAATCTTAATAAAATCAAAGATAAAAATTAGAGATGAAATTATTAACTCATCAAAGTCATTAAACAGGATTAATGCATTAGATATCTATTCAGCTGTAAATTATCCAGCAGGAACTAATGCTGCATTTGATGGTTTTGCAATTAATTCAAAAGATACAAGCAAGTTAAATAAAAATAATTCACAAAACTTTAAAATTTTAAAGACTATATCTGCGGGAGATAATCCGTATTTAAAAAAAATAAATAAGTTTGAAGCTGTTGAAGTAATGACAGGTGCGCTTATACCTAAAAATTTTGACACTATAATTCCAATAGAAAAAATTGTTTTTAATAAAAATAGAAAATTTATCTTAATTAATGAAAAAATAAAAAACAAACAACACATTAGATATGCTGGATCAGATTATAAAAAAAGAGACTTGGTAATTAAAAAAGGCACCATAATTCAACCTTCTCATATATTAGCTTTTAAAACATTAGGCATAATAAATATAAAAGTTAAAAAGAAGCCCAATATTTTATTTTTTTCAACAGGAAATGAAATTTCTAATAATAGTGATATTGCTAATTGGAAAGTTAGAAACTCTAATAGTTATTATATAAAATCCATATCTAATAATTTTCTATTTAATTTTATAGATGGTGGAATTTTAAGGGATAAAGACGAAAATCTTTTTAAAAAAAAGATAGAAAAAAGTTTTAAATCAAAAATAGATATTATAGTTACTTCGGGTGCCGTATCTGCTGGTAAACACGATTTTGTTCCCTTTGTAATTAAAAAATTTAATTTATCTAACTTTTTTAAAGGTGTTTCTATTAGACCTGGTAAACCAATATTATTTGCTAAGTTTAATAAAATAGAAAAAGCTATTTTTGGACTACCAGGCAATCCTATCTCTTCATCTGCTTGTTTTAGATTTTTTGTTTTTCCTTATCTACTTAACATTCTAGGGGTTAAGGCTGAAAAACCATTTAAAGCTAAATTAAAAAATGATTATTCTAAGAGTAAAAAAATTATTAGATTTTTAAAAGCAAAATTAACTTCAACTAATGGTGGAAAAATAGAATTACAGGTCTTAAAAGGTCAAGAGTCATTCAGAATTAAATCATTTGTAGAATCAAATGTCTGGGGTCTCTTCAAAGATGGACAATCTATATTCAAAAAGGGAGAGTTAATTGATTGTTACTCTCCAATTGTATCGAATATTGATATTTTTAAATAAAGCTCATTTTTATTGTAGTCCAAAATAATTACTATTAAATAATGATTAATGATTGAATTAAAAAATGAAAAGATTGCAATTCCAGTTGTTTTAATAGCTGGCTTAATATGGTCTTTTGGTCCTTTAGTAGTTAGATACATGAATGAACCAAATCTTGTTCCATGGCAGTATATTTTTGCGCGTGGGCTAACAATTTTTCTAATTCTAAATCTTTATCTTTTTTTTGAAGAAGGAAAAAATTTTTATAAAAATTATTTTAGGATAGGTTGGTCAGGTATTGTTGGTGGAACGGGTCTTGGGATTGCAATGATCACATTTATATATTCAATTACCAATACAAGTGCTGCTATTACTTTACTTTGTTTAGCTGCAATGCCTTTTTTTACTGCTTTGTTAGGTTTTTTATTTTTAAAAGAAAGAATATCAATTAATGTTTGGATAGCTATTGTCATTGCAACTATTGGAATTATAATTATTGCCCTAGGCAACACTCAAAAGAGTTCTTTGTTAGGTCTTATATTTGGAATGGTTTCTTCAATTGGTTTTTCTGTCTTTTCAGTAACATTAAGATGGAGAAAAGAGACTCCAAAATTTACTACTGTTGCTTTTGCTGGATTTTTTTGTTTTGTAGTTGCAGCGATAGTTATTTTAACCAACGATATGGTTTTTTTATCTACAAGTTATAATAGTGCTTTGTTTTCTGTACATGGAACTTTGGTTTGCATGGGGTTAATTTTATATTCTATAGGATCAAAAGCAATACCAGCAGCTGAACTTACTTTGCTTTCACTGACAGAAGTAATTGGTGGAATTTTTTGGGTATGGATACCCTTTTTAGGTATTAATGAAATACCTTCCACTAATACCATTATAGGTGGCTTCTTTCTTTTTATGTCGATTATTTATTATAGTCTTACAATAAAAACTAATAGAAGATTTATTGCACTAAATTAATTAAAATGGAAAGACCAGATTTTTTTACATTAAAAAATGGCGATAAGGCAAAACTTCCTTTTACAGACCAAGAGTATCAAAGTCGGCTATCTAATTTAAGAATTGTAATGAGTAAAAATAATCATGATATGATTATTTTAACATCAATGCATAATATTGCTTATTATACTGGTTTTATTTATTGCTCTTTCGGCAGACCCTATGGTTGTGTTGTAACAGCTAATAAAATTTCAACAATTTCAGCAAATATAGATGCTAGTCAACCTTGGAGAAGATCACATTGTGATAATGTAATCTTTACTGACTGGAAAAGAGATAATTTTTTAAAAGCTATTGTTTCAATTATCGGAAGAGATGAACCTCCAAAAAATATTGGTATTGAAAATGATCATGTAACTTTAGATGTTAAAGAAAAACTAACTTCAATTTTTACATTTTCAGTTTTTAGTGATGTATCAAAAGATTTGATGAAACTTAGAATGATTAAATCACCTGAAGAAATAGAAATTATCAAAAATGGAGCAAGAATAGCTGATCTTGGAGGTGAGGAGATTAAAAAAAATATTAAGGTTGGGGAAAGTGAGCTTGAGATTGCAATAGCGGGCAGAGATAAAATGGAACGTGAAATTGCAAAAACGTATCCTGATGCAGAATTCATGGATACTTGGGTTTGGTTTCAATCAGGATTGAATACTGATGGTGCGCATAATCCAAAAACTAATAGAAAATTAAAATCAGGAGACATTCTATCTTTAAATACATTTCCAATGATTTCAGGATACTATACGGCTCTTGAGAGAACTCTTTTTGTAGATAAAATTGACGATGCATCTTTAAAAGCATGGGAAGCAAATGTTAAAGTTCATAAAAGAGGCTTAGAATTAATTAAACCAGGTGTAAAATGTTCGTCTATTTGTCATGAACTGAATGAACTTTTTGCTGAGCTTGGTTATCTTCATTATCGAACATTTGGTTATGGCCATTCATTTGGTGTCCTATCTCATTTTTATGGAAGAGAAGCTGGATTAGAATTGCGTGAAGACATAGATACTGTCTTAGAGGAGAATATGGTTATTTCAATGGAACCGATGATCATGATACCAGAAGGAACTTCAGGAGCTGGTGGATATAGAGAACATGATATCTTGGTTATAGGGAAAGATAACGCTGAAAACATTACTAAGTTCCCTTTTGGTCCAGAACATAATATTATCAAGTAATAAATTTATGAGTGAAAAAAAAACTATAGTTAATAGTTGGAATGAGTGGGACCCTTTAAAACATGTAATTGTTGGTAAGGCTGATGGTACTTGTATCCCTGCACCTGAACCAGCACTGGATGCAAAGGTGCCAGAAGACTCTGATATGCGTGGTCAATTTGGACCAAGAACGAAAGACACAGTTGATAAGGCAAATCAGTTGTTAGATGATTTTTCAAATATGCTAATTAAAAGAGGTATTAAAGTAGACAGACCAGATCCAATAGATTTTAATAAAAAAACATCAACTCCAGATTGGGAAGTAGGTACAATGTTTGGCTGTATGCCACCAAGAGATGTTTTATTAACTGTTGGAAGTGAAATTTTAGAAGCAACGATGAGTTATAGATGTAGATGGTTCGAATATCTATGTTACAGACCTTTGTTAAAAAAATATTATGATGATGATCCTAATATGAGACATGAAGCTGCTCCTAAACCAAGATTAACTGATGCAGATTACAGAAAAGATTATTTATCAGATAAAATTGGTATTCAAAAAAGATTAGAATGGACTGAAGACAAGTTTTTTGTAACAACCGAAGAAGAAGCCTTATTTGATGCAGCGGATGTTTTAAGATTTGGCAAAGATTTAGTTGTTCAACATGGTTTTACAACTAATCTTAAAGGGATTGATTGGCTTAAAAGACATTACAAAGACCATAGAATTCATGCTGTTAATTTTCCAGGTGATCCTTATCCAATTCATATTGATGCAACATTTACACCTATTAAAGAAGGTTTAATTATTAATAATCCACAAAGAAAACTTCCAAAAGAACAAAGAAAATTATTTGAAAACAATGGATGGGAAATTATTGATAGCGCACAACCAGCACATAATGAGCCACCACCATTATGTTATTCTTCAACTTGGCTTTCAATGAACGTTCTAGTGTTAGATCCAAAAACTGTTTGTGTTGAAAAAAGTGAAGTTTATCAAGCTGAACAATTAGATAAATTAGGAATGGAAGTAATACCGGTTGAAATGAGAGATGCTTATGCATTTGGTGGAGGTCTTCATTGTTGTACAGCGGATGTTTATAGAGAAGGTGAGTTAAAAGATTATTTTCCAAAACAATAAATATGGAAAAAATTAAAACAAAAAGAGAGCGAGTAAAATTTGCTTCAGATAATGTTGCAGGTGCTTGTCCTGAAGTATTAGACGCAATTTTAAAAGCTAATGATGGAGATAGAGCTCCCTATGGTGAAGATGAAATTTCAAAAAATTTACAAGATAAATTTTCAGAAATATTTGAAAAAGAGGTAATTGTTTTTCCAACATCTTCCGGAACTGCGGCTAATGCACTAGCTTTATCTACGATGACACCATCTTTTGGAAATATCTATTGTCACAAACTTTCTCATATTAATGTAGATGAATGTGGAGCACCTGAATTTTATACTGGGGGAGCAAAATTAGTAAATCTTAACGGAGTTAATGGAAAAATTACAGCTGAGGAGCTCAATAAATCAATTAGTGGGAAGGGCGTTGTTCATCACACTCAACCTTCATCAGTAAGTATTACACAACTTTGCGAAACAGGTGAAGCTTATGAATTAGATGAAATAAAAAAAATATCAGAAATTGCTCATAATCATAAACTTAATATGCATATGGACGGAGCTAGGTTTGCTAATGCTTTAGTTTCATTAGATTGTAGCCCTGCAGAAATGACTTGGAAATCTGGTATTGATGTTCTTTCTTTTGGAGCAACTAAAAATGGATGTTTAGCAGCAGAAGCTATTATTTTTTTCAAACCAGAGTTAGTTGGTAACTTACCTTTTTTAATGAAAAGAGCGGGGCATTTACTCTCAAAAATGAGTTTTGTATCAGCACAATTAGATGCTTATATCACAAATGAAGTTTGGCTAAGAAATGCAAAACATGCAAACGCTATGGGTAAAAAATTAAGTCAAGGTTTAGATCTACACAAAAATATTGAATTGGCTTATCCTACTGATGCAAATGAAATATTTGTAAAGATACCAAAAGATATAATTGATAAATTAAATTCAGAAGGATATACAATCAATGATGATGAGTGGGACGGTAAGGCGGTTAGATTAGTTACAGCATGGAATACTAATCTATCTGATATTGAGACCTTTTTAAATTTAATTAAGTAATGCCTAGAAAACCTAACTATAAAGACTTATTAAAAAAATTTAAAAAAAGAAATATTAAAAATCCAGAAAGAATAGCAACAGCCTATGTTAAAGGATTGACTGCAGGATCCAAAAAAAAGGCTGCTAAAAATTTAGCAGGGATCATAGATTAAAGAAAAAAGGACCTAGAATTGCTGAATTCTAACTAGCGACTATTCCACACCTAGATACCCAATTTATGATTTAGTAGAGTTTATTATGGCTAGATTAGATGGAATCATTGAACCAATATATTTTTTGATTACCTCAATAACATTTATATTATTAAGTATAATCCAATATAAAAAATTTGGAAAAACTAGGGAAACAAAATATCTCGCAGGTTTGTCAATTTTTTTCTTATGTAGCTATATTGCTATAATTTTTAAAAATTAGAATGATCAAATTTATTCTGCCAGCTATAGCTGTTCTTTTCATTGTAGTATTCTGGGAAAAAATTACTGAAATAGTTTTCAAAAAATTTAATATTAGGTTGAATTATATTATTGTGAGTACTGTGTTAATAACTATCACTATAATAATTTTATTAATCAATTATGGATGAATCTAATTATTAAAAAATTTTTGGAATCGTGGCCATAGGATTATCTGGGATACACTGTCCACAAACTGTCCACAAAAGTGGGTTGGAACAAAATGTTCTCTTGCTTAACTTGGGTTCTCTTTCAAAAAGTTAATATAATCAACAACTTCTTGAAACTTTTCATCAGGAATATCTTTATATGAGTTGCCAAACTTCTCTTTGACACAGAGAGTAATAGTGAAAACCACCTATCCCTTCTAGTCCCTTTAGGTCCCAAAACCCTTATGGTTACTTAGTTACTAAAATATACTTGGTGTTAATACTAAGCAATTTTAATGACAAAACCACAAACAAACCACAAACATTTCCGAGTGCTCATTAACCATCATTCCTTCACCTAGACACTAAGATATTCATTTGCTAACAGTGCAATAAAGAATTTATCGAGTCTGATGGTCAGCAAAAAAAATTAAGAAAAATTCTCAACTCACTCAACGAGTGCATTTATTTTTTAGAATGGGAAGCATGAAAGAAACATGAAAAAAAATAATATAGATTTCTCAACATGAATTTAGGATTGCCAGTTGATTGGCAGTCAACTGCTCTTTGTCGTATTTTTATTGAAAAACTTTTTCATCATTCATATATTAATTACTTCATCAACAAGGAGCTTCACTAGCATGTACTGCTTTAGTACAAATTAAACCGATGGAGAATAAAATGTTAAATAATACATTTAACCAAGAAGACAAACCAACAGAGCAATACATTTATTTAAGTAAAATTAAGTTTGATGTGTTGAGACATATTCTAGCATTTTCGCTAGCTAAACAATACTCACCAACCTTTGCTGAAGTTGCAAGAAGATTTAGATTTTCTAGAGCTAGAGTAGGTAAAATCGTGAGTGAACTGTTCTTAATGGGGTTTATCACAAAAGGTAAGTCAGCTCATAGAAACATTAGAATTGATGATTACCAAAGAGAAGTAATTGAGCAACTTCAATTTAATCGTGAGTATCCAGTTAAAGCTACTATTAACTAATATAAGTATGGGTGGTGTTCTGCATCACCCAAAAAAACATGCAAGCTAAATTTAATAAAAAAACTTCCTTTGCTTATTTGATGGGTGTTTATCTTGGAGATGGAGAGATTAATAAAAGCTATAAATTTGAAGTATTTCGTCTTAATACAAAAGATAAAGATTTTGCTGAAACTACTAAACAGGCAATATTAATATGTAGAGGTGACGAATATAACCTTAAAAAAAGTACAGCTTTTACTGGCAAGTTAAGAAAACTAACTTTAACTGAACATGAAGTTACCATGAGAAAAGTTTATAAAGTAAAACCTGCAAATTATTTTAATGTTTACGCTTCAAGTGCAAAATTGTTTAAGAAAATGGCCAAGATGACTAATAATAAAACGAAGTTTCCAAAAGAAATATTCAATTGGACTAAAGAAGAAAGAAAATATTTTATAATTGGTCAAATGGATAGTGAGGGTTACGTTGCTAAACCTAATAAGAATAAGTCACTAATAACATCCACTGGCAGATCTGTACATATGGGTTTTAAAATTACAGACACGTACATATTTAAGAATTTTTTGAAACTGTTAGATATGTCAAAAATAGAATATGGAAAAATAGGATCACATCCTACTAAGAATAAAATAGCCTACAGAATAACAATAAAGCTACAAAGCTGGATTAATGCTGGGTTCTTTTTATCAATCAAAAGAAAACAAGATTTAATAGATAAGTTTAATATAACTGAACCTTATTCAGAGAGAAGTAAGTATCCAAGAATTATAAAATAGTAATTCCATCACCTAGACACGTGATTAGAGGTTTAAAGCAAATAGACTCATGGTTCAGGATTTGTTAGTCTTGGATTATGAAAAAAGTTCTATGCATGATTATTTTAGCCATTATTTTACAAAATTGCGCTTCAAGTACCACTTCTAGAAATACCCAAGCGGATCTCGTTAAAAAAGGAGAAATTAAATTAGGAATGAATCCTTATGATGTTGAGGATTATGTGGGTGGACTTATGAGTAAATATGTCCATCGATGGGTAGCTGAAAATAGTTATGGAAAAGAGTTAGTCACATATGAATCAATAGATAGAGATAATGTGATATATTTATTTCAAGAGGAAGATCCTGAGAAACAGTTTAAGTTCTGGGGTTCTGCTGGTTATGGTGATTATGAACTTATTAAAATTTTTAATAACTACTTAGATTACTACGTATTTGTATCTGAATTGCCTAGGCTTTCCTCTAAAGACAAATCAACTTATACAACATTAAAAAACAGTCAATTAAGACAAAAAGAAAAAAATATTCCAAAAGAAGAAAAAGAAAAAATTGAAATGGTTGAAATTATTGAAAAATCAAAAAATACTTGCAAATCACTTGGGTTTGAAGAGGGCACAGAAAAATTTGTGGATTGCTCCCTAAAGCTATATTCTCAAGAGGTTGATAATAGAATAGCATTAAAAGTTGCTGAGCAAAAATCATCAACTTCTTCTAATACAGGTTCAATGGTTATATACGATCCTGTTAGAGACAGACAAAATCAAATTGACAGAGGTATGAAAATGTTAGGTGGAAAATGTACACTTGGCATAGATTGTTAATAGCAATTAAATGAAAAAACTTTTAGGGATCGTGGTTCTGGGTTATAGGATTATCTAGGACAAAACCACAAACAAACCACAAACATTTCCGAGTGGTGTTTGAATGTTCTCTTGTTTAACTTGGGTTCTCTTTCAAAAAGTTAATGTAATCAACAACTTCTTGAAACTTTTCATCAGGAATATCTTTATATGAGTTGCCAAACTTCTCTTTGACGCAAAGAGCAACATGGGCGTAGGGATTTCTTCCTTTAGGGTGATTTGGATGGCTTGGCAATTGACCCAGTAAATAATCGCCAGCTCCCTGTATCATTTTCCAGAGTTTACTTGCGTTTTCTTTATTCAAATTTAGTTGTGATAAGTTTTGTCGATTTTAAAATCTTCTAAAGTTGAAGCAGATACCTCTGAGTCTTGATTGCTATCTATCTCTTTCTTTGCAAATTCTCTTTCTTTAAATTTTTGTTCTTTTATTAATTCCTCGTGTAATTTTAATTTTTGCTCTTGATCAAATTTTTCTTCCCATTCTTTCAATTTTATATTTTCAATTTCTTTCTTTTGTTCTTCTTGTTCTCTCATTTCTTTTAAAAATTTTTCTTTTTTTCTTTTTTCCTTTAATTCTTTATTTTTTTGCTCCTCTTCTCTAATTCCTAAATCTAATTCTTTTCTATTTTGCTCTTCTCCTTTGATTTTTAGCTCTTTTTCTTTTACCTTGAGATCTTTATCAATTAGCCCTAGATCTTCATCTTTTTTATTTATTCTTTTATTTTCTACTTTAAGAGAATCTTCTTTAATTTTTAATTCTATATCTTTTAAATTTAATTTATCATTTTCTTTTTTAAGTTTTTCTTCTAAAATTTTTAATTCTTTTTTTTCTTTTAAAATCTCATTTTTTTGTTCGAGTTTTTTTAACTTAATTTCTTTGATTTTTTTCTTTTCAAGGTTCTTCATATACTTTGAATATGCATTACTTAAAGTATTGGTGGTAATAGATGCTAACTTTATTAAGTTAGACTTATTTTTTTTAGTTTTAATTTTTTTTCTTTTTTTTAAAGTCATTTTTTATAAGAATTATTTGACCAAAAAAATTATTAATATTCAACTAGATTTATAATAATTTCTGTTAAATACTGTCTAAATTGAGTTCAACTTAAGATTGTTATTTTATGACGTTTAGTCTCTAAAGTTTACAAATTCTATTGGAAGACCAATATCAATGGCTTCTATTGCTGACATTGTTTCCTGAAGGTCATCTCTTTTTTTTCCTTCTGCTCGTAACTCTTCTCCTTGAATTTTAATCTGAATTTTAAGTTTTAGTTTTTTTATTTCAGCAATAATTTTTTTTGCATTTTCTTGGCTAATACCTTCTTCTAGTTCACTAACTTGTCTAATCGATGAACCTGCAGCATTTTCTGAATTTTTAATTGCTATCACTCTTGGATCTACTTTTCGTCTTATAAGATGAACTTGTAATAATTCATTTACTTGTTTTAATTTTAATGCATCGGGTGCTAATGTGGTGATAATCTTATCTTTTCTTTCAATTGAAATATCAAGTCCCTTAAAGTCAAATCGATTACCAATTTCTCTTAGGCAGTTGGCAAGGGCATTATCAAATTCTGGGTAACTAATTTTACTGATTACATCAAATGAAGGCATAATTTTTATTATCTAATGATTTAACCATAACAAAAATTTTCATAATTGACTATTTGATTTATTTTGAAACTCTTTTAAGTTGCACTTATATGGAAGATTTAGTCAAAAAGTTAGAAGAACAGATCAGCTTTCTTCAAAATGAAATATCTCAAATGAGTGATGAACTGTATTCTCAACAAAAAGAGGTATCTGTTTTAAAAAAACAAATTTCAAACGTTGAAAAAAGAATTAATGAATTAGAGAACAGTGATGAAGCAGGTATGGTCATGGTTGATAAAAAACCTCCACATTATTAAACTTTATTATTAATCTATGACAGAAAAATTTGATGTTATTGTAGTAGGTGCAGGTGCAGCAGGTATGATGAGCGCTATAGAAGCTGGCAAACGTGGAAGAAAAGTACTTTTAGTTGATCATGCAAAAAAAATAGGAGAAAAAATTAGAATATCAGGTGGTGGAAGATGTAATTTTACAAATATACACACTCATCCTAGTAAGTTTATTTCAAATAATCCAAAATTTGTAATATCAGCTTTAAAACAATACACCCAAAATAACTTCATAGATTTAATAAAGAAACACAATATTAAATTCCATGAAAAAAAATTAGGACAACTCTTTTGTGATGAAAGTGCTCAACAGATCATAGATATGTTGCTATTAGAGTGCAAGATGGCAAATGTAGTTTTAAAAAAAGATACAACAATTGATGATATTGATAAAAAAGATAATAAATATTTTATAATTGTTGGTGACAATAAATATTTTTGTGAATCTTTAATTATTGCAACAGGTGGTCTATCTATTCCAAAAATCGGAGCAAGTAAGTTTGGCTACGATATCGCTCAAAAATTTAATTTGAAAATTATCGAAACATTACCTGCGTTAGTTCCTTTGACTTTTAGTGAAAAAATACTAGCAATATGTAAAGAGCTTACAGGGTTATCTGTTGAAGCAGTTGTTTCATTTAAAAAGACTTTTTTTGAGGAAGGAATGTTGTTTACCCATAGAGGTTTGAGTGGACCCTCTATATTACAAATTTCTTCTTATTGGAAATTGGGAGATAATATCAAAGTCAACTTATCACCAAAACTAGATGTAGATAGATTTCTAAATGATAGAAAAGTTTCTAATCCTAAACAAGATATAAATATTATAGTTTCTGAAATCCTTCCTAAACGATTAGCTCATATAATCTGTAATGAAAATAACGTTAATGGAAATATATGTGAATTATCTAACAAAGTATTAACCAGCTTGAGTAATTCTATAAATGCCTGGGTGATAAATCCGATTGGAAGTGAAGGTTATAGAACTGCAGAAGTTACTTTGGGTGGTATTGATACTGAAGAAATTTCCTCTAAAACAATGATGTCCAATAAACACCCCGGATTATTTTTTATTGGAGAAGTTGTAGATGTTACTGGTCATCTAGGTGGTTATAATTTTCAATGGGCTTGGTCTTCTGGATATGTGGCAGGCCAATATGCTTAAAGTTTTCTAACTAGTTGAGCCTCTTCAGGTTTTTTTGGTTCTTCAATAGGTTCTGTTGTTGGATTTAATTCAATACCAGCAGGTGTAATGGTTGAAGGCATAGCAACAAATTGAGAGTCTGGGTTTTCAACTGTCTCTCTAACTCTCATTCTATAGATACCAAACACACCTATTAAAGCATGAAAGAAAAGTAAAAATACAAAAAAACCATTAGAGCCAACAATATTCATAAATATTGAACAAAGGAATGGACCACCCATGGCACCTAATCCAAATGTAAACTGTATACCAGCTCCAGCTGCTACAAATTTTTCTTTTGGTATATAATCATTAGTGTGTGCACAAATCAAAGAGAACATTGGTAAGCTACAAATAGAAAAACAAATTAAAAAAATAAAAAACCATACTTTGCTTGTGGCAAGTTCACCTGGTAAATACATTTGACCTGATGATAAAATAGCAAAGAGAGCAAAAATACATGCACCAAAAGTTGAGATGACTATTACTTTCCTCCTATCATATTTATCAGAAAGTTTTCCAATAGGATATTGAGAGATAGCACCAGAAATTGCTAAAAGAAAAGTTACAAGTGATATTTGAAAAATAGTAAAATTCATTGATGCCGCATATACTGCTAACAATGTAAATAATGCTGACTGGATTGTTCCATAAAAAAGAGCACTTACCATTCCAAATGGTGAAGTTTCATAAAGTTCTTTTAATGGCATACCTTTAATTTTTTTAAATGTTGGCGGTTTTTTTTTAGTTAAGAGAATAGGTATAAGTGCAACAGATGTAATGATTGAAATTAATATGAAGGGTTCATAATTTGCGGGACTACTAAAATTTAGTAAAAACATTCCTATACCCATTGAGCCATATAAAATAACCATATAAATAGACAAAACACTTCCTCTATTTTTATTGGATGATCTATCGTTTAGCCAACTTTCAGCAACCGTATAAATACAAACCATGCTTATTCCCGTTAACAATCTTAGTGCAAACCAAACAAGAGGATTAACAAAAACTGAGTGAACTAAAATAACCAAAGATGCCAAAGATGCAAAAGCTGCAAAAACTCTAATGTGACCAACTCTAGATATAAGACCAGTAATTGTTGATGTACCAATAAAGTATCCAACAAAATACCCAGACATCATAAAGCCAGTTGCTGCAAGACTGAATTCTTCTTGAACAGCTCTTACACCTAGGAGTGAACTTTGAAATCCATAGGCCATCATTAAAAAGCCCATACCTAAAAACAATGCCCAAGAATTCTTTAAAACTTTATTCATAAAATTGACCGTACTTATTTGCGATCTAAATGTAAATCAAGTCTTAATTGTGATTAAATTAAGAATTCTTTAATTTGATAAATGAGTGGATTGCAATGGCTGTGATGATAACAACACCACCTTGCATAGTTTCAAGACTGGGCTGTTCCTTAATAATCAGCCATACCCAAATAGGACCAATTATAGTCTCTAATAAGAAGAATAGGTTCACTTCAGCCGCAGGTATGAACCTTGGAGCTATAGTGACTAGCACAAAAGGTATAGCAACACACATAATACACATTAAAGGAACTATAATTAGGTCGCTATCAACTAGCGCAAAACTTTCAATAAACAGGAGAGCAAACATGGCTACAATTAACTTTCCAACAACAGCTGCTGGGATTAAGTTTTTATCCTTTGCAGATCTAATAGTGACTGCGCCTACAGCTAAACCTAAAGCAGTTATTAAGCCTAATATATCTCCAAAAAAGTTACCTAATTGTATTGAATCGTAGAATATATAAATAGCAGCTGTAAAAGTTACAAATATCGTAATCCATGTTTTTTTATCAGGTAATTCTTTTAAAAATATTGCTCCAAGTATTGCAGACAGCATAGGAGCCATTGCAATCATAACTAATGTATTTGCAACATTGGTATTTTGTATTGAAACAACAAAAGTAATATTGGTTACAGAAAAAGTACCAATATAAAGCAGCCCATGATAGCCACTTGAAAAAAGCATTTTAAAGAAATTTAATTTATAAATTAATAACATTCCCAAAAATACAGTGATGAAAGGAATAAGACCTCGATAAAAAACAAGCCCCCAGGTATCAACATTAGAGAGCCTTATAAATAAACTATCAGGTGTGATAAACATTACTGCAACAAATGCAAGTAAAGATCCTTTTTGTTGTTCGGATAAATTGTTCAAGCTCTTAATCCTTTCCAAAATACTTTTGCAAGATTAATATTTGTAAGATCATAAAAAGATTTTAATCCTGTAGGAGAGGTTACGTTAATATCTCCATTTAATTTTTGGTCAATAAAATCAATACCAGAAAAGTAGATATCATTTTTTTTAAGATTTTTACCAATTATATTTGAAATTTTATTTTCGATTTTTGTTAATTTAACAGAAATAGGTATGGCTCCTTTACTCATGTTACTTAAAAAAGATCCTTTTTTTGGAACTCTAGAAATGGCACCACAAACTTTACCATTAATTATAAAAACTCTTTTATCTCCAAACTTAATTTTAGGTAAAAACTTTTGGCACATAATATGTCCATGTTTTTTTATAAAGCTTTTAATTAATTTAGTATTTATCTTATTTTGAAATAAATGAATATCATTTCCACTAAAGCTATGAATAGGTTTTATAATCATTTGTTTGTTTTTTGAAAAAAAATTATTAATTTCATTCATATCTTTTGTGAAAATTGTATCTGGCATATATTTTTGAAAAGATGTTGAGTATAGTTTTTCAGAGATATTTCTAATAGATGTTGGATTATTAATAATTTTAACTTTATTTTTAATCTTATCTAATATGTAAGTTGTTGAAATATATTCTAAATTAAAAGGTGGATCTTGACGTATCAAAATATACTTACATTTAGTAAGTTCTAGTTTCTGCTGATGTAATATTTTAAAAAAACGTTTATCTGAATAATTAAACTCTATGTAATATCCGTTAGCTATGACTTTATCGTTGATTATTGAAAGGTCTTTAGGCTCATAATAAAAAATCTTATATTTTAACCTTTGAGCTTCAATAGCTAGAAATATACTGGTATCAGTTAGAGGCTTTAGTTTTGAAGGATGATTACCTTGAATTGCAACTGTCTTATTTGTCATATAAATCATTTAAATTTTCATTCTTAGAAAATTTATCTATCATATGATCTGCGTTTGTTGACTTGTTATCAATTAGTTTATCCAGGTGATTTAAAAATTTAGCTTCATTATCGTTAGATTTATTCAAAATATCCCTGTTTAATAATCCTTTTCTTGAAATACCCAGTAGCAATGATGACCAATGTAATAGATCTTTTCCCATTAACTCAGTATTAAAACCTTTTTTTGGTGCCTCTAGATACGCATTAATTATTTTATTTTTATCCCACTTAGAAATTAATTCATAAGCTTCGTCTAAGTTGCCATATAAAATTCCAGTATTAAAAGCAGGTCCAGAACATAAACAGTCCCAGCCACAAGTATCCATTGATCTTAATTCTATATACTTCTTAAGTCTATTTTCTGTAAAAATTGTACTTAAGTGAGTAGTTAAATCGTCTTCAGTTGGAAGTCTGTTATTAACTTCATTAATTTTTCCATTCATGAAATCTGAAAATGAGTAATTACTTCCTGATAAATATTCTTTTTCGTTTTGAATAAATAATAAAGGAAAGTTTATTGAAAAATCTGCATATTTTTCAAAATCCATATTATCAAAAAATACCTCAGGTAAACCACCTCTAGATGTTTCTTGCCAAACTTTAGATCGATAAGAGCTGAAACCACTTTTTTGTTTTTCAACTATTGAAGAATTTGCAAACAGTGCAATAGATATAGGGACTATAGAATTTATTATTTTGAATTTTTTAATAAAATCTTTTTCTGAGTCATAATCCAAATTAAGTTGTGTACCACAAGTCCTATACATCATGTCTAAGCTCAAAGAACCACCATTAGGCATATCTTTAGTCATTACTTGATATCTTTGTTTTGGATTATTAGGAACTTCACTAAGGCTTGAAATAGGATCAAAACCAGCACTAACAATTTTTAAATTTAATTTTTTAGTTACTTGTTGTAATTCAAATAAATAATCATGAGATTCAGCACAAGCCTCATGAATATTGTTTAATTTATCTCCTGATAATTCAATTTGATTTCCAGGCTCTAGGGTGATGCTTTTTCCTTGTTTTTGTAATCCAATAATATTTCCTTTTTCCATTATTGATTTCCATCCAAACTCACTTAATAGTGAAAACATTTTAAGGACAGTAGGGTAGTCTACTCTTTTGTTTGTTTTTTCATCAAATAAAAATTTTTCATGCTCAATACCAATTTTAAAATCTTTAATATCTTTAATTCCAGATTCAAAATATTTAATTATTTGCTCTTTATGAGTGATCATTGATTTATATATAAGGGTTTAATGTTCATTTTAAAGTCTTTATGTTCAGCCCTTCTTTATGAGAATTATTTAATGGTTACTTTAGTTATTCGAAGCAGTACTCAGCAATGATAATTGAGTAATTTTATCATCACCTAGTTCATCTATAGGCTTAACAGGGTATTCACCTGTAAAATAATGATCAGTTAATTGAGGGTACGTGTCATTACGTTTTTCAAATCCTATTGCTCTATATAACCCCTCAAGTGATAAAAAATCTAAAGATTTAGCACCTATATATTTACAAATTTCTTCATTTGTTTTGTTTGCCGCAAGAAGCTCTTTTTTAGTTGGTGTGTCCACTCCATAAAAATCTGGAAATCTAATTTCTGGACAGGCAATTTTAACATGAACCTCTTTTGCACCAGCATCATAAAGCATTTTAACAATTTTATGTGAAGTTGTTCCTCTGACAAGTGAGTCATCTATCAAAATAATTCTTTTGTCTTTAATTGTAGATTGATTGGCATTTAATTTTAATTTAACCCCCAAACTTCTAATTTTTTGACTGGGTTCTATAAAAGTTCTTCCAACATAATGATTTCTAATTAAACCTAATTCAAAGTTAATTCCTAAATGTTGAGCAAAACCAAGAGCTGCTGCATTACCTGAGTCTGGTACAGGAACTACAATGTCAGCTTTAATTTTATTTTCTTTAGCAAGTTCTATTCCTAAGTTTTTTCTATGCTCATAAGCTGACTTTCCATCTAATAAACTATCTGGTCTTGCAAAATAAATATATTCAAAAACACAAGGCCTAACTTTTCTCACTGGGAAGGGTTTAAAACTTTTTAACTCATTGTTTTCAATCAAAACAATTTCACCGTTCTCTACATCTCTTATGTACTTAGCTCCTATAATATCTAGTGCGCATGTTTCAGATGCCAATACGTAACTGTCTTTTATTTTACCAATAATTAAAGGCCGTATTCCATATGGGTCCCTAACACCTATTAACGTACTTTGTGTAAGCATAACCAGTGCGTAGCCACCTTGAATTTGAAATATTGCATCAATAACCTTATCAACTGTTTTATTTCTTTTTGATTTCGCAATTAATTGAACAATCGTTTCGGTATCTGATGTAGTATAAAAAATTGCCCCATCTTCAACTAACTTGTTTCTAAGTGTAACAGAGTTAGTTAAATTTCCATTGTGAGCAACACCAATACCACCTGCATTAGTATCTGCAAAGAAAGGTTGGATATTTCTTAAAGTATTTTCACCTGTAGTACTGTATCTATTATGACCTATGGCATATTTCCCAAGTAAATTTTTTAATACTTTTTCTTTGTTAAAGTTATCTCCAACCAAACCAAATCTTTTTTCTGAATGATATCTTTCTCCATCAAATGATACAATTCCACAACCTTCTTGCCCTCTATGTTGAAGCGCATGAAGACCCAAAGCAGTTAGGGCAGCAGCATCATTACTATTGCTTATACCAAATACACCACACTCTTCTTTAAGTTTTGAATTATAATTCTTCAATTTTTTCTTTAGAATCTTGATAGTTTTTATCATTTGGAAATATTTTTATTAAATAAATACTACCTTTTTCTATGTATGGAAAGGTGTATGATTTATCAGCATTAATTGGCCATTTGCTATAACTATAGACAATATCAATAGCTGAAAATAAACAAATACAGATTGCATAACCTCTAATAAAACCAAAAAATAAACCAAAAATAGAATCGAGTC
Organism: Candidatus Pelagibacter sp. uisw_091; assembly: GCF_059512525.1. Next base: position 810,563 of record NZ_CM183455.1, on the reverse strand, counting down.
TTCCAAGGCCAACAAATTTTATGGTCTTACTAATTCCTTTATTTACTACTAATATTATAAAAATCACTAGAACAAAAATAGACAAACCCAACGTCACATCCAACACATATTCACTATCAATTATATTTTTAAAATAAGGTCTAATTCTAGGAAATAAAATCAAAGTTATCACATAGGCCAAGAGCCATTTTGAAACTGAAAGTAAACTTAAAATAAAACCATTGCTATAACATTTAATTATAGAAAAAATAGTGATGATCAAAAAAATTAAATCTATAATTGAAATTGCTTCATAAAAATCTTTTAAAACATCAATCATTTTTTTTATTTTCCAAAAGGCTTACTTATTAAAATAAGAGAGGGGAGAAGTGTCAATACAGAAATCATTGCAAGTAACATTGCTATGCCGGTGAATACACCAAAATAAATTGTGGGTATAAATTTTGAGAAAACAAGAATCGAAAAACCAAATATAATTGTTATTGAAGTATTGAGTATTGCAACACCAACAGTAGAATGACAAATTGTTAGTGTTTTATTATAATCTTTAGTTTGTAAAAATTCTTCTTTAAATCTGTAAATATAGTGAATACTATTATCTACAGCAATACCGATTGTAATCGCAGCGATTGTTATGGTCATCATGTCAAGAGGTATTCCTAATAACCCAATAATTCCTAAAATAAAAAAAGCAGCAATAAAGTTTGGAACTACTCCGATTAAAGATAATTTTATATTTCTAAATAAAACCACAAACATTATAAAAATACCTATCATTACTAGACCTAATGTAAGTATTTGTGATTTAAAAAGACTTTGAAGTAAATTGTTAAATAAAATTAAAACACCAGCAAGTTTAAATTCATCTTTGTTAAGTTTTAGTTTATTTTCTAGATCATAATTTATTTGGTTTATTAGATCATTTCTTCGCAAGCCATCTTGTGAGTCAATAATTCTTAAGCTAATTCTAGCTTCATTATTTTTTATTGAGATATATGGATCAATGATATCTTTTTTTATACTTTCTGGAATTTTTGAATAAAGAACTCCCATCTCTAGTGTCCCCAGAGGTTTATTATTATTCAATTGTGTAGCAACTTCTATAATAGAACTGAAGGATAAAACTTTACCCACTGCTGTTAAACCATCAAGATAATCATGAACTGCTTTGATTTTATCCACCTTATCTTTGGTAAACCAATATTGATCATCATTACCACTTTCTTCATCTCCCCAATCCTCAAACTCATCATCTTCATTAGATTCAGATGTTTCCTTATTAGGGAACTTTAAAATAACCTCTAAAGAAGTGGTGCCACCTAGTTTTTCATCGATAAGTTTCATACCTTTATATATTTCAGTATTTTTATTGAAATAATTTATAAAGCTATTTTCTACCTGAAGACGACTTATGCCAATTATACTTAAAATAATAACTAAACCTGTTAGAGAAAATATTGTTTTTTTATTATTGATAGAAATTTTGCTAAAAAAAGAAGTAATTTTTGAATCTTTATCTTCATTAATCTCTAACTTATTATCTGAAGTAAAACTCAAAAGAGTAGGCAACAAAGTGAATGTTATAATAAAAGATGTAATCAATCCAAAAGTCATCATCCATCCAAAATCAATAATAGGCTTAATTTCACTAAACACCAAGGACAGAAAAGCACATATAGTTGTTAATACTGTATAAATAATAGGCCAAAACATTTTTCCAACAGTCATAGAAATAACTTCGGAATTACTCAAAACTGGAAAGTCACTTCTTAGCTGCAAAAATCTTGTGCTCATATGAATGTTCATTGCCATTGTTAAAATTAACATGAGCGCAATAAAGTTAGATGAAATTACAGTGACCTTCCATCCTAAAAGACCAAGAAGTCCAGTCATTATTAAAACTGAAAAAAAACAACTACTAATTGGAATAATTATCCATATTAATTTTCTAAAAACATACCAAAGAGTTACCACGATGAATAAAAGCACGCCTAAGCCAAAAACTATAATATCACTTTTAATAAATGACATCATGTCATCAGCTATCATTGGGATTCCTCCTAGATATATTTTTCCATCATCCTCATAACTCTCAATAACCTCTCTAATCTGAAGAATATTTTTATGATTATCTTTTTTTAAAGTATCTTTATAATCTTCTATTTCTTTTTTAGTTTTATCTTTAATATTGTTATGATTATTCTCTTTAATATAGACGATGATGCCGCTTGTTTTACCATCTTCACTAATTACAAAATTTCTAAATACTGGGCTATTTAATATTTCTTCAAACCCCCTCTCTTTATCAACATCTTCATCTTTTAAGGTTTTAAAGCTTTCTAATCTTTCTTGAAGTGGTGCTTTAGAATTATTCAATAAAGGCACATCTAACAACGTAACAACATTATCAACCCAATCTAAACTCTGAATTTTATATTTTAAACTTAATAAATTATTAACTGAAGACTCTTCCACCATCCCTTTATTAGGTGTGTACGTTAAAATTAGAAATTCTTTAGATCCATATCTTTTTGTAATTTTCTTTAAATATTCAAGATCTGGGTCTCCTTCGATTAAAAGAGTATCTGAAGAAGCATCCAACCTAAAATCTTTAGAAAAATATCCAAAACTTAATAGTGTAATTAAAAGTAATACAAAAATAGATTTGGGATTTTTTAGAATAGTATTTTGGTATAAATGAGATAGCATTTAAAGCTATTTATATTGGATATTAGTTAATTTGAGTATCTTTAAATTTAGTAAACATTGCTTCAAATTCTACCATAACGTTACCAGTGGGCCCATGTCTTTGCTTTCCAATAATAAGTTCAGCTAAATTTGAGACTTCATTCATTTTAGCTTGCCATTCTGCATGTTCTACGGTTGCTGGCCTAGGTTCTTTTCTCTCTAAATAATATGCCTCTCTATAAACAAACATAACAACATCAGCGTCTTGTTCTATTGAGCCAGATTCTCTTAAATCTGATAGTTGAGGCTTATGATCATCTCTCTGTTCTACTGCTCTTGATAGTTGTGAAAGTGCAATAACAGGAAGTTTAAGCTCTTTTGCCATCGCTTTAAGTCCTTGAGTAATTTCAGAAATTTCCTGAACTCTTCCATCTCTATTATTTCCCGATCCTCTCATAAGCTGGATATAATCAACAACAATTAAATCTAAACCAAATAATCTTTTAATTCGTCTTGCCCTATTGCTCATTGCTGCAATGCTAATTGCAGGGGTCTCATCTATATATAAGGGAAGTTCAGATATGTTTTTTGAAGTTTCAATAAATTTATCAAACTGTTCATCACTTATTCTTCCTCTTCTAATATCGTTTGATTTAATTCTAGATTGCTCAGCTAAAATCCTAGTTGATAATTGCTCTGAAGACATCTCTAGAGAAAAAAAAGCAACTGCAGATTTTTTACCAGCCTCTTGTAATTTTTGGGCAGCATTAAAGGCTATATTTGTAGCTAAAGCAGTTTTACCCATAGAAGGTCTTCCAGCAATAATAATCAAATCTGAGTTATGAAGTCCACCCAGTCTATCATCTAAGTCTCTTAAACCAGTTGGTACACCAACAATCCCTTCATCATTTTTATAGGCGGCTGAAGCCATCTCAATAGTTTGTTTCATTGCTTCATCAAATTTAACTAACGAGGAATTAAAAGATCCTTTTTCAGCAAGGTCAAATAATAATCTTTCTGAGTTTTCAATTATATTTTGTCCATTTACATCTAGCGCATTTAGTTTTGCAGCATCAATTGTATTTTCTGATATCTTGATTAACTCTCTTCTCACAAACATATCATAAATAATTCTTGAATATTCTATTGCCTGTCTTGGCGGTGTAGAAAATTTTGTAACTTTAACTAGATATTCAGGAACATTTAGTTCATCTTTTTCATTTTCAAAATAATTTTTTAAGGTAATGGGATTTGCAAGCATCCCTTTATAAATAAGGCTTTCAATTGCTGAAAAAATATTCTGATGCATAGGGTCGTAAAAGTTGATACTTGAAATAATAGTATTTATTTCATCGAATATTTCGTTTTGAACTAATATTGATCCAATTACAGCTTGTTCAGCTTCAATGTTATTGGGAAGTTCTTTAAAGGCATCTTTAACAACACTTAAATTATTTACCATGAATAAACCTTAACCGAAATAAGATTTAAAAAAATAACAAATATATGCTGGGGAAAAAATTGTATAATTATTGAATTGTCTCTGCTGTAACTACATTTATAGTAATTAAAAAATCTACTTCAGAGTGTAAGATAATTTTTACTTTAAATTTACCAAGAGACTTAATTTCAGTTATTGGTTGTATCATTGAAGGCTTGATATCAAGCTTATCATTTTCTTGTATTAGTTTTGCAATTTCTGTTGGTTTAACAGAACCATAAAGTTCTTTATTTTCTGTGCTTAGTTTTTGGATTTCATACTCTTTGTTATTAATTTGTTCTGAAATTTTTTGCGCATCTTTTTTTTTTTCAGTATCTTTTTTTCCTAATTCAGATTTAATTTTTTCAACTTCAGCAATATTTTCTTTTGAGGCGTAAAGAGCCTTTTTATTTGAAATTAGATAGTTTCTAGCAAAACCTCTTTTTACATCTATAATTTCACCAATAGATCCGATTCTTCTAAGGTTTTCTAAAAGTATAACTTTCATTTAAATTAGTGCCAAGTTTCTAGCTCGTTTAATAGACAATGATAGCTCTCTTTGTTTTTTTTGTGAAACATTTGTAATTCTTGATGGTAAGATCTTACCATTTTCAGACATATATTTTTTTAACAATCTGATGTTTTTATAATCAACTACTGGTGCACCTTTTGTTGATAGTGGGCAAGATTTTTTAAATTTATATTTATTAGGTTGAAATAGACTTAATTTTGCAAAGTTACTTTGGCTTCCTTTTTTCTTATTACCCGCTCTTTTTTTTGATGGCATAATTAATCTCTATTATAATCTTTTTTGTATTCTTTTTTTTCATATTCATCTTTTTTTGAAAAATACTTCGCTTCTAAATCAAATTTTTTAACCTTCACGGTCATATACCTTAAAAGATTTTTATCAATAACTTCATTTTTTTCTAATTCGTCAATAATTTTTCCAGAACCTTTAATTTTAAAGTGCATATAGATGCCTTTTTTGTTTTTTTTAATAGCATAGGCTAGGTTTAATAAGCCCCAATCTTCAGTCTGAACTATTTCGCCATCATTTTTTTCTACTATTTTAGAATATTTTTCAGCCAATTGCTTAACTTGAGCTGGGCTGGTATCTTGTCTGGCAACTATTGTGTGTTCGTATAAATTCATAAATGTTCTTTAATAAAAAGTGAGGATATACTATTATAATAATTGAATTACAACACTTAAAACCATAATAAAATTTAGATAATTAAATGTTTTCTGTTATTTTTCCAGGTCAAGGCTCACAATTAGTAGGAATGGGCAAAGACTTACATGCTAAATATAGCTTAGTTCAAGATTTATTCAAGGAAGCAGACGATACACTTGGTTTTTCACTGTCAAACCTTATTTTAAATGGTCCTAAAGAAGAATTAAACCTAACCGAAAATACTCAGCCTGCAATATTTTTACTTAGCTACTCAATATTCAGATTAATTAAAGAAGAGTTTAAAATTGATTTAGATAAAGCAAAATTTTACGCAGGTCATTCTTTAGGAGAATATTCTGCACTAACGGCCGCAGGATCTTTATCATTTTCAGAAACTTTAAAGATTTTAAAGATTAGAGGTAACGCAATGCAAAATTCAGTTCCAAAAGGTGTTGGTGGAATGGTTGCAGTTTTAGGCTCTGAAATTGAAGTGATAAAAAAAATTATTGATGAAAATAAAAATAATTATGAATGCTTTATAGCAAATGATAATTCTGTGGGGCAAATAGTTTTAAGTGGAAAAATTGAAGATTTAGATAAAATGATGATTGATCTAAAGGATTCTAATATTAAAAATATTAAACTTCCAGTCAGCGCCCCATTTCATTGTAAATTAATGAATAATGCAACAGTTGTAATGAGAGATGAAATAGCCAAATTAAATTTTAATGAGCCAAAAAAAGCTCTTATTTCAAATGTTACAGGAAAAGAAATATTAAATTCAAATGAATTAAAAGAATTATTAGTTAGACAAATTGAAAGCAGTGTCCGTTGGCGTGAAAGTGTTTTACTAATGATTGAGAAGGGTATTACACAATTTATAGAAATAGGTCCTGGTAAAGTTTTATCTGGCTTGATAAAGAGAATTGATAAGAATGTAAAAGTTAGTGCAATAAATTCAGAAGAAGATATAAGATTAATAAATATTGATGAGTAACTTAAAGAATAAAAATATCATAGTCACAGGTGCCTCAGGTGGAATTGGTAACTCTATAGTTGAAAACTTAAGTAAAAATGGTGCAAATGTTTTAGCAACTGGCACAAGAATAGAAAAATTAGAAGAGTTAAAAAAAAAATTTAATAATATAAGTATTCTAAAATTTGATATTTCTCAACATGAAAAAATTGAAGAATTTATAGAAAATGCAACACAAGAATTAGGTGGATCATTAGATTGCATAGTTAACAATGCAGGCATTACAAAAGATAATTTAACTATTAGAATGAGTTTAGAAGAGTGGTCAAAAGTAATAAATATTAATTTAACTTCCACTTTTTTGATGTGTAAATATTCAATAAAAAAAATGCTTAAAAATAAATCTGGAAAGATTATTAATATTACTTCGGTAGTAGGACATACAGGTAATGCAGGTCAAGCTAACTATACAGCATCAAAAGCTGGAATTGTTGCTATGTCTAAAAGTTTAGCTATCGAATATGCCAAAAAAAATATAAATGTAAATTGTATCTCACCTGGCTTTATAAGCACTGCTATGACAGATCAGATTAATGAAAAGCATAAAGAAGCAATTATAGCTAAAATCCCATCTAATAGACTGGGTAAACCTGATGATATTGCTAATGCTGTATCTTTCTTAGGCTCTGATCAATCAGACTATATTACTGGTGAAACCCTACATGTTAATGGTGGCATGTATTTGGGTTGACAAAGTTGCTTTTTGGACTATTAACGAAATATAACAAAAAGGAACATTATGTCAGAAGATATTTCAAATAAGGTTAAAAAAATTGTAGCGGATCACTTAGGTATAGACGAAGCAAAAGTGTTAGAAGATTCAAGTTTTATAGACGATCTTGGAGCAGATAGTTTAGATACAGTTGAATTAGTAATGGCTTTTGAAGAAGAATTTGGTTCAGAAATTTCAGACAGTGAAGCTGAAAAAATTCTTACAGTAGGTGATGCTGTTAATTTTATAGCAGGCAAAGCAAACTAGAAATTTAAATGTCCATAAAAAAAGATGGGATTATGGTGATTTTATCATCCCCATCTGGGGCAGGTAAAACCACTTTAGTAAAACTTCTTTCTAAAAATAAAAATTTTCACATATCAATATCTCACACTACTAGAAAACCAAGACATAACGAGATTGCAGACAAAGATTATTATTTTATAAATAATGATAAATTTGAAGCATTAGTTAAAAATGAGGAATTCTTAGAGTATGCTACTGTTTTTGATCATCTTTATGGCACAACAAGAACACCTGTCATAGAGAAACTAGAAAAAAGTGAAAACGTAATATTTGATATTGACTGGCAGGGTGCTGATCAAATTAAAAATAAAAAGTTAAATTATAAATTAATAACTTTTTTTATTCTACCTCCAAGCAAAGAGGTATTATTTAAAAGATTATCTAATAGAGACATGAAAGATAAGCTGATTGTAGAAGAAAGAATGAAAGAATTTAGTAGAGATGTACTACATTGGATCAATTATGATTATGTAATCGTAAATGATAACTTGGATGATTGCTACTCCAAAATTAGTAATTTGATTGATGCAGAAATAAATAATGGATCAAAAGATTATGACAAAGAATTTATCAGAAAACATGTCAATAAACTAATTTCTTAAACTCTCATATTCTTTAACAAGTTTAAAATACATTTCAGGTTCTAGATTCTGTGGCCTAAGATTAAGATCAATATTAAACTTTTTTGAAACACTCTTTGAATCTTTAAAGATTTGATTAAATGGCTTTTTAAGCATTTTTCTTCGTTGGCTAAAAAAAACTCTAGTGATCATTTCAAGATTTTTAGCTTCTTTTAATTCAAAAAAATTTTCTCTTGGTGTAAATAATAAAAGTGTACTATCAACCTTAGGTCTTGGGGAAAAACTTTGTGGTTTAATGTCTACAATTTTTTTAATATTTAATTTCCAGTTTGATAAAATAGATAATCTTCCATATTTAGATGTATTAGATTCTGCAATAATTCGATCAGCTACTTCTTTTTGAAACATTAATACCAAGCTTTCAAACCAGAAATCTTTATCTATGTTAACTATCCATTTTGAAAGTATTTCGGTGGAGATATTATAAGGCAAGTTTCCAAATACAGTCAGTTTTTCATTAGAAATTTTTTCTTCAGATACTTTTAAAACATCCTCATTAATAATAGTAATTTCATTATTAAATTTATCTTGTAATAATAAGGCTAGTTCATCATCCTTTTCAATTGTATAAACTTTTTTAGGATTTTTTTTTAAAATGAATGAAGTTAAATTTCCACTACCTGGACCGATTTCTAAAATTTCTTTATTTGTAATTTTAACTGTATCAACAATCAGTTCTAGAATATTGCGATCTATCAAGAAATTTTGACCTAAACTTTTTTTGGATTTAAAAAACATTTATTTATCTAAAAATTTTAATGCCTCTATTAAGCTTTTAGGGTCAGATAAATTTTTACCTAACATAGAAGAATTTGGACCATGATCTGGTGAAATGCGAATAAACGGTAAACCAAGAGTTATATTAATAGCATCAAAGCCAAATAGGGCCTTCATAGGAGTCAAAACTTGATCATGGTACATTCCAACAATTACATCAAATTCATTCAAATTTTTTTTCATAAAAATAGTATCTGCAGGAAAGGGACCTTCAATTTTATAATTTTTGATCTTTAAGTTTTTAATAGCAGGTTTAATTATTGTATTTTCTTCACTGTTAACAAAGTTACTTTCACAGTGAGGATTAAGACCTGTTATTGCAATTTTTGGATTTCTTTTAAAATTTTTTTTATAAAATTCAGCAATTAATTTTATATGTATGTATATTTTTTTTTTTGAAATATGTTTATGCACATCCTTTAAAGCAAGATGTGTTGTTAATGGACTAACTGATATTTTTTTATTAAAAATTAGCATGGCAAATTCATTTTTTTTACTCTCATTAGCTAAATACTCTGTAATCCCTAAAATTTTTCCTTCTAAGAAATGTTTTTTAGAAATTGGACCATTGATTAATTTAGAAAATTTATTTTTTCTAAGAATTTTTATGGCAATGTCAAAAGATTTTTTAATATAGTTATTTGATTTTTTAGAAATTTTTTCAAATGCATTTATAAAATTATAGTTTACGTTAATAATATTAATCTTATCATTATTTAGTTTTTTAAAATTTATATCGTTTAGATCTAATTCGTTTATCATAAAATTAAACCCCAGATGATTCATTTGTTTGATCAATAATTTTTTACAAACAATGATTATTAAGGGATTTTTGTAATAGTTTTTTTTTAAACTTTTAAAAAAAATTTCTAAAAAAATACTATTTGGCTCACCAGCAACTATTAAAATAGCATTATCTTTCATTGATAAATGTATTAATTTTTAATTTTTCAAAAAAAATATTAGAAAATTCATTATACTGACGATTTTTTTCAAATAGTATAATTTTATTTAATTCAGCTTTTAAATTTTTAGCCTGTTTAACTTTTTTTACATCCTCTAATTTAATTATTAAAAATCCAGAAGAAACTTTGATAGGTTTAGTTATATCATTTATCTTTAATATATTTATATTTTTTAAAATTTTTTCTGAAAATTGGTTTTCATCTATCCATCCAATTTTACCTCCTGATTTGGAACTTTCTGAAATACTAAAAAGACTTGCCGACACATCAAAACCTTTTTCAGAAATACTTTTCTTAATCTCTTCAAATCTTTGTTCTAAAATCTCACTATCTTTTAATTCAAAAAGAATTTCACTTAGCAGAAATGATTTTTTTTCAGTTAGTTTTCTTTTGGATATTCTTTTTTTTATTTTTTCTTCATCTATATTTATTTTTTTTGAAAACTTTAAAACAATTAATTCCCTCCAAAGCTGATCTATTTGAAATTTTTTCTGCAAATATTCATACTCGAGGTTATAATCTTTTAAGTGTTTTTTTATTTCTTTATTAGAATTAATATTATTTTTTTTAAAGTGTTGATTAATTATATCGTCTATTAAATCGTAGTTTTTATCTAAATCAAAAGTTTTTTTTAATTCATTGGTTTTGATTTTATCATTAATTGATTCTTGTTTTGCTATCTCTAAGCCTTGTTTCTCATCTAATTTTGAGAAATTTTTATCAATTAATAACAAGAATCTATATTGATTTTTGATATCAATATTTGTAATCATAGTGTCGCCAATATTATAAATTATTTTTACATTATTTTCGGCTTTAATTGATAAATTAAAAGCCATTATGTATAAACTAATCACGCTAAAAATAAGCTTTAGAACTCTATACATTATTTTAACCTTGGAGATTTTATTTTGCCAAATGGCATAACTGTTAGTGTGAAATAAATTTGTTCTTCCGATTTTAAATCACTATCGTTATAATATTCTTTTTTGTAGGCAATACCTGCTTCAAGACAATCATTTGTATACTGATAAATTAAATCATAATATTCTGTTAAATTAATTTTTCTATTCTTTCTTGTTCCAAAGCTCAAAGTATTGTTTTCATCAATTAACAATGAAGTTTTATTACTTATGAAGCTATTTTTATTTATACTATTTTTTTCATCCAAATATTCGAATGTTGTTACGAAATTATCAAAACTAAATTTTGTAGATATTAAGTCATAATTTGATTTTTTTAAGTTTTCTTTCATGTTAAAATCATATTTAAGGTTAAAGCTGTCATTTAGGTTGTACTCTATGTTAGCAAAAATATCAGATGACTTTTTACCTATAGAGCCATTTATTGGCAGATCATCATTCTTTTTATATCTATAGTTTTGTGCAATATTAAAAGAGAAGTACTTATCTGATTTGAGATATTCTTTTTTATATTTTCCTCCTACTGCAATGGACAAACCACTTTCCACTGCGTCCGATGTACCTATTCTATTAAATGAAAAGACATTATTAATATCAATTCTTTCATCATTTTTAGTTAAACTTTCATTTTTAGTGGGACTAAAATTAAGAGAAGTAGTAGGTGTGAATAAATTTTTTGATAAAAGGTTTTTTTTCGATAATGGGTAAGATAACTTATATGAAGCTAATGGAAGTAGCTGTGCGTCTTCTTTATTTTTAAAAGTAGTAGAATTTACACCTTTACTATTAACATTTTTTAGCAGCGCATAAAAATCATTCTTGATCCCTTTGTCAAAATAAGTATTAGAATATAAGAGATCATTTATTAAAACACCATCATATGCATTGGTATTATATTTTTTTTGATAACCCTCAGTTTTTAAAGTAAAATTTCCAGGTAAACTAAAGTTACTTTCTAACTGTCTTTCAACTTCAAAACTAGGGTAAATGAAAGTATACTTGTCACTTTCATTTTTCTTCGTCAGATCCTCATATGAATCGATCGAGATATCGAAAGTTGTTTTTTCAGCTGACCCATACAAATTTAAATAAGAATTTAAAGTAGAATTGTTATCTATTAAAGGTGAGTCTATTTTATATGTTTTTAAATAAGTATTATTCGAAGTGTTCTGTAAATTAATCTCCAGTGTCATTTCTTCAAACTCTGAAGAATCAAAATCTATTATAGAATTAGAAAAAAAATGAGTTGTAGTCTGATTTTTAGAAAAGTTTAAACTTTGTTTTTTAAGAAAACTTGCATCAATTATGTTTTTAGACTTTCTTGTATAATGACGATATTCATTTTGTATAAGTAATGACTCATTTGAGTAAATTCTAGGTTTAAATGTAAGGTCGTTATGATCACCTAGAACTTTATAATAAGGAATGTGGACTGAAGAACCTGTGGAACTAGAGTTGGCATATAGTGGCATTAGATAACCAGATTGTCTTTTTACTGTTGGATCTGGGTGGTAAAATTTTGGGAAATATAAAACAGGTTTATCGTAGATTTTTAACCAAGCATTTTTATAATTTATTGTTTTTTCTTTTTTATTGTGTTCAACTTCCTCTGCTGAAATGACCCAAGGGGGACATTTTTCACTTTTTTTACATGTTGTAAAAGTACCTTTAGAGATTTTACTTAAATTATTATCTGCAAAAATACTAGCCCCCTTGACTCTAGGACTATTTTTAGGGTTGCCAAAAAAATTATTATTAAAGTTTATTGCAATATCTTTACCTAAAATTTTACTTGAGTTTAAGTCTAGGATAGCTTCATCTAAGGAATATCTATTTTTTTGTGCATCAATGTATTTGACACTATTTGCATTGATTTGATTTAAAAGTCTAAAGTATTTAAAACTTGATACTATAAATTGATTATCCAGATTGTCATTTATTTCGGTTGCAACATTAGATGAAACTAAACCTTTTAACTTATTATATGTCACTTGTTCTGTTGTTAAAAAATATTTATTTAAAAATTTTGCCTCTACATTACCCTCAAATTCGTAGCTTTTTTTTTCTTCGTTATAAACCGCCTCATCTGATAAAATTTCTATTTCAGCACTCGTATCAATAAATTTAATTTTTCCAATTATAGTGAGTGTTTTTTTTATTTTATCGTACTTAAATTTATTTGCAGTAATTTTTTGTTTTTTATTATTTAAAAAAATTTCTATCCCATTATAGCCTAATATTTTTTTCCCATTATCTACAATGTCTATTTCTTTACCATTAAACTCAAATTCACTAGATTGAGAAATTGAATTTAATATAAGTATAAAAAAAAATAATATAATTGAGATTTTTTTAAAACTATTATTTTTCATTTAACCTAACCATACCTATTGAACTCATTAGCGCTATTATCAGTAATGGAATCCAAACTGAAAAAGTAATGGGAAGTCTTCCATTTAATCCAAGTAAATTAAATAAGTAAATTATATAATATGTCATTACAGAAATTGAAACTCCTAATATAATATAAAAATAATTTTCTTGCGATCTTTTTACATTAAGCATTATTATACTAGCCAATAAAGTCATTAATACCATAAAAATAGGGTGTGAATAAAGCTTCTGGGTATGTAAGTCTAAATCATCCGTTGAGTATCCAAGATCAGTATAACTCTTTTTTAATTTTTTTAATTCTAAAAAAGATAGTGAGGATAAATTTGAAAATAAACTATTTATCTTTTTATAATCAAGATTTGTTTGAAAGAGAATTTCATTTTTACTATCTATAACCGTTGAATCAAATTTTACTACTTTAGCATTTTTGATTATCCATTTAGTTTTAGTAATATCAACTTCGTTACTAGTAATATTTTCAATTAATTCAAATTGTTTATTTAAAATAGTTATAGTGACACCACGTAGAATATTTTCATCCATTTTGTAGGCATTGATTAAGTTTATATTTCCATTTGCTTCATCCTTAATCCAAAGGCCATTTTCTGTTACAACAGCAAGGTATTTATTATCCTGGGAGTGCTTATTTTTAAAGTCTAGGTATATAAATTGTAATTTTGAAGAAAAACTGTAAAGAAAAATTGTAAGCAATAGAGCCAATATTAATGATATGGATAATATAGTTTTAAGTATTTTTATATTACTTAGTCCATAAGATTTAAAAACAATAAGTTCGTCCTTACTAAATATGTCTAAAAAAAAGAATTGAGTAGATATTAAAAAAATAAATGGTGTAATAAGAAATAATATAGATGGTACATTTAATAAAGTCATAAAGATCATAAAAAAAATTGATTTTTCCGTATCTTTAAAATGACTTATTTCCTCAAATATATTTAAAATAAAAATTAAACTAAAAAAAATAAAAAAAACCCTTACAAAGTTTTCTAAATATGTTTTTGTTATATATTTGACGTATGTTTTTAAAATCATTTGTTTAGTTTATTTTGAGCTTTCTGTTTATAAAAAAATATATATTTAACCACATTAAAAAAGGAAGAGATAAAAATAAAATGTTAGTAATTATGTTTGATATAAAGTACTGAGATGAAATTTCATGAACAACAATAGTCACAAGTGAAAAAAGAAATATAATAAATTTTTGTCTTTTATAATTGAGTTGATCTTTAGATAATAATAAAAGCAATGCACTAATTAGTGCCAATACAGGAATATAAAAAGCTACAATTATTCTTTCAAAAAGTTCTTGAACAGCCTCAGGAATAAATTTCTCATTACATCTGTCAAATGAATCTTTAAATTTAATAAAAGCCTGTCTTCTTTCTGATTGAGCATTTGTTTTTATGCGATAGATACAATTAAAGAGATAGGATGATTGAACTTCCTGAATTTTAGTGTAAGTGATAGTTTTAGTTGAGTATTTTGAAAGATCAAAATCTATTTTTTCAAAAGTAAAACTAGTAAATTTTGAGTCTTCACTTAATAAAAAAGTACCATCTAGTAGGGTTAGGAAATTGTTTTGGTTACTATTTTTAAAATAACCTCTTTCTGCAAATATAATGTTAAATCCATTTTTTTCTGAATTATCAACAGACATTATTGAGTCTTTTAAAAAAATATTTTTTAATTCTCCATATTTATTTTTTTCTTCTACAAACACAGTCAAATTAGAGACTGTATCATTAAAATTCCCTTCTTTAATTAAGGAAGGAAATAAGTCTAGACCAGATGCTCTTATATGTGACCTAGCACTATCTTGAGAATTTGGGATAATATATGTAGTTAGAATTAAAAGTGTTAATGAGGCTATTAAAGAATATTTAATGACTAAATTTACTATTTTTTTTTTTGTAACCCCATGTGTCCAAAAAATAATTAGTTCATTATTATTTTCATATCTCACAATTATGAAAAATAATGATAGAAAAAAGACAAATGGGTATATTTTACCAATAATTTTTGGGAATATTAGAAGGGTATAATTAAAATAAGTGGAAAAGCTGTGCCCATCTTCCGAAACAAAATCTAAAAAATTTACAGCCTGTATTACCCAAACAATTGCAGCCACACTCATGACTGAAAGTATAAAAAAAATAGTGACGTCGCTTATAAATTTAAAATAAATTTTTTTCATTGAAATTATTAATTTTTATACATATATAACATTCAACTTATGGTATGTATTTAAAAATCTATGTCTATTCAAATATCTTATAAAAATAATGCACCGAAAAAACCTTCAACTAATGTTGTTTTGTTTGTCGATGAAAAGTTCAATACAATTAAATTAAAAAAATATATTTCTAATTCAGAGTTTTCTTACATAAATGACTTATTAAAAACAAGTGATTTAAAAAAAAATCTATTAGTTTTTGAGGTAAATTCTAAAAAAAAGATAATTTTAATATCTATTAAAAACAACCTAGAAACTACTGATGTAGAAAATTTAGGAGCAGAATTCTACTCATATATTAATTATAGAAATAAAGGTGAATTTACAATAAATGCTGATAGCATAAAAAGTAAAATAGAAGATTTTATAGGTTATTTTCTTCACGGCTTAAAATTAAAATCCTACGAATTTAACATCTATAAATCTAAAAAAGAAAAAAAATCATTTTTAGTAAATATAATTGGTAAAAAAAGTAAATTAACTTTTAAAAATGAAGTAAAGTTTAAAGCTCTTGAAGAAGGAACTTTTTTTGCTAGAGACTTAGTGTCTGAGCCAGGAAATATTTTACATCCAGATGAATATGCAAAAAGAATAAATTCATTAAAAAAATTTGGTTTAAAAATAAATATATATGACAATAAAAAATTAAAGAAATTGGGCATGAATGCTTTACTTGGTGTAGGACAGGGAAGTGTTAGAGGATCATACCTAGTAACAATGGAATGGAATGGTGCAAAAAATAATTCTAGACCTTTAGCATTTGTAGGAAAAGGAGTTTGTTTTGACACAGGTGGTTATTCATTAAAACCAGCAAAATTCATGGAAGACATGACCTATGATATGGCAGGATCAGCTACGGTGGTTGGTTTAATGATGAACCTTGCATTAAGAAAATCTAAAATTAATGCAGTTGGTGTTGTTGGACTTGTAGAAAATATGGTAAGTGGAAATGCTCAAAGACCTGGAGATATCGTTAAATCTTATAGTGGTAAAACAATTGAAATATTAAATACAGATGCTGAAGGTAGATTAGTTTTGGCTGATGCATTAACATTTACTGAGAAAAAATTTAAACCTAAATTTATTGTTGATTTAGCAACTTTAACAGGTGCAATTATAGTTTCATTAGGGTCTGAATATGCAGGGTTATTTTCAAATGATGAAAAATTATCAAAACAATTATTAACAGCAGGTGAGAAGGTTAATGAAAAATTATGGAGAATGCCTCTACATAAAAACTTTGATAAGCTTATAGACTCAAAAAATGCTGATATGCAAAATATAAATTATGTTGGTGGAGCAGGATCAACAACTGCAGCACAATTTTTACAAAGATTTATTCTAAACAAGACACCTTGGGCTCATCTAGATATAGCGGGTATGGCTTTTTCAAAATATGGTGGAGCTTTAAACTCAGGTGGAGCAACCGGTTATGGAGTAAGATTATTAAATAAACTAATAGAGGATGATTATGAGTAATATAGAGCAAACACTATCAATTATTAAACCAGATGCAGTAGAAAGAAATTTAGACAATGAAATTAAGGAAATGTTTAAAAATAAAGGTTTTAATATTGTTAAAGATAAAAAAATCCAAATAGCTAAATCTGAAGCAGAACAATTTTACAAGGTTCATGAAACAAAACCATTTTATAACGATTTATGCACATATTTATCATCCGGGCCAATAGTTGTGATGGTGCTTGAAAAAGAGAATGCAGTTTTGGCAAATAGAGAGTTGATGGGAGCAACTAAGCCTGAAGAAGCCGCAGAAGGCACTATAAGAAAAAAATATGGAATTTCTATTGATAAAAATTCAGTACATGGATCTGATAGTGTTGAAAATGCCAAAATAGAAATTGATTTCTTTTTTAAAGATTAATAAAAAATTTTCTTAATAGCAGCAGGATATAATTTATGCTCTTGCTTCAAAACTTTTTTTGCTAAAGTTTTAGGATTATCTTTACTTGTTATTTTAATTTTTTTTTGCAATATTATTTTTCCAGAATCTAATTTAGCAGTTACATAATGAACAGTGCATCCTGCAAATTTTTCTTTATTTTTGATAGCTCTATTGTGAGTATCAAGACCTTTATATTTTGGAAGTAAAGATGGATGTATATTAATTATCTTACCATCAAATTTTTTAATAAATCCTTTAGATAGAATTTTCATAAAACCAGCCAAGCAAATAAATTTTATTTTTTTTTTTTAAAAATTTTAATATTTGATTTTCTGCAAAATTAACATTTTTATAATCAAATATTTTTTTACTAATTTTGGATTGATTGGCAAAATTCAAGCCCCTAGCTTTATTGGTATTAGAAATAATTACATTTATTGAGATAGGTGATTTTTTTATCTTAGAAAATCTTATTATATTTTTTAAATTACTTCCTTTTCCTGAAATAAAAACTGCAGTTTTTATCTTTTTAAGACCAGTCAATTTTTCCATTAAGCTTAACTTTATTTTTTCCAGCAGTTATTTTTCCAATAACATAAGGTTTAAATTCTTTTGTAAAAAATTTTGTAATTTTTTTTAGATTATTTGGTTTAATTATTAAACAAAAACCAACTCCACAATTAAATGTTTTTAACATTTCCCTATCTTCAATATTGTTTTTCTTTAACCATTTAAAAATTTTTTTAGTTTTAACCTTACCTAAGTCTATATTAGCAACCAATCCATTTGGCATAATTCTTTTAATGTTATCTGCTAATCCACCACCAGTTATATTTGCACAGCCTTTTAAAAAGTTTTTATCAATTAGGTTCAAAACCTCTTTCACATAAATCTTTGTTGGTTTTAATAATTCTTTTTTCAAAAATGGATCATTTTTTAAATTTATTTTTCCTTTCTTTAAAATATATCTAACTAAAGAATAACCATTAGAATGAATTCCACTTGAAGGTATAGCTAACACCAAGTCATTTTTTTTAATATTTTTTTTGTAGAGAATTTTCTTTTCATCAACTAACCCTACAGCAAAACCTGCTATATCAAATTTACCTTTTTCATAGGTACCAGGCATTTCTGCAGTTTCACCACCAACTAATTCACAGTTAGAAATTTTGCAACCTTTTACTATTCCTTTTAAGATAGATTTTAATTTTTTTAAATTAATCTTATTAATTGAAATATAATCTAAAAATAATAATGGTCTGGCTCCTTGAACAATTAAGTCGTTTACACTCATTGCCACTAAATCAATGCCAATTGTATCATATTTATTGAGTAAATTTGCTATTTCTACTTTTGTACCAACGCCATCAGTGCAAGCAACAATTTTGGGGTTTTTTAAATTTTTTGGGATGCTAGAAATTGAACCAAAACTACCTATGTTGTTCAACTTTTTTTTGCCTTTATTTTTTGATGAAATTGAAGAAATAAATTTAACAAAGTTGTCAGCTGCATTTATGTTTACACCACTTTTTTTATAGGTAAATTTTTTTTTTTCATTAGTATAAAATATGCAAATTATTAATAAAATGTTAAGATTACAAAAAGTATATATATTTTTTATTTCATTGGTTCTATTTATAATAATTTTTTCCACAACTTTTTTGAGTGCAAATACTTTTAAAGTGACTGATATTGATATTTCATCTCCATTTGAGCTAAATTTTAAGAAAAGCAGTGTCATAGACGAGGGTTTCAAAGCTTCTTTTTCAAACTTACTCTCCATGATTACAACCTCAGGTGATAAAAATAAAATTAAGAATATTAAAATTAAAGAACTCAAAGGCATGATCGATTCCTTTACAATAAGTGATGAAAAATTTATTAATAATGAATATTTTGCAAAGCTTGAAACTACTTTTAACAAAAAAAAAATTTTAAATTTTTTAGAAAAAAGAAATATATTTCCATCAATACCAATAAGAAATAAAGTTTTATTGATCCCAATATTAGTGGATACAAAAAATGAGAGTATTAATTTGTTTAATTCTAATATTTTTTATGAGAAATGGAATGATGAAAAAAATAATTATCAATTACTAGACTATTTATTACCAAGTGATGACCTTGAAGATTTGATCAAACTTCAAATGATGTCAAGTTCAATTGAGTCATATGATTTTATAGATTTAATAAAAAAGTATGATTTAAATGATTACATAATATCTATAATATATAAAAATAAAAATGATGTAAAAATACTTTCAAAAATTAATCTAAATAATTCTTTAAAAATAAATAATCAAAATTATTCCAATCTTGATTTAACTCAAGAAAATGACATTAATAAAATTTTAAAAAATTTAAAGAGTATTTATGAAGATGAATGGAAAAAAAATAATGAGATAAACACATCTATAAAGCTTCCTTTGACTATTTCTATAGAATCAATCAATTATAAAAAACTAATGTCCTTGGAAGAGACACTTGCTAATATTGATTTGATATCGAACTTTTATATACTTAAATTTGATAACAAATTTACTCAATATAGAATAATTTATAATGGTTCTCCAAAAACCTTTCTTAATGATATGAATAAAAAAAATTTTAATTTAATAATGGAAAATAATGTTTGGGCAGTTAAATGAAAAGTTTAAACCAATTATTATTAGATTTTGATTATGAACAAAATTTCAAAGATGACGATTTTTATGTTGGGAAAAGTAACTATCATTCTTTTGAATTAATTAATAAGTGGCCGAAATGGGAAAAAAATTTTTTAAATATTAGTGGAGAAAAATTTTCTGGCAAAACTCATTTAACTAACATTTTTTTGAAAAAATTTGGTGGAATTATAATTGAACCAAATTTGCTCAATGATGATAATTTAAAAGCAATTAAGCCTTATCAAAATGTTGTTTTAGATAATTTGACATTAAACATAGATGAAAAACTTATGTACACACTTTTTAATATAATTGATCAAGATAATAAATTTTTAATAATTACATCTTGTGAGCCAATAGTTGAAATTAACTTTAAATTAGAAGATCTTAAATCAAGAACTAAAAATTGTCTTTTAACAAAAATTGCAAACCCTGATGATGAATTAATGTTTGCTTTAGTGCTAAAAAATTTATCTGATAGACAGATTACCTTAGATAAAAAATTGATTGATTTTATTATTAAAAGAATTGAGAGATCGTATGGCAAAATATTTGAATTCATATATAAAATTGACAAGATTAGTTTAAAAAAGAAAAAATCAATCGACTTTAAGATTATAAATGAAGCATTAGAGGAATAAGTGAATAAATATAGAACACATAATTGTAGTGAATTAAATAGTGATAATAATGGTCAACAAATCATACTATCAGGATGGATCAATAAAAAGAGAGACCATGGAAATCTTTTATTTATAGATTTAAGAGATAATTATGGAATGACTCAATGCATTGTTGATAAAAGCAATGAAAGTTTTAAATTATTAGAAAAAATTCAGTTAGAAAGTGTAATTAAGATTAATGGAAAAGTTGTTAAGAGAAGTACTGACACTATTAACTCTGAACTTCAAACTGGAGAGATAGAAGTTAATATTGATAAATTTGAAATACTAGGCACATGTAAAGAACTTCCAATGCCTGTATTTAGTGACCAAGAATATGCTGAAGAAATTAGACTTAAGTATAGATTTCTTGATCTAAGAAGAAAAAAAATCCATGATAATATTATTTTAAGATCAAAAGTTATTTCATTTATCAGAAATGAGATGTTCAAATTAGGTTTTCTAGAATTTCAAACTCCAATACTTACATCTTCAAGCCCAGAAGGTGCTAGAGATTTTTTGGTACCGAGTAGATTAAATCCTGGAAAATTTTATGCTTTACCACAGGCACCTCAACAATTTAAACAATTAATAATGGTATCTGGATTTGATAAATATTTTCAAATTGCCCCATGTTTTAGAGATGAAGATGCTAGAGCCGATAGAAGTCCTGGCGAATTCTACCAACTTGACTTAGAGATGTCATTTATTGAACAAGAAGATGTATTTCAAGTTGTTGAAAAATTAATAGTTAATGTTTTTAAAAACTTTTCTTCAAAAAAGTTAATGCATGAGAAATTTCCAAGAATACCCTATGACGAAACTATGCTTAAGTATGGATCTGATAAACCTGACTTAAGAAACCCATTAATCATTTATGATTTATCAGACATATTTACACGTGATGATGTTAGTTTTGAAATATTCAAAAAACTTGTAAAATCTGGCTCTAAAGTAAGATGCATAGTAACGAAGAATACAAAAGAAAAACCTAGAAGTTTTTTTGATAATGTTGATAAATGGGCGAAGGAACAAGGTGCATCTGGTCTTGCTTATTTTACAATTGAAAAAAATGAAAATATCTCAGCCAAGGGACCTGTAGGTAAGTTTTTCTCCCAAGAATCTTTAGTTGAAATTATGAAAATTACTGGAGCTGAAGTAGGTGATAGTATATTTTTTGCTTGTGGAAAAATAAATGATGTTGAAAAAATTACCTCTCAAGCTAGAGATAAAATTGCTAAAGATTTAGACTTAATAGATGAAAATACTTTCGCATTTTGTTGGATTATTGATTACCCTATGTTTGAAAAAAATGAAGTTACTAATAAAATTGAATTTAGCCACAATCCATTTTCAATGCCTCAAGGAAATATAAAAGATATCGATTTTGATAATCCCCTTAATATTAAAGCCTATCAGTACGACATTGTCTGTAATGGTATAGAGTTATCCTCTGGTGCAATTAGAAATCATATACCTGAATTAATGTATAGATTATTCTCAATTGCTGGCTATCAAAAAGAACAAGTTGATGAAAAATTTAGTGGAATGATAAATGCTCTTAGTTATGGAGCACCACCACATGGTGGAATAGCACCTGGTATTGATAGAATTGTGATGCTTTTAGCAAATGAGAAGAATATTAGAGAGGTTACAATGTTTCCAATGAATCAAAATGCTCAAGACTTAATGATGAATGCTCCATCAGAAGTAAATGAAGAGCAACTTAAAGAACTTGGTCTAGCCTTAAAAGGTAAAAAATAATATTATTTTTTACCTTTTAAATTTATTTTAACATCAGATAAATCAACAAGATTTTTTTTGTAGTTATTTCTAACAAAGCCTTTGCTAGTAACATCTTTTATAATTTTAAGTAATTGATTTTGATCTTCGGTATTTTCTTCTTCTGGCAAAGATCTATCTGAGCCACCAATAGATGGAGTGTGTGCTAGATCTTCTCTATTTTGATACGAAATAGCAAGTTCTCTAAATATATAATCAAGTATTGAAGAGGCACTCATTATTCTATCATTACCATGAACTTTTCCAGATGGTTCAAATTTAGTATCAACATAAGCACTAATAAACTCATCTAAAGGAACACCATATTGCAGACCAAGTGATATTGCTATTGCAAAATTATTCATCAAAGCTTTTACCAATTCTCCTTCTTTGCTTGTATCTATGAAAATTTCACCAATTTTACCATCTTCATACTCACCAGTATGCAAATAAACTTTATGGTCACCAATGGTAGCTTTTTGAATATAACCTTTTCTTCTATCAGGCATGCTAAATCTTTTACCCACACCTTCGTTAATCTGTTTAACAAAAGCAGTATTATTTTCTTTTGAAACAATTTTGGGTTGGCTTTGTTCAGTTATAATATCTAATTTTTTAGGCTCAATTACTTTATTATTTGGATCTAAGCTTTTTGTTTTTCTCGTATCAAGCTTAACATCTAGAACTTCAAATTTACCATCATCACGCTTTTCAAGGTTTGCTAACTCGGTTTCATTAATATCATCCAGATAATGATTAACTTTAAAGCTACATGTATAATAAGTTTCTACTAAATATTTTGCCATTTTTCCTTTTTTTAATTTTTGTTATGAATCTTAAGATAATTAATTTATATACAAATCCATACTTTAGTCTAATTTATATTATACAATTTAAGATTGAAGAATAGGTAAAATTACATGTTGACATTTTTAAAAAAAATTTTCATTTGGTGGAATCAAGAAACACTGGGAACAAAATTAAAAACAATTTTTTCAGGTAAGTTAGTTGGAAAAGACTCAATCGGTAATAAATATTATCAGAATAAAACTGGAAAAAGATGGATAATTTATAGTGGAGAGATTGATGCCTCAAAAATACCAAGTGAATGGTATTCGTGGATGCACTTTACTAATAATAGAATTGAAAATAATCATGATTTAAAAAAATATAGTTGGCAAAAACCCCATCTGTCGAATCAAACAGGCACAGAAAATGCTTATCACCCAAATAGAAATAATGAACAAATTAAAAAGAAATACACAAGTTGGAAAAATTAATTTTATATTAATTTTATTTAATTTTTTTTTAATAAATATTTCATCATCTGTTAATGCTCAAGAAGACTTAAGTGGTAAGTTTATTGAAATCAAAATTTTAGATAAAGTTAGTTCTAAAACTAACCTTTTAAAATTAAAGATAGGGGAGCAAAAAAAATTTAAAAATCTATTAATTAAAAGCTTAAAATGTAAAAATTCAGAGTTTGATGATAACCCTGAGATAACAGCTTATATTCAAGTGAAAGATCTAACAAGCGAAGACAACAATGAAGTTTTTATATTCAATGGTTGGACTTTTTCATCAAGTCCAGCAATCAACCCATTTGATCATCCTGTTTATGATATGTGGCTTACCAAATGTTATTAAATAACTTTTTCGTTATCTAACCAACCCACATTGAAATCTGAGTCTAAAAATTTTTTGTGGTTAAGTAGAATTTTGTGAAGAGGTATTGTTGTTGTAATTCCTTCAATCACAAACTCATCTAAAGAACGATTCATTCTCTGAATAGCCTCTGTTCTATTTCTTCCATGTGTAATCACTTTGCAAACCAAACTGTCATAGTACGGTGTAACTTTGTAACCTTGAAAAATTGCCCCGTCTACTCTTGTCCTAAAACCTGATGGCTGATGACACATCCCTATAGTTCCAGGAGATGGTTGAAAATTTTTACTAGCATCTTCTGCATTAATTCTGCACTCAATAGCATGTCCTCTTGGATTAATGTCGCTTTGTTTAAGAGCTGTTTCTCCATTGTATGCTATCCAAATTTGCTCTTTAATTATATCAATACCAGTAACCATTTCTGTAACTGGATGCTCCACTTGAATTCTAGTATTCATTTCTAAAAAATAAAATTTTCCATTTTCATAAATAAATTCAACAGTTCCAGCTCCCTCATAACCAATTTTACTGACCATGTTTACAGTTCTTTCAAAAAGATCTTTTCTGATCTGATCTGTTAAAACTGGGCTTGGAGTTTCTTCTATTAACTTTTGATGTCTTCTTTGAACAGAACAGTCTCTTTCATGCAAATGAACAGTTCTATTTTTTCCAGATAATACTTGAACCTCAATGTGTCTTGGATTTTGGAAAAATTTCTCAATATATATCTCATCGTTACCAAAATACTTTTGGGCTTCAGATTTTGCTGTCGAGAATAATGTTTCAAATTCTTCTTCTTTACGAACAATTTTCATTCCTTTTCCACCACCACCAGCAGATGCTTTAATCAAAACTGGAAAACCTATTTTTTTACAAAGTTCTTTAGCTGCTTTTATATCTGTTATACCACCCTCAGAACCCTCAATAACAGGTAGGCCATGCTCTTTAGCAATTTTCTTTGCTTGAATTTTATCTCCCATCATTTCTATAAGCTTTGAAGACGCGCCAATAAACTTAATGTTATTCTCTTCTAATACTCGTGCAAAATTTGCATTTTCAGATAAAAAACCATACCCAGGGTGAACTGCCTCTGCTTTTGTAAGTTCGACAGCAGACATTAACGCTGGAACATTTAAATAACTATTTGATGGTTGATGAGATCCAATACAAACACTTTCATCAGCAAGTCTTACATGCATACTATCTCTATCTACATCTGAGTGAACAGCAACAGTGGCTATTCCCCATTCCTTACATGCACGAATAACCCTAACTGCAATTTCCCCACGGTTTGCAATTAGAATTTTTTTAAACATTATTCAACAATGATAATAGTTTGACCATACTCAACTGGTTGGCCGTCTTCTACACAAATTTCTTTTATAGTTCCATCTACTGTAGAAGGAACATGATTCATAGTTTTCATAGCCTCAACTATCATAACTGTTTCGCCTTTTTTAATTTTTTTACCAACTTCCGCAAACTTCTTAGCTCCAGGTTCTGCTGCAAGATAAGCCGTACCTATAATCGGAGACTTAACTTCAGTTCCGGATGCATCTTTAGATTTGGTTGGGTTAGATATTGGGGTAGGTGAGGCAACACTTACAGCTTGATTTGAGCTAGTTAAGTTTGATTTTGATACTTTGATTTTTGTATCTTTGTCTGTGTATTCAATTTCAGTTAAATTAAATTCATTTAAGTATTCAGTTAATTCCTTAATAATTTTTTTATCTATTTTCATTTCTGTAGCATGTTTTGCATTGCAATTATGGCTAAAATATAACCGTTATCACCTAAACCAAAAATTCCACCATTAGCAATATCACTGATTAAGGATTTATGTCTAAATTCCTCTCTTTTATATATATTTGATATGTGAAGTTCAATGATTGGTTTTTTATAAACATCTAAGGCATCCCTGATAGCAACAGATGTGTGGGTAAAGCCAGCAGCATTAATAATTATGCCATCAAACTTACTCTTAGCTTCTTGTATGGTCGTAACTATTTCACCTTCTATATTTGACTGAAAAAACTCTAAATTAATATTTAATTCTATAGCTTTACTTAAACAATTTGTTTTCAATTTATCAAAAGTTATTGATCCATATTGTGATTGTTCTCTTTCACCTAATAGATTAAGATTAGGACCATTAATAATTATAATATTATTACTCATCAGATTCTTATACATTATGAAAAAAATAAAAAAAATAAAAATTAAGATAAACGGTAAATTTTCGTCAATAAATGAAAATTTAAGCCTCTCAATTTTTCTAAAACAACTTAAAATTCCTCTAAAAAAAGTAGCAATTGAATTGAATCAAGAAATAATAGATAAAAATAAAACTTATAAAATTAAACTAAAAAAAAATGATAAAATAGAGATAGTTCATTTTATTGGAGGTGGATAGAAATGAATAAAGATAAATTAATAATTGCTACGAAAAAATTTACTTCTAGATTAATAGTTGGTACTGGAAAATATAAAAGTATGTCAGAATGTGCAAAAGCTATAAAGTTATCTGGTGCTGAAATAGTAACGGTTGCTGTAAGGAGAGTTAATATTTCAGATAAAAAAAAACCATTATTAATGGATTATATAGATCCAAAAAAAATTACTTACCTACCAAATACAGCTGGGTGTTTTAGCTCTGAAGAAGCCCTCAGAACACTGAGGTTAGCTAGAGAAATTGGTGGTTGGAAATTAGTAAAACTTGAAGTTTTAGGAGATAAAAAAAATCTATTTCCTGATATGATTGAAACTTTAAAATCTACTGAAGTTTTAACTAAAGAAGGATTTAAAGTGATGGTGTATTGCAGTGATGATCCTTTAATGGCAAAAAGATTAGAAAATGTGGGGGCTTGTGCAATTATGCCTCTAGCAGCACCTATAGGTTCTGGTCTTGGAATTCAAAACTCAACAAATATTAAAATTATAAGAAATCAGACAAAACTTCCTGTAATCATTGATGCTGGTTTAGGTCAAGCATCAGATGCAGCAATTGCAATGGAGCTTGGTTGTGATGGAGTTTTGGCCAATACAGCAATCGCAAAAGCTAAAAAACCATTTCAAATGGCAGCAGCTTTTAAAAATGCTGTTATTGCTGGAAGACAATCTTTTTTAGCAGGACGTATAAAAAAATCTATATATGGTAATGCATCTTCACCAACAATTGGAATTATTTAAGCAGCTGGTTTTTTAAAAAATTTCTTTTTAAAAAAAGGTTTTTTCTTAAAAGGCTTTTTTTTATTTGTATTTTCAAAAGATTTAACCTCCTTTTTCTGTTCCTCTAGATTTTTTAGTTTTTCTAGATGCTCTACAGTTTCTATTGTTTTTTTAGTTTTATTTTGGAGATCAATTATATATTCAGGAATAATAAGAGAGTTATCTGCAATTATATCTATTTTGATCAAGTTTTTTTCCTCAAAGTATTTCAAGTCTTCAATGAAGTTTTCCTTCATGAAGTCTGATATTTTTTCACAGATCTTCAGTTCTACAAACTTTGCTTTTGTTAAAACAGCTTTAACCTCTACTAATTTAAGAATTTTCATAGCAAAAGATTCATCCGTAAGAGTAACTTTCCATTTTACAGCACTTTCTCGAAGTCTTTGTCTAGACATCTCCAACAATCCAAAAGTACTAATTCTTCCTATTTGAATTCTTGCTCTATCAGTTCTACATTTCTCTTTAAGTTTTCGTTCAACCAATCTTCTATTTCCAAAGCTTAGCATGTCAATAAAATCAATAATTATTAAACCAGATAAATCTCTGATTTTAATCTGTCTAGATATTTCTTCTGCCGCTTCAAGATTTGTATCTAAAGCAGTACTTTCAACATTTTTTTGTTTTATTGAGCTTCCTGAATTTATATCAATTGAAACTAATGCTTCTGTTGGATTAATCACTAAGTATCCTCCAGATTTTAATTTAATTTCCGAGTCATAAATTTGGTTTAACTTTTCTTCAATATTCTCTTTAAAAAATAAGGGAACTTTTTCTCTATATTTCTTTATTTTTTTAACATGAGATGGCATCATTAATTTCATGAAACTTTGAGCTTTTTTATAACCATCATTACCCTCAATCACTATGCTATTAGTATCATCATCATACATATCTCTTAAAGTTCTTTTTATAATATCACTTTCTTGATGAATTAAAGATGGTGCTATAGAATTTAAAGCAGTTTCTTTAATTCCATTCCAAGTTGTTAATAATGTTTGAAGATCATGATCTATGTCATTTTTTGTTTTGTTCGACCCTGCAGTTCTGACTATAAGACCCATTTCTTTTGGTATACTTATATCATTTAAGATTGTTCTAATTTTTTTTCTCTCACCAGGATTAAAAATTTTTCTCGATATTCCACCACCTTTCGGTGTATTGGGCATTAAAACAATATATTTTCCAGCAATAGAAATAAAAGTACTTAATGCAGCTCCTTTTTGTCCTCTCTCATCTTTTAATACCTGTATCAAGATTACTTGATTAGGCTTTATAACTTCTTGAATTTTGTATCGTTTAGATCTAAATCTTGATGTTGGTTTTTTTATTTCAGGAATCTGTACCTCTTGATTAATATTTTCACCATCAGTTAATTCGTCTACTATAGTTGTTTCATCAGATGAGCTTAATTCTATTTCAGGTTCAGACTTTATCTCAACTGGATCATTAATTTCTAAGTTACCTTCATTAATATTTTTTTGCTCTTCTTTTTCACCTTCTTTTAAAAGCTCTTCTCTCTCTCTTTCTTCTTCCTCTTTTATTTTAGCTAAATCACTTTGAGGGATTTGATAGTAGTCTGACTGAATATCATTAAATGATAAAAAACCATGTCTATCTCTTCCAAAATCAATAAAGGCAGCTTGAAGAGAAGGCTCTACTCGACTAACTTTTCCGAGGTATATATTATTCTTGATTAGGTTATTTTTTAAACCTTCGTATTCGTAGTCTTCAATATTATCACCAGATTTAAGCACGACTCTAGTTTCATTAGGATGCGAAGCATCAATGTATAAATTTTTTTCCATATATTTTTGATTAGTTGTTTCATTTTATTTAAATAATTTTAAATTTTGTTTGAATTCAGAGTGCCTTAACTTTAACAAATTCACATGTATATTATACTAAAATGTACCGAATTCTTAAAAATATATTTATACTAATTATAAGCTTTGGTCTATTAAGTGCATTTTCTGTATTGGCTGTTTTATGGGCTTTTTCTAATAATTTACCAGATTACAAATTTCTTAAAAGTTACAAGCCACCAGTTTCAAGCAAAGTTTATTCGGGTGATGGAGAACTAGTTAATGATTTTTCAACTGAAAAAAGAATTTTTGTTCCCTACAATACAATATCTCAAAAAGTAATCAGATCTTTCTTATCAGCTGAGGATAAAAATTTTTACTCACATCCAGGTGTTGATGCAAAAGGAGTGTTAAGGGCAATAGTTAATAATATCTCAAATATTGCATCATCAAGAAGGTTGGAAGGCGCATCAACTATAACACAGCAGGTCGCAAAAAATTTTTTATTAACTAATGAAGTTAGCTTTAATAGAAAGATAAAAGAAGCAATTTTAGCTTTTAGAATAGAAAGAGCACTTTCGAAAGAAAGAATATTAGAACTGTATTTAAATCAGATTTATCTTGGAGGAGGAGCTTATGGAGTAGCTTCTGCAAGCTTAGAATATTTTGATAAATCTATTAGTGAACTCAATTATGAAGAAGCCGCTTTATTAGCGGCGCTACCAAAGGCACCAAGTAGATATAGCCCTTATAAAAATATAGAATTAGCTAAATTTAGAAGAGATTTGGTTTTAAAAAATTTATTTGAAAATAAATACATAAATAAAACTGAATACGAAAAATTTCTTAATAAAAAAATTATACTAAAAAAAAGAAAAAAAACTTTCACGGAAGACACCAGTTACTATGTTGAGGATATAAGAAAAAATGTTGTAGACCAACTTGGTTTTGATAGAGTTTACAAGCAGGGATTAAATATAAGCACTCCAATAAATCTAGGTTTACAAAAAATTGCTATAAAATCTTTAAGAGAAGGTTTGATTGATTATGATAAAAGAAAAGGATGGCGTGGACCTCTTCTAAGAGGAAAAAAAAAACAAACTGGAAAGGTAATTTAGAAAAATTTGAATTAGAAGGGTCAATTAATTGGAATTTAGCTATAATAAAAAAAGTTGATAAATTTTCTGTGGAAATTGAAACCAAAAATAATCTTAATGGTATTATTAAATATGAAAACATATCTTGGATTAAAAAAGAATTTAATGAAATTTTAAAAGTCGGAGATGTAATTTATGTAGAAAATTTAAATAATAATATATTTTCTCTAAGACAATTACCGTTAGCAAACGGAGGTATAGTTGTAATGGACCCTTTTACAGGTAGAGTCTTGGCATTAAGTGGAGGTTTTAGCTTTAAAAAAAGTGAGTTTAACAGAGCTACTCAAGCACTAAGGCAGCCGGGCTCAGCATTTAAACCATTTATTTACGCGTTAGCTTTAGAAAATGGTTACACACCATCTACTTTAATTTTAGATGCTCCATTAGTTTTAGAGCAAGGATATGATTTAAAAATGTGGAAACCTGAAAATTATGGAAAAAAATTTTATGGGCCATCCACATTAAGAATGGGATTGGAAAAATCTAGAAATCTAATGACAGTTAGAATTGCACAAGATCTTGGTTTAAAGAAAATAGTTAATTTTTCAAAACAGCTAGGTATTTATGATAACCCTAGTGAGCTTTTATCAATTTCTTTGGGTTCGGCTGAAACAACACTGTTAAAACTTACATCAGCCTATTCTTCATTTGTTAATGGTGGAAAATTAATAAAACCAATTATGATTGATAGAATTCAAGATAGTGAAGGGAATACAATTTTTAACAATGAAAAAAGAAAGTGTGTAAACTGCGATCAAATATCTTTTTTAAGTGAAAATTATCCTGAAATAGAGGATGAATTTCTTCAAATATTTTCCCCCCAGACAGCTTATCAGATGACCTCAATACTAGAAGGCACCGTTCAAAATGGAACAGGAAAAAAATTAAAAGATCTTAATTTAGATTTAGCTGGTAAAACAGGTACAACAAATGGCAATACTGACACTTGGTTTATTGGCTTTACCTCAAAGCTTGCAATTGGTGTATATGTTGGGTCAGATAATCCTAAATCATTAGGTAAGTATGAAACGGGTGCAAAAACTGCGTTACCAATATTTAAAAGTTTTGTAAAAAATGCAGTAAAAAAAGAAGACGCAAGGCCATTTAAAGTGGCAGATAATATTTTAATGAAAGTTATAGATCCATTAAGTGGTGAGAAAGCTTTATCAGACAGTAAATTTACTATAATTGAAGCTTATAAAAACACTAAAATGAATAATGTTTTAAACAAAGATATTAATAATAGATTAAAAAATGATAATATATTAAGGTTCTATTAATGGAAAATGAGTATTTAAATCATAGATCTGAAATAACAAAAATTAATCAAAGAGTTAAGGAGTATCTTTGAAAAAAATAATATTTATTCAAAATTAGAAGAAAATAATAAAAAAATGCTAGAGAGTAGTTTCTGGCAAGATAAATCAAATTCACAGAAAGTAATTAAAGAAAAAAAATTATATGAGGATTTAATAAACTCATATGATAATTCTGTAAAGTCGTTAATAGATCTTCATGAGCTAAATGAATTAGCTTTAGAAGAAAAAAATCAAATAATCATTTCTGATGTTTTAGAGAATATTAAAGATTTAAAAAAATTAGCTAAAAAAAATGAAACAAAATGCTTTTTATCAAATGAAACTGACAGTTTTGATAGTTACATAGAAATTCATGCTGGAGCTGGTGGCACTGAAAGTCAAGACTGGGCTGAAATGTTAAGAAGAATGTATTTAAAATGGTCTATTATTAAAGGTTTTAAATCTCAGTTAATAAGTGAACACAAAGGTGATGAAGCAGGCATAAAATCATCAACAATAAAAATAGAAGGAGATTACGTTTTTGGATGGTTAAAAGCAGAGTCAGGTATTCATAGATTGGTGCGAATTTCTCCATTTGATTCTGGAGCAAGGCGACATACAAGTTTTGCTAGTGTTTGGATTTATCCAGTAGTAGATGAAAATATAGATATTGAGATTATAGAAAAAGATTTAAGGATTGATACGTACAGATCTAGTGGGGCAGGTGGACAACATGTTAATACAACTGATAGTGCCGTGAGAATTACACACATACCATCTAAAATAGTTGTTCAATGTCAAAATGAAAGGTCACAACATAAAAACAAAGATACGTGTATGAATATGCTTAGAGCAAGGCTTTATGATTTTGAAATGAAAAAAAGAGAGAAAGAAAGTCAAACAGTAGAGTCTTCAAAATCAGAAATAGGTTGGGGACACCAAATAAGATCTTATGTTCTTCATCCATATAGAATGGTTAAAGATAATCGAACTAGTTTTGAAAGTTCAAATCCTGATAAAATATTAGATGGAGAAATAGACGACTTTTTAGAAAGTTCATTGTATAAAATAAAATGATTAAGAAGATATCTAAAATTATATTAATAGTACTTGCAATTTTAGTGTTAGCAATTTTTTTTTTAAGCATTTTTGGTTTAAAAACAGATAAATTTAACAATCAAATTACCAATAATGTTTTAAAGATAAATAAAAAAATTAACCTAACCATAATAGGTGATGTAAAGTATTTATTAAACCCTTACAATTTTACTATAGATATAAAAACTAAAAATCCGCAAATATCAATAGAAAAAAGAAGTTTTGAAATAAAAGATATTCAAACGAGTGTAAATTTAAAATCTATAATTGATAATCAATTTTCAATTAATTCTCTTAAATTTAGAACAAAAGAAATTAAACTTAATGACATAATTGAGTTAGGTAGAATGTTGCAAAATTCTCCAGAACTTTTTGTCTTAAGCACAATTATTAGAGATGGATTGGTAACTGCAGATGTCAGTTTTAACTTTAATAAAAAAGGAAAAATTAAAAAAAACTATAAAATTGAAGGTTCAGTTAGGAAGGCAAATCTAAATATTCTTAATCAGATTAAATTTCAAAATTTAAATTTTAACTTTAATATAGATAAAAATATTTACTCATTAAAAAAAATAAACTCTAAAATTAATAATATCAATATAACGTCTCCCTTAATTGAGATTAAACAAAAGAAAAATTCATTTTTTGTTAATGGTCAATTTTTAAATGACAAAAAAAACTTTGATATCGAAGAGCTTAAGTTAATCTTTTCTAATTTACCTTACAGCACAGACATAAAAAAAATTGAATTTAGTTCGAAGAGCAAATTTTCTTTTAATATTAATAAAAAATTTAAATTTGATAATCTTAAAGTTGAATCCATTATCGATTTAGAGAAACTAATTTTTAATAAAAAAAACTCAAATTTAAAAACATATTTGCCAAGCTTTATTGAAGAGATAAAATTAGAAGAGCATAATATTGCTATTAATTATAATAAAGATAAATTTGATATAAAGGGTAAGGGTAATATTGTACTAGATAATAAAACTGATAAAATATCATACCGTGTAATAAAAGATAAAGATAATATTTCATTTGATTCAAAAATAGATTTAAATAATAATTCATTAATAATAAATTTCTTGGACTATGAAAAAAAAGAAAATTTAAAATCTTTAATTTTAGTTAAAGGCAACTATAAAAAAGATGATTATTTAAATTTTAGTTTAATTAATCTAAAAGAGAATAATAATGAAATTTTAATTAAAAATTTAGATTTAAATAAAGATTTTGAAATTATAAATATTGAAAATTTTGATATTGATTATGAAAATAATAAAAAGATTTTAAATAAATTTAAATTAAAAAAAGTTAATTCAAACTTTATAATTAAGGGAGATAGTTTTGATGCTTCAAAAATAATCAATACTATTATGGATAGTGATGATGAAAGCCCATCTATCTTCAAGGCTCTAAATACAAAGATTAATATTAAAATTAAAAAAACTTATATTGATGAGGTAAATTATATAAATAATCTTTATGGAAATATAAATTTTATTAATAATAAAATATATGATTTAAAATTAGAGTCTACTTTTCCAAATGAAAAAAAAATTAATTTTTCTATAAAAACTAATAATAACTCAGAAACTGTAACTAAGTTATTTACAGCTTACCCAAAACCTTTAGTTAAAAGATATGATTTTATTAAAGGATTTGAAGAAGGAAATTTAGATTTTTATTCCATTAAAAAAAAAGGAGTCTCTAATTCAGTTCTTGTTATTGATAACTTTAAAGTTAAAGAAGTACCTATCTTTGCTAAGCTTTTGAGTCTAGCTTCTTTGCAGGGAATGGCTGACTTATTAACTGGTGAAGGTTTAAGATTTACTGATTTTGAAATGAATTTTTCAAACAAAAAAGGTCTTACAACAATCGAAGAAATGTATGCAATCGGTCCTGCTGTTTCTATTTTAATGAATGGATATATTGAAAGTAAAAAATTAGTAAGCTTAAGAGGTACATTAGTACCAGCCACAACAATAAACAGATCTATAGCATCCATACCCTTGTTAGGAAAAATTTTAATTGGTGATAAGACTGGTGAGGGTATTTTTGGTGTTAGTTTCAAGATTAAAGGTCGGCCAAAAGACTTAAAAACTTCTGTAAACCCGATCAAAACTTTAACCCCAAGGTTTATAACTAGAACTTTAGAAAAGATTAAAAAGAACTAATTTAATTTAACTTTAATGTGTCTTTTTTTACCCAAAGAAAGTTTAATCAAATCATCTATAAATAAATCTTTAGTAACTATTAATTTTTCATTACCAATAATTTGATTGTTAATTTTAACTCCATTTCCTTTAATTAATCTTCTTATCTCACTTTTTGAATTTTCTAATTTAGATAAAATTATTAAATCAATAATATTTATTTTAGCTTTAAGTTCTTTTTCATTTATTGAGATAGAAGGTAGATTATCTCCCACAGAATTGTCAGTGAAAGTTTGTTTAGCAGTTTCTTCACTATTTTTTGCATTTTGTTCACCATGCAACATTTCAGTTGCTTTATTTGCCAACAAAATTTTTAATTCATTAATATTATTATTTTTAATTTTTTCAATTTCATCAACATTTAAATCTGTAAAAATTTTAAGAAATTTTAAAACATCTCGGTCATCTATATTTCTCCAAAATTGCCAATAATCATAAGAGGAAAGAAATTTTTCATCCAACCAAACAGCACCCGATTCTGTTTTGCCCATTTTGGCACCAGATGCTAAAGTTATAAGTGGTGTTGTTAAACCATAAGCCTGTTTGTTTGAATGTCGTTTTATTAAGTCTACGCCATTTACAATATTACCCCATTGATCAGATCCACCTATTTGCAAAACACAATTTTCTTTTTTATTTAATTCTAAAAAATCATAAGCTTGAAGAATCATATAATTAAATTCCATATAACTTAATGACTGTTCTCTTTCCAATCTAGTTTTTACACTATCAAAGCTTAACATTTTATTAATTGTAAAATGCTTCCCAATGTCCCTTAAAAAAGAAATATAATTTAAACTTTTTAGCCAAGTAAAATTGTTTACAAATATTGGCTTAGTTTTTGAGTCCGTGTCATCTAAAAATGTTTTTAGTATTTTCTCAATATTGTTAATATTTTTTTCGATTTCATCCTCAGATAAAATTGTTCTAGTTCTGTCTTTTCCCGATGGATCTCCAATTCTAGTTGTTCCACCACCTAGCAACACAATTGGACGATGACCATGTTTTTGTAGTAATCTTAAACACATAATTTGTAGAAGACTGCCAACATGAAGGCTTTCTGCCGTACAATCAAATCCGATATACGCATTAATTTTTTGTTTATCCATCAACTTGGATAAATTTTCTTCTCCTGTGCACTGGTAGAAGAAACCTCTTTCTTTAAATTCTGTTAAAAATTTATTCATAAATATGTTAACTACAATATACAATATTTATAAAAAAAAAATAAGAATGGAAAAATTTTATACATCTTTGGGGTTAATGAGTGGTACTTCAATGGATGGAATTGATGCATCCATCATTAAATCAAATGGTGAAGATAAATACGAAACAGTTTTTGACCAATATTTTAAATATGATGAGAATATATATAGAGAACTGGTTAATATCAGGAATAAAATTAACTCTTCTAGAGATTTAGAGATTAATTCAACTATATTAAGTGAACTTGAGAGAAAAATTACATTATTTCACGCTGTTATTTGTAAAAAAATTATAAGTGATTACTCCTCTGATATAGATTTAATTGGATTTCATGGACAAACCATATTTCATAGTGCTAATGAGAAAACTTCAAAACAACTTGGTGATGCTAATTTACTATCATCGCTTTTAAAGAAAAAAGTTATCTATAATTTTAGAGAAAATGACATACTTAATGGTGGTCAAGGTGCACCTTTAGCACCTATTTTTCACCAAATACTAGTAAACAAAAATCAAATTAGATTACCCATATGCATATTAAATATTGGCGGCATAGCAAACATAACAATAGTTTCTTCTAAAAATTCTAATGATTTAAAAAGTTATGACATTGGACCGGGTAATTGTTTATTAGATGAATGGACAAGAATAAATAGTGAAAAAAGATTCGATAAAAACGGTGAATTAGCTAAAGCAGGAAAAACAAATGAAGTTATTTTAAATCAAGCAATTGAAAATTTTGATAATATAAAAAGTAACAACAACCTTTCATTTGATGTGAAAGATTTTGATTTAAGTTTTGTGAGAGGATTATCAATGGAAGATGGACTATCAACTTTAACTGATTTTACAGCTTCTATCATTTATAAATCAATTATTAATTCTATTAATTTAAGTAAAGATAGAGGGCTAAACATACTTATTTGTGGAGGAGGTAGAAAAAACCTGTCTTTATTAGGTAGTATTAAAAAAAAACTTCCATCTAGCATAAACCTTTCGCTAATAGATGATTATAAAATTAATGGTGATTTTGTGGAATCACAAGCTTTCGCATATCTTGCAATAAGATCTTATTTAAATAAAAAAATATCTTTTCCTAAAACGACTAATGTTAAAAATTCATGCACAGGTGGAGTTTTAGTTCAAAATTATTAAAATAAAGCAGATTCTTTTTTAATATATTTGTCCAAACTTTTTACTAACACATCTTCTGTTTTAGTAAAAAAATGATTAGCATCATTTACTGCTTGAAAATCTACCTTAATTCCTTTTTGAGCACTTAATCTTTTATCAAGATCAGCAATATGCTCTTGTGGCACTAGCTCATCTTTTTTTCCATAAATCATTAAGCCTGACGTGGGGCATGGTGATAAAAAAGAAAAATCATACACATTTGGCTGAGGTGATATAGCGATAAATCTATTTATCTCAGGTCTTCTCATAAGTAATTGCATAGCTATTAGAGACCCAAAAGAAAATCCTGAAACCCAGCACTGTGAGTTATCAAAATTTTCTCTTTCTAACCAATCTAATGCAGCTGCAGCATCTGCCAATTCACCTTGACCATTATCAAACTCGCCATCACTTTTTCCAACACCTCTAAAGTTTACTCTACAAACTGAAAATTCATTTTCCATAAAGGTATGAAATGTATCTACTACAACTTTATTATTCATTGTTCCTCCATATTGAGGATGAGGTTGTAATACTAACGCTATTGGTGATGTAATTTTATTGCTCTTATAATATTTAGCTTCCATTCTTCCGGCAGGGCCAGGTATAAAAACTTCTACAATTTTGTTATCCATAAATGATATTGATTATTATTCTCAAAAAAAAATACACTTATCACAACTAAGCGACAATATGTTAACTTTTTTATGAAATGTATACTTGACTAATTTAGTCAGGTTTGTATAAAAAGCCTTCTTAAATAAGGGTAAAATGAAATTAACATCAAAAGGTAGATATGCAGTAATGGCATTAGCTGATCTCGCTAAGTTTAATAGTGTTAATCCAGTATCTTTAAGAGATATATCGTTAAGACAGGGAATTTCCTTGGACTTTTTAGAACAAATTTTTTCTAAATTAAAAAAATACAATATTGTGAAAAGCATTAGAGGAACTAATGGTGGCTATATCTTAAACAAAGAACCAGAAGAAATTAAATTAGCAAATATACTTAGTGCTGTAGATGAAGAAGTTAAAACTGTTCAATGTAAAAAAGAGTCTAAAAAAGGATGTAACAGCAAGACAACAAAGTGTATTACTCATAATTTGTGGGATGAACTTGAGCTTCATATCAATAATTTTTTTGAACAAAAAAATTTAAAAGATCTTATAAGCAACTCATCAGAAAGTAGAAATTAAAATGGACGCTAGAGAAAAAGAAATAGAAAAATTAAAAGATTATAAATATGGATTTTCAACTGACATTGAAAGTATAACAGCACCCAAAGGCTTAAATGAAGAAGTAATTAAATTTATTTCAAACATAAAAAAAGAACCTAAATGGATGCTTGATTTTAGATTAAAAGCATTTGAAAGATTTAAACAATTAAAAGAACCAGATTGGCAAAAACCTAAGTATCCAAAAATTGATTATCAAGATTTATATTATTATTCTGCACCAAAAAGTATGGACGATAAACCTAAAAGTTTAGACGAATTAGATCCAAAACTTTTAGAAACATATAAAAAACTTGGGATCCCACTTCAAGAACAAGCAAGATTAAATGGTATTGCAGTCGATGCAGTATTTGACTCTGTCTCAGTTGCCACAACTTTTAGAGAAGAACTGTCTAAGCTAGGAATTATCTTCTGTCCTATATCGGAGGCTATTCAAAATCATCCTGAACTAGTTAAGAAATATTTAGGATCTGTAATTCCTACAACTGATCATTTTTTTGCAACTCTTAATTCTGCTGTTTTTACCGATGGTTCATTTGCATATATACCTGAGGGCGTAAGATGTCCGATGGAATTATCAACTTACTTTAGAATAAATGCTTCAAACACAGGTCAGTTTGAAAGAACTTTAATTGTTGCAGATAAAGGAAGTTATGTAAGTTATTTAGAAGGATGTACAGCTCCTATGAGAGATGAAAATCAATTACATGCTGCTAATGTAGAGTTGATAGCACTAGATGATGCTGAAATAAAATATTCTACAGTTCAAAATTGGTATCCTGGAGATAAAGATGGAAAAGGTGGAATATATAATTTTGTTACTAAACGAGGTTTGTGCAAAGGTAAAAATTCTAAAATTTCATGGACACAAGTAGAAACAGGATCTGCTATTACCTGGAAATATCCAAGTTGTATTTTAAAAGGGGATAATTCAATTGGAGAGTTCTATTCAATTGCAATTACAAATAATCATCAAAAAGCTGACACAGGTACAAAAATGATCCATTTAGGTAAAAATACAAAGAGTAAAATTATTTCGAAAGGAATAAGTGCAGGATTTTCAGATATGACTTACAGAGGCCTTGTTGATATTTCCTCTAAAGCATCAAATTCTAGCAATTATACTCAATGTGACTCATTATTAATGGGTAATAAGTGTGGAGCACATACAGTTCCATATATTAAAAATAAAAACTCAGAATCAAATACTGCTCACGAGGCAACAACTTCAAAAATAAGTGAAGAACAACTTCATTATTGTCAGCAAAGAGGTTTGAGCCAAGAAGAAGCAGTTGGACTAATAGTGAATGGATTTTGTAAAGAGGTATTACAACAGCTACCGATGGAATTTGCTGTAGAAGCTCAAAAGCTAGTTGGTATTAGTTTGGAAGGAAGTGTTGGCTAATGTTAAAGATAAATAAATTAAATGCAAAGATAGATAGCAAAGAAATTTTAAAAGGGCTTTCTCTTGAAATAAACCCAGGAGAAGTCCATGCTATAATGGGTCCAAATGGATCTGGAAAAAGTACGTTATCAAATATTTTATCAGGTAAAAAAGGATATGAAGTTTCAGGGGAGGTTCTTTTTGAAAATAAAAATTTATTTGATTTAGAAACAGAGGAAAGAGCACACAAAGGTATCTTCTTAGCATTTCAGTATCCTTTAGAAATTCCTGGTGTCAATACGAATATATTTCTAAAAACCTCATTAAATGCAGTGAAAAAAGCAAGAGGTGAAAAAGAGCTTGATGCTATCGAATTTTTAAAATTAGTTAAAGAAAAAGCAAAAGAACTTAAGTTTGATGAAGAAAAACTAAATAGACAATTAAATGTTGGTTTTTCTGGTGGAGAAAAAAAGAAAAATGAAATTTTGCAAATGTCATTGTTAGCACCAAAGTTATCAATTTTAGATGAAACCGATTCAGGATTAGATATTGATGCTTTAAAAATTGTTGCTGATGGGGTGAATACTTTAAGGGATAAGAAAAATTCTTTTCTAATAATTACGCATTACCAAAGGCTGCTAGATTATATTAAACCTGATTTTGTGCATGTATTGAAAGATGGAAAAATTATCAAATCTGGTGGAGCAGAGTTAGCATTAGAACTAGAAAAAAAGGATATGAAAGTTTTTAATTTTATGAAAGAACAACTTCAAATAGATTTTGATAATATTATAAAAACTTCAAGTTTCACCAAAAGAGATATTGAGCTTAAACAAAACTCTTTGAATGAATTTATAAAAACAGGTTTTCCAAACAGAAGACAAGAAAACTGGAAATTTTCTGATTTAAATCAAATAATTAAAAAAAATATTGGTGATCTTAGTTTTTATAATGATTATTCATTATCAAATAAGATTGATACATCAGTATTTATTGATGGATTAGAGCATAACAAGATCGTCTTTATAAATGGTAGGATTGAAAAAATTGATTTTGATTATGAAAAGAAAGATAAGATAGAAATAATTGATGAGCCAGAAATTGATAATAGGTCAAATAACTTTAACACTTTAATTGATTTAAATAAGGCTTTTACCGATAAATCTTATAAAATCTTGATTAAAAAAGGTTATCAATTAGTAAAACCTTTAATAATTTATCATATAACAAATGATAAGATTAAGACCAAAAACATAAATTTAAGCTTAGATTTTCAATTAGAAGAAAATAGCTCTCTAAGAATAATAGATTTATTTAATGATAATTCAGAAAAAAATTTTTTAAATATTTTTTATAATTTTGATTTAAAGCAAGATGCAATTTTAAAAAATTATAAAATTGATAAAATAAAAAATAAGAATGTAAAATATTCTTTTAATAACATTGAACAAGCTGATAACAGTATATCGGAAACATTTATTTTATCATCTGGATCACATTTTTTTAAGAATGAGATTAATTGTAACTTAAATGGAAAAAATTCATCAGCATTTATAAATGGTATTTTTTCACTTTCTGATGATAGACATCATGAAGTTAGAACTACAATAAATCACCTAACAGAAAATACTAAAAGCTATCAACTAATTAAAAGTGTCTTAGACAATAATTCTAAGGCTGTATACCAGGGAAAAATATTTGTTAATTCAGAAGCACAAAAAACAGATGGATATCAACTAAGTAAAGCAATTTTATTAAATGAAGCATCTGAATTTAATGCAAAACCAGAATTAGAAATTTATGCAGATGATGTTAAATGCTCACATGGTTCTGCATCAGGTAGTTTAGATGAAGACTCTATATTTTACTTAATGTCTAGGGGATTAAATTATCAACAATCAAGAGAACTTTTAATTAATGGGTTTTTACTAGATGTAATAGAAAAAATAACAGATTCTGAAATTAAAAATTTAATAAAAAACACGATTGGACTTAAAGAATGAATATAGAAAAGATAAAAAAAGAGTTTCCTATTTTTGATGAAAAAATTCAAAATAATGATTTGGTCTATCTTGATAGTGCAAATTCTTCTCAAAAACCAAAGGTTGTAATAGATAGAATTAATGAATTCTATACTAAACAATTTTCCAATGTAGGGAGAAGTGTTCATTATCTTGCAGTTGCTGCTACAAATTTATATGAGAACACAAGAACTTCAGTTCAAAAGTTTATTAATGCCAAGGATAAAAATGAAATTGTTTTTACTAAAGGTGCAACAGAAGCACTTAATCTAGTTGCTAATACATTGGGTCAAAATTATTTACAAGAAGGTGATGAAGTGCTCATCACTGAATTAGAACACCATTCTAATTATGTACCTTGGCATTTTTTAAGAAAATCAAAAAATATAAAAATAAATTTTGCTGAAATCAATGATGATGGTGAAGTTACATTAGAAGAGATAGAAAAAAAAATTACCTCTAGAACAAAAGTAATTTCAATTACACATTTATCAAATGTTACTGGTGCTATTTTGCCAATTAAAGAAATAACAGAGCTTGCTCATTCAAAAGGAATAATTGTTGTAGTTGATGGTTGTCAGGGTGCTCCTCATTTAAGATTAGATATGCAAGATCTTGATTGTGATTTTTACGCAATTTCTTGTCACAAAATGTATGGCCCAACTGGTTTAGGAATTTTGTATGGTAAAAAAAAATGGCTAGAAGAATTGCCACCATATCAAGGTGGTGGTGGAATGATCAATGAAGTTAAAAAAGATAGAATTTCTTATGGTGATTTACCCAATAAATTTGAAGCAGGAACTATGGCTACAGCTCAAGTGATTGCATTTGATCAGTCTATTAAATTTTTAGAAAGAATTGGTATAGATAATGTGGTGAAACATGAAGCTGACTTAGTTGAATATGGGCAGAAACTATTACAAAAAAATAACTCAGTTAAATTAATTGGTAATCCTAAAAATAAAGGTGGAGTTTTATCTTTTACTATTGAGGGTATTCACCCACATGATGTAGCAACTATCTTAGATGAAGATGGAGTCGCAATTAGAGCGGGCCATCATTGCTGTCAAATCCTACATGATAAATTAAATATACCTGCAAGCTCTCGAGCATCTGTTGGAATTTATAATACGAGAGAAGATTTAGATAAACTTAATGATGCAATAAATAATTGTAAAAAAATTTTTAATCAAAAATGAACTTAAAAGAATTATATCAAGAAATAATACTAGAGCATGGTAAAAATCCAAGAAACCTTGGTAAGACTGATGATTTTAATAAAGACGCTAAAGGACATAATCCTTTATGTGGTGACAATGTACATGTTTATTTAAAACTTAATGGACAAAAAATAGTAGAAGATATTTCTTTTGAAGGTAGTGGTTGTGCTATCTCAATGGCGTCAGCTTCAATTATGACAGACTTAATTAAAGGTAAGAATGAACATGAAGCTAAAGAAATTATTGAAGATTTTTTAGGAATGATAAAAGAAAATCCTAAATTAAATTCAGAAAATTTAAAAGAGGATGAAAAAACTAAATTAATGTGCTTATCTGGAGTAAAAAAATATCCAATGAGGGTAAAATGCGCAACTTTATCATGGCACACTTTAGTTTCTGCGATTGACAATACTCAAGAAGAAATTAATACTGAAAAATTAGATTAAATTATGGATTTAAGAGAACAAGTAATAGCTGAAATTAGAAAAATTTATGACCCAGAGATACCGGTCAATATTTATGAATTAGGTTTAATTTATGATGTTAAGGTAAACGAGACTAAAGCTAAAATTATAATGACCTTGACTACACCAAATTGTCCTGTTGCAGAAAGTTTACCTCAGGAAGTTAAAGATAGTGCGATGCAAGTAGAGGGTATTGAAGAAGTTGATCTAGATTTAGTTTTTGAACCACCTTGGGAAAAATCAATGATGTCGGAAGCTGCTAAATTGGAGTTAAATCTATAATGAATCCTATAATTAAATTAAGTGATAATGCTGCAAGTCGTATTAAAGAAATTATGTCTGGAGTTGAGTCGAATTCAATTGGTGTTAGAGTTGCAGTTAAGTCTGGTGGTTGT
Organism: Candidatus Pelagibacter sp. uisw_091; assembly: GCF_059512525.1. The sequence continues at coordinate 766,634 of NZ_CM183455.1, read as the reverse complement.
GCTGGCATGTCTTATGTAATGGAATATGCAAAAGAAATTAACCCATCAGATGAAATAATTGAAGACAAAGGTGTTAAGGTTTTTGTGGATGCTGCAGCCGTTATGTACTTATTGGGCACTGAAATGGACTATAAAAAAGAAGAATTTTCATCATCATTTGTATTTAATAACCCCAATGAATCTGAGCGTTGTGGTTGTGGTGAATCATTCAAAGTTTAATATTACTTTAACGCATATCAGTATTGCAAATATCACATATCTAAGGTATTAAATAGGTATGAACAAATTCGAATTTAAAAATCTTGTTAAATCTTTAGAAAAGTCACTGAAAGAAAGAACTTTCTTCAAGACTCTTCGAAAAGAAGTAAACACTGGTGCTAACGGCACGCAGGATTACGTTGTCAAAAAGGGAATTAACAAAGATACAATCGCAACAACTAGACAGTAATTAGTCTTAGCTGCTGTAATACATCTCAAACTCTACAGGATGAGGTGCATGTTCAAATCTATGTATCTCTTCAAATTTTAATGCGATGTAAGCATCTATTTGATCATCAGTAAAAACACCACCTTCAGTTAAAAATTCTCTATCTTTATCCAAGCTTTCCATGGCTTCTCTTAGAGAACCACAAACAGTTGGAATATTTTTAACTTCTTCAGGGGGTAAATCATAAAGATCTTTATCAAAAGATTCACCAGGATGTATTTTATTCTTAATTCCATCTAAACCAGCCATAAGCATAGCAGCAAAAGTTAGATAAGGGTTTCCTGAAGCGTCAGGAAATCTTATTTCACATCTTGCACCATTTTTACTTAATGAAATTGGTATACGACAAGAAGCAGATCTATTTCTTGCAGAGTAAGCAAGTAACACAGGTGCTTCAAAACCAGGAATTAATCTTTTATAACTATTTGTTGTAGCATTTGAAAAAGCATTAATTGCTTTTGCATGTTTTAAAATACCACCAATGTAATGAAGTGCTGTCTCTGATAAACCTGCATATTTATCGCCTGAAAAAACTGGCTTATCATTTTTCCAAATTGATTGATGAATATGCATTCCAGAACCGTTATCACCAGCAATTGGTTTGGGCATAAAGGTTGCAGTCTTTCCAAAAGAGTGAGTAACCATTTGAACAACATACTTGTACAACTGAACATTATCAGCTTGATCAACAAGTGTTCCAAAGTACATACCTAGTTCATGCTGACTCGGTGCTACTTCGTGGTGATGTTTTTCAACTTTGATACCTACTTCTTTTAAACTTTTTAAGTATTCACCTCTCATGTCTTGTTCACTATCAACTGGAGGTACTGGAAAGTAACCACCTTTTACTGGAGGTCTATGACCCATATTTCCATTTGCATACTCTGTTCCAGAATTATAAGGACCTTCTTTGCTATCTATTTTAAAACCAGTGTTATTAGGATCATTATTAATTCTTACATCATCAAATACAAAAAATTCAGGTTCAGGGCCAAAGAATGCCTTATCACCAACGCCTGATTTTTTTAAATATTCTTCTGCCTTTTTAGCTGTTCCTCTTGGGTCTCTTTCATAAGGAGATCTTTTAACAGCATCTAAAATATCACAAAAAAGAATTAATGTGTTGTGTGAGGTAAAAGGATCCATAACAAGTCTTGAAGTATCTGGCTTCAAAATCATGTCAGATTCGTTAATTGCTTTCCAACCAGCAATAGATGATCCATCAAAAAACACGCCTTCATTTAACATCTCCTCGTCAACAATAGTATGATCCATTGTTAAGTGTTGAAGTTTCCCTCTTGGGTCAGAAAATCTTAAGTCAACAAATTCGACTTCTTTTTCTTTCATGAATTTTAAAACGTTGGCAGCAGTCATAGTTTCTCCCTTTTTTAAATTTTGTAATCAATAGATAACAAATATTTTCTTGATAATATTGCTTGAATAATAAATATCACCTATGCGTTTTTTACATATGAATTACATCATTATTTGTTAAATTATCAATCAATTATTAGTTGCAATATGAGCTTATTAGATAAAGAGGCCGTTAAAAGAGCAGAAAAATTTCTTAAGGGTTTTGACCAATCTTTAGAGGTAATTATTTTAGAAAATTCAGCAAGAACAGCTCAAGACGCTGCTAAAGCTTTAGATTGTAATGTAGGTGCGATTGTCAAAAGCTTACTTTTTAGGGCAGGGGATGATTTTATCTTATGTTTAGTAGCAGGAGATAAGAGGTGTTCATTAAATAAACTTAAAAAGCTGAAAGATAAAAAAGATATTTCAATGGCGTCACCAGAAGAAGTTAAAACCCAAACTGGATACACAATTGGTGGTGTTTCACCAATTGGTCATTTAAACAAGATTGAGATTATAATAGACAAATCTTTAGAAAGGTTTATTCACCTTTTTGCAGCAGCTGGACATCCAAACTGTGTATTTAAAATAAACTTTATTAATATTCAAAAAATTACAAATGGGAAAGTTGAAGATATAATTGAATGAGACAACCTAAACTAATCGATTATACTTTATTGGTAATTTTATCTTTAATATGGGCTTCAGCCTTTTTTAATATCAAGATTGCAACAGAGTCTTTTGGGCCAATCACAATTGCATTTTTGAGAGTTTTTTTTGGATCTATTCCAGTATTACTATTATGCTTTTACAAAAAAATTAAAATAGAAGCCTTTTCAAAAGATTGGTATTGGTTTGCTATAATTGGATTTGTAAATTTAGTACTACCATTTTTCTTAATTGCCTACGGTGTAAAATCAGTTCAAAGTAATCTAGCAGCAATATTAATGTCAACCACACCATTAAGCTCAACTTTATTAGGACATTTTTTTACTAAAAATGAAAAATTTAACTTTATTAAAACATTTGGAATATTAATTGGTTTTTCAGGAATTGTTTATTTATTTTCAGATAATTTTTTAATTAATGATAATAATTTTTTCTCAGCATTAATGATTTTACTTGGATCAACTTGTTATGTCATAGGTGGAGTTTTAACTCTTAAAATAAGTGATAAAAAAAATGAAAATGTAACAGGATCAATATTAATCTGGGCTATAATAATTTTGATACCATTAGTTTCTTTTATAGAAAAACCTTGGGAAACTGCACCCTCAATAGAGTCATGTATTTCTGTAGTTTATCTTGGTCTTGTATCAACAGGTTTAGCATGGCTTCTTAGATTTAGAATTTTAAAGAATAATGGACTAATATTTCAATCTCAAGTTTCTTATTTAATACCTATTTTTGGAATTATATTAAGTTATATATTTTTAGATGAATTAATTACTGATAAAGTTTTAACTTCATTGTTAGCAGTTTTAGTGGGTCTCTATTTTGTAAAAAAAGCAGGAAATAAAAAAATTATTTAAGTTTAGCCATCTCCTTAATGTGTGCTGGTCTGGTTTCACAGCAACCTCCTAAAATAGTGGCCCCAGCTTCTTTAAATTTTTTTACAAATAAAGCCATCTTTTCTGGCACTAGATCTTCTCTGTGACCCAGAAATTCATTTGGGTTTCCTGTTTTACTTTTATTAAAAGTATTTGTGTAACCTGCTGTAGGTTTTGTTGTGATAAACCCATTTAGTTTAAAGCCAAATGGAACATCTAAACTTTTTATTTCATTAAGATTTTTTTCATAATTTTCTGGTGATACACAAGAAAGTATTATTCCAAGTAAATTTTTGTGATTTATTGTTGTGATAATCTCAGAAATATTTTCACCACTTGGTAACTTTACTCCCTCCGAAACATGAGCACCAATTAGATAAGGTTTGTTGAAACTTTTTATGGCTTCGATAGCTAATTTAAACTCTCTTACGCTACTTAATACATCAAAATAAAAAAAATCTATAAAAGGATCAAGTAATTTTGCTTGATCATAAAAATTTTCTTTAATTTCATCATTAGATCTTGTGTCTGCTTCATAGGTTAAATATTGAGGAGGCAATCCTCCAGCAACTAAAATATGTGGATTTAAATCTTTTGCCTTTTTAGCTATTTCACCAGCTTTAGTATTTAAGTATTCAAATTTATCCTCAATACCATTATCTCTTAATCTCATCCTTCTTGTAGTAAATGTTGTTGTTACAATAATTTCAGCACCAGAATTTATAAAATCTAAGTGTGTATCAAGCAAAAGCTGATGATATTTTTTATGCAATAATGCATTAGCACTCCAGAGAGTACCATTTGCTTCAACACCTCTTGCTAATAATTCTTGACCCATTCCACCATCTAGAACTCTTGTTTTTTTAAAAAAATTTATATCCATCTCTACTCCTTGCTTTTTTAGTGCTTTAGCTTTATGCCAGGGGCACAATATAGTCCAACTACCCTTACCAATTAATTTAATGATTTCCTTTTTAGCAGTTAGTACCTGCAATATGGATCAAATCGGTAAATATATTTATATACTTAATAGACTGATTAGCAAATTATTTTTTGAATAATATTTTAGCATTAAAAGAGAAAGATCTTCTCTCACCATCAACATTAAATGGGTAGGCTGTATGCATTAAATAATTAGGAAAAATCAATAGATCTCCTAGTTTAGGATTTAAATTATAGATACTTTTGCTCAAAAAGTTCTTTTGTCCATTAATAAAATCGATAGTTCCATTAGTTTTAATTTTTTTATTCTTAACTAATTTATTTTGATTCATGTCTTTTGGGATTCTAAGGTAACCAACTCCTGACAATTGTCCATCATGATAATGAATAGGGTTATACTCATTTTTTAATTGTCTAACTACCCATAGGTTAATTATTTTAATTTCTTTAATTTTTTTTACGTCAGACTTATCAAGATAAATTTTGATATTTTTTATTAAATCTTTAGATAAAGTTTTATTAATTATTGTTTTAGGTATCTTGATTTCATTCTTAATTTGACTTGCCAGTTTAGAACTGTAATCATTTTTTTTAGAAAATTGAGACTTGTCAATGTGAGCATTTAATGTAGTAATAATTTTTTTGGATAACTTACTTTTTCCTATAGTTGGGCCAAAAGCTCTAAATGTTTTCATATTTTATCTATAATAATTTAATACTTGTGTTATGCAAACAACTTCAGTCCCATACGAATAGCGACAAATATGACAAGTGCTGATGTTACTAGAGCTAATATTCTTGTAGGAAAAATTTTAAGATTTAAATAATTTCCTAATAGACCACCTAATAAAACGAGTAAAAATAATGGCCAATAATCAAAAATTCCATTTATCGTTGATGATTTTGTAAATTGACCAGCAAGTCCTGATACAGAATTAATCAATATAAATAATGATGAGGCTGTTGCAATGTTTTTTACTTTATCCACTCTAATTAATAACAATATAGGGCTTAAAAAAATACCACCACCAATTCCAACCACGCCAGACACAAATCCAATAGATGCACCAATTAACAATGATAATATTATTGGTATTTTTTTATAAACTTCACTTTTTTGATCAAAAGATTTAAATTTCAGAAGAAGGAGAACTCCCGCTAATGTTAAGACAGTAAAAAGTAAAATTTCAAAAACTTCTTTATCTATTGATAATAATCCCCCCATAAATGCAAGTGGAACAGATGATATTAAGAATGGAGAAAGTATCCTTAGATTGATATTTCCAGCTTTAATATAGTTAATACAATTTCCTGAAACGACAATAATATTACAAAAGAGGGCAATTACAGGAAAGATCAAGTAAGGAACATCCCAAATTAATAGAAGAGCTAGATAGGTAGAACCACCGCCAAATCCAACACTAGAGTATAAAGTTGCTGTTAGAAGAAATAAAAATGATAATATAATCACAGTAATTATTTTAAATTTATGATTGTAAATATAGCACTTTTAACAGTTACAGATACTAGAACTTTTGAGAATGATAAGTCCGGTGCGATCTTAGTAAAAAAAATAGAAGAGGCTAAACATAAATTAATAGATAGAAAAATTTGCAAAGATAACAAAGAAGACATTATTATAATCCTTAAAGATTGGATTAATCAATCCAAAATAGATGTTATTATTACAACTGGTGGAACAGGACTTACGGGTCGCGATATAACACCAGAGGCAGTAAATGAGATTGCTGACAAGCATATTCCAGGTTTTGGAGAGGTGTTTAGAACAATTAGTTTAAAGACAGTTGGTACATCTGCTATTCAATCTAGAGCTTGTGCTGTGCTAGCTAATGGTAAATATGTGTTTGCTCTACCGGGATCTTCAGGTGGTGTTACTGATGCTTGGGAAGGAATCTTAAAACATCAGCTAGATATAAATCATAAACCTTGTAACTTTGTAGAGCTGTTTCCAAGACTTAAAGAAAAATAATTATTTTTGATATTTTTCTTTCCACTCTGGATAAGGCATACCATACACATGTTCACGTGCTTCTAGCTCTGAAATTTCAATACCTTTTTTTTCTGCTTCTTCTCGATACCATTTTGATAAACAGTTTCTACAAAAACCAGCAAGGTTCATAATATCTATATTTTGAACATCTTTTCGCTCATCTAAATGTTTAAGTAATCTCTCAAAAGTAGAAGACTGTAATTCTTTTTTTGTATTTTCATTCATGAACAAATTATTAGACACATTTCAATTAAGCACAAGATATAGGGCCTTATTCAATCTTGAGTAGAAATTTAATAATATAATACATAGATCTTAATATTAAAATTTGTTTAAATATTGGATGGCTACTAAAAAGAAAAAAACAGCCAAAAAGTCTAAACGTAAAGCCAAAAAAAAAATTAAGAAAAACTTGGTCAAACGATCACCTAAAAATATTAAAAAAGTTAAAAAGAAAAAAGGTGTGACCAAAAAGAAGTTACGTAAACCATTAAAAAAAAATAAGCTAAAGAATAACAATAAGAGAGAGAGGATAAAAATGAGCACAGAAACAGTAAAAGGTGGACGATCTCCGTTACTAGATACGTCTCACTTAAAAGTTAAATTTCCATTTAAAGAAAAATATGGAAATTTTATAGGAGGAAAATTCGTTGAACCAAAATCTGGAAAATATTTTGACAACGTAAGCCCAATCAATAATGAAGTTATATGTTCCGTTCCAAGGTCAGATGCAAAAGATGTTGAGGCTGCATTAGATGCTGCACATGCTGCTTTTCCTACTTGGGGAATTACATCAATAACTGAAAGATCTAATATTCTACTTAAAATAGCTGATGTTATTGAAAAAAACCTTGAGCTTTTAGCTACTGCTGAATGTCTAGATAATGGAAAGCCAATCAGAGAATGTATGGCAGCTGATTTACCATTAGTTGTTGATCATTGGAGATATTTTGCTGGAGCCATAAGAGCAGAAGAAGGTTCTGTTTCAGAGATAAGTAACAGTGAGTATTCTTATCATATACCTGAGCCACTTGGTGTAGTTGCACAAATTATACCTTGGAACTTCCCGTTATTAATGGCAACATGGAAACTTGCACCAGCACTTGCTGCAGGAAACTGTGTAGTTTTAAAACCAGCTGAACAAACACCAGCATCAATCTTACTATTAATGGAGCTTATTGGAGATCTATTACCTCCTGGAGTTCTTAATGTTGTAAGTGGTTTTGGTCTTGAAGCAGGTAAGCCATTAGCTTCATCTAAAAGAATCAGAAAGATTGCTTTTACAGGTGAAACAACAACTGGACGTTTGATTATGCAGTATGCTGCTCAAAACTTAATTCCAATAACTTTAGAATTAGGTGGAAAGTCTCCAAATGTTTTCTTTGAAGATGTCATGGATCAAGATGATGAATTCTTTGATAAATGTCTTGAGGGTTTTACAATGTTTGCTCTTAATCAGGGAGAAGTTTGTACTTGTCCTAGTAGAGCTTTGATTCAAGAATCTATCTATGATAAATTTATGGAAAGAGCTATCGCTAGAACAAAAGCAGTAACACAAGATAACCCTTTAAAAATGGAAACCATGATTGGTGCTCAAGTATCATTAGAGCAAATGGAAAAAATAAAATCTTACTTAGATTTAGGTAAGAAAGAGGGTGCTAAAGTTCTATGTGGAGGTGAAGTTGCTAACTTAAACAGTGGTTTGGAAAAAGGTAATTATATCCAACCTACTATTTTTGAAGGTGATAACTCTATGAGAGTTTTCCAAGAAGAAATTTTTGGTCCAGTTGTATCAGTTACTAAATTTAAAGATGAAGCGCATGCATTAGAAATTGCAAATGATACTCTTTATGGTTTAGGAGCAGGTGTTTGGACTAGAAATGGAAATATTGCCTATAGAATGGGAAGAGGGATCCAAGCAGGAAGAGTTTGGACTAACTGTTACCATGCTTATCCAGCTCATGCTGCTTTTGGAGGTTACAAACAATCTGGAATTGGCAGAGAAACACATAAGATGATGCTTGATCATTATAGACAGGTGAAAAACTTACACGTGTCATACAGTGAGAAAAAATTAGGCTTCTTTTAACAGATATATTATAATGGCCTGTATAAAACTACAGGCCATATAACTATGAAAGTTTCAGCAACACCATTAGCGTTAGAATTAATTGAGGATCTAAAGAAAGATCATGGTAAAGAATTGCTTTTTCATCAATCTGGTGGATGTTGTGATGGCAGTGCCCCGATGTGTTATCCAGTTAAAGAATTCCTTATAAGTGATGATGATGTTTTGATTGGTAAAATTGGGGGTATTCCTTTTTATATAAGCGAAACCCAACATGAAGCATGGAAAAATACAGATTTAATTATTGATTGTATTAAAGGCATGGGTGGAATGTTTTCACTAGATAATGGAACAGGAAGAAGATTTTTAACAAGATCTGAGATTTGTGTACCTGAAAAATTAATTAATTAATTAAATTTCATTTTAACTCTTAGCATAAGTAAAATTACAATAATAATAAGATAGATTAAGGGTTCAACTGTGACTACTTTAACTAACCACAAGTAGTGAGTAATTCCTAATAATGAAATTATATAAATAAGTTTGTGTAGTTTTTTCCACTTATCTCTTAACAGCCTTATCATTCGTTTAGATGAAGTAAGAGCAAGTGGCACTAATAAAAGCCAAGCTAAAAATCCAGCAAATATAAATTTTTTTTTAACAATATCATCACCAATACTAGATAGGTCAAACCGATAATCTAAACCCACATAAGTCATCATGTGTGCTGATGCATAGAAAAATACAAACAAGCCAAACATTCTTCTATAGCTAATCCAAAAATTTAATTTAGTAAACTTTTGTAAAGGAGTCATTGCAAGTGTGATTATAATAAAACGAAGTGTCCAATTACCAGTTACATGTGTAATTTCTTTTACAGGTTCTGGACCTAACTGATTAAAGATAATTTGATAAAAAATAATTAATATTGGTAGTAGAGATATAAAGAAAATTGGTATTTTTATATATTTCTGCATATTTTATAAAAAAAATTTTATGTATTTAAAAGTTTTTTTTTAAATCCATACCTGAGTATAAATTTGCAACTTCATCACCATACCCATTAAACATTTCAGTTTCAATTCTAGGAGACAAAATACCCTCACCTATGACACGTTCTGTTGCTTGTGACCATCTTGGATGTGAAACGTTTGGATTAACATTTGAGTAAAACCCATATTCTCTTGGAGACGATTTCATCCAAGATGATGTAGGCATTTTTTCAACTAATTTTATTTTAACAATTGCTTTTGCACTTTTAAAACCATATTTCCAAGGAACAAAAATTCTTAATGGAGCTCCATTCTGATTGGGCAATGCCTTTCCATAAAGGCCAGTAACAACTGTTGTTATAGGATGCATAGCCTCGTCAATTCTTAATCCTTCTCTGTAAGGCCAATTTAAAACTGGATATCTCTGGCCTTTCATCTGTTCAGGGTCATAAACACTTTCGAATTCAACAAATTTAGCAGTATTTTTGATAGATATTTTGCTAAGTAATTTACTTAGAGAAAATCCCATCCAAGGAATTACCATAGACCACCCTTCAACGCATCTAAGTTTGTAAACTCTTTCTTCGGAAGGAAATAAAGAAATTATTTCTTCAGCTGAAAGTGTGATTGGATTGTCTACTTCACCTTCAATAGTAACACTCCATGGTTTAGTAACAAATTCTTGTGAATTTTTGAAAGGGTCACCTTTTCCAGTTCCAAACTCATAATAGTTGTTATAAGTCGTAATATCCTTATATGAAGTTAGCTCAGCTTTATTTTGTGAATAAGCATTGTTTAAAAACGGTACACTACTTAAGGTTAATGAACCTACACTTAAGCCAATAGATTTAATAAACTTTCTTCTTTTATTGTATATTTGCTCAGGTGTAATTTCTGAATGTTTATATTTTTTCATTTTTAATAGGATTACCTTTTAGCCACTCACTTTGTTCATTTTTATAATGTTCTTTTTTCCATATAGGAGATCTTTTTTTAATTTCTTCAATAATATATCTAGATAACACATAAGTTTCATCTCTATGTTTGCAGGCAACTGCAATAATAATACTAGTTTCACCAAGCCCCACATAACCTTTAACATGTTCTATAAATACTGCTTTATCCATAATTTTTAATTTTTCAGTAGTTTCTTTATAAATTTCATTAAAGCTTTTTAATACTAATTCGTCATGACTATCATAAGTTATTCCAATAACTTCTTTATTTTCATTGATATTTCTTACTGTGCCATTAAAAATAATTGATGCACCATATGAGGAAGATTTTATAAACACTTCTGCTACAGAAGTTTTTATTTTATCTTTTTCAATATCTATAATTTTTGTATGTAGCATCAACCACCACCTATTGGCGGTATAATCCCAATTTTCTGATTTTTTGTAATTTTAAAATCATCATTAATAATATTATTATCTTCAGAACAAAAAGCAGAACTTTTTACAATTTTTATGAAACTTTCATTACCCTTAAAGTTTTTATCTAAATAATTAATTATTTCTTTCCTAAAATCTTTAATTTCAAGCTGTCCTTTAATGTTAAACTCTAAGTGATCTTTGTTACTAAAGTCTCTACTCGCACCAAAAAGTTCAAGTTTAATTTTCATTTTTTTATTTTAGATGAAAATTTTAAATCTTCATTATTAAAATTATCTTTATTCTGATCAATAAAATGATCCATTATTTCTATCTTTTCATTTTCAAAATCTGTAACCTTTCTAACTTCTAGGTTAATGTATAAGGAAAGCCACTCTATAGAAGCTGAAATTTTTTTTGTTTTTTTTTCGATCATTTCAAGTTTTAAATGTAGTCTTTTTTTATCATGATCAAAAAAAGTGAGCATGATATCCACTTCATCATCTTGTTTTATTTCACTAATATATTTAGTATTGGTTTCAACTACCATCGTGCTTCTTTTTTCATTTTTAGCTGAGTCTGCGCCCATTTTAAATTTTTCAAGTATTACCTCACATGCTTGATCAAAAATTAAAACGTAATAAGCCATATTAAGGTGATTATTATAATCAACCCATTCTTTAATTATTTTTTGTGATTTTAAATAAATAGACACAGTTAATCTAAAAGATATCTTTTAAAAATTTTGGTAAGCCATCAGGATTAGTCCATAAACCACTTTTTCCACCCTCTTTAATTAATAACTTAATATTATCAATTCTGAGATGTGGATTTACAATTTTACTTAAATCATAAATAGTTATTAGTGCAGTATTAACACCCATAATAGCTTCCATTTCTACACCAGTTTTTGCAACAGCAGACACAACACAAAAAACTTCTAATGAAGCATCTTCATCATGCATGATAATTTTAGTTGCTGTATGATCTATTGGAAGTGGGTGGCATAGTGGAATCAATTCACTAGTTTTTTTAACACCTAAGACTGCTGATACTTCAGCTAAGGTGATCGGATCACCTTTAGGCATTTCTTTATTTTTAATTAGATTAAAAACTTCTTTACCCACATAAATTTTACCGGAAGCTAATGCTCTTCTAAATGTTTCTTTTTTTGACGAAACATCAATCATGTTAAATGAGTTTTTTTTAAAAATTTCCCTAGCCCAATCTTTTAATTTTTCTTCATTTATCACTTTTAAGTTTTCCATTTATCCACCAGTACTTGATAAATTTGGAGTAATTCCAGTATCTCCAAGCTCTAAATAATGTGACTCTTTTTTAAGGTGTAATTGTTTAATTATTAAATCTACAAGCTCATCTTTTTGAGCATCATCTTGCAATAAATGTCTAATACTAATTCCAGTATTACCAAACAAACATAATCTTAAATCACCTCTAGAGGTAATTCTCAATCTGTTACATGTTTGACAAAAATCTTTCGTGTAGGGAGCAATTAATCCAAATTTCCCCTTAAATTCTGGATGTATAAAATTTAATGAAGGGCCTGCATCTTTCCCATTTGTTTGAGGGATCCAGTTATTTTTTTCTAAAAAATCTTTGAATATTTTAGAGGAAACATGATTTTTTTTAAAATACTCTAAATTATCACCTGTTTGCATCAACTCTATAAATCTAAAATCAATATTGTTATCTTTTATGAAATTTCCAAATTTTTTAAACTCATCATGGGTATCATTAATACCCTTAAGTAAAACGGCATTAATCTTTATATTTTTGAAATTAAATTTTTGTAAAATCTCTATGCCTTCTAAAATTTCATCAAGTCTGTCATGACCTGTTATTTTTTTAAAAGTTTCTTTATTTAAGCTGTCTATACTAATATTTATTCCATCCAAACCTGCTTCACATAATTGCTCTGCAATTTTGTCCAAACGATAACCGTTAGTCGTCATTGTTACTTTTGGAATATCTGAATTTTGCTTCATATCTTTAAGGATATCAAAAAAGTCTTTTCTAACTGTTGGTTCTCCACCAGTTAATCTAATTTTACAAACACCTAATTCAGATAACGCTTTTGTTAATCTGGATATTTCTTGAGCAGACATAAAACTTCTCATATCTCCGGGTGTTTTTTTATAACCTTGTGGTAAACAATAGGTACAACTGTAATTACATACATCTGTAATTGATAATCTTATATAGGGGAATTTTCTTCCAAAAGTATCACTTAATGTTTTCATCTTATTTTTATTACATTATATTATAATAATAATATATGAGCAAAATTATTACCAAGACAGAAGTAGATCTATTCAAAAAAGATGGTGCAGTCTTGATTAAAGGCAAATTTGATAACGCATGGATTGAAAAGTTAAAAAAAGGAATCAAAAAAGGCAAAGAAAGCCCTAGCTCAAGATTTGTAAATCATGCAAAAGATCAAAAATTACCAGGATATTATGAAGATTTTTGGACCTGGAATTTACATGAAGAATTCAAAGATTTTGTATTTAATTCACCAACTCCAAAAATTGCAGCAGAACTTTTAGAGGCACAAAAGATTAATTTAGTGATGGATAATTGGTTTTTCAGGGAAGCTGGGTCGAAGTCATCACCACCTTTTCATCATGATATTTCATATTTCGATTTTGAAGGATCTATGTGTGTTTTATGGATTCCACTTGAATCAGTTAAAAAAGAAGACGGCATAGCTTGGGTTAAAGGTTCACATTTATGGGATAAACTATTTTTAAGAACAAGATTTAACGATGGTCATGAAGTTGATGGTAAGGCTGGAGTTGTTAATGGAAAAAAATATGAATTAACTCCTAACATATTAGAAAATAAAGATGATTATGAATTTTTGCAATGGGATCTGGAAGTTGGTGACTGTATTTATTTTGATATTAGAACATTACATGGAGGATTAAATACTGTTACGCCTAAAAAAGATGTCCATAGATACACACTAAGAATGGCAAAAGAAAATTCTAAAATTATTTATAGAGGAGATTGGGCTAGAGAAGAAAGAGCTATTATGGAAGATAATGGTTATAAAAATGGCGATGACTTGTCTGGTAAAATGTTTCCAACGTTATTTGAAACTAATTAACTTCCAGCTTTTACAAACTGAAAGTTAATTTAAGTAATTAGCCAGCAGGCTTGTAACCAGCCATAGCTTTAGAGGCTAGCTCAGCAGCTTTGTTAATGTCCATTTTTTCAAGAATGGTAAAATTTGTTATTGTTCCAGTCGATTCAACAGCTAATTTAACAGCAGCAGTTGCCTCAAAACCTACATCTCCAGTTATCACACCAACAAAGTCATAAGTTCCTCTAACGATATCAAAAGATACCATTTTACCACCAACAGCTTCTGATAATTGAGTTGCCGCCGCTGCTCTATCTTGAGAAGGGTCTTTCATAAAACCTTGAAATGCTTTTGCAGTGTAATTGCCCATTACAATATATTTTTTCATACATGTCTCCTTATTAGTTCATAAATATTAAAACATAATTGTTATAAATTTAAATAAGTTTTTTTAAAATCAACTTGAAGTTTAGCAAATTATGTATGAAAAATTTGGACAATTTATGGATGACAATTGGTCACTCCCATTATAACAAGTAATTTAGTAAATTATAAAGATAAATATTAATTTCCAAGAATATTTTTATCAAATTGTTGGTTTCTAAAATATTTTCGATATTCAGAAGGTGTTTTATTATAAATTTTTTTGAAAGAATTAATAAATACTGAATTGTAATTAAATCCAGCAATACTAGATATTTCGCTAATTTTACGATCATCATAAAAGAGAAGATTTCTTGCAAATTTTATTCTTAAATTAACATAAAATTTAATTGGAGACATTTTATACAATTTATAAAACTTACGCTCCAATGTTCTTAAGGATATATTAAGTTTTTTTGCTATCTCATTTATTTTGATTGGTGTTTCAATATTTTTTTCCATTATTAAAATTGATTTTTGACAAATATTATCTATTAATGGATTAAATTGATCATCTTTTTGCATTGTTGATTTTTCTCTGGGTTTATAAATTAAAGCTTGTGCAATTTCATCAGAATAATTCTTTCCTTTAATTTTCTTAATACACTCAAGTATTAGATCTAGTGTAGATATTCCACCTGCTGCAAACATCAGACCATTGGCATTTATAGTATAAATATTTTCTACAATTTTTATGTCAGGATATCTTTCTAAAAAATTACTTTTAGTTTCCCAGTGTGTACAAACAATCGTTTCTTTATTAATTAAACCAGATTCAGCAATTAAAAAAGCACCAGTATCAACTGCAATTATTTTTGATAAATTTTTATGAGCTATCCTTAATGTAGAAAACAATTTTTTTGATTTTTTTTGTACAGGTAAATTTCCTCCTATTACAATTATAAAATCTGGATTTTTAATAGCCTCTAATCCACCGTCTGCCTTCCACCACTGACCATTGCTTGATCTAATTTTTTTTGCATCAACAGTTATCAGCTTATATTTAAAAATTTCATTAATTCTGTATTGATTAGTTATTCTTAGTGCCTCCTGTATTAAGACCAATGAGTTGGATGGAAACTCTGGTTGCAGAATAATATCAAATGAAAATACTTTGTTTTCCATAATATTAATTGATTAAAAAGTTAATAATTAACGACATAAGTTTATTTATTTATGACAATATCATAGAATTAAACATGTATTTAAACAATTTAATTTTTGTCTATAAATATTGATAATTTGTCGTTTAAAATAGTTTATTTTATAAAAATAATTGAGAAGATATTAAAAATAACAATAGAGAGGGAACAATATGATTAAACTTTTAAATAATATTTGCAAAGTTGCAATTATTTTTTTATTAACCGTTTCAACTTCATTTGCTGCAGATAAGGTTAAATTAAGATTGAACTGGATGTACTACGGATCACATGCGGGCTTTGCATTAGGTTTTGTTGATGGAACTTATGCTAAATACGGCATTGATTTGGATATTAGATCAGGAAATGGATCAAGTTCTGCACACAGACTAGTGGCTAATAAAGACAGTCATTTTTCTTACGGTTCATGTGGAGCTATGACAGATCTTGTGGCTAAAGGAGCACCATTAAAGTCAATTGGTGTAATTGATGCTATGGGAACAGAAGCAATTCTTGTTAAGCCTGATAGTGGTGTTAAGACAATTAAAGACTTAAAAGGAAAAAAAATATTAACAACAGCTAATGCTGGAGTAAATACTTTTTTCCCAATTGTTTTAAAAAATGCCGGCCTTAAGGAATCTGATATTAATATAACGGTTGTTCCAGATGGTGCTCTTGTATCAAGTTATTTACAAGGTAGTGGTGGTTCTGTAGGAATTTTAGGTGGATTAGATGATAAACCAGCTGAAATCAAAGCAAACGGTGGCGCTCAACCAGTAGCTTTTCCATATTCTGATTTTGGAGTAAATCAAGTTGGATACTGTATAGCTGCTCATAATGATACGATTAAAAATAACGCTGATATAGCAAAAAGATTTATTAAAGCAACAATGGAATCTTATGCTAAAGCAGAAAAAAATCCAGATGCTGCCGTAAATGCAATTGCTGATATTGTTGGTGGTTCAATGGCTGAAGACGCTGGTAAAGCTCAATCAAGAGAAGTTTTAGATGTAACTTTAGGAATATTATATTCTGGAGCAAACAAGAAAAAAGTTCTTGGTCTAAATGTTGCTTCTGATTGGGATAGTATGGTTAAATTGATGAAAGAGTATAATGATTTAGACAAAAATGCTAAGTCATCTGACTTTTATACAAATCAATTCATAAATTAATCAACATATTAAATTACTAGTCGAGTATAAATAATACTCGGCTAGTTTTAAATCTTATAAATGAAAAATTTCATAGAAGTAACAGAATTAAAAAAAGTATTTGGAAATGGTGAGGATGAAGTTCATGCTTTTGGACCTGCAACTATAAATATTAATGCTGGAGAATTTGTTTCAATTTTAGGACCCTCTGGGTGTGGAAAATCAACTCTAATGCTTATGGTTGCTGGATTATTAGATTCAACAAGTGGAAAAGTAGAATTTGAAAAGAAACTTGTAAATGGACCAAAGACAGATATTGGAATAATGTTTCAAGATAATACCTTAGTTCCTTGGCGAACTGTTAGGGGTAATATTGAACTACAACTAGAATTGAGAGGGCTTAATCTTAAAGATTATCAAGAACAAATTGATAATATTTTAAAGTCTGTAAATTTAGAGGATTTTGCAGAAAGATTTCCCAATGAATTATCAGGAGGTATGCAACAACGAGCTGCTTTTTGTCAAGCAATGATACATGACCCAAAAATAATTTTACTTGATGAGCCTCTGGGTAAGTTAGATGCAATGACTAGAGAAAAAATTAGAGCTGATTTTCAAAAATTATGGATGGTTAAAAAACCAACAGTTATATTTGTTACTCACTCTATTGAGGAAGCAGTTCAGCTATCTAACAGGGTTATTTTAATTACACCAAGACCAGGTAAAATTGATAGAGAGATGAAAATAGACCTTCCGTACCCAAGAGATTTAAAGGTTAAACGATCACCTAAATTTATTGAATATGTAAATTCAATTCAAGAAGTTTTTCATAAATATGGTGTTATTTAAAAAGTATTATTAAAATGAAAAAATTTATTAAATGGATCTTCAGTGGATGGATGTTAATTTTATTTTTTGTTGGCTTTTTTTTATTTTGGGAATATTCAATACCTTTATTTGATATACCAAGATACATTCTACCAGCACCTTCAGAAATTGTTTTAAAAGGTTCTGCTGATTTAGATAAGTTAATTTATTATACTGGTGTTACCGCTCTAGAGACTGTACTTGGATACATTATAGCTCTAATTCTAGGTTTAGGGTTTGGAATAGCTATTTCTTTTTCATCAATATTAAGAAGAACTTTATATCCTTTCTTTGTTAGTATTGAGATGACACCTAAAATAGCTTTTGCGCCATTATTTATATCTTGGTTTGGTTTTGGGTTGATGCCTAAAGTAATTATTGTAGTTCTAGTTTGTTTTTTTCCAATAGTGTTAAATGCAATTTTAGCATTTAATTCATTAAGCAATGAACTTACTTTATTTTATCAATCTACTGGAGCTAGTAGACTAAAAACTTTTTTTACAATTCGTTTACCAGCTGCTTTACCTCAATGTTTTGTTGGCTTTAAATATGCAGCTATTAACGCAACTGTTGGAGCTACTATAGCGGAATTTATTGGATCAGATAAAGGACTTGGTTTTTATATTTCTATTGTAACAGGAAATATGAGACCAGATTTAGCTTTTGCAGGAATATTTTTCTTAACCTGTTTAGGCTTGTCGGTATTTGGCTTTGTTACAATGATGGAAAAGATATTAATACCTTGGCATATATCAATGAAAAGAATCAACAAATAAGGAACATATTATGGATTATGAAAATTTAAAAAAAAAATTAGAAGGTTGTTATGTAACCGTTCCAACACCCTTTAAGGATATAAAAAATTTACCTCTTAACTTTGATGCACTGAAAGATTACGTAGAGTTTTTATTGGGAAACGGTTTAAATAACGAGAATTGTACACTACTTTTTGGTGGAGCTGCAGGTGATTTTTCAGCAATGAGCTTTGATGAGAGGTTATCATTAGCTAAAGAAAGCGCAAAAATAGTAAATGGAAGAGTTCCAATTGCTCTTGGTGGCCAAACAACAAATACCCAAGAATTAGAAAAACTCGCAGATGTAGCCAAAGATTTTGGTTATGATTTCCTTCAAGTTTCCTGTCCTTTTTATTTCAAACACACTGAAGATGATTTTATTGAATATGTAAGGACAGCATCAAGTGCAGCTGAAGGAATTGGTATAATTTTATATAATACCTTTTGGACTTCAACTAGTGTTTCTAATCAACTTATTGAAAAAATAAAAGATCTTCCAAATATTGTTGGATTAAAATGGGCAACACCACGAACTGATGCAATGGAATTTGAAGATGTGACATCAACTTATTCTAGCAGGTTTACAATAATTGATAATAATTTATTTTTTCCTTACTCAGCAATGAAGCCATTAAATGCAAAAGCTTTTGAAGTTCATATGTGTAACTTTTGGCCAGAATGGGGTGCAAAATTAATTAATGAAATTAATAAAAGAAACTTTGAGGAAGTTGCTAAAATGATGATTGAAGAGGCTATGCCTTTTTATAAACTGTGGGTAGAAATAGAAACTAACTACACTTCTGGTGATGGATATTTAGATAAACTTTGTATGGAATTAGTAGGCCTTCCTTCAAGTAGATGCAGGCCTCCAACAAGGGATATGCGTGAAAAATATAGACAAAAAACACTTGATTACATGAAGAAAATTAAAGTTCCTCATTTAAAGTTTTAATGAGTAAAATTGAAAACATAAGAACAATTCTATTAAGTGCAGAGTATGGTGATGAGAAACATCCAGAAATTTTAGAGTGCTTTCCTAATGGACCAAAAAGAACTATTGGATTAGTTGAAGTAACATTGGAAAATGGTGTAAAGGGCTATGGTGAAGGTTATTTAGGAGTTTTTGCGCCACAAGTTTTTAAATCCATTGTTGAACTTTGTACACCATACCTAATTGGAAAAGATGGATTTGACATTTTAAGAAGATATAAAGATTTATGCAGTGTTTGCGATTATTGGTCATTACAAGGGGCCGCAAGACACACTACAAGTGCAATTGAAACAGCCTTAGTTGACGCAAAATCCAAAACTCAAAAATGTCCTGCATATAAATTATTTGGAAATAGTTCAAAAGAAAACATAGAAGTTTATGGAAGTGGAGGAATTTGTGACACAAAAGAACATTTTATTGAGGAGTTAGAACTTTTAAATATACTAGGAATAAAGAAATATAAAATTAGAGCAGTTCCAAGTGATATTAATAGAACTGCATGGGTGCTCAAAGAAGCTAGAAAATACGATGTAGATGTAGGTATTGACATGTGTCAAAACCTGGCTGACCCACCAATAAATGCAGAGGATGTAATAGACTATGTCAATTTTGTAAAAAACTTTACTAAAGAAAAAATTTTATTTTTAGAAGAAGCGGTTGGCCCTATGGATATAAAGGGGTTTAAAAAATTGAAAGAAACACTCAATATAGATATTTGTGGAGGTGAAGTTATAACCACACCTTTAGAAATGATCGAAAGAATAAATTTAGATATTTATAACTTTGTTCAACCAGATGCGTCAGTTATTGGGGGAATGCATGCGGTGAGAGAAGTATTTGACCATGCAAAAACAAAAAAAATAACACCCGTTGTACATGCGTGGGGTGGACCTGTAGCAATTATGGCAAATTACCATGTTGCATTTGGATGTAATGGAAATTTAGTTGAATTTCCAATGATACCGTACAAGCTTGAACCAATAATGTTTGGGGATCAAAGAGTCATTAAAAATGGAACCCTTTTAAGACCTGAAAATTCAGGAATAGGTATCACCATGAATGATAAAATTGAAAAAGATTTTTTATTTGATAAAAAAGCAGTTTATTCGTGTGTTGTCGTTGATAGAGGGCAACCAAATGACGATTATTGGAAAGAATAGTTAAAAAAATGAATATAAAAGAATTAAATCCTCCACAAATAATAAACTAAAATATAAATTTATGAATATTTATATTGCATGTGAGTTAGAAAGTTTAGAAAAAAAAATTCTTAAAGATAATTTAAAAAAACATAATTTATATTTTTCTAACTTAAAATTTAAAGAAATTGCTGATAATAATTTTCTTAAATGTGAAATTGTTTTTGGAAATATTCCATCAAACTGGGTAAAACAAAGTAGCAAAATAAAATGGCTTCAATTAGAGTCGACAGGCTTTGGTGAATATTCCAATGTAAAAAAAAATTTTTTAGATAAAGTTGTAATTATTACTAACCTTAAAAGTTTTTTTGCTTGTCAAGTAGCCCAAACAACAATGGCTGGAATTTTTTCTTTTTATAGAGGTTTGAATACATTTACTTTATTAAAAAATGAAAAAAAATGGATTGGTGACCCAATGAGGAGCAAATTAGAAATACTGAATAATAAAAATGTTTTATTCTTTGGTAAAGGATCAATAAATGAAGAAATATCAAAATATCTAAAAGTATTTAATTGTCAATATTCATTTATTGATTCAAATTCAAAGAAAAAATTTTTTATTAAAAAATTAAAAAAAGCAGAAATAGTCATCTGTGCACTGCCTGGGACAGCAAAAACTAAAATGCTTTTTAATAAAAAAATGATTAGCAGTTTATCAAAAAAAACTATTTTAGTTAATGTTGGTAGGGGTAATTTAATCGATGAAAAGTATTTAATAAAAAAACTTAAAAATAATTTTTTAAAAGGGGCCATTTTAGATGTTACGGCCGAGGAACCATTGAGGAAAAATAACCCACTCTGGTCTTGTCCAAACCTAATACTTACACAGCATACTGGAGGTGGATACAAAGACGAGATGATGGATAAGATTAACTTTTTTTTAGATAATTTGCAAAAATATTTAAAAAAAAGTAAAGTGTTAAATATAATTAATCCTTCAAAGGGTTATTAAATTAATCTTTATTAATTGAATGAAAAAAAATATTTGTTAAAATATTAAAATATTAATAATTAACCAGGGGCTAAATTATATAATGTACGAAAAATTTGGACAGTTTATCGAGGGTAAATGGTCACCCTCAGAAAATAAAGAAACTTATGAAGTAATTAACCCGGCAACAGAAGAGGTTCTAGGTCATGCATCAAAAGCCACTCCTGCTGATGTTGATAGAGCACTAAAGTCTGCTCAAAAAGGATTTAAGGTTTGGAAAAAAACAACACCGTGGGATAGATCTTATATATTAAGAAAAATAGCTGATCGGATGAGAGAAAAAAAAGACGTATTAGCTAAGTGGATGACTTTAGAAAATGGAAAACCTTTAGCCGAAGGTGTTGGTGAAACAAATGGAGCAGCAGATATTTTTGAATGGAACGCTGAAGAGACAAAGAGAATTTTTGGTCAAACTATTGAAAGTAGGTTTGAAGACACAAGAGTACATGTTTATTACCAACCAGTTGGAGTTGTAGCTGCCTTATCACCTTGGAATTTTCCACTTATTTTAGCAGCTAGAAAAATATCAACTGCACTTGCAGCGGGTTGTTCAGTTATTATTAAACCAGATACAATTACACCTGGTGTAGTAATGGAATTAGTAGATATTTGTAGAGAATGTGGAGTTCCACCAGGAGCTGTAAATCTTTTGTCAGGTGATCCTCCAGCTATAGCTTCTCAATTAATTCAATCAGATATAATA
The DNA here is from genome assembly GCF_059512525.1 of Candidatus Pelagibacter sp. uisw_091. The sequence continues at coordinate 744,491 of NZ_CM183455.1, read as the reverse complement.
AAAAAGATTTCGATTACTGGATCTTTGAGAGTTGGAAAATTAATTTTAAAACAAGCCGCAGATAAAGTTCAAAGAGTAACAATGGAATTAAGTGGTCATTCTCCTTTTATAGTTTTTGATGATGCTGATGTTAAAAAAGCAGCTGATATAGCTATTGCCACAAAATTTAGAAATAATGGACAAGTTTGTATTTCTCCTAATAGATTTTATATTCATGAAAGTAAAAAAGAAGAATTTATAAATTTATTTATCGAAAAAACTAAAAAGTTAAAAATTGGTAATGGAATAGATCCGGACACTCAACTGGGCCCATTAACAACTCAAAAAAGATTAGAAGAAATTGAAGAGTTGGTTGAAAAAACTAAACAAGAAGGTGCTAAAGTTTTATTGGGTGGAAAAAGACCAGCAGGCTTTAATAAAGGTTTTTATTATGAGCCAACAGTTTTTGATGATGTAAAAGATGATTTTACCATTATGAAACAAGAACCATTTGGACCATTAGTTCCGATGTTATCATTTAAATCTTTTGATGAAGTTATTGAAAGAGCCAATGATAATGATCTTGGTTTATGTAGTTATGTTTGTACTAATTCTATGGAAACAGCTCATCTGGCATCCGAAAGATTAGAAACAGGATCTGTAGCAGTCAATACAGGAGCTGTTGCAATTGCTGAGGCACCATTTGGTGGAATAAAGCAGAGTGGATATGGAAGAGAAGGTGGATCAATGGCCATCAAAGACTACCTTAATGTTAAATATACTCACATGGGCATTAAAGGCTAACACATATGCAAATTGGTTTTATTGGAGTGGGTCTCATGGGTTTACCCATGGCCAAAAATCTTCTTAAATCTGAGTACAATTTAAAAGCCTATAATAGATCTCATGATAAAGCTGAAAGATTAAAAGAATTTGGAGCAGAAATATCTGCATCCATTAAAGATGTTGTCACAAATTCAGATATAATTATCACAATGCTTACAGATGATGATGCTGTTGAAAAAGTGATGGGTAGTGATGAATTTATTTCTAATATAAAAGAAGGAGCCACTGTTATTGATATGAGTTCGGTTAATCCAGTTTTGACCATAAAGTATTCAAAAAAATTAAAAGAAAAAAAAATAAATTATTTAGATGCCCCAGTTTCTGGTGGAACTATAGGAGCTGAAGAGGCAACATTAGCAATAATGGTTGGTGGTGACGAAGAAACATTTAAAAATTGTTATGAGCTACTTAAAAAAATGGGTAACCCAACATTAGTAGGCCCAGTATCGTCTGGCCAAATATCTAAATTAGCTAATCAAATTATTGTGGGTGTAACCATTGGAGCAGTGGCAGAAGCTATCACTTTATGTGAGAAATCTGGAACCAACCCAAGTAAAATGATTGAGGCTTTATCAGGAGGTTGGGCTGATAGTAAAATATTACAAACACACGGAAAAAGAATGATTAATAAAGATTTTGCACCAAAAGGAAAAACTACAACACAGTTAAAAGATATGACCAATATTGTTAACGCTGGAAAAGCAATTGAAATTCATTTGCCCATTTCTAGTTTAGTTAAAGAAATGTATAAAGATCTTGTAACAGATGGGCATGGCAATACAGATCATAGCTCTTTATATAATGCAATTGAAAAGATAAATAAAAAATGAAATTTTTAAGAATTGGAAATGTAGGACAAGAAATTCCTGTAGCATTAGATAACGAAGGAAAATATAGAAATTTATCTTCAGTTATTAAAGATTTAAATCCTGAAAGTATTAACTTTGAAACTCTAGATAATATTAAAGAAATAGATTTGAAGAGTTTGGGAGAGATAAATCAAAATGAAAGAATAGGGTCCTGTATTTCTAAGCCAGGAAATTTTTTTGCAATTGGCTTAAATTATGCTGAACATGCAAAAGAGACTGGTGCAAAAACGTCTGAAAACCCAGTTCTATTTAATAAGTCAGTTCATTCTATAGTTGGACCAAACGATAATGTAATTATTCCACGAGGATCTAAAAAATTAGATCATGAAGTTGAAATTGCCTTTGTGATAGGAAAAAAAGCTAAGAGGGTTTTAGAAAAAGATGCACAAGATTATATTTTTGGATACTGTATTTGTAACGATATAAGTGAGCGTGAGTGGCAAAAAGAAAAGGGTGGTCAGTGGGTTAAAGGAAAATCTGGTGATACATTTGGACCTTTAGGACCTTATTTAGTCACAAAAGATGAAATCAAAAATGTTAATAATTTAAATTTAACTCTTGATGTGAATAGCAATAGACATCAAACAGGAAATACAAACCAAATGATTTTCAATTTTAATTTTTTATTAGCACATATTTCTAGTTTTATAACTTTGATGCCTGGTGATATAGTTACAACAGGAACTCCTCCTGGAGTTGGTTTGGGAATGGATCCACCAGTTTTTTTAAAAGAAGGAGATATGATGAATTTAATTGTTGAAAATCTCGGCTCACAAAATTCAAAAGTTGTGCTAGAATAACTACTAGGTAGTTATGATAAAAAGAGACCTCTATTATGAAAGAATTCCAACAAAGTCTTTAAGAGATGATGTTAGATATTTAGGTGATATTTTAGGAAAAGTAATAAAAAAACAAGAAGGCTCTGGTTTTTTTAAATTAGTAGAAGACACAAGATTATTATCTAAAGCAAACTTATCAAATAAAAATACCAAAGACCCCTTTAAAAATATAATAAAAAAAATTAATGGCCTTAGTCCAATTAATATTTTTAAACTATCAAGAGCATTTAGTCATTTTATGAATTTTATAAACCTATCAGAGTCAATTGATGCATCAAGAAAACTTGATGAATATGAAAATAATCAAAAAGATTCTAAAAATAAAAATATCTTTATTGAAGAAATCTTTGAAGAACTTTTTAAAAATAAAAAAATTCCAAATAATAAAATTTATAATCTTGCAAAAAATCTTAATATTGGTGTTGTTTTAACAGCACACCCAACAGAAGTTAAAAGAAGAACATTAATACAAAAATACCATAAAATTACTGAAATTTTAGAGGAAAGAGATTTACTTAAAAAATATCCATCCAAATTAAAGATTTTAGAAAGAAAATTATATGATGAAATTACAATAATATGGAATACAGATGAGCTTAAAAGATCCAAACCAACACCCTCTGAAGAAGCAAGATGGGGTTTAGCAGTTATAGAAGACAGTCTTTGGGAAACTATTCCTAAAGTTTACAGAAGGTTAAATGATATTTTTTTAAAAAATATGGGAAAGAGTTTGCCTAAAAATTTTAATCCTATTGAATTTGGTTCTTGGATGGGTGGTGATAGAGATGGAAATCCAAATGTAACTTCGGAAGTTACAAAAGAGGTTATACTGTTGTCAAGATGGGAGGCTGCAAAATTATATGAGAAGCAGTTAACAAAGTTATTAAGATCATTATCTATGTCAAATTGCTCCCAAAAGATACTAAGGAAGACAGGTAAAGTTTTTGATCCTTATAGAGTGTTTTTAAGACCATTAAGAGATAAAATAAGAAAAACTCACATCTTAATAAAAGAACACTTAATTGACAAAAAACCATTAAATCAAAAAAAACTTTTATCAACCAAAGAAGAAATTTTAGCACCATTAAGAATTGTAAGAGAGTCGTTAGAACAAAATCAAAGTGAAAATATTGCTGGTGGTGATTTATTAGACTTAATGAGACGTGCAAAATGTTTTGGAATTAATCTAGCAAAACTTGATATAAGACAAGAATCTTCAAGACATTCAAAGCTAATTTCTGAGATTGTAAAAAAAAAATATAAATCTAATTACTTAAATTGGAGTGAAGATGAGAAATTAGATTTTTTATCAAAACAAATTAAGAGTAAAAAAAATTTAATAAATAATTATCAATTTAGGAATAAAGAAAATAAAGAAGTGTGGTCTACTTTTAAAATTCTTGCTGAACAACCAAAAGAATGCTTGGGAGCATATGTAATTTCAATGACTTCAGCTGCGTCAGATATATTATCTGTAGTCTACCTTCAAAAAGAAGCAAAAATAAGAAATAAACTTAGGGTAGTACCTCTTTTTGAAACATTAGATGATTTAATAAATGCAAATTCAATAATGACCCAATTATTTAAATTATCATGGTATAAAAAATACATAAATCATTATCAAGAGATTATGATTGGATACTCAGATTCAAGTAAAGACGCGGGCAAATTATCTGCTAGTTGGCATCAGTATAAACTCCAAGAAGAAATTTTAAGATTAAGTAAAAAAAATAAAATTGATATTATTTTTTTTCATGGCCGTGGTGGATCAGCTGGTCGTGGTGGTGGCCCAATTCAAGCAACCCTTAGATCTCAACCTCCAGGATCAGTTAATGGAAAAATAAGAATTACTGATCAAGGTGAAGTTATCCAGCAAAAATATGGATATGAACCTTTAGCAAAATATAATTTATGTAGTTATATAGGTGCAGTAGCACAGGCAAGTTTAAAACCACCACCAGAACCAAAAAATAAATGGAAAGATTTAATAGAAAGAATGTCAGAAATATCTACTCAATCTTATAGAAGAAATATAAATAATAAATTAGACTTTATTAGATACTTTAAAACAGTTACACCTCATAAAGCATTGGGAAAACTGTCAATTGGATCAAGGCCATCCAAAAGAAAAAATGTAGATAACATTAAAAGTTTAAGAGCCATACCATGGGTATTTGCGTGGACACAGATAAGATTGTTTTTACCTGCATGGCTCGGTATTCCTGAGGCACTAAAACACTCTTCAACTAAAGATTTTAAGAATACTCTCATAGATATGGAAAAAAATTGGCCCTTTTTTTATTCAACAATGGATATGCTTGATATGGTTATAACAAAAGTAGACCCTGAAATTTCTAAAGTATACGAGGATAAATTGGCAGATAAAAAACTTAAGGTTGTTGGAGAAAAACTTAGAGCACAATTTGAAGATTTAAAAAAATTGAATAAAAAAATAACACCTATTGAAATTTTAAAACAAAGAAAAGTATTTAGGTCATCAGTAATCATTAGAAATATTTATTCTGAGGTTTTACATATTATTCAAGCAACAGTTATGAAAAAACTTTATATGAAGAAACTTAATAAAGAGAAAAAAAAATATCTTAATGATTCTTTAATGACTTCGATTGCTGGCATATCAGCAGCAATGAAGAATACAGGATAATATGATAGAGATATTTGTTGCATTTGGAGCGGGGTTAATTAGTTTTCTATCACCTTGTGTTTTACCTTTGATACCAGGTTATATTTCTTTTATTTCTGGAGCATCTTTAAATGAATTACTTGAAAATAAAAAAATAAACATATTCCCACTAATATTATTTACTTTAGGTTTTTCTTTTGTTTTTATTATGTTTGGTGCAGCAGCCTCTTACTTAGGGCAAGTACTTTTACAAAATTCACAAACTTTAAGAATAATTGCAGGTCTAGTTATAATTATATTTTCTCTTCAATTAATTGGAATTATAGATGTTAGTTTTTTAAACTTCGAAAAAAAAATTTACACAAAAAAGAATAATAATGTTTGGTTTTCTTTTATAGTTGGAATGGCTTTTGGTTTTGGATGGACTCCTTGTATTGGCCCAATTCTAGGATCAATTCTTGCATTAGCTTCAACAGAGGAAACAATATTTAAAGCAATAATCTTACTTAGTTTTTATTCACTTGGTTTAGCAATACCTTTCATTTTATCAGGTTATTTAATGCAAAGATTTTTAATGTTTTCTAAAAATTTTAAAAAGAACATTAATTTTGTATCAAAAAGTGGGGGTGTAATACTTTTAATAACAGGAGTACTAATTTTAACTAACCAACTTCAAGTCCTAGGTTATTACTTATTAAACTCTTTACCATTTTTGCAAAATTTTGGGTAATAGGTTAATAACTATCTATATTTATGAAAATTTATCAAATTGATACTAGTGCTAGAAAAGAAGGCTCTACCTCAAGGGCTTTAGCTAAAAGATTATTAGACAAAATTAAAAAACCTGAAGATGAGGTTGTTTATAGAGATCTTAACGATGAAATGATTTTTATATCAAACCTAACCGAGTCAGGAATGAAAATTCCTGAAGGTGAGCAAACCGATCAACATAAGAAAATGTTTGAGCTGTCAGATAAGCTAGTTTTAGAGCTTAAAGAATGCGATACAATAATAATCTCAGTCCCAATTTATAATTTTGGACCTCCAGCAACATTAAAAGCTTGGGCTGATTTGGCCGCAAGAGTTAAAGAAACTTTTAAATATAACGAAGACGGTAGCAGAGTAGGCTTGCTTGAGGACAAGCAAGTTTATCTCATAATTACATCTGGAGGAACAAAGATTAATAGCAAAGATGATTTTTTAACACCCTGGTTAACTCATGTTTTAAATTTTTTTGGAATAAAAAAAATAAATATTATTGCTGCTGATCAAATGGCCATAGATTATGAAAAATCAATTAAAGAAGCTGAAAAGCAAATTGAAAATATAACCCAATGAACTTATTAAGTGTAAAAGAATACAATTTATATTCTAATTTTTTAAATATCCTAGCAAAAGACCTAAATAAATTTTATTACTCAAAACTTAATAAAACCTTTAAGATATCTAATAAACTTGATGGTAAAGAGTATGACCCTGTTACCACATCAGACAAAGCTTTTGAAAAATTCATTAGATTGAAAATTAAAAAAAAATTTCCAAATCACCAAGTTATAGGTGAAGAATTTGGACATAAAAAATCAACAAGTGATTTTACATGGGTCATAGATCCAATCGATGGTACAAGATCGTTCGTGATAGGCAATCCTACATGGAGCAACTTGATAGCTTTAAATTATAAAGGCAATCCAGTTATAGGGTTAGCAAATTTTCCAATATTAAATAAATATTATTTAAATTTTAATAACAAAAGTGCTTTTGTTTTTGAAAAAGGTAAAAAAAGAAAAATTTCTGTTTCAAAAGATATACCATTTAATCAGATAAAAGTATCAGGAGCATTTCATGGAGCGATCTCTCTTAAACAGCAAATGACAATACCAAAAGTTTTAAGATTAATGCAATTTCCAACTGCAGATGCGTTAAGTTACTCTCATTTATGTGAAGGAAAAATTGATGTTGTCTTTCAAGGAACCAATAAAATTTGGGATATCCACCCATTGATACCAATTATAAAAGCTGCAGGAGGCACGGTTACAACTTGGGACGATAGAGACGCAGTTAATGCTGGAAGTATTTTAGTTTCAGCTAATCAATCTATTCATAATAAAATGCTTAAACTATTAAAGCCTGTTTCAAAATAAATGCATACAAGAGCTAAAAAAATATTAGATTTTTGGTTTAAAGAAACTCCACCAAAAAAAAGATTTCAAAAACATAAAGATTTTGATGTGCTAATAAAAAATAATTTTTTAAAAGATTATGAGTTAGCAGGCTCAAATGAGTATGATGATTGGCAAGATAGCCCCCTTGGTTCTTTAGCTCTAGTTATTTTATTTGATCAATTTTCAAGAAACATGTTTAGAGATGAACCAAAAGCTTTTAACCAAGATCATAAAGCAAGATTAATAGTTAACGATTCTGTTTATGCTGGATTTTTAGATGGCATGAATCAGGACCAACGATTTTTTATGTTACTGCCACTCATTCACAGTGAAGAGATAACAGACCATGATATGGCCTACTATTTACTCGATAAATACTTAAAAGATCATCCAGATTTAGTTTCTATAAAAAAATTTTGGAAAGATCACACACTAGCAATTAAGAAGTTTCACAGATACCCTCATCGAAACATAGTATTAGATAGAAAATCTACTCCTGAGGAAATAGAGTTTCTAGGTCAACCAAACTCATCCTGGTAAAACGTTCACTAAGTGAACAGATAAATTAAGATATTCAATATTTGCATTACTGTAGTGACAATAAGTCATTTTAATATTGAAATTTGCTGTCTATAAGGAGCGCATAGAATTTAAAAATTAACATTATCTTCTCTCTCTATTAGATAGTTAATATTAGCTTCCCTCGAAAGAGGGAAGTTTCTTATTGTCAATATCTCCACTGAATAATATAAATTTTAAATGAATTTCAAGTTTGTTTATAAAATATGCACTAAATCTGAGTGGCAAGAAGTAAAGACTAAAGGTCAATTAACTGGTTCTAAAAAAGATTTAGAAGATGGTTACATTCATTTTTCCAGTGATGATCAAGTTGTGGGAACTCTTAAAAAATTTTATCAAAATCAAAAAGATTTAGTTTTATTAAAGGTTGATACTTTAAAGTTAGATCATTTAGTTTGGGAACAAGCATCAGATGGAAATATGTTTCCACATTTATATTCGTCGCTAGATATTTCTAATGTAGTAGATAAATTTGATATTACCTTAGATGATGAAGGCAATCATGATATGCCAACTGTTTTTTAACTGATCTTTTAAGGGGGTCACCCTTTCGGTAAACTCCAAAAGAGTTCCCCTGTAAGTCAGCGGTATACGCTAAAATCTATAATAATAGATTTTTATTTTCTTTTGTCGTACTAAGTCTTTGATTATTTAATCACACCAGTTATGTGTCAGGTGGTGATAAGTTCATAATCAACCTCCTTTATTGATATTTAGACAATATCATTTCTAAAAATTACATTCAAAACATTTATTTTACTTTATGTGAAATAAATTAATTGCATGCAACCTAGCAAAGTAATAATGTTTCGATAATTTAAGAAACATTCTTTATAATACTTTTTTCCACTAAAATTTAAAATTCTTTTTAGGTAAGCTTACCTAAGTAATTAACCATAATCACACCAATTATAATTAATAAAATTCCAATAATTCCATATAGATTTGGAATTTGATTATATTTAATCATAGCAAATGCTACAACACCCACAACTGTTAATCCGCTGTAAGTAGAATAAGCGAAGCCTACTGGAAGTGCATGCATAGCTTTTGCAATACAAAACAAGCAAACCATCATTAGTAGATACATGTAAATTATTGGCAAAGTCTTTGTGAAACCTTCAGATATTTTTGCAAAACTATTAGCAGCTATTCCAGCAAAAATACCAACAGCTAAAAACAAATATCCAAATAAAGGTTTCAAGATTAATCCTTTGAAGCGATTTTATTAACTAGAGGTCTCATAATTGGAGCCATAGTAAATGCTGCAATTACAGCTACTGGAAATGAATAAATAAAAGCATCTAATAATCTATTAAAGAAACCTTCACCAAAACCAGTGTGAACTAGCGTTACAACTACACCAATAATCAAACTCATGCCAAAAGACATAAAGATCATAAAAAGAGGTTGAGAATATTTTTTGTTAATCATAATTAGTGATATTATTATTCAGTAATTTTATCTAAAAATTTTTGCACTATAGGAGCCACTATAGTCGTTGTAATCATTGCTACTGGTAAACTTATAGTCCACGCTTTAAGAAATCTTTTGATATAAAATTCATCATAACCAGTATTCACAAATGTAATGATTAAAGTCATCAACAAACTCATACCAAGACCCATAAAAAAAATGAATAGAAAATTAGAATATTTTTTTGAAATCACGATTTAATTATTTCCAAGTAAGTTAACCATCAATACACCTATTATAATCAAACCCAAACCAATTATTGAATAAAGATTTGGCATTTGATTAAATCTAATTATTCCAACAATTACAGTTGAAATAATTGTTAATCCAGCAAATGATGCATAAGTTATTCCCATTGGGATATTTTTCATCACCATAGATAACGCATACATACATAAAACGATTGTAATTCCAGTAATAATACTTGGAAAGAGAAGGGTAAAACCTTCTGCACTTTTTGCAAAACTATTTGAAGTTACTCCTAGAACAACTGCTAGGATTAGAAATCCATATGAAGTAGCGAGACTCATCTAATAACATTAAATGAAATCCCGCTAAATTTATATAATTATTTATTAACTTTTAAAAAGCTCCATAGCTTTACCTAATAGCTCTTCTGATTTTGCATGATCACCAGCATCATGAGCTGCCATACCTTGATCTCTTAGCATTTGTGCTTCTGCAATTTTATCATCTATACTTTTTGCCATCATAGGGCAAGAACCTGCATAAACTGAACTTGTGAAAAGTACCAAGAATAATGTTATTACTATTTTTTTCATATTTTCCTTTGTTTGATTAATTAACCAAACAATAGGAAAATAATAAGTTTTTGATATAACCAACATTGTCACTTTACATGTGCAAAACGACCCAACCAGTTATTTAGGTATTTTTGTAGCACCTGTTTCAAGTGAAACAACTTTTCCATCTTGATATTTGTAGACAGCCATTACTGCCTCTGTGTTACTGTCATTAAAGGTTACAAATGAGTGCTCAACACCAATTTCATCATTCTCAAAAAGAACTCTAATTTTATCTTTATTGATATCTCCACTCATTGCCCATTTAATTACATCTGCTTTTCTCATAACTTTTCCTGATGCATGCATTGTAAATTTATAATCATCATGAAAAATTTCATTCATAGCAGCTTCATCTTTAGCTGTCATAGCAGCATCCATTTTTGCTAATATTGACATATATTATCTTTCTTTAACTTTAGTTAAATCGTAGATCATATAACTACTTAGAACCTCATCCATGATAGGTTTAGATACTTCAGTACCTTCAATAAATTTAATTAAAGCAGCTTCATCAGTACAAAATATTTTAAACATCACTGCACTTTTATCAGGTGTTACTGACGCCATAGTTTTTTCTACTACAGCAACTTTTGATCTTTCAGCTAATCCTTCTGGAGATTGCATAAATCCCATAAATTTTTCAAATTTACCTTCTCCTTCTTTAAACTTAGCCACTACTAACATTTCTTTTTCCATTTTTTATCTCCTTTTTGTTTATTTTTTCATTGAGTTGAAAGCAGTTAAAGTATCATCGTAAGTTGTCATAGCAGATATCTTGCCATCATCTGTGACTTCAAAATAATGTCCAAAAATTGTATCCATACCAGTTGCTTTTCCACTACATCTTACAAATACTTTGTTGCCTTCACTAATCATATCAATAGGTGTTACTTGAAAGTTTTCCCACATTGTTGGGATTTTTGAAAACCCTTCTATCATAGCTTGTTTACCATTATGCACTCCTGATAATGGATGTTTGCCTGGTACACCAGGATGAGTCCACACGCAATCATCATGAATAACTTCATTAAAAAATGTTTCCATGTCTCCTTTGCTAAAACAATCGTAACCTTTACTTACTGTGTCTTTTGCATTCATTTTTTATCTCCTTTTTGATTTTTAAGTTTATTCACTAAAGATGACTCTGATTTCGTCTTCAATAGTTCCTTCAACTGCAACTTTCTTTAATTGTTTTTGAAGACTTTGATATTTTTTATCTGCTGACATTTTTGCATCAGCTTCATTTTCTCCTTCAAACATTGTGCCAATTAGAGTTTCTCGTATTGTTCTTGGATCACCACCTACTTGAAAAGAAAAATAGATTTGGTGTTTAGGAAAATATTTTTTTCTTGCCTTAGCTAAACCTTGGCAAATCTCCATAGCTTTACCTAAACCATCATCCGTTATTCTCATTGTTCTGGTATATATTGCTTGCATTATATTAATCTCACTTGTTAGTTATTATTATTCTAAATTAATAAATTTTAATTTATTTTAAAATGGTATTTATTGTCACCAGGTATGCAAAAAACTTTATACAACTATTTCTTGTATAAATTTACTGTGCGCATAAAGCCTATAATTATTTAATAAAAATCCTGTATTATAAATTTAATTAAAGATTAAACTTATGATTGAAAAATTTAATGGTATTTTTTACTTAATTTTATTCTCAATTCATTTTTTAGGCTTAGGTTTTTACGCTTATCAAATGATTATTGGAAACCAAAAATTTAGAAATAAATTTCAAATAAATGAAACTGCTACAGCAACCATGAGAATGATTGGTGCTATATTTTTAGGTACTTTCCTGATGGCAGTATATATCATGTTTGTAAGACCCAATGGTGTTGAGGATACTTGGGCATTTTTCAATTTAGTTTTTGTTCAAAATTTGTGTATTTTTATTGTCAATACTTATTCGATTAAGATTGATAAGACTGGTGTAAAATCACCATCAAATGAAGCTGTAATCGCTCCTTTAATTTTTACAATCATTAGTGCAGCTCTTTGTTATGGATTAGCTGATAAAATTTATATTTATTAAAGCCAGCTAGGAAAAGGCAAACCTTTTTCTTCAAGAAATTTTTTATTAAACATTTTAGTAGCGTACTTTTCACTTTTATCACAAAGAATTGTAACGATAGTTTTTCCAGGACCCAGTTCTTTACCCATTCTAATCGCACCAGCAATATTAATTCCACAGCTAGTACCAAGGCTTAAACCTTCATTTTCAATTAAATCATAAAGTATAGGAAGTGCCTCATGGTCATCAATAGAGTAGGCGTCATCTATTTTAGCATTTTCAAAATTCTTTGTTATTCTGCTTGAGCCAATACCTTCAGTAATTGATCCACTTTCAGATTTTAATTCACCATTTTTTATATAATTATAAAGAGCAGAGCCTTTAGGATCGGATAAAAATATTTTAATATCCTTATTCTTTTCTTTAAGAGCGTTACTTACTCCAGAAATTGTTCCACCAGTTCCAGATGAACATACAAAGCCATCAACGTTACCTTCGGTTTGTTCCCAGATTTCTTTACCTGTTGTTTCATAATGGCCCTTAGCATTAGCAACGTTGTCAAATTGGTTAGCCCAAACAACTCCATTATTATTTGATGGTCTTAACTCATCAGCAAGTTTTGCTGCAACTTTTACAAAGTTTGCATCATCTTTATAAGGTTTAGCTGGAACTAATCTTAGATCAGCACCAATATTTCTAAGTAAATCTTTCTTTTCTTGAGTTTGGTTATCATTCATTACTATGATTGTTTTATAACCAAGCGAATTACCAAGTAGACATAAGCCGATACCAGTATTACCAGCTGTCCCTTCAACTATTGTTCCACCTTTAGAAATTAGTTTTTTACTCTCAGCATCTTTAATTAAAGCAAGTGCAGCTCTATCTTTTACAGAGCCACCTGGGTTCATGAATTCAGCTTTACCATAAATATTACATCCTGTAATCTCCGATGCAGCTCTAAGTTTGATTAAAGGAGTGTTACCAATTCCAGAAATAAAATTGTTTTGAATATTTTTCATTATTTTGAAATATCTTTATCTACCTCTTCTACGGCATAAGGTTTAAATTCTTCAGTAGCTGTTCCAACATTTTTAGCAGGTATTCCAATCATTACTGCATTTTTAGGAACATCTTTTGTAACAACTGCATTAGCACCAATTTTAGCATTTGCACCAATCATTACAGGTCCTAATATTTGAGCACCAGAACCAACTACGACACAATCATCTAATGTTGGATGTCTTTTAACTTGTCTTTGATTATTTGAATTAATACTTGGAGCAATCCCACCCAATGTTGCCATATGGTAGATAGTTACATTATTTCCAATTTCAGATGTTTCACCTATTACAACACCCATACCATGATCAATAAATAAATTTCTTCCAATCTTAGCACCAGGATGAATTTCAATTCCAGTTAAAAATCTTGATAGTTGTGAAATTATTCTTGCAACAAGATAAAACTTAGCAAGGTGAAAAAAATTAGCAATTTTATGGAAAAAAACTGCTTTAACACCAGGATAAGTTAAAATTAAACTTAACTTAGATTTTGCCGCAGGATCTCTATCAATTATAGATTGTAAAAAGTTATTCATGAAGTTAGCTTTTATTGATTAAAAATTTATATTGAACTATATAGTCACTATATAACGATTTTAAAGAGGAGAAACTTATGTACAAAAACACTAATTGCTTTCATTTAGCAGTACCATGTGGAGATCTAGAAGTAGCAAAAAAATTTTATAGCGAGACGTTAGGCTGTAGATTAGATAATTCTGCACAAGAGTGGGCTGATGTTGATTTTTGGGGAAATGAATTAACTCTTCATGCAAGTGAGCATAAGATGGACAGTGAAAGACATGATGTCGATATGGGTAATGTTTCTGTCCCACATTTCGGTGTTCATTTATCTAGAAAAGATTTTAATGCTCTTAAACAAAGATTAAAAGATAATGGTGCTAAATATTATGATGAACCTTATTTAAGATTTAAAGGCACTAAATACGAGCAAGAAACTTTCTTTGTAAAAGACCCTAACGAAAACATTTTAGAGATTAAAACATTAACTGAAAATGCAGATTAATGGCTTCTGACTATAAATCTATAGCAAGCAAGATTAAGTTTGAAGGCAGAGCTTTTATTGATGGTAAATATGTTGATGCTATTGATGGTCAAAAGTTTGAAAATATAAATCCTGCAACTGGTGAAACTCTTTGCTCTGTTGCAAAATGTAACCATAAAGATGTAGACCTTGCAGTAAAAGTTTCAAGAAAAGCTTTTAATAGTGGCGTTTGGTCTAGAACATCTCCAGAATTTAGAAAAGATGTTTTGCTTAAATTTGCAGAATTATTAAGACAAACTGGAGAGGAAAATTCAGTTCTTGAATGTATCGATACAGGAAAGTTAATTGGAGATTGTATTAATGAGGTTGCAAATGATGCTCCAATGCATTTTCAGTGGTATGGAGAATTAATAGATAAAGTATTTGGTAAAGTTGGACCAACGGAACCTTCGTTAACTAGTTTAATTGTTAAAGAACCAATTGGTGTTGTTGCAGGTGTTGTTCCATGGAACTTCCCTTTAATGATGGCTGTATGGAAAATGGCACCAGCATTAGCTGCAGGTTGTTCAGTTATAATTAAGCCAGCAGAAGATACTCCTTTAACTGCAATTAGAGTTGCTCAAATTGCAAAAGAAGCAGGAATTCCAGATGGAGTTTTAAATATAGTACCTGGCTTCGGAGATGTGGGCGAAGCACTTGGTCGACACAATGATGTTGATGCGGTTTCATTTACTGGTTCAACAGAAGTTGGTGGACTGTTCATGAAATACTCTGGCGAAAGTAATTTAAAAACAATTGGTTTAGAGATGGGTGGTAAAAGTCCGTTCATAGTTTTAGAAGATGCAAAGATTACAGATGATTTAATTGATAATGCTATTAATTCTGCTTTTTGGAATGGTGGACAAAATTGTTCAGCAAATATGAGACAAATAATTCATAGCAAAGTTAAAGATGAATTTTTAGAAAAAGTTTCAAAAAAAGTAAAAGCTCTTAAAGCTGGAGATCCATTAGATCCAGAAAGTAATATGGGATCAATGATTTCTAAAAAACATTTAGCAACAGTTGATGGTTATATTCAAAAAGGAATTGATGAAGGAGCTAAACTATTGTTTGGTGGTGTTTCGAGCGGTGATCAAAAAGGTTTTTTTGCAAAACCAACTCTTTTTGATGATTTAAAAGAAAATATGACAATCGCTCAAGAAGAAATTTTTGGACCAGTTCTAGGAGTTCTTACAATTAATAGTGATGAAGAGGCTTTAAAAATTGCAAGTAATTCCAAGTATGGATTGCACGCAAGTGTTTTTACTCAAGATATTGATAGAGCTTTTCATATGGCTAAAAGCCTTCCATGTGGAACTGTTTCAGTTAATACTTTTTCTGAGGGTGATATTAAAACACCTTTTGGTGGATACAGACAGTCTGGCTCATTAAGTAGAGATCAAGGTACAGAAGCGTTAGATCAATACCTTCAAACTAAGACTATCTGGATAAGTCACTCTTAAAATTCAATTATACCAATCATAATAAATAACTAATTTTCTTTGACTTGCTCAAAAGTTTTAAGTTATGCTTGATTTTTTAAATTAATCGAGAGGGATATAATGAAAATAATAAAAACTACAATTGTAGCTGGTTTAATTTCTTTATTTGCTACTTTTTCAACATTTGCTGAGAAAGTTAAAATAGGAGATCCAGGTTGGACAGGTGCAACAGCTATTGCAAATTTATTAGCAGCAGTTGTTAATGATAAGATGGGTGGAGAAGCAGAATTAGTTCCAGGAAACAATACTGCGATCTATGGTGCAATTGATAGAAGTAAAGGTGAAATAGAAGTTCACCCTGATATCTGGTTACCTAATCAACAGGCTTATACTAACGATCTAGTTCCTAAAGGAACTCTTAAGTTAAGTTCAAAACCTTATGAGGGAAACCAAGGATATTGTGTGTCTCAACAATTTGCTAAAAAAATGAATATTACAGCAATTGAAGATTTGGCTAGACCAGAAGTTGTTAAAGCAATGGACAGTGATGGAAATGGTAAAGGTGAGTTTTGGATTGGTGCTGATGGTTGGGCTTCTGCAAATGTAAACCAAGTTAAACTTAGAGATTATGGTTTATATGATGCGGGTATTGAACCTATTAGAGCTGCTGAAGCTGTAAAAAATGCAAGAGTACTTGACTCAATTAAAAAAGGTGAAGGCTATGCATTTTATTGTTACAAGCCACATGCGATTTGGGGAATGGCTGATGTTGTAATGTTGACAGAACCTAAATTTGATAAAGCTAAATATAAAATGGTTCAACCTAAAGAAGATGCTGACTGGTACAAAAAATCTTATGTTGCATCAAAAGATGCTCTTAAGCAAATTCAGATTGGTTGGGGTACTTCTTTAGAAGCAAAATCTCCAGCAATTGTTGATTTCTTTAAGAATTTTCAATTATCAGCAGATGATGTTTCATTAATGGCCTACCAAATTTCAGTTGAAAAAAAACAACCAGCTGATGTTGCTAGAACATGGATGAAAAACAATAAATCTAAAGTTGATGGTTGGTTAGGACTTTAAGTTAAGTTAAATTTTTACCCGGCAGCTTTATTTGTTGCCGGGTATTTCTCTTAAAAAAAATTATTAAATTTTCGAACGGATCTAATGGACTCAGCTATTGAAATAAAAAATGTTTGGAAGATATTTGGTAATAATTCCAAAGAAGCATTAAATGCCATTCAAAATGAAAATATTTCAAAACAAGAAGCTTTAGAAAAATATAATTCAGTAATTGGTGTATCTGACGTCTCTTTTAACGTTAAAAAAGGAGAGATTTTTTGTGTAATGGGTCTTTCTGGAAGTGGTAAATCTACTTTAGTAAGACATATCAATAGATTATTAGAACCAACTTCAGGTCAAATTTTGATCAATAATGCAGATGTAATGAAGTTTGATACAAAAAGTTTGCAAGATCTAAGGAATAAAAAGATTGGTATGGTTTTTCAGAACTTCGCTTTAATGCCTCACAGATCAGTATTAGACAATATAGCAATGCCACTTGAAATAAGAGGTATCAGTAAAAATGATAGATTGGATGCTGCTAATAAAATTTTAGATATCGTAGAGCTTCAGGGGTGGGGAAATAAATTTGCTCATGAACTATCAGGTGGAATGCAACAAAGAGTAGGATTGGCAAGAGCTTTAGCAGCGGATCCTGATGTTTTATTAATGGATGAACCATTTAGTGCACTAGACCCACTAATTAGAAGACAGCTTCAAGCAGAATTTATCAAACTTTCAAAACAAATGAAAAAGACAACAGTATTTATAACTCATGACTTAGATGAAGCAGTAAGAGTAGGTCATAGAATTGCAATAATGAGAGATGGAAAGGTTATCCAAATAGGAACACCAGAAGAAATAGTCATGAAACCAACAGATGATTATGTGGCTGACTTTGTTAAGGGAATATCAAGATTAAAGATTGTTCAAGCTAAATCTATCATGCAGCCTGTAGAAAAATTTGAGAAGGAATTTGGATTGATAGGTAAAAATTTAGAAAGTGTTCATGAAAATATTTTATTAAATAAATTAATAGAAAAATCTTCCATTAAAGATGAACCAATATTAGTGATCAATAATCAAAATAAAAACATTGGTATAATAACTCAGGCAGATTTGCTTAAGGCAGTTGTAGAGGGTAGTGATGGAGAATAAAGCAATCAGAAATCCTTCTAGAAATGAACTGATTACTGACTTTGTAAAAAGTAATCCAGACTATTATATTAAAGAGTTTAAAAAAATTGGTAGCAAACCTACTTACTCATTTTCATTTAATTTATTTGCATTCATATTTGGGCCAATTTGGTTTGGAATGCGCAATGTTTGGAATTGGACTTTAGCTTTTTTAATTATTGAAACTTTTTCAGTAGTACAAATAATCAGAGGTTTATTTGGCAATATTACGTCAGATGCCATTGCTAAAGTTGAGCAAGTTAAAGGCACTATAGCATTTAGGAATAAACAATTAGAAGCAGCGATAGAAAATAATCCAGATAAAATTGATGTGTTTAAAAGAAATATAAAATCTTTAGAGGATGCTATGCAAGGTTATCTAGATGAAATTACGAGAGTAGAAGCATCAGCAATATGGATTGCAATTTTTGGTTTTATTTTATTGATAGCAGTTAAGATTGTTCAAGGTGTTTTGGCGAATTCAATTTTAGAAAAGAAATATTCTGAATGGTTATCCGATAAATCTATTCATCCAGGGATGCAGATGAAAAATTATATTTACAGTAGTATATTTACCTCTATTATAATGATTTTTACAGTTATCCATTATAGTTTCCCGGGCTTACTTCAGGTAATGGATACATTTCCAACCCATCCTGAGATAAGACTATTCTCAATTAAATGGATAGAAATTATTTTTGATTATGCAGTTGTTAAAGGAGATTTAATTTTTACTGCTATAACAATTGGTATTAGGTCCGTATTAGATTTCTTAGAATTATTGTTTGTTAAAACTCCCTGGATTGTAATTATAACTGCAATTGTCACTTTAACAGGCTTATCAGCAGGGCCAAGAGCTGCAATTTATTCAACAGGATTTTTATGTTATATGGGTTTTTTAGGTTTTTGGGTTAAAGCAATGACAACACTTGCCTTATTAGGAACTGCTGCAATTTTAAGTATAGCAATAGGTATTCCGCTTGGAATTTTCTGTGCAAGACGACAAAGATTTTATTCATTAATTAGACCGATAATGGATTTCATGCAAACAATGCCAGCTTTTGTATTTATGATTCCAGTAATAGCATTTTTTGGAACCGGAAAGGTTGCGGCAGTAATCATTACAATGATTTTTGGTGGCACACCAGTTGTAAGGCTTACAGTCTTAGGGTTACGTGGAGTACCAGAAACAATTCGAGAAGCAGCTATCGCATACGGTGCAACTAAATGGTATTTATTAAGAAAAGTAGATCTACCACTAGCCACACCATCAATTTTAGCAGGTGTGAATCAAACAGTAATGTTAAGTTTAGCTATGGTAGTTGTAGCATCTTTAATAGGTGCAAAAGGTTTAGGCCAAGATGTTCTTGAAGCATTACAATATGCTAATGTTGGTCAAGGTATACTTGCAGGTATAGCTATTTTATTTGTTGCATTGATACTTGATAGGGTTGTTCAGGGTAAAAAAAGAGTTTAATAAAACTTAATGGATTATTTAATATTAGGTTTTTTAACTGGATTAAGTTTAATTCTAGCAATAGGTGCTCAAAATATATTTGTCATAGAGCAAGGATTAAAAAAACAATATATATTTCTTGTTTGTCTAATTTGTTCAATATCTGATTTAATATTAATTTTTTTAGGAATTTTTTTATTTCAATATTTAGATAATTATTTTACCCCAACAGTTGAGTTAATTTTTAATATTTTACTCTTAATATTTTTATTACATTTTATCTGGGGAAAAATTAGAACTAAGGTTTCAGATGCTTCATTTAATATAGACAATAAAACTAATAATTTACCTAGTATTTTACTTAAAACTTTAGGTTTTACTTTTCTAAATCCTCACGTTTATTCAGACACTGTATTTTTCCTAGGAAATTTTTCCAAAAACCTTAGTCAAGTTGATAAGTATTACTTTGGTGCAGGAGCAGCTATTGCTTCATTACTATTTTTTTATATACTAGGATATCTTTCAAAGTATTTTTCTAAATATCTTAAGAGTGCAAAAGTATGGAAAAGAATCAATTATTTGATAATTCTTTTCATGTCTATGTTGGCTTTAACAGTACTAATGGAAATTATTTAAGTTTAGTTAGAATAACCGTACTTTTTGAGTCTAACGTCACCTGTTCTTGCGTGAGCTTCCATTCCTTCGTATCTAGAAATTCTTGCTGCTGCAGCACCAACCAACTCAGTAGACTCTTTTGTCATTCTTTGAAAACTTAAAGTTTTAACAAACTTACCGACAAATAATCCACCAGTGTATCTTCCTGCACCTTTAGTTGGAAGTATATGGTTAGTTCCTGAACATTTATCACCATAAGCAACAGTTGTTTCTTCACCAATAAATAAAGAACCATAGTTTGTAAGTCTTTTATGAAACCACTCTAAATTTTCTGTCTGAACTTCTAAGTGCTCAGGAGCATACTCATCACTAATAGTTGCCATTTCTTCATCAGTGTCACAAAGAATAACTTCGCCATAATCTCTCCAAGCAGCATCTGCGTTTGTTCTTGGAACTTCTGGCAACTCAGCAATTAATTCTGGAACTCTTTTCATTACTTTTTCAGCAAGTTCTTTATTTGTGGTATATAACCAACAAGGTGAGTTATAACCATGTTCAGCTTGACCAACTAAATCTACAGCTACTATCTCAGGATCAGCTTTAGCGTCAGCAATAATTCCAATCTCAGTAGGGCCTGCAAACAGGTCAATACCCACTTTTCCAAATAAAATTCTTTTAGCCTCTGCTACAAACTGGTTTCCTGGACCAACAATAATATCAGCTGCAGGGTTATTGAATAAACCATTAGTCATTGCTGCAATTGCTGGAACACCACCTAAATTTAAAATTACATCAGCACCACATAGGTCAGCTGTATAAATAATTGTTGGATGAGCACCCACACCTTCTTTTGGAGGGCTACAGGCAATAACATTCTTTACACCTGCAACTTTAGCTGTAGTTACACTCATAACAGCTGATGCAATATGTGCATAACGACCTCCTGGTACATAACATCCAGCTGTGTTAACTGGTATCAACTTTTGACCAGCAAACAATCCATCTGAGAGTTCAACCTCAAAGTCTTGACCATAGTTTTTTAATTGTGCTTCGGCAAATTTTCTAACTCTTTCGTATGAAAATTGAACATCATCTTTTGTTTTTTGATCTAATGTTTTTTTAATTTCTTCAATTCTTTCTTTAGAAACAATAATATCACCATCGTACTTGTCAAATTTTTTTGTAAGATCGATACAGCCTTGTTCTTTAGTAGTTTCAATATTTTTTAATAAATCTTGAACAATTACAGTTGTTTTAGTGTCGTCTGTTGATGATGTCTTAGGTGATTTTTTTAAATATGTTATAGCCATTGTTTCCTTATCTAATTTTTGAAGCTTTATTTAAAACATTAATGTGGTTATTTCAATGAAGAATTAGTCTAAAGCAACAACAGCAGCTGCAATAGAGGCCAATCTAGCTTGTGCTTCATCAGATCTACTAGTAATTACTATTGGAACTTTACCACCCACTACAACACCAGCCGCACAAGCTCCCATAAAGTAAATCATCATTTTAACTAAACTATTGCCAGTCTCAACACTTGGAACTAGTAATATGTCTGCATCACCAGCTACAATATTTTTAACACCCTTTATTGCAGCAGATTTTTTTGAAATACTATTATCAAATGCTAAGGGACCAAAAACATCAGCATTTAAATCATCTTTTTTTGCAAGCTTTGTAATCTCATCTGCTTCAATAGAGCTTGGCACACTATCTAAAATTTCTTCTGTCGCTGATAGGACTGCAACTTTTGGTCTTTCAATTCCTATACGATTTGAAAAATTAATTACATTTCTTAAGATATGCATTTTTGTTTTTATATTAGGTAAAACATTTAAAGCACCATCAGTAATTATAAGAGGCTTGTCATCTTTAGTATTTGTCATATGCCATATGTGGCTAAGTCTAGTTTTTCCAAGTAAATCATATTCTCTTTTTAAAACTTCTTTCATTAAAACATCAGTATGGATATGACCTTTTACAATAATCTTTACTTTATCTTGTTTAGCAAGTTTGGCGGCTATTGCTGCTGTATTGTTTTCTATAGGTTCATGAATTATCTCATACGAAGAGATGTCCCATTTCAAATCCTCAGCACATTTAAGAATTTCTTTTTTATCCCCTATAAAAATAGGTTTAATTAAGTTTTCTTTAACAGCATCTTGAACTGAAAGCATAGGTAAAGGAAGGCCTGCATTTACAATTGCAGCATTAACACCTTTTTTTTTATGAGCTTGATCTAACAAGTTATTAGGACAAACAATTTCTTTATTTGAAAGCATGAGGTATATTTAGTCTGAATTTTTAAAAAGTATATACTGTAAATTAATAATGATTAAGCCCTTTAAACTAAATATTCCTGATAAAACACTTCAAGAAATTTATATTAAGGTAAAGAATTACCCATGGCATGAAATGCCAGACGATGGTGGCTGGAATTATGGAAGTAACCTTGATTATATGAAAGAGATCACCAGTTATTGGATCAAATATTTTGATTGGAGAAAACATGAGGCAGAAATAAATAAATTTTCAAATTTTACAACTACTGTAGAGGGCATGGAAATGCATTTTATTCATGAAAAGGGTAGTGGCTCTAACCCAACTCCATTACTCCTTATGCATGGATGGCCTGGATCAGTTTTAGAGTTTTTACATATAATTGAAAAACTTGCACATCCAGAAAAATTTGGTGGAAACATTGAGGATGCATTTGATGTCATTGTGCCTTCTTTACCTGGCTTTGGATTTTCAGGTAGACCATCTAAGCCAATTGGTCCAAGAAAAATAGCTGAGATATTAAATGAACTAATGACAAAAAACCTTGAGTATAAAAATTACATGGCACAAGGCGGAGATTGGGGAGCAACTATTGCTAATTGGATTGGTTATGATCATTCAAAATCATGTAAGGCAATACATATTAATTGTTTAACAATGCGTCATCCAGATGGAACACAATCAAAAGAAGAACAAGAATGGCAAGATCGATTTGATAAAGATCAAATTATGCAAGATGGCTATAGAACTCAACAAGCAACAAAACCACAAACATTAAGTTATGGAATGATGGATAGTCCTGTTGGTATTGCAGCATGGATTATTGAAAAGATGTATTCTTGGTCTGATTTAAAAGATGGTGATATTGAAAGTGCTTATTCAAAGGACACTTTGTTAGCAAATATTATGGTTTATATAGTTACAAAAACTTTTAATACAGCTTCTTGGATTTATTATGGAAGAAGAGAAGAGGGAGGACGTTTTTTTCCTAATGACTTTAAAAAAATAGAAATACCAACAGCTGCAGCAATTTTTCCAGCTGAAATGTCTGAGTGGCCTCCAAAATCTTATGTAGATAGAATTTTTAACATTACTCAATGGACAGTAATGCCAAGGGGAGGTCACTTTGCTGCTCTTGAGGAACCAGACCTTCTAATAAATGATCTTATTAAATTCTCAAGAACAGTTCGTTAGCTAAATATTTTGTAAATATTCTAAGTCTTTTAGAACAGCTTTAGAAATAGTAATTTCTTTTTTAAGGTTATTTCTAAATCTATTGAACTTACTTTGTCCTGGATAAAGAATTTCTTTAACACCTTTTATTTTGGGAAGTTTTTTAATTGTTTTGATATTGTCTTTTATTCTTTTATTAAAAGAATTACCTACGAACAAATTAGGTTTTAAAACAAAAAATAGATGACCAATATTTTGTGGACCACTAAAATCAGTGAATGGATCTTTAACTCTACCCGCATGATTACCACCTGTTAACACTCCACTTAAAATATCAACCATCCAAGCTAATCCTGAACCTCTAAAACCAGCTATTGGTAATTGAACACCTTCCAATGCTTTTTTTGGATCAGTAGTCGGTTTACCAAATTTATCTAAAGCAACACCTTCGGGAATTTTTGTTCCTTCTCTTGCGGCAACTCTAATTTTTCCTCTATTAATCATTGATATTGAAGTATCTAAAATAAAAGGAACTTTAGATCCTGTTGGAGTTCCAAAACAAATAGGGTTTGTACCAAATAAACTTTTTAAAGCTCCATGAGGAGCAACTGCTGGAGGTGCATTAGTAAATACCATAACCATTAAACCTTTTTTAACTGCTTGCTCTGCATAATAACCAGACAAACCATAATGACCACTATTTTTAACTGCAACTAAGCCAATACCAGTTTTCTTAGCATTACCTATTGCTGTCTTAATAGCAGTATCTGCTGCAACAAAACCAATACTATTATTAGCATCAACGTGAGCAATTGATTGAGAAATTTTTTTAACCTTTATTTTAGCCTTAGGATTAATTATTTTTTTAGAAATACGGTCACAGTACATTTTTAATCTAGATAAACCATGAGAAGGCGCACCAACTAATTCAGCATTAATTAATGCTTCAGCACAAATACTTGCATGATTTTTGGTTAATTTATGGGAAATAAATATTTTTTTAATTAAGTTTTTTAAAGAATTTATTTTCATCTCAATTTTTTGGAAGACAAATTAACCATTCCATTTTTTTTGGTCTATCTTCATTTACTACCAGCCATTTTTCATTATCATGTATTTCATTTAAAATTTTATATTTTGATAAATCCCTCATTCCGGTTGTTACAGTTTTTATTTTAAAGTATTTTTTCAATTTTTTCTTTAAAGGAGTAGGATTTTGATAAAAATCGTGAATTTCAATAACCAATATAGATTTATTAAGTAATTTTAAATTTTTGGCATTTAGCAGTTTAAATTCATCACCCTCTATATCAATTAAAAAAAGACAATCTTTTAATTTATGGGTCAAACTGAAATCATTTAAAAAGTTTATCTTTGCTTCTTTAAAAAGCTCAATATTATTTTTTAATCTATTTATTTTGGCATTTGTAAGTAATAAATCAGATGCTTGAGTATCCTTTTCAAATAAAATTGCTTTATTAAAGTATTTCTTTTTTAGTAACCCCAATGCATGAAATCCATCGCCAGCTCCAATATTAACAAAATATTTTTTTCTTATAGTTCGGTTTTTTTGTATTTTTGAAATTTCATCTTGTACTTCGTATTCGTATAATCCTAGGTATTTTGAAGCTCCATCAAGTCTACTCCATCCTTTATTTAAATTTAATTTTGTACCCTTATAAAATCCACCAATAATAATTTTTTTTGTTAATTTTTCTACTCTTTTAGAATGATAAGAGATTAATCTTATTAATTGATTGTCTAGCCTAAATTTTATACCGATCTTACCTAACAATACATTTAAAAAACCTACAAAGCCAAATCGTTCATATGCATATGTAAATTTTGATAAATTCATTTATTTATAATTATTGATTAATTCTTCTATAATTTTTTTTGTATTATATTTTTGGTTCCACTTTGGATAATCTTTTTTAAATTTACTTATGTTAGATATATACCAGATATGGTCTCCTATTCTATTTTGTTTAATAATTTTTTTTTTAATCTTAATTTTAGAATAATTTTCAACTATATCTATTGCTTCTAATATTGAACAGTTAGAAAATCTTCCACCACCAATATTATACACTTCACCAAATTTAGGTTTTTTAAAAAACTCCCAAAAACAATTAACTAAATCCTTACTGTGCAAATTATCTCTAACCTGTTTTCCTTTATATCCAATTAACGAATATTTTTTTTTGGTTAGAGAAATTTTAACCAAGTATGATAAAAAGCCATGAAGTCTTGCCCCATTATGATTTGGCCCTGTAATACAGCCACCTCTGAAGGATACTGTTTTCAAGCCAACATTTTTACCATATTCTTGGACAATTAAATCAGCATAAGTTTTAGAAACACCAAAAAAACTATGCGTGCAATTATCAATTGAAAATGTTTCATTAATACCTTTAAAGTTTTTATCTTTATTGGATAGTTCCCATCTTTTATCTTTTTCTATTAAATTAAGTTTGTTTGGATTATCACCATAGACCTTATTAGTTGACATAAAAATAAAAGGAGAGTCAAAACAAAATTTTTTAGTTAATTCTAATAAATTTAAAGTACCAGTAGCATTAACATTAAAATCTAAAATAGGAAAATTTTTTCCATAATCATGTGAAGGTTGAGCGGCACAATGTATTATTAAAGAAATATTTTTTTTATATTTTTTAAAAATTTTTTCTAAATTTTTATAATTTCTTATATCTATATTAAAATGACTAAATTTTTTATTGTTTTTGATGAGAGCATTCTTAATATTTTCAGTTGAGCCATCTTTACCAAAAAAAAAACTTCTTAAATTATTGTCGATGCCTATAACATCGAATCCTTTTTTACAAAAAAAATTTACTGATTCTGAACCAACCAAACCACTTGAACCTGTTATTAGCACAATAGACATAAAAATTTTATTAATATTTTTTAATTATTATTAATGTATTTTGATATATAAAAATATAAATACAACTAATTATTAATTTATAGACATGAAAATTATTGACACAACAACTTATTTTGAAGAAAAAATGATGATGGAAATAAGATTTAATATATTAAATGACTATGTTGATTATTTTATAGTATCAGAATCAACATTTACCCATACAGGAAGAAAAAAAAAAATTAATTTTAATCCTAGTGATTATCCTAAATTTAAGAATAAAATTATTCATTTAGTTTTAGATAAAGAACCAGAAAATATAATAAAAATAGATAATAATGATTATTTAAATATAAGAAATAATAGTATCAATAGAATTTTACACCAAAGAAATTTTATACAAGATTCATTAAAAAATTTTAATCAAGATGATTATATAATTCATAGTGATAATGATGAAATTCCTAATCTTAAAGATATTGATTTTAATAAAAATAAAAATGATATTATCATTTTTAAACAAAAATTATTTTATTTTAAATTTAATTTATCTCTGCCAAATGTTTCATGGTTTGGTTCAAAAGCATGTAAAATTAAAAATTTAAAAACAATAAGTTGGTTAAGAAATATCAAAAATAAAAAATATAATTATTTTAGAATAGACACTTTATTTTCAAAAAATAAATATAAAAACGTTAAATTGGTTGATAATGGTGGTTGGCATTTTTCCAATCTCAAAACAGCAGATGAATTAGAGAGAAAATACTTAAATGATGAAAATTATGCAGATTATATAAGTCAAAATTATTCAATTGATAAAATTAAAGATGACTTGAATAATAAAACAATTGGCTACAATCATTCTGCTAAATCTGGATCTGAAAAAAGATTTTCAAAGACGAAACTTTCCAATATAAATGAGGATGATTTACCCAATTATTTAAGAAATAACAAAGAGAAATATAGAGAATGGTTTGACTAGTTTGTTAAAAGTATTTTTTAAGATTTGGTTTATTTTTAATTAACCAGTTATATGTATCTGTCACGACCTCAATAATATTTTTTTTTGGTGACCAATTATATACTCTTGAAACTTTTTTATTATTAGTAATAAAATAGGGAATATCATATATCGATGTTTTTGAAACTCTTGAAATCTTTAATTTATTTTTGGTAATTATTTGGCAAAGATTAGTTAAATTTTTTAATGATGTATAACTTTTCTTTGACCCACCTACAGTAAAGATTGTATTGTTCTTATTATTAATTTTTTTAATTTGTAAATAAATTAAATCACATAAATCTTGTATGTGAAGAACATCTCTTACTTGGTTTCCATAACCACCATAACCTATATAATTTAATTTTTTTTTAATTATGTGTCTCCAGATCCATAAACTTATAAATCCTTGATCTTGTTTACCAAATTGTAAGGGACCAGAAATTACACCACACCTATTTATGATATATTTAATCCCAAATGCATAAGAAAATTCCTCTATAAACATTTCTGAAGCTAATTTTGTAACACCATAGATAGTTTTTGCACCATTTGTATTTGAGTTTTCATTAAACATTTTTTTAATAAGAATATCTTTTTTTATTACTTTTTGTTTAATGAGATTATTAAGGTCTTGAATTGGATACACTCTGCTAGATGATAGAAAAATTACTTTAGATGCATCTTTCTTAGCTTTTTTTAATACATTAATTGTTCCAATTAAATTTGTTTCTATAACACTATCAATTTTTTTTTTGGATACTTCAACTGCTGCTTCAGCACAACAATCTATAATTAAATCAAATTTTTTAAGTTTTAAAATCTTATTTGAATCTAAAATATTGTACCTATAATTAATTATTTTTACATCATTAAGTAATTTAAGATTATATTTTGATCCTTTTCTTGAAAGATTATCTAATGAGGAAATTTTATATCCCTTTTTGTTAAGATATAGAGCAATGTTGGTACCCACAAAACCACATCCACCTGTAATTAGTACATTCATAATTCTCATTTTTCTAAAACACGTTTAAATTCTAATTTAATAAAATTAATAAAAATAGAAAAATGTATATAACAAAAATTAAAATTAAATTTTAAAGAGTCAAAAATTACTCTTTTAATTAAGAATTTTAGTTGTTTGATTGTTAATTTTATTAATCTATAAAAAGATGGCGATTTAATCTTGTATCCAAATGAATGATATCTCCAAACTCTATTAGATAATGAATTGAGATCATCATTTTGCAAGTGATAACATTTTGCTTCAAAGCTATAAAATGAATTGTACTTATTTAGTTTACTTAATTTATTGCAATAATCAACATCTTCACCATTTGATCTAAGTTCTTGATTGTAACCACCAATCTCTTTCCATAAATTTTTTTTTTGTATTGTGTTACATCCAAATAAAAACGAAGGATTTAATAAATTACGATTACCCCAATTTTGCTTGTAGTGAATGGATCTCCATTTATTAAATCTATTTTGAATATATTTTTCTATCAAATTTCCACCACACATAACTATATTGTTCTTCAAATGACAAATAATACTTTCAAGCCAATATTTATCTAAGACAACATCAGAGTCTATTGCGGCTACTATTTCATTTTTTGAATTTTCAAAGCCTAAATTTCTACATATGCTTAGGCCCTTATTTTTTTTATTATTAATTATTTTAATTTCAGAATAAGCATTTATTTTTTTTAGTGTATTATCGTTTGAGTTGTCATTAATCACAATTATTTCGTCAAATTTAATTGATTGACCTAATATAGATTCGATTGATTGTGTAATTGTACTTTCCGCATTATAAGCTGGAATATAAATTGTCACTTTTTCATTTAACATGATTTGTTTTTAAATCAATTTTGTTTAATTGTCTAAAATTGATTTTATCTTTTTCTCAAGCTACTTAATTTTAAACCATTATTAGAAATAGATATAAAAGAGATATAATTTTTTGTATATTTTAACAAATTTTGATTAGCCTTTTCCATGCCATGGAATTGTTTTGTCAATTATTTTTCTTAAAGCAATATCAAACAAAAGACCAAGCATCCCCATTACAAAAATAGTGATCCAAATAACTTCGTATTGGAAGTATTTCTTAGCGACATTTTCAACAAATCCTATACCTGTAGTACCTGCTAAAAATTCTGCTGCAACCAGAGTTCCCCAACACATTCCAACAGCAACTCTAACACCTGTTAAGATTTCAGGTAATGAGTTTGGAAAAATTACATATCTTAATATTTGCCATTTCGAAGCACCAAGCGAGTGTGAAGCATGAATTTTTGATAATTGAGTACCAGATGCTCCTGCTCTAGCAGAGATGATCATAATTGAAAATGAGACCATAAATAGTAAGAATACTTTTCCAACATTATCAATTCCAAATACAGTAATTACTAATGGAGCCCAAGCTAATGGTGGTACAGGTCTATATAATTCAATTAATGGGTCAAAAAATCCTTTAGCAAATCTATTTAACCCCATCAATAAACCAAGCGGTACACCAAATATTATTCCAAGCACTAGGCCTAAGAATACTCTTAAAAAAGAATCCCATATGTGACCCATAGGTACTGGTATTTTGAATAACTTGAATTCACCAGTAACAACATTAAAAACTTTACTTTTAAAATTTGATTTTACAGTTCCGTCATCACTATGAACTGGATATTTACCAGGGACAATATCTGCTATCCAATCTGGTAAAATAAAACCAACAACTTTACTAACATCCATCATTTCATACCAAATCAGAGGAATATTTTTAAATCCAACACTTGGTTTTAATAAAAGTGTAAATTTTTTCAAAGTATCTGATGGTTTAGGCAGCCATCTACCAGAACCTTGCTCTGAACAATTAGGACCACTTGAAATTATTGTTCCAGTAGGAAATAAAAATATATCAATTAATCTTAAACTTCCTTGTTCTTTTTTTTGAATAACATCAAATTCTAAAATTACTTGTTGCATAGCATCAAGAGTTTTTGGAGGAAATATGCTTGCGTACTCAATTCTTCTTGCAATTTTAAGTACATCTTTTGCTAATATTGATGCCACCCCTTGAGTGTCATCTAGCTCTGATCTATATTTTTTTATTTCATCTTTGATTTCTTTTATCAAAGATTTGTATTGTGAATTATGATTTCTTAATTTGAAAAAATCATCACTAATTAAAGTTAACTCTTTTGCTGCAGCATCAAACTTTAATCCTTTTTTTGTTTCAGGAATAGTTGGAATTTCTATTGTATTTTCTACAGCTGTTCCTGAAGATCCCCATCCACCTTGTATTTTTAAAGCTTCAATTCTCGCATTTTCTTCTTCAATACTTTTTATTGGTGGATAACTTATCTTTTGAAAATCTTCTGTTAACCAAGCTATTCTATTAGTTAGTTCACTGATCTTAATTTTTGTTTCATTTTCAAGAAGGTCCTCATTAGTTAACAATGGAATCGTTCTTTTAGTTTTTTGAATAAAGCCTAAAAGCCTATCTTTATCTTGATTTCTTATTACTGATGAATTTCTAATTTCATTAGTTAATTTTTCAATATTTCTATTCTCAGCCTTAATAATTGAAGTACTTTTAAATTCCCTTTCATTTATTGGAAACAAATACTTTAATGAAAGCATCGAGTCATTAACTTTTGCAACTTGGCATAGTTCATTAGCAGACTGAGGATAAAAAGACTTTGCTAAATCCCATGAATAATAAAGCCATGCTATTAATAAAAAACTACTTCCAACAATAATCCAGTGAGTTCCACCTTTAGCTCTTTCAGGGTTCCCGAAAACAGCATCTATTTTTTCAGTTTTAGCTAATTTTAATCCATAAAGAATAGAACCTATAACGGCGAAGATAATTAAAAATGTTATAATTCCTGTTAGCATATTAAATATCTTTGCCCATGATCTCTTCTTCCATGTTCCAAATCATGGTTAGAATCTCTTCTCTTTTACTTCCAAAATCTTGAGTTTTTTTAATTTCTCTTAAATCACCATCTATCCCCATTGTGGCAAAGGGCAGCTTATATTCTTTATGTATACGACCTGGTCTTGGTGCCATTACATATAACCTTTCACCAAGTAACAATGCTTCTTCAACCGAGTGGGTAATTAAAATAATTGTTTTTCCAGTTTCTTTCCAAATTTTTAAAACTAACGACTGCATTTTTTCTCTTGTTAGTGCATCTAGTGCTCCCAAAGGCTCATCCATCAAAATTAAATCTGGGTCATTAATTAAACATCGTGCAAGAGCAACTCTTTGCTGCATACCCCCAGATAATTGATAAGTTGGTGTATCTCCAAACCCTTGCAAGCCAACTATATTCAACCATTCGTTAACTTTTTTTGCTGTTCTAATTGGATCTTCTTTTTTCATTCTCAAACCAAAGTCCACATTTTCAGCAACTGTTAACCATTCAAATAAAGCACCTTGTTGAAAAACCATTCCTCTTTCAACACCAGGGCCGTTAATTTCATTTCCGTTAAGAGTAATTATTCCTGAAGTTGGTCTAAGAAAGCCAGCTGTAATATTTAGTAAAGTA
The DNA here is from genome assembly GCF_059512525.1 of Candidatus Pelagibacter sp. uisw_091. Next base: position 712,506 of record NZ_CM183455.1, on the reverse strand, counting down.
GTTTTTCCACATCCAGAAGGTCCAAGAACAGTTAAAAGTTCTCCTTTTTTAAGTGTGAAATTTACATCTTTTAATGCATGAACAGTTTCTCCCTTCGGAGTTTTAAAGATCATGTTGAGATTTTGAGAAATTAAATCACTCATAAAAATAAATTTATATTAAATTTTATTTAAAAAAATAGGCACCAATTTAATAAATTGGCGCCTATCTAATTTTATCTTACTCTCTAAATTAAAGAGGTAAAAAGCTAGTATCTACTGCTCCGTTAGGAGTACCCATTCCTTTTAAGAAACCATCAAGAGTTCCACCTGACTCCATAGATTTTTTAGTATCTGCAGCATTCAAGAATACAAATCCACCTAAAGTTTCTTTCATATCTCCAAGTTTCATCTCAGCATCTTTTGCGATTACATTCATATCACTTTTGCCAGCTGCGTATCTAGCATTAGCCTCATGAGTTACTTCTATGAAAGTTCTCAACATTCCTGGGTTTTCTTTCATAAATTTATCAGTAACAGATGTAATATCGATACCTTTGATACCTGCATCACGAGCTGCTTGAACTGTTAACAATCTTGTACCAACAGTTAAAGCTGCTTTAATAGAGTTACCACCAAACAAACAAGCCATTGAAACGTCACCAGAAACTAGTGCAGCAGCACCTTCTTCAGGGTCCATTTGAATAACAGTCATTTTGCTTTTATCAGCACCAACAACTTTCATACTTTCATCAAAAACGTACTCAGCCATAGTTCCAAGAGGAACTGCAACTTTTTTGCCTTCTAACTCAGAACCGTTCGCTGATGTAATACCAGAAGCTTTAGATGTAACACAAGTTGTACCACCCATTCCGTATTCCATAGCAACGTCAACAAGTTTCAAAGGTGCTTTAGATTTAACAGCATTAATAAATGGTACTAAACCTTGTGAGTAAGAGATATCTATATCTCCAGCTAACATAGCGTCAGTCATTGCACCACCATTTGAAAAGTTAGTCCATTTAACTGGAACACCTAGTGCTTTATCAAACATTTTTTTAACTTTGTCTTCTTGGTTTGGAGTAGGCCACTCTAAAAAGAATGCAACTCTAACTTCTTTAGCGGCTGCATTCGCAACTGACATAGATAAGCTAAGAGCAACTACTGTACCAAGAATAAAACCAATTATTTTTTTCATTATTATTCCCTCTGTTATTAATTTAATTAAATTATTGATATTTAAATTCAATTTAGGCGTGATGTAAAACAAAATATATTCCATATTTGCATTTCTAATGATTAAATTTTCAATCATTAGTTGTAATATATTCTTTGATCAGAACGAGGTAAAAATAATTCTATTAATATAGATTGCTATATCATAGATTATTCGGACTATGTTTAATCAATTATAAGGAGATTTGTTACATGTTTATTAAAAAAATTTACAAGACACTACTCACAGGGTTTGCAATTGCTTTGTTTGCTCAAGCAGCCTTTGCTGAGACAACTCTTAAGCTTGGGACTACTGGTAGATTGGGTATGCCAATCGGTGACGCTATAGATCAAGCATTGATGCCGGCTTTGGCAAAAGCCTCTGGTGGTAAGATGAAAATCGAACCATTTTATCAAAAAAGTTTATGTGCTGAACAGAAATGTGGTGAACAAGCCAATCAAGGACTTATATCCCTTTGGACTAGTTCTACGGCAAACTATGGTAATTTCGGATCAGAGTTAGCAATTTTTGATTTACCTTTCATTTTTAAATCACTAGAAGATGCGAAAAGAATATCAAATGAATGGCTTGCAAAAAGACAGTGTAAATTAGCACTTGAGAATTCAGGCCATATTTGCCTTTCTGTATATTCAAGCGGTGGATTCAGACAGCTTGGAAATGCAACTAAACCAGTCCACGTTCCTAATGATATGAAAGGTCTAAAGTGGCGTACTACTAAGAGTCCAATTGAGTTCATGCTAGTTAAAAATTGGGGTGCAACTCCAACACCTTATGATTGGAGTCAGTTATACTCAGGCCTACAGTCGGGTGTAGTTGAAGGTCAGTATGTTGCTAGTCCTTGGCAGCATGTAGCAAAACTTCATGAAGTTGCAAAATACTTTACTGAGATTGGCGGCATGTGGTCTGGAAATATTCTAGCAATGGACGCAAAGCAGTATAATGCTCTATCTTCTCAAGAGAAGAAATGGTTACACAAGGCTGCTGATGCGTATGGAGAAAAAGTAAACCAGTTAGATAACGCTTGGATTAAGAATGGAGAAGATGCAATTAAAGCATCTGTGAAAGAATGGTATGTTCCATCTGATGCGGAAATGTCTAAATGGAGAGCAGGTGCAATCGGTGCTTGGGTAAAAGCCAAGGGTACGTTTGAACCAGAGGTAGCTAAAAGAGTACTTCTAGAACAAGGAATGGATGGATTTGTAGCTCAGTTAGAGAAAGCTGGGGCACTTTAAATCGTTCAACAAAAAACTTTGTAAAGATCATTTAGCTCAATTTTTAGAACTAGATGATCTTTACCTAAAACAATTCATAACATTTAAGTAACTATGGAAAGTATCATTCTACTTGGAATACTCCTTTTTCTAATCTTATTAGGTGCTCCCATTGGCTTCATATTAATAATGATACCATTTGTTTATATTCTATTTACGGACGCTGTACCTCTTATTTTAATTCCTAGTCAAATGTTTAATGCTATTGATTCAGTTCCATTAACTGCAATTGCGTTCTTTATGTTGACAGGTGAGTTAATGACAAGTGCCACGATTACTGACCGATTAGTAGCCTTGAGCAAATCATTAATTGGACGTGTACGAGGGGGGTTGGCCCAAGTTAATGTTCTTGTGAGTATGTTTTTTGCAGGGATGAATGGTTCCGTGGTAGCAGATACAGCTACAGTGGGAGCATTAGTATTACCAGCTATGAAAAAAGCTGGCTATCCTCCTGCGTTTTCGGCTGCGGTTACAGGAGTAAGCTCCACCATAGGAGGCATAATTCCACCTAGTATCATGATGATTGTACTTGCTAACTCGACTGAGCTTTCGATTGCATCACTATTTGCAGCAGGGATTATTCCAGGCGTGTTGATAGGCGTTGTGATCATGATAATCAATCATTACTTCGCAATCAAATATAACTTCGAGCGCAGTGATGAACCATTTTCGATACGTCGAGCTAGTAAAGAATTATATCGATCCTCGTTCGCTCTTCTGATACCTGTGGTTTTAGTGGGTTCAGTAATGGGTGGTGTTGCATCGGTTGTAGAGGCTGGAGCCATCACAGCAATGGTTGCTTTATTTACAGGTGTATTCGTTTATCGAACTATTAAATGGAAAGATTGCACTGGTGCTTTTCGTCGGGCATTCCGTAATTCGGCAATGGTTTTTATTATCATAGCTGCGTCGGGACCTTTCAGTTGGTTACTTACTTCACTAGGTGCAATCGGTGAACTTGAAAACTGGCTTCTAAGCCTTACGGGATCCCCCATTATTTTTATTTTAGCCTTGATTCTATTCATTTTTCTTCTTGGAACGGTAATGGACTCCGCGGTAAACATTATCATAGTTGGCCCAGTACTAGTTAATGTTATGGCTCAAGCTGGCTTTCCTGAGATACAAGCGGCTATCGTTGTAATAGTTGGCTTCTTAATAGGATCAGTCACACCACCTGTTGGTGTTGCGTTCTTTACAGCTGCAACAATAGCGCAAGTGCGTCTAGAAAAGGTGGCTGTTGCGTTAATTCCTTATCTGATTGGATTGTTTTTACTTTTATTCTTTATCCTCGTTATTCCAGAGTTGACCATGTTTCTTCCAAACCTATTGAGTAGTTAGTGATATGTTAAAATTTTTTAATAACATAGACCGTTTTATTCATCGCACATTAGAAGCTATTTGTTCACTCCTTTTGGCTGCGATGGTTGGTTTCACCCTTTATAACGTAATCATGCGATATGTATTTAACAACCCTCCTGTTTGGGGTGATCTGCTAACAGTATTAAGTAATATTTGGTTGATGTTTATAGCACTTTCTCTGACAGCCAGAGATAATGAACACATAGCTTTAAATTTAATTTATGAAAAATTACCAAATAGACTGTCGCTATATATACGCCAGTTCTGGAAACTTATGATTATGGCAATTGGTATAGTCTTGATAATTTATGGATTTGAACTTGTAGAGGGTATGCGTGGAAAGTATTGGGAAATGTGGTATTTTGAAATTAGTTTTCAAGGTATTGAGTTCAAAGAGAATTATATGCCAAAGAAATATGCAGTTGCAATCTTGCCGCTAGCTGGATTTTTGACAACTATTGGTGCTGCTATTAGTTTTGTGAAAAAGGTCTAATTCTTTAAATGTGCCTGCCAAACATGTACTATGCATAGTAAAAATCAATTTGTTAAACAGAACTATTTAGTCTATGAATCGAAATATAACTAAATTAAGATAAATCTTATGAGCTCAGAAAACAGAACTTCAGTACCTAATTCATTAAATGAACATTGGATGCCGTTTACATCTAATAAAGATTTTAAAGCAAACCCTAGATTAATCACAGAGGCTAAAGGGGTTTATTTAAAAACTCACCATGGAAAAACACAAATAGATGCGAGCTCAGGTTTATTTTGTAATCCACTAGGTCATGGAAGAAGAGAAATTACAGAAGCTGTTACAAAACAATTGGAAACTTTAGACTATGCACAACCATTTCAACAAGGTTTTGGTGGTTCGTTTGAACTAGCTACAAAAATTTCAAAGCATACACCAGGTGATTTAAATAAAATGTTTTTTACAATTTGTGGATCTACAGCTGTAGAAACTGCAATTAAAATTGCTGTTGCTTATCATAGAGCAAAAGGGCACGCAGAAAGATTTAGATTTGTTGGGCGTGAGCGTGGTTATCATGGAATGAACATTGGCTGTATTTCAGTTGGAGGAATGGTTAACAACATCAAAACATTTGCAAGTGTTTTAATGCCAGGTGTCCAACACATTAGACACACACATTTACCAGAACATAAATTTGTAAGTGGTCAACCAGAAACTGGAGACTATTTAGCAAATGATTTAGAAACTATTTGTCAAAACTTTGGCGGTGAAAATATAGCTGCTTGTATTGTTGAACCGATTGCTGGATCAACTGGAACATTAGTTCCACCAAAAGGATATTTACAAAAACTAAGAGAGATCTGTGACAAGCATGGAATACTTTTAATTTTTGATGAAGTAATTACAGGGTGGGGAAGAACAGGTTCTAAATTTGGTGCAGATGAATTTGGTGTAACTCCAGATATTATGACAATGGCTAAAGCTACAACAAACGGTGTTGTACCTATGGGTGTTGTTGCATGTAGTGATTATATTTATGATGCAGTAATGGATGCTTCACCAACAGGTGCAGTTGAATTATTTCATGGTTATACTTACTCAGGAATTCCAGTTGCAGTAGCAGCTGCTCTTGCAGTGCAAGAAATTTTTGAAAAAGATGATATTTTTAATAGAGCAAAAAATTTAGCTCCTTATTTCCAAAAGGGATTATTCTCTTTACAAGATTTAGAGTCAGTAGATAATATTAGAGGATATGGAATGATGGGTGGTATTGACATGAAACTAAATACTAAACCAGGTAAAGCTGGTTACGAATGTTTTAAAGCATGTTATGAAGCTGGGGTTAATTTTAAAGCTACAGGAGATTGTTTAATTATAGCTCCTCAATTCATCTGTGAAGAAAAACATATTGATGAAATTGTTGAAAAGTTAAGAACTGGTATTACCAACTATCAAAAAAATCAAAAAAACTAAAAACTTTATTTAATTAAAGTATTTGCAAAAAAGGAAAGTAAGTTATGAAAATAGGCGTACCTAAAGAAATCAAACCCCAAGAAAATCGTATTGGATTAACTCCTAATAGTGTTAAGACTTTAATATCAGAAGGTCATGAAGTTTTAGTTGAAAACAATGGTGGATTTGAAGCTGGTTTTGAAAACGAACAATACACAAGTGTTGGTGCTAAAATAATTGATAAAGCTGAAGATATTTTCAATGATGCAGATATTATTGTTAAAGTAAAAGAGCCTCAATCAGACGAAGTTAAGATGATTAAAGTAAATCAGATCGTCTATACCTATTTACACTTAGCAGCAGCAAAAGAACTAACAGAAGGTTTAATTAAATCTAAAGGTGTTTGCATTGCTTACGAAACAGTCACTGATGATAATGGAAGACTGCCACTTCTTGCACCTATGAGTGCTGTTGCTGGACGTATGTCTGTTCAAGCAGGAGCACATTGTTTAGAAAAAAATCAAAATGGTAGAGGCCTTTTATTAGGTGGGGCTCCAGGAGTTGAAGGTGGAACAGTTGTTATTTTAGGTGGGGGTGTTGTTGGTGAAAATGCAGCAGTGATAGCAACAGGCATGAGAGCTAAAGTCCATATTGTTGATAAGTCTGAAGCAAGATTAAAAAAATTAGTTGAAATGTTTGGAAATAAAATTATTCCAGAACAAAGTGATAAAATTGATTTAAATAAATTAGTGGCAGAAGCTGACCTTTTAATTGGTGGTGTTTTAATTCCTGGTGCTGAAGCTCCAAAACTGATTACTAAATCAATGTTAAAATTAATGAAAAGAGGATCTGTAATAGTTGATGTTGCAATCGATCAAGGTGGCTGTGTTGAAACAAGTAAACCAACAACTCATGGTGATCCAACGTATATAGTTGACGATGTTGTTCATTACTGTGTAGCTAATATGCCAGGCGGAGTTCCAAGAACTTCAACAATAGCCCTAAATAATGCAACGCTTCCTCATCTAGTCAAACTTGCAAACAAAGGGCATGAAAAAGCTTTAAGTGAAGACAAACATTTATTGGCTGGACTAAACGTTCATAAAGGAATGGTTACATATAAAGCAGTAGCTGATGTATTTGGACATGAATTTGTTGCTCCAGAGAAAGCAATAATAAGCTAAGATTATTCATGGACAAAAAACTTCCAACCAATGCAAAAGTTGTTGTGATTGGAGGAGGTGTTGCAGGCTGTTCTGTTGCTTACCACCTTGTAAAATATGGTTGGAAAGATACTGTATTATTAGAAAGAGATCAGCTTACATCGGGTACAACTTGGCATGCAGCAGGTCTTGTTGGTCAATTAGGGGCGTCTTCAACAATTACACGTCTTAGAAAGTATTCATTAAATCTTTATAAAGAATTAGAAAAAAAAACTGGCTTATCGACTGGTTTAAAACAAAATGGGGCAATTACAGTTGCAAGCACACCTCAAAGATTACAAGAATTATTAAGGCAAGCAACAGCAGCACAATTATTTGATGTTAATGTTGAAACAGTTACTAAAGAAAGAATAAAAGAGCTTTACCCAGTAATTAATGACAAGGATATTTTGGGTGGAGTTTATATGCCAGAAGATGGTCAAGCAGATCCAGTAGGAGTTACAAATGTTTTAGCTAAAGCTGCAAAAATGGAAGGTGCTCAAATATTTGAAAAAACACCCGTTGAAAAAATATTAATTAAGGATAAAAAAATTGTTGGTGTACAGACTAAATTTGGTAAAATTGATTGTGAATATGTTGTAATTGCTACTGGGATGTGGTCCAGGCAAATTGGAGAAGATATTGGTGTGAGTATTCCATTATATCCAAATGAACATTTTTATATAATTACAGAACCTTTAGACAAACTACCTAAAAATTTACCAGTGTTAAGGGACTATAATTCATGTCTTTATTTAAAAGAAGATGCAGGGAAAATGTTAGTTGGAATTTTTGAACCAAATGCAAAACCTGCCTTTAAAGATAAAGGAGTGGTTCCAGAAGATTTTTCTTTTGGAGAGTTTCCAGATGATTTTGATCACTTTGAACCTTACCTAGAAAAATCATTTCAAAGATTACCCATGCTAGAAACTGCTGGTATTAGAAAATTTTTTTCAGGACCAGAATCTTTTACACCAGATACTCAGTATCTTTTAGGCGAAACACCAGAAGTTAATAATCTTTTTACATGCTGTGGATTTAATAGCATCGGCATAGCAAGTTCTGGTGGTGCGGGAAGAGTTACTGCTGAATGGATGATTAATGGATACATGAATGAAGATTTATTTTCACTTGATATTAAAAGATTTCAAAAATTTCATTCATCTAAAAAATTTATTATGGAAAGGGTCACAGAAACACTGGGTGATCTTTATGGAATGCACTGGCCTTACAAACAGCATAATACTTCAAGAAATCAAAGATTATTACCTTATCACGAAGAATTAAAAAAAGAGGGAGCATGTTTTGGTGTATCGGGAGAATACGAAAGACCTATGTGGTATGCAATAAATAATGAAAAAGCAGAATATAAATATAGTTTTGATTACCAAAATTGGTATCCATCAGTTGAGTTTGAAACAAAAAATACAGTTGAGAATGTTGGTTTGTATGAACTCTCTCCCTTTTCAAAATATGAAATAAAAGGAGAGCAAGCACACAGTGAATTACAAAGAATATGCACAGCTAACATTAAAGATGAAATAGGTAGATCAACTTACACACAAATGTTGAATGAGGCAGGAGGAATTGAAACAGACTTGACTATTATTTGTATTGATAAAAATCATTTTAGAATAATAAGTTCAGCTGCAACAAGAACTCATGATAAGGCTCATATCATAAAACATTTATCACCCAATTTAGATTTAAAAGATATTACTGATGATCTAGTTTGTTTAGGAGTTTTTGGACCAAAAAGTAGAAATTTAATTTCAAAAATCTCAAAAGATGATTTTTCTAATGATGCATTTAAATTTGGTACAGGAAGATATATTGAAATTGCGTCTAAAAAAGTTTGGGCTCAAAGATTGTCTTATGTTGGAGAATTAGGTTTTGAACTTTATTTGAAAAATGAAGATGCAAAAGAGATTTACCAATTAATAGTAAAGGAAGGTAAAAACCACAATTTATCTCATTGTGGATCTCATGCGATGGATACAATGAGAATGGAAAGTGGATTTTTGCACTGGGGTCATGATATTTCACCAGAAGAAAATCAATATGAAGCAGGTTTGAGTTTTGCAATTAGTTATAAAAAAAATACTAATTTTATTGGAAAAGATAACTTAATAAAGATTAAAGAAAAAACAAAAAATAGAAAACTCATCATGCTCACTTTAAAAGATAGTACTGTAGGGCAACCTTTATTATTGCACGAAGAACCAATTTATTTAGAAAATACAATTATAGGAAGGACTACATCCGGTAATTATTCTTTCAATTATAAAAAAAACTTATCTTTTGGTTATATAAATACAAAATTTTCAAAGGAGGAGTTGTTAGACAAAAATCTATATATAGAGGTTGCTAAAAAAAAATACATAGTAAAAGTACAGCTTAAACCTCTAAAAGATAGTTCAGTTAAATATTTTTAACTTTTTATTGAAGTATATCAAAAGAAATAGTTAAATTGAGATGTGAAAAATGTTAACTCATACAATCAGGATAGTCCTTTAGTAGATCTTACTTATAAAAAATTTTCACAATCTAGAAATATTGTAGATATAAATATTTTACTAAATAGAGTGAGAATTATTGAAAAAAATAAAAAAAATAAAAAAATAATTTTATTATCTCTAGTTTCTGTTGCAATTATTTCTAGTGGTCTGTATTTTTCATTTTAGTTCTAAATAATTTTTATTCTACAATATTTTAAAAATTATCATCACAAGTATTCACCTTACCTAGAATTATATAGTTAGAAATAAATCCTAAAAATCTTATATGATAAATTTTATACTCAAATGATTGAAAATCATTAAGTAATTTTTTTAAATCCTTAACTGATAATAAATTTAAATTATTTTCTTTTGAAAAATATTTTAAACCAATTAAAGAAAGTATTTTTCTATGAAATGATTTGGGCAACCAATGAATTAAAGGAATTTTCGTATGAAAATCTATAGGATGATATCTATTAGGAGTGGTAATAATAAAATATTTTTTAGTCAAATCTACAATATTAGAAATCATTATTTTTTGATTATTAAAATTACCAACATGCTCTATTGTAGCATTTGAAACAACTAAATCAGATTTATATTGATTAATATCACTTTCTAAGAATTTGCTTGTAATTGATTTATTTAATGATTTTAAAAAAAAACTTGAGTCAATTTTTTGATTTGAGATTGATTTAAAAATTTTAATATTTTTTAAATTTTTAATTAAATAATTGCTACTTTCATGTATTTCATCATCTGTCGTTCCGATATCAATAGCATCATAAATATCTTTATCCTCAAAAAAATAATTGATTTTATCAATCATCTCCTTTCTTTTTTTGATAATAGTTTTATCTATTAAATTTGTATGGTTGTGTGAATAAATAGAGTTCAATATTTTTTTAAGTAATTTTTAGTCTATTATTAAATCAATTTTATTAAACAGTAAATTAGAAAAAATTAAAAGCCATCCTTTATCATTTTCAATTATCACTAATTATTAGAAGTATAAGCGATATAGAAAATTTATAGAAACAACTGTTAAAACTATAACTAACAGGTACAATGAAATGTAATCTCGAGGGATCATTATAATCTTTTATATATTTATATTATTCACTGCTAGTTTATTTTTTTATTTATTTTTCTCACACTGAATTGTTGCAAACTCTGTAGTTTTCATTATTTTCTCTGGTTTCATTTTAAATATAATATCTAACTCTTCGTCTGAAAATTTTTTGCTTAGCTTGTCAACTGTACAAGCACAGTAGGTTTTTGCTTCATCAGGCCCAATGTAAACTTTTGAATTACCATAGCAGCCTATATATAACTGTTTCTCATACTCAGGGCTTAATGCTTGAGTTTTTGCACTAATAAAAAAAGTAAATAATATTAATAATCTATATTTTTTGATCATAATCACCAACTTTTCCAGTTGTTTGAAGTAAATCATCAATAAATTCAAAGATCTTTGTCTTTCTTTCGTCAGATGTTGGACTTTCAGTAACAACAACTAAAGAGGGTTTATTAGATGATGCTCTAATTAATCCCCAAGAACCATCTTTAAAAGAAAATCTAACTCCATTAACTGTTAAAATTTCTAAAATTTCTTGATCATCGATTTTAGTTTTAGCGTCTTTAATATCATTAACCTTCTTAATCAAATCATCAACAACTTGATACTTTTCCTCATCTTTACAAAAAGGAGCCATTGTGGGTGTTTGAAAAGTTTTAGGCAGTTCACTTATAATTTCATTCATAGTTTTGTTTTGACTTTCTAATAAATGACAAACATGAATTGCTGAATTAATTCCATCATCATAACCAAAACCTAATGGTCGATTAAAAAAGAAGTGACCACTTTTTTCAAATCCTGCTAAAGCTTTTTCAGTATTGACTTTTCTTTTGATATGAGAATGACCTGTCTTCCAATAAATAGTTTCACAGTTATTATCATTTAACACTTTATCAGTTGCATATAATCCAGTTGATTTTACATCAACAATAAACTTAGAACCTTTATGAGATTTAGATAAATTTCTTGCAATTAATAATCCAATTTTATCTGAAAATATTTCGTCACCTTTGTTATCAATCACACCAACTCTATCTCCATCTCCATCAAAGCCAAAACCAATATCAGCATTATTATCCTTAACAGCCTTTGCAATTGCATGTAACATTTCTAAATCTTCTGGATTTGGATTGTATTTTGGAAAAGTCCAATCAAGATCACAATCTAATTCTATTACCTCACAACCAATACCTCTTAAAATTTCAGGTGCAAATATTCCAGCTGTACCATTACCGCATGCAACAATTGCTTTAATTTTCTTTTTGATTTTATTTTTACTTATTAAATCATTTTTATAAATTTGTTGAAAACCTTCTATTTGTTTCTCACTTCCTTCACCTTTTATGAAATTTTCATTTAAAGTAATTTCTTTTAATTCTTTCATCTCTTCTGGTGCATGAGTTAAACCTTTTTTGATACCCATTTTAACTCCAGTCCAACCATTTTCATTGTGACTTGCAGTAACCATTGCAATTGCATCTGCATCCAAACTAAATTGTGCAAAATAAACAGTAGGAGAAAGGGACAATCCTATGTCTTCAATATTACATCCCGTTGAAATCAATCCTTTTTTAAGAGCAGTTTTTATTTCTTCACTGTAAGATCTATAATCATGACCTACGATTACTCTTGGGTTATTTTTTTTAGTATGTTTTATAATTTGAGTGCCTAAACCTTTGCCTAGATTCTCTATTCCGAGTTGGTTTATGTCCTTCTCATACAACCACCTTGCGTCATACTCTCTGAAGCCATATGGATCTATTTTTAAAATTGTTGTCATTGCTAACCTTTCTTACATTCATTTTATTTTTTTATTGATATTTTTTTTATATGTTCTATAAATGTTCTGTTGAATAATGATTTATATGGTGTATCAATGCTTTCAGCATACAACATATAGTTGTTTTGTAAAAAAAAACTTATAAAATATTAAAATATGAACAAAATACTATCACAGGCACTCAAGAAAGCTGTCTCCGAGTATAGCCCCGATAATAGTGAGCTTTCAAAAAATAAAGGACCAGATTTATTTTCACTTAGTAGTGACACAGAACTTTTTCAAAATGAAAAAGGAATAATCATCAAAATTGACAGAACAAGAGATTCTAAATTAACAGACTTTGGTAAAGCAACTTTAAAAGATAGATACTTAGGTCACAACGAATCTTATCAAGATTTATTTGCACGTGTTGCAAGTTCATATGCAGATAACAATTTACATGCACAAAGAATTTATAACTACATTAGTAATTTATGGTTCATGCCAGCAACTCCAGTTTTATCAAATGGTGGAACTAAAAGAGGTTTACCGATTTCATGTTTTTTAAATGAAGCATCAGATAGCTTAAATGGAATACTTGATTTATGGAGTGAAAATGTTTGGCTAGCCGCTAAAGGTGGTGGGATTGGAAGTTACTGGGGTAACCTTAGATCTATTGGAGAAAAAATTGGTAAAGTCGGGAAGACATCAGGAATAATTCCATTTATTAAAGTTATGGATTCTTTAACAATGGCAATTAGCCAAGGTTCATTAAGAAGAGGGTCAGCTGCTTGTTATCTTCCAATTGATCATCCTGAAATTGAAGAGTTTATTGAAATGAGAAGACCAACGGGTGGTGATCCAAACAGAAAAGCTTTAAACTTACACCATGGTATTTTAGTATCAGATGCATTTATGAGAGCTGTTGAAACAGACGAGCAGTGGGCACTAAAAAGTCCTGCTGATGGAACTGTACAACAAACTATCTCTGCAAGAAATTTATGGATTAGATTGTTAACTGCAAGAATTGAAACGGGTGAACCTTATATTATCTATATCGATACAGTTAACAGACAAATTCCTCAACATCACAAACTTGCTAACTTAACTGTTAAAACTTCTAATCTTTGTAGTGAGATAACTTTACCTACTGGAATAGATAAAAATGGAAGAGATAGAACAGCCGTTTGTTGTTTATCATCTTTAAACTTAGAAAAATATGATGAGTGGAAAGATGATAAAGTTATGATTAATGATGTTATGAGATTTCTAGATAATGTATTAACAGATTTTATTGAAAGAGCTCCAGAACAATTTGATGATGCAAAATATTCTGCTGAAAAAGAAAGAAGTGTTGGTTTAGGTGTTATGGGTTTCCATTCTTATTTACAGCAACACAGTATTCCACTTGAATCTGTTATGAGTAAAGCTTGGAATAAAAAGATATTTAAACATATTCAAGAACACGTTGATCAAGCCTCAAAAGATTTAGCTGATGAAAGAGGAGCCTGTCCAGATGCTGCTGATTATGGCTATAATGAAAGGTTTTCAAATAAGACAGCTATTGCACCAACAGCTTCTATTTCTATTATCTGCGGTGGAGCCTCACCAGGAGTAGAGCCAGTTGCAGCTAACAGCTATACTCACAAAACCCTTTCTGGGTCTTTTAATGTTAGAAATAGATATTTAGTTGAGTTATTAGAAAAAAATGGAAAAAATACAGAAGAAGTTTGGTCTGGTATTACAACAAACCAAGGTTCTGTTTCTCATTTAGATTTTTTAACTGATTTAGAAAAAGATGTTTTTAAAACAGCATTTGAGTTAGATCAAAAATGGATCATAGAATTAAGTGGAGATAGAACACCTTTCATATCTCAAGCTCAATCAATTAACTTATTTGTGCCAGCGGATATTCATAAAAGAGAACTACATAAAATTCATTTTGATGCTTGGAAAAAAGGTTTAAAGAGCCTTTATTACTGCAGATCAAAATCAATTCAACGTGCGGAAAACGTTAATGATACTAAAGCAACTGATGTTACCGCAAATGTTTATAAATCAAAACCACAAACAACTGAACAACCAGAATACGAGGAGTGCCTATCATGTCAGTAGAAAAAATGGATACTAAAATTATTCAACCAGAAAAAAATGAAATAGTTAAACCACAAAAAATGGGATTATTAGTTGAAAACCCAGTTTACAAACCATTTAGATATCCATGGTGTTATGATGCGTGGTTAACACAACAAAGAATTCACTGGTTACCAGAGGAAGTGCCACTTGGTGATGATGTTAGAGATTGGCAAAAAAATTTAACTCAGTCTGAAAAGAATTTATTAACACAAATTTTTAGATTTTTTACTCAAGCTGATGTCGAGGTTCAAAATTGTTATTTAAGACATTATACAACTGTATTCAAGCCAACAGAAGTTTTAATGATGATGACTGCTTTTGCTTCAATGGAAACAGTACATATAGCTGCTTACTCTCATTTACTTGATACTATTGGAATGCCTGAGTCGGAATATTCTGCGTTCATGAAATATAAAGAGATGAAAGATAAATATGACTACATGCAAAATTTTGACATGAGTTCAAAAAAAGATATTGCATTAACTGTAGCTGTATTTAGTGCCTTCACTGAAGGCTTACAATTATTTGCAAGTTTTGCAATCTTACTTAATTTTCCAAGACATAATAAAATGAAAGGGATGGGCCAAATTGTTACTTGGTCAGTAAGAGATGAAACGCTTCATTGTAATTCTATGATTAGATTGTTTAAAGAATTCATTAATGAGAACCCAGAAATATGGAATCCTGAATTAAAAAAAGAACTTTATAAAGCATGTAGAACAATCATAGAGCATGAAGATGCTTTCATTGATTTAGCTTTCGAGATGGGTCCCATGGAAGGTCTTACAGCAAAAGATGTAAAACTTTACATAAGATTTATTGCTAATAGAAGATTATCACAGCTAGGATTAGATCCAATTTATGATGTGGATAAGAATCCTCTAACTTGGCTGGACTCTATGTTGAATGCTGTTGAACATATGAACTTCTTTGAGGGACGTTCAACTGAATACTCTAAAGCATCCACTCAAGGAACTTGGACAGAAGCTTTTAGTTAAGCTAAGTGCAAAAATTTGGTTTAGTTATAATTGGTGCTTATAATGGCCTCCATATAATTGATGATTTAGAGATATATAAAGATACAAATATACTATTAGTCGAACCGGTTCCTCACAATTTAAAAGCTTTAAAAGAAAGAGTTAGCAATTATAGCAATGTTAAAATTGAAGAAGCTGCAATTGGAAACATAAATGAAACTAGAAAATTTTATTTTGTTAAAGAAGAATCAATTACTAAGCTTGGAAAACATTGGGCTGATGCCATAGGATCTTTTAGTAAAAATCATATTTTAGAGCATAAATCTAAAAGATTCCCAATAGAGAATTCCGATATTGAAATAGCCAAGATTGACTGTATTTCAATATCAACTCTTTTTAAAAAATACTCAATATCAAAAATAGATAAATTATTAATTGATGTAGAGGGTGCTGAATACGAAATTTTAGACTCAATTGATTACGAAAAAACAAATATAAAAAAAATTATCTTTGAGTTTAAGCATTTTGATGGAGTATTTAATGATGGAAAAAAATTAGATTTAATTAAAAAAAAGTTACTAGATCATAATTATATAATTAAACAAATCGACCAAGAAAATATTTTAGCTGAAAAAAATTAATTATCTTTGATTTAATTGTATAACTTTTCTATACTTACTACCTTTGTAACTAGCTAAAGGTCTAATTAATTTATTGGCAGCATGTTGCTCCATTATATGAGCTGACCATCCGGTAATTCTTGATATTACAAATATTGGTGTAAAGAAGTCGGTATCAAAACCCATTAAGTGATAAGTTGGTCCTGTAGGATAATCAACATTTGGATAAATATTTTTTTCTTTAATCATCACTTTTTCAACAATGTCGTATATCTTTTCGAATGTCTTATCTTTTTTAATAATTGCTACTCTTTTAAAGTATTCTCTCATTGTAGGAACTCTTGAGTCACCACTTTTATAAACTCTATGACCAAACCCCATTACTACATCTTTATTTTTTAAAGCATTATTAATCCATTTTAATGCATTTTCAGGTTTTTTAATTTTTTTCATCATGTGCATCACTTCTTCATTGGCTCCACCATGAAGAGGTCCTTTTAAACTTGCAATAGCTCCTGTTATTGCCCCATGAATATCAGATAAACTACTTGTAATAGTTCTAGCAGTAAAAGTAGATACGTTAAAACTATGTTCTGCGTATAAAATTAAGGAAACATCAAATGCTTTTACAATTTCTTTATTAGGAACCTTTCCAAAACACATATGAAAAAAATTTTCAGAAAAATTAAGATCTTTCTTTGGTGCTATAATTTTTTTTCCTTTTCTAAGTCTATAAAAAGCTGCCAATGCAGTTGGTGTTTTTGCAAGGATTCTAATTGCTTTTCTTAAATTTGCTTTTGGAGAGTTATTTTTTGTCTCTTTATCCTCAAGACCCATCACACTTACAGCAGTTCTTGCAACATCCATGGGGTGAGATTTTTTAGGTATTTGTTTTAAAATATTTATTATATTTTTTGATAAAGCTATTTCTTTAGATAGTTCTTTCTTAAATTCTTTTAGTTGCTTTTTGTTAGGTAGTTCTTTATTTAAAATTAAATATGCAACCTCTTCAAAATCACATCTAGCACATAGATCTTGAGCCGCATAACCCCTGTAAGTTAGAGAGTTAATTTCAGGCATAACTTTTGAAACCTCAGTTTCATCAACAACTATGCCGAGTAAACCTTTTTTTATATCATCACTCATTATTCATGTCCTTCCGTACTAAAATTATAAATTTTTTCATCTAAAGAGTTATATTTTTCATATTCTACCAATTCATATAATCTTTTTCTAGTTTGCATTTTATCAATAATATTGTTCTGGTGTCCATTTGCAAAAATGTCTTTAAGTCCATCTTCTACACTTTTCATAGCTAATCTTTGTGTAGTTACAGGATAAATTACAATATTATATCCAAAATTTTCTAATTCTTTGTAATTAAAAAGCTTAGATTTTCCAAATTCAGTCATATTAGCTAAAAGATAACAAGATAGTTCTTTTCTGACCTTTTCAAAATCTTTTTCATCATGCAGCGCCTCTGGAAAGATAATTTCAGCACCAGCATCAATGTAAGATTTACATCTATCAATCATTTTATCTATTCCTTCAACCCCTTTGGCGTCAGATCTAGCTATAATTTTAAAATTTTTATCTTTTTTAGCTGCAACACATTCTTTAATTTTCTTAACCATAGCTTCAGTTGAAATTAATTCTTTATTATCTAAGTGCCCACATCTTTTACGCTCTACTTGATCTTCCAAATGAACTGCTGATACTCCAAATTCTTCAAAAGTTTTAATAGTCTCTTCACAAGATTTAAAACCTGTGTCGATATCAACAATTGTCGGTAAGCTTGTAACTCTAGATATTAAATAAGATCTAGTACTAACATCTTGTAGTGTAGTTAAGCCTATATCTGGAAAACCTAAATCATTGGCCATAACCCCACCTGATACGTAAACGGCATCATAACCAATTTCTTCAATTAGTTTTGCAGTTAGCGGATTATAAGCTCCAGGAACTCTTAAAATTTTATTTGATTTTAATTTACTGACAAAGTCAGCTCTTTTTTGACTAGGCTCTTTATCTACAAAATGCACTAAAAAATTCCTTGTTTTATATTTTTCTTTATTTGACTTCTTTTAACCTGGATATTTAATTTATTTAATTCTCCAGCTTTCAAATTTTTAAGATTTTGTACAACTTTCAAGAAACGAGCACTTTCTTTTTTATTTAAAATCCCATCTGTTAAAGTTAAGAACTTATTTATATAATTCTGTCTTTTAAATGGACGTGCTCCATAAGGGTGTGCATCTGCTCTATCTAATTGTTCTATAATTTTTTTGCCTTTACTTAAAGTAACTACAACCTTTGCACCAAATGATTTATTCTTTGGATTAGGATCATGATATTTTTTAGTCCATTTTTTATCTTCAAAAGTAGTAATTGATTTCCAAATTTTTATAGTACTTTTTTTATTAGCTCTTTGTTTTGTATATGATTTAACATGGTGCCAATCAGCATCCTCAAGCGCTACAGCAAAAATATACATGATAGAGTGATCTAGAGTTTCTCTACTTGCATTTGGGTCCATTTTTTGTGGATCATTTGCACCAGTACCAATTACATAATGAGTGTGATGACTTGTGTAAATATCAATTTTTCTAATTTGATTTAAATTTGGAATTTTTTTATTAAGTTTTTTAGCAATATCTATTAGTGCTTGAGATTGATATTCTGCTGAATATTCTTTTGTATAGGTCTCTAGTATCGCTTTCTTAGATTCTTTTTTCTTAGGAAGAGGCACATTATATAATGCTTTCTTTCCATCTAATATTCTTGCTATAACACTGTCTTCACCTTCATAAATTGGACTTGGAGCACCTTCACCACGCATCGCTCTATCAACTGCTTCGATTGCAAGTTTACCAGCGTGAGCAGGGGCGTAAGCTTTCCAGCTAGAAATTTCACCTTTTCTAGATTGTCTCGTTGAAACTGTCGTATGTAATGCTTGTTGAACTGCTTGGTAAATTGTTTCGGTATTTAATTTTAACATTGTTCCTAAACCTGCCGCAACACTTGGTCCTAAATGTGCAATGTGATCAATCTTATGTTTATGCAAACAAATTCCTTTAACCAAATTAACCTGAACTTCGTAACCTGTGATAATTCCTCTTAATAAATCTAGTCCACTTTTTTTAGTTTGTTGAGCTACACTTAAAATTGGTGGAATGTTATCTCCTGGGTGACTGTAATCCTCTGCTAAAAAAGTATCATGAAAATCAAGCTCTCTGACAGCTGTCCCATTTGACCAAGCAGCCCACTCACAATCAAATTTTAATTTTGAATCAATTCCAAATAAACTCGCACCATTTTTTCTTGGATGCTTTAAGGCCATTTCTCTTGAAGAGATAACTGCTTTTCTGTTTAAAGAAGCAATAGCAACTGAAGCATTATCAATTATTCTATTAATAACCATCTCAATAGCTGCTTTATCTAATTTTGCATTATCTGAAGCTATTTCAGCAATTTTCCATGCTAATTGATTTTTTTTAGGTAAATTAATTTTTGACGGGTAAACTTTAACTTTATGCGAAATCATTTGGCCTCCTTAATTATGCAAACATATTAATAGTAAGAAAAAAAATTAAATCAATCTTTTAAGTAAGTTGAAACTATTTTTTCAACACCGATAAAGTCTTTTATTAAATGATTATGGTAAATTTCATTAGAATTTTTTTCTGTATACCCATTTTCTAATAAAATAACAGGAACAGAGGCAGCTTTTGCTGCATTTGCATCAGTTTCACTGTCACCAAACATTAGAGATTTTTTTACATCACCACCGATGATTTCAATTATACTTATTATGTGTCTTGGATCAGGTTTACAATAATCAAAAGTATCCGATCCAGCAACGTATTCAAAGTAATCATAAATTCCAATTTTTTTTAAAAGGTCTATTGCTAAGTGTTCTTGTTTGTTAGTACAAACTGCCATTGAAATTTCTTTTTCTTTACACCATTTTAAAAAATCTTTTACACCATTAATAAGTGTGCTTTCTTTAATGATATTTTTTCCATAATAAGCAACAAAGTCCTTAACCATTTCAGCTTTTATTTTTTGGTCATCAATTTTACTAAACTCCTTTTTGGCTTGCCCCCATATAGATCTTCCAATCATTGCACCAGCACCTTGACCTACTAGGTTTCTGATTTCTTCTGTTGATTTAGTGGGAAAACCATATTTTTTCATTACATGATTGTGGGCCCCCATTAAATCAGGCGCCGTATCAACAAGTGTACCATCTAGATCGAATAAAATTGTATAATTTTGAGTCATTAATAAAGTATTTTTAAGAAATAAATTGTGAATTAAGATATCTATACACTTAATATAAAAATATTTCCAGATGAAACAAATAAATTCAAACATCGAACAAGAAAAGCTTCGTAAATTTTTTATAAAGTCTGGTGTAAAGATGATCGGACCTGAAACTATTTTTTTTTCAAAAGATACCAAGATTGGGAAAAACGTTACTATTAATCCATATGTTGTCATTGGAAAAAAAGTTAAAATTGGCAATGATGTAACTATCAATTCATTTTCGCATTTAGAGGATTGTAAAATAAAAAATAAAGTTGAAGTTGGACCTTATGCAAGATTAAGACCAGGTACTACTCTTGAAGAAGGATCAAAAATTGGAAATTTTGTAGAAGTCAAGAAAAGTACAGTTGGAAAAAAATCAAAAGTTAATCATTTATCGTACATTGGTGATAGTGAAATAGGTAAAGGTGTAAATGTAGGAGCTGGCACAATTACCTGTAATTACGATGGCATTAAAAAAAGTAAAACAAAAATTAAAGACAATGTATTTATAGGTTCTAATTCTTCATTAGTTGCACCTATCACTCTTGAAGAAAATAGTATTGTTGGAGCTGGTTCAGTGATCACAAAAAATGTTAAAAAAAATTCGTTGGCTTTAACCAGAGCCCTACAAATCGAAATAAAAAATTACAAAAGAAGACATAAATAATATGTGTGGAATTATAGGAATAGTGAGCAATAAATCAGTATCATCTGCCATTATCAACTCTCTTAAAAAGTTAGAGTATAGGGGTTACGACTCTTCAGGTATTGCAACTTTATCAGATGGTATATTAAATGAAGCTAAATCTGAAGGTAGAGTTGATATTTTAGAAAAAAATCTTGTAGTTAAAAATATGTCAGGTCCAATTGGAATTGGACATGTTAGATGGGCAACCCATGGAATTCCAAATACTATTAATGCACATCCACATTCATCAGAAAGTGTATCTGTAGTACATAATGGTATTATTGAAAATTCTACTATTTTAAAAAAATATTTAATCAACAAAGGCCATGTATTTAAATCTCAGACAGATACAGAGGTAATTGTTCATTTAATAACAGAATATTTAAAAGAACTTAATTTAAAGGATGCAATTATTAAAACTCTAAAACAGCTTCATGGAAGCTTTGCTTTAGGAATAATTTTTAAAGATCAGCCTGATCTTATAGTGGGTGCAAGAAGAGGATCTCCACTTGCAGTTGGTTATGGTCCTAACGAAAACTATTTAGGATCAGATTCTTATGCTTTAAAATCTATGACTAATAAAATTTCCTATTTGAATGATGGGGAATTTTGCATCATTAAAAAAGACCAAGTTGAGTTTTTTGATGAAGAAGGCTTAAAAGTTAATAAAAAAGTTTTACAATTATCTTCAAAAGAGCAGGATTATGAAAAAGGAGATTTTAAACACTTTATGGCTAAAGAAATCGAAGAACAGCCAACAACATTGAAGAACTGTATAAATGAGTATGTCGATAAAATTAACAACGACATCAATATTTATAATTTTCCGTGGGATATAAAAGAAATTTCTTCAGTTACTTTAATTGGCTGTGGAACAGCTTACCATTCTTGCTTAATGGCAAAATATTGGTTTGAAGAAAATACTACACTAGATGTAACAATTGATGTTGCATCTGAGTTCAGATATCGAAAAAATAGATTTAAAAATGATAATTTATATGTTTTTGTTTCTCAGTCTGGCGAAACAGCTGACACTTATGCAGCCCTAGATTTATGTAATAAAAATAATATGAAAACTTGCAGTGTGGTTAATGTTATAGAAAGTTCTATTGCAAGAGACTCTAAATTTGTTTTACCAATTCATTGTGGACCAGAAATTGGTGTAGCTTCTACAAAAGCTTTTATGGGTCAAATGCTAGTTCTTTATATCCTAGTGCTGAAATTAGGAATTTTGAGAAATAATTTAGGTAAAAATATATATTTAAATAAAATTAAGGACTTAAAAACATTACCCAAGTTAGTTGAACAAACCTTGCTTACAGAAAGTAAAATCCAAACAGTCTCTAGTTCATTTATAGATGTAAAAGGTTCGATGTTTTTAGGAAGAGGTTTTTCTTATCCAATTGCTTTAGAGGGGGCGTTAAAATTAAAAGAATTAGCATATGTGCATGCTGAAGGTTACCCTGCAGGTGAAATGAAGCATGGTCCTTTAGCATTAATTGAAGATGGAATGCCTGTAGTAGTTTTAGCTCCAAGGGATAGCTATTACACAAAAACAATTTCAAATATGCAGGAAGTAATAGCAAGAGGTGCAAAAGTTTTACTTATTACCAACAAAAGTAAGGATGAGGTTGTATCTGAGAATATATGGGAAACCATTGAGGTTGAAAATACCAATGATGATTTGCTACCATTTTTATTAACAGTTCCTTTGCAAAAACTAGCTTATTATTCAGCTCTTAAAAAAGGATACGATATTGATAAGCCTAGAAATTTAGCTAAATCTGTTACTGTTGAATAAATAGTTAAGTCTGCTAGAACACTTCTAGGTTGAATATGAAAAATTGGAAAATAAATAGTTGGAGAAATTATCCTGTAAAACACATTCCAGAATATCCGGATCAAAAAGATTTAGATGTTGTTTTAAATAAAATTAAAGATTTTCCACCATTAGTTTTTGCTGGTGAAACAAGACATTTAAAAGAGCAGCTTGCTGATGTTGTTGATGGAAAAGCTTTTTTATTGCAAGGTGGAGACTGTGCAGAAAGTTTTGCAGAATTTCATCCTGATAATATTAGGGATACATTTAAACTAATACTTCAAATGTCGCTTGTGCTTACTTATTCTGCCTCTTTACCAGTTATTAAACTTGGAAGAATTGCTGGCCAATTTTCTAAACCAAGAAGTTCTCCTGTTGAAAATATTAATGGCGTTGAACTACCTAGCTACCTAGGAGATAATATTAATGGAATGGAATTTAATGAAAAGTCAAGAGTTCCTGACCCTAAGAGACTATTTAAAGCTTATTCTCAGTCAGCATCTACACTTAATCTTATAAGAGCATTTTCTCATGGAGGTTTTGCTGACCTTAAAAAAGTACATACTTGGAATTTAGGTTTTATTAAAAATTCTCCTGCAGCTAAAAAATTTAAAGATTTAGAAGATAGAATAGCAGATGCTCTAGCATTTATGGATGCATGTGGAATTAACTCAGATTTTAATAGAAGATTAAAAACGGTAAACTTTTGGACCTCACATGAAGCTTTACTACTTCCTTTTGAACAAGCTATGACGAGAGTAGATTCAACAACTGGAGAGTATCATGATACTTCAGCCCACTTTGTCTGGATAGGTGATAGAACTAGACAATTAGATGGTGGACATGTTGAGTTTTGTAGGGGAATTGAAAACCCTATTGGAATAAAATGTGGTCCAACATTAAAAGCAGAAGATTTAATAAACCTTTGTAATAAAATTAATCCAAAAAATGAAAAAGGTAAAATAACTTTAATTTCTAGATTTGGTCATGAAAATGTTTCTAAATTCTTACCAAAATTAATTAAAGCAATTAAAAAAGAAGGTTTAAATGTAATATGGTCATGCGATCCTTGTCATGGAAATACAATTAAAGCTTCAACTGGATTTAAAACTAGACCATTTAATAGTGTTGTCAAAGAAGTAAAAAATGTTTTTGAATGTCACCAAAGTGAAGGAAGTTATGCAGGTGGACTGCACATTGAAATGACAGGTCAAGATGTTACAGAATGTACTGGTGGTGCTCAAAAAATATCTGACCAAGATTTGTCTAGCAGATATCATACTCATTGTGACCCAAGATTGAATGCTAATCAAGCATTAGAACTAGCCTTTTTAATTTCTGATGAGATTAAAAAAAATGCAGCATACTCTAAAAAAAATATTAAAGCGGCATCTTAAACGATTGTATTAAATACAATTTCGTTTAAATTTTAGATTATGAAACCTTTAGAAAAATCACAATTTATAAGCAATTGGATTAAAGACTATGCAGAAAAGATGCCAAATAAGGCTCAATCTTTAGTTATTGGAATTTCAGGTGGTATAGATTCCTCTGTATCAAGCACATTATGTGCAATGACAGGTATAAAAACAATTGTTTTATCAATGCCAATCAAACAAAAATCATCACAACATGATTTAAGTTTAAAACACCAAGAATGGCTTACTAATAATTTTAATAATGTTGAGGCACACACACTAAATTTGGATAATCTATTTGAAGCGTTTAAAGGCACTTTGTCTAATTTTGATGACGAACATGGAATGGCAAATTCCAGAGCACGAATTAGAATGACTACCCTATATCAAGTAGCAGCCGTAAATAAAGGAATTGTGGTTGGTACAGGAAATAAAGTTGAGGATTTTGGAGTGGGATTTTATACAAAATATGGAGATGGTGGAGTAGATATTTCTCCTATTGCAGATTGTAATAAATCGGTAGTATGGGAAATAGGTAAATCCCTTAATATACTAAAAGAAATAATTGAAGCAGCTCCTACAGATGGATTATGGGATGACGGCAGAACTGACGAAAGTCAATTAGGCCTTAAATATGCAGAATTAGAGGAAGCAATGAATAACGTTAACTCAATAAATCGTGAGAAATACGAAAAAATAAGAAAGATGAACCTACATAAAATGGAACCAATTCCAGTTTGCAAGATTCCCAACTAATCTTATAGATTCCCAAAACTATAATTAAAGTATAATTCTAAGATAATGAACAAGGATATTTATTTAACAAACAATTTAAGTAACAAAAAAGAAAAATTTGTTCCATTGGATAAAGAAAACATAGGCATGTACGTTTGTGGCCCCACTGTTTATGACAATCCTCATATTGGTAACGCAAGACCTCTTGTTATTTTTGATATCTTGTACAAAGTTTTAAAATCAAAATATGGAAATGACAAAATATGTTATGTGAGAAATATTACCGATGTTGATGATAAAATTATTAAGTCATCAAAAGAGAAAAATATTACAATATCCGAATTAACCAATAATATTATTAAAGATTTTAATGATGATTGTAATTATTTAAATTTAGACAATC
This sequence comes from Candidatus Pelagibacter sp. uisw_091, assembly GCF_059512525.1. The sequence goes on along the minus strand of NZ_CM183455.1, from coordinate 687,087 downwards.
CAACGCAACAACCTAAAGCAACAGAACATATTGATCTTATGATTGAAATGATATCGTCTTTAATAAAAAAGGATTTTGCTTATGAAGTAAATAATCATGTTTATTTTGAAGTCAGTAAATTTGAGGATTATGGAAAACTGTCGAATAAAAAATTAGAAGATTTAATTGCAGGATCTAGAGTTGAAGTTTCAGAAAATAAAAAAAAATCAGAAGATTTTGTTTTATGGAAGCCATCTAAAAATGATGAACCATCCTGGGGTTCGCCTTGGGGAAAAGGAAGACCTGGTTGGCATTTAGAATGCTCTGCTATGTCTAAGAAATATTTAGGAGATGTATTTGATATTCATGGAGGTGGAATTGATTTGATTTTTCCTCATCATGAAAATGAAATCGCACAATCAAGATGTACTAATGATACTAAAGTTTTTGCTAATTATTGGATCCATAACGCATTTATCACTATGTCTAATGAAAAAATGGCTAAATCAACTGGCAACATATTAAAGATTAAAGATTTCAAAGAAAAGATTGATGGACAAGTTTTAAAACTTGCTTTAATGAGTGCCCATTATAAGCAGCCACTAGACTGGAATGAAAAGCTGTTAGAGGACTGCAAAAATACTATTGATAAATGGTATGAAGTTTCTTTACCTGTGAATGATAAAACAGTTTTAGATGAAGATATTTTATCTCCGTTATATGATGATTTGAATACACCAGGCTATATAGCAAATCTCCACCAACTTTATGACAAAGCTCAAAAGGGAAGTGATAATGATAAAGACTTATTTGTTTCTGCTTGTAATTTTGTAGGTATTTTAAATAAAACAAAAGAAGAGTGGATTGAATTTAAAAAGAAAAAATCATCTATTGATGAAGAGGATATTTTAGAAATGATTGCACTTCGAAATAAAGCAAGAGAAGACAAGAAATATAAAGAGGCTGATATTATTAGAGATAAGCTTTTAGATAAAGGTGTTTTAATAGAAGATAAAGATGGTAAAACAATTTGGAAACTTAAATGAACAAAGAGCGACTATACATATTTGATACCACATTAAGAGATGGTGCACAAACTCAAGGTGTAGATTTCTCAGTAGATGATAAGTTAAAAATTGCCTCTGCTTTAGATAACTTAGGTGTTGATTATATTGAAGGTGGCTGGCCTGGAGCAAATCCTACTGATACTGAATTCTTTCAAAAAAAACATGCATTTATAAATGCAAAATTAACGTCCTTTGGCATGACCAAAAAAACTGGTCGTAGTGCTGACAATGACCCTGGTTTATCAGCTTTATTGAATGCAAATACACCTGCAGTTTGCTTGGTTGGTAAATCTTGGGATTTTCACGTTGATATTGCGCTAGGTATATCCAATGCAGAAAACTTAGAAAATATAACGGAGAGCACTAAACACTTTGTTAAAGAAAAAAAAGAATTTATGTTTGATGCGGAACACTTTTTTGATGGATATAAAGCAAATTCTAAATATGCGATATCTTGCCTTAAGTCGGCATTCGATGAGGGCGCTAGATGGATTGTATTATGTGATACCAATGGTGGGACACTTCCTCATGAAATTACTAAAATTGTATTAGAAGTTGCTAAAGTTATACCTGGTAAAAATTTAGGAATACATGCTCATAATGATACAGGTAATGCTGTAGCTAATTCATTAGCAGCAGTTTGGGCAGGTGTAAGACAAGTTCAAGGAACTATAAATGGTTTAGGTGAAAGATGTGGAAATGCAAATTTAATGAGCTTAATTCCTACCTTTTTTTTAAAAAAAGATTTTGCTTCTAAATTTGAATTACAAATTAAGCCTGAAAATATTAAAAATTTAACAGAGTGCTCTAGACTATTAGATGAGATATTGAATAGAAAATCAAATAAACATTTACCCTATGTAGGTGCTGCAGCATTTTCTCACAAAGGAGGTTTACACGTTTCTGCTGTTCAAAAAGATCCAAAGACTTATGAGCATATAAACCCAGAAGAAGTTGGAAATTCTAGAAACATCGTAGTATCAGATCAATCAGGTAAATCAAATATCATTTCAAGATTAAAAACTATTGGAATTGAAATAGAAGAAAATGATCCTAAAATTAAAAAACTTTTAGATGAGGTAAAAGATCGAGAATTTATTGGTTACAGTTATGATGGTGCTGATGCTTCTTTTGAATTATTAGCTAGAAGAATTATAAGTGAGATACCAAGATATATATTAATTCAAGAATATGACGTATCTGTTAAAAAAGATTCATTCGGAAAAATAATTTCATCAGCAAAAGCTCAATTAGAGGTAGATGGTGAAAAAATAATCTGTGAAGGTGAGGGAAATGGACCAGTTAACGCATTAGATAACGCTATTAGACAAAATGTAGATAAGCTTAATAAGTATTCAAAATACTTAAAAGATCTTAAGTTAGTTGACTATAAGGTTAGAATTTTAAATACTGGCACAGGAGCCATCACCCGAGTTTCAATAGAAAGTACAGACTCAAAAGGTAAAAATTGGTTTACAATAGGTGTTTCAGCAAACATTATAGATGCATCTTTTAGAGCATTGGTAGACAGTCTAGACTATAAATTATTTAAGGATAAAGCACCTGCAAGCAAGTAAATATGAAGACTAAAAAATATTCTACAGCTCCTTTGGATGCTAAAGACAGAATAAATGTTAAACCTATTGTGTGTTACCCAATAGATGACTTAAAAGAAACCAATTTACCAATATTACACAGCGCTAGAAATAGCTTAAAAAACATTGGTGAAATTATAATACCACCAAGAGACGCAAAAACTTTTGAAGTAAAAAAAGGTCAATTTTTTAGAATTGAAAGTATTGAAGGACCTCAAGTGGGTGATTTAAATATTTTTCAAGCAGATAACTTAGAAGAGAAATTTTACTCTGGTAAGACTAGAGCTCTTTATGGAACACATCTTTCGACAGGAGATAGAATGTTAAGTAATTTTCCATACTTAAGGTCTTTAGCCACAATTACTTGGGACACTTTAGATTGGTATGGATATGATAAAGATGGAGGATCTGTTCATGATGTTATAGGAACTCGTTGTGACCCATATACATCTAAATTACTTTCAGATGAAAATTATCATTATTGTTGTCATTCAAATCTAACAAGAGCTTTAGTTAATGAAAAAGGAATCAAGTTAGGTGAGGCTGAAAAATTAGTTCATGATGTTTTAAATGTTTTTATGTGTACAGGTTTTACAAATGATACTAAGCAGTATTTTATGAAGTCAAGTCCAGTAAGACCAGGTGATTATTTAGAATTTTTTGCTGAAACAGATTTACTTGGTGTTTTATCGACTTGCCCTGGTGGTGATTGTGGATCAGAACATTCTTCAGATAATGCTAAATGTTATCCATTAAAAGTTTCAATGTGGTCTGTAGAAAAAGCTTTACTCAAAGGTTTAATTAATTCAAAAACATCTGACTATAACAGAAATCATGGATTAGATTAATTTAGCTACTGATGTCTTTTAATAATATCTTTTTTATTTTACACCAACCACAGTTATCTGAAAATATAGGTGCTTGTGCTAGAGCAATTAAAAACTTTAAATTTAAAAAGCTAATCATTGTAAAACCAAAGCCAATTTTTCCAAATGATAAAATTCTAGCAACTTCTGTCGGTGCAAAAGATCTAATAGTGAATGCAAAAATACATGAAAATTTAGAATCTGCTGTAAAAAAAGTAGATTATGTTATTGCTACTTCTGCAAGATTTCGAAATAAGAATATTAAACATATAAATTTAAATGATTTAAAAAAGATTGATTTTAATAAGAAAGTTGCTTTTCTATTTGGTTCTGAGGCCTCTGGACTATCTAATAGTGAAATCAGTTATGCTAATTTTACGATGCAAATACCAACTAATCCTGAATTTAAATCTTTAAATTTATCGCATAGTGTTATTATTATTGCTCACACAGTAGCTAATATTATCAATTTAAAAGGAGCAAAATACTCTAAATCCAAAAAAGTATCCTTAGCAAGCAAAAGTGATATTCAAGCTATGACAAATCTTTGTATAAAAAAATTAGAGGAAAAAGACTTTTTTAAACCCCTAGAGAAGAGGCCTATAATGTTAGAAAACTTAAGAAGTATTTTTTCTAAAATGGAGCTCTCACAGAAAGAAACACGTATTTTATCTAGTGTATTTGCTAGTTTAGCTAAAAAAGGTTGATTGACAAAATAATGAGTAAGTTTATAACCCCAACTATCATATGACAAAAAGAATAAGTTCTAAACACAAAATAGATAGAAGGTTAAAAATCAACCTATGGGGCAGACCTAAGAGTCCCTTCAATAAAAGAGATTATGGACCTGGGCAACACGGTCAAGGTAGAAAAGGTAAGCCTTCCGATTATGGTATTCAGCTGCAAGCTAAACAAAAATTAAAAGGTTACTACGGTAATATTAACGAAAGACAATTCAGAAATATTTACAAAAAAGCTGCCATGCAAAAAGGTGACACGGGTGAAAATTTAGTAGGATTGCTTGAGAGAAGACTTGATTCAATTGTATACAGAGCAAGATTTTCAACAACAGTATTTTCGGCTAGACAACTTATTAACCATGGACATGTCAAAGTTAATGGAAAAAAAGTCAATATTGCTAGTTATATTGTTAACGAAGAAGACACGATTGAAATTAGAGATAAATCTAAACAATTGGCATTTATTGATATTGCCTTAGCAAACAAAGAAAGAGAAACCCCAGAATATATTCTTATGGATGAAAAAAATAAAAAAGTTACTTTTGTAAGAACACCTAAGTTCGAGGAAGTTCCTTATCCAGTTGTTATGGAGCCTAACCTGGTAATTGAATATTATTCTAGATAATTGAATCTAATAAAAAACAAAATAAATACCTTTTTTTATATTTTCCTAATTAGTTTCCTGCTTTTTGGTTTTTACTTATCTTTAAACACAGGAATTTCTCATGATGAATTTCATGAAGAGCTTTATTGGAATTTTAATAAAAAAATAGTTATAAATTTTTTTTATGGAAACTTTGATTATCAGTCAGAATTTAGGGATAAGTTCTATGGCATAGGTTTTCAGATTATATCTCAACCACTTCAAGCTTTAATACAAAAGATTATCCCATTTTTTTATTATGTTGATAATTATGGGGCTAAACTTATTTCAAAACATGCTGTTGTTTTTATCTTTTTTTCTATATCTGGTATTTATTTTAAAAAGATTTTATATTTAATCACTCAAAATAAATTATTTTCAGTTTTATCAACTATTTTTTATTTAGTTTATCCATATTTATTTGGACATAGTTTATTTAATCCAAAAGATATTCCATTTTTATCAGTATGGATTATTTTAACTTATTTAAATTTTTATTTAATTAATAAGTTTATAGATAGCAATATTATAAGATATAGAGATATCTTTTTATTTGCACTTTTAAGTGCTTTTTTAATATCAATTAGAATTTCTGGTATCTTAATTTTTCTACAATATTTAGTTAGTATTATTATATTATTAAACATTAAAAAAATTAGCTATCAGGTGTTTTTCAAAATTATATTGATAAAATTAATCTTCTTCACTGTTACTGTTTATTTATTTGTTATTTTATTTTACCCAATTTTTTGGATCAACCCATTATTATTAATTGATGCAATAATATTTATGGGTAATTTTCCACAGGATATATGTACTTTAACATTTGGTGAATGTCTCAGAGCTCAAAATCTTGACCCCTTGTATATACCTAGCTGGTTATTGGTTAAGTTACCGTTTATTGTTTTAATAGGACTTTTTTTAATACCCTTTACAGAAAAAAAAATTTTTAATATTAAAAAAAATCAAATATTTGTTGGCACAATATTAGGTACAGTAATTTTATTACCGTTAATATTTATTTTTTTAAAAACCCCTCTTTATGATGAGTTGAGACAAATAATATTTTTGGTACCACTTTTAATAATACTCAGTCTTATTTCACTTAATTCTTTATTACCAAAATATAACAATAAAATTATTTCTATTTTCATTTTATTTTTTATTTATGAAAATTTTTCATTATATCCATATCAGTATACATGGTTTAACTTACCCACTAGAACAATTGATATTAGTAAAAATTTTGAATTAGATTACTGGGGGGTTAGTGGAAAAAATATTTCAAAAGAAATAATTAAAAGAGATATAAAAGATGTTTGCTTAGTAGTATCTCCCATTTATCTAGTTAAGCCATATTTAAAAGATGATAAAATCAACTGCTATTATAATTGGCAAACTATTAATAAATCAATTGTAAGACCATTTTATGCTGTTCAGTTAGTAAGAAATATGAAATCAAGTATTCCTTATGGTTGTGATATTATTTATTCAGAATTTATTAAATTAAATTTTTATTATAAAAATAAATTAAAAATATCTAATTTAGTAGAGTGTAAATAGCCTACAGATTCAATTCTTTTTGGATTTTTAATATGAAATTTCTTAAAAGCTCTCTTTCTTCTTCATTAAGGTAGTTTTCTTTTTCATTAGCTTTTTTAATTTCTTTTTTTAAATTTATTACAGCCTCTTTTCTACCTTCTTTAGTAAAAAAAGATTCTACTTTGCTGTTTATCTGATCAAACTTACGGCCAATTGTTATTTCAAAAACCAATATGATTAAAACTGCAGTTATAATAGTTTTATAAATAAAGGTTCTCATTATTTACTTCTTAAATTCTATAGCTTTATCTTCAAGAATTTTCTTTAGTTCACCATTTTCATACATTTCTTTAACGATGTCACAGCCCCCGACAAATTCACCTTTGATATAAACTTGTGGAATAGTAGGCCAGTCACTAAATTCTTTTATACCTTCTCTTAAAGGTTGTGATTCAAGAACATTAATTCCTTTATAATTAACTTCTAAAATTTTTAGCATGTTTGATACAGCCATAGAAAAACCACACTGTGGAGCGTCAGGAGTTCCCTTCATAAATAAACATACTTCGTTAGTATCAATATGATTCTGAATTAAATTTTTTGTGTTATCGTCCATTATTGCTCCTTTGTTTTAATTGCTAATGCGTGTAGTTCGTTGCCCATTTTTCCTTTTAAAGAATTGTACACAATCTTATGTTGCTCAATTTTACTTTTTCCAGAAAATTTACTTGAAGTAATTGTTGCTGAGTAGTGGTTACTATCTCCCGCTAAGTCTTGAATTTCTATTATAGCATCTGGTAAAGCTTCTTTAATTAGTGTTTCAATTTCTTTTAAATCCATTGCCATTTTAATTATCCATATAGTTAGTTAGCCAATTTGTATGTGATTTAATCAGATCGTCAATTGATACTTTTGTCTTATCATCAATTATCAAAATATTGTCATTTACTGATCCAAGCTCATCAAAATGTACTGAGTTTTCTTGAAGTATCTTAGTTGCACTTTCCAGATTATCTTTAGTAATTTCCACAATGTATCTTCCTTGGTCTTCACCAAATAAGTATTCAAACTGATTAATTAAGTAATTAGGTTTTTTAATATTTGCACCTTTTTTACCTTTAATACACATTTTAGAAAGAGCAGTAATTATGCCCCCTAAAGAAACATCATGTGCAGACTTAATAAATTTTTTATCGATAAGTTTCAAAATTGTTTCACCATTATTTTTTTCATTGAAAAGATTGATTTCAGGAGGGGGTCCATTTTTTTCATTTAAAATATCTCTTGCAAATAAGCTTTGATCTAGATGACCTTCAGTTTTACCTATAACTAAAAGCATATTGTCAGCTTCTTTCAAATCCATTGTAACCATATTTTGGTAATCTTTAATTAAACCAACACCACCAATTGTAGGAGTGGGTTTAATGCCAATATCTTTAGTTTGATTGTAAAAAGAAACATTTCCTGAAACTACTGGGAAATCTAAATATGCACTCGCTTCACCTAATCCATGAACACATTCTACAAACTCACCCATATTTTCTTCATTTTCAGGACTACCAAAATTTAAACAGTTAGTAATTGCAATTGGTTTTGCACCAACTGAAATTAAGTTTCTCCAACTTTCACAAACAATTTGTTTTCCACCACTTAAAGGGTGGGCCCAGCAATATACAGCAGATGAATCAACGGATGCTGCGACAGCTTTATTAGTACCATGAACTCTAACGACACCAGCATCTCCACCAGGCTTTTGAATGGTGTCACCCATTACAGTGTGATCATACTGTTGCCAAATCCATTTTTTACTGCATACATTTGGGTTTGATAATATTTTATTCAAAACATTTTTCACTTTTAAAGTTTTAAATAGTTCTTTTTCGATTTTAATTTTTTTAGGCAACTTAGCTTTTTTCCATTTTCGATCATACATAGGCGAGTTTTCAACCAATGTATCAACAGGAATATTTGCTACTTTTTCTTTATCGAAATAAAGTTCAATTTTTTTACTTTTTGTAGTTTTACCTATAACAGCAAAATCTAAATTCCATTTATCAAATATTTTTTTTGCCATTTCTTCTTTGCCATTTTCTAAAACAATAAGCATTCGCTCTTGACTTTCAGACAGCATAATTTCATAAGGGGTCATATTTGCTTCTCTACAAGGAACTTTATTTAAATTGATTTCAATTCCCAAGTTTCCTTTTGAAGCCATTTCAATACTTGAAGAAGTTAGACCTGCAGCACCCATATCTTGAATGGCTATTATTGAATCTCCCGCCATCAATTCTAGGCAAGCCTCTAATAATAGTTTTTCAGTAAAGGGATCCCCAACTTGAACGGTTGGTTTTTTTTCCTCAATTTTATCATCAAAAGAAGCTGATGCCATACTGGCACCATGAATTCCATCTCTTCCTGTTTTTGAACCAACATAGATTACAGGTTTTCCTAAACCAGCAGCTTTTGAATAAAAAATCTTATCTTTTTTAACAAGACCTAAAGTCATGGCATTTACTAAAATATTACCATTATAAGACTCGTCGAAGCTAGTCTGACCAGCAATTGTTGGAACACCCATGCAATTACCATATCCACCTATACCATGAACAACTCCACGTAATAAATTTTTAGTTTTTTTATGCTGAGGTGACCCAAAATGAATTGAGTTTAAATTGGCTATCGGTCTTGCACCCATTGTAAAAACATCTCTCATAATTCCACCAACACCAGTTGCTGCACCTTGGTAAGGCTCAATAAATGAAGGATGATTGTGACTTTCAATTTTAAATACTATTGCATCATCATCACCAATATCAATAACACCAGCATTCTCCCCAGGCCCTTGAATTACATTTTTTCCTTTAGTAGGAAGGTTTTTAAGATGAAATCTTGAAGATTTGTAAGAGCAATGCTCATTCCACATTGCTGAAAAAATTCCTAGTTCGGTAATATTAGGAACTCTTTTTAATAAATCACAGATTTTTTTATATTCATCCTTTTTTAAACCATGATCAATTGCAAGTTGTTCGTTAACTGTCATTATTTTAAATTATTAATTAGGTTTTCAAAAAATATTGAACCATCTTCACCCGATAGAGCAGGGTCTATCATTCTTTCTGGATGGGGCATCATTCCCAAAATATTACCCTCTTTATTAAACACACCAGCTATATTTTGCAATGAACCATTAGGGTTAGATTCTTTTTTAACATTCCCATCTTTATCTGAGTAAAATAAAGCTATTTGATTGTTTTCATTAATCTCTTTAATTTGTTCTTTAGAGCAAAAGTAATTTCCTTCATTGTGAGCTATATGAAATTCGTAGGTATCTTTTTTAATACCTTTAAAATAAGAATTGTCTTTATTGTTAACTTTTACAAAAACATTTTTACAAATAAATTCTAAGTATTCATTTCTAAGTAGTACGCCTGGAAGTAAACCAGTTTCAACTAAAATTTGAAAACCATTGCAGATACCCATAACCTTACCACCACCTTGCGCAAAGTTTACAACAGATTTCATAATTCTTGATTTTGACGCCATACTTCCACACCTAAGATAGTCACCATATGAAAATCCACCTGGTAAAACTACTAAGTCACTTTTGGGAAGTTCAACATCATCATGCCAAACCATTTTATTTTTAAAACCAAATTTTTTTAAGGCGACATCCATGTCTCTGTCACAATTGGATCCAGGAAAAGTTATTACAGATGATTGCATTATCTATTATTCAGATCCAATAATCTTATAATTTTCTATTACCAAGTTTACTAAAAGTTTTTTACACATCTCTTCAACTTTTGCTTCAGCTTTTTTTTTATCGTTTTCTTTTGTATTAATTTCAAAATATTTCCCTTGTCTTACTTCATCGATACCTTCAAACCCCATACCTTCTAGAGTTTGATGAATTACCTTACCCTGAGGATCTAAGACATCTTTTTTAAGAGTTATAACCACTGATATTTTCATATTATTTTCTTTTTTTAATTGATCTTAATTTTGTAATATTGACAGCACTAACATTTGACTGCTCATGTAAAATACCAAGTCTTTTGGCAACTTCAGTATAAGCGGGTATTAAGTCTCCTAGATTCTTACGGAATCTGTCTTTATCTAGTTTTTTCTCGGTAATACTGTCCCATAATCTGCAAGTATCAGGACTAATTTCATCTGCTAAAATAACTTCATTTTTACCATTTTCTTTAAGTCTCCCAAACTCAAGTTTAAAATCAATTAGTTTAATTCCAACACCTCTAAACATTCCAACCATAAAGTCATTAATTCTTAGGATCATCTTTTTAACTTTTTCTAATTCAGATTTTGTAGCCCAATCAAAGGCCAATATATGCTCTTCTGCAATGAGTGGATCACCTAAACTATCATCTTTTAAACAATATTCTAATAGAGGCTGTTTTAAAACTGTTCCATCTTCAATACCAAGTCTTTTAGTAATAGAACCTGTTGCAACATTTCGAACAATAAATTCTATAGGTATAATTTCAACAAGTTTAATAATCTGCTCTCTCATATTTAATCTTTTAACTAAATGATTTTTAATTCCAATTTGAGTCAAGTTGGAAAGGATATGTTCAGATATTCTATTGTTTAAAACACCTTTGCCTTCAATAGTTGATTTCTTTAAATTATTAAAAGCTGTTGCATCATCTTTAAAATATTGGATAACTAAATTTTTATCAGATGTTGCATAAATTATTTTAGCCTTACCTTCGTATAATTTCTTACCTTTTTTCATTATTTAAAAACTCTTCTAAAGATTAAATCTACATTTTTAAAGTGTGATGAATAATTAAATATAGCCTTTAATCTTCTTGATGAAATTTTTGCCATTATGAATTCATCATTGGAAATGACATCAAATAAATTTAGGTTTTCTGCAAAACATTTTTTTGCATAGTTTTGAACCATTTTGTAAGATTGTTCTCTACTTAATCCTGATTTTGTTAGCTCTAGCATTACTTCTTGGGAAAAAATTAAACCTTTAGTTATATTCAAATTTTCAATCATTTTCTTTGGATAGACAATCATTTTATCTAAAATATTACTAAGTCTGGCTAAAGCAAAATCTAAAGTTATATTTGCATCAGGACCAATATTTCTTTCAACACTTGAGTGAGAAATATCTCTTTCATGCCATAGTGCAATATTTTCTAGGGCAGGAAGAACTGCACTTCGAACCATTCTTGCAAGACCTGTCAAATTTTCACTTAATATTGGATTTTTTTTATGAGGCATTGCTGATGAACCTTTTTGATCTTTTGAAAAAAATTCTTGCACTTCATATACTTCTGTTCTTTGTAAATGTCTAATTTCAATTGCAACTCTTTCAACTGATCCAGCAATAATTCCAAGAATAGAAAAGTAAAATGCATGTCTATCTCTTGGTATAACTTGAGTTGATATAGGTTCAATTTTTAAGCCAAGTTTTTTAGCAACATGCTTTTCAACACTTGGACTTATATTTGCAAAAGTTCCAACAGCACCAGAGATTGCACATGTTGAAATTTCATCAATTGCATTAACTAATCTTTTTCTATTTCTTTTAAACTCTTCATAAAATGAAGCTAATTTTAAACCAAATGTAATTGGCTCAGCATGAATTCCATGACTTCTACCCATACATGGAGTGTATTTATATTTTTTGGCCTGTTTCTTTAAAACCTTTAGAATTTGATCAATATCACCAAGTAGAATCTTACCTGATTGAACTAATTGAATATTTAAGCTGGTATCCAGAACATCAGAAGATGTCATACCTTGATGAAGGTATCTTGCTTTAATCCCTGCTTTTTCAGTAACTGAAGTTAAGAATGCTATGACATCATGCTTAACCTTACTCTCAATTTGGTGAATTCTTTTGACGTTTATTTTTGCTTTTTTTCTTACAACAGTGACAACACCCTTGGGAATTTGTCCTAATTTTTCCATAGCTTCAGCTGCTGCAATCTCAACATCGAGCCAAATTTGGTACTTATTTTCTTCTGACCATATGTCAGTAAGCTGTTTTCTAGAATATCTCTCAATCATTAATTATAAGTAAGGGGGCTTAGAATAACCTTTAACAGATTCTGTAAAGATTTCATAACCATTTTCAGTAATACCTAACGTATGCTCAAATTGTGCAGATAAAGATTTATCCTTTGTAACTGCAGTCCAACCATCTTTTAGCATTTTAACATCCCATTCACCGGTATTTATCATGGGCTCAATGGTAAAAGTCATACCGGGTCTAAGCTCCAAGCCTGTATTTCTTCTTCCATAATGTAAAATATTTGGTGGTTCGTGAAATGTTGTACTTATTCCGTGACCACAAAAATCTCTAACAACTGAGTAACCTTTTTTTTCAACAAAAGATTGTATCTCATATCCAATGTCACCTAGTTTTAATCCTGGCTTTAGCAAATTTATTGCCCTCATCATAGACTCGTATGTAGCATCAATTAAGTTATTAACTTTAACAGGGGTTTTGCCAACGCAAAACATTCTGCTAGTGTCACCATAATGCTTATCCACTATGGCTGTCACATCAACATTTAAGGCATCACCTTCAACTAAAACTCTGTCAGACGGTATGCCATGACAGACAACATGATTTAAAGAAGTACATAATGACTTTATAAAACCTCTATAAAAAAGAGGAGCAGAGTAGCCACCATTATCTCTTATAAATTCATATCCAAGTTTATCTATAAAATCTGTAGTTATACCAGGCTTAATATTTTCTGTAAGCATATCCAGAGTTTTTGCAGCAAGGTTGCCTGCAATTCTCATTTTTTCAAATTTTTCTAAATATTCTGACATATGTAATACTTATTCTGGAATATCTTGGTTAATAATTATTAAGAATTCTGATAGAACAATTGTATTTATATCTTGATAATGAATAAAAATAAATTAAATATTTTAGATTGTACACTGAGAGATGGGGGTTATTACAATAACTGGCATTTTAAAAAAGATTTAATTAATGAATATCTTAGGGTAATGGATATAATCAAAGTCGATTATGTTGAAATAGGCTTCAGGTTCATTGATAAAGTAAAAACAAAAGGGCCAACAGCCTACTCAGAAGAAAGTTTTTTAAAAAGCTTAAAAATTCCAAAAAATTTAAAATTAGGAGTAATGGTAAATGCTGCTGATTTTGTTAATAGTAAAAATATTATTGAGTTAGCAAAAAAAAATTTTAAGCAAAAAAAAAATTCTTTAATTTCACTTGTACGAATTGCATGCCATCATCAAGAGGTTAAAATAATTATACCTCTGGTAAATTGGCTTAAACAATCAGGTTATAAAGTTGGTGTAAATATTATGCAGATACCTGAGCTGTCAAGTCAGGAGATTAAAAATACAGTTTTACAAGTTAAAAAATCAAAGGCAGATATTTTGTATTTTGCAGATAGCTTAGGAAGTCTAGATGCTACAAAAACAAAAAAAATAATTAAAAACATTAAAGCTAATTGGAAAGGCTCTACAGGTATACACACTCATGATAATATGGGTAAAGCTTTAGAAAATTCAATTGAAGCAATTAACAATTCAGTTAATTGGATTGACTGTACAGTTACAGGTATGGGTAGGGGTCCAGGAAATACCAAAACAGAGTATTTGATTCTTGAATTAAAAAGAAGAAATGAAAAAAGCGAAAGGCTTGTTCATTTATTAAATTTGATTAAAAATTATTTTGAACCCCTTAAAGATAAATATAAATGGGGATCTAATCCCTTTTATTATTTTGCTGGTCTTCATTCCATTCACCCTAGTTTTGTACAGGGTATGTTAGGTGATGATAGTTTTCAGCCAGAGGATGTTTATTCCAATCTTAATTATTTAAACACTGTAGGTGGCAAAAAATTTAGTAATGAACTCATTTCATTAGGAAAAAATTTTTATAAAAGAGTTATAAAAGGAAGCTGGAAGCCTATTGAATTAATTAAAGACAAGGATGTACTTATAATAGGACCTGGTAAGACAACATCAACACATAAAGAAAAAGTAATTAAATTCATTAATAAATATAAACCTGTCGTATTTGCATTAAATGCAATCCATCCAGTTCCAAAAAAATATATTAATGCTCATATTGTCTGTCATCCTCTAAGGCTATTATCAGATATTAATAAGTATAAAAGATTTAATAATTATCTAATAACTCCATATTCTAGTTTTTCTAAAAATATTAAATCTAAACTTCAATCAAAAAATATTTTAGATTTTGGTTTACAGGTAAAAAATAAAAGATTTAAGTTTGAAAAAAATTATTCAGTTTTACCAAATTCTTTAGCCATATCTTACGCATTAGGAGTTTGCACTAGCGGTGAATCTAGAAAAATATTTTTAGCAGGATTAGACGGATATACTGAAAATAGTCCTAAAAAATTTGAAATGGATGAGCTATTTCAAAACTACAGATTAGAAAATAAAGCTAAAACTTTAATCTCTTTGACTCCAACAAATTATAAAGTGAAAATATTAAAAAAAATTTAATGACTGATTATCTATTGATTATACCTGCTAGATATTTTTCAAAAAGACTTCCAGGAAAACCATTGCTAGACATAAAGGGAATTCCCATGATTATTAGAACAGTTAATCAGTGCTTGAAAGCTGTACCCAGATCAAAAATTTTAATTGCAACTGATGATAAAAGAATTCAAAAAATTTGTGAAAATCAAAACATTAAAACTTTAATGACATCTAAAAAGTGCCTTACTGGAACTGATAGAATTGCTGAAGTTGCCAAAAAAATTAAAAAAGATTTTTATATTAATGTTCAAGGTGATGAACCTATATGTAACCCTGAGGATATTAAAAAGATTGTTAAATATGCAAGAAGATTTCCCAATCAAGTTGTTAATGGCTATACAGATATAAAAGAAAAAAAACTATTCTTATCTCCTAGTATACCAAAAGCTGTATTTGATAATAAAAAAAACTTACTATATATGTCTCGTTCGCCTATTCCATCTAATAAAAAAAAAAATTTGTAAAAGCATGGAGACAGGTTTGTATTTATTCTTTTCCCTATAAGTCTTTAAAAATTTTTACATCTGCAAAAAAAAAAACTACATTAGAATCAATTGAAGACCTAGAATCAAACCGGTTTTTAGAACTTGGATATCAAGTTAAAATGTTAAAAATGTCTAATAAATCAGTAGCAGTTGATACTAAAGAGGATTTGGCAAAAGTTAGAAAATTAATTAAAAATTAGCTAAATAGTATAATGAAAAAAAAAAATTTTTAGACACAAACATAGATTATAAATCAAAAACTGTTGAAGATAAAATTCAAATTTTTGAATACAAAAATCTTAGACTTCCTTTACCAACAGAGATTGAAATAAGTGAATCTGGTACTTGTAATAGATCTTGTTCATTTTGTCCAAGAAGTGCTGCAGATTTTGATGATAAAAAAGAATTCATAACTAATGATTTACATGAAAAACTGTGCGAGGAACTCAAAAAACTTAATTACAGTGGAACAATAAGATATAGTGGATTTGTAGAGCCGCTTTTAGATAAAAACATTTATAATTTAATCAATATGGTTAAAAAATTTATTCCAGACTCTAACGTGGAGATGGTAACTAACGGTGATCCATTAAACCTTAAGAGACTAAAGAAATTATTTGAAAATGGGTTAAACAAAATTTTAATAAGTGCCTATGATGGCAAGGAAGACGCTGATAAATTAGAAGATTTATGTAAAAAAGCAAATCTATCAAATGAACAGTACATTGTTAGACATCGTTATTACTCGGAAGATCAAGATTTTGGAATTACATTAAGCAACAGATCTGGATTAATGGAAAATGCAGAATTTAAAATAGATAGCCTTAAAGAACCCCTTAAAAGCCCATGCTATATTCCTTCTTATACTTTTTTTTTAGATTATCAGGGTGATGTTTTGATGTGCCCCCACGATTGGGGTAAAAAAGTTATATTAGGAAATTTAAATAAAGAAGATCTTGTGGACATTTGGTTTAGTAAAAAATCAATGAAAATTAGAAAGATGTTAAATAATGCTAATAGAAATTTTGCACCATGTAATGTTTGTGATGTTGAAGGCACTTTTATGGGTGAAAAAAATTCAGGATATTTTAATTGATGAAAAAAAATGTATTAATTTTAGGTGGAAGCTCTGATATTGGCATAGAACTAACTAGGAAATTTTTAGATAAGGGTATTTATAAAGTAAATTTACATTACAACGCTAATTCTAAAATTATAAAAAATCTTAAATATAAATGCAATTTAATTAAAGCTGATCTATCTAGTTTAAATGAAAAAAATATACTTAAAAAATTTAAAAATGATTATGATATAATTATAAATTTAGTAGGTTATATCAGTGGAAAATCATTTGAAGAATTCACAACAAAAAGTTTAGAAAAAACTTTAAAAATAAATTCTTTTATCCCAATGTTAATTATTAGAAAATCATTGAAGAAAATGATTAAAAAAAAATGGGGCAGAATAGTAAACTCTTCTAGTATTGGTGTTAAGTTTGGTGGTGGAAGTAAAACTTTTGAATATTCTTTATCTAAACACTTGAATGAATTCATACCTAGTTATTTTAAAAAAATTGCAGATAAAAATATATTTTATAATACAGTAAAAATAGGCCTAACTAATACTAAAATTCATAAAAAGATTCCTAATAAAAACTTAATTAAAAGAACTAAACTTTTACCAATTAAAAAAATGGCTAATCCAAAAGATATTGCTAATTATATTTTTTATATAGCATCAAATAAAAATCAATTTATCACCAATGAAGTAATTAATATTACTGGTGGTGAGTGATTTTTAAATATTAAGAAATTATCTTAATTTTTTTTTCGATATAAATTTTTTTATCACTTATTTTACACCGATAGGCTAAAAAATTAACACCTGCTTTTTTTGCTAAAAGATAGTTTTCATAATATTTAACATCTATATCTTTTGCTATTTTAAAATATTCCATATTTTGAATTTGAACTAAAAATAGCAAGTATGTTTTGTAACCTTTTTTAATTGCATCAATAAGTGTTAGTAAATGTTTCGACCCACGTGAAGTTATAGCATCAGGAAATTCTGCAATATTTTTTTCTCTAAAAAGAGTTACATTTTTAACTTCAACAAACATTTCATTTTTATTTTTTTTAAGTAAAAAATCAAACCTAGTTTCTTTATTATAAAATACTTCAGGTTTTATTAAGTCATTATTTTTGAGTTCTTTAATCAAATTATTTTCTAAGGCATGTTGAACTATTCTATTAGCCATATGCGTATTAACACCTACTAAATTTTTTCTAGCATTTATTATTTCCAATCCATATTTAAGTTTTCTTTTAGGGTCATTATTAGGAAGTATGTAAACATTGTTTCCTTCATCAAGTAACCCTTTCATTGATCCAGTATTTGGACAATGAGCAGTAACAATTCCTTTATCTAATTTAACATCAGTAAAAAAACGTTTGTATCGTTTGATTAATTTGCCTTTTAATAAAGGTTTGGTAAATTCCATTATTAAATTATACATTTAAAATGAACAAAAAAACCAAATTTAATGCAGCTATATTAATTATAGGTAATGAAATCCTATCTGGAAGAACCCAGGATACCAATACTTCAACTCTAGCAACTTGGCTTAATTCTATTGGGGTAATTGTAGGAGAGGTCAGGGTAATTCCTGATATTGAAAAAACAATAATTGATACACTTAATTTATTGAGAACAAATTATAATTATATTTTTACAACTGGTGGCATTGGTCCTACTCATGACGATATTACTGCAGAATCTGTTTCAAAAGCATTTGGAGTAAAATATGAAATACATAAAGAGGCATATAAGATTTTAGAAGTATATTATAAGCCTGGAGAGTTTAATGAGGGAAGACAAAAAATGGTTTGGATGCCTGAAAATGCAGAACTTATTTTAAATCCTACAAGTGGAGCACCAGGTTTTAGTATTCAAAATGTATTTTGTTTACCAGGTGTCCCATCAATTTTAAAGTCAATGTTAGGTGGTCTTACAAATATAATAGTTGGTGGAGAGCCAATATTAAGTCACACAATAAGTTTAAAAACAGTTGAAAGTGAAATTGCAAATTCATTAACAAAGGTCCAAAATGAGAATAAGGATGTTGAAATTGGAAGTTATCCATTTTTCCAAGCAGGAAAATTAGGAGTTTCAATTGTAATAAGATCAGAAGATCAATCAAAAATTGATAACTGTAATTCACAAATATTAAAGTTTGTAAATGAAAAAAAGATTGAAGTAGTGAAACGTTAAATGCTTTATTTTGCATATGGTAGTAATCTTAATCATTTTCAAATGAAACGAAGATGTAAGGATAGTATTTATTTAAAAAAGATAAATCTTAAGGACTTTAGATTAACTTTTAGAAGCAGATATAGAGCTGCAGATATTGAGCCTAAAAAAAACTCAATTGTACAAGGTGGATTATTTAAAATTTCTAAAAGCGATGAAAAAAAGTTAGATCTCTATGAAGATTATCCCACTTTATATACCAAACATTATTTTTATTATTATGGAAAAAAAGTAATGACCTATATGATGGTAGATAAGTCACCATTTATGTTTCCTACAGAGCGCTATCTTAATATTGTTAAAAAAGGATATAAAGATTGTGATATAAATAAGAATTATCTTAAAAAAGGATTATTAGAATTTTGATTAAAGAAATTTACTTATTAAGCTTGTTCAATTATAAATATTAGCATAAATATTCATGAAATTCATTAATGCCCTCGTGGTGAAATTGGTAGACACAACGGACTTAAAATCCGTGCCTTTTTTGGAGTGCCAGTTCGAGTCTGGCCGAGGGCACCATTAAATGAAAGATAAAATTTATTTAGTTTTTGATAAAACAAAAACTTCAATGAGGATCAGATCTTTTTTAAATAAAAGAATTAAAACAACAACTTTAAAAAAATCAAATATCATAATTGTTTTGGGTGGAGATGGGTTTATGCTTCAAACATTAAAAAAACTATATAGATACAAAAAACCTTTCTACGGAATAAACTCTGGAAACTATGGTTTTTTAATGAATAAATTTTCTAATGAAAATTTTATCAAGAATCTAAAAACTTCACACAGTATCAAAATTCATCCTTTACAAATGAGTGTAAGAACAAAAGGTGATAAAATAAAAAAATCAATAGCTATTAATGAGGTATCTGTTTTAAGGCAAAGTAAACAAGCTTCATCAATCTCCATAACATCTAATACAAAAAATATAATTAAGAATTTAATTTCAGACGGTGTTTTAGTTTCTACGCCAGCTGGGAGTACTGCTTATAATTTATCTGCACATGGTCCTATTTTAAATTTAGATTCTAAAAAATTAGCAGTCACACCGATTAGTCCTTTTAGACCAAGAAGATGGAGAGGTACAATTGTTAGTGATAAATCAAAAATTTTAATCAAAAATTTGGATAGTAATAAAAGACCTATCAGTGCGGTAGCAGACAATTTTGAAGTTAGAAATGTAAAAACTATATCAATTCAATCTAGTAAGAAAATTATTTTTGAATTATTATATGATAAAAATAATAGCCTTCATAAAAAAATCAAAATTGAGCAGGTTAGAAAAGAGACTTCTAATAATTAAGTAGATGATGCCTCCGCACGGAGTCTAACCGCGGACCTATTGATTACAAATCAATTGCTAAAGTTTAATTAAACATTTGTTTGCAACGATAATCTCTAAATATTTTTAGTCTGGTCACAATCTTGGCACAGTGGTAATGTTTTTAAAAAATATGGAGTTGAAATGAAAAGATATGAAAATGGAACAATAAGCATACCTCATAAACAAATGGTTGAATTAAAAAATTCTGGAAAATTAAATCTAGGAATGTTTAATGACATTGCAGTTAAGATTGCAGATAATCCTGATTTAGCACCAAAAGCTAAAAGCTCTGGTGTAGCAATGCACTTTTGGAGTTGGATTGCTGTTGGACAATTTTTATATTCTATATACTGGAGCTTCACAGGATTATGGTGGATCTTTATACCAAGCTTTTTTCTTATGGGAGGTATTCATAAAGCAAATAAAAAAGGTACTAGTCAAAATCTACTTTTTGAAGCTGAAAGAGATAAAGAGTTTTATGAAAAAATAAGAAAATTAGATGGTTGGAATTATGAAGTTGATGAATCTGTAGCAAAAAAATATATAAAGAAATAAAGATATTATCCAATGGATATTTTTGGTGAGATATTTTTATTCTTTATTCTGTTGTTTCTTCTAGGAACTTTATTTAGATTTGCTTTGCCAGCAATCGTAGCTATTCCATTATTAGTATTAGAGAAACTTAAAAAATTAGGAATGCCAAAATGGATATTTTGGATATTAGGGAGTATTGTTGTTTGGGGTGGTGTAGTAGGTTGT
Organism: Candidatus Pelagibacter sp. uisw_091; assembly: GCF_059512525.1. Next base: position 666,231 of record NZ_CM183455.1, on the reverse strand, counting down.
TTATTTGTAATAGCTTATGTAGCTGAATTTTTTGGACTATAAAATGAAAAAACTTTTAGGGATCGTGGTTCTGGGTTTAAATAAACTATTATGATTTGCATTAAAGCTGATATTCCAAAAGAATTAAATGAGATTGATGATGAATTAAAAGCCATTTATCATAGCAAAGATACTGTTTGCTTTTATATCTTCAAAACAAGAGATTTAAGAAACGAGTTTGTAGACAAAACTAAAGGTATGGAAAAAACTCAACGTGAAGAAATTTATAAACAATATTTAATATGAAAAAACTTTTAGGAACTGTAGTTCTGTGTTGATGCAAAATAAAAAAAATTGATAGTAGTTTATGGAGATAATTAAATGAACAATAAATTTTTTGAATGGATGGGTGTTGCGACAGCAATTTTGTACTCTTTATTTGTTGCATTAAACATTGGTCTTGAATTTGTTGGTTTTTCATTATTATTATTATCAGCAGCTTTAATAGGTATCTGGGCTTATCGAGGAAAACACAAAGGAATATTATTATTACAATTCTTTTATGCTAGTGCCGGTATCATTGGAATGATTAGATGGTTTTGAACATAAAAAAATTTTAGTGATCACTTGATGTTGGTTCAATACTGGCACAATTAAATTTAAAATTGGATTAAATATTAGTCTAGCAAAAATAATTAGTGTTGATTTTATTGAGTGATGGTGCCCCCGCACGGAGTCGAACCGCGGACCTATTGATTACAAATCAATTGCTCTACCAGCTGAGCTACAAGGGCATGCTGGATTTCTATTAAGAAATCTTAAACTAATCAAGAATTTTTTTTTAAAAAACTCAAATGATGAAATACAATAGCGGCACTATTTGATATGTTCAAGCTTTCAACATCATTATTTATACCAATCTTAACTAAAAAATCTGTATATTTACCTGTATGCTCTCTCATACCAAATCCTTCTGAACCAAATAAAAGAACATTTTTTCCACTCCATTTAATATCAGTAAAATTTTTATCTCCTTTAGCATCAAAACCATAAACCCAAAAGTTTTTTTCTCTTAAGTTTTTAAGTGCTGAATTAATATTGGAAACTTCAAATATATTTAAATGCTCCATACAACCACTTGCAGCTTTATACATTAGTTTACTATCAGAAGGGAATTGTCTTTCTTTAACTATCAAACCATCAATATCAAATGATGCTGCACTTCTTATCAATGAACCGATATTTCTTGGATCAGTCACTTCATCAATACAAACAAATGTTAGATTGCTTTTCCCTTTTATAAACTCTTTTAAATCAGGCTGTTCTAAATGTTCAACTTCAGCAATATACCCACCATGCATCATTTGATCTTTTGAAGTATATTTATCTAATTCTTTTTTTGACTTAAAATAAACTTTAATATCCTCTAAAACATTTTTTTTTGGATTTTTTCTGTGAATATTTTTTTTACTTTCTTCTGTTAAAAAAACTTTTAAAACCTTTCTATTAGGGTTTCTGAGAGCTTCGATAACAGCATGCTGGCCAACGATCAAAAAAGATGATTTATTCATAAGTTTATCATTGTTTTATACGTATTTTACCATTTTTTCACAGTAAATCTCGTGTTGCAATTGCATAAGAAAAATATATAAAACGCATGTTGTTTGAAGTTTTTATTGAACAGGGGACACTTCCCCAATAAGGAGGGGTTCCAGAGCGGTCAAATGGGGCGGGCTGTAAACCCGTTGACTTCGGTCTTCGAAAGTTCGAATCTTTCCCCCTCCACCATTCAATTAATTTTTCTTATAACAATGGAGTGTTATTCTTGATGTTGTGCGGGTGTAGTTCAATGGTAGAACGCTAGCCTTCCAAGCTGGATGTAAGAGTTCGATTCTCTTTACCCGCTCCAAGAAAAAAAGAAATTATTAATAAAACTAAACTGAGGTAAAAAAGTAATGTCAAAAGAAAAGTTTGTAAGAAATAAACCACACTGTAACATTGGAACAATTGGCCATGTTGACCATGGCAAAACAACATTAACTGCAGCAATCACAATTACGTTAGCGGAAGCTGGTGGAGCAAAAGCTGTTGCTTATGATCAGATTGATAAAGCCCCTGAAGAAAAAGAAAGAGGGATTACAATTTCAACTGCTCACGTTGAGTACGAAACTGAAAAAAGACACTACGCACATGTTGATTGCCCAGGTCACGCTGACTATGTAAAAAACATGATCACTGGTGCAGCTCAAATGGATGGAGCTATCTTAGTAGTTAACGCTGCTGATGGTCCTATGCCTCAAACTAGAGAACATATTCTTTTAGGAAGACAAGTTGGTATTCCTTCAATTGTTGTTTACTTAAATAAAGTAGACCAAGTTGATGACAAAGACATGATTGAACTTGTAGAAGAGGAAATTAGAGAACTTTTAACTTCTTATAAATATCCAGGTGAAACAACTCCAATTATTAAAGGTTCTGCATTAGCTGCAGTAGAAAAAAGAGATGATGAAATTGGAAAAAATTCTATCTTGGAATTAATGAAAGCTGTTGATGAATTTATTCCACAACCAGCTAGAGATGTTGACAAACCTTTTCTAATGCCTGTTGAGGATGTTTTCTCAATTTCAGGTAGAGGAACTGTTGCAACTGGTAGAATTGAGTCTGGTGTTATTAAAACTGGTGAAGAAGTTGAAATCGTCGGTGTGACTGAAACTAAAAAATCAGTTTGTACTGGTGTTGAAATGTTCAGAAAACTTCTAGATTCTGGTGAAGCAGGTGATAACGTTGGTATTCTATTAAGAGGTGTTGAGCGAGATGATATTCAAAGAGGACAAGTTCTCTGTAAATCTGGTTCAATTACACCACATACTAAATTTGAAGCTCAGGCTTATGTACTTAAAAAAGATGAGGGTGGAAGACACACTCCTTTCTTTACTAAATACAGACCTCAATTTTACTTTAGAACAACCGACGTAACTGGAGAAGTTACATTACCAGCAGGAACTGAAATGGTTATGCCTGGTGATGACGCTAAATTTACAGTTACTTTGATTACTCCAATCGCAATGAGTGAAAAATTAAACTTTGCTATTCGTGAAGGTGGTAGAACAGTTGGAGCTGGAGTAGTAACTAAAATTATAGAGTAAACTCTATAGGAGTGTAGCTCAATTGGTAGAGTGCCGGTCTCCAAAACCGGAGGTTGAGGGTTCGAGTCCCTCCGCTCCTGCCAAATAAGCTAAACAGTATATTATGAAAAACCCAATAAAATTTATTCAAGAAGTTAAACAAGAAGCTTTTAAAGTTTCATGGCCAACTGGAAAAGAGACTATGCAGGGTGCATTAATGGTATTTGCAATGGCGGTTATCATGTCACTTTTCTTTCTACTCCTTGATCAAGTTCTTAAATTTTTATTGGAAGCTTTACTAAAGGTAAGTATTTAATGAAAAATTGGTATATTGTTCAATCACACTCAAATTTTGAAAATAAAGTTGCTGGGTTGATCAAAGAAGAAGCTGAAAAAGCGAAGATTTCTGATAAAATTGAAGAAATTGTTGTCCCAACACATGACGTAACCGAAGTCAAAAGAGGAAAAAGAATTCAAAGAAAAAAAAAATATTTTCCTGGTTATGTTTTAATAAAAAGTGAAATGGATAATGACCTTTATCATATGATAAAAAACTTAAAGAGAGTTAGTGGGTTTTTGGGCTCAAAAGGCATTCCAGTGCCCGTATCTGATAAAGAAATAGAAAAAATTCTAGGTCAAATAAAAGATGGTGTAGCACAGCCAAAATCTGGTATAGAATACAATATTGGTGAAAAAGTTCAGGTAGTTGATGGTCCTTTTGCATCATTCAGTGGAATGGTTGAAGATATAGATGAAGAGAAATCTAGATTAAAAGTTTCTGTATCAATATTTGGAAGACCAACCCCTGTAGATTTAGAATATAACCAAGTAGAGAAAGTTAGTTAATGGCAAAAGAAATAAGTGGATATATAAAATTACAAATTATGGGAGGACAAGCAAATCCTGCTCCACCGGTTGGTCCAGCATTAGGTCAGCGTGGAATTAATATAATGGAATTTTGTAAAGCATTTAATGATAAAACTAAAGCATTTGCTGGAAAACCAATTCCAGTAATTATTACAGTTTATAAAGATAAAAAATTTGATTTTGAAATTAAATCTCCACCAGCATCTCATTTTATTAAAGAGGCTGCCAAATTAAAAGGTGGATCAAAAGAACCTGGCAGAAGTATTGCTGGATCAATTACAAAAAAACAAGCTGAAGAAATTGCAACACAAAAAATGAAAGATCTTAATGCACATAATTTAGAGCAAGCCGTAAAAATTATTGCAGGTTCAGCAAGATCAATGGGGATAGAGGTTAAAGACTAATGGCATCAAAAAGATTTAAAAAATTACCTGAAAAAACAAAAGACTTACCATCTGAATTGATAGAAAAATTATTACCTGATATTAAAAAAAACTGTACTACGAAATTTGATGAATCAATTGATGTAAGCTTTCAGGTTAACAATAAACAAAAAAAAGGTGAAGTTAATATTAGAACTGTAGTTAATTTACCAGGTGGGAATGGTAAAAAAGTAAAAGTTGCCGTTGTTTGTGAAGACGACAAAGCAAAAACAGCAAAAGATGCTGGTGCTGATATAGTTGGCAGTGATGAATTTATTGAAAAAATAAAAGGTGGTGAGCTAGATTTTGAAAAATTAATTTGCACTCCAGGAATGATGGTTAAACTTTCAAAACTTGGAAAAGTTTTGGGACCAAAAGGTTTAATGCCAAACCCTAAACTTGGGTCTGTTTCTGATGATGTAAAACAAGCTGTAACTGATGCTAAATCTGGTCAAGCTGAAATTAGAAATGATAAAGATGGAAATATTGGTGTTAGTATTGGTAAGAAATCATTTCATGATGATAAATTATTAAAAAATTATTATGCAATTTTAGACACTTTAGAAAAAGAAAAAGCTAACCTTACTTTAAAAGGTGATTTAATTAAAAATACTTTTGTAACATCAAGCATGGGCGTATCTTACAAAGTTAAATTAGGAAAAGTTATATAGTTATGATGAGCAGGGAACAAAAAAAGAATTATATTACTGAGATGGAATCTCAGTTTCAAAACAATGAGGCAGTATTAGTTACTCATTATCAAGGTCTTACTATGTCACAACTTGATGATCTAAGGTCTCAAATGAGAGAACATGGAATTAAATTTAGAATTACCAAAAATAGGATCACTAAACTAGCGCTTGAAAAAACAAAGTGTAAGGACATTTCAAATTTATTTACTGGAGCTACAGCTGTAGCATTTTCTGATGATGCTATTATTTCTGCTAGAATTTTATCAAAATTTGCAAAAACCAATGAAAACCTTAAGCTTTTAGGTGGAGTAATGGGTAGTGAAATTTTAGATCAAGCTGGAGTTCAGAATGTAGCCAATTTACCAACATTGGATGAGGCTAGAGCAAATATAGTTGGAATTTTAGCTGCATCGGCATCAAAATTTGTAAGTATTTTACTTGCACGTTCTGAAAAAATGAGTAGTTTGGCCCCAGAAAATTCTGAAAATAACCCTAAAGAAGTATAAAAAATATGCCTGATCTAAATAAAATTATAGAAGATTTATCAAGTTTAACTGTTGTAGAGGCGGCTGAACTTTCAAAACAACTTGAAGAAAAATGGGGTGTTACAGCTATGGCTGCAGCAGCACCAGCAGCAGCAGCAGGTGGAGCAACTGAAGAAGCGAAAGATGATTTTACAGTTATGTTAATTTCTGCAGGTGATAAAAAAATTAATGTTATAAAAGAAGTTAGAGCAGCAACATCTTTAGGTCTTAAAGAAGCAAAAGACTTAGTAGAGGGTGCACCGAAAGAAGTAAAATCTGGTGTTAACAAAAAAGATGCTGATGAACTTAAGGCAAAATTAGAAGCAGCAGGCGCAAAAGTAGAACTTAAATAAATTAATTAGAAAGAACCTAATTACTGATTAATTTTTAATCAGTAACTATTAATAGATGCAACTATCTTTTACTCAAAAAAAAAATGTAAGAAAAAGTTTTGGTAAGTTAGCTGAAACTTTATCCATTCCAAATTTAATTGAAGTTCAGAAAAATTCTTACAAACAATTAACAGATTTTGATCTTGAAGCTGGAGATTTATCAAAAGGTTTCGATAGAGTTTTTAAAAGTATTTTTCCAATTGAAGATTTAAACGATAAAGCGACACTCGAATATGTTGCTTATAGATTAGAAAAACCAAAATTTGATACAGAAGAATGTATTCAAAGAGGCTTATCTTACACATCGGCACTTAAGTGTACCTTAAGATTAGTTGTTTATGAAATAGACCCAGATAATAACACTAAAGATATTTTATCTGCTAAAGAACAAGAAGTTTACATGGGAGAAGTTCCTATGATGACTGGCAGTGGAACGTTTATAACTAATGGCGTTCAAAGAGTTGTTGTGAATCAAATGCATAGAAGTCCTGGTGTTTTTTTTGATCATGATAAAGGAAAATCTCATGCGAGCGGTAAGCTTCTTTTTAACTGCAGAGTCATTCCCAATAGAGGTTCATGGCTAGACTTAGAATATGACGTTAAAGACTTTTTATATTTTAAAATTGATAGAAAAAAGAAAATATTTTCATCAACTTTACTTATGGCTCTTGGTTTTACTAAGCCTGAAATAGCAGATGAATTTTATGATAAAGAAACTTATTCATTAGATTCCAAAACTGGAAAGTGGAAGACAAAATTTAATCCAGAAAATTATAAAGCTAAAAATTTTTCTGAAGAAGTTATTGATAGCAAAAATGGTAATATTGTTATTAAATTAGGCGATAAAGTTAATTATATAACAGCAAAGAAGCTAGCCAGTGATGGATTAAAAGATATCTTGGTTTCACAAGAATCTCTTTATGGAAAATACCTTCATAGAGATATTAGAGTAAATGATGAAGAAGAGGGAGTTTTTGCAATTGGTACTGAGTTAAATGATACAATTATTCAGCAAATTTTAGAAGCTAATATAAATTCAATTGAAATTTCAATTACAAATTCAATTAATAAAGGACCTTATTTGTTAACAACTTTATTAAACGACAAAAATAATAGTAAAGAAGAAGCAATTTCAGAAATTTATAAAGTTTTGAGACCAGGTGAGCCCCCTACAGTAGAGATTGCTACACAAATTTTTAATAATTTATTTTTTAGTTCTGACAGATATGATCTTTCAGACGTTGGTAGAGTTAAAATGAATTCAAGATTAAACTTAGAATGTTCTGATAAAATTACAATTTTAAGAAATGATGATATTATAGCTATAGTTCATAAAATGCTAGATTTACGTGATGGTAAAGATGAAGTTGACGATATTGACCACCTAGGCAATAGAAGAGTCAGATCAGTAGGAGAGCTTGTAGAAAACCAAGCACGTATAGGTGTTTATAGAATGGAAAGAGCTATTAAGGAAAAAATGACAACCCTTGATATAGAATCTGCTATGCCTCAAGATTTAATTAATGCAAAACCATTGACTGTTTCTTTAAAAGATTTTTTTGTAAGCTCTCAACTTTCTCAATTTATGGATCAAACAAATCCACTATCAGAAATAACACATAAAAGAAGAGTTTCTGCTTTAGGCCCTGGTGGTTTAACTAGAGAACGTGCTGGATTTGATGTTCGTGACGTTCACCCTACCCATTATGGAAGAATTTGTCCCATTGAAACTCCTGAGGGTCCGAATATTGGTCTAATCAATAGCTTATCCACTTATGCAAAAATTAATAAATATGGTTTCATTGAAAGTCCATATAAAAAAGTCAAAAATGGAACAGTCGAAGATAAAGTTGAATATCTTTCAGCAATGGAAGAAACAAAATATACAATCGCACAAGCAAATGCGAAGCTTGATAAAAGTGGAAAAATTTTAGAAGAATTAGTTCCGTGTAGAGAAAACTTAAACTTTGTTTTATCAAAACCTGAAAATATTGATTATATTGACGTATCTCCAAAACAATTAGTTTCTGTTGCAGCATCGTTAATTCCATTTTTAGAAAATGATGATGCAAATAGAGCTCTTATGGGATCTAACATGATGAGACAAGCTGTGCCCTTGCTGAAACCAGAGTCTCCTCTAGTTGGAACAGGTATAGAAAGTGATGTTGCTCTTGACTCAGGTGTTACTATTGTTGCTAATCGTGATGGTACAGTTGATAAAATTGACGGTAAACGAATTGTTATTAAGGCTACTGAAGAAACAGATTTTACAAAATCTGGAGTAGATATCTATAACTTACAAAAATTCAAAAGATCAAACCAAAATACATGCATTAACCAAAAACCATTAGTTAGAGTTGGAGATAAAGTTAAAGCAGGGGATATTATTGCAGATGGTCCGTCAACTAAATTAGGTGAACTAGCGTTAGGAAAAAATGTAACTGTAGCATTTATGCCTTGGCAAGGATACAATTTTGAGGATTCAATTTTAATTTCAGAAAGATGTGTAACTGATGATGTATTTACTTCTATTCACATTGTGGAGTATGAAGTTATGGCAAGAGATACAAAATTAGGTGAAGAAGATATTACTAGAGATATACCAAACGTTAATGAGGAATCTTTAAAAAATCTTGATGAGTCTGGAATTGTATATATTGGTGCTGAAGTTAAAGCAGGTGACATTTTAGTTGGAAAAGTTACCCCCAAAGGTGATTCTGCTTCAGGCCCTGAGGAAAAATTATTAAGATCAATTTTTGGTGAAAAAGCAATTGATGTAACAGATACATCTTTAAGGATGTCTAGAGGTAGCAGTGGTACAATTGTTGATGTTAGAGTTTTTAACAGACATGGAATTGAAAAAGATGAGAGATCAATAACTATAGAAAGAGCAGAAATTGAAACTGTTCAACAAGATAAGATTGTTGAAGAAGAAATTTTAGAAAGAAGTATAAAACAGAGAGCTAATCAAATTCTTTCTGGCGCATCATTAACTAAAAAAATTAAAGATATTGATGTTGGAACCACACTTAATTTAGAAACTATAAACCAAATTAGTATCAATGATGTTTTTAAGATTACTGTAGGAAACCTAAATGATGAAGCAAGTATTGCTCAGTTAAAAGATCAATACAATAAAGCTAAACAAGATATTTTAGAGAGATTTGAGGATAAGGTTCTTAAAATAAGAAGTGGTGATGACTTATTACCAAGTGTTATGAAAATGGTTAAAGTTTTTGTTGCAATTAAAAGAAGATTAAGACCTGGTGATAAAATGTCAGGTAGACATGGTAACAAAGGTGTTGTCAGTAAAATTGTTCCTGTCGAAGATATGCCGTATAGAGAAGATGGAAGACCGGTTGATATTGTTTTAAACCCACTGGGTGTACCTAGTCGTATGAATGTTGGTCAAATATTAGAAACCCATCTAGGATGGGCGTGTAAAGAATTTGGTGAAGAAGTTAAAAGGTTGGTTAATGAAAATAATAAAAAATTTGAAAAAACTGAAAAAATTTCTTCTTTCTTAAAATCGGTCTATGGCAATGAAGTATTTGATGATGGTATCAATAAATTAAATAAAACAGAATTTAAGGATCTTTGTGAAAACTTACAAAATGGTATTGCAATATCAACACCTGTTTTTGATGGTGCTAAAGAAAAAGATGTTTCAGAAATGCTTGAGTTAGCCAAGTTACCAACTTCTGGGCAAACAAATTTATGGGATGGTAGAACGGGAGAAATGTTTGATAGACCAGTTACTGTTGGAATTATCTATATGTTAAAACTTCACCACCTTGTTGAAGATAAAATACATGCTAGATCTACAGGGCCTTACAGTCTTGTTACTCAACAACCCCTGGGTGGTAAAGCGCAGTTGGGTGGTCAAAGATTTGGTGAAATGGAAGTTTGGGCACTTGAAGCTTATGGTGCTTCTTACACTTTACAAGAAATTTTGACTGTTAAATCTGATGATGTAGCTGGAAGAGTTAAAGTTTATGAAACTATAGTTAAAGGTGAAGAAAATTTTGAATCTGGTATTCCAGAATCATTTAACGTACTAGTTAAAGAAATTAAATCATTAGCACTGAACATAGAATTAAATTAATTATGAAAAAAGAATTAACAGATTTATTTAAAAACAGTGAAGTTTCTGAGGCTCAGAACTTTAGCAGCATCAAGATAACACTAGCTAGTCCAGAGAAAATTAAGTCGTGGACTTATGGTGAGATTAAAAAACCTGAAACTATTAATTATAGAACCTTTAGACCTGAAAAAGATGGTTTATTTTGTGCAAGAATTTTTGGCCCAATAAAAGACTATGAATGTTTATGTGGTAAGTACAAAAGAATGAAATTTAGAGGCATTATATGTGAGAAGTGTGGTGTTGAAGTTACTAAATCTAATGTGCGTAGAGAAAGAATGGGTCACATTAACTTAGCAACACCTGTTGCTCACATATGGTTCTTAAAATCTTTACCTAGCAGAATATCCCTTGCTGTTGATATGAAACTAAAAGAAGTAGAAAGAGTTTTATACTTTGAAAACTTTATTGTTATTGAGCCAGGTTTAACTGGACTTCAAAAAAATCAACTTTTAAATGAGGAAGAATTAGCAAAATACCAAGATGAATTTGGTGAAGAATCTTTTGAAGCAGGTATTGGTGCTGAAGCTATTTTGTCAATTCTGAAATCAATGGATCTTGATCAAGAAAGAAAAATTTTAATTAATAATATTAAAGAAACAAAATCAAAAGTTAACGAGGAAAGATCAATCAAAAGACTTAAATTGATTGAATCATTTATTGAAACTGGTCAAAAACCAGAATGGATGATATTAACTGTTATCCCAGTTATTCCACCAGAGCTAAGACCTCTTGTTCCTCTTGATGGTGGAAGATTTGCCACATCTGATTTAAACGACCTTTATAGAAGGGTTATTAATAGAAATAATCGTTTAAAGAGATTAATGGACCTCAAAGCGCCACATATTATTGTTAGAAATGAAAAAAGAATGCTTCAAGAGTCTGTTGATGCTTTATTTGATAACGGTAGAAGGGGTAGAGTGATAACTGGCACTGGTAAAAGACCTCTTAAATCATTAGCTGAAATGTTAAAAGGTAAGCAAGGTAGATTTAGACAAAACTTATTAGGAAAAAGAGTAGATTATTCAGGTAGATCGGTAATTGTTGTTGGACCTGATCTTAAACTTCATGAATGTGGATTGCCAAAAAAAATGGCACTAGAGCTATTTAAACCTTTCTTATACGCAAGACTAAATAAGTTAGGATTAGCCTCGACAATTAAACAGGCAAAAAAACTAGTTGAAAAAGAAACTAATGCTGTCTGGGATGCGCTTGAATTAATTGTTAGAGAGCACCCTGTACTACTTAACAGAGCTCCAACTCTTCACAGACTAGGTGTGCAAGCGTTTGAACCTAAGTTAATAGAAGGAGATGCCATTGAATTACATCCTTTATGTTGTGCAGCGTTTAATGCTGATTTTGATGGTGACCAAATGGCAGTACATGTTCCGTTAAGTTTAGAAGCACAATTAGAAGCTAGAATTTTAATGCTTTCTACCAATAATATTTTAAGCCCATCAAATGGTAAACCAATTATCGTACCAAGTCAGGATATGATTTTAGGACTTTACTATTTGTCTCAAGCACCTTTTCAGACAGAAAAGCCAGATGGTTATTTTGTAAATAATGATGAAATTGAACATGCGTTATCAACTGGTCAAATAAAAGTACACTCTACAATCGTATCTAGATTTGAAACTGTCGATGAAAAAGGAAATAAAAAATTTGAAAAATATACAACAACTGCTGGAAGATTTTTATTAGCAAATCTATTACCAAAGAATAAAGACATTACTTTTTCTATGATAGACAGGTTGTTACCAAAAAAAACAGTTTCTGAAATTATAGATAGTGTCTTCAGATTTTGTGGTCAAAAAACAACAGTTATTTTTTGTGATCATTTAAAAGATTTAGGCTTTAAGCACGCTTTTAAAGCTGGTATTTCATTTGGTAAGGATGACCTTGTGATTCCATCAAATAAAGGACAGTTAATTGAAGATACTAAAAAATTAATTGCTGATTATGAAAACCAATACTCTGAAGGTTTAATTACTAGAGGTGAAAAATATAATAAAGTAGTTGATGCTTGGTCAAAATGTACTGATAAAGTGGCAGGAGAAATGATGAGAGGTATTTCTGCAACTGAGAGTACTGCTGATGGGGTAAAAATTAACTCTGTGTTTATGATGGCTGACAGTGGTGCTAGAGGATCAGCCGCACAAATGAAACAGTTAGCTGGAATGAGAGGACTAATTGCAAAACCTTCTGGTGAAATTATTGAAACACCAATCATTTCTAATTTCAAGGAAGGTCTTACTGCTCTTGAATATTTTAACTCAACTCATGGAGCAAGAAAAGGTCTTGCTGACACTGCCTTAAAAACTGCAAGTTCTGGTTATTTAACTAGAAGACTTTGTGATGTTGCTCAGGATCTTACAATTTCAAAATTAAAATGTGATAATCCTGGCTTTATTGAGCTAGGTGAAATTCTTGAAGGTGGAAATGTTGTTGTTAGTTTATCTGAGAGAGCGTTAGGAAGAGTGACTGCTTTTGATGTTAAAAACCCTATAACAGGAGAAATTGTAATCAAAAAAGATGTAATGATAGATGAAGCTGGTTGTGATAAAATTGATGCAGCTGGTGTCAAATTCATAAAAGCATACTCTGTAATGACATGCAGTTCTAAAAAAGGTGTTTGTGCTACGTGTTATGGACGTGATTTATCAAGAGGTAAAATGGTTCATGTTGGTGAGGCAATTGGTATGATTTCAGCTCAATCTATTGGGGAACCTGGTACGCAGCTAACTATGAGAACATTTCACGTTGGGGGAACAGCCTCTGTAAAACAAGAGTCTCAAATTGTTACAAAATCTGCAGGTACTTTAAAAATTATTAACTCCAATTTATTAGAAGATTCTAAGAAAAATTTAATTGTAATGGGTAGAAATACTCAACTTTCTATTGAAGATGATAATGGACTTCAGGTTGCTGTTTATAAAGTAGCTTATGGATCAAAATTGTTTTTTCAAAACGGTGATAAAATTAAATCTAATGAAAAAATTTGTGAATGGGATCCTTACACTACGCCAGTAATTGCTGAAAAAAGTGGTATAGCTGGATATGTTGATTTAATTGATGGAGTTTCGATTCAGGAAACTACTGATGACGCTACTGGTATCTCATCTAAATCAGTGATTGACTGGAGAGCACAATCTAAAAACACAGATTTAAAACCAAGAATAACTTTAAGAGACGATAAAGGTAATGTTATTAAAAAAGCAGACGACAATGAAGCTAGATATTATTTAGTTCCAGATTCAATTTTATCTGTTGAAGATGGACAAAAAATATTTGCAGGTGATATAATCGCAAGATTACCCAAGGAAACAACTAAAACAAAAGATATTACAGGTGGATTACCACGGGTAGCTGAATTATTTGAGGCAAGAAAAGCAAAAGATAGTGCTATCATTGCTGAAAATGATGGACAAGTTTTATTTGGAAAAGAAGTTAGAGGAAAACAAAAAATTTCTATTCAACCTGAAGAAGGTGAACCTTCAAATTATTTAATTCCAAAAGGCAAACATATAAATTTTAATCAAGGTGAAAAAATTAAAAAAGGAGAATATTTACTTGATGGACAACCTTTGCCTCATGATATTCTTAGAATTTTAGGCATAAAAGACTTAACAGAGTATTTTGTAAATCAGGTTCAAGAAGTTTACAGATTACAAGGTGTAATAATCAACGATAAACACATAGAAACTATTTTGAGGCAGATGCTTAAAAAAGTTGAAATTAAAATTTCCGGTGATTCGTCCTATTTACCTGGAGAAATGATTGATAGAATTAAATTTGATATAACAAATGAAAAACTTGTAGCTGAAGGGAAAAATCCTGCTGCTGGTGAAAGAGTCTTAATGGGAATTACAAAAGCATCACTTCAAACAGAGTCATTTATTTCAGCTGCTTCATTCCAGGAAACCACTAGAGTGCTCACAGATGCGGCCATTAAAGGTAAAGTTGACCCACTAAATGGATTAAAAGAAAATGTTATTGTAGGTAGATTAGTTCCGGCTGGTACTGGTCACATTAAGAATAAATGGAACAAAAACGCTATTGAAGCAGATGAAAAATTTCTTGCTGATCAAGACAAAATAGAGCCTGCTGAATCTGCAGAAACTGCTGCTAATCAATAAAAAAAACACGTTTTAATTGTAGTTTTAGTTTGACAAAGTTAAATTAAACAGTATTTTGACGATGTTTTTGGTTGGAATGTAGTACCTACTTTACGGAACTAAACGCTGCCACAAAATAACCTGTCAGTTATTTTCATTCAAAAATAAATTAATTAATTAATTAAAAATTTATGCCAACTATTAACCAGTTGTTAAGAAAGAAAAGAATTAGACCAGTTGCAAGAAATAAAGTTCCTGCACTTGAAAAACAACCTTTAAAAAGAGGTGTGTGTCTTAAAGTTTACACAACAACTCCTAAAAAACCGAACTCTGCATTAAGAAAAGTTGCAAGAGTTAGACTTTCAAATGGCTTTGAAGTTACAGCTTACATTGGTGGTGAAGGGCATAATTTACAGGAACACTCAGTAGTTTTAATTCGAGGTGGTCGTGTTAAAGATTTACCAGGTGTTCGTTATCATATTCTTAGAGGAAATCTAGATACACAAGCAGTTGCAAATAGAAAGAAACGTAGATCTTTGTATGGAACTAAAAAAGGTAAATAATTATGTCTAGAAAAAAAACGCAACCAAAAAAAGTTGTCACTCCAGATCCGATTTTTAAATCAACCATTATTCCAAAACTAATTAACTCAATTATGTATGATGGAAAAAAAGTTGTTGCTGAAAAAATTGTATATGAAGCAATTGAAAAAATTAAATCAAAAACTAAAGAAGAGCCAATTAATGTTTTTAATGAAGCTATTAATAATATCAAACCTACTGTAGAAGTTAGATCTCGAAGAGTTGGTGGTGCAACGTACCAAGTTCCAGTTGAAGTTAAAAATAATCGTGCTCAAGCACTTGCTATTAGATGGTTAGTTGACGCTTCAAGAAAAAGAAAAGACAAGCATATGTCTGATAAAATTTTTAATGAACTGTATGATGCATATGAAAAAAAAGGATCAGCAGTTAAAAAAAGAGAAGATGTACATAAAATGGCTGAGTCGAATAAGGCTTTTGCTCATTTTAGGTGGTAAAAAATTATGGCTAGAATTAATACATTAGACACGTATCGTAACATTGGAATTATGGCTCATATTGATGCTGGTAAAACCACTACTACTGAAAGAATTTTATATTACACCGGAAAAAGTCACAAAATTGGTGAAGTGCATGATGGTGCAGCAACAATGGATTGGATGGAGCAAGAACAAGAAAGAGGAATTACAATTACCTCTGCTGCAACTACTTGTTTTTGGAATGACCATAGAATTAATATTATTGATACTCCTGGTCACGTAGATTTTACCATTGAAGTCGAAAGATCATTAAAAGTTTTAGATGGTGCTGTATGTGTTTTTGACGGTGTTGCTGGTGTTGAACCTCAATCAGAAACAGTATGGAGACAAGCTGACAAATATAAAGTTCCAAGGATTTGCTTTGTAAATAAACTAGATAGAACTGGTGCAGATTTTTATAGATGTGTGGATATGATTAGAGATAGACTTGGTTGCAAACCTCTAGTTATACAAGTCCCAATTGGTATGGAAGCAGATTTAGTTGGAGTTGTTGACTTAGTTAAGATGAAAGCCCAGGTTTGGAAAAATGAAGCCTTAGGTGCAGAGTGGGAATATAAAGAGATTCCTGATGATTTAAAAGAGATTTCTCAAAAATATAGAACTGAACTTGTTGAAACAGCTGTTGAGCAGGATGAAAAATTAATGGAAAGCTATCTAAATGGCGAAGAAATTAAAGAAGAAGATTTAATTAAATGTATAAGAAAAGGAACACTAAATTTCAGCTTTGTTCCAATAACTACTGGTTCAGCATTTAAAAACAAAGGTGTTCAGCCGTTACTTGACGCAGTTATTAATTACCTTCCAAGCCCAATTGATATTGGTTCAATTAATGGAACGATACCAGGAACTGAAGATATTAAAGAAATGAAATTTGATGATGGAGCTGGTTTTTCAGCTTTAGCTTTTAAAGTTGCGAATGATCCATTTGTTGGATCATTAACTTTTATAAGAATTTACTCTGGAACAATTAAAACTGGAACAGCAGTTTATAATACTTCAAAAGAAAAAGAGGAAAGAGTTGGCAGAATGCTTTTAATGCATGCAAATTCTAGAGAAGATATTAAAGAGGCAAATGCTGGTGATATCGTTGCATTAGCTGGTCTTAAATACACAATAACTGGTCACACTTTATGTGATGAGGCTAATCCAGTTTTACTTGAGCCAATGGAGTTTCCTGAGCCAGTAATTGAAATTGCTGTTGAGCCAAAAACTAAAGCTGACCAAGAAAAAATGGGTGAAGCTTTAGCAAGATTAGCAAAAGAAGATCCTTCATTTAGAGTAACTTCAGATGAAGAATCTGGTCAAACAATAATTAAAGGTATGGGTGAATTGCACTTAGATATTATTGTTGATCGAATGAAAAGAGAATTTAATGTTGAGGCAAATATTGGAGCACCTCAGGTTGCTTACCGTGAAACTATTCAAAATGCATCTGAGTTTGAGTACACCCACAAAAAACAAAGTGGTGGTGCTGGACAGTTTGCTAAAGTTAAACTTTTAGTAGAACCTCAAGAGCCAGGTAAAGGAAGAGAGGTTGATAGCAAAATTAAAGGTGGATCAATTCCTAAAGAATTTATTCCAGGTGTTGAGAAGGGTATTGAAACAATATCTGATGGTGGAATTTTAGCTGGATTTCCAATGATCGATTATAAAGTTACAATTTTAGATGGATTACACCACGATGTTGACTCGAGTGTTCTTGCATTTGAACTTGCTGGTAGAGCTTGCTTTAAAGAAGCTTGTACTAGAGGTGGATTAAAATTATTAGAACCAGTAATGAGAGTTGAGGTTGTAACTCCTGAAGATTATATGGGTGATGTTATTGGTGACTTAAATAGTAGAAGAGGTCAAATAAGTGAGCAAGAAAGCAGAGGAAATGCAACTGTAATAACGGCAATGGTTCCCCTAGCTAATATGTTTGGATATATAAACAGTTTAAGATCTATGTCTCAAGGAAGAGCCCAATACTCAATGTTCTTTGATCATTACTCTAAAGTTCCGCAAAATGTGCAGGATGAAGTAACTAAAAAGATTGCTGGATAATTATTATGGAAAAACAAAATATTAGAATCAAATTAAGAGCTTATGACAATAAGATTCTAGATGCATCTACTGAAGAAATTGTAAATACTGTTAAGAGAACAGGTGCTACTATTAAAGGACCAATACCATTACCAACTAGAATTGAAAGATATACAGTACTAAAAGGTCCTCACATTGATAAAAAAAGTAGAGAGCAATTTGAAACAAGAACACATAAAAGATTAATCGATATTATTGAACCTACACCTCAAACTGTAGAAGCATTAATGAAACTAGATTTAGCGTCGGGTGTTGATGTGGAGATAAAAATTTAATTATGACTGAAATAGCTTTAGTTGGAAAAAAAATAGGTATGACTAGAGAGTTTTATAAAACGGGTCGTTTAGTTCCTGTGACTGTAATCAAAATGGAAAAAGCTAGAGTTATTAACGTGATTGAACATGATAAGCGTGGATATAAAGCAGTACAATTAGGATTTGGTAATATTAAAAACTCAAAACTAACAAAAGCTATGAAGGGCTTGTATGCCAAAAAGAATACAGAGGCCAAGAAGTTATTAAAAGAGTTTAGAGTTAAAAGTACTGAAGAATATAAAGAAGGTAATGAATTTGGATTAGAAATATTCAACGAAGTTAAATTCGTAGATACCACCTCTAAAACCATTGGTAAAGGTTTTGCTGGTGCTATGAAAAGACATAATTTTGGTGGTTTAAGAGCAACTCATGGAGTATCAGTTTCACATAGATCACATGGTTCAACAGGTCAAAGACAAGACCCAGGTAAAGTTTTTAAAGGAAAAAAAATGGCTGGTCATATGGGTGACAGAGTTAGAACTATGCAAAATTTAGAAATTATTAAAACAGATTTAGAAAATGAATTATTATATGTAAAAGGTTCGATACCGGGTTCTAAGAATTCAGAAATACTAGTTAAGCAGTCAGTAAAAGTTATTAATAAAATGACTATTAAAGAAAAAATTACTGCTGCTGAGGAAGCTAAAAAAACACCAGATAAAAAGAAAAGATAATGAAAATAGACAAAATAAATTTAGATGGGAAAAAAGACTCTATTGAAGTTTTAGATAAAATTTTCTCAGCAAAAATAAATAAGAAGTTAGTTGATAATGTTTTGTACAAAACTAATGCTAACTACAAAGGTAGACACGCTAAAACAAAACAACAAAATGAAATTGCTGGATCTACTTCTAAGATTTACGCTCAAAAAGGGACTGGTGGAGCACGTCATGCCAGCAGAAAAGCTCCTATATTTGTTGGAGGTGGTGTTGCGCATGGTCCTAAGGGTCAACTAGCTTATAAAAAAAGAAAACTTAATAAAAGTGAAAAAAAACTAAGCATAGCCTCACTAATTACTGAAAAAAATAAACTTAATAATTTATTAATTTTTAGTGATTTTAGTACAGAAATTAAAAAAACCAAAGAGATGCACTCAATCATTAAGAAATTTGAATTAACACATTCGTTAATAATTTTAGATAAAACTTCAAAAGATAAAGTTGAAAAATCTATGAGAAATATTCCAAATGTTAAAGTTACTGATATTAACCATTTTAGTGCTTTTGATATTATCAAATTTAAAAAAGTTGTATTTACTGAAAGCTCAATAAAAGAACTAGAAAAGAGATATTCTTAAAATGGATAAAATACATTTATACGATAAAATTTTATCACCTATGGTGACTGAAAAGACTACAAATCTTTCTGAACAAAACAAAATAGTATTTAAGGTACCAAGAGAGGCTAATAAGACTAATTTAAAAAAAAATATTGAAAAAATTTTTAAAGTTAATGTTATTAAAATTAATATTATCAATAAACAAAACAGAAAAGTTGTTAAAAGAGGTAAAAAAGTAAATGTCCAAGGATATAAAAAAGCAATTATAACCCTAAAAAAAGGTCAAAGCATAGACCTAACAACAGGAATTTAAACAATGGCATTAAAAACATTTAAACCATATACAAAATCTACTAGAGGAACAGTTCTTGTTGATAGAACTGGTTTATGGAGAGGAAAGCCATTTAAAACGCTTGTTGAGCCTAAAAACTCAATGCGTGGAAGAAATAACAACGGTCACATCACATCTAGAAATATGTCGGGTGGTGGACATAAAAAAATGTATAGACTAGTGGATTTTTACAGAAAAAAATTTGATGTACCTGGTACTGTTGAGCGTATTGAGTATGATCCAAACAGGTCATGTTATATCATGTTGATTAAGTTTGAAGATGGAACTCATTTTTACTATTTAGCACCTCAAAAAATTAATGTTGGCGATGTTGTGGAAAATGGATCTGCTAAAGAAATTAAAGTTGGAAATTGTATGCCTTTAAGAGACATTCCAGTAGGTGTAAATGTTCATAATGTTGAATTACAACCAGGTGGTGGTGGAAAAATAGCCAGATCAGCAGGAACGTCTGTTACTATAAGTGGCTTAGATGGCAATTATTCATTAATTAAAATGACTTCTGGTGAGGTTAGAAAAATTGATTCAAGATGTATGGCAACTATAGGTGTTTTGTCGAATCCAGATCAAAAAAATATTAAAATTGGTAAAGCTGGCAGATCAAGATGGCTAGGTAGAAGACCTCATACTAGAGGAGTTGTGATGAACCCAGTTGATCACCCACATGGTGGTGGTGAAGGTAAGAGTGCTGGTGGAAGACACCCCGTATCTCCGACAGGTCAAGGTGCAAAAGGATTAAAAACAAGAACAAACGCAAGAACAGATAAGTTCATAGTTAAAAGAAGAAACAAAAGAAAGGATACTAAAAAGTAATGGCTAGATCAGTGTGGAAAGGTCCTTTTGTCGAAGAGAGTTTAATTAAAAAAGTTGAAAAACAAAAATTAGATCCAAAAAAAATGCCAATTAAAACTTGGTCAAGAAAATCAACTATAATACCAGAATTTATTGGTGTTAGTTTTTTGATTTATAATGGAAAAAAATTTATACCAGTGACCATTTCTGAAGATATGGTTGGGCACAAACTTGGTGAATTTTCACCTACAAGAACATTTTTTGGTCATACACCTGCAGACAAGAAAGCAAAACCAGCAACGGCAGCTAAGAAATAATTATGAATAAAAAAAAGAAAATTAATAGAACTAAAGTTGATACAGTTAGATCTGTAAATAATAATATTAGATCTAGTGTTAGAAAACTTAATCCAATTCTTAAAGCAATTGTTGGAAAAAAAGTTGATGTTGCTATTAGAGAATTACAATTTTCTGCAAAAAGAATAACTAGAGAGATTAGAAAAACTGTTTCATCAGCCATCGCTAATGCTGAAAATAACAATCAATATGATATTGATAAGTTAATTGTAAAAGAAGCTTATTGTGGAAAAAAAGTTGTAATGAAAAGATTTAGACCAAGAGCAAAAGGAAGGGCAGCTCCAATTTTAAAACCCTATTCAACAATTACAATTATATTATCAGAAGCAAAACAAATGGAGAGTCATGGGACAAAAAGTTAATCCAATAGGTTTTAGACTTGGCGTAAATAGAGGTTGGGACTCTGTTTGGTATGCTAAAAAGAAAGATTTTGGAAATTATCTAATTGAGGATTTTAAAATTCGAGCTTATATCAAGAAAAATGTTGTTAATTCTGGTGTATCTAAAGTAATGATTGAAAGAACTTCAAACAAATGCTTTGTTACAATCTATACTTCTCGACCTGGATTTGTCATTGGTAAAAAAGGTAGTGATATTGATAAGATTAAAAATAATTTGTCTAAATTCACTAACAATGAAGTATCTTTAAATATAAAAGAAATTAAGAAACCAGAAACTAATGCCTATTTAGTAGCTGAAAATATTGCACAACAGTTAGTTAAAAGAATATCCTACAGAAGAGCTATGAAGAGGGCTATGCAATCTTGCATGAGATTAGGTGCCAAGGGTATTAAAGTTTCAATAAGTGGTAGACTTGGTGGAAATGAAATAGCTAGAACAGAATGGTTGAGAGAGGGCAGCATTCCTTCTCACACATTAAGAGCAGATATTGATTATGATGAAGCTGAAGCCTTAACAACATTTGGAATTATAGGAATTAAAGTTTGGATTTATAAGGGTGAAGTATTTGCAAAAGAATTTAGCCAAGAAACAAACAAGGTAAAACCTAAAGAGGTTAAAGAGTAATTATGTTACAGCCAGTAAGAACAAAATATAGAAAAGCACATAAAGGTAGAATTCATGGAACTGCTACTCGTGCTGCAAAGATTAACTATGGTTCATTCGCTTTAAAGGCTATGGCTCCTGAGAGGATCATTGGAAAACAAATTGAAGCAGCAAGAGTTGCTTTAACTAGACATATGAAGAGACAAGGTCGTGTATGGACAAGAATTTTTCCTAATATCCCCGTTTCTAAGAAACCTGTTGAGGTACGTATGGGTAAAGGTAAAGGCGCTCCTGAGTATTGGGCATGTAGAGTTAAGCCTGGAAGAATTTTATTTGAAATTGATGGTGTTTCAGAGACGATTGCAAAAGAAGCTTTATATAAAGCATCTGCAAAACTACCAATTAAAACTAAATTTATAAAGAGATTCGTTTAATATGAAAAAGCAAGAAATAAAAAAATTATCTAAAGACGAAGTTTTAAAAAATATAGATAAATTAAAAAAAGATTTATTTAATTTTAGATTTCAAAGAATTAATTCTGAAATTAAAGACCCATCCAAAATTGGACAAACGAAAAAAACAATAGCAAGATTAAAAACTACACTTAAAGGAAAATTAGATGCCTAAAAAAATATTAACAGGGATAGTTACAAGTGATAAACCAAATAAAACCATTACTGTAGCTGTAGAGAGAAAATACTCGCACCCAGTATTAAAAAAAGTTGTTAAGGTAAAAAAGAAATATAACGCTCATGATGAAAACAATAAATTTAAAACAGGTGATAAAGTTTCAATTATTGAATGCAGACCTTTTTCTAAAAATAAAAAATTTCAAGTAATGGATGGTTCTAAATGATACAAGTACAAACTGAGATGTTGGTTGCAGACAACACTGGCGCAAAAAGAATTGAGTGCATTAAGGTTCTAGGCGGTTCTAAACGTAGATATGCTAGTATTGGCGATACTATTGTTGTTGCTGTAAAAGAGGCGATACCAAAAGGAAAAGTGAAAAAAGGCTCTGTACATAAAGCAGTCGTAGTTCGTGTTAAATATGGGATTCATAGAGAAGATGGCTCAAAAGTTAAATTTGATAATAATGCTGCAGTTTTAGTTGATGACAAAGGTGAACCAGTAGGAACAAGAATTTTTGGTCCTGTAACAAGAGAATTAAGAAATAAAGGTCAAATGAAAATAATTTCATTGGCTCCTGAGGTATTATAAAATGATTAAAAAAGGAGTTAAAGTAAAAGTATTAACTGGAAGAGATAAAAAAAAGGAAGGTGAAGTCATTGAAATAGACAGATCTAATAACAGAGCAAAGGTTCAAGGAATTAACATTGTGAAGAAACATGTAAAAACTACAAAAGAAAAAAAAGGTGGAATAATTTCCAAAGAAAGCTTTATTCATATTTCAAACCTTGCTCTTGTTGATATAAAAGAAAAAATAAAAAAAACCGAGGCTAAAAAATAATGACACCAAGATTAAAAGAACTTTATTATAAAGAAATACAGCCTGCCCTTAAAGAGAAGTTGGGCTTTAAAAATACCTATCAAGGACCAAAAGTTCTTAAAGTTGTTATTAATATGGGTTTAGGGCTAGATGGTGCTGATGCTAAAATTATGAAATCTACAGAGGAAGATTTGGGAAAAATAACAGGACAAAAACCAACTGTTACAAAATTTAAGAAATCAGTAGCAAACTTTAAAACAAGAAAAGGTTCAAACGCTGGTTTAAAAGTTACTTTAAGAGGCAATAAAATGTATGAATTTATTGATAGATTAGTCAATATTGCTTTGCCTAGAATAAAAGATTTCAGAGGCTTATCCCCAAAAGGTTTTGATAAATTTGGCAATTATACTTTTGGAATTAAGGAACATATAATTTTTCCAGAAGTTAATTTTGATAGAATAGACAAAATTAGAGGACTTGATGTGGTAGTTGTAATAGCTGCTATGAATAAAGATCATAGTCTTGCACTTTTGGAGAAGTTAAACTTTCCATTTATTAAAAAAGGAGACAATTAAGATGGCAAAAGTAAGCGCAGTTCAAAAAAATGATAAAAGAATTAAACTTTCAGATAGACTTTTTAAAAAAAGACTAGCTTTAAAAAAAATTATTATGGACAAGAAAATCTCTCTAGAAGAAAGGTTCAAAGCACAACAAAAATTATCTAATTTACCTAGGAACTCTGCAAAAAATAGAGTTATGAACAGGTGTCAAATTACTGGAAGACCACATGGTGTTTACAGAAAATTAAAAATATCAAGAATAGCTTTAAGGGACTTAGGATTGCATGGATTAATTCCAGGCATGACGAAGTCGAGCTGGTAGAAAGGAATATATGAGTTTAAGTGACCCAATTGGAGATATGATAGCAAGAATAAAAAATGCTTTAGTTAGAAATCACAAAAAAGTAGCACTACCATCTTCTAACTTTAAAGTTAAAATTGCTGATATTCTTAAAAATGAAGGTTTTATTAAAGAATACAAAATTGATACAGCAGACAAAAAACCTGTTTTATCGATAGATTTAAAATATTATTCAGGCAACCCAGTTATTAGTACTTTTGAAAGAGTTTCAAAGCCAGGAAGAAGAATTTTTTCAAGTGCTGATAGTTTGCCAAAAATTAATGGTGGACTTGGTGTGGCAATCATTTCTACTCCAAAAGGTGTAATGACTGACGTAGATGCTAGGAAGCAAAAAGTTGGTGGAGAAATAATCTGTAAGGTATTTTAATGTCTAAAATTGGTAAAATAAGTATTTCAATTCCTGAAAAAGTTAAAGCAGTAATGTCTGGCAATGTTCTTAATATTGAGGGACCATTAGGAAAAAAATCTCTTAATGTTGATTTAGAAATGTTTAATCTTGATATTACAGAGGGAAAAGAAATTTCAATTAAACCAAAAAAAGTTGATCAAAATTCTAAAAGACTATGGGGAATGAATAGAAGCTTAATTAACAATGCTGTAATTGGTTCTAGTACTGGTTATGAAAAGATACTTGAGCTAGTCGGTGTTGGATACAGGGCTGCATTAAAAGATAAAATATTAAATCTACAACTTGGTTATAGTCATGATATAAACTTTGATATACCAGATGGTATCAAAATTCTTGTTGAAAAACAAACGACTATTAAAGTTAGTGGTTCTGACAAACAACAAGTTGGTATGGTTTGTTCAAAAATTAAATCTTTTAGAAAACCTGAGCCCTATAAAGGTAAAGGTGTTAGAGAAAAAGGTCAGCATATATTAAGAAAAGAAGGAAAGAAAAAATAATGAAATTAAATGCTATTCAGAGAAAAAAATTTCGGGTGACTAATAAAGTAAAAAATGTTTCTTCTCCTGAAAGATTTAGATTAAGTATTTCGAGATCTTCAAAAAATATATCAGCACAAATAATTGATGATGTTAAAAATATTACCCTACTTTCTTCTTCTTCTATTGAAAAAGAAATAAAAGCCATGGAAAAAATTAACAAAACAGAAATTTCAAAAATTGTCGCTGAAAAACTAGCAAAAAAAGCTGTAGAAAAAAAGATAACAAAAATCTATTTTGATAGAGGGGTTTATAAATATCATGGTAGAGTTAAGGCGTTCGCTGAAACATTACGTAAAAATGGAATGGAATTTTAATTATGGATTTTAAGAAAAAAAATGACGATGGTATTTTAGAGAAATTAGTTCACATTAATAGAATTACTAAAGTTGTAAAAGGTGGACGTAGATTTGGTTTCTCTGCACTTGTTGTTGTAGGAAACCAAGCCGGTAAGATTGGTATAGCACATGCTAAGGCAAAACAAGTCCCTGACGCAATTAAAAAGGCCAACGAAACTGCTAGAAGATTGTTAATTCATATTCCACTGAGAGAAGGAAGAACAATTCATCACGATGTTTATGGAAAAGATGGTGCGGGTAAAATTGTTTTAAGGTCTGCGCCTAAAGGAACGGGTATAATTGCTGGTGGTCCAGTTAGAGCAGTATGTGAGGTTTTAGGAATTAAAGATATAGTTGCAAAATCAATGGGAACTTCCAACCCTCATAATATGATAAGAGCTACAATGAAAGCTCTTTCAAAACAAAATTCACCCAAACATATAGCAACAATTAGAAATAAAAAGATTTCTGACGTAATTGAAAAAAGAGGATAATGAGCACATTAAATACTACTGGAAAAGTTTTATACAAAAAGAAGATGAGAGTTGGTCGAGGTATTGGATCGGGCAAAGGTAAAACTTCAGGAAGAGGAGTTAAAGGTCAAAAATCAAGATCAGGTGTAGCCATTAAGGCTTTTGAAGGAGGTCAGATGCCTTTATATAGAAGATTACCCAAAAGAGGTTTTAATGCCATTAAGAGATACCAAGCTATTATAGCAATAATGAACCTAGATAAAATTCAGTCTTATATTGACGAAAAAACTATTAATTCTAGTGATGTAATAAATATTGCTTTGCTTATAAAGTTGAAGTTAATAAATAAAAATTCTCAAAAATTAAAAATACTTGGTACAGGTGATATAAAAAATAAAGTAAGCATTGAAGCTGATTTAATATCAAAATCTGCCATTGTTAAATTAGAGAAGGCTGGTGGCACAATACAGTTAAAAAAATAGTTAAGGTATTATGAGCGCATCTTCTCAAACTAATGATCTTAGAAACAGAATAATTTTCACAATATTTATTTTAGCAGTTTATAGATTTGGCACTTTTGTTCCGATTCCAGGAATTGATCCGGAGCAACTACAGACAATGATGAGTGGTAATCAAAAGGGATTGCTTGGAATGTTTAATGTTTTTTCTGGTGGGGCAGTAAGCAGAATGGCAATTTTTGCACTAGGAATAATGCCATATATCTCTTCTTCTATTATTGTTCAATTATTAACTGGTGTGTCTGATTATTTTAAAAATCTAAAAGCCCAGGGAGAAACTGGTCGAGCTAAAATTACTCAAATTACAAGATATGGAACAGTATTGTTAGCTACAATTCAAGGTTATGGTTTATCAGTAGGTTTACAATCATCTGAAAACTTAGTTATAACTCCAGGTTTATTTTTTACAATAACTGCAGTCTCAACTATTGTTGCTGGAACGATGTTTTTAATGTGGCTTGGTGAACAAATAACGCAGAGAGGTATTGGTAATGGTATTTCATTAATCATTTTTGCAGGGATTGTTGCTGAGATACCAAGAGCTTTAGTAACTACATTTGAATTAGGCAGAACTGGTGCGGTATCTACAATTATGATTATTGGAATTTTTGTATTATTAGTTGTAACAATTATGTTTATTGTTTTTATGGAAAGAGCATTAAGAAAAATTCTAATAAATTATCCTAAAAGACAAATGGGTAACAAAATGTATGGAGGTGAGTCTTCTCATTTACCTTTAAAAATTAATCAAGCAGGAGTTATACCAGCTATCTTTGCGTCAGCTTTATTGCTATTGCCAGTAACCTTTTCTAATTTTAGTTTTTCAAATAATGATGCATTTTTAAACATAAGTTCATACTTTACTCAAGGTCAACCCCTTTACATGTTATTATATGCTTCTGGAATAATATTTTTTACTTTCTTCTATACTTCAATTACATTCAATCCGACAGAGACTGCTGATAATTTAAGAAAATATGGTGGTTTTGTACCTGGCATTAGACCTGGGGAGAACACTGCTTTATATATTGATAAGATTGTAACTAAACTTACTACAATAGGCGCTCTTTATTTAACAATGGTATGTTTGATGCCAGAGTTTTTAATTGCAAATTATCCAATACCTTTTTATCTTGGTGGAACTTCAATTTTGATTGTTGTTGTTGTTGCAATTGATACTGTAACTCAAATACAAACTAGATTGATGAGTTCTCAATATGAACAATTGATAAAAAAAACCAAATTCGGTAAATAATTTTGTGAATATAATTTTATTCGGTCCTCCTGGAGCAGGAAAGGGTACACAAGCTCAATTCATTGTAAAAAAACACAACTACTTTCAATTATCAACTGGTGATCTTTTAAGAGAAGAGATTAAGTTAAAAACTACACTTGGGAGTGAAATAGAACAATTGATATCAAATGGTAAATTTGCCTCAGATAAAATAGTTAACACACTGTTAAGACAATCTATTACAAATCTTAAATTTAGAGATAGGATTATTTTTGATGGCTACCCTAGAAATGTTGATCAAGCCAAAAATTTAGAGATAATTTTAAGTGAATTCGATCAAACAATTGGTCATATAATTTTTTTGAATGTTTCAAAAGATATCATTGAAAAACGAATAATGGGCAGAATGACATGTGATAAATGTAACATGTCTTTAAATGAATTTTTTAACAAAGAGCAAATAGAATTGCATCCCTGTGGCAAAGAGTTTCTTAAGAAGAGAAAAGATGACAATTTTGATGTTGTAGTAGCCAGATATGAGACATACATGAAAACAACTAAACCTGTCCTTGATTATTACTCAAAAAATGAAAATTTTACTGAAATTGATGGTGCCGGTGAAATTGATCAAATTACCAATAAAATCAATGGTGTTCTTAATGTTTAAGGCGTTGACTTTAGAACATCTTCTTATATAAAAGGCTAAAATTAATCTCAAAAATATGGCTCGTATAGCAGGTGTAAACATTCCCCAAAATAAACTTGTCCACATAGGATTAACTTATATCTATGGAATTGGTGATAAGTTTTCAAATCAAATTTGTAAATCTTTGGAAATTCCTACTAAAAAAAGAATTAACGAATTAACAGATGAAGATATTTTAAAAATTAGAGAATATATCGATGCTAATTTTAAAGTAGAAGGTGATCTTAGAAGAGACTACTCATTAACTATTAAAAGATTAATTGATCTTGCATGTTATAGGGGGTCTAGACATAGAAAAAAACTTCCAGTTAGAGGACAAAGAACAAGATGTAATGCTAGAACTAGAAAAGGTAAAGCTATTGCAATTGCAGGAAAAAAATTAACACCACTTAAAAAATAATTAATTTATGGCTAAAGTAGATAAAGTAGAAAACTCAGATTCTGTAATAGAGAAAAAAGTAGAAAAAAAAGCTGATAAAAAATCTAAAAAAAGTTCTTATTCCAAAAAGAAAAAAATTAAAAAACATATCCTTAATGGTATTGCTTACGTCCAATCAACTTTTAATAATACAATAATTTCTATAGCAGATACTAATGGAAATGTTATTTCATGGGCTTCATCTGGACAAAAGGGTTTTAAAGGTTCAAGAAAATCAACTCCATATGCAGCACAAGTGGCAGCAGATTCTGCTGCATCTAAAGCCTTAGAGTATGGGATGAAGACTTTAACTGTGCAAGTTAAAGGACCTGGCTCTGGAAGAGAAACAGCATTAAGAGCATTACAAGCGAAAGGATTTAAGATTCTTTCTATAAAAGATACAACACCAATGCCACATAACGGCGTAAGACCACCAAAGAAAAGGAGAGTTTAATAAATGGAAAGTTTGAATGTAAATGCTAAAAATTGGAAAGCATTAATTAAACCAGCTCAATTAGATGTTAAGATCAGTGATGACAAATCACATGCAAAAATTATAGCTGAACCTTTAGAGAAAGGATACGGCTTAACACTAGGTAATTCTTTAAGAAGAATATTATTGTCTTCTATAAGAGGAGCTGCCGTAACTTCAATACAAATTGATGGTGTATTACATGAATTCACATCTATTAAAGGTGTTAGAGAAGATGTTACTGATATTGTTTTAAATGTTAAATCATTAGCTCTAAAAAGTTCTCATGATGGATCAAAAAAACTTGTTCTTGATGCAAAAGGTCCTGGTGAAATTAAAGCTTCTGATATAGAGGCTGTTAACGATATTGAAATTTTAAATCCTGATTTAGTCATTTGTAATTTGGATGAAAATACTCATTTTCATATGGAAATGAATGTAGGAACGGGCAAAGGTTACGTACCAGCTGTAATGAATAAGCCTGAAGAACCGCCATTAGGTTTAATAGCAATAGATTCTTTATATAGTCCTGTTAAAAAAGTTTCTTACTCAATAAGTACGGCAAGAGAAGGAAAAGCCTTAGATTATGATAAATTAACAATGGAAGTTGAAACAAATGGTTCAATTTCTGCAGAAGATGCAGTTGCATATTCTGCTAGAATTTTTCAAGATCAACTTAACATGTTTGTTAATTTTGATGAACCGGTAGAGGCTCCAATTAAGGAAGTTTCAACTGAACCTGAGTTTAACAAAAATCTCTTAAGAAAAGTGGATGAATTAGAACTA
Source organism: Candidatus Pelagibacter sp. uisw_091 (assembly GCF_059512525.1). The sequence continues at coordinate 636,455 of NZ_CM183455.1, read as the reverse complement.
TCTGTTCGTTCAATGAATTGTTTAAAAAATGATAATATTACTTATATTGGTGATCTTGTTCAAAAATCTGAAGGTGAAATGCTTAGAACACCTAACTTTGGAAGAAAATCACTGAATGAAATAAAGGAAGTTTTAACTAGTATGTCTTTATATCTTGGCATGGAGATTCCAAACTGGCCACCAGACAACATAGCAGAAATGTCTAAAAAGTTAGAGGAACAAATCTAATGAGACATGGAATGGCTAATAAGAAGTTAAATAGAACTTCTGAACATAGAAAAGCACTGTTAAAGAACATGTTAAATTCTTTGATTAAATATGAACAGATAACTACCACACTTCCAAAAGCTAAATTCCTAAAACCTCAGGCAGATAAGATTATCACACTAGGAAAAAAAGAAACTTTACTTACAACTAAGATGTTGATGACTAAATTACAGGATATTACATCTACACGTAAAGTTACAAAAACTTTATCTAAAAGGTACGAAAAAAGAAATGGTGGATATACAAGAATTATCAAAGCGGGCTTTAGATATGGGGACAATGCGCCAATGGCTGTAATTGAATTTGTAGATAGAGATGTTGAGGCAAAAAGAGTTGATAGGAAGAAAAAAGATCTTACCAAAAATGAAAAAGAAGAGAAAAAATTAGCTACTGCTTAACTTTCCGTATAAAAATATATCATCATGAAAAAGTCATATAACGTTGAATCAACGTTTAACGATATGCGTATTGACCGATGGATAAGAAACAATTTAGGAAATATTCCACAAGGCTTAATTGAAAAAAGTTTACGAAGTGGAAAAATAAAACTTAATAATAAAAAAATCAAAAGTTCAAAAAAAGTTAAAACTAGCGATACTATTGAACTATTTAATTTTGAATATACTGAAACCATACTTCAAAAAAAAATAAAATTTGTACCATCTGAGGAAATTATCAAGGAAAATGAGGACTTAATAATTGATAATAATGATGACTTTATTGTACTGAATAAAAGCTCAGGTATTTCAGTTCAAGGTGGAACTAAATCAAAAAAAAATCTGGTAGATATTTTTGCTAGGAGTGATATTTTTCAAAATACAAAACCTTTTTCTGTCCATAGACTTGATAAAGATACATCTGGTGTTTTTATTATGGCCAAACACAGAGAGGCTGCGCAGCTATTAACATCACTATTTAGATTAAGAAAAGTTCACAAAACATATTTAGCTATATGTCATGGTGAATTGCAAAAAGACGAGGGTGAATGGAATGATGATCTTACTAGGTATGATAATGATAAAGAAATAATAGAAAAAGCCAGAACAACATATAAAGTTTTAGATAAAAATTCTATATGCAGCTTAGTCGAAATGAAGCCTATAACCGGAAGAAAACATCAACTTAGAAAACAACTGTATGCTGTTGGATCTCCAATTTATGGTGATCAAAAATACAAATTTAGCAATTCAGATAAAGCTATAAATAAAAATTTAATGCTCCACTCTTATCAAATTAAATTTATGATTAAGGGTAAAAAATATACATACACTGCACTATTACCAGAATATTTCAAAAAATTATTGAAAACCAAAAGGCTTAGGTTTCCAAGTTCTTAATAAAATTATTAATAATTAAATCATTTAATAAATTGTAGTTTTGATCATTAATACTTTTAAGGTTTGTCACACCTTTATCTGAAATACCACATGGAATTATATTTTGATATTTTGAGAGATCATTATTAATATTTATTGCAAAACCATGATAAGCAATCCACTTACTTACTCTTATTCCGATGGCTGCTACCTTCTTAATATCATTTTTGTCATTTACCCAAATACCAATATTTTTTGGATCACCATACGATTTAATATTATATTCAGACAAACTTTCAATAATTGTTTTTTCTATTATGGTTATAAATTTTCTTATATCTTTTTTTCTATTTTTTAAATTAATAACAAAATAACAAATTAATTGTCCTGGTCCATGATAAGTAATTTTACCACCTCGGTTTGTTTTAACTAAGTTGATATTGTGATTTAAGATTTCCTCCTCTTTATAACTTGTACCAGCTGTATAAATTTCTTTATGTTCCAGAATCCAAATTAAATCACTTTTTTTATTATTATTTATTGCAAGCAATCTGTCTTCAAGTTGCTTAATTGCTACTTCATATTTTACTGGTTTTATTGACTTTTTAATTTCTATGTTCATTTATAAATTGTATTATTCCTATTATGCATTAAGAGTGCAAAATTGATTTATAGGTAAATTTATGTCTTTAACAAAAAAAATAAAAGATAAAAAAGTTAATTTTGAGTTTAATAAAGAATATTTAAAAGTTGTTACTAATAAAATTGAGAATAATGATGCTCAATTTATTACAAATTCATTTAATGATGTGCACCCAGCTGATGCAGCTGACATTATTGAACATCTTAGTCTAAAAGATAGAGAAAGTTTAATAAAACTTAACAATTTTAATATAGATCCTGAAGTTTTTATTGAACTCAATGAATCTGTTCAATCAGAAATTATTACCTACCTTTCACAGGATTCAATTATTAAACTTTTAAAAAACCTTGAGTCAGATGATGCAATTGCAATTTTAGAAAATGTTGATGAAAAGGATAAAAATCTAATTTTAAGCTCCTTACCACCAAAAGATCGCTTTGCATTATTAGAAAGTTTAAGTTACCCAGAAGATACAGCTGCAAGAATAATGCAACGTGAATTCACTGTCACTCCAAGCAATTGGTCAGTAGGACAAACAATTGATTATTTACGTGAAAATAAAGATCTACCCGAAGAATTCCTTGAAATTTTTATCGTTGATGAAGATTTTAAACCTATTGGAACAGTTCCTTCATCTAAAATTCTAACAGCATCACGAGATACAAAAATGCTTTCAATTATGTCTGAATCACAATTACTTATTCCAGTTGATATGGATAAAGAAGAAGTTAGTAATCTTTTTGAGAATTATAATTTAAATTCTGCTGCCGTTGTAGATAAAACTAATAAATTAGTTGGTATGATTATGTATGATGATGTTTTAACTGTTTTAAAAGAAGAAGCAGAAGAAGATGCTCTAAGATTGGCAGGGGTAGGAGATGAAGAAATTACAGATGGTGTTTTTAAAAAAACAAAACGAAGATTTAATTGGCTTTTATTAAATCTTTTTACCGCATTTATTGCGACATGGGTAATTAGTTTATTTGGTGCAACTATTGAACAGATGGTTGTCTTAGCATTTTTAATGCCAATTGTTGCTTCTATGGGCGGCAATGCAGGCATGCAAACTTTAGCAGTTACAGTTAGAACGTTAGCAACAAATGATTTAACTAAAAATAACTTTTCTCAAAACATTCTAAAAGAATTTAATATAGGAATTTTAAATGGTATAATTTTTGCAATAATCAGTGCACTTGTGGTGCAGATCTGGTTTCAAGATTCTCTACTATCAATAATTATATCCATGTCGATGATTGTTACAATGATCGTTGCAGGATTATTTGGAATTTTAGTTCCTATTACTTTAAAAAAAATGGATATTGATCCAGCGATCGCATCAAGTGTATTTGTAACGACAATCACTGATGTTATAGGGTTTGTTTCTTTTTTAGGCGTTAGTGCTTATTTTCTTTAGAAGTTGTCTATCAATCTGACTTTACCCAAATAAAATGCTACAAAAAGTTTAAATGGACCATTGCTAATGTTAGAGCCTAGGTCAATTGTGTTTCTATTCTCAAGGTATTCAATTTTAATGTTAAATAGTTTAGTTAGCTCTATTTTAGCGGAGTTAGTCAGTGCCTCAGATTCACTTCTATTTTTGTAAATCTTTTTTTTTAAATCGAGCAACTTATTAGTAATTAAGCTCAAAGCTTGAATATTAGTTTTATTTAATAGTCTATTTCTGGATGATAAAGCAATTCTATTTGAACTTCTGATAGTTTTACAAAGGTAAACTTTAGTTTTGTGTCTTTTTTCTATAAATTTTTTTACTAGAAAAAATTGTTGATAATCTTTTTCTCCTAAAAAAATTATTTTTGGAGCTATTAATATTACAAAACGGTTTAAAACATTGAGAACACCTTCAAAATGACCCTTTCGAAAATTTGCACATAAAACTTTATCTGATTTTTTTATTGAAATTTTAGTTAATTTTTTATTTTTATAAATTTGGTCAATTGTTGGAATAAACACATAATCTACTTTTAATCGTTTAAGTATTTTAAGATCATTATTTAAATTTCTGGGGTAATTTTTATAATCTTCTTTATTATTGAATTGCTTGGGGTTAACAAAAATAGAAACTAGTGTTTTTTTACACTTCTTTTTAGATATCTTTATTAGAGCTTCATGGCCCTTATGAAGGCTACCCATCGTAGGAACAAACCCTAATCTCGTTTCTTTATTAATTGCCTTATTTAAATCAATTATTTCTTTTATTAATTTCATTTGTAATAATAATATTAATAAGTAAAACATTTGAATGATTAAACAAGCTATAATTCCTTTAGCTGGACTTGGGACCAGACTACTCCCATTGACAAGTGTATTTGCTAAAGAACTTTTACCAATAAATGGTAAACCAGGAATAGAATATATTCTTGACGAATGTATAGAAGCTGGAATTAAAGAAGTGATATTTGTTATCTCAAAAAAAAAAATCATGATAAAAAATTATTTTTATAATGATAAATTTTATAAAGATATTATTAAGAAAAAGAAAGACCCTCGTATCGTTAATGAATATAAAAAAATTTTAAAATATAAAAAAATGATTAAGTTTGTTTTTCAAGATAAACCACTTGGAACAGGAGATGCTGTACTTAAGACTATGAGGTTTATAAAAGATAAGTATTTTCTAATGCTATTGCCAGATGATTTAATAATCAAAAAAAATTGTTCTAAATCTATGATTGCTATTCATAAAAAGTTTAACTCGTCTGTCATGGCTAGTATGAGTGTTCATAAAAAAGAAGTTGCAAGATGGGGTATTTATAATGTTAAAAAGAAAATTGATAATGCTAACTTTATTATAAAAAGTGTAGTAGAAAAACCAAATCCAAAACATGCACCCTCTAATAAAGCTGTTATTGGTAGATATATATTGCCCAAGACTATTTTTAATAAATTAAAAAATCTTAAACCTGGAAAAGGTGGAGAAATTCATATTACTGATGCAATAGAATTACTAATTAATGATAATGAAAAATTCATTGGCCATAAATTTTTTGGTAAATATTTAGATTGTGGAACAATGAAGGGTTATATCAATTCAACTATGGAGATTGCAAAGATATGAAATTATGCATGATAGGAACTGGATATGTTGGTTTAGTTAGTGGTGTTTGCTTTTCTGACATTGGTAATGATGTTATTTGTGTAGATCGTGACATTAAAAAAATTGATGATTTAAAAAAAGGTATTATTCCAATTTATGAACCAGGTTTGGATGAATTAGTTATAAAAAATTATAGGAATAAAAGATTAAAATTTTCAACAAATTTAAAAGATTCAATTGCAAAATCTGATATCGTATTCATCTGTGTTGGAACACCAACAAAAAAAAATGGTAATGGCGCTGATTTAAGTCAAATCTATAATGCTGCTAAAGAAATAAGAAGTGCTATTTCCAAATTTAAGATTATTATCACCAAATCTACAGTCCCTGTAACTACAGGAGATGAAATAGAAAAAATTATTTCACATAAAGTATCTAAGAAACTTTTTTCAGTTGTTTCAAATCCTGAGTTTTTAAGAGAAGGTGAGGCTATAAGAGATTTTACTTATCCTGACAGAGTTGTTATTGGAACAAATAATAAGAAATCAAATAAAATTTTAAAAAATCTTTATTCACCTTTAATATCAAAAGGTGCTAAATATGTTAATACGTCAAGAAGAGCTGCAGAATTAATTAAGTATGCATCTAACGCTTTTTTAGCAACAAAAATAACTTTTATTAATGAACTTGCAAATTTATGTGAAAAAATAAATGTAAATATTGAGGATATTTCAATTGGAATGGGATTAGACAAAAGAATTGGTGGACGCTTTCTTAGAGCTGGACCTGCTTATGGTGGATCATGCTTTCCAAAAGATACTAAAGCAATCACCACTACTGCTGATAAGTATAAAACAAATTTATCAGTTATTAAAAGTGTAATTAAATCTAATGAAAATAGATCTTCATTATTATTGGAAAGAGTTTTTAATATTTTAAATGGTAAAATTAAGAATAAAAAAATATGTTTTTTAGGAGTTACATTTAAAGCCAATACTGATGATATGAGAGATTCATCAAGTTTGTCAATGATACCCTCATTGATCAAAAAAGGCGCTATAGTAAATTATTATGATCCAACTGGTGAAAAAGATGATTTTAAAAAAATAAAAAATGTTAATTTCTCAATTAATATTGATTCTGCAATTAAAGACTCAAATTTAATAATAATTCATACAGAATGGAATGAATTTAAATCAATAAATTTCAAAAAAAAAGTTAAAAACAAAAAATTTATTATATTTGATATGAGAAATATTTGTTCACCAGCTAAAATGAAAGAATTAAAAATTAAATATTTTGGTATTGGTTGTTAGTTTAATTCAAAAATAGCATCAACTTCGACTGAAACTCCAAGAGGCAAACTATTGGTGCTAACTGCAGCTCTTGTATGCATTCCTTTATCACCAAATACTGACACTATTAAATCAGATGCACCATTAATTACTTTAGGTTGCTCAATAAAATCTTCAGTTGAATTGACAAATCCAGTTAATTTAATACAAGATTTAACTTTTGATAGATCACCATGACAAGCTTTTTTGACTTGTGAAATTATATTTAAACCACATCTTTTAGCAGCCTCATAACCATCTTCTGTTTTTAAATCTCTTCCAACTTTTCCTTTTATCAATTCACCATTTTGAGTGATCGAGATTTGACCCGATATAAATAGCATCTTACCAATAATTTTTGATGCAACATATGATCCAACAGGATCTCTAGCTTCTGGTAGTTGCAAATTCAATTCTTTAATTCTATTTTCGAATGACATTAATCTTTTTTTTTAAATAGATCTGCTAAAGTTTTACTATCACTAAATTTATTCAAATCTGGTTTAAGAGAAAAATTTGATTTTCCATCTTCATCTTTTAGTTTCATTTTCTTTGATTTACACCAAATTTTATTTATTAGTTTTTTTCCATCACAGTCTTTCTTATCCTCAGCATTTAATGGATTAAAAATAAATGTTAGCATCAATATTAAAATATATAATTTTTTCATTTTTTTTTATTTGATTTCTTATTTTTATCGTATTCTTTTCTTTTCTCAATCAATATTAATGCTTCTTCCATATTAAGTTCTAAAGGGTCTTTTTCTTCAGGTATAGTTGCATTAAGGGATTTATACTTGATATAAGGTCCATATTGACCCTTCATTACTCTAACTGGTTTTTTATCTTCAGGGTGCTCTCCTAGATCCTTTATAATTGATGCTGACATTCTGCCAGGTTTAGCTTCTGCTATTAAAGTTATTGCTCTATTTAAACCAATTGAAAAAATTTCTTCAACATTTTCAATTCTAGCAGATTTATTTTCACACTTTAGATATGGACCAAATCTTCCTGAGTTTAAAATGATATCTTTTTGATTTTCAGGGTTAATACCTAAAATTTTTGGTAATGAACATAAAAATTTAGCCCTATCAAGGTCCACACTATCCAATGTAATTCCCTTAGGTATAGAAACATTTCTTAAATTGTTATCTTCTTTTTCTACCTTCTTTTTTTTTGTTTTCTTTTTCTTTTTTGTTTCAATAACAATTTCTTCTTTCATTTCATCAATTTTTTCATACTGCAGATAGGGTCCAAATCTTCCATTTTTAAGATACATATCATTTCCATTTTCATGTTTTCCTATAAACTTTGGTTCAGCTAGCTGTGATTGAGCAGCAGCTTTAGTCTTAGATAGAGGTCTAGTAAATTTACAATCTGGATAATTTGAACAACCTATAAAAGCACCACCTCTAAAACTATTTTTTAAACTTAATGATCCATTGTTACATAACTTACATTGTCTATTAATATTTCCATCTTTATCTCTTTCAAAGATTAAACTACCTAGACTATCGTTTAATAGATCTAAAACTTCTCTAGTTCTTTTCTCTTTAACCTCAGACACATTTTGATTAAAATCTTTCCAAAATAACTCAAGAACTTTTATCCATCCTTCCTTGCCGGTAGTAATGTCATCAAGTTGATTTTCTAAACTTGCAGTAAAGTTATAGTCAACATATTTAGAGAAAAGTTTTTCAAGAAAAGCAGAAATTAGTTTACCACGATCAGTTGGGTGAAATCTTTTATTAATTGCTTCCGCATACCCTCTAGTAGATATAACAGATATTATACTTGCATAAGTTGAAGGTCTTCCAATACCAAGCTCCTCTAATTTTTTAACTAAACTTGCTTCTGAGTATCTTGGTGGTGGCTGTGTAAAATGTTGTTCATCTAATAAAGCCTCTAAATTAACTGGACCTTTGTTCATTTCAGGAAGGTTATTTTCATCATCATCTTTTTTAGTATCTTTCATAACCTTTAAGAAACCATCAAACTTAATAACAGATCCACTAGCCTTACAGATTGTTCTATTGTCATCTGAGGATATAGTTATAGTATTTCTATCAAATTGAGCAGGTTTCATTTGAGAGGATAGGGCTCTGCTCCATATTAAATCATATAATTTATGCTGATCTGAACTTAGATATTTTTTAACTGTATCTGGTGCACGCATAATATCTGTGGGTCTAATTGCTTCATGCGCTTCTTGAGCATTTTTAGACTTTTTACCAGAATAACTTGCTGCATTATCTGGAACATATTCATCACCAAACTCATTTTTTATATATTTTCTAAATGTTTCTATAGCGTCTGTAGATAGATTGGTACCATCTGTTCGCATATACGTGATAAGACCAATAGTTTCACCGCCTATTTCTATACCTTGATAAAGTTTTTGAGCTATCTGCATTGTTCGTGATGCTCCAAATCCTAATTTACCAGAAGAAACTTGCTGTAATGTAGAGGTAGTAAAAGGGCCAGAAGGGTTTCTGCTAATAACTTTGCTTGAGATGTCATTTATATTGAACTTCTGAGATTTTACCTCATCAATTGCTTCATCAATTTCAGCTTTATTTTTAAAAGAAAATTTTTCAATTTTTTTATCGTTTAATTGAGTAATACTTGCTAATATAGAATTTTTATCATTATCGTTGAATTGAACACTTAATGTCCAAAATTCTTCAGGATCAAAAAGCTCTATTTCATGTTCTCGTTCTGTAATTAATTTTAAAGCAACTGACTGAACACGCCCTGCAGATTTAGAGCCAGGTAACTTTGTCCATAAAATTGGTGATATATTAAAACCAACTAAATAGTCTAAGGCTCTTCTAGCCATATAGGCATCAACAAGTAGTGGCTCTATTTGGCGTGGGTTTTCAATTCCATGAATAACTGCTTTTTTTGTAATTTCATTAAAAACAACTCTTTCTACATGTTTGTCTTTAATTAATTTTTTCTCATTTAAATATTCTTTAACATGCCAAGCAATCGCTTCTCCCTCGCGATCTGGGTCAGTTGCCAGTATGATTTTTGATGAAATTTTAGCCGCATCTGTAATTTCTTTAAGATATTTCTTAGAAAAATTATCTACTTCCCATTCCATTTTAAAATTATTTTCTGGATCAACAGAGCCATTTTTTGAAGGAAGGTCTCTAATATGACCATAGCTTGCTAATACAATATAATCATCACCTAGATATTTATTGATAGTTTTTGCTTTAGCTGGACTTTCTACGACTACAAGATTCATTACTAAACAAATTACTTAAAAGACTTAGATAGTCAAATCAATAAATTTTTGTCTTAGTTTCTTCTTTGTTTTTCAATCGTTTGACGTTTTCTCTATGTGTATAGAATATAAGAACAAACATTATTATGAAAAAAATTGAATTATAATTTTCAAAAATTATTAAATAAATTGGAACCACTAAACCACCAACCAATGATGAGAGTGATGAGTATTTTGAAATAAGAAATGTAACAGTCCAACTAACGACAAATACCAAACCCAAAATTATGTTTATTGAAAACAATATTCCAACATATGTTGCAACACCTTTACCCCCTTTAAATTTAAGCCATATAGGGAAAACGTGACCTAAGAATGCACTTAGTGATGCAATAAAGATATAATCGGGATAATTAAATTTCGCATATAAAACAGGTAGTACAGCTTTTATTATATCCAGTAATAAAGTTGCGTAGCCTAACGTTTTATTGCCTGTTCTAAGAGCATTTGTAGCTCCAATATTTCCTGAGCCAATATCTCTAATATCTTTTTTTAAAAATATTTTTGTAAGTATAAAACCAAAAGGTATTGATCCTAATAAATATGAGCTTAATGCAACAATTAAATATTCCATTATTATAACTTAAATAATTCTTCACCTTTTACAAATGTATTAGTGACTTTACCTTGGAGTTTTTTGTCTTCAATGGAAGTGTTTTTTGATTTAGAAATAAGTTTATCTTTTTTAACAACCCATGGTTTATCAATATCTACAATGCAAAAATCTGCTTCATTACCCACTGAAAGATTACCTTTTTTAATTTTTAAAATTTTTGCAGGGTTTGATGTTAAAGCTTTAATTATGGTTTCTAATTTAACAGAGCCATTGTGATATAACTCTAGACTTAATGATAAAAGCGTTTCTATTCCAGAAGCTCCTGTAGAAGCTTGTGCAAATGTTAATCGTTTTTGCTCTTCATCTTCCGGTTTGTGATCGGATACAATAACATCTATCGTTTCATCTTTTAATCCTTGCACTAGTGCAATTCTATCTTCTTCAGTTCTTAACGGTGGTGATAATTTTAAAAAAGTTCTGAAATCACCAATATCATTTTCATTTAATGAAAGATTATTTATGGAGACACCTGTCGTAAATTTAACTTTATTTTTTCTTTCCTCAATAATTTCAACAGATTTTGCAGCCGAAATTTGTGATATATGATATCTGCATTTGATATTTTCAAGTAACGTTAAATCTCTTTCAATAATTATTCTTTCGGCAACAGCAGGTATTCCGGATAATCCAAGTTTAGTTGCAATAATTCCAGAATTAATCATTCCATTTTTAGATAAATCATAATCTTCAGCGTGTTGCATGATCAGTGTACCCAAATCTTTAGCTGAATTCATTATACGTGACATCAGTCGAGTGTTTTGAATTGTTTTAACTCCATCAGTAAATCCAATTATTCCCCTACTTTGAAGTAGACCAAATTCAGTCATACTAATTCCTTCAGTATTTTTGGTAAGGGCGGCACTTGGAAAAACATTAACTTTAGATTTGTCTCTTCCACGTCTTTTTAAAAAATCTACTATTGAAACATTATCTATAATTGGATCTGTATTTGGCATAGTTACAACTGAAGTAACGCCTCCTGCAAGTGCTGCATTACTTAGAGTTCTAAAATTTTCTTTATATTCATAACCAGGTTCACCTGCAAAGACACGCATATCAACAAGACCTGGGAATATATATTTGCCATTTAATTCTATTACCTTTTCTCTTGAAGGAATGTTATTAGAATTTACTTTTTTGCCAATAGCTTCAATTAAACCATCTTCACCAATAATTAATCCACCGTTCTCATTAATAGAGTTATGAGGGTCAATTATATTTGCATTTATAAAGTATTGTTTTTTCATTTATTCACAAAATATTTTTAAACAAGCCATTCTTACTGCAACACCTAGTTCTACCTGTTCCTTAATCACACTTCTGTTAATGTCATCTGCCAATTTTGTATCAATTTCGATCCCTCTATTCATTGGACCCGGATGCATGATCAAAGCATCATTTTTTGCATGAGCAAGTTTATCTGGAGTTAGTCCATAATATTCATAGTATTCTCTATTTGAAGACAAGAAAGAACTAGTCATTCTTTCATTTTGTAACCTTAGCATCATTACAATATCACAATCTTTCAGACCTTTTTTCATATCTGTAAATGTATTAACGCCAAACTTTTCTATTTCTTTTGGCATTAAGTTAGATGGTGCAATAATGTTAACTTCTGCACCCAACATATTTAGAAGATAAATATTTGATCTTGCAACTCGTGAATGGGTTATGTCTCCACAAATTGCTATTCTCAAACCTTCAATTTTCTTTTTACGGTTTATAATTGTTAAAGCATCTAATAAAGCTTGAGTAGGGTGTTCACGGCTTCCATCACCAGCATTAAGTACTGCACAATTTACTTTTTGAGATAAAAGATTACATGCACCTGAATCCTGGTGTCTAATCACAATTATATCAGGATGCATTGCATTTAAAGTCATTGCAGTATCTATTAGTGTTTCACCTTTCTTAATAGCTGAATTTCCCATATTCATTGACATAACATCTGCACCTAATCTTTTTCCAGCTAATTCAAATGAACTTTGTGTTCTAGTGGAGGGTTCAAAAAACAAATTAATTTGAGTTTTACCACTTAATACATTTAATCTTTTGTTTTTACTTTGATTTAATTTAATGAAACTTTTAGCCTCTTCTAAAATGAAATTAACATCATTAATTGATAGATCCTGAATACCTAGGAGGTGTTTTTGAGAAATCTTAATAGCTTTATTTATTTTGATTGCCATTAAAATTAACTCTATAACTATTAACCATCACTATGGCAAGTATTAATTATTTAAAAAGTCTATTGCCCCTTGTAAAATAAAGGCTGCAGCGTTTTGATCAATTGTTTTAACTCTTTTTGAAACATTAACGTCTAATAAACTTGATAAATTAAATGCGCCAACTGTTGAAAGTCTCTCATCCCACAATATTACAGGTAGGTTTATAGATTTTGATATATTTGATGCAACGTCATTAACTGATTGAGCGGATCTTCCTAGACTGCCATCCATATTAACTGGGTTCCCTACAATTATTCCACCAATATTATTATCTTTAATTATTACCTTAAGTTCATCAATTAGTTCGTTTGTGTTGGTTTTGTTTATGGTTTTAAAGGGTGTGGCTATGGATTGTCTTTCATCACAAATTGAGACACCAATTCTTTTGGAACCTAAATCTAAACCAATAAATCTTACCTTATTTAAGTGTTTTATTTTAAAATCTTCAATTGTGATCATATTGTATATTTTTTACTTAAGTGATAGTTTGCCGATATATTTAATTACCACATGACAATTAATCTTAAAACAATAAAGCATATATCTAAATTATCAAGAATCTCAGTTGATGATGCAAAAGCTAATAAATTAGCTGGAGATCTTAACTCTATATTTGATTTTATTGAAAAATTGAATGAACTCAATACTGATAATGTTGAGCCTTTAACCTCTGTTGCAGAAACCACATTAAAATTAAGACCTGATCAGGTTAAAAGTAAAAATATAAGAGATCAAATATTAAAAAACTCACCAGAAGAAAATGAAGATTTTTTTGTAGTACCAAGGGTTGTTGAATAATGTCAGATATCACTTCACTCACTTTAACTGAGTTAGTTAAAAATATTAAAGATAAAAAAATTTCTTCTGAAGAAACTACTAAAGCTTTTATTAATAGAGGAGAAAAGTCTAGAGATCTAAATACTTACATAACAGAAGATTTTTCTAATGCACTTTTGAAAGCTAAAAGCTTTGATCGAAAACCTAATTTTGATTTAAAACTTCCAGGCGTTCCAATGGCAGTTAAAGATTTGTTTTGCACTAAAGATGTGAAAACTACAGCGGGTAGTAAAATTTTAAATAATTTTATTCCACCATACGAGTCTACTGTTACTCAAAACATTTGGAATGAAGGTGCAATATTACTTGGTAAGTTAAATTGCGATGAATTTGCAATGGGCTCATCTAATGAAACTAGTTTTTTTGGAAATGTACAAAGTCCAATAGATAAAGGTTTAGTTCCAGGAGGCTCTTCAGGAGGCTCTGCATCAGCTCTAGCAGCTAATTTAACGCCTATTACAATTGGAACTGATACTGGTGGCTCTATTAGGCAACCTGCTTCATTTACAGGTACCGTTGGATTAAAGCCAACTTATGGAAGTTGCTCAAGATATGGAATTGTTGCTTTTGCTTCTTCACTTGATCAAGCAGGACCGATGTCTAAAGATGTTAAAGATTGTGCATTACTTCAAGAAATAATTAGCACCTATGATGAAAAAGATTCAACATCAATTGATTTTAAAAGAAATGAATACAGCAAAGAATTAACAAACAATATTAAAGGTAAGAAAATTGGAATTCCAAAAGAGTATAGAGTTGATGGAATGCCAAAAGAGATAGAAGATTTATGGACTAAGGGAATTGAGTATGCAAAAGATTGTGGCGCTGAAATTGTTGAAATCTCTCTACCTCATACAAATTATGCTCTACCTACTTATTATATAGTAGCTCCAGCAGAGGCATCTTCAAACTTAGCTAGATATGATGGCGTTAAGTATGGTTTTAGATCTAAGGGTGAAAACCTTATTGATATGTACGAAAAAACAAGATCTGAAGGTTTTGGCAGTGAAGTTCAAAGAAGAATAATGATTGGAACATATGTTCTGTCATCAGGTTATTATGATGCTTATTATCTAAAGGCGCAAAAGGTTAGAAAATTAATTAAAAATGATTTTGATGAAACTTATAAAAAAGTTGATGCAATTTTAACTCCATCGACACCAAGTGCAGCATTTAAAATTGGTGAAAAGACTAACGATCCAGTTTCAATGTATTTAAATGACATATTCACAGTTCCAGTTAATTTGGCTGGTTTACCAGCAATTTCTATACCTGCGGGTGTAGACGTTAAAGGCTACCCTTTAGGATTACAAATTATTGGTAAAGCTTTTGATGAACAAAGTATTTTAAATATTGCTTATGCCATGGAAGAAAAAATTCAGTTTAAAAATAAAATTACTGATTGGTGGATTAAATAGATGACTAAAGATAATTCAGAATATTTAATTG
Organism: Candidatus Pelagibacter sp. uisw_091; assembly: GCF_059512525.1. Next base: position 621,419 of record NZ_CM183455.1, on the reverse strand, counting down.
AAAGACGTGATAATGTTTATGAAGTGGTAATCGGTCTTGAAGTCCATGCACAGGTTACATCAAATTCAAAATTGTTTTCATCTTCATCAACAACTTTTGGTGCTGAACCAAATACGCAAGTAAGTTTAGTTGATGCAGCATTTCCAGGAATGCTTCCAGTTATTAATGAGTACTGTGTAAAACAAGCAATTAAAACGGGTATAGGCTTAAGGGCTCAAATTAATAAAAGATCAGTTTTTGATAGAAAAAATTATTTTTATGCAGACCTTCCACAAGGTTATCAAATTTCACAGTTTAAATATCCAATAGTAGGAGAGGGCACCGTTATTCTTGATATGGCACATGGTCAAAAGGAAGTTGGTATAGAAAGATTACACTTAGAACAAGATGCTGGAAAAAGTATTCATGATATGGACCCACAAAATACATTAGTTGATTTAAATAGATCTGGTGTAGCCCTAATGGAAATTGTTAGTAAACCAGATATGAGAACTCCAGATGAAGTTAGTGCTTATGTTAAAAAATTAAGATCTATTATGCGATACCTTGGTACGTGTGATGGAAATATGCAGGAAGGTTCATTAAGAGCCGATGTTAATATTTCTGTTAGAATTAAAGGTTCTGATAAGCTTGGAACCCGTTGTGAGATTAAAAATGTTAACTCAATTAAATTTATGCAAATGGCTATTGATTATGAAGCGAATAGACAAGTTGATTTAATTGAAGAAGGTAAAACAGTCGATCAAGAAACAAGATTATTTGATACCAAAAAAAATGAAACAAGATCTATGAGATCTAAAGAAGATGCTCATGATTATAGATATTTTCCAGATCCAGATTTATTACCATTAGAAGTAACTGATGAATTTATTGAAAAGTTAAAAACTGATATTCCAGAATTACCAGATGATAAAAAGAAAAGATTTATTGATGAATTTAAAGTATCTCCCTATGAAGCAACAATACTAGTTTCAGATATTGATACAGCGAAATATTTTGAAGAAGTTGTTGCTAAAATGGGCAAAAACCGAGATATGAAATTAGCGGTTAACTGGATTACAGGTGAATTATTTGCTGTTTTAAATAATAAAAATTTAGAAATATCTGAATGTCCTATAAGTTCAAAAAATTTAGCAAAATTAATTAATTTAATTAAAAATGGAACGATTTCAGGAAAAATAGCTAAAACAATATTTGAGTTAATGATTGATGGAGACATAGATCCTCAAATAATTGTTGAAGAAAAAGGTTTAAAACAAGAAAGCGACCCTAAAGCATTAGAGGCTTTAATAGATAAAATTATCAATGATAATAGAGAAAAGGCTATTGAATATAAGAGTGGTAAAGAAAAATTGTTTGGTTTCTTTGTAGGACAAGCAATGAAAGCTTCAAATGGTAAAGCTAACCCTAAATTAATAAATGAGATATTAAAGAAAAAGCTTTAATATTCCTGAAATAGATAGACACAAAGGACTTAAAAAATCATGGGTAAGAACCTTGAAATTACTGAAAAACTTGAAAAATATATAAATAAATTTAGTTTAAAATTAAATCCCGTTCAGCAAGAAATAATCGATTACAATAGTACACTTGGGGACGTTAAGAGAATGCAAGTAGCGATATCCCAATGTCATTTCCTTTATTTAATTATAAAAACTTCTAACATTAAAAATGTACTTGAGATTGGTACTTTTACTGGGTTAAGTGCACTTTCTGTAGCATTAGCATTACCGGATGATGGCAAACTTGTAGCGCTTGATAAAGATGAAGGAACGAACAAAGTAGCAGTAAGTTTTTTTAAAAAAGCTAATCTGGATAATAAAATTCAAACAATTGTTAAACCAGCATTAGACAGTTTGGATGAATTAAAGAATAGTAAATTTGATATGGTTTTTATTGATGCTGATAAAATGAATTATAAAGAATATTACGAAAGATCACTGAAGTTATTGGATAAAGGTGGATTGATTATTGTGGACAATGTTTTGTGGCATGGTGAAGTTGCTGATGAAGATAGTTTAGATAAATTCACAGTTAATATCAGAGATTTTAATACATATGTTGCGAATGATAAAAGAGTGGAACAAATCATTATACCTTTAGGTGATGGAATGACTGTTTGTAGAGTTTTATAATGTTCGATGTTTCTGGTTTTTACAAATTTAAAAAACTTACTTCTTTGAAAAAAAATAAGGTTTTACTTCAGGATTTTTTAATTAAAAAAGATATCCGAGGAACAATAATCATAGCCAATGAAGGAGTTAATGCAACAATCTCAGGAAAAGCTTCCAATCTAAAATCAACTATCACAAAGATTAAAAAAATATTAGATTTTAAAAAATTTGATAGTGAAAATATTTCTAAAAGTAAATTTCAACCGTTTCACAAACTAAGAGTTAAAATTAAAAAAGAAGTAGTCCCTATGGGTCTTTCTTTATCATCAAAAAATAAAAAAGATAATCATGTTGATCCTAAAAAGTGGAATAAATTGATTAATGATAAAGAGACATTAGTTTTAGATTCAAGAAAACCATTTGAGTATAATGTAGGTACCTTTAAAACATCAATTAATCCTGATGTTGATAATTTTAGAGAATTTCCAAAATACTTAAATAAACTAAAAAAAACAAAACCAATTGCAATGTTTTGTACTGGTGGAATAAGATGTGAGAAAGCTTCAGTGTTTTTAGAAAAAAAAGGCTTTAAAAATGTTTATCAATTAAAAGGTGGAATTTTAAATTACTTAAAAAATGTTAAGAAAAAAGAAAGTCTATGGAATGGCGAATGCTTTGTTTTTGACAACAGAATCAGTGTTAAACATGGATTGATAACTGGTACATACTCAATGTGTAGTGGATGTAGAAAACCTGTCTCACCCAAAGATAAGAAGTCTAAAAAATATGAGGAGGGTGTTTCATGCGTAAACTGTCATGATAATTTAACTCAAACTCAAAAAGAGAGATTTCGAATGAGACAAAAGCAAATAAACCTTGCTAAAAAGAGTAGTTCAAAGCATATATTTCAAAAAGAATTTAAATAGGAAAAACAATTGTCAAAAGCCATAAATTTAACCAGAGATCCAATTTGGTCACTACTTAAAAAGGTAACTATCCCTGCTAGTGTTGGTTCTTTGTTTCAAACATTCTATAATTTAGTTGATACATGGTTTGCAGGTAGAATTTCTGCAGAAGCTATAAGTGCAATAGCAAAATCTTTTCCAATTTATTTTGTCATCATTGCTGTTGGTGTTGGCATTGGTGCTGCAACGAACTCTTGTATTGGTAATTTATTAGGTGCTAAAAAAATTAATAAAGCATCACTATTTATTGCTCAATCAATAATTTTTGCATTAGTCACCTCAATTGTTGTTACTTTATTTGGATTAAATGCTTCTGATTTTCTCTTGGGTGTTATGGGATCAGATGTTGCTGGTATTGCTTTAACTAGAGAATACTTGGATATAATATTTTATGGAACATTTATAGTTATGATTCAAATCTCTTTAAATGGAGCTTTGAATGCACAGGGTGATACTAAAAGTTATAGAAATGTTCTTATCTTTAGTTTCTTTTTAAATATTTTTTTAAATCCATTATTTATCTGGGGATACGGAATTGTTCCAGCCTACGGTATAGGTGGTCTAGCGATAGCAACTGTTATTGCTCAATCTATTGGTACTATTTATTTAGCTTACAAAATTAACTCATGTAAATTAAGAAAGTATTTATCTATTAAATGTTTTATTCCTAAATTTAATCTTCTTAAGGAATTGTTCTCACAAGCAATGCCAATAATGATTAGCATGTTGTTTATCGGTGTAGGTATTTTTAATATTTTATATTTTATTGGACAATTTGGTGATCTCGCAACAGCAGGTTATGGTGCAGCTTTAAGAGTTGAACAAGTTTTTTTACTACCAGTAATTGGTTTAAATACAGCAGTACTTTCTATTGGTGGGCAAAACTTTGGTGCTAAAAATTATAACCGTATTAGAGAACTTTATACTAAAGCGTTATTTTTTGGATCTTCTTTTATGGCCTTAGCTGGCGTGATTCTATTCTTTGGTGCAGAATTTTTTGTATCTCAATTTACAGATAATGCAGAAGCTATTTATCATGGTGCAATATATTTAAAAGTTGCTGCATTAATAGCTCCTATTTATCCTGTGTTTTTTATTACAACAGCAGTTTTTCAAGCACTTAAAAAACCGATTTATAGTCTTTACTTAAGCGTTCTAAGATTAACCGCATTTCCTTTCTTATTATTATGGTATGTAATTAATATTAGAGGTGGAGATTACGCAGATATTTTTTACACCATCATGGCAACCAATTGGTTTATGGGTATTGCAGTAATCATCTTTATTGGATACTTTTTAAATAATGTTTTTAAACAAAAGAAAAGCCATTTTTCTTATTAGTGTCTCAACACTAATATCTATTTTAACTATTAACCAGGTCAAATCTCAAACAATTAAAATTGTTGATGGAGATACAATTCATCTTAATGGAGAAAAAATTAGATTTACCGGAATAGATACACCTGAATTGAAACAAAACTGTCTTAAAGAAGGTATTAAAGATCTTTGTGGTGTTACGGCAAAACAAATTCTTATTGATAAAATTGGAAATAATAATGTTGAATGTATTAGTGAGGGAAAAGATCAATACAAAAGAACACTAGCAGAATGTTTTGTTAATAATGAAAGTCTATCAAGTTACCTTGTTAGAAGTGGTTATGCATTTGCCTACAGAAGATATTCAAAAAAATTTATACCTGATGAAGATTATGCAAGAATCAATAAAATAGGCATGTGGTCTATGGAGTTTGACTATCCTTGGGACTTTAGAAAAAATAATTAAGATTATTATGAAAGTGTTAAAAAATTGGGATAACAAAACATGGTTATCATCTAGTGCTTATATAAGTTCTTTTAATTTTTTTTTACTAAAGAAAAAAAAACTCAATAAAAACTCAAGAATATTAGATATAGGATGTGGCAGGGGAAAAATTTTTGGCTCTTTATCTAGAAAGTTGAAGTTAACTAATAGACCAATTGGAATAGACTCTGTGCAACATAAAGATGTAGATAGATCAATAGATTTTAAAAACCTGAATGTATTTAAATTTTTTAAAAATAATCAAAATAAATTTGATTTAATAATGATTAAACAAACACTTCATTTTTTTAATCAAGACCAAAGATCAAAACTAATAAAAGCTTGTAAAAATAATTTAAAGAAAAATGGTGTTTTACTTATATTCTCTTTGAATACTTTGAATAATGAAATCCCCTGTTTTAAATTAATGAAACAAAAACTTAATAGAGGGTTAAAGAGAGATTCGAGAATGCTTAAATCAGCTAGTAAAATGTTAAAAGGTAATAAAATTGATAAATTTAAGTTTAAAGTTTTAATAACTAAAAATAAATATACTCAAATGTTAAAACAAAAATACATCTCATGCCTTGTTAATCTAAGTAAATCTCAAATCATTAAAGGCATTAATGAAATAAAAGATATTTTTCCAAATAAGATATTATTTAAGGATATTTTGATTTGTATAAAATATAAGCATACAAAAAAAAGTTAACTAATATTGAATAGTTTTTCACCCAAAGGACTGATTGGGTCTTGAGGTGTAGGTTTGATTTTAGTTTTTTCCTCAACAATACTTAATAGTTTTTTAGCAAGTCCTTGGCGTCTAAACATGGGATTAACAAAGATATATTCAACTTCAGCTGTCTTATTGTATCTAACAAAACCAAGTGTAGTATTAATGTTTTTAAAAGTAATAACACCATCGTTTAGATCAACATCATAATTTATATTATCTAAATTATTCATTAATTATTTCCATCTTGCTCAAGTTTTTTTTCTAATTTTCTTACAAAGAATGAAACAATCAATATCAAAATTAAATACTCCAAGATTAAAAATGTATAAATTTCTAATGGTCTGTAAGTTGACACAACTAATTCATTAGCTTTTCTTGTTAGGTCACCAATACCTATAATTGATACTAATGAAGACATCTTTAATACATATACAAACTGATTGCCTAATGCAGGCAAGATGTTTTTAATTGCTTGTGGAAGGATCACCAATCTTAATCTTTTATAAAAAGTTAAACCTAGAGATGAACCTGCTTCCCACTGTGACTTTTTAATTGAGTTTATGCCTGCTCTAAAAATTTCTGCTTGAAAGGCACTTTCACTTATTGCTAGTGCAATTATTCCAGACACAAATGGACTGAAGCTTAATCCAGTCATTATAGGTAGACCGTAATAAATCCATAAAATTAAAACAAGCAACGGTATTGCTCGTACAATTTCTACATATCCAATGTTTATGTATGTTAAAAATTTATTTTTAGCTAAAGAGGGTATTGCAACAATGAACCCTAACATTGCAGAAATGATTATAGATATTACTGAAATATAAATAGTTGTTGTTAAACCACTTAGTAAAAATTTTAGGTTAGTTAATCCTTCAACACTATTGGGTGATAGAATAAACCATCCCAAATCTTGACCACTACAAGAAGTAAGAGGTAAAATTAAAAGTAAAAAAAATAAATTTTTCACTCTTAAAGTTATAATGAATTAGAGAATAATATCTAATTTTTTATAAGCTTTTTAAATTATATTTAGCGAGTAGTTTATTAAAGAAACCAGACGATTTTTTATCTTTAATCCACGCATTAACATAATCATTCCAAACCTGATCATTTTTACCAACCATCATCGCTAAAAAGGCAGGATTTTTTTCTCCATCAGGAACAATTGCTAATTGAGGGTATTTGACAATTAATTTATTGGCTTCTGTTGAGCTTGTAATATTTCCATCTGCTCTTCCAGCTAATACTTCCTGAAAATCTCTAGCAGGAGATTCAACTGATTGCAATTTAGACATAGGAAAGAACTCTTTAGCTTTTTCTTCCTGAGATGTTCCTAGGGTTGTAGCAATAGTTACATTTTTATTATTCAAAGAGCTCCACGTTGAATATTTTTTTAAATTCTTTTTAAGTATTAGTGGAACAGTACCATACTTGTAGTAAGTATCTGTAAATCCAGCAACTTCTGCTCTTTTTGGAGTTTTAGTTACACTTGTAGAAATATCATATCTCCCTGCAGTAATTCCTGAAACAATAGTTTTCCATTCAGTGGCTACAAAAGTAATTTTTACACCCATATCCTTTGCTAATTCGTTCATTACATCAATATCAAAACCAACATACTTATTAGTAGCTGGATCCTTCATAGTCATTGGATCCCAGTCGCCTGTAGTTCCAACTTTTAACTCACCAGAAGATAAAATTTGATCAAGCTTAGTTTCTGCGTTAAGAGAGAAGGGTAAAAGTGCTAATAGCACTATAAGGAGTATTTTTTTCATATCGCTCTTATAACAACAATTTTAATAAATATAAGACTATAACCTTGACGCACTATCACTCATCCAAGAGTGTAAATGCTGGGAAAAAGAACGCCTAACAAGTAAATTAACCTCATTTATTTCCATAAGATGGATAATTACATCAATATGCGACAGTATTGTTTGAACAACTGAACCTTTCTTATTTTTAAATTCATTAAAGTTAAAAGGAGATCCAGTGGCAAATAAATCAAAAACTTTACTACCTTTTATATTCAGCATTACAAATTGGTCACTCACATCAGTTACTGCACCCAATTTTACTTTAGATATGTTTTTGATTAATTCATCTTCAACTTGATAAGTATTATTGTCCTCACTCACAGTTTCATTTGATATCAGCATCCATTCATCAGGACTTAACCAAAATGCAGTAAGTTTTTCTGCTGATGTAGATGTATTTGACTCTGTTGGTAGGACCATATTAAGATTTTTACCAATAGTTGTAATAAAATCTTTTGTTTTGCCTCTTATGATTAATTTCATAATAGGTTTAATTTCTTTAATGACTAAATCAGAATAAGTCACATCACCTTTAATAGAGGTTTTATAATTAAGCATTTAACCTCACATTTTCTTTATCAAAAAAAACAGGATCAACAATAGTTACATTAATATTTTTATCTTTCATTGAAATAAATAATTTTTGTCCTAGCATATTTTTACCACCTCTAACTACAGCTAGTGCAATAGATTTATTTAAATTAGGACTATAGTAACTTGAAGTTACATGACCTAGCATTTCAACAGGTTTTAAACTAGTGTTAGCAATTATCTGAGCTCCTTCTTCTAGAACATCAGTTGGAATATCTGTTATAAGACCTACTAATTGTTTCCTATCTTCCTTTATTGTATCAGATCTATAAAGAGATCTTTTACCAATAAAGTCATATTTCTTTTTACTAACAATCCAATCCATTTGTAAATCTATCGGTGTCATTGTCCCATCTGTATCTTGACCAACAATAATAAACCCTTTTTCTGCTCTTAATAAGTGCATCGTCTCTGTGCCATAAGGCGTGATATTAAACTCTTGACCTGCTGCAATGCATTTCTTCCATAAGGCTTCACCATAGTTTGCTTGAATATTAATTTCATAACTATGTTCACCTGTAAAACTAATACGCATAATTCTACATTTAATATTGTCAATTTTTGTATTCTTAAAGGACATGTGTGGAAAACTTTCATCTGAAAGATCAAGATCAGGTATCATTTTATTTAGAATTTTTTTACTACTTGGACCACAAACACTTGCTGTAGCATAGTGATCTGTGACTGATGATAAGTAGACATCCAATTCTGGCCACTCTGTTTGAAGATAATCCTCAAGTTTTCCTAATACATTTGCAGCTCCACCAGTTGTTGTTGTCATAATGTAGTGATTTTCATCAAGTCTAGTTGTGACACCATCATCATAAACCATGCCGTCTTCATTAAGCATTAAACCATATCTACACTTACCTATAGCCAGTTTTGACCAAGCATTTGTATAAATTCTATTTAAAAATTCTGAAGCATCAGTTCCTTGAATATCAATTTTACCAAGTGTTGAAGCATCCAGTATACCTGCGCTATCTCTTGCGGCTTTACTTTCTCTTTGAACAGCCTCATGCATGGTTTCGTCATTTTTTGGATAATACCAGGCTCTTTTCCACTGACCTACATTTTCAAATTCAGCATTATTTTTGATATGCCAGTCGTTAATCGGTGTTCTTCTGAATGTATCAAAATATTCTCCAACGTTTCTACCAACAATAGTTCCAAATGTTAAAGGTGTGTAAGGAGGTCTAAATGTTGTTGTACCCAGTTCTCCCATCTTAACTCCAGCTGTTTCAGCAATAATTCCCAATGCATGCATATTACCAAGTTTACCTTGATCTGTTCCCATGCCTGTTGTTGTATAACGCTTAACGTGCTCAATAGATCTAAAACCTTCTCTAAGTGCTAGCTTGATATCTTTTGCTGTTGCATCATTCTGATAATCAACAAAAGGTTTTGTTTTTCCAGGAGTCTTATCAGATGGCAATAACCAAATATTTCTAATTTCTTTATCTTTAGGACACTTGATACTTAAATCATCATACTCAGTTTCTTTTATGTTTAAAAACTCTTTTAATGTTTTTGATGTATTCTTAAGCATATCATCAAGCTCAAACTCACCATTACAAGAACCAATGCTAATTTGATCTGATGGATATTTATTAGGTATAAAAACCTGATCTTCATCTCTAAATTTTAATTTTCCACCTGATTGAGTAAACAAATGAACCGCGGGTGTCCACCCTCCAGCTATAGCTAAACAATCACAATCTAATATAATCTTTTCTGAGCTTGTGAAAGCTTGTCCATCTTTAGACAATGCCATAATTGTAATTTTATTTATTTTTTTATAACCCTCAGTATCTACAACTGTATGAGACCTATAAATTTTAATCCCTAAATTTTCAGCCTCATTAGTAAATTCAGAATTTGATTGTTCTCTGATATCAATAATAGCTTCAACATTAATTCCTTTTTTGCTTAATGAAATAGCACTTTCATAAGCCGTATCATTATTTGTAAAGAAAATATTTTTGTGACCAGTTGCTACACCATAATAATCAGCATATTTTTTAACAGCTGATGAAAGCATGATTCCAGGTCTATCATTATTATCAAATACAAGAGGTCTTTCTAAAGAACCAGTAGCAACAATTACTTTTTTTGCTCTAATCTTTAACAGTCTTTGTCTCACTTTATTTTTTTTTTCAATCTCTGAAAGATGGTCTGTCAAATTTTCCCTAGCTAATAAATAATTATATCCATGATAGGCGGCAACACTTGTTCTTGTTTTAATTTCTAGGTTTTCTAATTTTTCTAATTCACTAATTTCATTTTCTAGCCAAGTTGAAGAATTTTGATCATTAATCTTAATATGTTCTGAATTTTGGTAGATTGTTGATCCACCAATTTCACTTTTTTCATCAAGTAATAAAGTTTTAAAATTATTTTTAGCAGCTGTTTTTGCAGCCATAATTCCAGTAATACCCGCACCTATAACTAGTACATCGCAATGAATATATTTATGCTCATAAATATCCGGATCAGGCTTAGTAGGTGATTTCCCAAGTCCTGCTGAATGTCTTATAATGTACTCATACTTTTCCCAAAAATTAGCTGGCCACATAAATGTTTTATAATAAAAACCAGCAGGTAAAATAGGAGACATAAAATTATTTATTCCACCAATGTCAAAATTTACACTAGGCCAACAATTCTGGCTTGTTGCCTCTAAACCATCATAAATCTCTATTTCAGTAGCTCTAACATTAGGTTCGGTTAAAGAAGTGTTGTCATTTATTTGTACAATTGCACTAGGTTCTTCTGAACCAGCCGTCATTATTCCTCTTGGTCTATGGTATTTGAAGCTTCTTCCAACTAAATGAACGTCATTAGATAGTAATGCTGAGGCCAAAGTATCACCCTTAAAACCGTAATAAGTTTTGCCATTAAATTTAAATGAAACTTTTGTCGTTTCATCAATAAACTTACTAGTTTTTACTCTCAAATTTTTTGACATAGATTAGATTGTTGGTGGTTTTTCACCCATTTTATAAACTGACTTTATTTCATCGTTAGAAGTGTCTCTAGCTACATTAAACCATTTTCTGCAACCGTGAGCATGATTCCATCTTTCAAATTGAACACCTTTAATATTTTTTCTCATAAATAAATATTCTGCCCATTCATCGTCACTTAATTCTGTAGGTTGTTTAGGTCTTTCAATATGAGCTTCACCACCTGCTTTAAATTCACTTTGTTCGCGCTCACCACAAAAAGGACAAGTGATTAAAAACATTAATGTGCTACCGCCGCTGCACCATGTTCATCAACAAGGTCACCACTACTAAATCTATTTAAATTAAAAGCAGCATTTAATTTATGAGGTTCATCATTTGCAATTGTATAGGCAAATAAATCACCTGATCCAGGTGTTGCTTTAAACCCACCTGTTCCCCAACCACAATTAAAATACAAACCTTTTACAGATGTTTTGCTGATAATAGGACTTGCATCTGGACAAATATCTACAATGCCACCCCATTGTCTGAGCATTCGCATTCTACTAAAAATTGGGTAAAGTTCTAAAATTGCATTTAAAGTTCCTTCAACAATATCGTGACTACCTTTTTGTGAATAAGAAATATAATCATCAGTACCAGCACCTATCACAAGTTCACCTTTATCAGATTGGCTAACATAAGCATGAACTGCATTTGACATTACAACAGTGTCAATAATTGGTTTTACTGGTTCTGAGACTAGAGCTTGAAGAGGTTTACTTTCTAAGGGCAATCTGAGCCCAGCCATATTAGCAATTACACTTGAGTGTCCAGCTGCAACCACACCAATCTTTTTAGTTTTTATAAATCCTTTAGTTGTTTCTATACCCTCAACCTCATCACCAATTCTTTTAATTCCATTAACTTCACAATTTTGAATTATATCAACACCCATTTCATCAGCACCACGAGCATATCCCCATGCAACAGCATCATGTCTAGCAGTACCAGCTCTTCTTTGTAAAGTACCACCTAATACTGGATAACGAATATTAGAAGATGTATTGATAATAGGGCAAAATTTTTTAACTTCTTCAGTGCTCAAATACACAGCATCGATACCATTTAATCTATTAGCATGTGTTCTTCTTTTTAAATCCCTGATATCTTGTAAATTGTGAGCAAGGTTCATTACACCTCTTTGACTAAACATTACGTTGTAATTTATTTCTTGAGACAAACCTTCCCATAGTTTTAAAGCATGATCATATAGACCAGCACTTGCATCCCATAAATAATTAGATCTTATAATTGTAGTATTTCTTCCAGTATTACCACCACCGATCCAACTTTTTTCAACAACTGCAATATTTTTCATATTATGTTTTTTAGCTAAATAGTATGCTGTCGCTAAGCCATGACCGCCACCACCGATAATAACTGCATCGTATTCTTTTTTTATAGTGGGATCTTTCCAGGCTTTTTGCCAATTTTCGTGATAGGAAAAAGCATTTTTGACTAAAGAAAATACTGAATATTTATTTTTCATAATATTAATTAAGAATTACTTTATAAATATTGAATATTCAATACAATCGGGTATATCAATATCGCAGTGGAAGAGTGGGTGAGAGGCTGAAACCAGTCGTTTGCTAAATGACCGTGCGGGGAAACTTGTACCGAGGGTTCGAATCCCTCCTCTTCCGCCATTAAAATAAGGGCTGATCTTTGAAAAAATCATTCATTTTAATAGGCTTTTTTTCCAGTATATATCTATAGACATTATAGTTCTCCATAACACGCTGAACATAGTTTCTAGTTTCTTTGAATTTAATCAATTCAACCCAATCAACAAAATCAATTTGTTTTTTTTGAGGATTTTTATTTATTTTTTTCCAATATTTAACTCTCTTGGGACCAGCGTTGTAAGCAGCAGCAGCGAAAGGGTAGGCACCATCATACTGCAAAATTAAACCAGCTATATAATGAGACCCTAAATTAATATTATATTCAGGATCAGAAGTTAGTCTCGATTTTGAATAAGGTAGCTTTGCTTGTTTAGCAACTAGTTTAGCCGTGTAAGGCATTAATTGCATTAAACCTTGCGCTCCTACGTGACTGTTTGCTCTCATATCAAACTCACTTTCTTGTCTAATAAGAGAAAGAATGAAAGCAGTTTCTGGTATTTTTCTTCCATTAACGTATTTAGGAGTGCTTATAATCGGGTAGTTAAAATCATTATGAAATCTTTTTTGATAAGAGGCAATTTTTGAAATTTGTATTGCAAAATCGTACCTTGATATATTTGTTGCAAGTTCAGCTGCTAGAATTTCACTTCCACTTTTAATGTTATCATTTGCTAAATGTCTTAATATATTTTTAGTATATTTATCTTTGTTTAATTCATCTAAAAGATGAACAATTCTTACTAATTCTTTTTTATAAAAATATTTTCTATATTCTTCAGTAACAATGGCTTGCTCACTTAATTCAAATTTTTCATTTGGTTTAGTTTTTAAAAATGCTAGTTGACCATAATAAGTTGATAAGTATTTTGTTGCTTCAGTATACCATTGTTTAGATTGTTCTTTATCACCAATGTTCTCATAAGAGCGCGCAAGCCAATAAGCTCCACGTGATAAACTAATAGGATAACTTACATTTTGATAAAAATTATTAAAATGATCTATTGCTAAAATTGGATCATTTAAAAAACTTAATGCAATCCAACCACTCAACCACTCAGCATCTGCAAATTCTGGACCTTTATCTAAAGAATGTTTGCTTGCAACTTTATATGCGGTCTCATATTTTTTCTTATAAATTAAAGCTCTTGCCATAATTGCTCTTTCCTTCCACCATTTATCAGGTCTAACTAAGTAATTTTTGTTATTTGGAATTTTAAATATAATTTCTAAGGAATCATCTACTCTACCTCTTTTTCTTCTCCATTTAAGTCGATCATAATTTAGTCCAGCATCATTTTTAAGTTTGGCTGGAACATTTTTGATAGCATTATCAACACCATAAGATTTACTCATTAAAATTTGCCTAGCTGTATAAAGTAACTCATAGTCTTTAGGTAAATATCTTAGCATTCTTTTTAAATCCCAAAATTTACCTTCCCAAGCTAAGTAGTCTGCACGTTTAATATAATCTTCCACATTTAAATATTTCTTATATTTTTTTCTAAAAAATTTCATATCAGCTCTATTAAGTTCTGCGGTTACCCATCCGTCTTTAATCAAAGAAGTCCCTTTAGTAATATTGCCTTTTAAAATAAAGCTTTCTCCCAATATTAATTTTCCATATCCACTTAAGGGCTCTTCAGAATTAAACCAAGCTATAATCTTATTTGGTGAAACTTTATTTGTTGACAGCTTATGTTCAGCTAAATAGCGAATTCTACCAATTCTTGGATAATTTTCATTACGTTGGATAAACTCTAAATAATCATAAAAACTTGCTTGATTACCTGTGGTTAATAAATGTCTCCACTGAATAAAATTATATATGGACTTGTCTTTAGCTTTTTTAGATTGTGATAATGCTGTCGTCCACTGACTTTTTTGCATTGCTTGAATAGATTTTTTTGCAATACCATAATCTTTTTGATTATAATATTTTGACTGAGTCTTAACTATTAATTTAGTCTTTTTAACTACTAAGGGCTTACTTTTTGGTATGAGAAAATTTATTTTTTTTACATCTTTCTTTACTATTTTGGTTTCAGTTTTTTTAAGCTTTTTAGAAGGCTTAGATTTAGGCTTAAGAATACTTTGTGAAATCTTTGCATCTTGAGCATCTTTATCTAAAATAGGTTTTTTTAGAGGAATTATGGAGATTTCAGCAGCAAATAAATTTCCTGTTATTATTAAACTTAATAATAATGTGTTTATAAAAAAAAATATCTTTCTAACCATAAATTTACTAAATGAATCTCTAAACTATGTTATAAGTATTTATGTTCAAAGGATCAAATGTTGCTTTAATAACTCCGTTTAAAAATGATAAACTTGATGAAGATAGTTATATCAAGCTTATTCATTTTCAAATTAAAAATGGAACTAATGGTCTAGTTCCTGCTGGAACTACTGGGGAATCTCCAACTTTAAGTCATGCTGAGCATCAAAAAGTTATTGATTTGTGTGTCCAGGAAAGCAAGGGAAAAAGTATTGTAATCGCCGGGACAGGATCCAACTCAACCAAAGAAGCTATATCATTAACCACACATGCTGAAAAAGCAGGTGCTGATGCAGCTTTAGTAGTTACACCTTATTACAATAAACCCACTCAAGAAGGATTATATCAGCATTATAAAGCTATTAATGATAAGGTTGGTATACCTATTATAATTTATAACATTCCAGGACGATCTGTAATTGATATGTCTGTCGATACAATGGCCAGGTTGTTTGAGTTAAAAAATATTGTTGGTGTTAAAGATGCTACAGGTGATCTTGATAGAGTTAATCAGCAAAAAAATAAAATGGGTAACAATTTTATTCAACTTACTGGAAATGATGACAACGCATTAGATTTTAATAAAAGAGGTGGTGTGGGTTCAATAAGTGTTACGGCAAATATAGCCCCAAAGCTTTGTGCAGATTTTCAAAAATCTTCAAAAATAGATACTGAAGAAGAAAAACAAGAAACAGAAAGATTAGATAAAATACTCCAGCCGATTCATAACTCTATGTTTATAGAAAGCAATCCAAGTCCAGTTAAGTATGCTGCAAAACTTTTGGGCTTATGTGATGATGATGTTAGGTTACCTTTAGTTAAGGTTACAGAATCAACTAAAGAAGTTATTAAAAAAGCTCTAGTATCAGCAAATCTACTCTAATGAACAAGAAAACCAACCCTGGTTTAAAAATTATCTGTTTAAATAGAAAAGCAAGTTTCAACTATTTTTTTGAAGAGTTAATTGAAGCAGGAATTGTACTCAAAGGATCTGAGATTAAATCTATAAGAGATGGAAAGGTTAACATAGCAGATTCATATGCTGTAGAAAAAGAAGGTGAAATAATTTTGATCAATTCCCACATTGCAGCCTTTAAACAAGCTAGCTATTCAAATCATAATCCAATGGATGAAAGAAAACTTCTATTAAATAGAAAAGAAATCAACAAACTAATTGGAAAGATGCAGAAAGACGGTTTAACACTTGTTCCAACAAAAATGTATTTTAAAAAAGGTAAGGCTAAAATTGAGATAGCAGTAGCTAAAGGGAAAAAACAATTTGATAAAAGAGCAACTAAAAAAAATAGAGACTGGAATCGTGAAAAAGCAAGACATATTAGAAAATCCAGCTAATTTTGTATACTTAGCAATCGGATCAAATTTAGGAAATAAAATTAGCAACATTGAAATAGCTAAATTTGAATTAGAAAAACATAAAGTTAAAATTTTAAAACTCTCATCTAATTATATAACAAAGTCTTGGCCAGATTCATCTATGCCAGATTATATCAATATTGTTATAAAAGTTAAAACTAGCCTAGAACCACTTGATTTATTAAGAATATGTAATTTAATAGAATTAAAGCTGGGAAGGATTCGGTCTAAAAAAAATACACCTAGAACATGTGATATTGACATTATTGACTACGATAAAAAGATATTAAACAAAAAAAATAGTAAATTAATTTTGCCTCACCCTCGTATGAATAAAAGAAATTTTGTATTACTGCCACTTTTTGAGCTAGACAAATCATGGAAACATCCAATATTGAAGGTTAATATAGTTAATTTGATCAACTCTTTATCAGTTAAAGACTTAAGGTCTATTAAACAAATATAAATTAATGTTATAATCACACATGCTTAATTCTGAAGAATTAATAAAAAAAGTTAAATTATATAATAAATTTTTAAATCCAGAAAAATTAAATAAAGCTTATGATTTTGCAATTAAAGCACACAAAAATCAAAAACGTGATTCTGGCGACCCATATTCAAATCATCCGATAGCTGTAGCCAGTATATTAACAGAACTAAAGCTCGATAGTGCAACCATAGCAACTGGACTACTTCATGATACCATCGAAGATACACATGCTACTTATGATACTATTAAGAAAGAATTCGGCCAAGAAGTTGCTGACTTAGTGGATGGTGTAACAAAAATATCAGTTTTTGAAAATCAGATTACATCAACTTCAAAAGCAGAAAATTTTAGAAAATTAATTTTAGCAACCTCAAAAGATATTAGAGTGCTGTTAGTTAAGATCGCTGATAGATTGCATAACATGAGAACAATTGATGCCATTTCAAAAATTGAAAAAAAAGAGCGTATTGCAAAAGAAACTATGGAAATCTATGCACCATTAGCTGACAGAATGGGTATGCACAGAATTAGAGATGAGTTAGAAGATTTATCTTTTAAAGTTCTAAATAATAACGCAAGAGAACTTATAAAAAAAAGGTTAGATGAAATTAAAGATGATAAAGTAAATAGCTTTAACTCAATTTCATTGCAATTCAGTGGATTGTTAAATGAACACAAAATAAATGCTGAAATTATTGGTCGAGAAAAAACTCCTTTTTCTATATGGAGAAAAGTTCAAAAAAAAAGAATATCACTAGAGCAAATTTCAGATATCATTGGATTTAGAATAATACTTGATAGTGTTGAAGATTGTTATAAAGCTCTTGGTATATTTCACAAAGAGTGGAATTGTATACCTGGAAAATTTAAAGATTATATTTCGTCGCCTAAGATTAATAAATATCAATCATTACATACTTCAATTATAGGACCTAATAGAAGACCAATTGAAATACAGCTTAGAACATTACAAATGCATGAGTATGCTGAAAGAGGCATAGCATCACATTGGAAATATAAATCTTCCGAAAAATTTAATTTATTAACGTGGAAAGAATATGATTGGCTTGCCGATTTAGTTGAGATTATTGATAAGAATGAAAACCCAGAACACTCTTATGAGTATACCAAGCTACAAATGTTTCAGGAAAATGTTTTTTGTTTCACTCCAAAAGGATCTGTAATTAAATTACCAAAGGACGCAACGCCAATTGATTTTGCATATGCTGTGCATACTAAAATAGGTAATAGCACTATAGCCTGTAAGATTAATGGTAACGATAGTGAGTTACAAAGTATACTTTATAATGGAGATGTTGTGGATATTATAACTTCTAAAAATAAATCACCTTCATTGCACTGGATACCTGTTACAAAAACTGGAAAAGCAAGATCAGCAATTAGAAAGTATTGGTATAAAAAAGGAGAAGAAAAAGCTCAAAGAATTAAAAAATACAATACTACGTTATGGATTTCTTTACCCGATAAACCAGGAAAACTAGGAGAGATAACAACTTTACTTGGTAGCCATAGTTTAAACATCTCGAGCGTTGAAATGAAGGAAAAGTCTAAAGAATATATTAATTTTAAATTCAATCTTATTATAAAAGATTTGAAGAACTTTACAAATTTTATTAGTGAGTTAAAACAAAAGGAAATTAAATTTAAAATCATTAGACACGAGGATAACTGGTTAAAGGAACGTAATGCTTTCACACGAAAAATCTTTAAATATTTTAAAAAAAACTAACGCACTTTTAGAAGGTCATTTTATTCTTTCTTCGGGGTTGCATTCACCTAAATATATTCAGTGTGCTAAACTTTTAAGCTTTCCACATTTAGCTCATGATATTTGTAATTCATTAGCAAAAAAAATTAAAAAAAAATTTAAATCTATAGATTTAATTTTAGCCCCTGCAATGGGGGGCGTTATTATTGGTTATGAAATTGGTAAACTTCTAAAAAAAGAGACAATATTTTGTGAAAGAGTTAATGGTAAATTTGTCTTAAGACGTGGGTTTCATATAAAAAAAGGATCAAAAGTTTTAATAATTGAAGATGTTATAACAACAGGCAAATCAAGCTTAGAATGCGTTAAGTTGATAACAAAGCCAGGTGCAAAACTTATCGGCTTTGCCTCGATTATTGATAGATCAACCAAGAAATCACTAAAGATAAAAAGGAATATTATTTCACACATGAAAATAGACGTTCCGACATTTAAGAAAAATAACCTTCCAGAAAGTCTTAAAAATACTCCGATTACAGTTCCTGGAAGTAGATTTATTAAATGAAAAGACTAGGTATTAATATTGATCATGTTGCTACAATAAGAAATGCAAGAGGGTCTTTCCACCCAGATCCGTTAACCATTGCTAAGCATGTAACTAAATGTGGAGCTCATTCAGTAACTATACATTTGAGAGAAGACAGAAGACATATAAAAGATATTGATGTCATTAAAATTTGTAAAAATAAAAAAATAATCACTAATCTAGAAATTTCCCTAAACAAAGAAATAATAAATATAGCATTAAAAAATAAACCTAATTTTATTTGCATAGTTCCAGAAAAAAGAAAGGAAATAACAACAGAAGGCGGATTAAACCTAATAAAAAATAAAAAAAAAATAAAAGAAATAATATCATTATTTAATAAGAAAAATATTAGAACAAGTTTATTTGTAGACCCAACTTTAAAAGATATAAAAATTGCAAAAGAATTAAATTCTTCTTGTGTTGAATTACATACCGGGAAAATTTCTAATTTAGTAAAAGATAATAAAAATTATAAAAATGAATATTTAAGAATTAAGAAATGTTCAGAACTTGGTGTTAAATTTGGAATTGAGGTTCATGCTGGCCATGGTCTTGACTATAAAACTACTGCTATACTAAGTAAAATTAAAGAAATTACAGAATTTAATATTGGTCATTTTATAATTGGTGAGTCACTCACTCATGGTTTAAAAAACACTATTAAGGCATTTAAAAAAATAATCAATAAATAGATATGAAAATTCTTGGCATCGGTGTCGATATAGTAGAAAATATTAGAATACATAAATCTTTAAAAAATGTTAGTTTTATTAAAAGAGTTTTTTCTAGTTCAGAAATATTGTTAGCCAAAAATATAACAAATAAAAAATCTTACTATTCTAAAAGATTTGCTGCTAAGGAAGCATTTTCTAAAGCAATTGGAACAGGTTTTAGGGGTAATTTGAATTTTAAAGATATAACTATAAGTAATGATAAATTAGGAAAACCCTCATTTGTAGTCACCGATAAAATTAAAAAAATTATTAAAAAGCAATTTAAGATAGCATCCTTTGATTTATTTCTGTCAATTTCAGATGAAAAAAAATATTCTATAGCCTACGTAATTTTACAAAAAAAATGATAACCAAAAATATTATAATTGATAATGTTAAGACAATTTTTTATGCTTTAGTAATAGCTATTGTTATCAGATCTCTTTTTATTCAACCTTTCTATATTCCCTCGTCATCAATGGAGCCAACACTTTTAATTGGTGATAGATTGTTTGTTACGAAATATTCTTATGGTTACAGCAAACATTCTTTCCCTTTTAGCCCACCAATAATAAATGGAAGACTATTTTCTAAGAAACCTATGGTTGGTGATGTTATTGTTTTTAAAACACCAGCTGATAATAGGACAGATTATATTAAAAGATTAATTGGTCTACCAGGTGATAATATTCAATTCATTAACGGTGATCTATTTGTAAACAATAATCAAATATTCAAATCTATAATTTCTCAAAATGATAAAATTTATTGTGGAAAACAAATTATAGACGTTAATACATTTGAGGAAAAACTTCCAAATGGCAAAACACATAATAGTGTATATTTAAAAAATTATAGTTTTCAAAATTCTGATAATTTTATAGTTCCTTCTAAACACTATTTTTTTTTAGGTGACAACAGAGACTGCTCTAAAGATAGTAGATACCTGACTAGTGTCGGTTATGTTCATGAAGATAATTTAGTCGGCAAAGCTCAATTCATTTTTTTTTCATCTGATTTTAGAATTGGAAATATCTTTTCTTTTTGGAAATGGCATAAGACAATTAGATTTGACAGGTTTTTTAAGAAAATTATTTAATGAAAATTAATCCCACAACATTAGAAAAGAAATTAAAATTAAAGTTTTCAGATCAAAAAATTTTCATTAAAAGCTTAACACATAAAAGCTTTGACTCATTAAACAATAATGAAAAAATTGAATTTTTAGGAGATAGAGTTTTAGGTCTTATTATCGCAAAAAAATTATTAGAACTCTATCCAGAAGAAAGAGAAGGGGTGCTAGATAAAAAATTTGCTTCATTAGTAAATAAAAAAAGATGCCTAGAAATTGCTAAAAAAATTGAACTAGAGAAATATATTTTAGTTTTAAACCCTAAGAATAAAAAAATTGAAATTGAAGATAAAATAATAGCGGACTGTTTAGAAGCTTTAATTGGAGCGATCTACCTTGACAAAGGTTTAAATTTCACTGAAAAATTTATTCTCAATTTATGGAGTGAGCATATTACAGCAAGTGTTGTAACCCAAATTGACGCAAAGACAAAACTTCAAGAGTACTCGCTTAAGATTTTTAAAGTCTTGCCTATTTATAAGCTAATATCTAATACTGGCCCTCGACATAAACCACTCTTTAAAATTGCTGTTAAACTAAAAAATACTAAATTTTTCACAGCAGAAGGATTTTCTAAAAAAGACGCAGAACAGAATGCTGCTTATTTATGCATTGAGGATGTTTTTAAAAAATGAATTGGGATGATAGCGCTTATTTAGTTTCCAAAAATAGATACAGTGAAAATTCAATAATTGCTGAAGTTTTTACAGAAAACCATGGAAAAATTTCAGGAATAATTTTTGGTGGTACATCAAAGAAAATCAAAAACTATTTACAAATTGGTAATAAAATTTATGTAAACTATAAATCTAAAAATGTTACTAGAATTGGTTATTTTAAAATAGAAATTCTAAAAGCCTTAACTCCACTCTATTTTGACGAAAATCAAAAACTATCATGTATTACCTCAGCAATGCATCTTATAAAGCTTCTTACTGCTGAAGCTCAGTCTAATAAAGAAATTTTTAAATTAATTGATAAATTTTTTGAAATATTAACTTATGATAATTGGATACAAAAATATATTTTCTGGGAGTTAGAACTTTTAAAATTATTAGGATATGATTTAGAATTAAAAAATATGGTAGAAAAAGAGATTGTTGATAGTGAAATCAATTATTTTGTTAAATCATCGACTGAAAAAAAAATTATTCCAAATTTTTTAATAGATGAAAATAATCTAGATGTTAATTTAAAAAATTTACTCAAAGGTTTAAAACTTGTTAGTGATTACCTTGAAAAAAGTATTCTAAAACCAAATAATCTAAACCTTCCAATTTCTAGGACTCATTTTATTAATCTTTTAAAATAATTATTTGATTAAATCGTTAATTCTATCAGCATAATAGCTTACTATAGCGTTTGCCCCAGCTCTTTTAAATGAAATCAAACTCTCTAATACTGCATTTTTATCTATCAGCCCTTTTTTTATACTATTACTTAATAGACTGTATTCACCTGAGACTTGATAGGCTAGAACAGGAATTTTAAAATTATCTTTAACTATTTTAATTATGTCTAGATAAGGCATTCCAGGTTTAACCATAACCATATCAGCTCCTTCTTTAATATCTAGAGCTACCTCTCTTATCGCTTCATCACTGTTTCTAAAGTCCATTTGGTAATTTTTCTTATCACCTTTTAGTAAATTTTTTGAACCAACTGCATCTCTGAATGGACCATAAAAACTTGATGCATATTTTACTGCATAAGAAAGTATCTGAACCATTTCGTGACCTTCTTTATCTAAAGCTTTTCTTATTTTACCAATTCTTCCATCCATCATGTCTGATGGAGCTAAAACATCACAACCAATTTCTGCTTGTAACAATGATTGATTTATCAAGATTTCAATAGTTTCATCATTTAATACATAACCTGATTTTATTAAACCATCATGACCATGAGAAGTATAAGGATCTAAAGCTACATCACACATAATACCAATTTCATTTTTATATCTTTTTTTAATATAATGAATGGCTTTACAAACAAGATTGTCATCATTTAAAGCTTCAGTTCCAATATGATTTTTTTTTGTTTTATTTGTATTCGGAAATAATGCAACCATAGGTATTTTATTCTTGATTGCTTTATCAATAATAACTCCAAGTTTATCTATTGTGTATCTATAAACGTCAGGCATTGTTTTAATGGATTGTTTTATATTTTTTCCATCAATTAAGAATATAGGTAATATAAAATCACTAGATGAAAGGCTATTTTCTTGAATTAACCTTCTAGACCAATCGTTTTTACGACTGCGTCTAAGCCTTAAATTTGGATAATTTCCTGTAATCATGTTTAAATATATTTTTAAAATGCGACAAATGTATTATACAAATATATATTAAATTAAGTAAAAAACAATCAGCATGATTATTGAAAATAAAAATATTGTAAGCTTAGATCTAAAAAAAGAAGAGAAGATTTTAGATTTTAGTGACTTTCAAAAACAAAATATCAAGTTTGATATTAATAAATTACAAGAAGCTTACAATCAAATTATTCAAACTAAAAAATTTGATGATGGTGGAGGAATTGCCCACTTTGGAGCTATTTCTCTAACACAAATTCCTGGTGACCCAGACTCTGTCAAAGGAAGCAAAGCTAGAGGTGTTTATTGGACAAAACCAGATAAGTCAGGAAAGGAAGTTTCAAGAGATGTTTCAATTGATGAAGCTGCTTATTCAGAATTTATACCTGACTATGAAAACACATACTTTAAAGAAGTGTTTGATGTGCTTTCTTCAAAATATAAATTAGGTAGAGTTAGGATTTTATTAAAGGAGCCAAGATCGACATTGAGTTGGCATAGAGATCCAGAACCAAGATTGCATATACCTCTAATTTCAAATCCAGGCTGCTTAATGGTTATAGACAATGTTGCAAAACATATGCCTGCAGACGGATCGGTGTGGGTTACTAACAATACAAAATATCATAATGCTTTTAATGGTGGAGAAGAAAATAGAGTTCACTTAGTTGCGTGTGTTTTGGATTATAAGTTTAATTAGATTGAAAAAAATATTTTTATCATCAGATCACGCTGGTTATAAGTTAAAAGAATTCATTAAAATTCATTTAGATAAAAAAAAAATTTATTATACAGACCTAGGCCCATACAATAGTTATAGGGTTGATTATCCTGATTATGCTCATAAAGTTGCAAAAAAAGTTAAAACAAGCAAAAATCATATTGGTATACTAGTATGCGGTTCTGGCATTGGCATGAATATTGCGGCAAATAGACATAAGAATATACGTGCGGCCCAGTGTTTTAATTTAAAATCCACAAAATTATCAAGATTGCATAATGATGCAAATATCATTACATTAGGTTCAAGACTGCTAACTAAAAAAAATGCTTTAAATTGTGTCAGTGTTTTTTTGAATACAAAGTTTGATGGTGGAAGACACGCAAAAAGAATTAAAAAGATTTAATTATGTCTAGTGAAAAAAATTATCTAAATGACAGTTATAAAAGTTTTTTTGAAGACAGTTTATCTGTAGCTGATCCAGAACTGTATAAAGCAATTAGTGATGAATTAAAAAGACAACAACAACATATTGAATTAATTGCATCTGAAAATATCGTTTCACAAGCTGTTTTAGAAGCACAAGGTTCTGTTTTAACAAATAAATATGCAGAAGGATATCCTGGAAAAAGATACTATAATGGATGTGAGCATGTTGATGTTGCTGAAAACTTAGCTATTGAAAGATTAAAAAGATTATTTGATTGTAAATTTGCTAATGCACAACCTCATTCTGGAGCTCAAGCAAATGGTGCAGTTTTTTTAGCTTTATTAAATCCAGGTGATACATTTATGGGAATGAGTTTAAATTCTGGTGGACACATTACACATGGTTTAAAAATTTCAATGTCAGGTAAATGGTTTAATCCAATAGGATATGATGTTGATAAAGAATCTGAACTTATAGACTATGACAATGTCGAGAAACTTGCTTTAGAGCACAAACCGAAACTTATAATTTGCGGGGGCAGTGCTTATTCTAGAGTTATAGATTTTAAAAGGTTTAGGGAGATTGCTGATAAAGTGGGAGCATATCTTATGGTAGATATGGCTCATTTTTCGGGTTTAGTTGCTGGAAAAGGTTATCCAAATCCTTGTGAACATGCTCACGTAGTTACATCAACAACACACAAAGTTTTTAGGAGTGCAAGAGGTGGAATTATTTTAACAAATCATGAAGATTTAGCTAAAAAATTTAATACTGCAGTTTTTCCTGGTTATCAAGGTGGGCCATTAATGCATGTTATTGCAGCAAAAGCTGCAGGTTTTTTAGAAGCCTTAAGACCTGATTTTAAAGATTATATTAAATCAGTTTTAGCTAATGCTAAAATTTTATCAGAAACACTTAAAAATAATGGTTTTAAAATCTATTCTGGAGGGACGGATACACACTTAATGTTAGTAGATCTTAGACCTTTTAATGTTAAGGGCAACATAGCAGCTGAAAGTCTTTCTAAAGCAAATATTACTTGTAATAAAAATGGAATACCATTTGATTCTGAGAAACCAATGATTACATCAGGTATAAGACTAGGTACTCAAGCAGCCACAACTAGAGGCTTTGGATTAAAAGAATTTGCAAAAGTAGGAGAGTTAATAACTAAAGTTGTAAAAGGTTTATCCGTAAACCCTGAAGATAATAGTAAAGTTGAAGAAGAAGTAAGAAATGAAGTTATAGAGCTTACTTCTCATTTTCCTATATATAAGAACTTAAAATAATGATTTGTTCAATTTGTAAAAAAGGTGAAACATCTGTTGTAGATTCTAGACCAACAGAAGATGGAACTGCTATAAGGAGAAGAAGACTATGTGTTTGTGGAGCAAGATTTACAACCTTTGAAAGAGTTCAGTTTAGAGAAATAATGGTTGTCAAAAAGAACGGAAGAAAATCATCTTTTGACAGGGATAAACTTTCTAAGTCAATTTATATTGCTCTTAAAAAAAGACCAATAGACACAGAAACAGCAGAAAAATTTATAAGTAAAACTTCAAGAGCTTTGGAAGAGCTGGGTCAAAGTGAAATTTCATCTAACATTATAGGAACCATGGTCATGGAGGGTTTAAAAGAGCTTGATCCTGTGGCATATGTAAGATTTGCATCTGTTTACAGAAATTTCAGAGAAGAGAAAGATTTTGTACAATTCGTGGACAAATTAGATGTCTACAAAAAAAGATAATTTTTCCAAAAAAGATAAAAAGTATATGGAGCTAGCATTAAGTCTTGCTAGATCAAGGCATGGTCTTACAGGTGTAAATCCATCTGTTGGTTGTGTTATAGTAAAAGAAGATGAAATTATTTCAATAGGACAAACAGGTTATGGAGGCACCCCGCACGCAGAATATAATGCTATTAATAATTCAAATACAAATTTAGAAGGTTCAAAAATATACGTGACATTAGAACCATGTAGTCATTATGGAAAAACACCACCTTGTACTAATTTAATAATAAAAAAAAAATAAATGAAGTTTTTTATTCAATAGAAGATATTGATAAAAAAGTTAAAGGTAAAAGTTTTAAAATTTTAAGATCCAAAAATATTGTTGTAAAAAAAGGATTACTTAAAAATGAAACAAATGATTTTTATTCAACTTATTTTTTCAATAGAATAAATAAACTTCCCTTTATTACTGGCAAGATAGCTACAACTAAAAATAACCTTATACACACTAAAGATAGCAAAAAAATTACCGATATTCATTCTGATAAACTGAATCATTATTTGAGATATAAGAATGACTCATTAATGGTGTCATACAAGACATTAAATATAGATAATCCTAAATTAAACTGTAGATTAAAAGGGTTTAATAAGTTCTCTCCAAGAAGAATCATTTTAGACAGCGATTTAAATACAAAAATTAATTCATATATATTTAAAACTGCCAATAAAAATAATACGATTATTTTTTATAATTCAGCTAACAAAAAAAAAATAACTTTATTTAAGAAAAAAGGCATTCAATTAATCAAATCAAATTTAATTAAAAATAAATATTTTGATTTAAATTTAATAATTAAAAAACTTTATAAAATAGGATGTAGAAACCTTTTAGTTGAAGGTGGTGACATCCTATCGGGCAGCTTTCTAGAAGATAAAATTTTTAATCAATTTTATCTATTTAAAAGTAAGAAAATTTTGAATAAATCTACATCATATACAGGCTTTAATAATATTAGATTTTTGATACAAAATTATAAAACTAAATCTAAGATAAATACAAAATTAGGTAAAGATACTATAACTTTATATAAAAGATAATTATGTTTAATGGAATAATTTTTAACCAAGGTACTATTAAAAAAATTAGCAAAAGAACTAAAGGCATTAATATTTTTGTAAGTTCTAATTTGAAATTAACAAAAAGAGATATAGGTGTTTCAGTTTCTTCTGATGGTGTTTGTTTAACACTAATAACAATTAAAAAAAACCTAATGGAATTTTACCTATCTGAAGAAACAATACAAAGGTCTAAATTTAAATTTTTAAAAATTAATGATAAAATTAATCTTGAACTTCCCTTAAAGTATGGTCATAAGATTTCAGGTCATATATGTCAGGGCCATGTAGATACAGTTGGTAAAATTTTTAATATAAAAAAGATTGATAAATCTTATTTATTTGATTTTGAAATAAATAAAAAAGAAAGAAAAAATTTAATTGAAAAAGCTTCAATTTCTATTAATGGAATTTCACTAACAATTTCAAAAGTAACAAAAAAAGGATTTCAAGTTTGGGTTATTCCACACACATTTAAAGTTACAAACTTATATACACTTAAAAAAAGCAGCCTAGTTAATGTAGAGATAGATATCCTATCTAAATATGTTAGAAATTATTTTAATGAAAAAAAATAATTACGCATCTATTGAAAGCATAATTAATACTGCCAAGAAAGGTGGTATGTTTATTTTAGTAGATGATGAAAAAAGAGAAAATGAAGGTGATTTAATTATTTCAACCACAGACTCAAATGCTAAAAATATAAATTTTATGGCTAGATTTGGACGTGGATTAATTTGTTTAGCTCTCGATAGTATTCAGGCAAAAAAGTTAAATTTATCTTTAATGTCTCCAATAAACCAATCAAGAAACAAGACTGCCTTCACAGTTTCTATTGAAGCAAAAAAAGGAATAACAACTGGCATATCAGCAAAAGATAGAGCTAAAACAATAAAAGTTGCATCAAAAAAAAGTGTAAATAAAAAAGACATTGTATCTCCTGGACATATTTTTCCAATTATTGCAAAAGATGGTGGCGTTTTAGTTAGAGCTGGGCACACAGAAGCCTCTGTTGATATTTCAAAACTTGCAAAAAAAAATAATTCAGCAGTTATTTGTGAAATAATGAATGAAGACGGTACAATGGCTAAAGGTCAAGATTTATTTAATTTTGCAAAAAAACATAATTTAAAGATAGGTAAAATTGAAGATCTTATTGCTTATCGGTTAAAAAAAGAAAAACTAATTAAATTGAAAAAAAAATCAGAAATAGAGGTTAAAAAACAGAAATATATAATTAGAATTTATGAAAACCTTTTAGATGGATCTGAACATTTTGCTTTAATTAAAGGTAATTTAAAAAAAGGTGTAGTACCAAGAGTTAGAGTAATTTCGTCAAATGTTGTTCAAAATTATTTAATAAGCCAAAAATTACCAAATTCATTTAACAAAACGCTGAATTACTTTAAGAAATTTAATAATTGCGTTTTAGTATTTATTAAAGATACAAATTTAAGGTCAGTTACACAGACTCTTAAAGATTATAAAAATAAAGATTTCTATAAAAAAGGTAACGACAAGCTTATTAGAAATTATGGTATTGGTGCTCAAATAATAAAAGATTTAAAAATAAGAAATATGATATTAATCACAAAGTCTCCTAAAAAAGTTATTGGATTAGAGGGTTATGATATAAAAATTACTAAACAAGAAATAATTTAATGAAAAAAAAATATTTAATAGTTATTGCTGATTATTACAAAGACATATCTAAAGGATTGCTCAGTAGCGCTAAAGACATATTACCAAAATCTAGTTTAATAAAAATCATTAATGTCCCTGGTGTTTTTGAAATACCAGTAACAATTTCAAAAAATATTAAAAAGTATGATGCTTTTTTAGCTCTTGGTTGTGTTATAAAAGGTCAAACACCACATTTTGACTTTATTTCCCATTCTTCTACAGATGCGATAATGAAACTATCTATAGAAAATAAAAAACCTATTGGTAACGGAATTATTACTTGTCTAAATATGCGTCAAGCTAAAGCAAGGAAAAAAAAAGGTAGAGAAGCAGCTCAAGCTGTAATATCTGTCTTGTCTCAATAATAATGAGAACCTCATATAATCCCAACCAAAGCCCAAGAGTTATAATTATCCAAAAGTTATATGGTAATTTTTTTAATGACGATAACGATTTAACTTTTCCAAAACATAGATTTAAAAAGTTTATCAAAGATGTTGTTTTAGGCACAATAGAAAGAGAGGATGTAATTAAAGAAGAGGTTAAAAAATATTTAAGTGAAGACTTGCAATTAAATAATTTAGATAAGGTTTTTCAAGTTATAGTAAAATCAGCAATATTTGAATTTCTATATAAACCTAAGGTTCCAACAAAAATAATTATTAAAGAATATCTTGATGCTTCAAATTTTTTTTTAGAAGACAGTCAAACTAAATATTTGAATGCTATATTAGACAAGATAGCTAAAAAAATAAGATCTATCAATGCATGAATTTGAGTTAATAAAAAATTATTTTCAAAAACTTTCTAAAAAATCATCAAGTGCCTTGAACCTAAATGACGATGTTTTTTTTGATAAAAAAAATAAATTAGTAGTTTCAGTTGATACATATACAGAAGGTAATCATTTTATAAATTTTAAAAAACCTGAACTAGTTATAAAAAAAATAATTAGATCATCTATATCAGATCTTATTTGCAAAGGTGTTAAACCAAAATACTATTTTATTTCAGGATCTGGAAATAAAAAAAGTTTTTCTAAATTAAATCTATCAAAAATTAGTAACTCACTTAATCAAGAACAAAATAAGTATAAGATATTTTTAAGTGGTGGAGATACAGTTTTTTCAAACAAGTTAAGTTTTACAATTACCTCAATAGGATTTGCACATAATATTGTGTATAGGAACAAAGCTAAAATTAATGACGATATTTATGTATCTGGAAATTTAGGAGACAGTTACTTAGGTTTGTTAGTTTTAAAAAATAAAGTTAAACTTAATAAGTTTCTAAGTAAATATTTTACTAATCAATACTTTATGCCAAATATTCAATTAAAATTGATTACTCAAATTAAGAAGTTTGCTAACACTTCTATTGATATATCTGATGGACTATTAGCAGACCTTGATAAAATGATTAATAACCAAAAATTATCTTATAAACTTTATTTAGATAATATTCCAATTTCAAATAATCTCAAAAAAGTACTCACTCTTAAAAAGTTATCAAAGATTAATTACATTTCTAATGGTGATGATTATCAGGTCCTATTTACAGCTTCCAAAAATAAAATGAGAATCATAAAAAAAATAGCATTTAATTACAGAGTTAAGCTTACAAAAATTGGCTCAATCCAAAGCCATATTGAAAAATCGACCATTATTGATGGTAAAAATGTCCAAATAAGCCTTAAAAATAAAGGTTATTTTCATAAGTTTTAAAAAGTTAAATATTGCCTTTTATTGCTTTTTTTGTATTGTCCGGACTTTAAACAATAAAATTTTTAACAACCAAACAACTAAAAAGGCATCATGAACTCACTTATAGAAACAATATTACTTTACACCATAGCGGCTGGATCACTTGCAATCGTTTATGGTTTTTTTACTGGCTTAAATATTCTTAATTCAAGTGCTGGAAATGTAAAAATGCAAGAAATTGCTACAGCAATTCAAATTGGAGCTAAAGCTTATCTAGCAAGACAATATAAAACGATAGCCGTGGTTGGAGTTGTTGTTTTAGTTATTGTTTGTTGGGTGTTTAGCCCACTAGTTGGTCTTGGTTATTTTATTGGTGCAACTTTGTCTGGTATTGCAGGTTATGTTGGAATGTTAGTTTCAGTTCAAGCAAATGTTAGAACTGCGGAAGCTTCAAGAAAAGGTTTAGCTAGCGGTCTTGCAGTTGCTTTTAAATCTGGTGCTGTCACTGGTATGCTTGTTGCTGGTTTAGCCTTATTAGCTATAGCAGTTTATTATTATATTTTATTAAAAATGGGAACTGAAGACAGAGAAGTTGTTAATGCATTAGTTGCATTAGGTTTTGGTGCTTCACTAATATCAATTTTTGCAAGATTAGGTGGTGGAATTTTTACAAAAGGTGCTGATGTTGGTGCCGATCTAGTCGGTAAGGTAGAAGCAGGAATACCTGAGGATGACCCTAGAAACCCAGCAGTAATAGCCGACAATGTTGGTGATAATGTTGGTGACTGTGCTGGTATGGCAGCAGATTTATTTGAAACTTACGCAGTAACTATTGTTGCTACAATGGTTTTATCTTCGATATTTTTTGTAGGTGATATGAATATGATGATTTACCCTTTAACAATTGGTGGAGCTTGTATCTTGACATCAATATTAGGAACTTATTTTGTGAAGCTTGGAAAAAGTAAAAATGTTATGAATGCCTTATATAAAGGATTTGTTGTTTCTGCCGTATCTTCATTAGTAATTTTGTACCCAGTAACTGACTATGTGATTGGTTTTGCAAGTGAGTATACTGTAGATGGTAAAAGCTTTAACGGTATGAGCTTGTATTATTGTGGAATAATTGGTTTAGTTATTACTGGTCTTTTGATTTGGATTACCGAATATTATACCGGAACTGAATACAGACCCGTTAGAAGTATCGCAAAATCATCAACAACTGGTCATGGTACTAATGTTATTCAAGGATTAGCTGTTTCTATGGAAGCTACTGCAATCCCTGCATTGATTATTGTTGCTGGAATTTTAGCTACAAATTCAATAGCTGGCCTATATGGTATTGCAATTTCTGTTACTACAATGTTAGCCTTAGCTGGAATGGTTGTTGCTCTAGACGCTTATGGTCCAGTTACCGACAATGCTGGTGGTATTGCTGAAATGGCTAAATTACCAAACAGTGTAAGAAAAACTACCGATGCATTAGATGCTGTAGGAAACACTACAAAAGCTGTAACAAAAGGTTATGCTATTGGTTCCGCTGGTTTAGGAGCACTAGTTTTATTTGCTGCTTACGTAGAAGATATTAAACACTTTGCTAAGATAGAAGGTTCTAAATTATATAACATTGAAGTCACTTTCGATCTAACTAATCCTTATGTTGTTGTTGGTTTATTGATTGGTGGAATGCTTCCATATCTATTTGGATCGATGGGAATGCAAGCTGTTGGAAGAGCAGGTGGAGCCGTTGTTGTCGAAGTAAGAAGACAATTTAAAAAGTTCCCAGGCATCATGAAGGGTAAACAAAAACCCGATTATGCAAAACTTGTTGATTTATTAACTCAAGCTGCAATTAAAGAAATGGTTGTACCTTCATTATTACCAGTATTATCTCCAATAGTTTTATATTTTGTTATACTTTCTATAGGTGGACAAGCAGAAGCTTTAGCCTCTGTTGGTGCTATGCTGTTAGGTGTAATAGTTACAGGACTATTTGTTGCTGTTTCAATGACTGCTGGTGGTGGAGCATGGGATAACGCTAAGAAATATATTGAAGATGGTAATCATGGTGGCAAAGGTTCTGAAGCACATAAAGCAGCGGTTACTGGAGACACAGTTGGAGATCCCTACAAAGATACAGCTGGTCCAGCAGTTAATCCGATGATTAAAATTACAAATATTGTAGCTTTATTATTATTAGCTGTAATAGCAGGATAACTCTAATAAGAAATTAATTCTGCCTGTTACTTTTTGGATTATTAATTTTTTGTCGTAAACTATTTAGAAAATCATATGTAAATGAATTTTTACTATAGTTTACAGATGTTTTGTCATTTGAAAAATTGATTTTATTCATTTTATCTATTTGATGTAATTCTTTCTTCACAAGCAAACCTTTATTATCTATTTCCAAAACCAAAACATTATTAGCATAAGTTTTTTCACCCCCAATACTCAATAGTGATTTTTTTGCTTTTTTTCTTTCAATGTAAATCCAAACGTCATTATCAAACATACTTTTTGTTGATGGTGGGCCCAGAAGTTTAATTATGTCATTTTTATTAGTAGAATTGACAATAAGTTTTTTTTCCTTTACATCAATAAATTTGGTACCATGATCATTAATTACTTTATCTAAAGTACAATTTGAAGTTAATATAGATAAGAACAATATAAAAAAGTATTTTTTCATGAAATCTGATTACATTAATATTTACAATAAATTAATATCTTTAACCAGAAATAAAGAACTTTATAGAAACTTCGAATATCAGGACAAATTTTCAGACAGATTAATATTTTTTTTATTTCATTTTGCATTCTTTCTGAAAGTCTTTAAAAATGACAATTCCAAAGATAATATGCAGAAAATTTACGATTTTATGTTTAGACAGTTAGAGTTAAATATAAGAGAAATTGGGTATGGAGATCAATCCATAAATAAAAAAATGAAAGATTATCTGAACATATTTCATGAAATTATTGATAAAATACACTTTTGGGAAGACTTAAGCGTTGATTTAAGAACATCTTTATTATTAGATTATTTAGGAAAATCAATTGATGCCTCTTATTTAGCTGATTATTTTGAAAAATATAGATTAGAATTATCAAATAATACTTTGAATTTTTATTTAAAAGGTGTATTAAAATGATATTTTATGGCTGTACCCAAACGTAAACAATCCCCGTCAAGAACTGGAATGAGAAGAGCTCAGAATATGAAGTTCAAATCAACAAATATTGTTGAGGACAAAAAATCAGGTGAATTTAGGTTACCACATCACTTGGATCTTAAAACTGGTATGTACAGAGGCAGACAAGTTTTAGATCCTAAGGAATAAAAACTTCAATCTTAAATGAATAAAAAAATCAAAATTGCAGTAGATGCAATGGGTGGAGATGGTTCACCAAAAAAAGTTATGGATGGCATTAGTCACCATTTTAAAAAAAATAAAAATTCATTTTATCAAATCTTTGGTGATAAGAATAAAATTATACCACATATTAAAAATGATTTAACAAATTCTTCTTTTGAGATATTTCATACAATTGATGTTGTTAAAGGTACTGACAGCCCCTTAGAAGGTGCTAAACGTGGAAAAAACACTAGTATGTGGTTAGCAATCCAAAGTGTTAAAGAAAAAAAATCAGATGTTGTGATCTCTGCTGGAAATACAGGTGCTTTACTGGTTATATCTAAGCTTAACCTTAATATGATTGATAACATTGATAAACCAGCTTTATCAGCGCTTTGGCCAAATAAAAAAGGCATGAGTGTAGTTTTAGATTTGGGTGCTAATATTGAATGTAGTCCAAAAAATCTAATTGATTTTTCAATAATGGGTTCCTCGTTATTTAAATCTTTATATCCAGAGGATAGTGCAAAAGTTGCCTTATTAAATATAGGCTCTGAAGAACTTAAAGGTAACGAAATTATCAAAGAAACATATCAAAAATTAAATCAAAGAAATAATCATGACTTTGAATTTAAAGGTTATATAGAAGGCAACCAGTTAATGAATGGAGAGGTCAATGTAATTGTAGCTGATGGTTTTACTGGTAATGTTGCTTTGAAAACTGCAGAAGGAACAGCAAATTTTATTACAGGCGAACTAAAAAAAGCAATGACAGGAAGTATAATAGGAAAAATTTCTTCTTTATTAAATATTTCTAATTTAAAAAAATTTAAGGCAAGATTAGATCCCCGGTTATATAATGGTGCTATATTTATTGGTTTAGACTCACCAGTAATTAAAAGCCATGGTGGAACAGATTATTTTGGTTTTTCTAATTCTTTGAGTGTTTGCACAAGAGTTGTAAGTGGTAATTTAATAGAAAAAATTAGAAAAAATATAAATTAATGACTAGAATTAATCTAACCAAAAAAGATTTGATAAATTCTGTTTATATGCAAATTGGTTTCTCAAAAAATATTTCAGAAAGTTTAATAGATGATTTTTTATACACAATCTCAAAAAATTTAAAAATTGAAAAAAAATTAAAATTATCAAAATTTGGTACTTTTTCAATACGTTCAAAAAAAAGTAGAATGGGTAGAAATCCTAAAACTAGAGAGGAAATAACTATATCTGACAGAGATGTAGTTTTATTTAAAGCTTCTAAAGAATTTAAAGATTTAGTAAATTCTGAAAATGATTCATAAAAGCAATAAAGCATATAAATCTATAGGAGAGGTTGCAAAAATTCTTGATCTAGTTAATAAAAAAAAAGGATCTCTTAACACTCACACTATTCGTTTTTGGGAAAAAGAATTTAAGCAAATTAAGCCAAATATTTTAAATGGTAATAGACGGTACTATAGTAATGATACTATTGAGGTTTTAAAAAAAGTTAAATATTTGCTTAAAGATCAAGGAATGACAATTAATGGCGCTAAAAAAGTTCTTAATTCTGATAAATCTTTAAAACTTGACGAATTACCAAATAATTCTATAAATGCTGATTATAGTATAAAAAATAAACTTAAAAAAATTTCTAATTTAATAAGACAAATAAAAGATTTAAAATAATATGGCTAAAAAAACTCACGTTAAAGTTAGACTGGTACCTGAAGCTAAACCTGACAGCCCATTTTTTTACTATGTTAAAAAACCAGCTGGTGGTGAAAAAGCTAAAGTCAAATTGTCAGCAAAAAAGTACAATCCTTCTACAAGAAAACATGAAATGTTTGTAGAGAAAAAATTACCCCCACATAGTAAATAATATTAATTTTTTTTAAAGTTTCTTTTTTCGTAATCAATAAATGACCAAATCATACTCTTCCATATTCTATTTGTTATCTTTGGATCTATGTTTAATTGTAATGATTTTTTCTTAATTTTCTTAAGTATGAATTTTATTCTTTTTTGATCGATTATTTCTTTTTTGTGATTTTTTACTTTTAAAACTTTATTTACTAAATTAGATCTTTTTTTAATTAATTTGAGCAATTCATTATCAAGCTTATCTAGCTTAACTCTCAGCAGATCTAATTTTTTTTTATTTATAGGCGACATTTAAACAATTGGTAATTAAGATGATTATTATAAGTATAATTTATGTTTGTAAATAGCGACAACTATATAAAGTATTTAAAATTATGGCTAATAACTTTATTTTTGTTAATTATTATTATGGTAGGGGTTGGTGGTTTAACTAGATTAACTGATTCTGGATTATCTATTACTGCATGGGAACTTTTTACTGGAATATTACCTCCCTTAAATATTAACGAATGGAACTTTTATTTTTCTGAATATAAGAAAATTCCAGAATTTCAAAATATTAATTACAATATGACTTTGAATGAATTTAAGATAATCTTTTATTGGGAATATGCACATCGATTACTAGCAAGAATTGTAGGGTTATTTTCATTCATACCATTATTATTTTTTAGTTTTAAATTTAATAATAATCAATTTTATTCAAATAAATATTATCTAATTTTTCTATTAGTATGCTTACAAGGATTTATTGGCTGGTATATGGTTTCAAGTGGATTAATAGAAAATAACGATGTTAGTCATTTCAGACTATCGGTTCATTTAACTCTGGCTTTATTTATAATGTGTTTAATTTTTTGGTTTATATTAGATTTATTTAACACTAAGAAATTTAAGATTAAAATCTCTAATTTATTATTATTTTTTATTTTATTGCTTATTATATTGCAGATTGTTCTTGGAGCTTTTCTTTCAGGTCTGGACGGTGGTTTAATCTACAATTCGTGGCCCGATATGAATGGGGATTTTTTTCCAAATGATGTTGTTATAAATGATTATTTGAGTTCTCAATTATTTTATAATCCTTCTATTATTCAATTTTTTCACAGATTAACTGCATACATTCTTTTGTTCTTTATTTTACTTTTGAATTATCAATTTATTAAAAAAAAATTAGATTTTAAAAATATATTATTTTTTGATTTTGCTATTTTATTTCAAGTTTTCTTAGGAATTATTACCTTAATGTCTGGTGCAGAGATTAAATATGCTTCTCTACACCAGTTAGGCTCAATTATTGTTTTGAGCTCTTATCTTTTAATTTTACATAAAAATTCTAACCAGCAACTTTAGCTTTATTAATATTCTCAACATTATTTAAAGTTCTTTTTAGAGCTTGCTCTAAGTCTTCAATAATGTCGTCAATATGCTCAAGACCAATACATAATCTTACATATCCTGGTGTCACACCAGAAGCTAAAAGTTCTTCCTCATTTAATTGACTATGTGTAGTTGTTGCTGGATGTATTGCTAGACTTCTAGCATCACCAATATTTGCTACATGATAAAACATTTTTAAAGCTTCAATAAATTTCTTACCAGCTTCAATACCGCCCTGCAACTCTATACCTACCAGAGCACCATTTCCACCGCTTAGGTATCTTTTAGCTCTGTTTCCAATTTCACCTTTATATTGATTTGGATATATTACCCTTGAAACCTCAGTATGTTTAAGTAGGTAATTCACTACTTTCTCAGCATTTGAGCAATGTTGTTTCATTCTTAAAGCTACAGTTTCAAGTCCTTGGATTAATCCAAAAGCATTATCTGGAGATAATGCTGCACCCAAATCTCTTAATAAAACAACTCTAGCTCTTACTGCAAAAGAAACATTTGCACCTGTTAACTCTGGTACCACTTTACCCCATACTGCACCACCATAACTAAAATCTGGCTCATTAAATAGAGGTTGCCTTTTAGGATCAGCTGTCCAATCAAAATTACCACCATCAATTAATGCACCGCCTACAACTGTACCATGTCCTCCTATATATTTTGTAAGCGAATAAACTACTACTGCAGCACCATGCTCTATTGGTTTACATAGAACAGGAGAGGCTGTATTATCCATTATTAGAGGTATATTATATTTTCTACCTATGTCAGATACTTCCTTAATAGGAAATACTCTTAAGTATGGATTGGGTAAAGTTTCTCCATAAAATGCTCTTGTTTTTTCATCAACAGCTTTCTCAAAGTTTTTCGGATCCGCTGGGTCAGCATACCTAACTTCTATTCCAAGCTTACTCAAAGTGTGTGTGAATAAAGAAACTGTTCCACCGTAAAGATCTGTTGAGCTAACAATATTATCACCAGCTTTTGCGACGTTTAATATTGCAAATGTTGATGCTGTTTGACCAGATGATACTGTTAAACAAGCTAAACCTCCCTCTAATGCAGCAAGTCTCTTTTCTAAAGCATCATTAGTTGGATTCATTATTCTTGTGTAAATGTTTCCAAACTCTTTTAAAGCAAACAGATTTGCAGCATGTTCAGTACTATCAAATTGATAAGAGGTTGTTCTGTATATCGGAACAGCCACTGCTTTTGTTGTTGGATCACTTCTATAATCACCACCATGTATGGCTATAGTTTCAGGGTTTTGTCTTTTTGTGCTCATCTTAATACTCCTTTTTTAGTACTTATGCTTAATGCAAGGCGTACAATACAGTTCAAATGTGCCTACCGATAATGTGTGTAAAAATCCTTTTTAGCAATAACAAGCCTGCAATAGGAACAAATCGGCTTAATCAAACTATCATTAAAGCAAGCTTTTGCAAGATAAATATAAAATTGACATTATTACTAATAATAGTATTAATCCTGGCACAATGACAAAATTTCTAAAAAGTAGTGAATTATCAAGTAACTGGTTTGAAATTGATGCTAAAAACGCTGTAGTTGGAAGACTTGCATCTATAATTGCCATGATTGTAAGAGGAAAAAATAAAACCACATACACACCACACATGGATGATGGTGATTTTGTTGTCGTAAAAAATGTAGAGTTAGCAAAATTTACAGGAAAAAAATTTAGCGATAAAAAATACTACAAACATACTGGACACCCTGGTGGTATTAAAGAAATAACTCCTGAAAAACTTTTAGAAAAAAACAAACCTGGCGAGTCTTTAAAATTAGCAGTTAAGAGAATGTTACCTGGTGGAGTGCTTGGTAGAAAGCAATTAACTAAAGTAAAAATTTATGCAGGGGAAGAGCATCCGCATGCGGCGCAAAACCCTAAACTTCTAGATTTAGGAAAATTAAACAGTAAAAATTTAATAAGAAATTAATATGGAAACAGCAACTGCAGCAAATAAAGTAACTACAAAAAAACCTAAAATAAAATTAGATTTTAAAGATAGTAAATATGCTACAGGCAGAAGAAAAAAATCTATTGCAAAAATTTGGGTAAAAAAAGGGACTGGCAAAATTTATGTAAATGGCAGAACCATGGATGATTATTTTACTAGCGGAAGTCATAAAATGCAAATTACAAGACCATTTGAAATTATAAATCAAGCAACAGGTTATGATGTTAGATGTAGTGTTGCTGGTGGCGGGCACACAGGGCAAGCTGGTGCAATGGTACATGGTATTGCTAAAGCATTAATTTTATTTGATTCTGAAAATAGGGCAGTTCTTAAGACTGAAAAACTAAATACCAGAGACTCTAGATCAGTTGAGAGAAAAAAACCTGGTCGTAGAAAAGCTAGAAGAAGCTTCCAATTCTCGAAAAGATAATTCTTTTTTAACTCAAAACTGTTATAATAATAAAATGCCTAAGCTTAATGTTTTAGTTGCTGGATCAACTGGTTACATCGGTGTTCAACTAATTAAATTATTAGTTAAACACAGTGATGTTGAGATTAAATATCTTTGTGGAAAATCATCAGTTGGAAAAAATATCTCAAGTTATGAGAAATCTCTGAGTTCAAAAAAATTACCAAAAATTGTTAAATACAATAAATCTTTTTTAAATAATATAGATCTTGTTTTCACCGCTTTGCCAAATGGTGAAGCTCAAAATATTTCAAATGATCTACTAGAGCACAATGTTTTAATTGATCTTGCTGCTGATTTTAGACTTAATAAAGCATCTGATTATTTGAAATGGTACAAACTAAAGCATAGATCTGTTAAGAATATTAAAAAATCCATTTATGCCTTACCAGAAATTAGTGGTGATAAAGTAAAAAAATTTAAAATTATTGGATGTCCAGGATGCTATCCAACGTCAATACTTATTCCTCTTATTCCCCTAGTAAAGAAAAACTTAATAAAAATCGACAACTTAATTATAGATTCTAAATCTGGTTATTCTGGAGCGGGTAGAGGAGTTCATAATAAATATAAAGAAAAAAACCTTTATGAGTCTTTAAGTGCTTATGGTGTTGGTTTTCATAGACATAATTCTGAGATCCAACAAGAAATTGAAAATTACACAAAAAAAAATTTTTCATTTACCTTTACCCCTCATCTAACACCTATGTTCAGAGGAATATTAAGTACAATTTATCTAGATCTTAACAACGGTTCAAATATTAAGAAAATAGAAGATACTTTAAATGCTGAGTATTCCAAAAGTAGATTCGTTAATATTTTAAAAACAAATTCGTTAATAAGTACAAATGACGTTATTAACACAAATAATTGTTCTATAGCAATATGTAAAACTAAGTATAAAAATAGAATTATTATTTTATCTGCTATTGATAATTTAATTAAAGGTGGGGCTGGTCAAGCTATACAAAACATGAATATTAAATATGGATTTAATGAAGCAAAAGGATTGATATGAAATATTTCTTTTTACCATTAATTTTAATTTTAATGTCTTGTTCTTTAGATAAAAACTCAGCTTATTGGAATGAAGATTCTATAAATAAATTTTCTGATAATAAAAAGTTATCAAAAATATTGAGTACAACTAAAAATTTTAAAGAAATGACTTTTGAAGAGTTTGAAATCTTTCTTAAAGATTATACAGAAAAAGCAGAATATCCAGATATAAATAAATAGATGAAAAATATTATCAACATTGCTGTAATTGGATTAGGTCAAGTTGGTATATATTTGTTGAATGAACTCAATACAAAAAAAAAACATATTGAGATTAAGACTGGTAAAAAAATTAATTTAGTAGCAATTTCTGCTAAAAGTATTTCAAAAAAGAGAAGATTTAAGATTAATAAAAAAATTTTTTTTAAAAATCCATTAGAAATTTTTAATAAGACTAAAGTAGATATTTTATTTGAAGCTATTGGCTTATCTGATGGAATATCAAAAAAAGTTGTAGAGACTGCTTTAAAAAACAAGATACATGTGATCACTCCTAATAAAGCACTTATATCTAAACATGGTGATTACTTGGGAAAGTTAGCTGAAGATAATCATGTTAACTTAGAATTTGAAGCATCTGTTGCTGGTGGTATTCCAATATTAAGAACTATCAAAGAAGGTCTTGCAACTAATAAGATTTCTAAAGTTTATGGAATTTTAAATGGTACTTCTAATTACATTCTCTCAGAAATGAGAAATTCTAAAGACAGTTTTTCAAATGTTTTAAAAAAGGCACAAAAATTAGGGTATGCTGAGCCAGGTAACTCTAAATTAGATCTTAATGGCTTTGATGCATTTGCTAAAGTAAGAATTTTGTCTGCTCTTGCTTTTAATACCAAGATTTCAAAACACAAATGTTTGATGGAAGGTATTGAAAAAATTGAATTAAAAGATATTGAAATTGCTAATCAATTAAATTTACGTATTAAATTATTGGGTATTTCTGAAATTATTAATAATCAATTGTTTGAAACTGTCCATCCATGTCTAGTTAGTAAAAATTCGTACATTGGTAATGTTGGCGGAGTTATGAATGCTGTTATTCTTGAAGGAAAACCTGTTGGTGAAAGTATATTACAGGGAGAGGGAGCTGGCCCTGGTCCAACCTCATCATCATTATTATCTGATCTACTTTCAATATTGAATGGGAATGTTAAAAAACCCTTTGGTATTTCAGGTAGCAAACGTAAATCAATTAAATGTTATAACGTTAATAATTATGCAAATTCTCTCTATTTGAGATTTGAAGTTAAAGACAAACCTGGTGTTTTATCAACAATTACTAACAGATTAGCTAAGTATAAAATTTCAGTAAAAAGACTAATTCAAACTCCTGATAAAAAAAATAATAAAGCTACTATTGTTATTATTACACATAAAACTAATGAACTTAATTCTAAGAATTGTCTTTCTGTTTTCAAAAAAGACAAAAATATTCTTAAATATCCAACACTGATTAGAATATATAATTAATGGAGTTATATCTAAAACTATTTGAGGTCTTATTTCCTGTCTTTTTTGTAGTTGGTATTGGATATTATTTAGGTAAAAATAATCCAAAAATTGACATCACTTTCATAACAAATTTTGCTGCAAATATAGGAACACCAGCAATGATTATATACGCACTAACTTCCACTGGTACATCTTTTGAAATATTTAAAGATTACTTTTGGTACTTTTTAATTGCAATTACTGCCTTTACTTTTATTGGAATTGTCTTTTTATTCTTCTTAAAAACTAAAGACATTATCCGAGAACTTCCACCATTTATTATGCCAAATACTGGGAATATGGGCTTACCAATATGTTTGTTTGCTTATGGATCTCAAGGATTAGGTGTTGCTGCTGCTATTTCAGCTTTAATAATTCTATGTCACTTTACGTTAGGAATTTTTCTTGCTGATAGAAAATTCAATATTAATGTTATTCTTAAAAATCCACCATTTTATGCAATTATAATTTCAGTGATTTTCCTATATTTCAAAATAGAACTTCCAGTCTTTGTAGAAAACACAACCTTTTTACTAATGTATGCAACAATTTTTTTAATATTAATGTCTTTAGGAATTGCCTTAACTCGTTTTAAAGTTTTCTCTTTTAAGAAAGCTGTGATTTCATCAATTGGAAGAGTTGTCTTAGGTCCTATTGTTGCGTTATTAATCATTACATATTTTGATCTATCAGGATTTGCAGCTGGTGTTCTATTAATTCAATGTTCAATGCCTAGTGCTGTTTTAAATTATCTTGTAGCTTCAATTTATTCGCCGAAAAAAATTGTAGATAGCGTTGCTAGTACTATCGTTGTTTCAACAGTTATGTCTTTTGCTACTATTCCGGTAGTCGTATTCTTTGCTTTAAAGTACTTTAATTAAACTGTATCTATTGGCTTATGAAAGCCATCATATTTAACCTTTTAGCTTGGGTAATGCTTCCAATCATGGATGGTTTTGCAAAGTATTTAAGTGCTGATATGCCAGTTTTACAGATCACTTGGGCAAGATACTTTTTTACGGTCGCATTCACGCTTCCTATAATGTTCTTCTTTTATAATAAGCAGCTTGTTTGGACTGATAAGCCTAAGTTACAAATAATAAGAGGGTTAATAC
This sequence comes from Candidatus Pelagibacter sp. uisw_091, assembly GCF_059512525.1. Next base: position 578,001 of record NZ_CM183455.1, on the reverse strand, counting down.
TACTTTGTGCTAATATTTGTTTCTTCTACGCAATATCTGTTATCTCTTTAGCTAAAGCTTTAACGCTTGCCTTTGTGGCTCCCTTAATTGTTACTGCATTTTCTCCTATATTTTTGGGTGAGAAGGTGGGTGTAAGGAGGTGGACAGCCGTTATTATAGGGTTTATTGGCTCTCTAGTTGTTATAAGACCAGGTTTTGTAGAGATTAACTTGGCTAGTCTTGCTGCATTAGGAACAGGTATAATGTATGGGTTCTATTTAATAATTACACGTAAATTGAGCACTTCAGATAACCCTTTATTAACCTTATTACTAACTGGATTAGTTGGATTGGTAGCTGTTTCAGGTATAATGCCATTCATTTGGGTTAATCCAGATGCCTCACAATGGTCCATGATGGCTTCTATAGGCGTATTTGCCTGCATTGGGCACTTATTTCTTATATTGTCACTTAAATATGCTGATGCCTCTAAATTAGCTCCATTTAGCTACTTTGAAATCATTACTAATATAATTATAGGGTATTACTTCTTTAATGATTTTCCTGATAATTGGACATTCTTAGGTTTGTCCATTATTATTATGAGTGGAATTTACATTTCAAGAAGAGAGTCTTATATTAAATCTAATTAATTAGGTGTTTCTTGTTTACTAATACTTAATATAACATATTAAGTTTATATTCTAAAGTACTGTAATCGTTGAATTTTTATTATTATATAAAAAAATGAAATTAATAGAAAAATATAAGATTTATGGTTGAAAATTTTTATCAATTTTTTAAATTCAAGTCATTATTTTTTCATTAGTGTTTAATTTTCTATGAATTATTCAAATTAGTAAAAAAGTGTTGAATAACAACGTTTATAATCAACTTTGAAAATATAAGTTTTTTTAATTTTCTAATGAGATAGAGTGGGGGTCAAATACATGTGTAAAATCAGGCTTTTTTGCTCACTTCTAAAAGTGTTGGTATTGTTGATAACTAGAGCAATGCAGTATCAGAATATACCGTTTAAACGTCCATAGGACACCTTATTTTAACTGAAAGGTCATTTGCAGTACAACTGAAGGATGCATTAAGCAATTTTGTAATAATTATGGCTAAATTAGCTATAAGTATTTAATACCAACACTTTTGAACCGTTTAGAAGGTTAAAAACCTTATTTTAGGAAGACTTTTTCAGACCTCAATAAACGGCGTTTTTGTTGAATTCCACCTTTTCCAGAGTATCCACCGAGGCTGCCATCTGATTTTATTACTCTATGACAGGGTATTTTAAGCGGATATGGGTTTTTACCCACTGCATTAGCAACAGCTCTGAATGCTTTAGGTTTTCCAATGGCTTTAGCAACTTCTAAGTAGGTTTTAACTTTGCCTTTGGGTATTTTCTTCAAGTAATTCCACACTTTTAACTGAAACTTAGTTCCCTTTAAGTTCATAGAGTTCAAAACCTGTGTTATTTGCTATTTTATCGTATAATTTCTTTGCATTTCTATTGGAAGAGTGGGTGATCCAACGAATTCCATTCCAATTATTGGCTTTAGATAGTGATTTTAGGTGACTAATGAGTTTTTGAGCTATTTTTTGACCTCTAAATTCTGGCTCTACGAACAAATCATCTAAAAAACCAATATATTGGCCTTTAATTGGTCTTGGCATTGTTCTGTAATGGGCAATTCCAACGATTTTACCCTCTAATTCAAAGCAAATAGCATTAACATCATGATTTTCATCAAGAATCCAGCCCCAAAGAGTGTCTAAAATCCCTGTATTCATTGGAACTTTGTAGAAATCAGCATAACCATTGTATAATTTAGCCCATTTTTTCATGTCTTTTTGCTCTAATTTTCTAATCATTTACATTAAATTTATAAATTAAACCTTTGATATTTATTCAGAATCTGTTGATCCAGAACCAGCGCAAATACTTGCTAACTCAAGCCAGGCAGAATCAGTATCAGAAGCCTTAACAATAATATCTCTTTTACATGATTGGTAAGGATTATAATAAGCATAAATACTAGCAGCTATTATTATTGAGATACCAATTATTATTGCACTTAAATGTTTCTCCATAATTTTTAATATGCAAATGATAACTTTCACAATCTAATAATTATACTATTGACAACTGAAATCATCTAATATATTACTAACGATAATTAATGGTTATCAATAGTAATATATGAATAATATAATAACAGACATAAAAGCTCTACAAGAAGAGACATTAATAAACCTTAAAAACTCTAAAGCTAACAATACCGTGAGAGCTTATAAAGCTGATTTTAATGATTTTGGATTATTTTGTGCTCAAAATGGATTTAAGTCTTTACCATCAGAACCTAAAATAGTTTCATTATACTTAACTCATTTGTCCGTCAGGGATGCCAAAATTAGTACTCTAAAACGTAGATTAGTATCAATCGGCGTGATCCATAAGTTAAAAGGATATTATTTAGACACTAAACACCCGTCAATTATTGAAAATATTATGGGAATAAAAAGAAGAAAAGGTAGCAGCCAAAAAAGCAAAAAACCTATATTAATCAGTACTTTAAAAGAAATAATTAATGTTATAGATAATCAAAAAAAAGAAGAAGTTAAGAAATTAAGAGATAGGTCAATTATTTTGATTGGGTTTTCAGGTGGATTTCGGAGAAACGAAATAGTTTCATTGGATTATGATGATTTAGATTTTGTTAGAGAGGGTCTTAAAATTAATCTCAGAAGATCTAAAACAGATCAATTTGGTGAAGGTTTTACAAAAGCTCTGCCCTACTTTGATAATTCTCAATATTGCCCTGTAGTGTCATTAAAAAAATGGATAGAAATCTCCAAGATAACATCTGGAGCTGTGTTTAGGAGGTTTTCTAAAGGAAACAGGATGTCAGAAAACAGATTAACCGATCAAACAGTTGCTTTGCTTATAAAAGAATATCTAAAATTAGCAGGTATAGATAACAAAAATTATTCTGGTCACAGCTTGAGATCAGGTTTTGCCACATCTGCTGCTGAGTCAGGAGTGGAGGAAAGAAATATTATGGCAATGACTGGCCATAAGTCATCTGAGATGGTTAGAAAATATATCAATGAGGCAAATTTATTTAAAAATAACGCATTGAATAAACTTAAAATTTAGAAAGCTCTAAATATAGAAGTTTAACTTTGCATACAAAAAGTTCTAAATAATAGTTCAATTTTTTTTTGGGTTCCGATAACTCACCAGTATATAAAGTTTTAGAATGTAGGTAATGTTTTTTAAAAAATTTAATTGTTATTCCCCATTTATTTAAAAAAATTTGATGACCTTTGTTAGATTTTAATGCTTTATTTTTTCTTATTGTAATAGAGCTGAAATGATAAACTTTAAACTTATTAATTCCTTTAAAAATTCTAACACCACTATTCCATAATTTCATATTAAAATCTGGATCAGATCCATCACCAGGATTAAACTCTTCGCTAAATCCACCTACAGAAAGCCATAATTTTTTACTTACTAGGTGAGGTGCGAAATGACTGCCTTGATGATCATAAAAATTAAGATGATTTAAATTATCTAAGAGTTTATTTTCATCAAATTTATCAATATCTTCTCCTGCATTAAATTTAATATGACCTGAATTAGGTTCAATCATTGTGCCAGATAAATAAAAATTATTATGCCCAATTATTTCAATTTCTTTTTTTAAAAAATAATCCCATTTAGGGCAAAAATACATATCGTCATGAGCGTAAAGAAGATAATCATTACTCGCTTTAGAGGCTGCGAGATTTATAGCGCTACATAAACCAATATTTGTAGTAGAATGAGTATAGGAAATATTTCTTTCTTTAATAAAATCTAGCGTTCCATCAGATCCATCATTTATATGAACAATTAACTCATGCTCAAATTTAGAGTGTAATTTTATGGATTTAATTAATAATTTTAAATATTTGATGTTATTAAAAGTGGGTACTAATATAGAGATTTTCATTAAAATAACGAAGTGTTTTTTCCAAAAGATTTATCAACTATATATTTTGAAATACGCGTTTCATTAAATAGCTTAAAATATTTGCTCTGTCCCTTTTTTGCTATTTTTTTTCTTAATGAATTATTCTTTTTATAAAAATGTATTTTATCAGCCAATTCGTTTAAATTATTATATAAAATTATTTCATTTTTAGAAAAAATATCATCAAACTGAGTTTTGACATCAATAAAAGTTAACAAACCATTGCCCATGAGTGTTGCTATTCTATTGCTAGAATAATATTTTGTTGGATTTCCACGACTTAAATTTAGACCCATTTTGCTATTCTTTAATGCTTGAAAAAAACTTTCACCCCAAATGGGCTCTTTATTATTTAGACCATAAAAATCATGACTTACATTATTTAACTTTTTAATTAAATTATTTAAAAAACTTGAACGAGTATCGATTTTTCCTTTTTTAAGTTTAGCTCTATTTACGCCATGACTCATAGCATAAAAAATATCATTATAGGGATCAGAGTCATAAACGTTAAAACATTCAATATTTTTATCTACTGGTATGAATAAAAAATGAAGATTCTTGATTTTAACATTGTTCTCTCTAAGAATTTTTGCATCTGTTGTAATAAATGTATGATCTACAACTTTTTCAAATTTGTTAATCTTATTAATATTAGTTAATGAGTCTGGCAACCCAGTCATCATTGGATCTTCATTCCATTGTGAGATAACTAAATTTTTATCATATTCTTTGAAGGTGCTTAATGTTTCAGTTTCAATATTTTCACTGTGACCAAAAATAATTAAATTTGGGTTATAATTCTTAAATGTGGCTAGTAGATATTCTTGAAATTTATTCTTAACATTACTAAAATCTAACTGTCTATTTTGCTTTATAAAGTCACGATCGCTAATTTCTAACACATCGTTACCATTTCGTATAAATCCGTTTGATATTTTTTTGCCAATTGAGATATGATATATTCGATGATTTAATTTTTGTCCAAGATTGTAGATATTGAGAATTCTCAATTTACTATTATTAAAGTTCAATTTATAAAAAGGAAATATTGATAAGCGCATTTTATCAATCTTAAGTGAATTTTTAAGTAAAATATGTTTTACATTTTTACGACTTTTGTGTTGAATTATTTTTCTTAATTTATTATTTTCTATTAATATTTGAATTTCTTTTATTAAATTTTTTGAATCAAGTTGTTTTAAAATTATTGCCTCATCTGTTGTTTCAGGTAATCCACCCCTATCAGATATAATGGTGGCACAACCCCTTGATGATGCTTCTAAAGCAGTACGACCAAAGGGCTCTTCCCATCTTGATGGTATAACAGCAATTTCAGAAGTATTTAAAAATGATAAAACTTTTTTATGTGGCACATACCCTAATTTAATATGTTTATTATGTGTAGAATAATTTTTTAATCTTTTTTCGTCACCTATTGAGTAAGCTTTCCAACCTTTATAATTATCTAATAACTTTTTTACAGCATCACAAAAAATATCATAACCTTTTGACTCATTTAATTTTCCTACAAAAACGATTTTCTTTTCTTTTTTATATAAAGTTTTTTCAATTTCAATACTGTGATAAATTATTTCACATTTAAAATTTTTAGGATCAATATTCAAACCTTCAAAAAATTTTTTTTTAACCCATTCAGTAATAAAAACAATTTTATCGACATTAGATAATAATTCTAATCTTTCTTTTGGTGTTTTAGCACCTTTCATAGATCTTGGGTCATTATGAAGATACAAAATAAACTTTGAGTTTATTTCTTTAAGTAAACTAGAAATCATTATTGGTCTATTGTGAACCTCCACTATATCAAAATTATCTTTTTTTAGAATTGCAACTACTTTCTCCAAATATTCATTTGTTGAGCTATATAGTTTTGAGTTTAATGAATTAATTTTTATATTCTTATAATTTTTAGAAAGGTATGGAAAATATTTTGTACTTCCAAAAATGATATTGTTTCTCTTATATTTAGAAAATTTTAAAAAATCTTTAACCCAAAGAGACACAGCTCCAGCATCTTTTTCAGTATAATTTTCTTTATATGGAAGTATTGTTGCTATATTTAACATTTTTAAATTTCTCTTTTATTTGAGCTCTTTTTTTTTATCTTTCTTTAATTTATATTCGTAGGACATAGCAGTGCTTTTAGTTTTAAATTTTTTAGAGTAAATTAACAACCATTTATATCCCATGGTTGATTTGGCACCCTTATTGGAGTTGTGCTTATCTATTCTAGCTTTTAAGTTGTTTGTATAACCTACATAAGTTTTATTAACACCAGGCGATACAGCTATTAATAAATATACATAATAAAACATATTATTGGCGGTCCCTGGGGGAATCGAACCCCCCTTTGCAGGATGAAAACCAGCTGTCCTAACCGATAGACGAAGGGACCACGTTGAGATCTTTTATTTTAAAAGTCATTATTTATCAAGTGTAATTAAATTATAGGATAAGGTCTCTAATAGTTAATTGAAGAGTTTTTTTATTGTTCCAGATATTTTCATTGATTTGACCTATTATATTAATGTTATTTTTATAACTCATTAAGTATTCACCAACCCTAGTATTAATGGAATTAAATGATATTGATTTAATTGAAAATCCTGTTTTTGACTTTAATATTATAGAAATATGTTTTTTATTTAACACCGTGGTCTTAATTATTTTTAAATCTCTTAATAAGAACGTTGGTATCAAGTTTCCTGTACCAAAAGGTTCTAATTTTTTTATACTATCATAAAAATCTTGATTAAATGCGAGTGATGAAATTTCAGACTCATACAAAAAAGTATTATTATTTATAGTGTTAGATTCAAAAAAATCTTCCAATATATATTTTTCAAAATTTTTAAGATTTTCATTTTTTAACGTAAACCCAGCAGCCATATTGTGACCACCACCACCTATAATTATATCTAAATCTAATGAATTTTTAATCACACGCCCAATATTATAATTGTAAACTGATCTAGCAGATCCTTTTAATAATTGATTAGAAGAAGTTATAACAATAGATGGTTTATTGTAATAATCCTTTAATCTAGCAGCAATAATTCCTATCAAACCTTCATTAATATTTGGATTATAGTAAATAATGATATTTTTGTTTTCTTTTTCTATTTTTTGAAAATCAATTTCATTTAATACTAAAGTTTCAATTTCTTTTCTTTTATCATTTAATTTGATTAAGTATTTAGATCTATCTTTTATTATTTGGCTATTATTAGAAGATAATAGTTCTGTAGCATATTGAGATTTTCCCAATCTACCCCCAGCATTTAATATTGGACCAATTAAAAAACCCAAATCATTAATAGTAATTTTACTTTTTTTTTCATTTAATTCAAATAAAGTATTAAGGGGTAAGTTTTTTTTTATATCAAAATTTTTAAGAGCGTTCAGTGCAATTAATCTGTTAAGCTTTCTTAAAGGCATGACATCACATACAGTAGCCAACAAAACATAAATTAGATAATCTGATATTTCAATTTCACTTTTTATTTCTTTAATCAATAAATCTAAAAAAAAATATGTAAGTGCTGTTGCACACAAATAATCATACTCTTTATAACCATTATCTTTTTTTGGATTTATAATTGAGTTTGCACTTGGAAATGGTTTGTTAATTTCGTGATGATCAATAATCAAAGATTTTATTTCATTCTTATTTAGAAAATCTATTGCTTCGTTAGAGGTAGAGCCACAATCAACCATTATAATCAATCTAGGCTTTTCCAAGATTAGTTTTTGGAATAATTTTTTGGTGGCACCATAGCCATCTATTTCCCTGTCAGGTATATAATAAAAAAACGTGTGATTTATACTTTCTAAAAATTTAACAAATAACGATGTAGCAGCAGATCCATCGACATCATAATCACCTAAAATACATATTTTTTCATTGTTATTGATACAATCAACAACAAGTTTAATAGATTTATTGAAATCTTCATTGTTTAAAAAAACGTTGTTTAAATCTAAATCTGTGTTGATTGTTGCAATTTCATCATCTTCAAACTTTCTTGAAATAATTAGTCTCGATAAAATGTCACTAAAATTAAAATCTTGTTTTAATTTATCGATTAAGTTTTGATTAATTTTTTTTTGTTCCCACTTCTTACCTGAAACAGAAATCATTCTTCAATAAGATTTGTTCTTTTTATAGTTTCTTTAAATTTTAAACTTTTATGTGTAACTAGTGTTTCAGTAGTATATTTGTTATTATTAATCTCCACTCCAGTTAGCATCTCACTTGTCGTAATACCAGTAGAGCAAAATATAGAGTCCCCTTTTATAATTTCATTTAATTCATATTTTTTATTTAAATCATTTATACCCATTGCTTTTGCATCATTAATGTCTTTGTTCTTATCAAATATAAATCTTCCTTGAAAATGGCAGTCAAAGGCATCAAGAGCTGATGCCGCTAAAACACCTTCTGGACCACCTCCTATACCTAAAAATATATCAACATTATATTTTGGATCTGTAACATACAAAGCACCAAGAACATCACCATCAGTAATAAGTTTAATCTTAACATTCAGTTGTTTAAGTTCGTCAATTATTTTTTTATGTCTTGGTCTATCCATTACACATGCAGTAAGTGAGGAAATATCCTTATTTAAAAATTCAGAAAGGTTAGAAAGATTCTTTTTTAAAGTAAAATCTAAATCAATTAACCCTTTTTCAATTTTTCTAGTGGCAATTTTATTCATATAAGTTTCTGGTGCATTAAAAAGATTTCCTTTTTCAGCAATTGCAATAACTGATGTAGCACCAGGTAGATTGTTTGCTGCAAAATTTGTTCCCTCTAAGGGGTCGACAGCTATATCAAAATATGGTCCATTTTTATTTCCAAGTTTTTCACCCGTGTAAAGCATTGGTGCCTCATCCAGCGAACCTTCACCAATAACAACTTCACCATTCATATCTATTTTATTTAATTCAGACCGCATTGCATCAACAGCTGCCTGATCTGCTGCAATTTTGTCTTTTTTTCCAACTAAATAAGATGATGCTAAAGCTGCTTTTTCAGAAACATTTAAAATTAGGTCAACATATTTTTTATTAATAGCCATTAAATTTTTTCGTCTATTGACTCAGTAGAATTTATCACATTTTCAAATTCTCTTAGACGTTTATAAACACTTGCTAATTCTATAATGGTAGGCCAGGCTTTTAATAAGTATTGCATAGAACCTTCTACTCTTCCAAAGGCTCTTATTATTTGTTGCATAACACCTAATGTTACAACGCCAGCAACAATTGCTGGAGCTAAAAAAACATAAGCTGATAAAACATTGGCCTGTAAATAAGCCATACGACCAACATTAAAATATAAATAACGTATATAGCTTAAAAAATGTATTGAACGAACATTATCAAATAACTCATTTATTGTTTTGGGTCTAACATTGTTATCATCTTCTGCTACTACTAGTATTTTTCTATAAGCAGCTTCTTTTTTTTGAAGGTCATATTCAACACCAACTAAACGTAATATCCAACCAAGTCCTATCAAAAAAGCTGTACCACCTAATGTCCAAAGCAATGCACCTGTTATTAATCCATATTGCCAATCACCAAAAAAGAAAATTGGTATACCAACAGAAAGTCCTAGTAGAATGGGAACAAACTGTATCAACACCATAACAGACTCTATGAAACTTGTGCCTAGAGATTCCATAATACGTGTAAATTTGATTGTATCCTCTTGAACTCTTTGAGAAGCACCTTCTATTTTTCGAGCTTTATCATAAACTGAGTGATACCACTCCACCATTGCAGTTCTCCATCTAAATAAAAAATGCGCTGTAAAAAAACTTATTGCAACATAAAGAGCAATATACATTCCTGCCAGTGTAATAAATGAAGCTAAACTAGCCCAGTACTCATCAATTGTAATTGCATTAGGAGCAGCAAGAGCTTTTTGAATCATGTCATAAAATTGACCAAACCATTCATTTATTTCAACATCGATTTTTACTTGAACCCACAATGAGGATAAAATTACAAATGACCCTAACCAAGCCCATAATTGCCATTTTTTTTGAGTAAAAAATTTAAACATTATTATTTTAGAAAATTATCTGCATATGACTTTTTAATAGTTTTTCTCTTTTGAGGTTCAATTATTTCAAAGTCAATTTTGTTTTTTTTTGCATATTCTATTGCTAATTCTTTAGTTGTAAATTCTAAATTTAATTCTGAAAGAGTATTAGAGCTAGTTTCCCAACCCATTAAAGGATTAATGCCAGTATTTTCAACTTCAAATTTGATAATCCATTTGTCTGCTTTACCAAGACCAGACTGCATTGAGTTCTTTGTTGGTATATAAATTTTTGCTTTATTCATAATATTGGTCGGGGCGGCAGGATTTGAACCTGCGACCCTCTGGTCCCAAACCAGATGCGCTACCAGGCTGCGCTACGCCCCGATTGAGGTACTAATACATTAGATATTGCTAATTTCAAAGAATAAAGAACATCTAAAATAAGTCTTTTTTGGAAGAATCAGGTATACAAGAATAATGATCATTACTTGTATTAACTGTGACAAAAAATTTGACCTAGATTCAAAGCTCATACCTGATGAGGGTAGGTTGCTTCAGTGTAATGGCTGTAGTCATAAATGGTTTTTTAAAAAGATAATTAAAAATGAGCCTATTTCATCAGTTAAAAGTAATAAACAATCAGCTAGTACAGTGTTATTTAAAGATATATCTGAAACTGAAATGAATTTAAGCACAAATAATGATGAAACTTTAGACACAGATATTAAAGAAGATTTTCTTACAGAAAAAAATACAACTAATCAAAATGTAAACAGTAGCTTTCAATTAAAAACATCTATAAATAAAAAAAATTTTAATATATTGAATTTAATCTTTGTTTTCATAATCTCTTTTATAGCATTAATTATTATCATTGATACCTTTCAAGCCCCTATTAGTAAAGTTTTTCCAAATATAGAGTTTATCCTTTATAATTTATATGAAACCATTAATGATATTAATTTATTTATAAAAGATTTAATTTAATTTTATGATTAGAAATTTATCAAAACCTTTTAAATGGTTCTTTAAATTAGAAGCTGCAAGTGGTTTAGTTTTATTAATAGCAGCTATTATAGCCTTGGTAGTCAGTAACTCTAGTTTTAGTACTTTATATTTTAGCACATTAGAACAATATTTATTTATTGGTATAAATGATTTTGGATTAAAACTCTCTGTTCATCACTGGATTAACGACTTACTAATGGCTATTTTTTTCTTTTTTGTTACTTTAGAAATTAAAAGAGAATTTATTCAAGGTGAATTATCGAATTTAAAAAAAGCATTACTACCAATAATTGGAGCTGTTGGTGGCATGTTAATCCCTGCCCTGGTTTATGTTGGTATAAATTTTGGAAGCACAGAAACATTAAACGGCTGGGCTATTCCATCTGCAACAGATATAGCATTTTCTTTAGGAATTTTATCACTTCTTGGTTCTAGAGTTCCCATCTCTTTAAAAATTTTTTTAACAGCACTAGCTATTATTGATGACCTCGGTGCAATTCTTATTATTGCTTTTTTCTACTCAGGCGATCTAAGTATAAGCTATTTAAGCTTAATCTTAATCTCTTATATATTTTTACTTATTTTAAATAAATATGGAGTTAAAAAATTTTTACCCTACTTAATAATTGGTTCATTTATGTGGTACTTTACATATAAGTCAGGTATCCACGCAACAATTGCTGGTGTGCTTTTAGCATCAACAATACCTCATAGATCTAAAGAAAGAGACTTTTCTTTGTTAATTAAACTTGAACATGCAATAAGCCCGTATGTGGCTTTTTTGATAATGCCAATATTTGCATTTGCTAATGCAGGAGTTTCATTGGAGGGTTTATCTGTAATGTCTTTATTACAACCAGTTCCTCTAGGTATACTTCTTGGATTATTTCTAGGTAAACAAGTGGGTGTTATGATCTTTTCCTATGTTGCAGTGAGAATTGGCTTCGCACAAATGCCTGATAATTCCAGCTGGCTAAGTTTATATGGAGTGTCAATCTTAACTGGAATTGGTTTTACAATGAGTTTATTTGTTGGAAATTTAGCATTTGTCGAAAATATACAATACATAGATGGTGTTAAAATTGGAGTATTAGCAGGATCATTATTGTCAACTATATTTGGGTACTTTATACTATTACTTACATCAAAAAAATAATTCATGTACTATAAAAATTATATATTAATTTTAATTACTTTATTTATGTTTTCAATATTTCAAAAAGTTAGTGCTAATTATGAAAAACTTTTTTTTGACTTAAGTATCAAAGATATAAATAATGAAACAATAGATTTAAACAGATATAAAGGTAGAACCATTCTATTAGTAAATGTTGCTAGTAAATGCGGTTTTACAAAACAATATGCCGATCTTCAAACACTATTTGATAATTATAAAGATAGAGGATTTTCTGTTATTGCTGTGCCTTCAAATCAATTTGGCAACCAAGAGCAAGGCACTAATAAAGAAATTAAAGATTTTTGTGAAACAAATTTTAATATTACATTCCCAATAACTGACAAAGTAGATGTTAAAGGTCCAAATGCTCATGATATTTATCAATGGGCAAATAAAAATTATGGATCATCAACTATACCAAAATGGAACTTTCATAAAATTTTAATTAATAAAGATGGAAAAATTGAAGATACATTTAATTCCTTCATAAATCCAACTTCAAAAAAGATAATTAAAAAAATAGAAAAAATTTTATAAAAATTAATTAATAATTTTTGATATATAATCCTTTAAATTTATATTACCAAAATATTTAAAGACCTTATTATTCAAATTAACACTCGATAGTGCTGAAGCGTATCTTTCACCAGGTCTTTTTTTTGTCAATTTTATTCTAGAACCAAACATTTTAGCCACCTGCATAATTGTATAACTCTTACGATTAGAGATACTATAATGTCTACATTTATTATTTTTCCATGCCAAATAACAAATTTCAACAGTATCTAAAATATGTGTAAACCTTCTTGATTGAGTGCCTGGTTTGACAACATTTAATATTTTCTTATTTTTATAACAATCTTCAAAGATTCCAATTACAGTTGACATTTTACCGGTGCAGATTTGATTTGGACCATAAACATTATAGAAATAAATTATTTCGAATTTAAAATTGAACCATTTTTTTAAATTTTCAAGTAATTCTAAATTTTTTGCCTTTGTGAATGCATAAGGTGAGAGATTTTTGTCATCACCCTTATTACCCAATGTAGCTGAAGTAGCTGAATAAATAAGTTTTATCTTATTACTTAAACAATAATTAAATACCGCATTTGAGCCAATTGTATTTGAGTCAATACAATCATTCATATTAATAAAACTTTGGTAAATACGAGCAAATTCCCCAAAATGAAATATAGAATTTATTATTTTTGGCTTCTTTAATAATTTTGCTATATGTTTAGTGTCAGATTTTAAGTATTTAACTCTAACATTTTTAATATGGTTTCTTTTAAAACCTGATGAATAATTGTCTATACTTATGATATTAAATTTAGTTTTATTGATAAGTAAGGAAATAAGGTTTGAACCAACGAAACCAGCACCACCAGTAACAACAATTGTATTTTTTTTCATATTAAATATTTACACTTAAGCCATCGTAGCCTGGTATTATATTATTAGGTAGTATTTTCAAGAGTTTTTTATAGTCAAGATCTGAATGTAAATTTGTTAAAATAGTTTTTTTGGGTTTTAAATTTGAGTGAATTTTAAACACCTCTTCTAAACAAAAATGTGAAGGATGCTTATTATATCTTAAACAGTCTATAATTAAATATTTTAGATTTTTAAAATACCTAATATCTTTTTCATAAAATTTGTTTGCATCACTAGCATATGCAAGTTTATCATTTATAATATAAGCTATTGAGTCAATTAAACCATGTTTTACTGGTATCGCCCTAATCTTAATATTACGTTTTAAACTACTTAAATAAAAAGTTTTTTTTAAAGTCCTAAGTTTTAATATAGCTGGATAATCATATTTATTTACAAAACAATATGAGAAATTATTATTTAAATATCTAGATGTTAGGTTGTCACAATAAACAGGTATCTTATTTTTATTTTTTAAATAAAATATTCTTAGATCGTTGATACCGTGAGTTTGGTCAGCATGAAAATGTGTATATAAAACACTATCTATTGTTGTTATCTTTTCAGACAATAATTGATTTCTTAAATCGGGACTAGTATCAATTAATGTATTTTTTTTATTGAAAGAAATTAATGCAGAACATCTAGTTCTATGATTTTTTTTATTACTTGGATCACAATTTCCAAAATATCCATCTGGTCTTGGCACGCCCATTGAGCTACCAGTTCCTAAAAGTGTAAATTTTATATTCATTTAAAAAATAAATTATTAAAATTGTCTGTTGTAATTTGAGACATATCATTATCATCTAAACCTTTTAATTTAGCCAAGACAGATAAAGTATACTTAATAAATGATGGTTCATTTTTTTTACCTCTCATAGGTATAGGTGCTAGAAAAGGACTATCTGTTTCAATAAGAAGTTTTTCCAGTGGTAACATTTTAAAAGTATGTTGAAGTTCTGTACTATTTTTAAAGGTAATTATTCCGCTTGCAGAAAAAAAAGCATTAAGTGATAGAAGTTTTTTTGAAAACTCAAGTGATCCAGTAAAACAGTGCATCAAAATTTTTAAATTAGCATTTTTATATGAATTAAGAATCTCAAAGGTTTCTTTTTCGGCATTTCTGGAGTGAATAATTATAGGCTTATTAAGCTCGATAGAAGCTTCGATATGATGCTTAAAACTACTTATTTGCTTGTCTCTGTTGCTATGATTATAAAAAAAATCTAAACCAGTTTCACCTATACCAATAATCTTATTATTTTCTTTAACAGATCTAATAATTGTTTCTTTATCAACTTGATTCTTCTCAGTTTCATGAGGGTGTATTCCATACGTACCAAAAATTATTTCATCTTGCTCAACTATAGTTTTAATTTTTTCAAAACTTTCAAGTGTTGTACAAATTGTTAATAGCTTTGTAATTCCAATTTTTCTTGATCTTTTTACAACATCAAGAAGATTCTCTATCAGAGGTGAATGATCTAAATGGCAATGTGAATCAATCATTATCTTTTTCTATTTTTTTAAATAAGATATCAATTCGTTTTAAATTATCCCCTGGTATTAAATTTTTGTGTATGGCTATAGACTCAATTTTTATATCTAAAGGATTAAGATTAAAAATTTTCAAAACTTTTTCAATAGTATCTGGAATTATAGGATAAAGCATAAAAGAAATTTTTCTAATTAACTCTAAAGATGTATAGACAATAGTATTTAGCCTATCTTTATCATCCTTTTTTTTCCAAGGTTCTTGATCATTAAAATATTTATTTGCTTCAAATAAAGCATTTACTATAAAGTTTATATAAAAATTAACATTTTGTTTGTCAATTTCTTCTCTTATTATGGGAAGATTTTTTGTAAATTTATCTAAAATTATAAGATCTTCTTCATTAAAGTTTTTAATCTCAGGTACTTTTAATGAACAATTTTTTTCTGCAAATGCAGTAACTCTTTGACACAAATTACCATAATTATTTGCTAAATCACTATTTATACAATCCTCTAATTTATCTTGAGATATATTTCCATCATTACCAAAAGATACTTCTTTAATTAAATAGTATCTCAAAGGATCTAGACCATAAATGTCAATTATATCTAGTGGGTCCAAAATATTTCCTTTTGATTTTGACATTTTTTCTTCACCAGACAAAATCCAACCATGTCCATAAACTTTCTCTGGTAAAGGGATTTTTGCTGCCATTAAAAAAGCAGGCCAATAAACAGCATGAAACCTTAGAATATCTTTTCCTATTAAATGAAGAGATGCAGGCCAAAATTTTTTAAACAATTTGTCATTTGTATCGGGGTAATTGAGAGCACTAATATAGTTTGTTAAAGCATCTAACCACACATAAATAACATGCTCAGGGTTGTTGGGTACTTTAATTCCCCATGAAAATGCTTTTCTACTAATGGATAAATCTTTCAAGCCACCTTTCACAAAACTAACTACCTCATTTTTTCTTGATTTTGGTGAAATAAAATCAGGATTTTTTTCATAATAGTTTAAAAGATCATTTTCCCACTTTGATAATCTAAAAAAATAAGACTCTTCCTCAATCCATTCAACAGGAGATCCTGAGACTTCAGCAATCTTAATTTCATCTTTATTGATTATTTCATCCTCACCATAGAATGCTTCATCAGATACTGAATACCATCCTGAGTATTTTGAAAGGTAAATGTCATTATTTTTTTCAAGTTCTGACCATAAATACTGTACAGTTTTTTTATGCCTGTCTTCGGTTGTTCTGATAAAATCTGTGTTAGATAAATTTAATGTTTTAGAAAGATCTCTAAAGGTTTGACTAATTTGATCACAAAAATTTAACGGTTCAATATTTTTAGTTTCAGCAGCACGTTGAATTTTTAGCCCATGTTCGTCAGTTCCGGTTAAAAAATGTACGTCAAAACCATCAATACGCTTAAATCTAGCAAAAAAGTCAGCAATTATACTAGAGTAAGCATGACCCATGTGAGGTTTTGCTGAAGGATAATATATTGGGGTTGTTATATAAAAATTTTTATCCATTTAATAGTTTTGATTTGAATTCTAAAAATAAACTTTCTTCATCAAGGTTGAATTTTTCTGTATTGTGAATTCTTCTATTAAAATTATAGTAAAGACTTAGTAATGTTTTTTTTATATTAGTTAATTTGTACTCTTTTAAAAAAAATAACTCAATAAAGTTAATTAACATATTTTTTACAAATTTATCTTTTTTATACAAAGCATTATCAATTAAAAAGTTTATAAAATTAACCAATGTATAATCTCTAAGGTTTATATCTTTATCCTTAGAAAAATTAATCAAATCAATAATTTCACCTGGGGAGTTGTAATAACTGATTAAATCAGGATTTATTAGCTGAAATATATCATCGTTCAATATTTGATTTGATACATGTATTGATTGATTGAAAGTAAGATTAATTTTGAAAGTTAAGCATCTAGATTTCAAAGTAGGTAAAATAAATTTCTCAGAATTATTAACTAAAATAAAAAAAATATTTTCGTTAGGTTCTTCAATAATTTTAAGTAACGCATTAACTGAGCTTTTATTAAGATTTTCAATATTATCAATCAATATAAATCTAGCCATATTATTAAATGTAGATTTATTAGTATAAGAGATCATTTTTCTAATTTGAGAGACGTCAATATTCTTTTTATCATTTAATAAATCAATCAAATAAAAATTTGGATGTGAGTTGTTTTTTAATAATCTAAAAGATTTATTTTCATTATTAATCAAAAAATTTAATGAATCGTATTTATATTCTTCGTTTGAAGATAAAATATAATTTATAATATGATAAGCTAAAGTTGATTTACCCAACCCTTTTTTCCCTGATAATAAAATCTTATTAGGCATTTTTTTTTCATCATAAAGTTTTTTTATTTCATTAAAAAAATTATTCATTCCATATAAATTTATATTCTCTGAAGGTTTTAAATTCATATTTAAATCAAATCATCAATTTTATTTAATATAATTTTTTCATTATATTTAATATTTAAGTTAGAATCTATCTGCATATATTTTTTTGGATTTTTTTTTAAAATTTTTAAAAACCCATTTTGTACTTTACTATAGAAAATATAATCAAATTTATCATATCTGTTTAATATTTTTCTATTCATCAACCTATCTTTCATATTTTTTTTATTAACAGTATTTAAAAAAGTAAAATCAATATTTATATTTTTTAACAAGAAATTATTAATATTTTTAATAAATTTGAGATTTACTCCCATTCCATAATGTTGATAAGCTATAGTTGAGTCGGTAAATCTATCAATTAATATGATTTTTTTTCCAATATTTGTTTTTATTATCTCTATATTTTCACTTCTTGCAGATAAGTATAACAATAAGTCTGTGTAATTATTAAAAGAGGATTTATTATCTAAAATAAGTTTTCTTATTTTCTCTGAGTTTTTACTTCCACCTGGCTCTCTTATTTGAATAAAATCTTTCTTCTTTGATCTTAGATATTTTGCTACTTTATTTATATGATGGGATTTTCCAGTCCCTTCTATACCTTCAAAGACTATAATTAATTTTCTAGACATCACCCCAAATCAAAAAATTAATTGATTTCATTAATCTAGAAAAAACATTTAATTTTTTAACATTATCAATGGCGTATAAGTCATATTTTTCTATGAGTTTATCTTTATAAGAAACTTTTAACACACCTAAAATTTCGTCTTTTTTAATAGGTGCAGGAATTGGACCATTATAAGTAATTGAAACTTTCATATATTTTTTACGTGCTTTTGGAATTGTTTTATAAATATCAGTTTTTACATATACTCCAATTGTTTTTTTTTTACCTAACCAAACTTCCACTTCATCTATTGGAACATTTGTTTTTGCAATTTCAATTAAATCAAAATTAGTTAAACCCCACGTTAAAAGTTTAGCACTTTCTTTCGATCTATCTTTTTTTGAGTCAAAACCACTTGCAACAGCTATTAGTCTTCTTCCATTCCTATAAACAGAAGAGGCTAACGAGTATTTTTCAACTGCTAAATAGCCTGTTTTAATACCATCAACACCAAAGTTTTTGTATAAAAGTGGATTTCTATTACCTTGAGTAATGGGATCGCCACCAGTTCTATCCCAAGTAAATTCTTTTTCAGAAAAAAATTTATACTCCACAGGAAATTCTTTAATAAGATAATTAGACATAATCATAATATCTTTAACTGTAGAAATATTTTCAGTATTATTTATTCCCGATGAATTAGCAAAATTTGTATTTTCCATGCCTATTTCTTTTGCTTTTGCGGTCATCATAATAGCAAATTCTTCTTCTGTGCCTGCTATACCTTCAGCTAAAGCAACACATGCATCGTTACCAGAGGCAACTATTATTCCTTTGAGTAAATTTTCGACACTCACTTCGTCACCAACCATTATAAACATAGAAGAATAACCAGCTGAAGATAATCTCCAAGCATTTTCAGAAACCAAAAATTTTTCATCTAAATTTAGATCACCACTTTTTATCAAATCAAACGCAATTATAGCGGTCATAATTTTTGTCATAGAGGCAGGGTATATCGATTTATCAGGATCCTTCTCATATAATATTTCTCCTGAAAGATAATCTTGCAATATTGCAGTTCTTGCTTTTATATCAAACGCAGCATTGGAGCTAAATGTTAAAAGAAGTGTTATTATAAGTGTTAAAAATTTTATTTTAATCATTTTTTATAATTTCGATGTTTTCAAACTCAAGTATGCTTATATCATTAAATGATTTTTGTAGAGAGATAATGTTGTCAAAAGGACCTAAGTAAACTCTATATTTAGTATCAGTAATTTTTTTTATTTTAGGATTTTTAATTGGACTCTCAATCCTGATTCTATTCAACATCACTAGTGCAGTATTATGAAAGAAAAAATCTGCAATTTTTATAGAATAGGAAAAATCTATATTTGTTTTTTTTTCATTATTATTTTTATCAACATTCAAATCATTAATACTAATATTATTCACTGGCGCTTTAACGGCAACATTTTTTTCTTCCTCATAAGTCTTTGCTTTTTTGGCAATAAAAATTGAATTTTCAAGTATTTCTATAATCTCAACATAGGGCTGGTTTATATCTAGATCTAACTCATCCGCTATCCGTGTAGACAATACGGCATTATTAAATGAAGGGTAATTAGTTTTCCTTCCTACTGTAGCTATTAATGATTTATTATTCAGAATATTAGTAATTTTGACTTGTGTATTATTTTTTAAATTTTTTTGAAATATAATTAAGCTTCGTTCCTCGATTTTTCTATTTATAATTTTTTTTTGATAGAGATTTTTGTTATAAATTAAAGCAAAGCCTTTGTTTGTGTAACCATTAATAATAGTAATAGTAGGTTTATTTGTAACTAAATTTCCTGTTGTGCAATTAGTTATAAGCAAAAAAAAAGTAAAAATTAGTAAATTTTTATAAAACATTTTCAAACTTATCCTTTAGTGTACATACAGCTAAACCAAACCTTAAAGATCTATTCCACTGAAGTATCTTTTCATAATTTTCAAAAACTATATAAGCAGGTTCTAAATTTTCAGAGTTAGGAATTATATCTTTGTCTGGCGTAATGATGGATCCGATTAAATCATCATTTATTGTAAAATCATTTTTATTTTTAATAAAATTTTTTAAGTTTCCAAATTTATTTTTACTATGTAGTTTTTTGGCAGATGTATTTAATAAATCTTTTGGAACATTTTTAGTTAATTTAACCCTAATAAAACATGGTTGATTTTTCTTCCAACCAATTTTGTTAATATAATTAGCAGCTGATGCAAAAGAGTCTTTTGTAGATTTAAGTTCAATTATTTTATTTTTATCATAATCAATTGCATAACGTTCAATAGTAGAAGGCATAAATTGAAAATTACCAAATGCACCCGCCCACGATCCATATAAAATATTATGGTCAATTTTTTTAGTCTCAACTAGTTGAAGTAAGGTAATGAGCTCTTTTGTAAAAAATTCTGACCTTCTTTCATCAAAACTTAGTGTAGCTAATGATGATAAGATATCCATTTTACCTACATATGTTCCAAAATTTGTTTCAATTCCCATTAAGGCTAGCAGTAAACTCTTTTCAACTGAAAATTTTTTGTCAATTACGTTAATAAAAATTTCATTTGATTTATACAGTTTAGTTCCCTGTTTAACTTTAAGGTTAGATGATCTTTTTGATATATAGGTTTTTGTATCTTCATAAAATTCTGGTTGAAAACGATCATATTTTATAACTTTAGGTAAAAAAACTACATCAGACATTGCTATATCAAATGTTGTTTCAGAAATATTATTTTCTAATGCATAAGTTTTAAAATTCTTAAGCCATTCATCAAATGATTTATCAATTGCTCTTGGTGCTTCAATAGAAAGAAGTAGGAATAATGTTATAAAAAAATTAATTTTTTTCATATAAATCTTTTAAATAAATAACTACAGCAATCCATATTAAAATGAAACTTAATGACTTTTCAAATGAAAAAGGTTCATTATAATAAAAAAAACCAAGTAAAAATTGAAAAGTTGGAGTTATATAGAATATCATTCCAGTAGGACCAAGACCACACAACTCAACACCTCTTACATACATAAAAAGAGGTATAACAGTCATTGGGCCTGCTAACATAAGTATTAACATTAAGGGTGGGTTGGATAAACTGAAATCATTTAGATTATTTTGAAAAATTAAAAAAAAAGAAATCAAAGCAAAAGGAAAAATGAAAAGACTTTCGACTAATAAACCAACATCAGTATCAACATTAATTTTTTTTCTTAATAAATTATAAAAACCCCAGCTAAGTGCAACAATTATTCCAACCCAAGGGATTCCATCAAAATTTAAGAACAGAAGAAATAATATTGAAATTAAGACCAATACAATTGAAAGTCCTCTTTTTTTATTAATTTTTTCTCCATAAAAAATATAACCCAAGAAAACACTTAAAATAGGCATTATGAAATATCCAAAACTTGCATCAATAATCCTTTCGGTCCCTACCGCATATATCCAGGTAGCCCAATTAATAAATATTAAAAAGCCAGAAAAAAATAACCAAATTAGTTTTTTTTTATTAGAAATGATCTCAAAAAAAATATTCCATTTGGAAAAATAGAAAGTAGATATAATTAATACAACAGATGTCCATACACACCGATGTATAACGACCTCAATAGGCCCAACAAATGATATGTATTTAAAATAGATAACTCCTATTACGCCCCACCAAAAAGATCCCAAAGCTGTTAAAGTTATACCTTTATTGAAGTTTTGATTTTTCATTATATTAATATTTAAGGTATTAATTCATTATATGATTAATTTTTCAATTTAATTGTTGAATTAAAATTTTATAATAATAAAACCTTGCTACGGAGAGATGGCAGAGCGGTTGAATGCACCGGTCTTGAAAACCGGCAAAGGGGCAACTCTTTCCTGAGTTCGAATCTCAGTCTCTCCGCCATTATTTATTTTCATATTCGTATACTTTAAATAGTTCAGTAACTTTATTTTTTTCAATCTTGATTGACATTTCCAGACCTTGGTTTAATTTATAGAGGTTTTCATCATCATGATCTAACAAATTGCATAGAAGAAGTAGTTCATTATCATCTAATTGATTGATGTATATTTTGGTAAATGAGCCTAATAATTTATCCATTTCCTTTGTGCCTCTATAGTTAGCGCGATAAATTATTTTATTTTTTAATTCCTTTATATTAATGATCATAAATTTTTTATATATTCTATTTAACATGAAAAATATAAATAATTATGATTATTTATTAGCTGACCTTACAAAATTAAATGGTGTAGGTAAAAAAACCATGGAAATTTTAAAGAAGAAAAAGGTCAATAATATTTTTGATCTACTATGGAGATTACCAAAATCATATACTGATAGAACGTTAGTGAGTAAAATTTGTGATCTTCAAATAGGCGTGACACAAACTATCCGAATTGTTCCAGTAAAATATCAGTTTCCAAGAGTTAGAAATTTACCTAATAAAGTTAATTGTCACGACCAAACAGGAAAAATCGATTGCATTTTTTTTAATAGTCATGAGGGGTATATAAGAAAGATTTTACCATTAAATAAAGAGATAACAATTAGTGGAAAGATTGGCAACTATAAAGGACGATATCAAATTACAAATCCAACTTATATTTCACAAGATAGTTCATTAGTAGAAACTATAGATAATAAATATTCTTTAACAGAAGGTATTACTGAAAAAACTTATAATAATATTATTAATCAAATTTTAAAAAATTTACCAGTATTAACGGAATGGCATGATGAGGATGTATTAAAATTTTTTAACAATGAAAGCTGGAACGACTCTATAGTTAAATTACATGATCCTACAAATATTGAAAATTATAAATCAAGCTTCTATAAAAGACTTGCGTATGATGAGATACTAGCATCATTTTTAGTTAATTCTGAAATTAGAAAAAAAATTAAAAAAATTAAAAAAGATTCAAAAAAATTTACTAAGAAGGCTCATAATAATATCATTGACAAGTTAAATTTTAATCTTACGAATGATCAAAATAAATCATTAAATGATATTAATAAAGATCTAAGCTCTAAAAGTAAAATGTTTAGACTTTTGCAGGGAGATGTAGGAAGTGGAAAAACTATTGTTGCTTTAATTAGCTCCTTAAGTGTTATTAATTCAGGGTTTCAAGTAGCATTGATGGCCCCAACAGAAATATTAGCTAGACAACACTACGTATTAGCAAAGAAATTGTTTCCTAAAGATATTTGCATTGAATTGCTTTCAAGTAAAAGTGAGAATGCTGAAAAAAAAAGAATTGTTAAAGAACTAAATGATAATAAAGTTAATATGGTTTTTGGTACTCATGCAATATTCCAAAAGAAAATAATTTTTGCAAATCTTGGCTATATTATTATTGATGAACAGCACAAATTTGGTGTAAGACAAAGAAAATTATTATCAGATAAGGGTGGTGACAATTGTGACATTCTTTTAATGTCAGCCACACCGATACCTAGAACTTTAACTATGTCTGTATATGGGGATATGGATATTTCTATTATTAAAGAAAAACCAAGCCATAGAAAAGAAGTCAAAACTTACAGTAAATTAGAAAGTAAAATAGATGACATTATTAATTTTGTAAAAAAAGAAATAAAAGAAGGAAACCAGGTATTTTGGGTTTGTCCATTAATTGAAGAATCTAAAAAGTTAGACCATCAATCATCTGTTACTAAATATGATTATTTGAATAAAATTTTCCCAAATAAAGTTGCTCTGTTACATGGTAAAATTAACAATGAAGAAAAAGAAATAATATTAAATAAATTCTTAAATAAAGAATATTCAATTTTAGTTTCTACAACGATTATAGAGGTGGGTATCGACTTTCCTAATGCAAATGTAATCATAATAGAGAACGCTAATAAATTTGGACTATCTCAACTTCATCAATTAAGAGGAAGGGTTGGCCGGGGTAATAAACAAGCTAGCTGTATACTGGTATTTAAATCTAACTTAAGTGTTAATGCTAAAAAAAGAATTAATATTTTAAAGAATTCAAATGATGGATTTGAAATATCTGAAGAAGATATGAAGTTAAGGGGTTTTGGAGATTTGCTTGGTTTTAAACAAAGTGGTGTTAAAAATTATAGATTGGCAGACCCTATTCAAAATGAAGACCTTTTTTTAATGGCTGAAAAAGAAATTAAAAAGATTGAATTAGAAAATACAAATATTAATAAATATAATGCATTACTAAAATTGTATGATCAAGCAGATATAATTAATGACATGGTTTAACTTCTTGGTGTTGAAGTACCTGCGGAAACTATAAATTTAGACGCTTCCTCAAAACTCATATCTAAATATATCAAATCATCTTTAGGAATCATTAATAAAAAACCACTCGTAGGGTTTGGTGTTGTTGGAACAAAAACATTTATAAGAACTTGATTTGTTTTAGATTTGATTTCACCTGTGTTTTCTTTTGTAGCAAATCCTACTGCCCAAGAACCCTTTCTCGGATACTCAACCAATACTACACTTTTTTTATTACTATTTTGATTTCTAAAAGAATCAGTCATCTGACCAATTGCTGAATAGATAGTCCTAAGTATGGGTATTCTTTTAAATAAATCATCAATTATTTCTAAAAATTTTTTACCTATAAAAGATAATGAAAGACCACCAATGATTGTAATGAAAATAAGTGTTAAAATAATTTCTATACCTGGAATAGCATAAGGTAGGTATGTGTTTGGATTTAATCCTGAAGGAACTAATCTAGTTGAAAAATTAATTAAGAATTTGCTTAAGTAAAGTGTAAACCCTATGGGTATAAGAACTATAACTCCAGTAAAGAAATAGTTTCTCAATCTTAATGGAAATGATTTTTTTTTTTTTTGACATATAATCTATTGGTAACTGGAGTAGATAACAAATGAAATTGCTATAATAAAAAGAATTAATAAAATTTTATTGTTTAAATTCATATAAATTTGTAATCATATAAATATCAAAAATTTATTAAAATGAATAGAAGAAAATTTTTAAATTATATTGGATGTGGTTGTTGTGGTGTTGTGATTAATGGATGCTCTACAGCACCTATTACAGATAGAAGACAATTAAAGATTATACCAGAGTCTAAATTAAATGCTCAAGCTGCACAAATCTATGAAAAAGTTAAAAAAAAAGAAAAGATGAGTGAGGATATTGAGTCACTTAATCAAATTAAAGATATTGGAAAAAGAATGGAGGTGTCAATTTCTGAATATTTTAATAAAACTGGTATTGATGACCCAACTACTAATTTTGACTGGGAATATATATTAATAGAAAACAAGAAAGTTAAAAATGCCTGGTGTATGCCGGGAGGGAAAATAGCTATCTACACTGGAATTTTAGAAGTTACTAAAAATACAAATGGCTTAGCGTCAGTAATGGGTCATGAAATTGCACATGCTGTTGCTAAACACTCCATCGAAAGAGCAAGTAGAGGTGTGCTTTTACAAACTAGTACTTCGTTAATTGATATTTTTTCTGGAGGAAAGCTTGGGCAAATAAATCAAGCTACTGGAATGAATACTGTAGGGCTACTTTCTCAAATAGGAATCATGAATCCCTTTTCCAGAACACAGGAGAGTGAGGCAGACTATTTAGGGATGATTTTTGCATCATTGTCAGGTTTTGATATACGTGAAACAAAAAAATTATGGGAGAGAATGAAAGAAGCAAACAAAGGCAAAGAGCCACCTCAATTTATGAGCACTCATCCATCATCTGACACAAGAATTAAAAACTTAACTGAATGGGAAAATACGATAATTTTAGATTACCCACCAATAACACTTGGCTAAAAAAGTTATCATTTCAAATATAATAAATAATTATATTTTATTTTATTTTATTTTTAAGAACTAAAATGTCTCCACTCAATTCAAGTGATAATAAAATAGTGTTTTGTTTTTCAAAATATAATATATCTCTTATACGGTCTCCTATAAAAATTTCTTCTAGATAAATAATTTTATTATAATTTTCATCAAATTTAACACGGTACAAAGTTTTTTTATTTAAAGATGATATTAAAAAATTGTCTTGCCATAAAATTGAAAATTTATTAGAAAGTCTTATAACTTCAGATATTCCTATACTCGGTAAAAAGGAAAAAATTGGCTCTTTATAACCATATTTAAAATGGTCTTTTTTATAATGAAATTTTTTATTTAAAAATTATTAAAATTATTTTTTGGTGAGCCCTGATGGACTCGAACCATCGACCCATTCCTTAAAAGAAAGTTACACAACAATATAATTTACATTTTAAAAGAAAAAACCTTCATTTAACGTTCGTATGAGGTGATTAAAAGTTAAGAGATACGTAAAATCAAAATTATAAAACCGTACACTCTTCGTACACTCTAGTTTTGTAATTTTTAATAAAAGTGTACGAAAAGGAATTTACACAACGAAGCAGGACTTACACAACCGTTAAAGGGAATTACACAACAGGTGTGCGAAAAATTAGAGTGTTTTTAAAAAGTGTAAGTTTTTTTGATGTGTAGTTCCGTACAGAGGAATTACTTGGTGAATAGTTTCCTTAATAATTTAATTTACTAATAATTAATGTCTGTAAGCTCTAAATTAAACCTATCAGGTGGACATAATAAAAGCATACCCATACCAGCAAAGTCATCCCAATGATATACGCCTTTTCGTTTTTTAGGATTAGTAGAACCCATAACTAACATCATTCTTACCCCTTTTAAATTTTCTTTAAATTCAGGTTCTGCTTCTAAACCTTTTTTAATAATCTTATTTTTAAAAATTTTATTATCCCAATCTTGATAAAAAGAAGCTTCTATCATTTTCATGCAGAGTTTATGTTTTTCAATGTTTAAGCTTTTTTCATCCTTGATCTTTAATTTTGCTATTTTCTCTTCTTTTATTTTTTTTTCTCTCTCTTTAATTTCTTTTTTTCTTGCTAATAATTCCTGTTTTTTTCTTTCTTTTTCTTCTTTAGCTATTTGCTTTGTAGCCAATTTTTCTTGTTTTAATCTTTCTTTTTCTTCTTTTAAAATTTGCTCAGGTGTTTTTTTGTTTTTTTCCAAATTCTCGGCTTTCTTAATCTTTAATTCTTCAATTTCTTTCTGTAATGCTAATTTTTCTTCCTCAAGCTTTTTCTTTTCCTCTTCAAGTTTTTGCTCAGCAGCCAACCGTTCTTCCTCAAATTTTCTCTTATCTTCTTCAAGTTTTTGCTCAGCAGCTAGACGTTCTTCCTCTAATTTTCTCTTTTCTTCTTCAAGTTTTTGCTCAGCAGCTAATTTTTCTTGCTCCATTTTTTTCTTTTTCTCTTCTTCGGCTTTTTTTTGAGCTATTAAAAGTTCTTTTTTCCTATTCTCAACTACTTTTTTTTTTGCAGCTTCAATTGTTTTTTTTAATTTTGTTTTGGATGAATTATTTAATTGAAATAATGTTTCAAAAGTATTTTCTTTAATTAAAACTTCTAAATAGGTACCTTTTAACAAATATAACGCAGTATCTTTATTTTTTGGTTTATTATTATAAAGTGCCATTGCTATGTTATTATAAACATCTGAATACTCATTATGGCTTATCCAATAAAAGCATTTTGATTTTTTCTTTTTTAAAGAAAATTTGTATTTGATATTATTAAATGTTGATACACATGCTCCTCTATCAGGTCCTGATGGAAAAACGGCGTCAGCATTTGCATTAACACTACTTGAGAAAATAAACAAAATAATAAGTATATTGAATAATTTTTTCATTATAGCTAATTTCTAAATCGTACACTCACCGTACACCTTTTTTGAAAAATACTTAAGAGTAAAAAAAATGGATTATTTTAGTCATTAAATGGAAGTTTTCTGGTGAGCCCTGATGGACTCGAACCATCGACCCATTCCTTAAAAGGGAATTGCTCTACCAACTGAGCTAAGGGCCCACATAAAAATTAAATAAGTTAAGATTGATGTTTTTTTTATTAAATTTTAAAAAAAAACTATTGGTTAAGTCTTCTTTAAAATTTTTAAATTTCTTTACACTTAAAAATTTAAACAATAAAAAAATATCTATACTAAATAAATTTTATTACCAAAAAACAATTATTTATTCCATAACTTGAGTAATTGCAAATATTTAAATTACAACTTATCAATGTATTCATCATGAAAGTTATCAAATATTCCTTTTTTAATACTATCTCTAATAGCAGACATTAATTCTTGATAAAAATTGATGTTATGAAGTGTTAAGAGTGTTGAGCCTAAAATTTCATTCGTATTAAAAAGATGGTTTAAATAGTTTTTGGAGTACTTATTCAAACTTAAATTTGCACAATGTTTATCTAATGGATCATTATCATTTTTAAATTTGTTATTTTTTATATTTATTCTACCATTCCAAGTGAAGGCTAGCCCCGTTCTGCCAGATCTAGTAGGCATTACACAATCAAACATATCCACTCCTCTCTTTACAGCTCCTAAAATATCGGCAGGAGTTCCAACGCCCATAAGATATCTTGGTTTGTCTTTGGGCATTTCTTCTTTAATATCATCTAATACATTAAACATTTCATTTTGAGTCTCTCCAACAGCTAAACCACCAATAGCATAACCATCAAAGCCAATTTTTGTAAGTGAATTAAGAGATTTGATTCTTAAGTCTTTAAATAAACCTCCCTGAACTATTCCAAAAAGTGCTTTATGAGGATTTAATCCAAAAGCTACTTTAGATCTTTCAGCCCAATGTATAGATAATTCCATAGATTTGTTAATAATATTATGGTCAGTAGTTTTTTTAGGACATTCATCCATTATCATCACAATGTCTGAATTTAAACCTTTTTGAATCCTTATGCTTTCTTCAGGACTTAATACAAATTTTTTACCATCTACATGAGAATTAAAAATTGCACCTTTGTTTCTATCCACTTTATTAAGTTTTGAAAGAGACATGACTTGAAAGCCACCTGAGTCAGTCAGAATAGGAAGCTTACAATTCATAAATTTATGAAGGCCTCCTGCAGATATTATTCTATCAACACCAGGTCTAATCATTAAATGATATGTATTTGATAAAATTATTTCAGAACCTGTTTTGATAACATCATCAATTAAACAGGCTTTAACTGTGGCTTGAGTTCCAACAGGCATAAAAGCTGGTGTTTGAATATTTCCTCTATGAGTTTCAATTAACCCAGCTCTTGCAAATTTATCATTTTCAATAACATTAAATTTGAATTTTTTTAATGCCATCTATATTATGGAAATTATTTAAAACTGATAATCTTATCTGGATCAGAAACTGAACCGTTATTATTTTCATCACCTCTTTTAATTTTATCAACTAGCTCCATACCTTCAATAACTTTACCAAACACAGTATATTGTCTATCTAAAAATGATGCTTCTTTAAAACAAATAAAAAATTGACTATTAGCACTATTTGGATCTTGAGATCTTGCCATAGATAGTGTTCCTCTTTCGTGAGGTAGATCACTAAACTCTTCTTTAAGATCTGGCAATTCAGAGCCACCCATTCCAGCTCTCTTTAAATTAAACTCTTTGCTTGATGAGTTACCAAATTTGACATCACCAGTTTGGGCCATAAAACCATCAATCACACGGTGAAAAACCACACCATCATATTTCCCTTCATCAGCAAGTTGCCTAATTCTCTTAACGTGATTTGGGGCTATGTCTTCAAAAAGCTCAATTTTAACATCTCCATCTTTAAGTTTTAAAATCATTATATTTTCCTTTGCTATTAAGTTGTTGGTTAGTATAAAAAATAAAATTAAGAATTTTGTTAAAAATTTATTCATATTTTTCTTTTAAAGACATTATTGTACTTTTTGTAGTAAATTTTTTGATATCTCCCTTTAATCGTACAATTTCCTTTACAAATTTGGACGAAATTATTTGATTCTCGACATCGGACATCAAAAAAATTGTTTCTATATTGTTATTTAATTTTCTATTCATTCCTGCTAATTGAAATTCATATTCAAAGTCAGAAACAGCTCTTAAACCTCTTAAAATAATATTTGACTTATATTTTTTGCACAAATCTGTTGTTAAAGAAGTAAAAGAAATAATTTCAATTTTTTTTTTATCAAATCTTAAATCAACAAAAAGTGCTTTTTTAACTAATTCGATACGCTCAGATGAGTTGAAAAGATAATTTTTATTTGTTCCATCCGATGCCGCAACTACAACTTTGTCAAATAACTTTAAAGCTTTCTTGATAACATCAATATGACCAAACGTTATTGGATCAAACGTGCCAGGATATATGGCGACTTTTTTCATTAAGCCAAGTTATCATCAATTTTTATTGCTGAAACAACTTTTTCATCACCAGATAGTTTAATAATTCTTACACCTTGAGTATTTCTTCCAGCAGTTCTTATTTCTTTAACTGCAACTCTAATAACTCTACCCTTGTTTGTTGATATCATTATTTCATCTAGTTCAAAAACTGGAAAAGAAGAACAAATATTGCCATTTCTAGGAGAATTGATTATACCAATGATACCCTTACCACCTCTATTAGTTACCCTGTAATCTAAATGAGAAGTTTTCTTTCCAAAACCATTTTCTGTAATTGATAAAACAAATCTTTCTTGTTTTGTTGAGTCATCATTTTTATCTTTATTATCTTTTTTTCCTTTATTTTGATTTACAATTGAGAGAGAAACTATTTCATCACTAGGAGCTAATTCGATTCCCTTAATTCCTTTTGAAGATCTTCCTTTAAATATTCTAAGTTTTTTTGATTCAAATCTAATACATTTTCCATTTTTTGTACTTAGCATTATATCTTGATCATCTTTGCATATTTCAACACCAACAATTTTATCACTAGAATCAAGTTTCATTGCAATTTTTCCAGCTGCATTAATGGATGAAAAATCTTCAAGACTATTTTTTCTTACTTTCCCTTTTGCTGTAGCAAAAACTATTTGTAGATTTTTCAAATCACTTTCATCTTCAGGAAATGGCATTATAGAGCTAATCGATTGGTGACTTTTCAAAGGTAAAATATTAAATAATGATTTACCTTTTGAAGTAGTTGATCCTTCAGGAATTTTCCATGCTTTAATCTTATAAACTAGCCCCTCTGTTGAAAAGAATAAAACAGCTGTATGAGTATTGACAGATAAAGTTTGAATAACAGAATCAGCATCTCTTGTAGTGATACCTGACTTTCCTTTTCCACCTCTTTTTTGTTGCTTAACATTACTTAGAGCGCCTCTTTTTATATAACCCTGAAGAGTTACAGTAATGATTACTGATTCTTTTTGGATTGTTTCTTCGATATCGTAGTTTAATATAGCGTCAATAATCTTAGTTCTTCTTGGCACAGCAAATTTTTCTTTAATAGACATAAGCTCTTCGCTTATAACTTTTAATAGTTCTTTTTTTGAATTAAGAATTTTTTTAAAAGATTTGATTAAATCTGCTAATTTTTTAATCTCTACTTCAATTTCATTTATCCCTAAGGCAGTTAATTTTTGAAGTCTAAGTTCTAAAATTGCTACAACTTGTGTATCAGAAAATGAATATAAATTTTTACTTTTTTTGTCTTCAACTAGAGAAATTAACTTTAAAGATTTATTAATTTTCCATTTAATAGTTAATAAAGATTTTTTAGCATCATCAGGAGTTTTTGATGATCTTATAATCTTTATAATCTTATCTAGATTCTCTACTGATACAGAAAGACCAATTAATATGTGAGCTCTATCTTCTGCTTTTTTTAAATCAAATTTAGTTTTTTTAATAACTACTTCTTCACGGAATTTTAAAAAATTAGTTAAAAAATCTTTTAAATTACAAATCTTTGGCTTTCCATCAACAATGGCAAGCGTATTAAAACCAAATGAGCTTTCTATGGACGTATTTTTATAAAGTTGTCTTTTAATTGTTTCTGGCTCAACGCCATTTCTTAAGTCAATTGCAACACGTATACCTTCTCTGTTTGACTCGTCTCTTATATCTCTAATGCCTTCAATTTTTTTCTCTCTTACTAATTGAGCTATTCTCTCGTTTAAAACTGATTTATTAACTTGGTAAGGCACTGAAGTAATGACAAGTCTTTCTCTGCCATTTTTTTGTGCTTCAACACTAATCTCACCTCTAATTTTAAAAGATCCTCTACCAACATTATAACCAGCTTTAATAATCTCTTTTCCAATAATAACTCCACCGGTTGGAAAATCGGGACCGGGTATGTGTTTCATTAATTCTTTAATTTTGAGATCTTTATTTTCAATTAAGGCTAAAGTTCCATTTATTATTTCACCAAGGTTATGAGGGGGAATACTTGTTGCCATTCCAACAGCGATACCACCGGCTCCATTTACTAATAAATTAGGATATTGAGCAGGTAAAACAGTTGGTTCTTTTTCTGTTTCATCATAGTTACTTTTATAATCAACAGTATTTTTTTCTATGTCATCAATTAAGTATTGTGAAACTTTAGCTAATCTTGTTTCTGTGTACCTCATTGCTGCAGCCGGATCACCATCTATTGACCCAAAATTACCTTGCCCTTGAACTAAAGGTAAGCTCATTGAAAAATCCTGAACCATTCTAACGAGAGCATCATAAACCGACTGGTCACCATGAGGGTGATATTTACCAATAACATCACCTACAATCCTTGCAGATTTTCTAAACTGTTTTGACCAATCATAACCACCTTTATACATGGCAAATAGTATTCTTCTGTGCACAGGCTTTAAACCATCTCTAACATCTGGAAGTGCTCTACTAACAATTACACTCATAGCATAAGATAAGTAGGATGAGCTCATCTCATCGTGCATTGAAATGAGTTTTATATTTTTGTCTTTAGGAATTTCTGTATCTTTCATAGAAACTAAAATGGAATTTCATCATCCATATCATTAGGGGCTTGGGGGCTATCATCAGGATTGCTAGCAACAGCTTGCGAATTGTCATTTTGAATACCACCACCGCCAGTGTTTCCACCACCCAACATTGTTAGGGAAGAGTTATATCCTTGAATTACAATTTCTGTTGAATACTTGTCTTGACCAGATTTTTCGTCTTTCCATTTTCTAGTTGTTATTTGTCCTTCAACATAAATCTGTGCACCTTTTTTTAAATATTGCTGAACAACATTTACCAACCCATCATTGAATACAACTATACGGTGCCACTCTGTCTTTTCTTTTTTTTCACCTGTTGTCTTGTCTTTCCATGATTGGCTAGTAGCTAAACTTAAGGTAGCAAGACTTTTGCCATTTGACATTTGTTTGATTTCTGGGTCTGCGCCTAAACGCCCAATTAATAATACTTTATTTAAACTTCCAGCCATAATATTTATAATTCTTTATTAATTTAATTAATTTTATATCACAATATAAACTCAATATTAATTTTATTAATTTAAAGCAACTAAAATTATGATTAAAAAGATAGTTATTAAGGGTGCAAAAGAGCATAACTTAAAGAATGTTTCAGTAGAAATACCTAAAGATCAGTTTGTTGTAATTACTGGTCTTTCTGGTTCAGGAAAATCCTCATTAGCATTTGACACTGTCTATGCCGAAGGACAAAGAAGATACGTTGAAAGTTTATCAGCTTATGCTCGTCAATTTTTGGATAAAATGAAAAAACCAAATGTTGATCTTATCGAGGGATTAAGTCCAGCTATAGCCATAGAGCAAAAAAATACATCTAAAAATCCAAGATCAACTGTTGCAACAGTTACTGAAATTTATGACTATATGAGAGTGTTGTATGCAAGGGCTGGTGTTCCCTACTCACCATTCACAGGAAAGCCAATTACATCGCAAACAATAACCCAAATCGTTGATTTAATAAAAAAATTACCTAAAAAATCTACAATTTATATTTTTGCTCCTGTGGTTAGAGGTCGTAAAGGTGAGTATAGAAAAGATATTTTAAGTTATAAAAGAAGAGGTTTTAGAAAAATTAAAATTGATGAAGTCATATATGAAATTGATAATGCACCTAATTTAGATAAAAAGCTCAAGCATGACATATCTGTTTTAGTTGATAGAATTGTCTTGAATTCAAATCTTGGTAATAGACTTGCTGAAAGTATTGAGACAGCTGTAAATTTATCAAATGGATTGGTATTTGTTGAGTACGAAGATGAAACATTGCCACAAAAATTTAGAAAAATTGAAAAATTAATTTATTCTACAAAATTTGCTTGTCCAGAAAGTGGTTTTACAATTGAAGAGATTGAGCCAAGACTTTTTTCTTTTAATAGTCCTTACGGAGCGTGTGCAGAATGTGAGGGCATAGGTATTAAATTGAATGTAGATCCAAATTTAGTAGTTCCTGATGAGAAAAAAAGTATAGCTGATGGTGCTATAGAGCCATGGGCCAAATCAACAACATTATATTACGCTCAAACCTTAGCCTCTATTGCTAAACATTATGGAATTTCTTTAGATGAGAGATGGAAAAAACTTCCAAAAAAATTTAGAGATGTAATATTGTTTGGATCGGATGAAGAAGAAATTAAGTTTGTTTATGATGATGGTTATGAAAAATATTCTCATAAAAAAACTTTTGAAGGTGTAATAAATAATCTTGAAAGAAGATTTCTTGAATCTGACAGTGAATGGAAGAGAGAAGCGATAGCTGAATACCAATCTGATTCTGATTGTGAAGGATGTAACGGTAATAGATTAAAAGAAGAAGCCTTATGTGTTAAAATTGATAATCAGAATATAAGCGAAGTAACTAAAAAATCTATTCTAGATGCAGCTAAATGGTTCAAAGGTTTAGAGCAAAATCTTGATAAACGACAATTTAAGATAGCAGAACATATTTTAAAAGAAATTAATGAAAGACTAACGTTTCTTTTAAATGTTGGACTTGAATAT
Source organism: Candidatus Pelagibacter sp. uisw_091 (assembly GCF_059512525.1). Next base: position 542,802 of record NZ_CM183455.1, on the reverse strand, counting down.
TTAACATTATCAAGAGAGTCAGGTACTCTTTCTGGGGGTGAGGCTCAAAGAATAAGACTCGCATCACAAATAGGTTCTGGATTAACTGGTGTACTGTATGTACTTGATGAACCCTCTATAGGATTACATCAAAAAGATAATGTTAAATTAATAAATGCATTAAAAAGACTTAGAGATTTAGGTAACACTGTAATTGTTGTTGAGCATGATACGGAAACTATGGAAAATGCAGATCATATAATAGATATGGGTCCAGAAGCCGGAACTAATGGTGGTGAAATAATTGCACAAGGTACTTATGATGAAATACTAAAAAATAAAAACAGTATTACTGGTCAATACTTATCTCATAAAAAGTATATAGAAATTCCAAGAACCAGAAGGCTTGCAAAAAATGGAAGATTTGTTGAAATTAATGGTGCTAGTGGAAATAACTTGAACAACGTTAATCTTAGAATTCCAACAGGAAGTTTTACTTGCGTAACTGGTGTTTCAGGTAGCGGTAAATCAACACTAATATTACAAACATTATATCATGCGTTAAATTTAACTTTGAATAACAAAGCTAGAAAAGTCCCTAAAGAATTTAAGAGTTATAAAGGTGTTGAGCTTATAGATAAAATAATTGATATAGATCAGTCTCCTATAGGAAGAACACCTAGGTCAAACCCAGCAACTTATACAGGAGCTTTTGGCCCCATTAGAGATTGGTTTACAGCATTACCAGAATCAAAAACAAGAGGATACAAACCTGGAAGATTTTCATTTAACGTTAAAGGTGGAAGATGTGAAGCTTGTGAAGGTGATGGTGTAATTACATACGAGATGCACTTCTTACCTGATGTTTATATCCAGTGTGATGAATGCAAGGGAACCAGGTACAATAGAGAAACTCTTGAGATAAAATTCAAAGATAAAAGTATTGCCGATGTTTTGGATATGTCTGTTGATGAGGGATGTGAATATTTTGAAAACATTTCAAATATAAAAACTAAGCTATTAACATTAAAAAAAGTTGGGCTTGGTTATATAAAAATTGGACAGCAGGCAACAACACTTTCTGGTGGTGAGGCTCAACGTATTAAATTAGCTAAGGAATTATCAAAAAGATCTACAGGAAGAACTATGTACATATTAGATGAGCCTACTACAGGTCTTCATCAGCACGATATTAAAAAACTATTAGAAATATTGCACACATTTGTAGCTCTAGGAAATACAGTTGTTGTTATTGAACATAATCTGGATGTAATTAAAACAGCAGACTATATTGTCGATATGGGACCTGAAGGTGGTGTCAAAGGTGGTAATATTATCGCAGAGGGTAAACCTGAGGATATTATCAAAATAAAAGGTAGTTATACTGGCGAATTCTTAAAACCTATGCTCGAAGAAAAATTTAAAAAGAAGTTAAAGATTTAAACAATTAGTGTATAAAGGATTCTTATTATGGGAAATTTACTATCATCTCTACCAAAAACAATTCATGCATCATTAGCTTTAGCTATAATCTTTTTTCTAGGGTTATTTTATGGTAATGGTGGTTTCGATTTTGATACAATTTTTTGGAGTTGGTTAACAAGATTGATCCATGTAACAGTTGCTATTATGTGGATTGGGCTTCTTTGGTATTTTAACTTTGTACAAATTCCAAACATGCCGAAAATCCCTGATGAACAAAAACCTGCTATAGGCAAAGTTATAGCTCCAGCCGCATTGTTTTATTTTAGATGGGCTGCTTTACTTACTATAATATCAGGATTAATTTTAGCTTATTTAAATGGTTATTTACACGATGCTATGACTTTAGGTGGTGGTGGAAAAAATACAGCTATCGGTATTGGTATGTGGCTTGGTTTATATATGGCATTTAATGTTTGGTTTATAATTTGGCCAAATCAAAAAAGAGCATTAGGTATTGTTGAATGTGAACCTGATGTTAAGGCAAAATCAGCAAGAACAGCAATGTTGTTTTCAAGAACAAATACTCTTTTATCGTTACCAATGTTACTTTCAATGGTAGCAGCTCAAAACCTTTATTAAATTTACTCTGTATCTTCTTTTAGGATTGTTTTTTGTGAAACTCTAAGTTTTACTAGTATCGGATTAGCTATATAGATTGAAGAATAAGTTCCAAATACAACACCCATTATCATGGCTAAAGAAAAACCTTTTAATATTTCCCCACCAAATAAATAAATTGAAACTAAAGCAAGCAATGTTGTTGCTGATGTAATTATAGTTCTAGAAAGAGTTTCATTGATTGAGATATTTGTAAGTTCATAAATCTTGATATCAGAAAACTTTCTTAAATTTTCCCTAACTCTGTCATAAATAACAACAGTATCGTTCATTGAATAACCAACTATAGTTAAAACGGCGGCAACTATTGATAGATTTATTTCTAGACTAAATAGTGAGAAAAGACCTAGTGTTATAATGACATCATGAAATAGGGCTAAAATTGCACCTAAGCTAAATTGCCATTCAAATCTTATCCATATGTAAAATAACATTGCGGCTAGAGATAGTGCGATTGCAATAATACCAGACTTTAATAATTCAGAGCTAACTTTAGGGCCTACATTTTCAACTCTTCTGAAATTAAAAGATCCATCCAAAGAAGAGGTTAAATCTTTTTTAATAGCTTCAATAGCATTTGCACTTGTGTCTTTTTTCTCTATCTTAATTAAAAAATCATTTTCATTACCAAATTTTTTAACATTAAAATCTCCTAAATTCATTTTATTAAATGATTGCCTTAAAGAAGTGACATTAATATTTTTATCATTAGACCTTAGTTCTATTAAAGTCCCACCTTTAAAATCTACACCAAAATTGAGTCCTTTAAAAAATAACAATATAACAGATACCACAACTAAACTTAAAGAGATGAGATTAAATAGTTTATAAAATTTATTAAAATTAATCATTTATATTAGTTTAGTTTTTTCTTTATTTCTTACCACGTAAAGACCAGTAAGCATTCTTGCAATAAAATAAACTGAAAACAATGTAGTAAAAATTCCTACAGCTAAAGTCACAGAGAAGCCCTTAACAGGTCCGGAGCCCATAAAGAATAAGATTACAGCTGCAATTAATGTGGTTATATTTGCATCTATAATTGCAGTTTTTGATTTTACATAACCTGTATCAAAAGCTATTATATTATTTTTTTCTTTCTTACATTCTTCTTTAATTCTTTCAAAAATCAATACATTGGCATCAACTGCCATACCAACTGTTAAAATAATACCTGCAATACCTGGAAGTGTTAATGTTGCTTCAAATAAAGTTAAAATACCAACTAAAAAGAATAAGTTAATTAGTAGTGTTATGTTGGCAATTAGACCAAATATTTTGTATTTAAAAAACATAAAAATTATAACTAATAAAAAACCAATCATAAGAGCGATAACCCCTGCATTAATTGAGTCTTGACCAAGGTCAGGTCCTACTGTTCTTTCTTCAATTATGTTAAGTGGTGCTGGTAATGCTCCTGATCTTAGGAGTAAAGCTAAGTCAGTCGCAGATTGGAATGTAAAATTTCCACTAATCTGGCCATTTCCACTTGCTATAGTGTCCCTAATTACCGGAGCACTAACAATTTTACCATCTAGAACAATTGCTAATTGCTTACCAACACCTGTACTAGTTGCTTTACCAAATCTTTTAGCCCCCACTCTATCAAGAGTAAATGATACTACAGTTTCGTTTGTTTGATTATTCATTTGTGGTTGAGCATCCAGTAAATTCTCACCATTTAAGATTATTCTTTTACTGACCATTGCTTCGCTAGTTCCATCTTCAAACTGAAGCATTTCAGTTCCAAAAGTGTCATTATTGTTTTGAGTGACAAATCTAAATGTTAAATTTGCAGTTTTTCCTAAAAGTGACTTTATACGCATAGGATCATCAAGACCTGGAAGTTCAACTAAAATTCTATTATTACCTCTTTTTAATATATTGGGTTCATTAGTACCAACCTCATCAACTCTTCTTCTAACTATTTCTAAAGCTTGATCTTGTGAAGAAGTTTTGATTTCAATAAGTCCATACTTTGAAAGAGTTAAAGAGAATTCATTATTTTGTATTTCTAAATCAAACTGATGAGATTTATATTGGTTATAGTAAGGATTAATATCACTTTCTTTATCAAGAAAAAGAGTTTCAACTAACTTGATATTATCATTGGAAACATTAAATATTATTTTTTTATTTTCTATTCTCAGGTCATTAAAAGTTATTTTCTTATCTTTTAAAAAATTTCTAATAACAGTGGTTGTATTTTGTAATTTTTGAATTTCAACAGGTCCATTATCAATTTCAAGTAAAAGATATGAACCACCTTGTAGATCCAAACCTAAGTTTATCTTTTTTGAAATAAGGCTATCTTCAGAGTTCTGAAAATTTGATGCAGCAATAAAAATAAAAAAGATTGATACTAAAGAAACTAAGGTAATTCTTAATTTAGAAAAGTATAACACTTTAGTTAAATGTTATTTTTTTACTTCAGGGGAGTTAAGTAATCCTTGAATACCTGTGGATTTGATAATTTCTACTTTAACGTTGTCAGCAATTTGTACTTCAACTTTTTCATTATCAATAATTCTCTCAATTGTTCCAATAATTCCAGCAGACGTTACGACCTTGTCTCCTCTTGATAAGTTTTCTACCATGGCTTTATGCTCTTTAACTTTCTTTTGTTGAGGTCTTATTAAAAAAAAGTAAAAAATAACAAAAATTAAAATTAGTGGTATAAACTGGCCTATTCCTTGATCCATAAATCTCCTTGATTAAAGTGAATACTTACAACATCTATCTAATTAAAACAACTTTAAATCTTAGAGATTTTCTCAATATTATTCATGTATGGCTTTAAAACTTTAGGCACATTAATAGAACCATCTTCCTGTTGGTAATTTTCTAATATAGCCACTAAAGTTCTACCAACTGCTAATCCACTTCCATTTAAAGTGCCAACAAGAACTGTTTCTTTCTTGTCATTCTTGTATCTTGCCTTCATTCTTCTAGCTTGAAATGAGCCACAAGAAGAACAACTTGAAATTTCTCTATACTTGCCTTCTGATGGAAGCCAAACTTCAATATCAAATGTTTTTTCTGCACTAAAACCCATGTCACCTGTACATAAAATAATTTTTCTATAAGGAAGTTCCAATAAATCTAATATCCTAGTTGCACAATTAGTCATTCTTTCAAGTTCAAATAAGCACTTATCAGTCTCAACTATGCTCACCATTTCAACTTTGTAAAATTGATGCTGTCTGATCATCCCTTTAGTATCTTTACCATAACTTCCAGCTTCTTTTCTAAAACAAGGAGTTGAAGCAACCATTCTCATTGGTAGATTTTTTTTATCAATAATTTGGTCCTTGACTATATTTGTTAAAATTACTTCTGCTGTAGGAATTAAAAATTTTCTATCAGTAGAGTCGTCAAGTTTGAGTTCAAATTGGTCATTATCAAATTTTGGTAATTGACCAGTTCCAAACATGGTAGAATCTGTTGCAATCAATGGGGGTGAAATCTCTTTATAACCATTAGTATTAACGTGAGTGTCGAGCATAAAATTAGACAATGCTCTTTCTAATAAAGCAAGTTTATCTTTTACAAAAACAAATCTTGAACCTGTAGTTTTGGTTGCTAGATCAAAATCTAACATATCTAAGTTTTCACCTAATTCATAATGAGACATAGGTTTAAATAAAAATTTAGGGATTATTCCAGATTTTGAAACTTCTATATTTGAGTTTTCATCTTTGCCAATAGGCACATCTAAATATGGTATATTTGGAATTGATGATAAAATAGTCTCTAATTGTTCTCTAACAACTTTTTGTAAGTTGTTAATTTTTTCAATCTCAGTTGAAATATTTTTAGATTTTTCAAAAAGCTTTTTATTTTTTGATTTTGAAATTTCTTTTTTTTCTTTTTCGAGAATCTCTCTTTGTTGGATATAATTTCTATTTTTTTCATCTAAAGATAAAATTTTATCCACATCTATATCTAAAAATCTTTTATCCAAACCTTCTTTAAAAGCCTCAATATCATTTCTGATTTCTTTTATGTTATGCATTTTTTTTATTCTTTTTTTCAATAATATTCACTGAAATTATAGATAATTCATATAAAATCAATAATGGTATTGCTAGGCCAATTTGAGTTATGGGATCGGGTGGTGTCAATAATGCTGCTACCGCAAAAATTATTACAATAACGTACTTTCTTCTATCTCTAAGAAATTTTGCATTAACAACTCCTACTCTAGCGAGTAAACTAAGAACCACAGGCAGTTGAAAGCTTATACCGAATGCAAAAATTAATTTCATCACTAGTGATAAATATTCATTAACTTTAGCTTCTAATTGAATAGGTAAACCTGTTGTTAAACCACTACTTTCAAATGATAGAAAAAATTTAATCGCTAAAGGCATAATTAAATAATAAACAAGCATACCGCCAAGAAAAAATAAAATTGGTGTTAATATTAAATATGGCACAATTGCAATTTTTTCATGTTTATAGAGACCTGGTGCAATAAATTTCCATATCTGCATTAGTATAAATGGACATGTAACAAAGAATGCAGCAAAAAACGATACTTTTAAATAGGTTAAAAAAGTTTCCTGTAAAGCTGTAAAAATTAACCTTCTCTCACTTCCATCATCTTTAACTGCTTTAGCATAAGGTTCTACTAAGAAACCGTAAAGATGTTCTGCAAAAAAATAACATCCTATGAAAAAAATAAACAAAAAAATAAATGATTGAATTAATCTTTTTCTTAACTCAGCAAGGTGACTTATGAAGCCCCCATCATTTTCAGATTTTGTCATTATCTTTATCTTTATTTTTAATTTTAATTTTTGGTTCTTCAGTATTAATACTGTTTAAGTCAAGATCATTAACTTCATTTTGCAAATTATTAATATATTTTTTTATTGTTCCAATCCATGACCCAGCTTTTTTAAGCATAAATGGAAAGTCTTTAGGTCCTATAACTACGATAGCGACAGCAGCTACTATTAATATCTCAAACCAGCCAATAGTGGGCATTTGATTTATTCTTTGTCTTTTGTATCTTGATTATTTTCGGAAATATTTTTAGATTCTTCATTTTCCTCAGGAAGGTCGGTTGCCATTCCTTTTTTAAAACTCTTTATACCTTTAGCTACATCACCCATCAAACTAGATATTTTACCTCTTCCGAACAGTAAAACTATTAGAACTATAACTATTCCTATTTGCCAAATACTTGGTGCCATAATTATTGTATATCCTTAATATCTATATTTTTAAAGAACTATATTAAGCATCCTCATCTTTTTCAAGTGTACCACTTAACATTTCATCTATATTTTCATAGATGTCTTCTTTCTTTTCTTCTTGTTTTTCTTTGTAAAATTTACCTGTACCAAATATTGCATCATCTATATTAGCACTATCAATTAATCCTGCTGAACCTAGTTCATCAACAGTTGGTAAATCTGATAATTTTTGAAGACTAAAATGACTTAAAAAATCAATTGTAGTTCCATATTGAATTGGTTTGCCAGGAACTTCTTTGCGGCCCTGAGGTTTAACCCAATTTAGCTCCATTAATATATCTAGTGTATTAGTTCCAAAAGCTACACCTCTTATTTCTTCAATTTCAGCTCTAGTCACTGGTTGGTGATAAACAATAATAGCAAGTGTTTCAATGGCTGCTCTAGATAGTTTTTTTTCAACAGTTTTTTCTTGTGACATCAAGTTTGATAAATTTTCTGAAGTTCGGAATGACCACCTTTTTGAAATACAGACTAAATTGATACCTCTTGTGGAGTATTCTATTTGAAGTTTATTTAAAGTTTTTAAAACATCAGTTTTTTTTGAAATTTTAGATTCAATAGTGTCAATATCAAGGGGTTCTAATGCAGCAAAGACAATAGCTTCAATCTCTCTTTCACTATCATTTAATTTTTTTGGAAAAGTTACAATGTTAGTTTTTAAATCTTTTTTTAATTTAGTCACTTTATTTCCTTAATATATATTTCATCAAATAAGTTTTCTTGTTTTATTGAAATATTTCCCTCTTTAACAAGTTCAAGAGACCCAGCAAAAATTCCTGCTTTACCAGTTTTTTTATATTTCATACTGTCTTTGAAATTTTGGGGGATTAAATCGTTAATATTCTTCCAATCAACCAGTTTACCAAAAAATTCTCTAATACGCTTAATTCCATCCTCTGTAGTAAATACAGGAAGTTTGGGTATATTCATTCTTTGAAAATCTTTTGTCATAATGATACTTGAATATGCTTTCAATAATTCATAAAGATTTAATTTATATTCAGTACTATAAATTGAACGAATGTTTCCTTTAATTCCTCTTAAACGAATTTCTCTACCCAATCTTTTCCTTTTTAACATTTGATCTGAAAGAAGACGTATTAATTCTAATTTTTTTAGTTGTAATTTAAGTTGTTGAGCTACCTCTAATAATTTAAATTCTTCCTCAGGATTTCCTGGTATTAAAAGTTTAGATTTTAGGTATGTTAACCAAGTTGCCATCAACAGATATTCAGATGCCATCTCTAAATTAAGATTTGTTTCTTTTGTAATATAGTAATGAAACTGATCAGCCAATAATGTTATGGAAATATTTTCTAGATCAACTTTTTGTGCTTTAGCTAAATCTAACAGAATATCAAGAGGACCTTGATAGTTTTCAAGATCAACATTAAAATTATTAGAATCGGTATCAGTCATATTAAATATTAACTTATAATCTTGTAAAATTGTGATGTTTTTTTAATTATAAAATTACTTATTAAAGGTGAGTTAATAGCAACATCGTGCATTTCCTTAATGTTTCCATTACAATGAAGAACTAAATCACAACCAGCATCAAAAGCTCTTAAAGTATTAACTTTAATAGAATTTTTTAAGCTTTTCATGGATATATCATCTGACATTATTATATTCTTAAATTTGATATTATTTCTTATTAATTTAATTATTTTTTTAGAATGAGTAGCGGTATTAGTCTTGTCAATATTGGTGTAAATTATATGTGCGGTCATAGCAAAAAAACTAGACTTTTTCTTAAAAGTTGAAAAATCGTTTTTTAATAAATATTCTAAATCTTTATTGACTTTAGGTGTTAATTCATGGCTATCTACTTTAGCTAAACCATGACCAGGAATGTGCTTGATGACAGTTCCTATATTATTTGAGTGAAAATTATTTATACAAATATCACCAATTTGAGAAACAATTTTTGGGTCTTTTGAAAATGATCGGTCACCAATGATTGAACTGGAGCCTTTCACCCTTAAGTCAAGAACGGGTAGAGTGTTAATATTTACTCCAATCGATTTTAATAAAAAAGATGTCTGTTTAATAAAAATTTTATAATAAGCATAAAATTTTTTTTTATCTTTCATGTAAAGTTTACCAAAAAATTCACTAGTTAATGAATCTGCATTAAAAATCTTTTTAAATCTATTGACTCGTCCACCCTCTTGATCAATTAAAATAGGGTAATTTTTATCTTTAAATATTCTTTTTATTTGATTTGTTAATTCTTTGGTCTGTTTCAAAGATGTTATATTTCTTGAAAAAAGTATTACACCCCAGGGTTTATATTGTTGAAGAAATTTTCTTTCTTTAACAGATAAAGTTGTAGATTTAATTCCTGTAATTAAACTTCTTCTGTTAATCATTATTATTTATTAATTTCCAAAAATTATAATTTTTTTTATTATTAATATTTTTTTCTATATACTCGACAATATCGATAGTATCATTTCTTAGCAAAATTATATTTTGAGAATACTTAGTAATTTTTTCATCTAGCTGTTTAAATGATCTATAAGAATTTTTTTTATTATCATCTGAAAAATAATATTTTATTGATAAGAAAAAAAACAATATAATTATAAATAGATATAAGAGGTATTTTAATTCTTTTATCATTACATTTTTTCTGGTGTGTCAACACCAACAATATTCATTCCTGATCTAATTACATTAGATATAACTTTTAAAAAAACCAATTTATCATTGGGGATTTTTTTTTGATCATTAATAAACCTTTTACTTGGATCATCTTTTCCCATATTCCAATATGAATGAAATTCTGATGATAATTCATACAAATAAACAGGGATTCTATGCGGCTCTAGTCTTAAACTAGCTGCCTCAATACATTTGGGCCACTCAGCAATTTTTTTTAGAATCTTTATCTCATCATTGGAATAGTCAAAATTATATTCATTAATATCTAAATCCTTGTTTATATTTAAATCAACATGTCTAAAGACTGATGATATTCTAGCAAAACAATACTGAACATAATAGAGTGGGTTATCTTTTGATTTTTCTTTAACTTTTGCAAAATCAAAATCTAGTTCAACATCACTGCTTCTATTAAGCATAATAAATCTTGTTGCATCTTTACCAACTTCTAAAATCAAATCTTCTACAGTAATATAGTCGCCTTTCCTTTTGGACATTTTAAAAGGTTTACCATCTTTTATTAACTTAACTAACTGACTAACTTTACAAACTAGCTTTCTCTTACCACTAGAAAGAGCTTCTACTACTGAGGTAATTCTTTTTATATAGCCTGCGTGATCAGCCCCAAGTATATTAATAAGTACATCGAAACCTCTGTTAAGTTTATTATTGTGATAAGCAACATCGCTGGCAAAGTAAGTCCATGATTTATCAGATTTTTGCAAAGCTCTATCTTTATCATCACCAAAATCAGTTGATTTAAATAGAAGTTGTTCTCTTTCAACCCAATTATCACCATCCTCTCCTTGGGGTGCTTTAATTTTTCCCTCGTATACTAATTTTTTTTCTTTTAAATTTTCAATTACTTTTTCAACTTCTTTATTTAAAACTATTTGAGTTTCACTAGTAAATTTATCATGAACTATTCCCAGATTAGCCAGATTAGTTTTAATTAATTTCAAAGACTCTGCTACACCTAATAACGTTAATTCTTTAGACACATCTTCAAATTGATTAAATTTTAAATTTTTGTTGTTATCAATAATATGTTTTGCAATATCTACTAAATAATCACCAGGATAAAGATCTGGATTATCAACAGGAAACTTTTCGTTATTAAGGATTTCCCTAATTCTATAAAAGACAGATTTTGTAAAATTTATAATTTGGTTACCATAATCATTTACATAATATTCTTTGGAAACATCATGTTTATTAAAAATTAATATATTAGAAATCACATCTCCTAAGATTGCACCACGACAATGACCAACATGCAATGGCCCCGTAGGATTTGCAGAAACAAACTCGACAAGATATCTTTTTTTTTGTTCTTTAATATTTACTCCAAAATTTTTATAATTTTTGTTAATATCTTTAATAAAATTGTTCCAATATATTGCTTTAAATTTAATATTGATAAAGCCAGGTTTTGCTACTGATATGGTTTCAATTTGTTCATCTTCACACTTAATTAAATCAATTAAAGTGTTTGCAATATCAATTGGGGATTTTTTGTTAACCTTTGATAGTACCATGGCTACATTTGTTGATATATCGCAGTCAAAATTTGATGGTGGTATATCTACATTAATTCCTTTTAAAGATTCAGGTATTTCTAAAGAGCCATCTTTATTTAGTTTTTTAATCAAAATTATTATTTTATCTAAGTAGAGATCAAAAATGTTCATTAAATACTTTTGTTTAAATTGATTGCATATCTATCTGTCATACCTGAAATAAAATCAGCAATTGCTCTATTGGGGTCATTTTTTAATTGGTCAGCATTTAAGAATTTTTTTGGCTTATTCTTAATTTTATAAAAAAGTTTATTAACAATTTTTTTTCCATGATTGTTTTTTAATAATACTTTTTTATTATTATACATTTTGCTTCTTAAAAAAAATCTAACTTCTTTTTCAATCTCTAAAAATTTATTTGAAAAAGATACTATAGGATTATCTAATTTATAAACATCATTTAAAGATTTGATCTTATTAATTTTTAGATTATTTTTGGTGTTTTTAATTAAGTCTCTTACCATTAGATCAATTGAATCTCTTATTATTTGATATATTAAAATATCTTTATTATTATTTTTAATATTTTTTTTATGTGATTTATAAATATCTTTAAAAAAATCAATTTCAATCAAGTCGTTTAAATTAAACATTTTTGCTCTGATTCCATCTTGTATATCATGATTGTTATAAGCAATATCATCTGAGATTGCTGATATTTGAGCTTCTAATGAACCAGAATTATTAAAATTTACTTTATTTTTAAAGTTTTTTAATCCAATCAACCTATTAACTGTCGAAAGATCTTCAACTGAACCATTGTGCTTTAATAATCCATCTAAAGTTTCTAATGTTAAATTAAGACCTCTAAATTTAAGATATTTATGCTCAAGAAACATAATTATTCTTAAAGTTTGAAGATTGTGGTCAAAGCCGCCGAAATTAGCCATGCATTCGTTAAGTGCGTCTTCTCCAGCATGACCAAAGGGTGTATGTCCTAAATCATGAGCCAAACTTAAAGTTTCAGCCAGATCATCGTTTAAACCTAAATGTTTAGCTATGGATCTTGCAATTTGCGCAACTTCAATTGAATGGGTAATTCTAGTTCTAAAATGATCCCCTTCTGTATTAACAAAAACTTGTGTTTTATGCTTTAGCCTTCTGAATGAGGCACTGTGAATAATCCTATCTCTATCTCTTTGAAATGGTGTTCTATAAAGTGAATTGGCTTCTTTAAAAATACGACCTTTGCTTTTAGATAGTGCTAAATTTGAGTAATTATTCATACTTTAAATTTAATAAATTGATATTATATTAGTAATATCAGTGTTGTTATATGATTAAAGAAATTAAATTTACAGATAAAGCTATAAAACAGATTAATAATTTGTTGTCTCAAAAAGATCCAGGGTCATTTTTTAGAATCGCTATTAAAGGAGGTGGTTGCTCAGGTTTTCAATATGAGTTTACTTTTGACAAAAAATTAGAAGCAGACGACTTAAAACATGAAAATATTCTCATTGATAAAACTTCAGCAGACTTATTAAAAGGTTCAGAAGTGGACTTTGTTTCAGAATTAATTGGTGATCAATTTAAAATCTCTAACCCACAAAGCAAATCTTCTTGCGGTTGTGGTGTTTCGTTCTCCATATAATGATTATCACATCTTGGAATGTTAATTCTGTTAGAGCAAGAATTGATAATATTAAAGAATACCTTCAAAAATTTTCTCCTGATGTTGTCATGATGCAAGAGATTAAAACCCAGGACGAAACTTTTCCTTATGATGATTTTTCATCATTAGATTATGAAAGCCATGTATTTGGACAAAAAAGTTATAACGGCGTAGCAATCATTTCTAAACATAAATTAGAAAATGTTAGAATAGATTTAATTAAAGATAAATTGAAACAATCTAGGGTTATTTCAGCAGAATTAAAACATAAGAAAAAAAATATTCAACTAATTAACATTTACACTCCAAATGGTAATCCTGTAGATACTGATAAATATACTTATAAAAAAGAATGGTTAGATACTTTGATTAAACAGCTAAAAACTCTTTCAAAGAAAAATGAAAACATTATTTTAGCAGGTGATTTTAATATTCTTCCTTCAGCAGAAGATGCTTATAATATTAAAGGTTTTGAAGATGACGCCTTATACAGACTTGAGATAAGAAAAAAATTTAGAGAAATGATTAATCTAGGTTTTCATGATGCCTACCGTCATATTCATGGTGAAAAAGAAGGTTATACTTATTGGGATTATATGAGAGGTGCTTGGCAGAAAAATAATGGATTAAGAATTGATCACTTCTTAGTATCAAATTCTTTATTAAATATAGTTAGGAATGTTAATATTAATAAAGACCCTAGAGGAAAAGAAAAACCCTCAGATCACACCCCTATTGAAATTGAATTAACTTAAAGATTTAATTTTATTAACAAGTTCTTCATTAATATTTCTTGGACCTTTATCTAGTCTATTTTTATGTCTTCTTTCCCCTGGAAGCCTAACACCCTCCATAGCTGACATTTTACTAAAAAACTCATCAGCATGTTTATCCCAACCTTTGCCAGAAATTTTCTCAGGTGAGATTGCTATAATAAATTCGCCACCGCTTGGAGGGCCACCATCGTTATTGTCTTTAGCAGCAGTTTCAAAACTGAAATTTTCACCAATTAATGCACCAGCTAATAGTTCAACCATCATTGCTATACTAGATCCTTTATAACCACCAAATGGAAGTATAACACCACCATCAGCAATTTCTCCAGGATCGGTAGTTTCTTTTCCATCTTTAGTTAAACCTGTTCCAAGAGGAACTTTGTGCCCTTCTCTTTTTGCGATCTGAACTTCACCCATTGCCATTGAAGCAGTTGCCATATCATAGACAACTGGAGTTTTACCAGGTCTAGGCCATGCAAAAGAAATTGGATTTGTACCATATAAAGGTTTCGTAGCACCCGCTGGTGCAACGGCAGGCTTATAAGATGTACAAGCTATACCAACAAGTCCTGCTTCTGCAATAGCTTCAGTTTCAGGCCAAAGAGCTGCCATATGATGTGAATTTTTTATAGCTAGAACTGCTACACCATTTTTTTTTGCTAAATCAATAACAGCAGGTAATCCTAAACTTAAAACCATAGGAGCAACTGCATTATTACCTAGTACCTTAATAATACTTGGAGCAATATTTTCTAATTGAGGTCTTGCTTTACCATTAATTTTTTTACTTTTTAAGCCAGCCACATAAGCGGGTAATCTAAACAAACCATGAGAAACAGAACCATCTCTTTCGGCTCTCATAATAGTATCTGCTAAGATACTAGCATTTTCTTCATCACATCCATTAGCTAGTAATGTTTTTTTAGCTAATTCTAAAATTTCATTTAATGTTAAGGATATTATATTCATTTATTTAGCTTTACATTTTTTGCATAAACCAAAAAACTCTAAATTATATTTATTATATTGCATTCCGGTATCGTCTTCAAAATTAGTTAAATATTTTGAAAGTTTTGGATTATTAATTTCAGAAACATTTTCACACTTATTACATATTGAAAAAGCCGTTGCTTGTGAGATTTCACAACTTGAACTTTTACATGCTATAAAAGCATTTCTACTTTCTACTTTATGTATTTTTCCAATCTCTACTAATTTATCTAGTGCTCTATAAACTTGTAGTGGTGCTTTAATTCCTTTTTTTTTAACATTAAATAAAATGGAATAAGCCTTAAGTGGTTCTTTAGCTTTTTCTATAAAATCAAAAATAATTTGCTGATTTTTAGATAAAAATTCTTCTTTATGATTCATATGTACTTCTAGCAATTACACGCTAGTTTTTCAATCGAGTGAATTTATTTATTTTTGTTAATGACAAGATAAACAAAACTAATGCAGCTGTGATTATAGATGGTCCTGACGGCGAGTTTAACTCTAATGAAGCAAATAAACCCACTATTACTGATAGCAATCCACCTATTACAGAATAAACAACCATTTGAACTGGATTATTAGAAAGATTACGTGCCATAGCTGCAGGAATAATTAACATTCCTGTAATTAACAATAGTCCAACCATTTTAATAGAAATTGCAATTATAGCAGCCATTAGAATGGTAAAAATTGCATTTACTCTCGCTGGGTTCATTCCCTCAGCTTCAGCTAATTCATAATTAACTGTTGAAGCAAAAAGTGGTTTCCAAATAATCTTTAAAACTAATAATATTAATACTCCACCAATCCAAATAATAAATATGTCATTTGGAGCTACAGCAAGAATATCACCAAACAGTAGTCCCATTATATCAAAACGAATAAATGATAAAAAGCTAATCACCACTAAACCTACAGCTAAAGATGAGTGAGCTAGTAATCCTAATAAGGCATCACCTGGCAAGTTGGTAGTTTTTTGTAGCTTTAACAAAACTAGTGCTACAGCTGAAGAAATAAAAAAAACTGATAAAGCAATATTAATATCAAAAGATAAGGCTAGAGTTACGCCAAGTAATGCAGAATGAGATAAAGTATCACCAAAAAAAGATAGTCTTCTCCAAATAACAAAACATCCAAGAGGACCAGCAACTAAAGCAATGCCTATGCCAGCAATTAGAGCTCTTATAAAAAAATCATCTAGCATTATCAATGTTTCTTTTCTTTAATACTACCATCAGTAGAATGGGTATGATCATGCTTATGCTCGTATACAGATAATAGTGTTGAAGCTTGGTCACCAAATAATTCTTTATAGTTTTTATTATTTGCAACATTCAAAGGAGTTCCAGAACAACAAACATGCCCGTTTAAACAAACAACATAATCAGTTTTAGACATAACCACATTTAGATCGTGAGAAATTAATAATATTCCACAATTAAGTTCATCAGAGATTTTTTTAATCAATTCATAAAGGGCAATTTCTCCTGTAAAATCTACACCTTGAACGGGTTCATCTAAAACAAGTAAATCAGGTTTTTTTGCTATTGCTCTAGCCATTAAAACTCTTTGAAATTCTCCACCAGAGAGACTTCTTAAATCATTATGTTTAAGATGTTCTACTTCTGTTAATTTTAAAGCACTTACAACTTCATCAAATTGAAGCGTTTGAGTTAAACTCATAAAATCAATTACTCTAATTGGCAACGTCCAATCGATTGATATTTTTTGGGGAACATAACCAATCTTATTTGTATTTTTTGTAACTTTACCTTTAATGTTTTTGTGAATTCCTAATGCAATTTTTGCTGTAGTGGTTTTTCCAGAGCCGTTTGGTCCAATCAATGTTAAAATTTTACCTCTTTCAATTTCTAAAGATACATCATGGACCAACCATTTATTATCTTGAAAAATTCCAACGTTTTTTAATTTTATTAATATTTCTTTTTTATCTAAATTCATTTTATTTTAAAAATGGCTTGACTAATCAAATATGTTATATTATTACGCTTTGTTATATTATAACATTAACTTAAAGCAAATTAAAACTATGAAAAAAATACATTTAATATCAACGTTAATTGGACTATTAGCATTTTCAACATTAGCAAAAGCAGACTTAAAAGTCGTAACGTCTATTAAGCCTATCCACTCTTTGGCTAGTTATATAATGGATGGTGTAGGTTCGCCAGGATTAATAGTTGATGGTTATAATTCACCTCATAGTTTCCAGTTAAAACCCTCTCACGCTAAAATGTTAGAACAGGCAGATATTATATTTTGGATTGGAGAAGACTTAGAAAATTTTTTAGAAAAACCGTTAGCTACAATTGCTAAGAAAGCTGAAAAGATTGAATTACTAGAAATTAAAGGCATTAAAAAATTAAAATTCAGAGAAAGAAATATTTTTGAGGAACATGAAGGTCACGATGATCACGGAGATGATGCTAAGAAAGAAGAGCACGATGATCACGGACATGATGCTAAGAAAGAAGAGCACGATGATCACGGACATGATGCTAAGAAAGAAGAGCACGATGATCATGATGATCATGGGCATGGTGAATATGATCCACACATTTGGTTAGATCCAATTAATGCAAAAGTGATATTAAATGAGATAACTGAACATTTAATTGAAAATGATTCAAAAAATGCAGCTACTTATAAATCTAATTTAGCTAAAGCTATATCTGAAATTGATAAGCTAATAATTGATGTAATTACTGAAACTAATACAGACCTTAGTTACGTAGTATTTCATGATGCATATCAATATTATGAAAATAGATTTGATGTAAATATACTTGGAGCAATGACTGTTAATCCTGATGTTATGCCTGGTGCAGAACAAATTCATGAAATTCATGAAGTCATTGAACATGATAATGTGAGTTGCATATTGTCAGAGCCTCAATTTAATCCTGATATAATCAAATCTATTGCCAAAGATACAAATGTAAAAACTGGTGTCCTGGATCCACTAGGTGCCAATCTAAAACCAGGAAAAGATTTATATTTTGATTTAATCAGAAATATGTCGGCTTCATTTAATTGCTAATATTATTTAGTAATTAAATAAAGATTTCAGTCTCTTCTATATTGTAATAAAATCCTCATAAAACTTACATATAGAGGAGACTATGTTTATTAAAAAATACCTTAAATGGATCAGTACTGCTTTAGTATTAACTGGAATATTACTAACTAATTTAAATATCTACCCTATTAACATCTACTTCCATGGTCTTGGAGTAATTGGTTGGACGATAGCTGGTTTTATATCAAAAGATAAGGCTATATTAACAAACTTTGGTTTGCAGATACCGCTATTCTTAATTGGCATTTATAAAATTATAATTTAATCATTATTAGATTATGAAAAATAGAATTTTTATTGGTGAATTTATAGGTAGTTGTTTTTTAGTGATGATTATTGTTGGCTCTGGAATAATGGCTGAAAATCTTACAAATGATAATGCTTTACGACTTACTGCAAATACACTTGCAACTGGAGCTGGGTTATTTGTCTTGATAACGGCTTTTGCAGAAATTTCAGGTGCTCACTTTAATCCTTTTGTAAGTTTAGCAATGTATTTAACCAAAAAAATTAAAGGAAAACTTTTAATCACATACATTCCAGCTCAAATATTGGGATGCTTATTAGGTGTAATGTTGGCTAATGTATTTTTTGAACATAATATAATTGAATTATCTACAAAAAATAGAGATGGCTTTCATATATTTCTAGCAGAAATTGTAGCTACTTTTGGTCTGATATTTATTATTTTTGCAACTTTAAAAGATGGTAAAACAACAATTGCAGCATGTGTTGCAACTTATATTACTGCTGGTTATTGGTTTACTTCTTCAACGTCTTTTGCAAACCCAGCTGTAGCAATAGCAAGGACTTTTACAGAATCATTTACTGGTATTAATTATCTTAATACACCAACCTATATAATTGCAGAATTAATTGGTGCATTGATTGCCGTATTCTTAATAAAAAAATTACTTTAAAGTAGATATAATTTTTCAATAATGTATTAAGAGTGAATCAACCCTCCTTAAAAATATTTAGTTGAATTCTCTGTATAGACTTCAACTTTAAATAATATAATTGTGGATGAATCAACTCTCCACAAAAGATATTAATAAATTTACTTATAGATAAAATTTCTCTTCTCTATTAAATCGACCTCAAGAATAAGAATCATTCGAAATGGAAAACAATAAAGATAAATAAAAAATAGGAAAAATAAGATGGAAATGACAACAATATATACGATCATCGGTTTTGCTTTAGCGGGATATAGCGTTATAGCAAATGATTCAATTCAAACGCTTGGAACATTTATAGCGTCAAAACAAAAATGGTTTAAATGGTATACGCTTGCAAGCGCTGCTTCATTTGTAATGATACTTGCTATCACATGGGGCTGGTACAGTAATGCTGGTGATATATCTTACGGAAGATTAACAAGAATTCCTTTCCAAGAAATACAGTGGTATCATGCTGTGGCTCCTGGAATACTTTTAGTATTAACAAGAATAGGTATACCTGTTTCAACTACCTTTTTAGTGCTGTCAGCATTTGCATCAACTGTAGTTCTTGAAAAAATGCTTATGAAGAGTGTTGTAGGATATGGCTTAGCAGCTGTTGCAGCATACATTTGTTGGATAGTAGTATCTAAATTTATCAATGAGAAATTTGATGAAGTTGAAGATAAATGGATAGGTTTTTGGAGAAACTCTGTATGGGTAACTTCTGCTTGGTTATGGTGGGTTTGGTTATCTCACGACGTAGCTAATATAGCCGTATATCTTCCAAGACAAATAGATGTAAATTTATTATTAATTGTTCTTGCATACTTTACAGCTCTTCTTTTTTATATCTTCTACATAAACGGAGGAACAATTCAAAAAGTTGTTTTAGATAAAACTGGAACTAGATACGCACGATCAGCAACAATAATTAATGTGATTTATGCTGCTGTTCTTTACTACTTTAAAGAACTTAATGATTTACCAATGTCAACAACTTGGGTATTTGTTGGTTTGTTGTGTGGTAGAGAGCTTGCAATATCTACAATGAATAAGGACTATAAGTTTAAATATGTCTTTCCTTTGATTGGTAAAGACTTCCTTAAAATGACTGTAGGATTAACGGTATCAGTAGCAATTGTATTAGCAATTCACTACATCATTATTCCAAACAACTGGTTTTAATTAAATTTATTATGTGGTCGTATTATTATTTAATACGGCCATATTTGTTTTTAAAAAAAGTTTAAAAAGATCTCTACTTAATTAAATAAGTTTAAAATAGCTGAACACTTGTAGAACTTTATCTAATTCTGCGGTATAGTTATTTCTCAAATCTCCGCAGTTATTTCAGCTATCTGCTGACCATCAAAAAATAAATTTAACAATTTAAAGTGTCAAAATTATGTTTTTGAAAATGATAAAAATACTCTGTTTTATGGGCATACATGACTACAAAACGTTAAATATTGAGTTTGGTTTTGGACCAACAGATAGAGTTACAACACTTGAGTGCAAAAGATGTGGTTACACTACAATTAAAGGAGGTAAATAAAAAATACTTGTCATGAAAAGTATTGAAAGAAATATAGATATAAGAAGATATCTTAATTGGTCAAGAATAGTTAAGGGCAAACCCATACATATAAGGTTGTATGAATTAATTTATTACGAATTACTTATAATGTGGTTTGAGATGAATAAACCTCCTTTAAGAAGATTAATTTATGAAACTATTAACTCTCAAGACTTTGAAGAAAATTTTGTCAGAGGAAAAATTTTTCAAAAATATATAGATGAGGTTTTAGAAACACCATGTGAAGATGGTTCTGGATATTATAACCCTGACACAAGAGAAATTCTAACAGAAGTTAATATTAAGGAATTATATGATATTAAATTTTTGATAAAAGACGAATTGGATAATGTAAAAATGATTGATAGATACAATGGAATATTCACATTTTGTAAAATTTATGAAAAATGGTGTTTAGAAAAAAAAGCTAAACAGGTTGAAGATATAACAAAAAAAGAAAGATTTGACGTAACATCAGATCTGCCATTAAAAATTTCTGAAAAATCTTAAAATCTATTTTACTCTGCCGTATACGTCTTGATACCTAACAATATCACTCTCTTTTAAAATTGAGCCTACTTGAGCTTCAATGATTTTAACAGGTTTATTACCAGGATTTTCAATTCTATGAATTGCTTCTAATGGAATGAATATATGATCGTTTTGTTTTTTTGAAAAGCTATCTTTGTTAAGTGTAATTTTGGGAGATCCTTGAGTTACAAACCAATGTTCTGATCTATGATGATGTTTTTGTAAACTTAATATACCTTTTGGTTTTACAAATAGTTCTTTAATTAAAAAACCTTTGCCTTCAAACAAATTAACGTATCTACCCCAAGGTCGGTAATAAACATTTTTTTTCTTATAATATTTATTCTTATTTTTATCATACATCTTTAAAATCTCTTTCCAACTGCCAAGATCTGACCAAGGAATGTCTAATTTAATAGCGTTGATTTGTTTAGTTTTTTCTAAAATTGCATAATCAAAAGACTTTGCTGTAGCCTTTTCAAAGGATGCTTTATTTAAGTAATAAGTGTTATCTTTAAGTCTCGCTTTTGAAACAGCATTAATACAATTTTTATATATTGATGGTTGGTACTTTTTAAAGTTATTTATTATTGAGTCTTTTCTCAAAAAAAACATTCCAGAGTTCCAATAACCTTTTTGTTTAATGACTTGTTTGGCTTTAGCTTCTTTAGGTTTTTCAATAAATTTTGTAACTTTATTAATATTCCCTTTAACTTTTTTTGTTAAAAAATAACCATATTCACTTGATGGAGATGTTGGTTTAATCCCAAAGATGAATATATTTTGATCTGTTAAATTAGTTTTATTTTTATTAATGGCTTTGTTAAAAATACTAGCTTTTTCAATTAAATGATCTGCTGCAAAAAACATTAAGGGTTGTTCGTTTGGAATGTCTTTAATTAATGCTGATGCAAGAATTGCTGGGGCTGTATTTCTTTTTGCAGGTTCTAAAACAATTTTATATTTACTTATCTTATGTTTTTTGAGATGTTTTTTTACCTCTTTTAAATATTTAAGATTTGTACTTATGATCGGTGCATCAAAAGTTGAAGATTTAACCCTTTCAAGAGTTTTTCCTAACAAAGTCCAATTACCAAAATCAATAAATTGTTTTGCTTGATGATTTTTAGAATTTGGCCAAAGTCTAGTTCCTGCTCCGCCACATAATATAACGGGTCTAATTTTCATTAAATATCAGCGTAAACTTTTACTTCTTTTCTTTTACCAGGATGTGTTGGTGCACCTAAATAAGCAGGACCTACTGTTTGAGCATATTTCCAAATAGTACCAGATCCAAAGCTTGATTTTTTTACTTTCCACTGTTTTCGTCTTGTGGCTAATTGTGATTTAGTTAATCTAACGTTAATGGTTCCTTTTTTGGCATCTATATCAATTACATCACCATTACGTAAAAGAGCTAAAGGACCTCCTAAGGCCGCCTCAGGGCCAACATGACCCACACAAAAACCTCTAGTAGCACCAGAGAACCTTCCATCAGTAATTAGAGCAACCTTCTCACCCATACCTTGTCCATAAATAGCACCTGTTGTTGATAGCATTTCTCTCATACCAGGACCTCCAACTGGTCCCTCATAACGAATAATAATTACATCGCCTTCTTTATATTTTTTCTTTTGTACACAAGCCATTGCAGCTTCTTCATTATCAAAACATCTAGCTTTTCCAGTAAATTGTAATTTCTTTAAACCAGCAATTTTAACAATTCCACCATCAGGAGCTAAATTACCTTTAAGACCAACAACACCACCATCTGGTGATAAAGGATTGTCATAAGCTCTTAAAACTTTTTGCTTAGGATTAAATTTAATATTTTTTAAATTTTGTTTCATCGTTTTTCCAGTAACCGTCATGCAATCACCATGAATAAAACCACCATCAAAAAGAGTTTTTAATAACATCGGAACTCCACCGGCTAACCACATATCTTTTGCAACATATTTTCCACCTGGTTTTAGATCAGCAAGATAAGGAGTTTTTTTAAAGATTTTTGCTACATCCATTAAATCAAACTTAATTCCAATTTCATTAGCTATAGCTGGTAAGTGTAACGCGGCATTTGTCGATCCACCTGTAGCAGCAACAATTGTTGCAGCATTTTCTAAAGATTTTTTTGTAACAATATCTCTTGGACGAATATTTTTTTCTAATAAGTTCATTACAGTCTTTCCACTTAATAATGCATACTTATCACGTTCTTCGTATGGAGCAGGTGTTCCAGCTGAATAAGGTAAAGCTAAACCAATAGCTTCAGAAACGCAGGCCATAGTATTTGCAGTAAATTGTCCTCCACATGCACCAGCACTTGGACATGCAACAAGTTCTAATTTTCTTAATTCTTTAGCAGACATTTTTCCAGCTGAGTGTTTTCCAACCGCTTCAAAAACATCAACAACAGTTACATCTTTACCCTTGTATTGACCTGGAAGTATTGAGCCACCATAAATAAATACACTTGGTACATTTAATCTAACCATTGCCATCATTAAGGCAGGTAGAGATTTATCACAACCAGCAATACCAACTAGTGCATCATAACAATGACCACGTACAGTAAGTTCAGTTGAGTCAGCGATTACTTCACGAGAAATTAAAGATGACTTCATTCCTTCATGACCCATCGCAATACCATCGGTCACAGTTATTGTGCAAAATTCTCTAGGGGTTCCACCTGAAGCTCTAACACCTTTTTTAACAGATTGAGCCTGTCTCATTAAGGCAATATTACAGGGAGCAGCTTCATTCCAAGTTGAAACAACACCAACAAATGGTTTTGCTACATCTTTTTCTGTTTCACCCATCGCATAATAAAAAGATCTGTGTGGAGCTCTATCAGCACCTAATGAAGTATGTCTGCTTGGTAATTTTTTTTTGTTAAATTTTGCCATTATATACCCTTTATAGTTATTGATATTCTCTCAACATCATTTTTTAAATTATTATAATTATTTTTTTCCTGATCAACAATATCTTTTGGCGCTCTATCAACAAAGTCTTTATTTGCTAATCTATGTGATATCTTGTCCATTTCCTCTTGGTATTTATTTTGTCTTGTAGTTAAATTTTCCTTAATCAATTCTAAATCAACATCTTCATCAAAATATACTTTAAATAGATCTCCAGAAACTACTAAAGTAGCAGCTGGTTTATCTAAATCTTTATTATGTAAGTTTTTGATACGACCAAGTTTTTTTAGAATAACTTCATTTTCACTAAAAAAAGATTGTTCTTTTTTACTAACACTCTCTACCGAAATATCTATAAATGAGCCAGGGCCTACATTTAATTCATTTTTAAATGATCTTAATTCAGAAACTATACTAATAATTTTTTCAACTTGGTTAGTAGATATATCCTTTTTAGGTTCCCCTGAAGGCCAATTAGCTAACATTAAGAAATCTTTACCTGACTTATCAAATTTATTATTTAACCAAATTTCTTCTGTAACAAATGGAATAAACGGGTGTAATAGTATCAATATTTGCTTAAATACATAAGCTGATACCTGTCTAACTTCATCTTTTGCTTTTTCATCTTCTGAAAATAGTATTGTTTTTGATAGCTCTAAATACCAATCACAATAAGAGTGCCAAGTAAATTGATAAGCATTTTTTGCAGCTTCATCAAATCTGTAATCTTTTAGGTTTTTTTCAATTTTATTCTTAGTTTCTATAAGTTCAGAATAAATCCATTTGTTAATATTAATTGATAGATTTGGTTTTCCTTCAATTTTAGAAAAGTCACAATTATTAGTAATTAAAAAATTGTTTGCATTCCATAATTTATTTAAAAAATTTCTATAACCTTTAACTCTATCTTCAGAAAGTTTTACATCAGTTCCAGGTGATGCCATTGAAAGTAAAGTAAATCTTAAAGCATCTGCACTATATTTTTCAATCAAATCTAAAGGATTAATTACATTTCCTTTTGATTTAGACATTTTTTGTCCTTTCTCATCTTTAACAAGTGCGTGAACATAAATATCTTTAAAAGGTTCTTTGTCTAAAAACTCCATTCCAAACATAATCATACGTGCTACCCAAAAAAATATAATATCAAATCCAGTTACAAGTACTGATGTTGGATAAAATTTATCAACATATTCTTTATTATCAGGCCACCCTAATGTAGCAAAAGGCCATAAACCTGATGAAAACCAAGTATCCAACACATCTGGATCACGAATTAAATCTACCTCTTTATTGTAAAATTTTTTAGCTTCAGCTTTTGCCTCATCTTCATTTGTTGCAACAAAGATCTTTTTATCTGGACCATACCATGCTGGTATTTGGTGTCCCCACCAAAGTTGTCTTGAGATACACCATGGTTCAATATTGTTCATCCATTGAAAATAAGTTTTTGACCAATTAGCAGGGAAAAAATTAGTTTTTTTTAAGTTAACTATTTCTTTTGCTTTAACTGATAATTTTTTTGCATCTACAAACCATTGTTCTGTTAAAAAAGGTTCAATTATTGAATTAGACCTATCTCCATAGGGAACTTTATTCTTTATATTCTCCTCCTTAACAAAAAACTCCTTTTCTTTAAGTTCTTTTAAAATTCTTTTTCTAGCTTCAAATCTATCAAGTCCAATATATTCCTTAGGAGCATTATCATTTACTTTACCACCTTCAGTAAAGATATTTATAATTTCTAAATTATTTCTTTGTCCCACATCATAATCATTAAAATCATGGGCAGGCGTTATTTTTAAAGCACCAGTTCCCAGTTCTGGGTCAGCATAATCGTCCTTGATTATCTCAATTTTTCTTCCAACAATTGGAACTGTTACAAATTTACCAACCAAATGTTTAAATCGATTATCTTTTGAATTTACAGCTATTGCCGTGTCACCCAACATAGTTTCAGGTCTAGTTGTAGCTATAGTTATAAAATCACCAGAATCTTCAATAGGATATTGAATATAATAAATTTTAGAATTAACCTCTCTTTGATCTACTTCTAAATCAGATATTGCTGTTTTTAAAACAGTATCCCAATTAACTAATTTTTTATCTTTATAAATTAAACCTTTTTTGTGAAGTTCTACAAAAACTTTTAAAACTGATTTTGAAAGGTTTTCATCCATCGTAAAAGCATTTCTCGACCAATCACAAGAACAACCCAGTTTTTTTAGCTGATTTAAAATAATGTCACCATGCTCTTCTTTCCATACCCAAACTTTTTCTATAAACTTTTCTCTTCCAATTTCATTTTTATCAATACCTTCAACAATTAACTTTTTCTCTACTAAAGCCTGTGTAGCAATGCCCGCATGATCTGTTCCTGGTTGCCATAAAGTTTCATAATTATTCATTCGGTGGTATCTAACCAAAAGATCTTGAATTGAATTATTTAAAGCATGTCCCATATGAAGACTGCCTGTTACATTGGGTGGAGGTATGACTACCGAAAATTGTTTCTTATTCTTAGTGGGTTTAAATAAATTATTTTTTTCCCAATAAGCATAGATCTTATCTTCAACGTCTGTATGTATATATTTATCGTTACTCATAGATGATATTAAGTTTATAATTTAATAATATGAATTAACAATAATCATTTTTAAAAGCTTATTTGGTATACTAATTTAATATATTTAATATATAAAAGGCTCTCTATTTGTTTTAAATTGAGATGAGAGGGCAACGTGGCGGAATGGTTACGCAGAGGATTGCAAATCCTTGTATCCCAGTTCGATTCTGGGCGTTGCCTCCAAAAAAAATCTTGTTTTAGTTTTAAAAAAAAGTATGTTGTTTTTTTAATATTCCTCGGTAGCTCAGTTGGTAGAGCAGTTGACTGTTAATCAATTGGTCGCAGGTTCGAGTCCTGCCCGAGGAGCCATAAACATTGATTTTATAATTTTTGCTCAAGGTTTCGTAATTTTTACCTCAGCTTAAATATTAATTAATTTTAGTATTAACAATAGTTAAAAAAAAATTAAAACTAAATTGCTCCTGAGAATTTAATGTATATTAGCTTACTTTGGAAATTCCTATATTAGAAGCTTGTAAAGATTTACTAAACTTAAGTTTCTGATCATTATTAAGTTCTGAATAAATTTTAACTAAAAAATTATAGTTGACGTTCATATGATTTTCTTGAGTTCTCTCAGGATTAATCAAGTATTCGGAAAAATCTTCAAAAAAATAATTTACTGGAACTTTTAAATAATTTGCTAATTGAAGAAGTCTTATTGAGCTTACACCATTAGTTCCTTTTTCATATTTTTGAATTTGTTGAAATGTAACATTAATTGCTTTTGCTACTTTAGTTTGTGTGAGACCTAAAGCTAATCTTCTTAGCTTTAATTTATTACCCAAATGCTTATTAAAATTATCTTCCATTAAGACCCCTCTTAAAGTTTGTTTTAAAAAACCTATTCAACTAATTTTTTTTAGTTATCGCAATAGAAAAATTTTTTTATTTCAAAGAAAATGGCTCAAAATAAAAAATCATGTCAAGGTATTAACAGGGTAAATAACAAATATTTATATTGTAGTAATTGTAAAATTGGTCTTATAAAATTTGACTTAAAAATAGCTTAGTACGCTCACTTTTTGGGTTAGCAAAAAACTCTAAAGTATCCGCTTTTTCTACAATCTTGCCTTCGTCCATAAATATCATACTATCGGCAACTTCCTTTGCAAAACCCATTTCGTGTGTAACCACTATCATAGTCATTCCTTCTTTAGCTAAACCAACCATTACATCAAGTACTTCTTTAATCATTTCTGGATCTAAAGCTGACGTTGGTTCATCAAACAACATTATTTTGGGTTCCATACAAAGAGCTCTAGCAATTGCTACCCTTTGTTGTTGTCCCCCTGAAAGTTGTCCTGGAAATTTTTGAGCTTGATCTAAAATCTGCACTCTTTCTAAGTGTTTTAAAGCTAAAGCTTCAGCATCTTTTTTTGGCATTTTTTTTACCCAGATTGGTGCTAATGTACAATTATCTAAAATAGATAAATGTGGAAATAAATTAAATTGTTGAAATACCATTCCAACTTCAGCTCTAACTTGTTCTATGTTTTTTGTGTCTTCTGAAATTTCAGTACCATCAACAATAATTGATCCCTCTTGATGTTCTTCTAGTCTATTAATACATCTAATTAACGTAGATTTTCCAGATCCAGATGGTCCACAAACAACTATTTTTTCTTTAGGCTTAACTTCAAGGTTTATTTCTTTTAATACTTGAAAGTCACCGAACCACTTGTTTACATTTTGAATTTGAATAATTGAATCTGACATAATTTATCTATCTGTTTTATATTTTAATTCTAATTTCTGACTATATTTACTCATACTATAACAAATAATCCAGAATATTATTCCAGCAAATACATATCCTTCCATTGAAAATCCTAGCCATTTTGGATTTGTTTTAGCTAAATTTAACATACCAACTACTTCTAAAAGACCTACTACAAAAATTAATGGTGTATCTTTTACAAGTGCTAAGAATGTATTGGCAATCCCTGGAATTACTAATTTTAAAGCTTGTGGAAGAATAACAAAAATATGAAGTTTCCAATAACCCATACCAAGTGACTTCGCAGCATCGTATTGACCTCTAGGAAGCGCTTGAAGTCCTCCTCTTATAACCTCTGCAGTATAAGCTGCTTCAAATAAAGTGATTGCAACAACTACTCTAATTAGTTTATCAACATATGTGCCATCTGGTAAAAACATTGGAAACATTACTGCCGACATAAATAGAACTGTAATTAAAGGAACGCCTCTCCAAAATTCTATAAACGAAAGAGATGAGTATTTAACAATTGGTAAATCAGATCTTCTACCAAGAGCCAACATCATACCTATTGGAAAACAAAAAATTAAAGAGAAAAAAGCAACAATAAAAGTTAAAGATAAACCACCCCACGCACCTGTTTCAACCCATTCAAGTCCAAAAGAACCTCCTGAAATCAAATAGTATATCAAGATAAAAGAAATTATTGGCAATATAAGTGTATAGTAAAGAGAAAGATAATTTCTAAATTTAGCGGGTGTAAAAAATCCAGCTGCCATAAAACCTAATACAGCAATAAAAGTTACGTTAATTCTCCATTGTTCCGCATTAGGATACATTCCATATATAAATCTGTTAAACCAAACTTTAATATAAACCCAACAAGCACCACCACCTGTGCATGCTTCTTTAGTGTCACCAGAAATATTAGCATCAAAAATGAACCAATTTAATAATGGAGGAAGTGAAAATATTACAAGAAAAATGATACACAAACTTAAAACAGCATTAAAATTACTTGGATTAATGTTTTTGTTAAGACTATCTAGAATTTTAATTCCTGAAAATTCAATTCTAATTAAGTGAAGGCCAATTACTCCAAAGATTAAAGGGGTAAAGAAGTTAATAAACCTGGGTAAAAAAGAAGTAATATTTGTGCCTAAGAAATTATTTAAACAAAAATCAAAAATGCCTAAGAAGAAAAGTAAAGTTCCAACTATCAAAGAAATATTTCTATTTTTTTGGTGTTTAAATTTTAACAAATCAAAATTATTTGAACTCATTATTTTTCCTTTATCGCTATTCTTTGGTTGTACCAATTCATTAATAATGAAATTGCAATGCTGATGGTTAAATATGTAGCCATTGTAATACCAACAATTTCAATAGCTTTTCCTGTTTGCATCATTGCAGTACCTGCAAAAACCAAAACTAAATCTGGGTATGCTATAGCAGCGGCTAAAGAAGAGTTTTTAGTTAAATTTAAGTATTGGTTAGTAGTTGGTGGTATAATTATTCTTAAAGCTTGAGGCATAATTACTAATTTCAAAACTTGACTTGGCGTTAAACCTATTGATGCAGCAGCTTCTTTTTGCCCTTTACCAATACCTTGAATGCCGGCCCTAACATTTTCAGCAATAAATGTTGCTGTATAAAGAGTTAAGGCTAAAGTTAATGCAATTAGCTCTGGCGGAATACCCATACCTCCATCAAATGTGTAAGAAGATTGAGACATTTTTCTTAGCTCCGGGAAACTAAAGGATAAATCAACACCACCTACTATAAAAGTTAAAAGTGGTAGACCTATAAAAATAGCTAATGAGATAATTAATACTGGTAACTGTTTACCTTCTTGTTCTTGTTTTTTTTTTGCAAATTTAACAAAAAAGAAAACTAAAATAATTGCAACAATTAAAGTTGTAAAAAAAACATCAAAATTTGTCCAAATCGGAGCTGGTGTAAAAAAACCTTTTATAGTCATAAAAGATGACCCTAGTATCAATGCAGCATCTTGAGGCATTGGCAGTGCTCTAAGTGCAGCAAAATACCAAAAGAAAATCTGTAATAACAATGGAATATTTCTAAAAAATTCTATGTAAAAAGAAGCAGTTTTTCTAATCAGATAATTTGGTGACAGTCTTGCAACACCAACAACAAGACCTAACAATGTAGCTAATATAATTCCAATGAAAGCAACCAAAAGAGTATTTAACAATCCAACAAGGTATGCTCTCGCATAGGTGTCTGAGCCATCATAATCAATTAAAGAAAATTGTATATCAAATGAAGCTTCTTGAGATAAAAAACCAAAACCAAATTCAATACCTCTAGTGTCCATGTTCTCTTGGGCATTCATGGTAAAAAAACCAAATATTAAAACTATAAATAATAATGTTAATAATTGAGGTAAGAATTTTTTTAATTTCATTTGATGAGTATTATAAAAAAAGGGCTAGATAAATCTAGCCCTTTTTATGTTTTGTTAGATAATAATTATCTAGCTGGTGGTACGTATAGTAATCCACCTTTAGTCCAAATTTGATTTGGACCTCTATCAGGTAAAATACCAGTATCAGCGATATTTCTTTTGTAGCTTTCTCCATAATTACCAACTTGTTTGATAATTCTTAAGCTCCAATCGTTATCTAAACCAAATGCTGCACCTAATTCACCTTCAGAACCAACAAGTCTTTTAATTTGTGGGTTATCAGATGTTTTCATCATGTCAGCGTTTGCAGAGTTAATACCGTATTCTTCAGCTTCGATCATTACGTTTAGTGACCATCTTACGATGTCTTCCCAAACTGCATCACCTTGACGTACTACTGGTCCTAGAGGCTCTTTAGAAATAGTCTCTGGTAACACTATATGATCATCAGGGTTAGTCATTTTTGTTCTTTGTGCTGCTAGACCAGATTTATCAGTTGTGTAAGTATCACATCTGCCTGAGTCATAAGCTGCAACAACTTCATCAGCTTTTTCGAAAGCAACTGGCTCATAAGAGATTCCTTTTGAATTAAAGAAGTCTCTCATATTTAGTTCAGTTGTAGTTCCAATGTTAGTACATGCTGAAATTCCATTTTTGAATTGGCTCGTAGAAGTAATTCCTGAGTCTT
Source organism: Candidatus Pelagibacter sp. uisw_091 (assembly GCF_059512525.1). The sequence goes on along the minus strand of NZ_CM183455.1, from coordinate 511,282 downwards.
TTCTTACCATGAAACCTTGGCCATCGTAGAAGTTAACTCCAACGAATGTTAAACCAATGTCAGCATCTCTAGAAAGTGTCCAAGTTGTGTTTCTTGATAAGATATCAATCTCACCAGAAGTTAGAGCTGTAAATCTTTCTTTAGCACTTAGTGGAGTGAACTTAACTTTGTTCGCATCACCTAATACTGCAGCAGCAACTGCTCTACATACATCAACGTCAACACCAGTCCAATTTCCAGCTGCATCAGCATTTGAAAATCCTGGTAAACCTTGAGATACACCACATCTTACAAAACCTTTTTTCTGAGTGTTTTTAAGAGTTTTAGACTTCTTAGCGGCCATTGTTTCTGTTGTAAAAGCAAACAGAATTGCAACCATAGCTACTAGAGAAGTTAATTGTTTTACGTATTTAAACATATTTTATTCCTCTGTTTTATTTATTTATTTATTTGTTAACAAATAATTCAAATATAATTGAATTAAGTTTCCTGTTTATCAGTATATAAAATTGGTAAAAGAAAAAATAAGTAGATTAGAACAGTTCTATCTACATATTGTGTAACTTTAAATAAAATGGTTACATCTAGTGTTGGTGCACTCTGGTGGACTCGAACCACCGACCCTCGGTTTAGAAAACAGATGCTCTATCCAGCTGAGCTAAGAGTGCATATAATAATATTTAACATATTTATAGTATGAATTTAATTTTTAAAAAGAAATTTTTTACAAATAATTAACAAGGTCAAAAGCTCAAGTCTACCAATAATCATAAAGAAAATTAGATAATATTTAGTAAAAATTTGTAAATCATAGAAACTAAAATCACTAAGTCCATACATCGAAGAATTAACTGTATTCATTAACGTTAAAATTGAGAGTTTAAATGAACTTTCAAAATCAATACCACTTAAAGTTAAAAGAAAAGTTAAAAATAATAAAGATACTATAAAAATTATTATAGATAAAAAATATTTATAAATTTCATTTAATTGAAAAAATTCTTTAGAAAATAAATGTTTATTTATATAGATATTTTTTGGTCTGCTATATGAAAGTATTTCGTTAATTGAATATTTAAATAAAGAATAAATTTTTAAAAATCTAACACCAGAACTTGTAGAGAAAAATGATCCACCAATCATAACTAATAATAAAAAAATAAAAGATAAATTAGTTGAGTTGTTATCAAGAGAAAAACCAATATTAGAAACGCTGCTACTTAATGAAAGGAGTAATTCACTAAAATTATTATCAAAATTAAGAAAAGTAAAAAAAATAAGTAATAAAATTAAAAAATAGAATAATAAATGAATATCTTCATTAAAAAAGTTCAAATTATGATTTTTTGTAAAAAATAAATTATATGTTAAAAAAATACTGAAAAAAGATATTAGCATTAACAAAGACATTATTATAATTTGAGAGTTTTCAGTAAGAATGCTTGATAAATTATTTGATGGTAAAAAACCACCTGATGAAATAATTGACATTGCTAAATTTAATGAATTAAACATTCTTATTTCGAAAATGTTTAAAATTATAAAAATTCCTAATGTTAAAGATGAATATAAGAAAAAAATCTTTAATGATTGTTTTAATGTTTCTAATTTACTAAAAGAAATAAAATTAGTTAAAGATTTTTTAAAACTATTATCAAAGATGTCTATCAAGAGAATAATAGAAAATAAAAAATAAAGCCCTCCAATCCACTGTGATGCTGACCTCCATAGAATTAAACTTTGATCAATATGATTGATATTATTAAAAATTGTAAAACCTGTTGATGTAAAACCAGAAATTGCCTCAAAGTATGAATTAATAAAAGTTAAATTATAGATACTAAAATAAAAAGGTATTGCAATTATTAATGGTAATAAAAAATAACCAATTAATATTGTAAGTATTTTTTCATAGATTGTAGTTTTTTTTTCATCATTACTTTTTGATATATAAAATATTAACGATAAAAAAATTGATACTAAAAATGTGTAAATATAGGTATTTAAATTAAGATATAGATTTAGATAATATGAATAAACAATATTGAAAAATGATAGAATTGAAATTATACCGCAAAAGATACTCAAATAAATTAACTTAATATAATTCATTCGATTATACTGAGCTTATACGAAACATGTTCTCTACAATGTGTAAAAAATCTTTTTTTGCTAATAAAACAACAATATCCTCTTTTTTAAATATAAAATTAGATCTTGGAATAATTACCTTTTCTTTTCTTAAAATTGCTCCAACGCGTATCTCATCTGGTAAATTTGAATTTTTTAATTCTTTGTTGATTAACTCAGAGGTTTCGATAATTTCTGCTTCGATAATTTCGTATTCACCGTTAAGAATACTATAAGCATTTTCTATTGTCCCCTTGTGGATATGTTTTAGTATACTAGATACAGTATTCATTCTAGGGTCAATAAAATCATCGATTTTTAAAGAGGACTGAAGTAAAGAATAGTTTGGTTTATTTATTAGTGCCATTGTTCGCTTGTCAATGGATTCAGCGTTATCTTTTGCAAATTTTTCAACTAATACACTTATCATTAAGTTATCCTCATCATCGTTAGTAAGTGCAAGTACCGTTTGAGTTTCATCAATGTTTGCTTCCATCAGTACTTCCTCATCTAAGGCATCACCATTAATTACAATCGTATTATTAAGTTCGCTCGCAATAAGTTCTGCTCTTTCTTTATTTTTTTCAATAATTTTTACTCTTGCGGAATCAAAACTTTCTTCCAAATTTTTAGCTAAATTAAAACCAATATTTCCGCCACCAATTATCAAAATTTTATTAGAAATTTTTTCATTATGTCCAAAAGCATTAAGAGTATCTTTCATTTGAGATGCATTAATTGCAACATAAGCTTTATCGTCCTTAAGCATTATGTCTGTTTTTTTTAATACAACAAATTTCCCATCTCTAATAACACCCATTATATTGGCATCCAATTTAGGGAATTTTTTAGTAAGCTCGTTTAATTTAATATCTTTTAAAGAACATTTTTCATTAATTAAAATTTCAAGTAATCTAATTTTATTGTCTGCAAATGGAACATTATCTAGTGCTCCAGGGGCTTCTAATTTTCTTTGTAAAGATTTAGCTATTTCAATTTCAGGTGAAATAATAACATCAATTGGTAAATTTTCTTTATTATAAACTTTTGTAAATTTTGGATTTAGATAGTCTTGTGATCTTATTCTTGCTATTTTTTTTTGAACATTAAAAATTGAAAATGCAATTTGACATATAAGCATATTAATTTCATCATTGCGAGTTACTGCAATAATCATATCGGCATCACTAGCATTTGCTTTTTCTAAAATTGATGGATATGTAGCTTTACCAACAATAGACTTCACATCTAACGTGTCATCTATTTTTTGAATATCTTCACTAGATTGGTCAATTACAGTTATAGAGTGGCCCTGTTCACTTAAAATTTTAGAAATAGTAAAACCAACTCTACCTGCACCACAAATAATTATATTCATTTAATTTAATTCCTTGATCCCTAAACCTTTTAATTTTCTATGCAAGGCTGATCGTTCCATACCAATAAAATCGGCAGTTTTTGATATATTGCCATTAAATATTTTTAATTGAGTAGTTAAATACTCCTTTTCAAAATTTTCTCTAGCCTCTTTTAATGGTATAGATAATGAGTTTTCTGATGGAGTATTTTTGATATCTGGGTTTTTAAGAGATTCTTTAATTATATTCGAAATCTTATCCGGTGTATCTGGAGAGAGTATTGCAATTCTTTCAATTAAATTTCTTAACTCCCTAACATTTCCAGGCCAATCATAGTTAAGTAAATAATTATTGTTAGTATCTATATTCATTTTTTTTAAATTATAATTTTTTGAAATTTTTTCTGAAAAGTATTCAACTAATAGTGATATATCAGATACTCTTTCTTTAAGTGAGTCTATATTAATCTCAAATACATTAAGTCTATGATATAGATCTTCTCTAAAATTTCCATTTTCTATTTCTTTTTTAATATCTTTACTTGATGAACATATAATTCTGACATTAACATTTATATCATGGTTGCCATTAATTCGTTTGAATTTTTGATCAATTAAAACTCGTAAAATTTTAGATTGAGTTTCCAATGGAATTTCTGATATTTCATCAATTAAAAGAATGCCTCCTGTAGATTTTTCTAAAGCACCATATAAAATTGATCCATTACTTTTTTCTTCTCCAAAGAGTTCTAATTCATATTTTTCTACATCTAATAAAGCACCATTTAAAATTATAAAGGGTCCATTTTTTCTTTTAGATTCCTTGTGTATTTTTCTCGCTATTAATTCTTTACCAGATCCAGTCGGACCATTAATGAAAATCCTACTTTCAGATATTGAGATTTTATTAATTTGATCTTTAATATTTTTTATATTTTCACTATTTCCAATTAGTTCATAAGAATAAAAAAGTTTATCTTCAAATTCTTTATTTTTATTTTTCAAATTTAAATTTTCAACAGCACGATTAACAAAATTAATTAATCTTTCTTGATTAAATGGTTTTTCAATAAACTCAAAAGCTCCAGCTTTAAGAGCTTTGATAGCCATTTCAACATTGGCATGGCCTGTTATTATGATTACTGGAATATCTTTATCTTTTTTTTTAATATGTGAAAGAAGTTCTAATCCATCGTTATCTCCTTTATCTAATTTTACATCTATAATAGCTACATCAGGAAGTTTTTTATCAATTTCATTTAATGCTTGATTGTAATTAGCCGCTAATCTTGTTCTGTAACCAGATTCAATAATCAAATCATTAATAATGTTTCTTATGTCAGCGTTATCATCAATAATTAATATTTCTGTACTCATTATTTTATAAATGTAACTTTTATTTCTGCTCCATTTTCAATTTCGATAAAATCTATTTTACCATTATGATCATTTATTGTTTTATTAACAATAGCCAAACCTAATCCAGTACCTTTATCTTTTGTTGTAACGTATGGGTTCAAAATATCTTTAATATTATTGTTAAATACACCAAAACCTAAACCATTATCAATAATTAAAAAATTAATATTTGATATTTTTTCATTAAGCATAATGTCTATTTTGCCTTTAAAGTTACCATTATTTAATTTTTTATCTTGAATACTTTCAATGGAATTTTTAATCATATTAAAAAAAACTCTACTTAATTGCTCACTGTCAGAATTTAGAATTATATTTGACTTATTAGTTTTAAAGTTAATTTCTATATTCTTATCTAATTCTTTTATTAAATTAATATTATCTTTGATCAAAGGAACTAAGTCATTATCCTTAAGTATTGGTTTTGGCATTCTAGCAAAGTCAGAAAATTCATTAACTAAATTTTCAATTTGTTTAATTTGCTTTCCAATAATCTTTAAACTTTTAGCAAAATCATCTTTTTCATGATTTTCTATTTTCTTTGAATACTTATTCTTTAATTTATCTATAGTTAATTGAATTGGTGTAAGAGGGTTTTTAATTTCATGAGCTAATTTTCTAGCTAAACTCTCCCAGGCCTCATGTCTTTCATTAATTATTAGTTTCTCTTGTTGCGATTTTAATTGATCTATCATTAAATTAAAGTTTCTATTTAAAGTCTCCATGTCTTTATCTGCTTTAATTATTGGAACTTTAATATTCAGATTACCCTTACCAATGCTATATGATGCTATAATCAAATTATTAATTGATCTAAAAAATCTTGAAGAAAACCTTATGGCGATTGAAATTGATAAAAATAAAAGTAGAGAAACTATCACAAGATAAATAAATACAAATGAAACTTTTATTCCAGTTTGTTTATTTAAAACTGTATAATAAAAATTAACTGCCTCTTGCGACTCTATTAAATATTGTGAAATTTTTTTTTCTAAATATTTTACTATATACAAATATTTACCATCAAAGTTTTCAAGTTTAATAATTGATGCTGATTGGTTTTCAAAAGCATTAATTATCTTTAATGGTCTCTTATCATTTGAAACCATCTCTAAAGCTTCGAGTAAAGGTGGTTTGTAAACATTTATATCTTCCAATGTGCTTAAGTAAAGATTTCCATTACCATCAATAATATGAACTTCATCCATATTTCTAATCAACTTTTGAGTATTCAAAAAACTTTTGAATTGATTTATGTTTGTATTCAAAAAATTAACACTTTTATTCAAATCATATGCAATTAATATAATTTCTGATTGGGTTTTGTTTTTAATTTCTTCAGTATAACTTTTTGCAATTTCATAAGAATTATTAACTGCAGTTGTAATTTTTTTGTCAAAATATTTATCAAGTGCAAATGATAATAAAAACAATGAGAACAAAGAAATTAATACTGATGGTATTAATGTAAATAAAGCAAAAAAAGTTATATATTTTCTGTTTGCTCTTGATCCGCTAATATCAACATCAATCTTTAAAGATGCACTTACCTCCTTAAAGATCATGTAAAACAGTACTAATAATAGTGCTATATTTCCTATTAAAAGTACTTGTAGGTTTTGGTCTGTTAATTTAAGAAAGCTTTTATCTATAAAAGTTAAAAATGTTACAAAACCTAAACTTAAGGTTGTTAAAAATATTAATCCAATAAACAAATTTTTTTTGATAAAATCTATCATTATGAGATAAACAGATTAGTAAATATTTTTATCATGAATAATTGTTTTATAATACTTGCTGGAGGAGAAAGTAAAAGATTTAATTCTATAACTCCAAAGCCTTACCACGTATATAAAGGTAAATATTTACTACTACACTCTATAGATAAAGCAAAAAAATATAAAAAATTTAGTAAAATTGTTTTAGTTATTAATAAAAATCATAAATCTCTCATTAAAAAACTCAAAATCGTAGATATAGAAATTATCACTGGAGGTGTTACTAGGGCAGAATCAGCATATAAGGCTTTAAAAAGTATTAAAAAAGATAATATTAAAAATGTTATAATTCATGATGCTGCTAGACCTAATTTTTCTATAAAACTTTTAGATAAATTGGTTAATAGTCTTAAATTAGAGGACTGTGTAATCCCTGCTATTCAAAGTACAGACTCAATTAAGCATAGATCTTCAAACAAAATTATTAATTTAAAAAGAGAAAATGTTTATTTAATTCAAACACCTCAAGCATTTAATTATAAAAAATTATATGCACTTCAAAAACACAGAGATGTTGACATCACTGATGATGCAAGTTTATTTGTAAGAGCTGGAAAAAAAATAAAGATTATTAAAGGTGAATTAAATAATAACAAAATTACAATAAATTCAGATATCAAAGTAAGTGGTTTAATTAAGTACGGATTAGGCTTTGATGTTCATAGATTAGTACCTAATAAAAAACTTTATTTAGGTGGTATCAGAGTGCCCTCACCTTTTGGCACATTGGGTCACTCAGATGGAGATCCTGTTTTACATGCCTTAATAGATGCTATTCTTGGCGCTTGTTCTATGGGTGATATCGGTGAAAAATTTTCAGATAAGGACAAAAAATTTAAAAATATTAGGTCAACAATTCTTTTAAGTAAGATTATTAAGCAAATAGAAATTAACAGCTATTTAATTAATAATCTTGATATTAATATCATTACTCAAAAACCCAAAATTCAAAAATATAAAAAACAAATTACAAATTGTATTGCTAAAATTTGTAAAATTTTACCTTCACAAATTAATATTAAAGGTAAGACAACTGAAAAACTAGGTTTAATAGGCAAAGAAAAAGCTATAGCATGTGAAGTAATAGTTTCGGTGATTAAAAATGATTAAAACTTTCAATTCACTATTTGTTACAATGCTTGGTCTGGGTAAAATTAAGTTTATGCCTGGAACTTTTGGGTCTTTAGCGACTACAATTATTCTTTATTATTTATTCCATTCATTAAATGTTTCACCAAATATAATTTTAATAGGTTTGATAATAATATTTATTTATTCATTTTATGCTATCTCGAACCATATACAAAATAATGAAAATAAAGATCCTGGTGAAATCATTATTGATGAGTTGCTGGGTCAATCAATTCCTATATATCTTTATGAAATTTCTCATGGTACAACAAAAAATTCTAGTGAGGCAATCATATACTATGCTTTATTTTTTATTCTTTTTAGATATTTTGATATCATGAAACCATTTCCTGTAAGTTTTTTTGATAAAAATTTTAAAAATAGCTTTGGTGTAATTATGGATGATATCTTTGCAGGATTTTATGTAGTGTTAACTCTTGTGTGTTTTGTGATCATCAAAAGTTATGTTTTATAATGAAAAATTTGGCAAATAAAATTGTGAAAAAATTAATTAAGAAGAGACTTAAAGTGTCATTCGCAGAATCTTGTACTGGGGGTCTTTTATCAAGCTCAATAACATCAATTAATGGCTCCTCTAAAGTTTTTAATTTAGGTTTTGTTACTTATTCTAATAAAGCAAAAGTTAATATTCTTAAGGTTCCTTATAACGTAATAAAAAAATATGGTGCAGTTAGCGAAGAATGTTGTTTATCTATGGTTAAAAATTTAAGCAAAATTAGTAAAGCAAACATATCTGTATCAATAACTGGTATTGCTGGACCTAACGGTGGTACGAAATTAAAGCCAGTAGGTTTAGTTTATATTAGTGTCAAAAAGGGAAATAAAATAATAACTAAAAAAAATCTATTCAAAAATAAAAATAGAATATCTATACAAAAAGTTACAGTTAGCACCGCACTTAATATAATCGATAATATTGTCTAACTTTTAGCCCAACTTATATTATTCCAAATTCTTTCATGAAAATAATATAAAAAAATTTTAGTTAAAGCTTCGATACTACCTATAGAAACACCTATTAAAAAGTCACCAGTTAAAATCCATGCAATAATAAAAGTTGTTAAGCTAGCAGTAATACGCCACGTTAACGTTTTTGCAATTGTTCTTTTTTGTAAGTCTGCGGACATAATTTACCTTTCTGCACATATGGTTTTTTAATGATTTATCTATCCCTGAATAAATCGTTAGCTCTTCTTTGAAACGAGTCAGCTATTTTATCTAAACCATACTGAAAAGATTTAGTCATTAAAATATTTAAAAATTTATTTTCAATCTCAAAATCAATATCAAAAGATATCTCAGTAAAATTCCCTTTTTCAAGAAAAAACCATTTATTATACAAATGCTTGAGGGGTCCTTCGATATTAGTTACTAGGATAGTGTCTGTATCTTTATTAAATCTGACATCACTTTTATAAGTAGCCTTAAAAGGACCTTTCCCTATTGTAAGATCTGCAATTATTAATATCATATTTTTTTCTTTTTTTTTTTCATAAATTTTTGCATCTAAACAATAAGGTATAAACATTGGGTAATTTTCAATATCTAGAACAAGATCCACTAATTGTTTTTTATTACATTCAATTAATCTCTTGACCGTGGCTTTAGGCATTAAATTTTTCTAATCTATTTTTTTGCAATTGAGCAAAGTCTTCATCAGCATGATAAGAAGATCTAGTTAATGGTGAAGATGAAACTAATAAAAAACCTTTAGTTTTTGCAATATTTTCTAAATCTTTAAATTCATCTGGATGGTAGTATCTTTCAAGTGGATGATGTTTTACTGAGGGTTGCAAATATTGTCCAATTGTTAAAAAGTCTACATCAGCAGACCTTAAGTCGTCCATCACCTGAATTAACTCATCTTTACTTTCTCCTAAACCAACCATTAACCCTGATTTAGTAAAAACTTTTTTATTAATTTTTTTTACATTCTTTAAAAGTTCTAATGAACCAAAATATCTTGCACCTGGTCTAACTTTTAAATAAAGTCTTGGAACTGTTTCAATATTATGATTAAAAACATCTAAATCTCCTTCAAGAATCTTTTTATAAGAGTCACCCTTTCTTAAAAAATCTGGGGTTAAAACTTCAATTGAAGTTTGAGGGTTTTTTTTTCTTATAGCTGTAATTACATCAAAAAAATGATTAGAACCTCCATCTTCTAAATCATCTCTGTCAACAGAAGTTATAACAACGTGCTGAAGATTAAGTTTGTATACAGCATTTGAAATTTTATAAGCCTCAAATGGATCTAAATTTTCAGGTTTACCTGTTTTTACATCACAAAAAGCGCAAGCTCTTGTACAGGTATCACCCATAATCATAAAAGTAGCATGACGTTTACTCCAACATTCTGTAATATTTGGGCAGTTAGCTTCCTGACAAACTGTTACTAAATTGTTTTGATTAACAATAGTTTTAGTTAAGAAAAATTCTTTACTGTTAGTTAATTTAGACCTTATCCAATCAGGTTTTTTCTTAATTGGATTTATAGGTTTGTTAACTTTTTCTGGGTGTCTTGGTTTAATTGTCATTCTTTTTAATTATATAGAGGGTCTCTGCTTCTTTGCCAAATAAAAACTTTTCTCTTATTAACGTTTCAACATAATCTAAATCTAATTTATCACTTAATAAAGAGTTTTTAAACTCAAGGTTTTTAATTTTATTGGTTAGATTCTTTTCTTTATTTTGTAAACTTATTAAGATTTCTTTTTTTTTAAAATAAGAAAAAAGACCTCTTTCACCGTCTAAAAAGTTAAAGAAAAAATAAAGTATTAAAAAGATTGAGATTAGTAAAAAATAATTTTTTTTTAATTTTTTCAACATTAATAAATGTTATTCATTAATGCTTTTTTTCCAAGCTCTTCTTCTATACGTAATAATTGATTATATTTAGCAACACGTTCAGATCTAGCTAATGACCCTGATTTTATTTGATTTGAATTAGTTCCTACGGCTAGGTCTGCAATAAAAGTATCCTCACTATCACCTGATCTATGAGAAATTATTGTTTTATAGCCAATTATTTGTGCAAATTTAATAACTTCAAGTGTTTCCGAAACCGTGCCAATTTGATTAAGTTTAATCAATATTGAGTTTGATGAATTATTTAAAAAACCAATTTTTAGTCTTTCTAAATTTGTAACATAAAGATCATCACCAACTATTTGAACATTTTTTGTATACTTCATTAATTTATTCCATGCTATCCAATCATTTTCTCCAAATGGGTCTTCTATAGATTTGATTTTGTATTTGGTTATTATTTTTTGATATTCTTTAATTGATTGATCTACTGAAATAAGTTTTTTAGAATGAATAGAGTATTTATTTTTTTTTATTAATTCGTTAGCCGCAACATCCAAACAAATTGAAACATCTTTACCATTCTTAAATCCAGATTTTTTTATCGCAGCTACAATTAGATCTAAAGCTTTTTCATTGCTACTAATCATAGGAGCAAAACCACCCTCATCTCCAACAGACGTTGAAAAATTCTTCTTTATAATTAAATCTCTTAAATTGTTAATTACAACAAAACATATTCTCATTGCCTCTGAAAAACTCTTTGCTTTATCAGGTCTAATCATAAATTCTTGAATTCTTAAACCGTTATTGGCATGAGCTCCACCATTAATAATGTTCATTAAAGGGTATGGTAATTTATAATTATTTTTTACCAAAAAAGTTTTATATAAAGGTACTTTTTTAATCTTTGCAGAAAGTTTTTTTGTAGCCATCGACACGGCTAAAATTGCATTAGCTCCTAAGTTTGTTTTTTGCCTAGTTCCATCAAGATTAATTAAGATTGTATCTATACGCATTTGATCATGAATATTTTTACCTTTTAATTTTTTTGAGATTTTTGTATTAATTAAACTCACAGCATTTAAAACACTTTTACCCAAATATTTTTTGTTTTTACTGTCTCGTTTTTCAAACGCTTCATATGTACCAGTTGATGCTCCTGATGGACAAATAGCTGTTGCACTTAAATTTTTTGAATAAACCTCAGCTTCAATTGTTGGGTATCCTCTACTGTCAAAAATTTGGCGAGCTTTTACCTTTAATATTTTGCTCATTTATTTTTTAATTAGATTATCTATTTCAAAAAGTTGAGATAGCAATTTTTCTAATTTATCTAAAGGAACCATATTAGGTCCATCAGATGGAGCATTATCAGGGTCTTGATGTGTTTCAATAAAAACACCTGCAACACCAACTGCTACTGCAGCTCTTGCTAAATATTCTACAAATTCTCTTTGCCCACCACTTGTATCACCCAACCCCCCAGGTTGTTGTACAGAATGTGTGGCATCAAAAATAACAGGGTAACCATTCTTTGCCATTATAGGTAAAGATCTCATATCAGAGACAAGAGTATTGTACCCAAAGCTTGCGCCTCTTTCAGTGACCAGAATATTATTATTACCAGAATCAGCAATTTTTTTAGTAACATTAACCATATCCCATGGTGCTAAAAATTGACCTTTTTTAACATTAATAATTTTTCTTGTTTTAGCTGCAGCAATTAATAAATCTGTTTGTCTGCATAAAAATGCTGGAATTTGTAATATGTCTGCATGTGGGGATACAACAGAGCATTGCTCAGCATTGTGTATGTCAGTTAATATTGGAACATTTAACTCTTTTTTTATTTTATCAAAAATAGGTAAAGACTGTTCAAGACCCGCACCTCTTTTTCCTTTTAAGCTGGTTCTATTTGCTTTATCAAAAGATGTTTTATAAATAAAACCCATATTAAATTTTGAAGTAATCTCTTTAATTTTACCTGCCATATCCATAGCATGCTGTTCTGTTTCAAGTTGACATGGACCAGCAATAATACAAATCTTATTATTGTTTGAAATTTCTATGTTTCCACAATTAACTTTTATATTTTTCATTTATGATTTTTAGCAGCTTTGATAAATGATGAGAATAAAGGATGTGGTGCCAAAGGTCTAGATTTAAATTCAGGGTGAAATTGTACAGCAACAAACCAGGGGTGGTTTTTTAGCTCAATAATTTCTGGTAATTTGTTATCTGGAGATAATCCTGAAAAAATTAAACCATTTTTTTCAAATTTATCTTTGTAACTAATATTAACCTCATATCGATGCCTATGTCTTTCTTGAATTGATTTTGATTTATAGATTTTTCTAATTAATGAATTTTCTTTTAATTTTGCTTCATAAAGACCAAGTCTCATAGTGCCACCTAAATCTTTATCAGTTCCTTTAATTAATTTGCCATTTTTATTCCATTCAGTAATTAACCCAATAATTGGAACACCTCCAGCTCCAAACTCACTTGAAGTAGCTTTTTTTATATTTAACTTATTTCTAGCAAATTCTATAATTGCCATTTGCATCCCAAAACAGATTCCAAAAAAAGGAATTTTTTTCTCTCTAGCATATTTAATTGCTTCGATTTTACCTTCTGTTCCTCTTTTGCCAAAACCACCTGGTATTAAAATTCCCGAAACATCTTTTAATTTTTTCTTAATTTCAGAAACTTTTAGATTCTCAGAATCTATTCTCACTAAATTAACCTTTAAATTATTATCAATTCCACCATGAGTTAAGGCTTCATCTAAAGATTTATAAGCATCTTTAAGGTCAACATATTTGCCAATGATTGCAATATTGATTAATTTTTTTGTATGGAGAACAATTTTTGTAATTTTTTTCCAAGGATTTAAATTAACTTTTTTTCTTCTTTTAATCCTAAAATATTCAAGCACTTGTTTATCTAAATTTTCTCTATTAAAACTAATCGGCGCCTCATAAATAGTTTTAACATCAACTGTCTCAATTACATTTTTAATATTTACATTACAAAACAAGGATATTTTTTTTCTATGTTCAAGCGGGATAGGTCTTTCTGATCTACAAATAATAATATCTGGTTGTATACCGAGACTTCTTAACTCTTTTACAGAGTGTTGAGTAGGTTTTGTTTTAATCTCATCTGAAGCTCTAAGGTATGGGACTAGTGTTAAGTGAATAAATAAAGCATTCTTTTTACCGACATCATTTGAAAATTGTCTAATAGCTTCAACAAAAGGAAGGCTTTCAATGTCACCTACTATCCCCCCTATTTCACAAATTACAAAATCTTCTTTAGATATATCATTTTTTATAAACTCTTTAATACGATCAGTTATGTGTGGAATAACTTGAACAGTTTTACCAAGATAACCTCCCTTACGTTCTTTCTTTAAAACGTCACTATAAATTTTTCCAGTTGTAATGTTGTCAGTTTTTTTTGCAGAAATTCCTGAAAATCTTTCATAATGACCTAGATCTAAATCGGTTTCAGCACCATCGTTTGTTACAAAAACTTCACCATGTTGAAAAGGACTCATTGTTCCTGGGTCAACATTTAAATAAGGATCTAATTTTCTTAAACGGACTTTAAAACCGCTTGATTGAAGCAAATATGCTAACGAAGCAGAAGAAAGTCCTTTACCTAAGGATGATACCACGCCGCCGGTGACAAATATAAATCGCGCCATGGAATTATCTTATAGCGATTAATTAATAAAATGGAAAGAATTAATTATTAATTTTCAGGAATTGAAGGAGTATCACTAGATTTTTCTTCAATGTTATCTAGTACAGAGGATGTAGGTGTTAACTCACCTCTAGATATTATTGTTAAAGCTAAGCTACAAATTATGAATAAAGTAGCAACTACAGCTGTAGCTTTACTCATAAAATTACCTGCTGATCTGGAAAGCATAAAATTATCTTGAGAAACTCCAATGCCAAGTGCTCCACCTTCAGATTTTTGCACAAGTATCAAAAGCACAAGTATTACAGCAAGCACTAAGTTGACTACTAATAAAATATTTTCCATGAAGGTTAACTATATGTTTTTTTGACGATATCAATAAATTTTTTAGCATTTTGAGATGCTCCTCCAATTAAAAAACCATCAATATTATTAATTTCTCTTAAGATTGTTATATTTTTGGGATTTACAGAACCCCCATATAAAACTTTAGGCAATTTATCTTTAAATTTACTTTTAATATATTTTACTGTTTTAAAAAGATCTTGGTGTTTTGGTATGAGCCCACTACCTATAGCCCAAACTGGTTCATAAGCTAAAAAAATGTTTGATTTATATTTGATATTTTTTAAACCAATTTTAATTTGTCTAGAGAGGATTGAGTGTGTCTTTTTTTTTTTTCATTTAAAGTTTCACCTATACAAAAAATAACTTTTAATTTAGCATCAAGAGCACTTTTTATTTTTAGATTAATCAGTTTATCACTTTCACCCTTTACTCTATTTTCTGAATGGCCAATAATTACAAAGTGAGCACCAATATTTTTTAACATTTGAGAATTAACAAAACCTGTATGAGCACCATAAACATCACTTTCATGACAATTTTGACCACCAATACCGATTTGACAGTTTTTAAATTTTTTTGAAAAAGAACTTATTAAAGTGTTTGGTGGGCAATAAATTAATCTTCCTCCCTTTATTTCTTTGGATTTAGAAAATTTAATAACTTTATCTAATGTTTTTAAGGATGATAAATTCCCATACATTTTCCAATTAGCTATAAAATACATATATTTATTTGTCATAATGAAAATTTTAATCTATAGCTTGGTATTTTAAAGATCAATATATTAATAATGCAATGATAAATCCTTTTAAAGAATTTACAAAAAAAAAGATTGGTGGATTAATACTAATTTTTGTTATTATAATTGCTTTTGGTTTTGGTGGATTTGGTGGTGGCTTTAGTACTGGAAATCAAAATAATATAGCCAAAATTAATAACACTAATATTTCCACTCAAGATTTTATGGATTACTTGAATCAATCAGGATTAAGTCAACAAGTTATAAAAGAGAATATTGATAAAAATGTAATTGAAGAACTTTTATCATCCTTAATATCAATGACTTTATTAGACCTTGAAATAAAAGATTTAGACTTAATTTTATCAAGAGAAATGATTGCAGAAAAACTTAAAAAAAATAAAAACTTTCAAGATGAAAATGGTGAATTTCAAAGAACTCTTTATGAAAAATTCTTACTAACAAATAGTATGAGTGCAGCGATGTATGAAATCAAATTAAAGAATAATGCTCTGCAAAAAGAATTATTTACTTATATAAGTGGTGGCGCTAAATCACCTAAGTTTTTAATAGATAAGCATTTTGTAGAAAATAATAGAAAGTTAGATATTGAGTATATTGAGTTGAATAATTTTTATAAGAAAACTAATGAATTTACCAATAAAGAAATTGAAGTTTTTATTAAAGAAAATTCAGATAAACTAAAACAAGACTTTATTGATTTTTCCTATGCAATAATCACACCAAAAAATTTAATAGGTTTAGATGAATTCAACCAAACTTTCTTCGATGCAATTGATGAAATAGATAACAAAATATCAAAAAATATTGATTTTAAAACAATTATCAATGAACTTAATATCAAGCCAATTATTAAAAAAGATTATATCAACCTAGAAAATAATAAAACAATTGAGAATAAGATTTATAATTCTAGAAAAGATAAGATTGAAATATTTGAAGACAATGGAACCTTTATTTTTTATCAGATTGATAATATTAAATTAAAGTTACCAAGTTTAGAGGATAATAAATTTACAAAACAAATGAAAAATCTTTTATATCAAAAAGAAAAATTTGAATATAATAAAAACATACTTGATCAATTAGACAAAAAAAAATTTAATGAACAATCTTTCAATAAGCTTGCAAATGGTAAGATTGAGAAAATTCAAATAAACTCAGTTAAAGACGTAAATAAATTTGAAGCTAATTCAATTGAAGTTTTATATTCACTACCAATTAATGAGTTTACTTTGATTGCTGATAAAGAAAACAATATATTCATAGCCAAAGTAATAAGTTATGAGGATACTAATGTTTCACAAAATTCAAATATATTTAAAGCAATTTCAAATGAGGCAAGTGCAGAAAATAGAAATGGAATTTTAAAATCATATGACTATCTTTTAAACAGTAAATATAACGTGATAGTTAATGAAAAAACCCTTGATAGAGTAAAAAATTACTTTAGATGATGCTAAATCGAAACTTTAAAGATTTTAAGTTTCAACACAAAAGAAACAAAAATCAAATTATATACACCTCCAGGAAAACAGTAAATGATCGTGAGGTTCTAAATCTAATTGATAATTTTCTTAGCGAAAAAAATAGCTTTATTTTTGAATCTGTTGAAAAAGGAAAGATCAGAGGTAGATATACTATATTTGGTAAAAACCCCGATAAAATTTGGGAATTCAACGATAAAAACTCTTACTTATTTACAAATAAATCTAAAAAAAAGATTAAGGGAAAACCCGACATAATTATTGAAAAAATAATAGAAGATTTTAAATTCAAAACACCTAAAGGACTACCTCCTATTTGTTCATTAATATCTGGTTATTTTTCTTACGATTCCATTAGATACATCGAAAAAATTCCTAACAAATGTAAAGATGATTTAAACCTTCCAGACGTAAGACTCTTAAGACCAAGAACATTGGTTATTCATGATAATTTAAAAAAAAAGATTTTTTATATTGTAAACATCTTCAATGATGAAAAAATTTCAAATTATAAAGTAAAATATTTAGAAATTGAAGGTGAAATAAATGATTTATTAATCCAAGCTTCATTAGAAAAAAATAATTCTTATAAAAATACTAAAACTCATATTAAAATTAAATCCAACACAACGAAAAACAAATTTTTAAAAATGGTAAATAAAGCCAAAAAATACATTAAAATTGGTGATATTTTTCAGGTAGTTTTAAGTCAAAGGTTTGAAGTTAAATTAACTAAAAAACCATTAGAAATTTATAAAAAATTAAGAGTTACCAACCCTTCTCCATTTATGTACTTCTTCAATTTTGAAGATTTTCAAATAATTGGAGCCAGCCCAGAAATTCTAGTTAGACTACGAGATAACGAAATTACTGTTAGGCCAATAGCTGGGACAAGACCTAGGGGTAAAAACTTTAAAGAAGACAGTTTATTTGCAAAGGATTTACTACAAGATAAAAAAGAACTTTCAGAACATTTAATGTTACTTGATTTAGGTAGAAACGATGCAGGAAAAGTATCTAAAATTGGGAGTGTCAAAGTTACAGAAAGTTTTGTAATAGAAAAGTACTCTCATGTAATGCACATAGTTTCTAATGTAGTTGGAGTTTATAATAAAAAATATTCAAAATTTAAATCATTACTTGCTGGTTTTCCAGCTGGGACCGTTTCAGGAGCACCTAAAATTCGAGCTATGGAAATTATTGATGAATTAGAGACAACAAGAAGAAAAGTCTATGCTGGGGGCATAGGATATTTTTCAGCAAATGGTGAGTTTGATACCTGCATTGCTTTAAGAACTGCTGTTGCAAAAGATAGAAAATTTTATGTCCAAGCTGGTGCAGGGATTGTAGCTGATAGTAAGCCAATTAAAGAATATGAAGAAACTATCAATAAAGCAAAAGCTCTAATGAATGCTCTTAAATAATGAAAATTATATTAATAGATAATTACGATAGTTTTACATTTAACTTATACCACTACATATCATCGTTAGGAGTTAATGTTGATGTAATTAGAAATGATAAAATTACTGACAAGCAAATAATAATAAATAAATATAACAGAATTGTTATATCACCAGGTCCTGGTAATCCAAATCAATCTGGAAATTGTATTAAGATAGTCAAATCTTTATACAAAAAAATTCCAATATTAGGAGTATGTTTAGGTCATCAAATTATCGGACAAGTATTTGGTTCAAAAATAATTCAGGCTAATAAAATAATGCATGGAAAAACAAGTGTGATAAAATCTAAAAAGATTGGTATATTAAAAAATCTTCCCTCTAAATTTGAAGCCACAAGATATCACAGTCTAATTATTGATAAAAAAACACTTTCCAATAAACTTGAAATTACTGCTGAAACAAAAGATGGAATTATTATGGGTGTAAAACATAAAGAATATAATATTCATGGTGTTCAATTTCATCCTGAAAGTATAAGAACTACTATTGGGATTAAAATATTAAGAAATTTTATAAATTATAAAGATTAATGAAAAAATATCTAGAGAAGCTAAGAAATAAAGAGAATTTATCTTTCGATGAAAGTAAAGCAGCATTTGAAATATTAATGGATGGCAAAGCTTCAGAAAGTGAAATATTTGATTTTTTAACTCTACTATCGGCAAAAGGTGAAGTCTCTGATGAAATCGCTGGAGGTGTTTATATATTAAGAAATAAGTCTAAAAGAGTTAACGTTAAGGATTGTGTCGATACATGTGGCACAGGTGGTGATGGCATGAATACACTAAATATTTCTACTGCATCAGCGTTATTGCTATCTAGCATGGGTATCAAAGTGGCAAAACACGGTAATAAAGCAGTTTCATCTAAATGTGGATCAGGCGATGTTTTGGAAGCTTTAAATATAAAGATTGATTTAGAGCCAAAAGATATTGAAGAACAAATAAATAAAAATAATTTTGGTTTTATGTTTGCACCGAACTACCATAGTGCAATGAGGTTTGTTGGACCAACTAGAAAAAAGATAGGTAAAAGAACAATATTCAACATGATCGGACCTCTAAGTAGCCCTGCCCTAGTTAATAGACAAGTTGTTGGTGTTTTTGATAAGAATTTATTAAAAATTTTTGCTGATGCACTAAGGAATTTGAATATTAAATATGCTTGGATTGTTAATAGTGAAGATGGTTTAGATGAAATATCACCTTATGCAAAAACAAACGTTGTTCAATTAAAAAATGGTAAAATTTCAGAAATAATTATAGATCCTAAAGAATTAAATATTGGTGCAAATAAATTTGATGATTTGTTAGGTGATGATGCTAAATTTAATGCAATTAAAATGATAGATATATTTAAGGGCGAAGATAATGACTTTTCAAAGGCTGTCTGCTTAAATGCTGCAGCAGGACTTATTGTTACTGAAAAAAATTCAGAATTTAAAGATGCTTATGATTCAGCAAGGTCACACATATTATCTGGTAAAACATTTGAAAATTTAAAAAATATACAAAATGTCTAAAAATGTATTAGAAAAAATAATTAAAAAAAAAATTGAACGTATTGATTTATTAAAAAAATCAATTCCATTAGATTCATTAAGTATAAAAATAAATGAAAATAAATCATTTATTAATTTTAAAGATAAAATACAAAATAATATTAATTATAATAAAATTTCATTAATTGCTGAAATTAAAAAAGCTAGTCCTTCTGCTGGTATAATAATAGAAAATTATGACCCTTTAAATATAGCTAAAATTTACAATAATAATAAAGCAACCTGCTTATCTATACTTACAGAAGAAGATTTTTTTTTAGGCAATCTAACTCACGTCAGTAAAGTAAAAGAAAAAATAAAACTTCCTGTTCTTTGTAAGGATTTTTTTATAGACAAATTTCAAGTTCATCTTGCAAAAAGCTATGGTGCTGATGCTATATTAATAATAATAGCAGGGGTCTCTGATAAACTTGCGAATGAATTATATGAAGAAGCGCTAAAACTTAACATGTCTATAATTGTTGAAGTGCATACTGTTGATGAAGCAAAAAAAGCTCTTAACTTTAAAGAGGCTTTAATAGGAATTAATAATAGAAATCTTAAAACGCTTAAAACAAATATAAATACAACTTATGATATCCATGATGTTTTAATTAGTCATGGCGGACCTTTAATTTCAGAAAGTGGAATTAAAACAAAAGACGAACTTCTATCCTTAAAAGACAAAACTAAAATTAAAACTTTTTTAATTGGTGAATCACTCTTGAAAAACTTGGATAATAATTCAATTTTTTCAGTTCTTTAGTAAAATAAACCACTATTTTCAACACTTTTTAGCTATTGTTAAAATAGAAGAACACTTGTAGAACAGATTTTGTACTTTATTTGTTCTTATGCTAACTAAAAAACAAAAAAACCTGCTTTTATTTATCAACAAGAAGTTGAGAGCCTCAGGCGTTTCACCTTCTTATGAGGAAATGAAAGACTCATTAAATTTAAAATCTAAATCAGGAATTCACAGATTAATAAGTGCTTTAGAGGAAAGAGGTTTTATTAGAAGACTTCCTCATAAAGCAAGAGCTTTGGAGGTTATAAAACTGCCAGAAACAGCTTCAGCAAATGATATTTATAACAGTTTTTCACCAAGTGTTATTAAAGGTGGATTAGACACAGAAAATACTAAAAATGACGAAATGGAAATCCCTGTGTTAGGTAAAATTGCAGCAGGAACACCAATTGAAGCAATTCAAAATGAAGTTGCTAGAATACCTCTTCCTAGCAATCTTGAAAAAAATGGTCAATACTTTGGACTAAAGGTTCAAGGAGATTCGATGATTGAAGCTGGAATTAACGAAGGTGATACAGTTATAATAAAAAGATCAGATACTGCAGATAATGGCAAGATTGTAGTTGCTCTAATAGATGAGCATGAAGCAATGCTAAAAAGAATAAGAAGAAAAGGCAAAACAATTGCTCTTGAAAGTGCAAATAGAAACTATGAAACTAAAATATTTGGACCTGACAGAGTTAAAGTTCAGGGTGTTTTAGTATCTTTATATAGAAACTTCTAAAAAAATAGTCTAAACATTCCGAATGTCTAAAGTAGCAACAAGATTTGCTCCCTCTCCTACTGGAGCCCTACATATTGGTGGTGTTAGAACTGCTTTATTTAACTGGCTATATTCAAAGAACCAAAAAGGAAATTTTCACTTAAGAATTGAAGATACAGATAAAGAGAGATCTAAGGATGAACATAAATATCAAATTATAAAATCTTTAAAATGGATTGGTATAGAGCATGATGGTGATGAATATATCCAGTCCACAAAAATAAATGATCATGTAAATGTTGCTGATGAGTTGCTGAAAAATGGTCATGCTTATAAATGCTACTGTTCAAGTGAAGAAATTGAAGAACAAAAAAATAGAGCTAGACAAAAAAAACTTCCTTATATTTATAATAGAAAATGGAGAAATCTTACTGAAACAGATGCTCCAAAAAATATAAAACCAGTAATTAGATTTAAAAGTAGAATTAAAGGAACATCCATATTGAAAGATTTAGTTCAGGGTAATGTTGAAATTGACAATAATACAATTGAGGATTTCATAATTTTAAGAAATGATCGCACTCCCACATACAATCTTTCTGCAACTGTGGATGACCATCAAATGAATATGACCCATATTATTAGGGGGGATGATCATAAGATCAATACTTTTAAACAAATGCAGATATACGTGGCAATGGGATGGGTGGTACCTCAATTTGCACATATACCTCTTATTCATACTATAGAGGGTAAAAAACTATCAAAAAGAGATAACGCTTCAACGCTAGATGACTATTCAAAAATTGGGATTATGCCTAGTGCGTTAAGGAATTATTTATTAAGATTAGGATGGTCCTACAATGATAAAGAAATATTTACTTTGGATGAAAGTATTAAACTTTTTAACTTAGAAGGAATTGGAAAATCACCTTCAAAGCTAGATATGAGCCGTATTCTATCAATGAATGAACATTATATTAAAACTATTGATGAAAATGAACTTTACAATCAACTTGTTATATACTGCGAATTGTACAAGGAAAAAATTAAATCCGATAAAGAAGAAAAAATTAAAACATCATTATTGTTTCTTAAAAATAAAGCCAAAACTTTAGAAGACATATATAATAATGCCAAATATTTAATTTTTGATAAAATAAACTTTAATCAAGATGATTTAAAACTTATTGATGACAAAGCAAAAAAAATAATTTTTGAATTTAATAAAAATGTTGATGTTTTAAAAATTTTAAATAAAGAAACTTTAGAGCCTATAGTAAATAATCTTATAAAAGTACATGAGACAAATTTTAAGGGAGTTGGACAGCCATTAAGAATATCTTTAACAGGTTCAAAGTTTGGTCCAGGCATTTATGATATAATCATCTCATTAGGTAAAGAAGAAGTTCAAAAAAGATTAGGTAACAAGGTGCTTACTTAATACTGAAGAGGCTTCTAATGAGGAGGATGATTTCGATCTTATCTCATTTAAAGTTTTGTTACATTTGTTTACTTGATCTTTCATAATTTCTGGATTTTTTAATAAATAAACAACTGAATTATAAATTTCTTTTGCATTACATTCGCCTTGTAACAATTCTGGAATAATTTCTTTTTTATTAATAATATTTATAATATTCGCAAATTTAACTTTAACTAACGATTTCATAATTAGATAATTAATCATGTTAATTTTATAGATTATAATAGATGGAACATTAGCATTACAAATTTCAAGAGATACCGTTCCTGATTTAGCTACTGCAAACACAGATCTAGATAGTATTTGAGATTTGATATTATCATCTGAAATCACTTGGATATTATTTAATGAATTATTTTTTAGAGAATTAGTAATTAATTCTTTATTTTCTTCAGTAGCATGGAAAATATAAATATAATCATTAAATCGTCTGTTCATTAATTTAATAAAATCAGATAAAATTGGTAACAGAACATTAGTTTCAGAATTTCTACTTCCTGCAAATATTGATATAATCTTTTTATTCTCATTAATTAATGAAGATAAATCAATTTTAGATTTTTTATTTGTCTCCAATAAAGGGTGTCCCACGAAAGTATTTGTAATATTCTCTTTGTCAAAATATTCTTTCTCGAAATTAAACAAAAGTAGCATGTGATCTATAAATTTCTTAAATTTTTTAACTCTACCTTCCCGCCATATCCAAACTTGAGGTGCAACATAATGAATTATTTTAATGTTATTATTAACTTTTTTAACTCTTTCGGCTACCCTAAGTGTAAAATCTGGGCTATCCACTGTAAATAATATATCTGGATTAAATTCGATAATTTCATCCACAGTCTCATTGATTTTATTTTTAATCTTAAATATATTTAGCAATACACTTGTAAAACCCATATATGTAATTTCTTTTAGGTCAAAGATTGAGTCGATACCTAAAGAATATAAATGAGACCCACCAACACACAAATATTCAATTTTTGGATTAGATTCCTTTAGTTTTGATATAACTTTAGAAGCTAACTTATCGCCCGACGGTTCACCTGTTACTATAAATATCTTTTTCATATAACTTTAATAAAGATTTCATTTTTATCAGCAAAATTTATGCATTTAATTTTATCCATAAATATATTTTGATTACACTTAAGAACTACCCCTTTTAAATTCGCTTTTTTACAGTCTTTAAGTGTATCAAGTCCAATAGTTGGTAAGTCAGCTCTTAAATCTTGTTTTTTTTTGGGAAATTTAATTAATATGCCTTTATTATTTTTAACTTTAATTATCGATTGGATCATTTTTTTTGTACCTTTTGAGTTTTCTTTTGCAATAATTGAATTGTTTCTAATTATTAAAGCTTGAGTATGATTGTATGCATTTAATTTGTTTAGTGAATTTATACCTTTTTTGATTTCAATTAATTCTTTTTTACTGGGTTTAATTTTTGTATAATTGCCTTTTGGTAAAGTTAATTCCGGATTATAAAAATTAGATTTTATAACCTTAATATTATGTTCTGATAAAATCTTTATTAACTCTTTTAAAATTGCTGCATCTCCCAACTTTGAAGCCTTGATTATTCTTGGAATATAATAAAGGCCTTTAAAGTCCAATTTAAGTGAGGAAATTTTTGGTTTAATAATTTTCCCAGCAAATAATACCTTATTACATTGATTTTCTTTAATTACTGATAAAATTTTACCAAACTGTCCTATGCTAATGAAGTAACTATTCTTATTTTTTTTAAAATCATTATTTATTGTTAAATCTATAATAAAATATTTTTTCTTTTCCTTTTTGATTTTATTTAAAATTATTTTTGGGAAATCTGTACTACCTAAAAATAATCCAATCATTCTATCTTGGAAGAGGGGTGCAAATTGGCCTTTTTTTATCTTTATTGATAAATTCAACCACTTCTTTAACTAAATTATTTTCCTTAAACTGACCATTTAATTTATTCAAATTTTGATTTAAGTTTTCTGTTTTAAATATTTGCTTATAAGCATCTGCAAGACCAATAATTTCTTTATTTGATATCTTGCTTCTTCTTAATCCAACAACATTAATTCCATTTAAGTAATTTCGATTACCCGTTGATAAACCGTAAGGAATAACATCTCTAGAAACACCGGTCATTCCACCTATCATAGCCATTTTTCCGATTCTAGTAAATTGTTGAACACCACAATTACCACCAATTATAACATAATCATCAATTTTTGCATGACCAGCTATTGCCGCGCTATTAGCTATAACAATATTGTTACCAATAATGCAGTCATGAGCAATATGAGCACTAATCATTATTAAATTATCATTACCTACTTTTGTTATTCCCCCACCTTGAATTGTGCCTGGATTAATTGTTACATATTCTCTTATTGTATTATTATTTCCAATCAGAAGCTTTGTTTTTTCATCATTATATTTCATGTCTTGAGGATCATTACCTATTGAAGCAAACGGGTAAATTTTATTATTTTTACCAATTATTGTTGAACCAGTGATGCTGACATGTGATTGAATAATTACATTATCTTTAATCTCAACATTAGGGCCGATGACTGTATAGGGCCCAATAGATACAGTTGAGGCAATTTTTGCATTGGGGTCAATAATTGCTGTTTTATGTATCATTTATTATCCTTAATAAATTCTTTTAAATTTTTAGCAGGATAACCCATAACTTTAGAGTTATCTGGAATATCTTTTATTACACCACTACCCCCGCCTATTTGAATATTATTACCAATTTGTAAATGTCCAGAGATACCAGCTTGACCACCAATCATAACATTATTTCCTAAAGTTGAACTTCCAGCAAAACCAACTTGGCCTGCAATAATGCAATTACTACCGATTTTATTATTATGAGCAATATGAACTTGATTATCTAAGTAAGTGTTTCTTCCTATTATAGTATTAGAAAGTGAACCTCTATCTATGGTAGACCCACATCCAATTTCACAGTTGTCTTCAATTATAACTACACCTATATGTGGGTATCTAAAATTTTTATCTTTGTCAGGAAAAAAACCAAAACCTTTTTTACCAATTACACAACCATCCAAAACACTTACATTGTTTTTAATTATTGTATTTCTTATGATTACGTTTGAGCCAATAGAGCAATTATCACCGATAATAACATTACTTTCAATTATTGTGTTATGTCCAATTAGACAATTTTTACCTACTTGAACATTTTTTCCGATTAAAACATTTTTACCATATGTGGTTATTTTTGCTAATAGTGTTTCATTAATAACAGAAATATTTTGATCAAAATCATCAGTAACAGAATTAGGATAAAATATTTTAGTAATTTTTGCTGTAGTTATTAATACATTATCAACAATTATTGAAAAACAAGTGGTAGGTAATATATGTGCTAAGTTTTTAGTAGTAATACAATATGCAGCATTAGTTTTAGATGCTAAATCTTCATATTTTTTTGAGTGAAAAAAAGAGACATCTTTATTAGTTGCAGAAACCAGATCTTTTATGTCATTGACATTAATTTTATTAGGAATAATTTTTTTAGAAACATCTGACAATTCTAATAACTCATCTATATAATAAGGACCACAGTTTTTAAAAAAAGGATTAGGCATTAATATAGTTTTTTATCAAAACTATAATTAATTACTTATCAATAATTGTTACTAATTATTTTCTATCAACAATGGTAGCTGACCATAGGGCATCAGCCATTTTTTTACCTTCAACAAATGCTTCACCTTTGTATTTCCAAACTCTGCCATGAGATCTAACTGCCTCTATATTTAATTCAAGTTTACAATCTGGTATTACTGGGTTTCTAAACCTAGCTTTTTCAATTCCCATCAAAAATACTAATTTATTTTCATAAGTTTCTTTATCTATGCCAGCTGCAGTAAGAGCGGCTGCAGCCTGTCCAAAAGCCTCAACAATTAAGACTCCTGGCATTACTGGATTATCAGGAAAATGACCTTGAACAAAGAAACTATCTTTTGTTACATTAACAATGGCAGTTGCAGAAAAAAGTTTCTTAATGTTAATGAGTTCTTCAATTAATAACATTGGTTCTCTATGTGGCAATAAATTTATTATATCTTTTTTATTTAATTTAGTAATCATTAATCAATATTAATTTTATCAATTTTTTCATCTAACAAAACAAGTATTGTTTTTGTAATATCAAGATTGGACTTACCAATTACAATATTTTTTTTTTCTAATAAAATTGAAATATTATTTTTGGTAACATATTCGGTCAAAATTGGTGTAATTTCTTTCATAAACATATTAATAGATTTTGTTCTTCTTTTATTTAGTGATGTTATTTTGTCATTCTTATATTTATTATATATTACAACTTTTTTTTTAAATTCTTCAACTTCTAATATATAAGCTTTTTTTTCTAAAAGATTTTTTTTTGATAAAAGTT
This sequence comes from Candidatus Pelagibacter sp. uisw_091, assembly GCF_059512525.1. Next base: position 483,891 of record NZ_CM183455.1, on the reverse strand, counting down.
TATCTTCATTTTTCTTTAAGTTATCTTCTTTATTCTTAAATTCAGTAATTTGTTTTTTTTGCAATTTTTTTATTTCAGATTCTATATTTTTTCCAGCTTTAGAATTATTTAACAAAAAATCAAAGTTTATATATGCAATGTTAGCGCTTGCACTAAATGAATTTACAAAAAGAAAAATAGAAATATATAAAATTATTTTTATTTTAAACATTAAAATGTTGTTCCTAAATTAAATCTGAATGTTTCTTTTTTGTCAGAATTTGAACTTGTAATAGGCTGTGATAAAGAAAAGCTTAAAGGTCCTATCGGAGTAAACCAATCAACGCCAACACCTAACGCACTTCTGATGGACCCTGAATCATCTAATGCAGAACTATAATCTACACCCCACACATTTGCCATATCTAAAAAGAAATTAAAATCTGCATTTTGTAATTCTGGGAATAAATTTGGTACTTGTGTAACAAAATTCATTGAGGCTGCATAATTACCACCTACAAAATTATCATTATCTATTGGGCCAATTTTACCAACTTCAAAGCCTCTAAGTCTATTGCCAGGAAGCAAAATTCTTTTAGATACTCTTACATCTTTATTGGAAATTGAATTTATAGCTTTGAAATAAACATCAATATTATTTACAAAATTATCACCAATCGAGAAATATTTTGAAAAATTGTATGAATTTGTTATAGCTGGATTATTGCTAATTAACGGCAATTCTTGAGTGAAGCTACTTATGAATCCGGCCTTAGGATCATACTGATTATCTCTTTTATCGTAAGAAATGCCATATGGCATTGTTATGTCATAAAACTTGCCCTTTTGTTTTTTATATTGTTCTGATGCGTTACTATTAGTTGTCAGATTTTCGTGTCTTACTGAAATAGCAGGTGACACATATAAGTTTCTATATTGTTCAAAAAAAGTAGAAAATTCAAGAGTATTCGTCTTTGTTTCGTATCCATAATTAGTAATTTTATCAACACTAGAAGATGAAAAACTTGATGTTAATGATCTATTTGAGTAAGCAAAGTTTGGTTCTGTATAACTCAAACCAGCAGAAAGACTGTCAGTAGTATAAGATATATCAGTAACAAGTTTTACACCTTTGCCTAAAAAGTTGTTTTCTTTTATTGTAAAACCAAATGCAGCTCCTCTTGTACCGTAACCAGCACCCACCGAAATCTCTCCTGTAGGCTTTTCTTCGAATGTTAGATTTATATCGGTATATCCATCTTTTTCACTATCTACAATCTCACTTTCAACTGTTTTAAATATATTTTTTGCTTTGAGCGTATTTATTGATTTATTGTGCAATAATTCATTAAAGGGATCACCTTCATCAACGATAAGTGAATTTCTTATAACCTCTTCTCTTGTAATTGTATTACCATAAACATTAACTCTATTAACATATTTTTTTTGTGTTTCTTTAATTTCAAAAATAAAGTCTAATTTATTAGTGTCAATAATTTCCTCATTAACAGTAGCAGATATAAATTCAAATTGGGAATTTAAAGCAATATTATCAATTTCATCTAAAATATCTTCAATTTTATTCAGAGAGTAAATTTGATTTTTTAGATCTGCAAATAAATTTAAGATTTCTGAAAAATTATCTCTACTATAATTCTCAGGTAATAAGAGATCGAGTTCATTAAAGTAATATTTCCTGCCTGAATTAATATTAAATGTAAGTTCAAATTTATTTGTGTCTAGCATATTAGCGTAAGAATCACTCACTTTAACATTGTAAAAACCTTTGTTTAAATAAAAATTCTTTAAAAGACGCTGATCTAGCGAAATTCTTTTTTGATCAACATATTTTTTATTAGAAAAAAATTTCCAAAATCTATTTTCTTCTGAAGTTATGACGCTTCTCAGTTTTCTATCTTTAAAAAATTTTTCACCTATAAATCTAATTTCTGAAATTGAAGCTTTATCTCCCAACTTAACATCATAGGTTAAATCTACAGTATTATTTTCATTATAATTTACAATGTATTGAACATCAGAAAAATAATGACCTATCGATCTTAATGAATTTAAAATAATATTTACATCTCTTTTAGCTAAAATTTCTTTATAAGAACTTCTGTTCTTTAATGATAAAATTTCTCGGATTTTAACAATAAGTGTTTTATTTTTTATACCCTCAATATATAGATTCTGAATTATAGGATTTTCATCTACACTTATATTCAAAATTTGATTATCAAAATTAATAGAAACATCTTTAAAAAAATCTGTCTCGTATAAATCAATGATAACTTTATTTAATTGGCTCTCAGAAAGGTTTTGTCCAATTTTAATCTTACTAAAAACAATAATTGTTTCATTTGAAATCCTTTCATTTCCAGAAACTTTAATTGACTTTACTACTTCTCCAAATGCTGAAGAGATAGAAATTAACATAACAATTAAAAACTTTAAAAATGTACTAAACATAGCTGTCTTATATACTTAAAGAGTCAATTTTAAAACGAACATAATCACTAATTTGGTTGATTTGACTAATATTTTTTGGTTTGATTTTCTTATATTTCACAAAGTCTTTATTCTTAATAATTTTTAATAGTATTTTTGAAATATCTAAAAAATTTATCTTCCCTTTTAAAAACATATCAACAAGTGTATCATTAGCAGTTACGATAACTGTTTCAAATAAAGATTGTTTAATTGGCAAAGTGTTAATTATTTTTGTAACAGGAAATTTTTTAAAATTGATACCTTGAAAATCAAGATTATTTAATAGATCAATATTTAATCCCTTAGATTTTATTTTTTTTTGACTGTTAAAATACAGAGAATTAAAAATTGGGATCGTCATATTAGTATCATGAATCAAAATTTTAGTTAAACCATTATGAAACTTAACTATGGCATGAACATAAGATTTGGGATGAACTAAAATTGATATTTTATTATATTGTAAGTTAAAAATATTTTTAGCTTCAATAACTTCAAAAACTTTATTCATCATAGTTGCTGAGTCTATTGTAATTTTTCTTCCCATTTTCCAATTAGGATGAGTAAGTGCTTTTTTTCTTGTTATAAATTTAAATTTTTTTAAATCTAGCTTATTGAATGGTCCACCAGAAGCAGTAATAAAAACCCTCTCTATATTACCAATATTGTGCTTATTAATTAATGACCATATTGAAAAATGTTCAGAATCAACTGGAATAAAGTCAGTTTTATAAAAGTCGAGTTTTTTTTTTATTAAATTCCAACCACATATTATGGATTCTTTATTTGCAATAGCAATTTTATTAGTAAATTTGATAATTCTTAATGTTGGATCCAATCCAATTAATCCAGATATGGCATTCATAGTATAATAAATTTTTTTATTCTTTAAAATTTTGTTAATTGATTTGAAATCATTATAAATATTAACATTTTTATCAATTAATTTTTTTTTTGCATAATTATATTTAGTTTTATTTGTAATGATTAAATTTTTAACATTGAAAATTTTTGCCTGTTTCAATAATTTATTGATATTACTATTTGCTGTTAGAAGTGTTATTTCAAATTTTTTTTGATCCTTTTTGATAACATCTAGCACGGTTTTACCGATTGAACCTGTTGACCCTAGAATGACAATTTTTTTTTTCATATTTAAAAAATATTAAATAGTAGAAGCCCAATTGGAATAGCAAAGATTATACCATCTACTCTGTCAAGAATACCTCCATGGCCTGGTAGTAAATCGCTGGTGTTTTTAACTTTTGCTTTTCTTTTTATATAAGAGATAAGTAAATCTCCTATTTGAGTGGTTAAAGATATAAACAATGTAATTACAATTAATATTAAAAGATCGTACTTAATCAATGTTTCATTAAATAAAGGAATCAAAAACAATGAAAAAACAAAAGACCCAATAGATCCAGACACAGTTTTGTTTGGACTAATTTTTGTAAGTTTTTTTCCTTTAAAAAACTTGCCAATTACTAAGCCACCTATATCAGAAAGTATAGCAACAAGAATTGAATATATTAGGTAAACTTTTAAATCTTGATGGTAAGATTCAATATAAAATAAATAATAAACCAACAATGATAGATACAATAACGAAATTGATTTAAATATAAATCTATAAAATTTATGATTAATTGAATTTTTAATAAATATTTTAGATAATAAAGCATAAAATTCAATCCAAATAATTATTGCAATCACAATCAGTGATATAATCATCATGAAAGAGAAAAAGTACATTATTGTTAATAATAACAACAATAAAAGTGAAGTAACTATTCTTTTTTTTAATTCAGAGCCCATTAAATTGATCCAAAATTTCTCTTTATATATTTAAATTTAGTTAATATTTTTTTAAAATCTTTTTTGCTAAAATCAGGCCACAGTTTTTTTTCAAAAAAAATTTCTGTATATGCTGATTGCCAAAGTAAAAAATTACTTAGTCTTTGAGTGTTACCTGTTCTTATCAATATTTCAGGATCGGGTATACCTTTAGTAAACAAGTTTTTATCAATATTTTGCTCGTTTATTTTAATTTTCTTTTTATTAATTGACCTTAAGGCATTTATTAATTCACCTTTTGAACCATAATTTAATGCAACATTAATTTGAATAATTGAATTTTGTAATGTTTTTTTTTCAGATGTTTTAATCAAAGTTTTAAGCGTTATTGGTAATTTACTTAATTCGCCTATAAATTTGACACTAATTTTATTTTTTATTAAATCTTTAACTCTTTTAATTAAGAAATTTTCTAATAAGTTAAATAAAAAATTTATTTCTTTTTTAGGTCTTTTCCAATTTTCTGTAGAAAATGTATAAAGTGTTAAATATTTAATCTTTTCTTTTATACATTCGTCAATAACTGTCTCCACTGTATTTAAACCAGCTCTATGTCCTAAATTTCTTGAATTTTTGTGTTTGAGACCCCATCTACCGTTTCCATCCATAATGATGGCAACATGTTTAATTGGACTCATATAGTCATTATTTCTTTTTCTTTAGATTCTACTTTTTGATCAATGCATTTGATATGATCATCTGTAAAAATTTGAATTATCTTTTCATTTTTTTTTTCGTCATCTTCGCTAATTTCTTTATTCTTTACTAAACTTTTTAATTCATCATTAGCTTCACGTCTTATGTTTCTAATTGAAACTTTACATTTTTCTCCAATAGATTTAATTAATTTTTTTATCTCAGACCTTCTCTCTTCATTTAAATCAGGAACTGGTAGTCTAATCAATTGTCCATCAATTTGTGGGTTTAAACCAAGTTCAGATTTTTTAATCGCTGAATCAACTAATGGAACATTATTAAGATCCCAAACTTGAATATTGATTGTTCTTGCATCTGGAGTTGTTATACTAGAAACTTGATTTAAAGGCATCTTTTGCCCATAAACATCAACCTTAACTAAGTCCAGCATTGAAGCATTCGCTCTTCCAGTTCTTAGTGATGTTAATTCTTTTGAAAAAACCTCAATGGTTTTATCCATTTTTTGATTATACGTTTTTTCTTCAAACATTTATTCACCTATCTTTATTCTAAAGAAATCATTGATCTTTAAATCAGGTATATTTAGTTCTTTAACAATTTCTTGTACTTTCTTTTTTGGTTCCATTACCCAAGACTGTGTTAACAAGGAATTTTCTTCCTTAAATTTACTCATTTTTCCTAGACTGATTTTTTGAGCAATCTCTTCTGTTTTTCCAGAACTTTTTAATTCCTCCGTAACAAGATCCTGTTCTTTTTGAATTACCTCTTTGTCAATTAAATCAGAATTTAATGCTAATGGATTAGATGCAGCTATATGCATTGAAAGTTGTTTGCCAAAAGTTCTAACTGCTTCGCTGTTATCTTTCGTTTCAATAGAAGTTATAACAGATAATTTAGCTAAATTGTCTTTAACTATTGTATGTAAATAATTAAAATTTTTAGCACCTGATTGATTAAATGTTTTAGTCTTACCTATTGTTATTTTTTCACCCATTTTTGCAATTAATGAAATTAGATTATTTTCAACAGTTTGACCATTTAACATGTTAGACTTATTTAATTCATCTAAATCAGAATTGTTTTTATTATTTAAATCGCTTAGTTCTTTTGCAAAAGAAACAAAATCATCATTTTTTGCAACAAAATCTGTTTCACAATTTACTTCTATCACTGAAATCTTATTCTCATCTCCTGAAGTTGCAATTACACCTTCTTTTGCATCTCTGGACATTTTTTTAGAAGCTTTAGAAATTCCTTTAACTCTTAAAATTTCTACAGCTTTATCTAAATCACCACAAGATTCTTTAACCGCTAAATTGCAATCTTTAAAACCTGCACCTGTTGCTTCTCTTAATTGTTTTACTTTTTCTATATCGCTCATATTAATTTAGCTTTTCTTTATCTTTTTTGGAGAATTTAGCATCTAGTTTTTCTCTATCTAACTCCTGAACAGTTTTAGTAGATTTTTCTTTTGTATTAATATTTTCAACTTCCGGTTTGTCTTCAGTTTTAGATGGAGCTGCTTTTTTTGCATTTTCAATAGTTTCTTTTATTAGGTTGCAATAAAGATCGATTGCTCTTCTGGCGTCATCGTTGCCAGGAATAGGAAAATCAATACCATCTGGATTTGAATTACTATCTAAAATGGCACAAATAGGAATGCCCAACTTAGATGCTTCAGCTATGGCTAGTGATTCATAGTTTGTGTCTATGATAAATACTAAATCAGGAACTTTTTTCATTTCAGCAATTCCACCAAGAGCCCTTTCTAATTTATCTTTTTTAACACTCATTTTCAAAAGTTCTTTTTTTGTAAAGCCTCTATTCTCAGCAACAAGATCAGCTTCATATTTCTTCATCTTTTTTATCGAACCTGAAATTGTTCCCCAGTTAGTTAACATGCCTCCTAACCACCTGTAATTTACAAAAAATTGTCCAGTTTCTTTTGCAACTTCTGCAATAGCTTCTGATGCTTGTTTTTTAGTAGAGACAAAAAGAATTTTTCCATTATTTGCAATTGTATTGTAAACTTTTTCTAATGCCACATTTGTTAATTCTAATGTCTGTGTTAAATCAATAATGTGAATTGAATCTCTTTTACCAAAGATGTATTTTTTCATCTTTGGATTCCATCTTAAAGTCTTATGACCTAGGTGAACGCCTGCTTCTAATAATTGTTGTATAGTTAGACTTGGTATTTTCATATTTATTCCCGGTTAAGCCACCACAGTAATTTCCATCTAAGGACCGGAGGTATAAAACCACAAACTGTGTGCGTGTTAATTTAATTTAAGAGTTATTTACAAATTATTTGTAAAACAAACAAGTCTTTTTTAGTGAATTATGGTCGAAATATCATTATTTCTAATGATATTTATAGCTTTTCTATCAATAAGTCGTTTATTCTTAAGTTCAAAGCTAACATTTTTATCTTTGTCATTAATATTTATTTTTACCTTGGTAGTTCCATCTTCATTAATTAAATTTGATATTTTATCAATATCCTTGATTGATTTAATATTAAAAATAATTTCGCTAATTGGTTTATTAAAAAGATCTGGAAGTGATGCTATTTTTTGAACATTTATCCTTTTAAGTTTATTTTCATCATTCGAAATAGTTTTAATTAAAGTTATAATTAAAGAATTACCTTCAACCAAAACCTCTCTATTTAATTCTAGAATGTCTGAAAAAAGAAAAAGCTCAAAAACACTGGTCAAATCAGTAAATTTAATAACTGCGTATGAGTTACCTTTTGCAGTTTTTCTTTCAGAAATTTTTAAAACAGTTGCTGCAATATTTGCATCTTTTGTATTGTCATCTAAGCTGAACATTGCATAATCAATTATTTTATAATCATTAAAAATTTCTTTAAATTGATTTAAAGGATGGTCGGATATAAAAAATCCAATAGCTTCAAATTCTCTTGATAATCGATCTTCAAATTTCCAATCTTCAATATTAAAAATTATTTCATTATCTTGTTCTTCATCTGAACCAAAAAGATCAATTTGATTTGCTGCTTTGTTTTCATGAATGTTTTTCGTTTTTAAAATAAAATTTGGAATTGAATTAAACAATGCTTGTCTATTACTATCTATATTATCAAAAGCTCCTGCTTTAACTAAACCTTCTAGTTGGAGTTTGTTAATATCTTTAGGGTTAACTCTGTTTAAAAAATTATTTATAGATTTGAATTCACCATTTTCTTTTCTTTCTTTAACAACATTTGCTATTGCTTCATAACCAACACTTTTAATTCCACCAAGAGCATAATAAAAATTATCCTCATCAAATTGAAAATCTGCAAAACACTTGTTAACATCAGGTCTTATAACTTTAATATTAATTCTTTTTAATTCTTCATGAAATTCACTCAATTTATTTTGATTTGAAATATCCATTGTCATCGAAGCTGCAAAAAACTCTTTAGGAAAATAAGTTTTTAAAAATGCCGTTTGATAAGAAATTATAGCATAAGCGGCTGCATGACTTTTATTAAATCCATATTCAGCAAATGGTTCAATTTTTAAAAATATACTTGCTGCAACTTCTTTACTAATTCCATTTTTCAGAGCACCAGCAATAAATCCTTGTTTTTGTTTTTCTAGTTCGGCTCTTTTTTTTTCCCATAGCTCTTCTTAATATATCAGCCTCACCTGCAGTAAAACCTGAGAGTTTTTGCGCTATTTGCATCACCTGTTCTTGATAAATAATAACTCCATATGTAGGTTTTAAAATATCTTCAAGTAGTGGGTGTAAATAATCAGGTGTTTGTCTTCCATGTTTACAGTCATTATAAACTGGTATGTTACTCATGGGTCCTGGACGATAAAGAGCCACTAGTGCAATAATATCTTCAATATGGTTGGGTTTCATCTGCAATAATGCTTCACGCATACCGGCGCTCTCAACCTGGAATAATCCAACAGTATTACCAGAAGACAAAAGTTCGAAAACTTTTTGATCATCAAAGTCAATATCTTCAATTTTGAAATTTTTAACTTTTTTATTAATCAACTTTTGCGTTCTATTAATTACCGTTAAAGTTTTTAATCCTAAAAAATCAAACTTAATTAAGCCAGCATTTTCTGCTGAATACATGTCAAATTGTGTAGAAGGTAATAATAAATCGGCAGATGCATCTTTGTATAAAGGCACAACTTCAGTTAATTTTCTATCCGCAATTACAACACCTGCTGCATGAGTTGCTACATTTCTATTCAAACCTTCTAATTTTAAAGAAAGATCAGTTAATTTTTTAACACGAGGATCCTCATTAACTAATTTTTTAAGTCTTGGCTCGCTATTAATACACTCAGTTAGACTTTGAGGTCTGGAAGGGTCAAAAGGTATCATTTTTGAAATACTATCAACAAAACCATATGGCAAACCTAGTACTCTACCAACATCTCTAATAACCATTCTTGCTTTTAATTTTCCAAATGTGATTATATGGGCAACGCTATCTTTGTATTTTGTTGTTAAATATTTAAAAACAAGATCTCTTTTTTCCTCACAAAAATCTATATCAAAGTCAGGCATTGACACACGGTCAGGATTTAAAAAACGTTCAAATATTAAATTAAATTTAATTGGGTCAACATCTGTAATAGATAGACACCAAGCTACAAGCGAACCTGCTCCAGAACCTCTGCCTGGTCCTACAGGAATATCATTACTCTTAGCCCATTTAATATAATCAGACACAATCAAGAAATAACTAGGGTATTTCATTTCAATTATGATCTTTAGCTCATGATCTAGTCTATCTTTATATTTTAAAAATTTGTCATCAGTTTCTAATTTGCTTTCTTCAATTTTAAAAACTTTGAGAAATTTTTCTTTTAAACCATCTAATGAATCTTTTTTTAGTATTTCATCAGCACTACCCCCTTTTTCAGAACTAATATTTGGAAGTACAGGTTTCGAAAACTGTGGTCTAAAATTGCATTTAAATGGTAAATTGAAGTTATTTTCTAAAGCTTCAGGAATATCTGAAAATAGTTTTGACATTTCTTCATTAGATTTAAAATAATGTTGGTTGCTAAATTTAATTCTGTTTTTTTCATTAATATAAGTTTTGGAACCAATACAAGTTAACGCATCATGGGCTTCGTGCATGTCAGGTGTTAAATAATAAACTTCATTAGTCGCAATAATTGGTATCTTAATTTTTAGAGATTGTTCTAAATTGAATTTTTCAAAAGCAATTTCATTTTGATCGCCATGTCTTTGGATTTCTAAGTAAAAATTATCTTTAAATTTTGATGATAAGTTCTTATATAGTTTTGAGATTTCGTCTAAACGACCTTTTTCAAATAATTTACCAAACAAACCCTGGATAGTTCCCGAAAATAAGGACACTCCTTCAGTATCTATTAAAAGTTCCTTAATATCTAAATGAGGGTCAGATAGAGCGTCATTTTCTAGGTAAGATCTTGAAGAAAGCTCTATGATTCTCTTATATCCATTTTCATTAAGAGCTATCAAAGGTAATAGCCCTGTTGTGTCTTCAAATTTAAAATATATTTGAGTGCCAATAATTGGTTGAGTGCCAACCTTAGAGATATTTTCAGCAAACTCCAACGCACCACATAAATTGGATGTATCAGAAAGACCTAAACAAGGTATTTTTTTTTCTTTACAAAAATCTTTTAAATTATCAATTTTGATAGCACCTTCGCAGATTGAATACTGTGTGTGAATTTTTAAGTGATTAAAGTTTTGATTATTTAATTCTGGCATTGATAGTTTTTATATTACCATCAATCATTTCTAATTTGCAATCAGCCATATTAGCAAAAAATCTATTGTGAGTTGCATAAATTATTAATCTGTTTTTATTTTTTAATTTATATAAAACATTAAAAACCTCCTTTGCTGTTGTATGGTCTAAACTGCCAGTAGGCTCGTCTGCTAATATAATTTCAGGTTCGTTAATAAGTGCTCTAGCCATTGCAATTCTTTGCATTTCACCCCCTGATAGTTCTGAAGGAAAATGTGCTTCACGTGATGAAAGACCCATTATTTTTATGATTTTTTTTGCTCGATCAATTGAGTTTTTTTTATCATTGGTTAAAGCTAAACCAGCTAAATAAACATTCTCTAATGCAGTAAAATCTGGAAGTAAATTATTTTGTTGATAGATAATACCAATTTTACTTGATCTAATTTTATCATTTTTTGCATTCTCATTAAAGTTTACTGGTTTACTATCAATTAACAATGAACCAGTGGTAGGTTTATCTATCATTGATAAAACATTTAATAATGTAGACTTTCCCGATCCAGAGGGACCAACAAGAGAATAAATCTTACCTTTTTTAAAAGAATAATTAATTTTTTTTAAAACATTTATTTTTTTATTGTTAGAAAAAGATTTTGATATGTTTTTTAATGATATCAAATTATTCATACTTGAGTCCTTTAACTGGGTCTAATTTTGAAGCTTTTATTGCTGGAAAAATTGAAACAATAATAGTTACAAAAATTGAACAAAAAGAAATAATAAAAATTGAAGTTGTATTTATTTCAGAAGGCATTGTGCTTAAAAAATAAATCTCTTCAGGAAACAAGTTTATATTAAATATATTACTTAAGAATTCTCTCAAGTTTTCTATATATAAAGAAAACATTATACCTAAAAAAATTCCAAAAAAAGTTGCTGTAGTTCCAATAATAACACCAACAAGAAAAAATATCTTAACAATAGATTTATTCAGGACGCCAATAGACTTTAATATAGCTATATCTCTTGTCTTATTTTTAACCAAAATTGTAAGACCTGAAATAATATTAAAAGCAGCCACTATAATAATCAAAGATAAAATTATAAACATTACATTTCTTTCAACTTTTAATGCAGAAAACAATGAACTATTCATATCAGCCCAACTATATACAAAGTTATTTTTGAATATTTTTTGAATTTTATTTTTTTCTTCTTTAATATTAGAGGGATTGTACAAATAAATTTCTAAGTTACGCTTTTCTTTTTTAAGACCAAAAAAGTTTTCCAATGTCTCTAAATTTATGAAAGCAATATTTGCATCAAAATCAGCTAAACCACTATCAAAGATTGAACTAATAATAAAAGTTTCTTGTCGAGGTAAGCTTCCTATAATTGTTTCTATGCCTACTGGTGACATGATTGACACTTTATCTCCCACACCAAGGTCTAAACTAAAACTTAATTCTTTACCTATTGATATTGAATTTTTTGTTAATTGGTTTGATTTACCAATTAAATTTCCTTTTTTCACAACATCAAGTTTTAGAAAGTTTTCACTACTGTAACCTCTTAAAATTAACCCTTTAGTGTAGTCTTTGCTAATAACAATTGCTTCACCAGAATTACTAAAAATTAACTTCTTGGAAATTTTTATTAAATCATTATTTTTAAGTATTTCTAAATTTATAGAATTTTCATAAGGTTTCACTGTTACATGTGGGTTAAATCCTACAATTTTATTAACTAATTCAGTTCTGAAACCATTCATGACCGACATAACAATAATTAATACTGCAACACCCAAACTTATTCCAATGAACGAAAAAATAGAAATAATATTTAAAAATCCATCTTTTTTTCTGGTTTTTAAATATCTAAATGTAATCTCTTTTTCTAATGTTGAAATCAATTTTTTACTTTTAATTCAGTTAAAATCTTAGTTATTTGTTCTATATTTAAATTCTTAGGTTCTTTTCCTATTTCCTTAAATTCTAACAGATCACCTTCTGATTTTTTTCCTATTATAATTTGATAAGGAACACCTATTAAATTAAATTTCTTAATTTTAGATGAAAGATTTTCATCCATGTCATCAATAATTGTATCTATATTGTTATTTTCAAAATGTTTAAAAATTTTTGTAGCTTTATCTAATGCAGATGTATCATTTTTATTAATCATTGGAATTATGGCAAGCTCATATGGTGCTACAGAGAATGGCCATTTCATTATTTCATCCTTTTCATCATATTTTGCTTCTATAATTGCACCAACTAGTCTTGATACACCAATTCCATATGATCCCATTTTAACAAAATCTTTTTTACCTCCTGGAAGATCTACAGCTGCATTTAAGGCTTTTGAGTACTTATCTCCAAAATAAAAAATGTGACCTACTTCTATACCTTTTGTAATCAGTCTATTTTCTTCTAATACTTTTTCTTCAAATTCATCTTTGTTAAATTTTTCATCTGCTACAGCGTAATATTGTTCATATTTTTTTCTTAAGTCTTGTAAGGATTTTCTATCCACTACAGATCCTTCACTATCTAAATCAAAAACTCTTTTATCTGTAAAAATTTTACTTTCACCAGTATCTGCTAAAATAATAAATTCATGAGAAAGATTTCCACCAATTGGTCCTGTATCGGCTGCCATTGGTATTGCTGAAAGTTCTAGTCTCTTAAATGTTTTTAAATATGAGAAAAAAAATTTATTATATGAGAAAGTTGCATCTTCATCATTTACATCAAACGAATAGGCGTCTTTCATATAAAACTCTCTACCACGCATAATTCCAAATCTAGGTCTTACTTCATCTCTAAACTTCCATTGTATGTGATATAATAATTGTGGTAATGACTTATAAGATTTAACATTAGATCTAAATATATCAGTAACCAACTCTTCATTGGTTGGACCATATAGCATTTCTCTACCTTGTCGGTCTTTAATTCGAAGCATTTCATCTCCATAATCATCATAACGTCCACTTTCTTTCCAAATATCACTGGGTTGAATGGTTGGCATAAGTATTTCTTGTGCGCCAATTTTATTTTGTTCTTCTCTTACAATTTGTTCAATTTTTTTCATCACTTTAAAACCTAATGGTAGCCATGAATAAATACCTGCAGAAGATTGTTTTATCATCCCTACTCTGAGCATTAATTGGTGTGATTTTATTTTTGCTTCTGATGGATTATTTTTTAATATTGGAATAAATGACTTTGAAATATACATTTTTAATTAATTATATATCTTAAATTTAACTTTTCATATTTTATCAATAAATAAATTATCAGGAAAATAGCCGTTGTAATACCAGTACAATAAATAAATTTTTTTAACATTTTAGGATTTTCTGGAGAACCTGCATCCTCACCATCAATTTTGATAGATTTTTGTCTATTTACGTCAATTGGAAGAATCGTGAAAAAAACTATCCACCAAATTATTATATAGATTATAGCAAGACCCGTTGCACTCATTTAAATTCTTACTATATTGATATTTATAAATGGTCTTTTGCCAGTAATCTCTTTGGCGCATTTTCTACAAGTAATTTTTAAAGCATCAATTAAATTATATTCCTGTTTTTTACTTTTTATAGAAAAAGTTCTAGTTGTACTTTCTATTGCATCTTCTAATTCATATATGAATTCATCAACATCGTGAAGTGGCAAACCTCTGAAAGTTAATACTGGACGTTTGTGAATATTTCCTTTTGGTGTAATTAAGACAGTTACCTCCATGTAACCATTTGCAGCAATATTTTTTCTATCTTTAATTGATTGGGAATCTTCTTCAACACTCATATTTCCATCTAAATAAAGTCTTCCACTTGGAGCTCTATCAAAAACATGTGGTTTGCCTGGAGCTAATTTTACAATGTCGCCATTTTCTACTTGTACCGGGTGTGGGACTTTCATTTCGTGGGCAAATTTCATGTGTTCAATCATATGCCTATGCTCTCCATGAACAGGAATGGCACATTGAGGTTTTATCCAATCATACATTTCCCTAAGATCATCTCTATTTGGGTGGCCAGAAACATGTACAAATTCACTTTCTTCAGAAATAACTTCAATACCATCTTTTACTAATTGGTTTTGTAGTTTGTATAATTTTTTTTCATTACCTGGGATAATTTTTGATGAAAAAATAACAGCATCATCTTTTTCTATATAAACATCTGGATGAGTATTGCTCGAAATTCTCATGAGAGCAGCCATAGGTTCGCCTTGACTACCAGTACAAAGATAAACTATTTTCTCTCTAGAAATATTTTTAGCTTCACGAGCATCAATAGGTTCAATAACATTTTTTAGATAACCACATTGTCTTGCTGCTTTAAATATCCTATGCATAGATCTTCCAACTAGTGATATTTGTCTGCCAGTTTTTTCTGCACAATAAAAAGCTGTTTCCATTCGAGCTACATTTGATGCAAATGAAGCCATCACAATTCTTTTTTTAAGGCTACCCATTATATTTAACAAACTTTTTCTAACATCCAGTTCAGATCCTGCTTTACCCATGCTAAATACATTTGTTGAGTCACAAATCATAGCAAGTACACCTTCTTTACCAACCTCTTTAAGTCTGTCTGAGTTAATTTTATCACCAATTAGTGGTTCAGGATCAATTTTCCAATCTCCAGTGTGCAGTATTACACCAGCTGGAGTTTCAATTCTAAGACCGTTAGGTTCAAGAATTGAGTGAGTTAATGTGATGTACTCTATTTTGAAAGGATTTAAATCTACAGTTCCATTTAATTGAACTATATTTAGATAGTTCGTTACATCAACATTCTTTTCTTTAAATTTTTCTTTTATTAAGACTGCAGTAAATGGAGTAGCAAAAATTTTACATTTTAATTGAGGCCATAGATGTGCAATCGCTCCAATGTGATCTTCATGGGCATGAGTAAGAATAATTCCTAATAGGTCTTCTTTTTTATCCACTATAAATCCAGGATCTGGATAAATTAGATCAATTCCTGGTAAGGTGTCATCAGCAAACGTTACACCTATATCAACCATTATCCATTTATGTTCACCTGGTTTTCCGAAGGCAAACAGGTTCATATTCATGCCAATTTCTCCTGAACCCCCTAAAGGGCAAAATAATAATTCATCTTTCATATTTATTTAATTAAACTGCTGGCTCTGATCAGGCCGTTAATTGTAATGTCTTTATTTAATGTAACTTTCGTTTTAATTGAATTTTTGAATAAATTAGATAATCCTCCAGTAATTATAATTTTAAAGGACATCTTGGTCTCTTTCTTAATTAAATTAACAATATTGTCAATTAAACCTTCATAACCCCAAAAAAAACCAGCTCTGACAGCACTAATAGTGTTTAAACCAATAACTTTATTTGTTTTTTTCAAATTAATTCTAGGAATTTGTGTTGCTTTATCAGAAAGTGTATTAAGTGAGAGTTTAACGCCAGGTGCAATAACACCGCCATGATAAGTGTTTTTAATCAAAACGTCAAATGTTGTGGCAGTTCCAAAATCTAAAATTATAAAATTATCTTTATTATTAATAACACTAATTGCATTAGCCAATCTATCTGAGCCAATTTGTTTGTAGTTAACTTTAATTTTAATTAATTTATTTATTTTAAGCTTTTTCAGTTCATGACATTTAATTTTGTAGGTTTTATTAAAAAAGCTTTTAATTGTATTAAATGATTTTGGTACAACACTACAAAATAAACATGTATGGATCAATTTATCTTTTAAGTTTAGGTTGAATAAAGATTTTTTCAATAAAGAAGAGCTAATATTTTTTGTTATTATAGTAACTCTTTTAATAATAATATTTTTTGAGTTTACTAAACAAATTTTAGTTTCGGTGTTTCCTATATCGCCAACAATAATCATTTTAAATTTTTATTTAAATTCTTTATATTAAATTCTGGTAACATTGGAATAAAAGTTTCATAAATTTTTTTTAACTTTAAAGATGCATTTTTAGGGGTAATTTTAACATTAATTAAGTCAAAAAGATTTGTGGTAGAATAATTTTTTATATTTGGACTCTTAATCAAATTGACACCTATTCCTATAATAATAAATTTTTCATCAGCTTTAGATATCGTTTCCTGTAATATACCTGAAATTTTCATATTATTTACCAACAAATCATTTGGATTTTTAATTATAATATTACCTTTATAAAAATTTGATAATAATTTTTTAACTAAAAAACAATTGACTTTTGTCAAATCTTTCAATGATAATTGAATCTTGTTAAGTTGAAAAAAAATACTAACAAATAAATTACCTTTAAAGGAGGTCCATTTTTTTCCATACTGACCCCTTCCTCTTTTTTGTTTTTCGGCAATTACAATTCCTGATTTATTATTGGTATTTCTAATTATTTTTATTGCTAAATCGTTTGTACTATTTATAATCTTAAAATTGAACTTTTTTAACTTCATTAAATAATATTGATGTTAGATACAATTTCCACCAATTTACTAGGGAAGATAAAGTACAAAAGAATTAACAACGTTGAAACAGCTAATGATATTTTTAACCAAAGGCTATGATCTGTGTCATATCTTTCTTTTTCTTCATCAAAATAAATAACTTTAATTATTCGTAAATAATAAAAGGCGGCTATAACAGTTGATAGCAAGCCAATAATTGCTAAGAAATACATTGATTGTTCAATTACAGATTTAAATACATAAAGCTTAGCAAAAAAACCTGCTAATGGTGGAATGCCAGCTAATGAAAAAAGTATAACAAGTAATGATAAAGATAAAACTGGGTGGTTTTTTGATAGTCCAGATAAATCATCAATAGTCTCAAAGTACTGATCATTTCTTTTCATCATAAATAAGCAACTGAATAAACCAAGATTCATTATCAAGTAAATAGAGATATAAATTATAGATGACTGAATACCTTCATTAGTACCAACAGAAAGTCCTGCTAAAGCGTAACCTATATGACTTATAGAACTATATGCTACTAATCTTTTTAAATTCTTCTGTCCAATTGCTGCAACAGCTCCGAATATCATTGAGGCAATTGATAAAAAAATTATGATAGGTTGCCATTGATCAATCATATTAAAAAATGGGACATATAAAAATCTAATGAAGACAGTTAAAGCTGCAACTTTAGGAACTATAGCAAAAAATAGTGTTACAGATGTTGGTGACCCTTCATAAACATCTGGTGCCCACATATGAAATGGTACGGCAGATATTTTAAATGCCAATCCAACTAAGATAAAAACTATTCCAAATGTTAGTCCATAATGATTAGAATCCATTGAATTACCAATAATGTTGAAATTAGTTGATCCCGAAAATCCATAAATTAAAGAACAACCATAAAGTAGCAAACCAGAAGAAAGTGCACTTAATACAAAATATTTAAGACCTGATTCAGAAGATTTTAACTGATCTCTATTAAATGATGCCAAAACATACAAGGCTAATGACTGTAATTCAAGACCAATGTAAAAAACCATAAGATCATTTGAGCTAATCATAACCATCATTCCTAAAATTGAACTAAGGATTAAAATTGGATATTCTATTAAAAAAATTTTAGATATTTTTAGATATTTTGTTGAAATTGATAAGACAAAAACACCGCCTACAATTGTAATAATTTTCATTAAGGATGAAAGATTGTCAATTATGTAGCTATTTCTAAATAAAGTTTTTTCGTTATCAAAAGGATTGTTTAATATTAAAATTCCAGTAATTAATAATAGTGTTATTGAAAGATTGTGAATTAAACTTGAACTATTTTTTTTGAAAACACCTAAAGTTAATAAAAACATTATTGATAAAGAGATAAAAATTTCAGGAGAAATAAAATTTAAATTATTCATTATTTTTGTACCTCAGCACCAAACATATTTAAGTTAAAATTATACATTTCAATTAAATCATTTACTGATACTTCGATTGTATTAATAAGTGGTTCTGGGTAAAAGCCAAAGAATAATACGGGTATAGCTAAACTCCATAAAATAAATTTTTCTGAATTATCTAAATCAGGTATTTTTAGTAAATCTTTATTTATTAGATTTCCAAAAACCACCCTCCTATATAACCACAACATATATGCAGCACCAAAAATCACACCAAAACTAGCAATAACTGCTACCAAAAAATTATCCTTGAATGCGCCCATTAAAATTAGAAATTCTCCTATAAAGCCGCTAGTGCCTGGTAGGCCTAATGCAGCCAAAGTAAATAACATAAATAAAATTGAATATTTAGGCATCACTGAAACTAAACCACCATAAGTTTTAATTAACCTTGAGTGCATACGATCATAAACAACACCCACACATAAAAATAAAGCAGCTGAAACAAGCCCATGACTAATCATTTGAATTATACTTCCTTCAATACCCTGCTGTGTAATTGTAAAAATTCCTAAAGTTACAAAACCCATATGAGCAACAGAAGAGTATGCTATTAGTTTTTTCATATCTTCTTGCATTAAAGCAACTAATGATGCGTAAATAATTGCAATTAAACTTAATGAGTACACTAAAGGAGTAAATAATTCAGAGGCAACAGGAAATAAGCCTAATGAAAATCTAATAAAACCATACCCTGCCATCTTCAATAAAATTGCAGCAAGAAGAACTGAGCCAGCTGTTGGTGCTTCAACGTGAGCATCAGGTAGCCAAGTATGAACAGGCCACATAGGTGTTTTAACCGCAAAAGAACTAAAAAAAGCAAGCCACAATAAGTTTTGATATTTTCTATCTATTCCTAATTCATAAAGTTGAACTATATCGGTAGTACCAGAAATCCAAAAAATTGAAATTATTGCAACTAACATTAAAACAGATCCTAGCAATGTGTATAAAAAAAATTTAAAAGCAGAATAAATTCTTCTTTCACCTCCCCAAATTCCAATAATTAAAAACATAGGTATTAGACCAGCTTCAAAAAATAAATAAAAGACAACTAGATCAAGTGAACAAAAAACTCCAATCATTAAACTCTCCATTACCAATATGGCAATAAGAAAATCTCTTAACTTTACTTTAATTGTGTTGTTAACAGATATTATACATAATGGAGTAATAAGTGTTGTTAGAATTATGAACAGAATTGAAATTCCATCTATACCCACTTTATAATTAACAAAACCTTTTAGCCACTCTCTATTTTCAACAAATTGAAAACTAGATGTTGAGGGATCAAATAAATACCATAAATAAATTGAAATTAAAAAATTAACAAAAGAAGTAAACAATGCAACATATTTTCCTGTATTTGAATTTTTATCTTTTGAAAATAATAAAAATAAAGCTCCTATAGTTGGTAAAAGAATTAAAGATGATAAAATTGGAAAATTCATTATTTCAAAATTAAAAATGTTAATAAAGCTGAAAGGCCTATTAATATCATAAACGCATATTGATAAATGAATCCACTTTGAAATTTACTAGCTCTCAAAGACAAATTTTTAATTATTAAAGAAAAACCATCAGGTCCAAACTTATCAATAATTTTTATATCTACTACTTTCCAAAAGAAAAGGCCTAGTTTTTTTGAAGACAGGATAAATATAACGTAATATAATTCATCAAAATACCACTTATTAAATAAAAAATTATATAAAGGTTTGTTAGATTGGGCAAATTGATTTGGTAGCTTTTTATTTTTTACAAATAGATAATAAGAAATTGGAATTGATAAAAGAACAAGTACAGGTGTAATTAAAATAACCCATAATGGTGGGTGGTCCGTACTTAGTGGGTTTAAAAACTTAATGGAATCCCCCCAAAAATTATTTTCTCCTCCATGACCAATAAATAAGTCTTTAAATAAAAATCCAGCGAAAATTGCTCCTAATGCTAGTATAATTAAAGGTATCAGCATAACTAAGGGAGACTCGTGCATCTCTTCAATTTTTAATTTTTGATTATTATAAGTTCCATGAAATGTTTTAAAGATTAATCTCCAAGAATATATCGAAGTAAGTAAGGCTGTTAAAATACCAACACCTGCAGCATAAAATCCTACTGTATTACCTCTAAGATAGGCAAATTCTATAATTGCATCTTTTGAATAAAAACCAGAAAGAAAAGGAAAACCTGTAAGCGCTAAAGTGCCAATAATCATTAAAATCCAAGTATAGGGTAATTTTTTATAGACAGCTCCCATTTGATTAATATCTTGTTCATTTTTAAATGAGTGGATCACAGATCCTGACCCAAGAAATAGTAATGCCTTAAAAAATGCATGAGTAAATAAATGAAACATTGCAACATTATAAGCACCAACACCAGCTGCGAAAA
The DNA here is from genome assembly GCF_059512525.1 of Candidatus Pelagibacter sp. uisw_091. The sequence continues at coordinate 462,867 of NZ_CM183455.1, read as the reverse complement.
ACATATAACCTAGCTGACTACATGTTGAGTAAGCAATTATTTTTTTAATATCAGTTTGAACTAAAGCTATTGTTGCAGCAAAAAAAGCAGTTGTCATTCCAACTATTGTAATAATATTTAAAGTTAAAGGAGAATACTCAAATATTGGAGAGCATCTAACCACTAAAAAAACACCTGCTGTAACCATTGTAGCAGCATGTATTAGTGCAGAAACTGGTGTAGGACCTTCCATAGCGTCTGGTAACCATGTGTGTAAAAAAATTTGGGCCGACTTACCCATGGCTCCAATAAATAATAGTATACAAATTAAATCAATAGCATTGATGTATATTCCTAAAAATAATAATTCTTTATCAACAATTTGTGGAATTTGTTGAAATACTTCAGAATAATTAACTGTACCAAATAGATAAAAAATTAAAAATATTCCTAATGCAAATCCAAAATCGCCTACTCTATTTACGACAAAAGCTTTTATGGCAGCTGCATTTGCCGAATCTTTTTTAAACCAAAAGCCAATTAAAAAATAGGAACAAAGGCCTACCCCTTCCCAACCAAAAAATAATTGAAGAAAATTATCAGATGTAACCAATGTTAACATTGCAAATGTAAAAAGAGAAAGATATGCCATAAACCTTGGTTTATGTGGATCATGAGACATATAGCCGATAGAATAGATATGAACCAATGAAGAAACCAAAGTGACAACAACAAGCATTACTGAAGACAAAGTATCCACCTTAATAGACCAATTTACATTCAGTGTTCCTGAATTAATCCAAGTTGCAATAACTACATTGTTTTCATAACCACTGACAATCACTTGATAAAATAAAATCAAAGACAGCAGTGCTGAAATTGACACAAATAAACTTGTAACTATCTCTGAATTTCTATCACCAATGAATTTTCCAAAAAAACCAGACGTAATTGAAGCTAATAATGGAAGAAATAATAAAGCAAATTCCATATTATCCTTTCAAACTGTTTATTTCTTCAACTCTAATTGTTGAAGAATTTCGGTAATAAACCACTATTATTGCTAGTCCAATTGCAGCTTCTGCTGCAGCTACAGTTAATATAAAGAGTGTAAAAATTTGGCCGCTTATATCATTTAAAAAAATAGAAAAAGCTACAAAATTAATATTAACCGCTAAAAGAATAAGCTCAATACTCATTAATATTACAATTATATTTTTTCTATTTAGAAATATTCCCACTATACCAATTGTAAATATTATTGCTCCTAAAGTGAGATAGTGACCTAAACCTACATCAATCATCAAATTTAACTCCCCTATTCTTTTCAACATCAATCAATTCAACTCCATCAGATCTTTCTCTGGATATTTGACTGAAATAACTCTGTCTCTTAACACCTGATCTTTTTCTAAAAGTAAGAACAATAGCACCTACCATAGCAACTAATAAGATCATTCCACTTAATTGGAACACATGTATGTAGTCAGTATATAAAACATAACCGATAGCATGAGTGTTACTGGTGCTATTATCTATATTTAGTGACATAGCAGAAACAAGATCTGGTTTGTATTTCCATCCACCAATAACAATTATTAATTCAAAAAATATAATAGCACTAATAATCAATCCAATTGGAATATGTTTTGAGCTTTCCCTTGCACTAAACCACTGGTTTTTTTGTTGAGCTACATTTAACATCATAACAACAAACAGAAATAAAACAGCTACGGCGCCCACGTAAACGATTAACATAATCATTCCAAGAAATTCTGCACCTATCATTATAAATAAACAAGAAATACTAATAAAATCCAAAATTAAAAAGAAAACAGAATGAACTGTGTTTTTAGAAACAGTAACCATTATTGCAGAAATAATTGCAATTAATGAAAAAATGTAAAAAAAAATTGCATGAGCCAACATAATGATTATCTATAAGGATTATCTGCTTTTATGTTTGCAGCTAGAATGTTTTCCCATCTATCTCCATTGTCTAAAAGTTTTTCTTTATTGTAATAAAGTTCTTCTCTAGTTTCAGTTGAAAATTCAAAATTTGGTCCTTGAACAATTGCATCTACAGGACATGATTCTTCACAAAGCCCGCAGTAAATACATTTCATCATATCAATGTCATATCGAGTAGTTTTTCTACTACCATCTGCTCTTTCAGCAGATTCAATTGTAATTGCTTGAGCAGGACAGACTGCCTCGCATAATTTACAAGCAATACATCTTTCTTCACCATCTGGGTATCTTCTTAAAGCATGTTCGCCTCTAAATCGTGGACTAATCTTTCCTTTTTCAAAAGGATAGTTTATCGTTTTTTTTGTTTTAAAGAGTTCCCTTAAGGCAATTGTTAGGCCAGCTAAAAAATCTAACATAAAGATTGTTTTAAATATTCTTGATATTTTCATAATTAATTAATTGGTAAAAGATTAAAATAAAATAAATAACTTGCTGTAAGAACAACCCACGTTAAAGATAAAGGTAAGAAAATTTTCCAACCCAATCTCATTAACTGATCATATCTATATCTTGGTACAATGGCTTTTACCAATGCAAACAATATAAAAAGAAATAAAATCTTAAAAATCAACCAAATAGCTCCTGGTACTAAAGTAAAAGGGTAAATTTCGATTGGTGATAACCACCCTCCTAAAAAAAGAATTGATCCCATTGCACACATAAGAAGAATATTTGCATACTCACCTAACCAAAACATTGCATACATCATTCCAGAATATTCAGTTTGATATCCAGCAACAAGTTCGGCTTCAGCTTCAGGTAAGTCAAATGGTGGTCGATTAGTTTCGGCCAAAGCTGAAATAAAAAAAATTACAAACATTGGAAATAATGGAACTACAAACCATAAATTCTTTTGAGCCATAACTATATCGCTTAAATTTAGTGACCCAACACAAAGCAAAACATTAATGATGATAACACCTATTGAAACTTCATATGATACCATTTGAGCAGCAGATCTAATTGCTCCTAAAAAGGGATATTTTGAATTCGAAGCCCAACCACCCATAATAATTCCATAAACTCCCAAAGATGAGACAGCAAATAAATATAGAATACCAACATTAATGTCTGCTAATACTTGTGTTGCACTGAAAGGGATAACTGCCCAAGATATTAGTGCTAAAGTCATGGTGACAATTGGTGCTAATATAAATATAATTTTATTAGAGCTTGATGGAATGATAACTTCTTTAAATATGTATTTTAGTGCATCAGCTAAGGATTGAAGCAGACCAAAAGGTCCAACAACATTAGGTCCTTGTCTTTTTTGAACAAAAGCCCAAATACGACGATCAAGCCAAACAATCATTGCAACAGATACAAGCACCGGAACTAATAAAAATAAAATTTTATAACTTTCTGAAAAAATTATACTTAAATATTCCATATTACTAACCCTCTGTACCCGTTAATTTAAAGTTAGCCTTAGAAGTCTTGCATTCAAACATTGTTTTAGAAGCTCTTGCTATAACATTTGAATAATAATAATCTTCATTATCAATCTTTAAAATTTCATGATTAAACTCTATGTTTTTAATATCAGAAGTTTTAATAGAATTATTCTTTTCAACATATAGGTTAATTTGATTAAGTAGACTGCTGTCTAGCTCATCTTTATCGTTGAATAGCTTTCTATGATTCATTGCTTCAGCTAATTCATTTATTATTAGCCAATCTTCCTTTGCATCTTCTGGTGGATAAGAGGCTTTATAAGCTTTTTGTAATTTACCTTCTAGGTTTGTAAAATAACCATTTTGCTCAGTATAGGCAGCTCCTGGAAGTATAATATCTGCTATTTCTGCCCCTCTATCTCCGTGACTACCTTGATAGATTACAAACTCATTCTTTTTTTCAAATTTAAGATTATCTACACCTAACAGATAAACAATTTCAAACTTGTGATTTTCTAAGTCTTTTAACACTTCATTAGAACCATCGTTAGTTTTGTATAATCCAAGGTCGAAACTACCGACTGTAGCTGCATTTTCTGAAATTATGTTTAAAGAATTCCATTCATCTAATATTTTATTATTTTTTTCTAAAAAAGATTTAACAGATTCAAAAATATATTTTGCAGATTTTGTCTTTAGGGCAGACTGACCAAATATAATTAGGGGTTTTTTTGCGTCTTTAATTAAGTTTGATACCTCATGATTACCTTCGGTGATTTTTTTGATATTTTCAATATCTCCATCCAAAGACATATATGGATAAGTAAGATCACCAACTTCATTTAAAGAAATGATTTTTGTTTTATTTTGTAAGTATGCTTTTCTAATACGTGCATTTAAAATTGTTGCCTCGTATCTAGGGTTGCTTCCTATAAGCAAGATAAAATCTGCTTCTTCTATTCCATTAATTGTTGAATTGAACAAATAATTTTCTCTTTTTTGTGGGTTTAAATATGTGTGGTCACTTCTTGATTCAAGATTATACGAACCTAGTGTTTTATTAAAAAACTCTTTAAATATATACAGTGTTTCCATGTTAGCTAAATCACCGGACATTCCACATATCTTATTCTTGTCAACATTCTTAAACTTAGACTTAATTATATTAAAAACTTCATTCCATGATGCTTTTTCAAACTTACCGTTATATTTTATGTAAGGAGTATCTAGACGTTGATTTAATAAACCATCGCAGGCATATCTTGTTTTATCTGAAATCCACTCTTCATTAATATTCTCATTAATTCTTGGTAAAATTCTCTTTACTTCCCATCCATATGTATCAACTCTTATATTTGAGCCAATAGCATCCATTATATCGACAGATTCAGTTTTTTTTAATTCCCATGGCCTAGCCTCAAATACATATGGTTTAGATGTTAAGGCGCCGACAGGACATAAATCTACAACATTAGCTGATAGTTCTGATTGCATAGATTGTTCTAAGTATGTTGTAATTTGCATATCCTCACCTCTACCTATAGCTCCAATCTCTGGCACACCCGCAACCTCTGTTGCAAACCTAACACATCTAGTACAATGTATACATCTGGTCATTTGAGTTTTGATTAAAGGTCCCATATTTTTTTCAGAAACTTCTCTTTTATTTTCTTTGTATCTAGATTTATCAACACCATAAAACATTGATTGATCTTGCAAATCACATTCACCACCCTGATCACAAACTGGGCAATCCAAGGGGTGGTTAGCTAATAGAAATTCCATGACACCTTTTCTTGCTTTTTCAACAAATTCAGTATTTGTTTTAATATTCATTCCTTCAGCAACTGGCATCGCACAAGATGCAACTGGTTTGGGAGATTTTTCCATTTCTACTAAGCACATTCTGCAATTACCAGCTATTGATAATTTTTCATGATAACAAAACCTTGGGATTTCAACTCCAGCTTTTTCACAGGCTTGAAGCACTGTTAGACCCTCTTCAACCTCTATATCAATTTCATTAACTTTTAATTTAAACATTTTTTTTATCCAATAAATGTTGATCTACTAGATAGGGAATGTCTTTTATTTTTTTTATGCTAGGGTTAAGATCATTTCTATTTTCGATTTCTTTTTTAAAATGTCTTAACAAACCTTGTACAGGCCATGAAGATCCTTCACCAAATGCACATATGGTATGTCCAGCAATTTGAGTAGTGACATCTTCCAACATATCAACTTCATCTCTTGATGCATCACCTTTAGCCATTCTTTCAAGCATTCTCCACATCCAACCTGAGCCTTCCCTGCAAGGTGTACATTGACCACAACTTTCATGTTTATAAAACCTAGCAATTCTTGCCATACATTTAATAATATCTTGATCTTTGTTTATGACTACAATACCAGCTGTTCCTAATCCACTTTTTTCAGCAACCAATGAATCAAAATCCATTGTTAAAGTTTCACACGTACTTTGTGGTATTAAAGGCATTGAGGATCCACCGGGTATTACAGCTTGTAAATTATGCCATCCACCAATTACACCACCAGCATGAACTTCAATTAATTCTTTAAGTGATACACTCATTTCCTCTTCAACATTACATGGGTTGTTAACATTGCCAGATATACAAAAAATTTTAGTTCCAGTATTTTTTTCTTTACCTAAAGATGCAAACCATTTTCCACCTCTTCTTAATATAGTTGGAACAACTGCTATAGTTTCAACATTGTTAATTATAGTTGGACACCCATAGAGACCTATTAAAGCTGGAAAAGGTGGTTTTAATCTTGGTTGACCTTTTTTACCCTCTATACTTTCAAGTAACGCCGTTTCTTCACCGCAAATATAAGCACCTGCACCATAATGAATATAAATATCTAAGTCCCAACCACTACCAGATGCATTTTTCCCTATCAAATTTTTTTCATAAGCTTCATCAATTGCTACTTGAAGTTTTTCTCCATCAACAAAATATTCTCCTCTTATATAAATATAACAAACATGGGCTTGAACTGCGTAAGCAGCAATCAAACAACCTTCAATTAATTTATGGGGTTCAAATCTTAAAATATCTCTATCTTTACATGTGCCAGGTTCTGACTCATCTCCATTTATTACTAAATAATGAGGTCTTGCACTGAGCTCTTTTGGAGCAAAAGACCATTTTAAACCTGTTGGAAATCCAGCACCACCTCTACCTCTAAGTTGTGAAGTTTTAATTTCATTTATTATCCAATCTCTACCTTTTTCAATTATTTCTTTAGTTTTTGTCCAGTCACCTCTTGTTTTCGATGACGCAACATCTGAACCATTATCGTTATATAAATTCTGAAATATTCTATCTTCGTCTTTAAGCATTTTTTAAGTCCATAAGTGTTTTTCTGTTATTTTCAGGTTCGTTGTTTATACGTCCTCTGTATGATCCTGGCTTAGGTGTTTCATCATTTAGGATCTTATCTAAAATTTTTGATGTTTTTTCTTTATCTAAGTCTTCATAATAATCATTATTAATCTGCATCATAGGCGCATTAACACAAGCACCTAAACATTCAACTTCCATCCAAGAACAATTTTTATCTTTTAAAAGCTCATTTTCATTTTCAGAAATTTTTTCTTTGCAGGATTCAACAAGCTTGTAAGCACCTCTAATCATACATGGTGTAGTTGTGCAAACCTGTATAAAATATTTACCAACAGGGGCAAGATTATACATCGTATAAAATGTTGCCACTTCGTAAACTTTTATATATGGCATGTCCAAAATTTTACCTATGCACTTCATGGCCGCTAATGGAATCCAGTTACTATTTTGTTTTTGTGCTATATAAAGGAGGGCCATTACAGAACTTTGCTCTTTACCTTTAGGATATTTTGCCATAACCGATTTAACAGCCTCGAATGAAGCAGGATTAAATTCAAAATTCTCAGGCTGTTCTTTTGAGGGTCTTCTTAAAGTCATTATCTGTCTACCTCTCCAAAAACTATATCTAGTGAACCCAGTACAGCAGGCACATCTGCAAGCATATGACCTTTAATTAAATAATCCATAGCGGCTAAGTGAGAAAAACCTGGGGCTCTTATTTTGCATTTATATGGTTTGCTAGAACCATCAGATATTAGATAAACACCAAACTCTCCTTTAGGAGCTTCAACAGCAGTATAAATTTCATCTTTATCTACACGGTAACCTTCAGTAAACAGTTTAAAATGGTGAATTAGTGCTTCCATAGATTGTTTAATATCTTTTTTTGATGGAGGGCTAATTTTACCATCTGATGATTTAATTGGTCCTTTATGCATTTTAGCCAAACATTGTTTGATGATAGAAATACTCTCTCTCATTTCTTCTATTCTGCATAAATATCTATCATAACAATCTCCATTCTTTCCAACAGGTATCTTAAATTCTAATTGATTATAGCAATCATATGGCTGCGACTTTCTTAAGTCCCAAGGCACACCAGATCCTCTAATCATAACCCCGCTAAATGAATAATCTAAAGCATCTTCTTTTGTTACAATGCCAATATCTACATTTCGTTGTTTAAATATTCTATTATCAGTTAGTAATGTTTCTAGATCATCAATTATTTTAGGAAAAGATAAACAAAACTTACCTATATCTTCTTCTAAACCCATTGGTAAGTCCTGATGAACTCCACCAGCTCTAAAATAATTAGCATGCAGTCTTGAACCTGAAGCTCTTTCATAAAAGGTCATTAAGGTTTCACGTTCTTCAAATCCCCATAATGAAGGAGTTAAGGCGCCAACATCTAATGCTTGAGTTGTTACATTTAATATATGACTTAAAATTCTTCCAATCTCACAAAACATAACTCTTATAAATTGGGCTCTAATTGGCACTTCAATCTTTAATATTTTTTCTATAGCTAAAGCAAAAGCATGTTCTTGATTCATTGGAGCTACGTAATCGAGCCTATCAAAATAGGGCACAGCTTGCATATAAGTTTTGTTTTCTATAAGTTTTTCAGTGCCACGATGCAGTAATCCAATATGCGGATCTGCTTTTTCAACAACCTCACCATCTAATTCTAAAATCAATCTTAGGACCCCATGAGCAGCCGGATGTTGTGGTCCAAAATTAAGGTTTAATGTTTTAGTTTTTTTTGTCATTTTCCTGATCTGTCTGTTTTTTAATATATTTAGTTCCTTCCCAAGGACTTTCATAATCAAAGTTTCTATAATTTTGTTCTAATTTAACTGGTTCCTTAATGACTTTTTTTTGTTCTTCGTTGTATCTAACTTCTGTGTGTCCAGTTAACGGAAAGTCTTTTCTTAGTGGGTGACCCTCAAAACCATAATCTGTAAGTATTCTTCTTAAATCTGGGTGGTCTTTAAATTTAACTCCATACATATCAAAAGCTTCACGTTCCATCCAATTTGCAGCTGGGTATACTGACGTCAATGATGGAATCATTTCATTTTCACTTATCAAATAACTTAATATTATACGTTTATTAAATTCATGACTTAAAAAAAGATATACAACTTTAAATCGTTGAGTGTCCTCAGGGTAATCAACTACAGTTATGTCAATTAATTGTCTGAATTTTGTATTCTCATTGCTCTTAATAAAAATTGTGACATCTATCAAATCTTTATTATCAATATTTATGTATAGTTGATCATGTTTAATATGAGATTTTTTAATTTTAGTTGTTAGTTCAGAATTAATTTTTTTCTCAAGATCAGTTAAATTAGTCATAATATTTATCTTTCAAAAGATCCTTTATTTCTAATTTTTTTTTGGAGTTGTAAAATACCATACAGTAAAGCTTCAGCAGATGGTGGGCATCCAGGAACATAAATATCAACTGGAACAATTTTATCACATCCACGAACAACAGAATAAGAATAATGATAATAACCACCACCATTAGCACAGCTACCCATCGATATTACATATCTTGGTTCTGGCATTTGATCATAAACTTTTCTTAAAGCTGGTGCCATTTTATTTGTTAAGGTTCCAGCAACAATCATAACATCAGATTGTCTAGGTGAGCCACGTGGTGCTGCACCAAATCTTTCCAAATCATACCTTGGCATTGCAGTTTGCATCATTTCTACTGCACAACATGCTAATCCAAAAGTCATCCAGTGTAATGAACCTGCTCTTGACCAGTTGATAAGATTATCTAATGATGTCGTTATAAAACCATTTTTACTAAAATCATCAGAAAGTTTTTTGAACTCTTCTGGTATTTGTTTATTATTATCTGTTAAATTCATGTTTTAAATTTTATTCCCAATCTAATGCACCTTTTTTCCACTCATAAATAAAACCGATTGTTAATATGAACAAAAAAATCATCATTGAAGAAAATCCTAATAAACCAATATTTCCCAAAGAAACTGCCCAAGGAAAAAGGAAAGCTATTTCTAAATCAAAAATTATAAAAAGAATTGCCACTAAATAAAACCTCACATCAAATTCTATTCTGGAATCTTCAAAGGGTTCAAATCCACACTCATAAGCTGATAGTTTTTCTGGATCAGGGTTTTTTGGTGAAAGAATTAAATTGATTATCACAAAGGCGCAACTCAGACCAATAGCTATTATTAGAAATAATATAATAGGCAGATAATCATTTAAAAATTCTGAAAGCATGAAGTCTATATAGCACTTTTTATATCATGTTGAAGTGCTCTTACGTCACAATTTATATGAAATTCACATTAAAAATGGGGAAAAGTGGCGGGAGTGAAGGGACTCGAACCCTCGACCTATCGCGTGACAGGCGATCGCTCTAACCAACTGAGCTACACCCCCACTTTTACATATTTTGGTGGGTAGTAAAGGACTCGAACCTTTGACCCCCTCGGTGTAAACGAGATGCTCTACCAGCTGAGCTAACCACCCTTAACCAAAATTATCGTTTAATTATAACAATTATTTATGAAAGTCAAAACAGATATTAAAAAAGAAAAGGATATAAATTGGCAATTATTGAATGCTAGCTTGAGATTTATCACCAGATTTAGAAATTTTTTCTACCTCTACCCATTCAACTCTCTTAAGTTCTTTAGTAAGAGCTATTTTTAACACTTCATCTGCATGTTCTACAGAAGTAATTTTAATATCATCAATTATTTTTTTAGGCATATCTACTAAATCTTTTTCATTTTCCTTAGGAATAATAACTTGCTTAATTCCAGCTCTATGGGCGGCAAGTAATTTTTCTTTTAATCCGCCAATCGGTAGGACTTGTCCTGTCAATGTAACTTCACCAGTCATGGCAACATCTCTTCTTACTGGATTATTAGTTATTGCTGAAACTATAGATGTAACCATTCCAATACCAGCTGAAGGCCCATCTTTTGGTGTGGCTCCTTCAGGTACATGAATATGAAAATCTTTTTTTTCAAATAATGGCGGTATAATTCCATAATCTAAACTCTTAGATCTAATGAATGATTTTGCCGCCTTAATAGATTCTTGCATTACCTCACCAAGTTTACCAGTAATTTGCATTCTACCTTTACCAGGCATAATGACAGTCTCAATTTTTAGGATTTCCCCTCCGTATTCTGTCCATGCTAAACCTGTAACAACGCCTATCTTATCTTTGTTTTCAAGTTCACCAAATTTAAATTTTTGTATACCTAGATAGTCTGGTAAATTTTTTAAATTAACATTAACTTCTTTTTCTTCTCCAGTTACAACTTTTTTTACAACTTTTCTTGCTACTTTAGAAATTTCTCTTTCTAAATTTCTGACACCAGACTCTTTTGTGTAACTTCTAATAATTTCTTTAACAATATCTTCAGATAAGGTCATTTCTTTTTCTTTAACACCATTGTCTTTAATCTGTTTTGGTAAAAGGTATTTGTTAGCAATATTAATTTTTTCATCTTCAGTATAACCAGCTAATCTTATTACTTCCATTCTATCTAAAAGTGGGGGTAATATATTTAATGTGTTTGCTGTTGTCACAAACATAACGTCGGATAGATCATAATCAACTTCAAGATAGTGATCGTTAAATGTCGCATTTTGCTCTGGATCTAAAGCTTCCAATAAAGCTGATGATGGGTCACCTCTATAATCGTTTCCGATTTTATCTATTTCATCAAGTAAAATTAAAGGATTTTTTGTTCCTGCTTTCTTCATCATTTGAATAATTTTCCCTGGCAAAGAACCAATATAAGTTCTTCTATGTCCTCTTATTTCAGCTTCATCACGCATTCCGCCAACAGAAACTCTAACAAACTCTCTGTTAGTAGCTTTAGCAATTGATTTACCTAATGATGTTTTTCCAACTCCAGGTGGGCCAACTAAACATAGAATTGGACCTTTAATTTTTTCCATTCTTTTTTGAACAGCTAAAAATTCAATAATTCTTTCTTTCACTTTTTCTAAGCCAAAATGATCTGCATCCAATACAGCTAATGCTTTTTTAAGATCCATAGCAATTTCACTTTTTTTAAACCAAGGAAGGTCAATCATCCAATCAAGATAATTTCTAATGACAGTAGCTTCTGCTGACATCGGGCTCATATTTTTTAACTTTTTAAGTTCTGCCATACATTTTTTTTCAACATCTTTCGGCATTTTGGATTTTAAAATAGATTTATTAAGACTTGACGTTTCATCTTTACCGTCCTCAATCTCACCTAATTCTTTTTGAATAGCTTTTAGTTGTTCATTTAAATAATACTCTCTTTGAGTTTTTTCCATTTGAGTCTTAACTCTGCCTCTGATTCTTTTCTCAACACCAATAATGCTAGTTTCATTTTCCATAATTTTAATTATAGAGTTAAGTCTTTTTTTAACATCGACTGTTTCAAAAATTTGTTGTTTTTCTGAAATGGTTGCTGTTAAATGAGATGCAATATTGTCAGCAATATGAGATGCGTTATTTAATTTTTTAATACTATTAATTGTTTCACTTGAAACTTTTTTATTAATCGATGTTAGTTTTTCAAGTCTTCTAACTGCTGTCATTGCTAGTGGAATTAGATCTTCATCTTTTGTAACTTCGTCATAGTGATGAGCGTATTCACAAACAATATACTTATCATTATCTTTATAATCTAAAATTTTAACTCTTTTACTACCTTCAACTAAAACTTTTACTGTACCGTCCGGTAATTTTAATAACTGTAGAATGTTTCCTTCACAACCATAAGTAAAAACATCAGTTTTTTTGGGATCATCTATCTCTGAATTTTTTTGTGTAACAAGAATTATTTTTTTATCTTTTTTCATCACCTCATTTAAAGCTGAGATAGACTTGTCTCTACCAACAAATAATGGAATAACCATATTTGGGAATACGACAATATCTCTTAATGGTAATAATGGTCTTACGATTTTAACATCCATGTTTTAAATATGGATATTAAATTCAATATTGCAATAGCTATTTATTAGTTATTAACGTTAAATTAGGCAGCAGATGTTTTGTCTATTTTAGTTTTATTGCTATTTTTTGAGTGAACTAAAATAGGCTGAGTTAGACCTTTGGCCGCACTAGCGTCAACGATAACCTCATCAACATTGTCTTGACTAGGCAAATCATACATAGTTTTTAATAGAATATTTTCTAAAATTGACCTAAGTCCTCTTGCACCTGTTTTTTTATTAATTGCTTTTTGTGCAATTTCTTTAATAGCGTTGTCTTTAAAGTTTAATTTTGCTCCATCTAACTTAAATAATTCTTGATATTGTTTGATTAAGGAATTTTTAGGCTCTTGCAATATTTTTACTAAAGATTTTTCATCAAGATCCTCTAAGGTAGCTATCATAGGTAACCTTCCAATAAACTCAGGTATCAAACCATATCTTAATAAATCCTCTGGTTCTAAACTTTTCATCCATTCACCAGTTTTTTTATCATCTGTTTTTTTGACATTCGCACCAAATCCAATCGAAGTTCCTTTGTCTCTTTGAGAAATTATTTTATCTAAACCTGCAAAAGCTCCTCCGCAAATAAATAAAATGTTAGTTGTATCAACTTGTAAAAATTCTTGTTGAGGGTGTTTTCTTCCTCCTTGAGGTGGTACACTTGCAACGGTTCCTTCCATAATTTTCAATAAAGCTTGCTGCACACCTTCACCAGAAACATCTCTTGTAATTGAAGGGTTTTCAGACTTTCTACTAATTTTATCAACCTCATCAATATAGACAATTCCTCTTTGCGCTTTTTCGACATTATAATCTGCAGCTTGTAATAATTTTAAAATAATATTTTCAACATCTTCACCAACATATCCTGCCTCTGTCAGTGTGGTTGCGTCTGCCATTGTAAAGGGTACATCTAAAATTCTTGCTAACGTTTGGGCTAATAAAGTTTTACCACAACCAGTAGGCCCAACTAAAAGAATATTCGATTTGGAAAGTTCAACTGTTTTACTAGTTTTACTTTCATAATTAAGTCTTTTATAGTGATTATGTACAGCTACTGATAAAACTTTTTTTGCATGGGGTTGACCAATAACATAGTCGTCTAATACAGCGCAAATTTCTTTTGGTGAAGGTAAACCATCTTGATGTTTAACAAAATTATCCTTGCTTTCTTCTTTGATGATATCCATACAAAGCTCAACACACTCATCACAAATGAATACAGTGGGACCTGCTATTAATTTTCTAACCTCATGCTGGCTCTTGCCACAGAATGAACAGTAAAGGATATTTTTATTATTTGTAGTCATAATTTATAAACGAATCATTTAATGTACTTTAATATAAATGAGTCATACTAATCAAGTATACGTTTGGTAACTATCAAGATGTTGTGTGTTAAGATCTATTTTCAACTACTTCATCAACTAAACCAAAATCTTTAGCAACTTCTGGATTCATAAAGTTGTCTCTTTCGAGAGCCTTTTTTACATCTTCAACTGATTTTCCAGTATGTTTGGAATAAATTTCATTAAGTCTCTTTTTCAATGACAAAACTTCGTTAGCATGTATCTCAATATCTGTGGCTTGTCCTTGAAATCCAGCTGATGGTTGGTGGACCATTATTCTAGAATTTGGGAGTGAAAACCTTTTACCTTTTTTTCCAGCAGCTAGTAAAAAAGATCCCATTGAAGCTGCTTGACCAATACACAAAGTTGACACATCAGGTTTTATATACTGCATCGTGTCATAAATACCTAACCCAGCTGTAACAAGTCCTCCAGGACTATTTATATATAAATTAATTTCTTTTTTGGGATCTTCAGATTCTAAAAATAAAAGTTGAGCTGTAACTAAGGATGCAACGTTATCATTAATAGGGCCAACTAGAAAAATTATTCTCTCTTTTAAAAGCCTAGAATAAATATCGTAAGCTCTTTCTCCTTTGTTTGATTGTTCCACAACCATAGGAACTAAGTTGTTCATTTGTTCAGAAAAATTTATTGTCATAAGTTGATTCTCTTAACTTATACAACTTGTGATTACTTATTGCTAACTTTTTTTGCTTTAGTTTCTTTAGATTTTGAAGTTTTTGGCTTAGCTTCATCTTTTTTAGAAGCTACTTTTTTTGCTGGTGCTTTTTTTTCTGCAGAATGGTTATGATCATGGTTGTGGTCAAGTTCTTGTTTTTGATGTTCTTTTAAAATTTTTTCTGCTTCTTCTTTCGTGATTTCTTTTTTATTGGATTTTGCCTTTGTTTTAATTAAATTTATAATTTTTTCTTCATAAACTGTTCCTCTTAAGCTAGCTAATGCAGATGGATTTTTTTGATAAAATTCCATAACCATTTTTTCTTGACCGGGCATCATTCTAAGTTGCTTTTGAACCTCTGCTTGAACTTCTTGTTCTGTAACTTTTATTTTATTTTGTTCACCAAATTCATTCAAAATTAATCCTACTTTAATTCTTTTCTTTGCAATATCCTCAAAATTTTTTCTACTTTTTTTAGCATCTTCTTCGCTCATTCCTTGTGCTAGTATTTTAACTTCTTCTTCTATTAAATTACCTGGAATTTCATCAACTTTAAAGTTTTCAATTTCTTTTAAAATTTTTGTTTTTGCTAATTTATCTAAAGAATTTTTATATTCGTCATTAATTTGTTTTGAAACTAGCAATTTTAAATCTGTAAGATCTTTTGCACCTAAGTTTTTTGCAAAAACATCATCAATTTTAACATCTTCAGATTTTTTTATAGCTATTATTTTACAAATAAATTTAGCTTTTTTATTTGCATATTCTTTTTGAGGATAATTCTCAGGAAGCGCAGCCTCTACCGATTTTTCGTCATTTTTTTTAACACCAATTAATTGCTCATCAAAACCTTTAATAAATAAATCCTTACCGAGTATTAATTGTGTGTTTTTTCCTTCACCACCAGTAAAATCTTTTCCATCGATTGTCGCTTTATAATCAAAGATTACAGAATTTCCATCAGTAGCTTTAATATCATCAGCAACATCTATGAAATTATTTTGACTTTTTGCTATTTCTTTAATTCTTTTATCAGTCTCTTTAGGGTCAATTTTTACTGTATATTCGTCAAATTTTATATTTTCTACAGACTTAAGCTCAACGTTAGGAAGCTCTGTTACAGAAATTACATATTCTAAATCTTTATCTTCACCATAAGTTTTTAAATCAAGCTTAGGCTGGCCAGCTGGTTTAATCTTATTATCGGCCAATGCTTTTGTTGATGAATCTTTTAACACTTTGTCTAAAACTTCACTAAAAATTGCTTGTCCAAATTGTCTTTTAAGAATTTCTTTAGGCACTTTTCCCAGTCTAAAACCTTTTAAGTTAACAGTTTTTTTAATTTCTTCATATTTTTCATCCATATGTAAGTTCATAGTTTTTTTGTCTATGAAAACTTTAATGTCTTTATTTAAGCCTTTTATGTTTTCTACTTTTACTTTCATAATTTATAATAACTTTTTGGTAGGCGAAAAAGGACTCGAACCTTCACATCTTTCAATACTGGTTCCTAAGACCAGCGCGTCTACCAATTCCGCCATTCGCCCAGAATTTAAGTGGCTTTATATATTATTGATATCATTTGTCCAATGACAATAATTATAAAATATAATAATAATCAATTATATTTACTGATAATTTAAAAAAATGATTATTTCACCTTGTATAAGTATATGTAAAACTGACCCACAAACTGGCTATTGCTATGGATGTGGTAGAAGCAATGAGGAAAAAAAATTGTGGAAACTGGAAGATACTTCTGATCAATGGAAAAGTGAAAATTTGACTAATATTCAAGAGAGACTTTCTGGTTGGCAATTAGAAAGTTTTAAGGACTCATATAAATATAAAACTGAGAATGGTATTTCTCTTTTTAAAAAAAATTTAATTAATGAGTAAGTCTACAGTAGCTATATTGCTTTATATATTGGGCCTGATCTTTGGTGCTATGGCTCTAGATCTATGGAGCGCTGATACTGGTCCCAAAGCATTTATAGGGATTATATGGACTGTAATTTTATTAATTGCACTCTTTTACACTGATAAATATGAAAAAAAATAATTTTTATAATAAGTTTTTACTTTTATCATTTTTATTTATTAATTTTCAAACAATAATTTTTTCACAAATAATGCATCTAACAAATTGTAAAGACCTTAGACATAGTTTTATTAAAAATGAATACATTTTAGATTTTAATAAGTCTTTAATGACAAGAAACTTCATTTATGACAATAAGACTTATAAAAAACTTAAATTAACAGATTTAAGTATAAAAAAAGAAAACTCCCTCGAAAAATTTATATATGAAGAAAATAATTTATTTTTTACAGATAAAGTTGGCTATCCACAATTTTATACACAGCTACTTTTTGAAAAAAATAATCCAATAATTAGAATTAAGACAGTAATTAATAATGAAGAAGGTACAACAAAATTATCAACCTGTGGTAAGGTGGATGTCTTTGAGGAAGAGAGTTAAGATTTTTTGTTTGTTGTATTAGTCTTATTGGACTTATTAACAAAATTTATTTTTTTTGATCCAAATTTAGTATTTGTAATATTACTACGGTGTTTTGCAAAAGCTTGCTTTTGGGCTAACTTCATTGCTTTTTTGGAAGACATGTGTGTACTCTATATTTTTTTATAATAAAATATAGTTTTAATTGTTAAGTGTATTTAGCCTTCCTAAAATATTATAATCTTTATCTGCTATAACAATTTCACCTGATGATACAGATAAATTTAAAATTTCAGAAATTACGACGTAATGTGTAACAAGTATTAAATTATTTTTTCCATTCCAGTTTTTTATATATTCCTTTAATTCTTTTATTTGCTTATCCTTATTATGAGAAAACTCTTGACTAAAAAAAGAATTTAAAAAATCTCTAATTTCATAGCTGTTAAAAGCATACTCTGCTGTTTGTTTACATCTACACCATTCGCTAGATAAAACTTTGCCAATTTTTATATCGTTTTGTCTAAAAAAATGACCTATTCGCTTTGATTGTTCAACTCCATCTATGTTTAAATTACGTTGTGTTAGACAATTTGATATCCTAAACCCGTCTGGATCACCACTACCCGGTGCATATGCATGTCTTATGAATATTAATTTTCCACCATCTTTAAATATTTTCTTAAATTCATTAGCTGAAATACCTTTAAATGAAGTAGTGAAAGATATAAGTAGGATTATGATAATTTTAACTAATTTCATTAATGAGTATTAAATTTAAAAAATTAAATAATACAATAATTAAATGTAAAAAATGTCCTAGACTAATAGAATATAGTAAAAAAATTTCATATACGAAAAGAAAACAAAATATAGCCGAATTGTATTGGGGAAAACCAGTACCCGGTTTTGGTGATGTTAATGCAAAATTAATAATAATTGGTCTAGCACCAGCTGCTCATGGTGGAACAAGGACAGGTAGACCATTTACTGGTGATAGATCTGGTGACTTTCTATTTAGTTGTCTAAAAAAGACAGAAATATCTAACCTGTCAACTTCCACCCATATTAATGATGGTTTAAAACTTAAAAGTACCTATATCACAAATATCTTAAAATGTGTTCCTCCTGGTGACAAACCATTAAATCAAGAACTAAATAACTGCTCAAATTATTTTGATAAGGAAATCAAAAATTTAAAAAACTTAAAAGTTATAATAAGTCTAGGAAAAGTTGCGTTTGATAATTGTTTAAAATTTTATAAAAAAAATTATGTAATGAAGCAAAAATTCTTATTTAAACATGGGGCCAAATATACTCTACCAGATGGTAAGATTTTAATTCCATGTTACCACCCAAGCCCACGTAATGTTAATACAAAAGTTATTAATAAACCAAAAATGATGAAGCTTATTAAATTTGCTAAGAAAGCAATCTAAACTTTAATACTGTCACAAAAATAAGGTTTAAAATCTTTAAATAAATTATCTGGTATTTTGATAGGTTTGCCTTCATTATTGACAAAAACTAAATGTACTTTTGCTTCAACTATAAGGTCTTCTCCTCTTGAGATATACTGGTTCATAATAAAAGATGTTTTTGTAA
This sequence comes from Candidatus Pelagibacter sp. uisw_091, assembly GCF_059512525.1. The sequence continues at coordinate 443,985 of NZ_CM183455.1, read as the reverse complement.
CTGACTTAACAAAAGACCTAATACTTAACTCGTCCTCGAGATGAGAAGAAATTTTGTATTCAATATTACATGATTTAACTATAATTAAAGCCCCAAAATCCTCTTTAATTTTTTTATTATTAAAACCTAAAGTAACTAAAGCTTCAGTTCTAGCTCTTTCAAGAAATTTTAAATAATTAGCATAATACACAACACCACCAGCATCAGTATCTTCATAATAAACTTTAAGTTTGTGAAAAAAATTCTCATGCATAATTTTATAATATCAAAAAAAAATTATTTTAATAGTAAACTAAGATATGGTTTTTTTAATGAAAATTTATATAATTTGGCTAATTACTGTAATAGCTTGGAATTTTGGTGTCCCAGACGCCGCTCCAATAGAAGATGTTGTTGTTGCAATCCTCTTATCTTTTTTGAGTATCGGCTTTAAAAAAATTATTAAATAATTTCTATTTAGCTGAAAAATAAATATTTTGATAATAAGATATAGCTTTTAATTTTGAGTTATCTGTATCTGTCATTATTGCGACACCAGAGATATCTGTAACATCTATACCATGTAGCTTCATAAAGTCATCTCTGACATTGGCTTTAACAGTTACCCATGTATCAAGATTATTTTTTGTTGAAGATAACACATAATCAATTGACTTTTTTGTATAGGGGCTAGGCCAATTTTTTCCTACTTTATTATTACTCGAAAATACATAATTTATTGCCCTGTTTGATAGAGCTGTCGACCCAGTTTTTTTTATAACGAATACTCTAGCGGCATAATCATGCCCTTTTTTGCTATTTTCTACTATACCCTTTAAATCTTTTTCAACTTTCCAGGTAATATTAATAAAAGGAGTTTTTAACAAATCAATTAAAACTTCTTTACCTAATCCAGAGCCCCTAGCTTCAGCTTCAGCTTTAATAAAATTACCATTTATGTTTGACCCAAGTGTCCATGTTGTTTCACCTTTATATTTCTTTCCAACTTTCAATGTTTTAAATTCTTCTTCTGTAAATTCAAAAACAGTAGCTTTTTCAGCGGTTACGCTGTTAGAAATCATAAATGAGACAAGTAATACTATTAAAAAATTTTTAATCATAAATTTACTATATATCCATTTATTTTTAAAAAACAATATTTGAACAAATTTTAAACAACTAAAGATCAATATTGAAGCTTACTAGGAGTAAATGAAATCGATATCTATATTTGTACTTTTAATTTATTGGTCAATAATTTTGCTTGCACCCGTTATCTCTGAGGAAAATAAAACTAATTTCAAAATGTTGAAAACAACACTTAATAAGTAGATCTACCACCACTAATATCAAAAACTGCTGCTGTTGAGAATGAATTTTCTTCAGAAGAAAGCCAGCAAATTAGTGATGTAAATTCTTCTATTTCAAGAAATCTACCTCTTGGTACTTTGGATAGCATTCTAGCGACATGTTCTTTTGACATTTGATCTAAAATTCTTGTCTTAGCACCAGCTGGCGTAACAGCATTAACAGCAATATTTTTATCAGCCAATTCTTTACCTAGTGATTTAGTTAAACCAATAGCACCTGCTTTAGCTGAACTATAAGCACTTGCATTTGCATTACCATCTTTTCCCGCAACAGAGGCAACATTAACAATTCTACCATAATTGTTTTTGAGCATATGGGGAACAACACACTTACAACAATTAAATGTTCCCATTAAATTAATTTGAACTATCTTGTTCCACTCATCAACATCATAATCCCATAATGAAGAGGTTGATCCAGTAATGCCTGCATTATTAATTAAAATATCAATATTTGAAGATTGTGCTATTTCATCGACAGTTTCTTTGACGGTTTTAAAGTTAGACACATCAACAACATTGTATGAAAGATTTGTATTATTTATTGTTTTGACTACTTTTTTTAATTCTTTTTCATCTATATCCCAAATGATAGCTTTTGCACCAGAGTTTAAAAAACGTTTAGCAATATCCAGGCCAAAACCTTGTGCACCACCAGTAATGATTGCTGTTTTTTCATTTAAATCAAATTGATGCATAGAATTATTTACTAGCTAACAAGTAGTAAGTCAATGAAGAGATAAATGCTCCAATAATCCAAGAGAAGGAATGAAAGTTCATTAAACTTTCGTTCCAAATTGTTGATGCTGCAAAAATAAAACCTAAAAATAAAGAATAGACCGCTTTAATATGCCAGCCATTAGAATAAAAATATAAGCTATTTCTTTCTGTAGAAAAGATATCTTTGTTATCTAAATTTGTTTTTTTAATTAAATAAAAATCAATGACCATAATGCCAAACAAAGGTCCAAAAAAAGCACCAAAAGTATCTACAAAGGCTAAAATTCCAATTTGACTTAAAAGCGGTAACCAAAAAATACCTATAATAAATCCTAATATAGCAATAATAAATCCAGCAGTTTTTAGATTAAGTTTCATTGGCATAATGTTTAATAATATATTTTGTGTTGGTACATAATTAGCTATTAAATTTGTAGATGCTGATGAAAAAATTATAAAAATTAAAACTATTACTGTTAATTCTGTATTGTCTATTTTTCCAATTATATCTGTTGGATTTGTTAAAATTCTTTCCATATTTTCTAAGTTTTTATTGAGGAAAATATCTGCACCAATAACAATGAATACGGCAAAAAATGAAAATAATAATAGGTTAATAATCAAACTTAAATTTCCATTTTTTAATTCATTATCATTTTTTACATACCTGCTAAAATCACCAAAATTCACAATTACTATTGAGAAGTAAGCAAAAATTGTCCCTGCAACTGTAATTAGTGGAGCTAAATTATTTTTATCAAATAGATTGTTGATTGAAAATATATCTACAAATGCTGTTGAAGTAACTTTAACATCATAAAGAAAAACTGTTAGAAAGAATATAAGCATTCCTGAATAAACAGTTACTGCTGAAAACCTTATAATAGATCTGTTAAATTTATGACTTTTACTAAATAAGTAGGCTTGTAAAAAAATAGCAATAATAAATGCTACTCCATCAATAATATTTAGTCCTAAAAGAAAAACTAAAAAAATTTCATTATCTAAAAAAGTATTGTCAAAGGAAAAAATACAAATTCTTATTAAAAAACTAAATAATCTTGATAAAAAATATGTTTGGATACCAAACATAAAGATGCCTACTAAACCTCTAAATAAACCAAAGTATTTTGCACCCTTTACACCTAAAGAACTTCTTAAAATTACTGCAAATGGTAAAGCATATTTTTGTGAAGGCCTTCCTATTAAATTAGCTAAAAAGTAAACAAGAATTGAGGCTATTAATGTTCCAAATAAAACAACAAAAACATTCAATTCATAAACTAAATAAAGAGACGCAATTAAAGAAAATCCAATTACACTTTGAATGTTACACCCCCAGAAACAAAATAAATCTTTCCAATCCCAATTTTTATCGTTAGGGTTTACTGAAACTAATTCCCAATTAATAAGACTTTTTTTTGATTTAATTTGATTCACCTTTCAGATAATAAACTAATAAATTCTACTGTCCATATAGATAGCTTGGAAGCCACAAAGCAATCTGTGGAAATGCAATAATTAAAATTAATCCAATTACTTGAATAACCATAAATTGCATCATTCCATGATAAATATCTTTAAGATCCCATTCTGGAACTACACCTTTAAGAAAATAAGCGGATAAAGCAACAGGTGGTGAGAGCCAAGCAGTCTGGAGATTTACTGCAACAAGAATTGCAAACCAAGTTAAATTAAACCCAAGAGCTTCAACTAAAGGTAATATAATAGGCACAATAATCATAACAATAGGTACCCACTCTAAGGGCCATCCTAAAAGAAAAATCATAACCATGATCATTGCAAGAATTAAGTATCTATTCATTTCTAAACCTAACAAGAAGTCAGTTAATAACATTGGTGTACCTAGTCTTGAAAATACTGCTCCAAAAAAATTTGATGCAGCAACTAAAACCATTATTAATGCTGAAATTTCTAAAGTTTTAACCAAAGCTTCTTGTAATCTTCCAAATGTTAGCTTTCTATAAGCTAGAGCCAATAATAAAGAACCCATTGCACCACAACCAGCGGCTTCTGTGGGTGTTGCAAAACCAAATAATATACTCCCAAGCGAAGCAAAAACTAAAGCTGCAGGAGGAACTAAGCCAATAAAAAACTCTTTCCAAACAGCCACCATACTAGTAGCTCTCAATTCAACTGGAAGAACTGGTCCTAAACTTGGATCAATCCAACATCTAATGGTCGTATAGGCGGCATAAAGAGTTGCCAACAATATTCCTGGAATGATTGCTGCAGCAAATAAGTCTGTAACGGGTATTTCCATTATAGGTCCCATAACAACTAGCATAATGCTTGGTGGAATTAAAATTCCTAAAGTACCACCAGCAGTAATTGTGCCAGCTGCAAGCCTAACGTTATAACCAGACTTGTTCATTGATTTTGCAGCCATAATTCCTAAAATTGTTACTGATGCCCCAACAATTCCTGTTGCTGCTGCAAAAACAACAGAAACAAATAATACAGCGTAATATAAAGAGCCTCTTACTTTGGCTAACATTAACTGAAAAGCTGAAAATAATCTTTCCATTAAACCAGCTTGTTCCATCATAATTCCCATAAACACAAATAGTGGTACAGCAGCTAAAGTTTGTTCTGTCATAACCATTGAAAACTGTAAGGTCATCAAATAAAATACTAATTTACCGAATCCTAGATACCCAAAGAAAAATCCTAAAAATATTAAGGTAAATGAAATTGGAAAGCCTACAAAAATGGAAAACAACATTACACCTATTAGGATAAATCCTAGAATAGCTGGGTCCATGAATTCTGCTAACATTACTCGTCTCCTCCTGGCCACTTACCTTTTGTAGCCGCCCAATAGCTTTTAAACAATTCTGAAATACCTTGAACAATTAAAAATACTATTCCTAACCATAAACATGATTTAATTGGCCACATAAAAGGCATCCATGCTGTGTCCATTCCTTTTTCACCTCTCATAATAGATTCTTGTAAAAAAATCGTCGACATATAAAGAAAAACGCTTAAACCTGGAAAATAAAATATTAAATATAACCAAAAATCAATCTTACCTTGAGTTTTAGTTTTAAAATTTCTGTATAAAAAGTCTGCTCTTATATGAACACCTTTAGATAATGCGTAACCCGCTCCTAACATAAACAAAGCACCATATAAAAATCTACTCATGTCATATGCCCACATTGTTGGTGCATTAAATAACTTTCTAGCTAAAACTTCATAAACCATTGCAAATATTAAGGGTATGGTAATCCAACAAACTACATTACCAATATATTTATTAGCTAAATCAATTTTTGTAATAGTTAATGCCATCCATTTTGGCATGTCTTTAGGCATTGGACCCGACCCACCTCTTCTTTCAGCAATCATTTCATCTGAAATATCAAGCTTCATAGGATTGATTTCTTCTTTTGGTTTTTGGGAATCGTGGTTTCTTGGCATAAATAATTTCTCTAAAAAAAAGAAGCGGACTGTTAAGTCCGCTTCAATTGTAATTATCTTTTATCTAGATACTACTTTAATGTTTCTGCGTGAGCCATTCCTAGCTTAGCATTTGACATTTGAGATCCAGACCAAAAAGGAACAGCTATGTCTGCAAAGTCTTTTTGAGACTGCCATACTTTAGCAAAGAATGGGTTCTTAGCCGCATTTTTTTCTAAAGCTGCTTTTGCTGCAGCCATATATGCTGGAAAATAATCAGCTGGTGTGTCATGTAAAATAACACCATGCTTTGTAGTTAGCTCATGTAGAGCTTTTCCATTTTCATATATTCTGTAACTCATTGATTTTGATAGAGATGCATTTGCAGCAACTTCTAAAGCTTTTTTCTCAATTGCAGACATTTTTTTGTACTTAGAGCCTGTAATATAGAAGTCAGCATTTACTACTACTTGGTGAAGACCTTGTAGGTAGTAATGTTTTAGAACTTTCTGGAAACCAAATGTCATATCCGGCTTAGGACAACACCATTCAGCAGCATCAATTGTTCCTGCTTCAAGAGCTGGTAAAATATCTCCACCACCCATTGCAACAGAAGCTACGCCAATATCTTTATAAGTTTGTCCTGGAATTCCTGGAGGAGTTCTGAACTTGTATTTTCTAAAGTCAGCCATGCTATTGATTGGCTCTTTGAACCAACCTAAAGCTTCAGGGCCTACTGGTTGTAACATAAATCCTTTGATGTCTCTTCCCATTTCAGTCCATAATTGGTCGTAAAGTTCTTTACCACCACCATATTGGAACCAAGATAAAAATGCGATATTGTCGATACCAACACCTGCACCTGCTACTGGCGAACCAAATAACATAGCTGCTGGGTGGTCGCCTGACCAATAGTGAGTCCAAGCAAAACCACAATCGATTAATCCTTTATCAACTGCATCTAAAGTTTCCTTAACACCAACCACTGAACCAGCTGGCATAATTTCGAACTTAAGTGACCCCTGAGTTAGCGCAGTTACCGTGTCAGTGAAATCTTTTAACATTTTCACTTCATCAGCTTTTGCACTAATTACAGTTTGGCACTTAAGAGTTTGTGCAGAATTTGCTCCTGTAACAGTCATTACTGTTAAAAGAAGAGTTCCTACAACTAATGATATGATTTTTTTCATATTATATATTTCCCTCTTGTTGTGTTTTTTATAAGAAAAGCACTTTCTCAAATAAATAAAATTAAAACAACTACTAATACATAAAAAGTAATGTTTATAAGCGTTGGTAATACTGGTATTTTTAATTTTTGTGATTATAAACATTCTAATCTAATGGAAAATTTTGATTATATTATTCTTGGGGCAGGTTCCGCAGGATGTGTCCTTGCAAATAGATTGTCTGAAAATCCAAATCATAAAGTCTTACTTTTAGAGGCTGGTGGGAAAGACAATAATCCATGGATACATATTCCAGTTGGATATTTTAAAACAATGCACAACCCTAATACTGATTGGTGTTATCGAACTGAACCAGATGAAAGTATGAATAATATATCTATAAGATATCCAAGAGGAAAGACTTTAGGTGGAAGCTCATCAATCAATGGTCTCTTATATATAAGAGGACAACATCGAGATTATGATATTTGGAGACAGTCAGGAAATACAGGTTGGGGGTGGGATGATGTTTTGCCTTATTTTATAAAAGCAGAAAATCAAGAAAGAGGTAAAAGTCAGTTTCATGGAGTAAATGGACCTCTATCTGTTTCCGATCAAAGAATACATCTTCCTCTTTTAGATGAATTTCAAAATGCAGCAGAAGAATTTGGTGTCCCTAAAACAAAAGATTTTAATACAGGTGATAATCATGGCTGTGGTTACTTTCAGGTAACTCAAAAAGATGGTTTTAGATGTAGCACATCGGTTGGATATTTAAATCCAGTTAAACATAGAAAAAATTTAAAGATTATTACCAAAGCACATATTAAAAAAATAAATTTTAATAACAAGACTGCTGAAGAAGTTGAATTTTGGCATGGTGATGAACTTAAAAAAGTAAAAGCAAATAGAGAGATCATTGTATCTTCTGGAGCAATTGGTTCACCTCAAATTTTACAAGTATCAGGAATTGGTAATCCAGATAAACTCAAAAATCTAGGTATTGATTTGGTTCAAGATCTAAATGGAGTTGGTGAAAATCTTCATGATCATTTAATGTTGAGACCAATTTATAAAATACATGGTCTTAAATCACTTAATAAGAAAATTAACAGTTTGTTTGGTAAGTTAATGATTGGGTTAGAATATGTATTTAATCGGAGTGGTCCAATGACAATGGGTGCTAGCCAACTTTGTATGTTTGCTAAAAGTGATCCTTCTTTAGAACTTCCTGATTTACAATGGCATGTTCAACCAATGAGTATGGATACCTTAGGTGCAACTAAAAATCATAATTTTCATGCATTTACCCCTACTGTTTCAAATATTAGACCCACAAGTAGAGGGCACGTAAGTATAGTCGACAAAGATTCAAGAACTTATGCAAAAATTAAACAAAATTATTTATCAACTGATCAGGATAGAATGGTTGCAGCTAAAGGGCTTAAGCTGACAAGAAAGATTATATTAGAATCAGAAACATTTAAAAAATATAAACCAGAAGAGTACAGGCCAGGAATAAAGATTAATGATGATGAAGAACTAGTTAAAGAAGCATCAAACTATGCACAAACTATTTTTCACCCAGTTGGAACTTGTAAAATGGGTCAAGACGATATGGCTGTAGTTGATGAAAAATTAAAAGTTAGAGGTATTAAAAATTTAAGAGTAATTGATGCTTCTATTATGCCTAGCATCACATCAGGAAATACAAATGCACCAACAATAATGATTGCAGAAAAAGGTGCAGATATGATATTAAACAGTTAATGTTTTCAGAATTATTTGGAGCTGAACAGCTCGTTATATTAAGTCAGATTATTTTTATTGATCTAGTCCTAGCTGGTGATAACGCAATTATAATTGGAATGGTTGCATCAAAATTTCCAGTTGAGCAAAGAAAAAAAATAATTTTTTGGGGAATTGGTGGTGCAGTAATTTTAAGAATTATTTTAACCATGTTAACTGCCTATTTATTGCAAATAACAGGATTAAGACTGATAGGTGGATTACTTCTTCTTTATATTGTCTACAAACTCTACACAGATGTGATCAAAGGTCAGTTAGGTGATGAAAATATTAAAGTAGATAACTCAAGTTTCATGAAAGCTATATGGACAGTTTTACTTGCTGATTTTACAATGAGTTTAGATAATGTTTTGGGTGTGGCTGGTGCTGCTGGTGATCACTATGTATTGCTAATATTTGGTTTAGCTTTATCTATAATTCTCATGGCAACAGCTGCCACTGTAATATCAAGATGGATTAATGAATATAAATGGATAGCTTGGATTGGTTTAATTGCTATACTGATTGTTGCAATTGAATTAATCTATACTGATTTAAAATTATTTATTTAAATGTACTTACAAAAAATAAATCTTAAAAATAAATATGCATTAGTTACAGGTGCTGGCAAAGGATTAGGGAGAGCCTGCTCTATTGCTCTTGCTGAAGCTGGAGCTACAATCATTGCATTAAGTAGAACTCAATCAGATCTTGATAAACTTGAAAAAGAAATAAAAAAGATAAAAGGCAAAGTTATCAAAGTTAATTGTGATGTAATGAACTTTGAAGAATTAAAAACAAAATTAGATAATATTAAGCTTATAGATATTTTAGTAAATAATGCTGGGACAAATATCCCTGAGCCATTTGAAAAAATTAAACAAGAAAATATGAATTATCTAGTAGATCTAAATCTAAAAGCTGCATTTAATGTTGCTCAATTAGTGGTAAAGAAAATGTTAAAAAACAAAAAAAAGGGTGGATCTATAATTAATATGTCTTCCCAACTTGGTCATGTTGGAATGGCAGGTAGAAATGTTTATAATATGACAAAATTTGGCATAGAAGGTTTAACCAAAGGGATGGGTGTAGAGCTAGCAAAATATAATATAAGAGTGAATACTGTAGCCCCAACATTTGTTGCAACACCAATGGTTAAAAAGTTTTTTAAAAACAAAAAATTTAAAAAATTAGCTTTATCAAACATTCCAATGGGAAAATTAGCCACTGAAAGTGATGTGGCAACAAGTGTTTGTTTTTTAGCTTCGTCAGCGTCGTCAATGGTTACAGCTACGTCAATTCTAGTAGATGGCGGATGGACAGCAAAGTAATATATAAATTACTATTATTAGTAGTATTTTTTTTTTCAACACATGTTCATGCAATAGAGTTTAAAGGTAAATTTATTCAAGGTCATTTTATTATTGGCAAAACAGAGCCTGGAACAAAAATCATAATAGATAAGAAAAAAATAAAAGTTTCTGAGGATGGTTATTTTGCATTTGGAATTGAAAAAGATAGAAAATCTGACATTGTAATTACAGAAAATAATAACAAAATTATAAAAAAAATTAAAAAGAGAAAATATAATATTCAAAAAATTGAAGGTCTACCTAAAAAAAAAGTTACACCGCCTGAAGAGTTTTATGTAAGAATAAAAAGAGAAAATAAACTAATAGCTGATGCAAGAGAAATTGAAAGTGACTTGCAGTTTTTTAAAGAAAAATTTATCATTCCCGTCGATGATGCAATAATTACAGGTATTTATGGCAGTCAAAGAATTTTAAATGGTATACCCAAGTGGCCACACTACGGCTTAGATTTTGCTCAAAAAAAAGGTACTCCCATTAAGGCAATGAATAATGGAATTGTGACTTTGGCTGAGAAAGATTTGTTTTATACTGGCGCTACCTTAATTTTTGATCATGGTCATGGAATTTCAACATTATACATGCATATGGATAAAATTTTTGTAAATGTAGGAGATCATGTAAAAAAAGGAGATATCATTGCTACAGTTGGATCAACAGGTAGGTCAACCGGACCTCATCTAGACGTTAGGCTTAATTGGTTTGGTACTAGACTAGATCCTGCAACTATATTAAACATCCAATAATGAAAAAAACCTTATTAGAAAAAACAGCAGATAAACTAGTTAACGCGTTTGTTAATAATAAAATAATTGCCCCACTTCCTTTGAAATTTACAAAAAAATTAAGTGAAGCTGAAAAACTAAGAAAGCTCTGTGAAAGTAAAATTGCTGACCCTATAATTGGTTTTAAAGCAGCAGGAACTGGAATACCTGTAATGAAAAAGCTCAAGGAAAAAAAGCCCTTCTATGCATCCATTTTTAAAAAAAATTTCATAAAAAGTGGTCAAAAAGTAAAGATTAACAAATCCACTTTAGGTATTGAACTTGAAGTTTGTTACCTTATTAAAAAAGAGTTCTTCAAATCAAAAGGCTTAATTAATTTAAAGAATTTGACCAAATATATATCACATATGGCACCTTGTATTGAAATTGTTGGTTATAGACAAAGAAAAAAAGGGATAACAAGTTTTGGTGATTTGTGTAGTGACTTTGGAGCTAATGTTAAATTTCTTATAGGAAAAAAACAAAAATATAGAAAAATTAATATTGGTAATTTAAAGACAAAGATTACCAATAAAAAAATTGGTCAAAAAGTTGTTGGTAATACCAGTTCTGTTTACATAAACCCTTTAAACTCACTTAGGTTTGTACTTAACCAAATTAAAAAAGATAAAATCAATCTAAATAAAAATTTCTATGTCTTTACAGGCTCTACTGTAGGCGTTGTTCCAATCTTAGGAAAAGGACTTTATATTGGAAAGATAACTAATTTAGGATCAGCCAAGACTATCATTCATTAATTTTTAATTTAAATTTAATGAATAACCTTGTATTATTTGGAATTACACTTTTTTGCTGGTCTCCTACATGGTATGTTATTAAATTTCAATTAGGTTATGTTGATCCTTTAGTATCTGTATTTTATAGATTTCTTGTTGCATCTATTTTAATTTTTTTTTATTTATTTATTAAAAATAAGAATTTAAAATTTTCTATTAATCATCATATTTGGTTTTTATTTTTTGGAACTTGTCTTTATTCAATAAATTACGTTTTTTTTTATTTATCTAATACTTATTTAATAAGTGCATTTCCTGCGGTTGTTTTTTCAACTGTTGTCATAATGAATATTTTAGGTGAAACTTTCTATTTTAAAAAAAGACCTTCTTTACAAACTTTGATTGGCGCAACAATTGGTATGGCTGGAATTATAATTATTTTTAATAATGAAATTTTTAATTTTAGCTTAACTAATGGAGCTCATATCGGTTTGCTCCTAGCTTTATTTGGAACGTTTTCTGCTTCGACTGGCAATATGGTTTATCAAAGGAACTTAAATAATGAATTTCCATTGATAGAAACTCTGGCTTATGCAATGCTTTATGGGTCACTTATAACTTTTTTAATTGCAAAAATAAGAGGCGCTGAATTACTTTTCGAATATAGTTTTGCCTATATTGCTTCTCTTGCTTATCTTTCAATTATTGGCTCAATATTTGCTTTTATTTTTTACTTAAAATTAATTGAAAAAGTTGGACCTGGAAGAGCTGGCTATGTTGGTGTTGTTATGCCAGTACTTGCTTTGTTGATTTCTACAGTATTTGAAAATTTGGAGTGGCAAAGAGATTTAATTATAGGGTTACCAATTTTAATAATTGGTGCGGTATTAGTAATTAATCAAAAAAATCAAATCAGTTAAATAGCTTTTTTCAAGTTTATTTCAAAAAATATTTTAAATTTCAGATTTAGCTCTAAATCTCTCGTATATTAACCTTGTTTTAACACCCAAATTTAAAAAGGGTTGAGGCGGTAACCAAGTGGGTTTGTTTCTAGCCTCTATTTTTTCAATTTCTTTAGTGTATTCATTACTTGCTTTAATTGCAATCTGTTCACCAAATAAAGTTCCAACACCAATACCTGAACCATTATAACAGCCTGCTACAAAAATATTATTATCTATTTTTTCAAAAAGTTGTGAACTATTTCGTGTTCTAGAAACTACTCCTGACCAACTAGACTCAATTATATTAGATGGGAGATCTGGAAACCTTTTTTTTATCCCAATCATTTGATTTAAAGTTCTTTTTTTTAACTCACTTTCCTTCATTTTAAATGGACAGTGTACCTCAGCTGTATTTCTAATTAAAATTCTTTTATCTTTTGTCATTCTTATGGTTGCGCCCATAGGCCGAACAGGTAGAACTCCCCACTCTTTTGGCTCTCCTATTGATTTAAACTCATTAATTGTTAACTTTCTGGTCATACTTGCTGTTAAAGTTAATGGAAAACTATAGTGAGTTTTAATACCTAATGATTTTAAAAATCCATTAGTGCAAAAAATAATTTTTTTTGCACTTATATTATTATTCTTAAATTTACAATTTATTATATCTTTATATTTATTCCATTTAAGCAATTGTGATTTTTCTAATAATTCAACATTGTCTGGTAACGTATCGATCATAGCTCTTGCTAATTTTCCTGGGTGTAGCAAAATTCCACCTTTCGTATAGAGCGCTAAATTATAAAAACCTGTGCCTAATTTTTTATATAATTTTTCTCTATTAAATAAATCATATTCAAAACCTAGTTTAGAAAGTGTTTTACCAAAATTAATTAATATATTTTGATCTTTTTTCTTTGATGAAGCAAAATATTTACCTGCTTCATTCCAGTCACACTCTACTTGATATTCTTTAATAAATTTTTTTACAGTTTCAATTCCTAATTTATAAATATCAGTCTTTTTTTTATAATTTATTAATTTTTTATTTGAAGTAAAACCATCATTAAGTGTTGAATCAACTAAATATCCTGAATTTCTTCCACTGGCACCTTCTCCGGCTAATTGTGCATCAACAATAATAATTTTTTTATTAGGGTTTATTTGTGATAGCTTTCTTGCAGCAGATAAGCCTGTATAACCCGCACCAATAATTAACCAATCACAAAATTTATCTTCATTTAAAGTTTTTATATTAACTCTTTGACTAAGATCAGTTATCCAACCACAATTTTTGTCATTAACTAAATTCATTTTATAAGATTATAGTGCTTGAAAATATTTTTATTTTACACATTTGCCAATTGATCCTAAAGCACATTTAACACCATTAATCCAAGTTGCATTATTTAAATTAGCACCTTCAAAATTAGTATTTAAAATATTAGCACCTGTTAAATCTGCTTCAAAAAGGTTGCTATTAGTAAAATTTGCTTCAATTAGTGATGCTCCATTAAAATTTACTCTAGTTAAATTAGCACTTGAAAAATTAGCTTTTTCAAAAATGCCACCTTCAAGATTTGATTCATATAAATTTGCTCTAACAAATGAAGACTCTATAAAATTACCATTTGCTAATGTAGAATTCATTAATACACTTTTATCAAATGTAACTTGAATAAAACTTATAAACGATAAATTTGAATTTGGAATATAAGCCCTACTCAAATCCTGACCTTCTGAAAATTGACAATTTGAATAATCTACACCATCTGTTGGAGCGTCATCACAACCAGCAATAACTTGACCTGAAATCGTAAAACACAAAATAAAAATGACTAAAAACTTTTTCATTTAATTTTATCCTAACACAATATTATAGATGTATCATAGGTCTTTATTTTACTGATAAATAGGAGTTATAAACGAAAACGAGTGCAAAGAAATTTAAAGATGAAATAATTACATTTTCCAAGATTGTAAAAGTTTGTTTCTTTTTTTTCAGCTTGTTCTTTTTTAGTTTTTTTCTTTTTCTTTTTCTTCATAATAAATTTCATTTTGTACCTCTTTAGAATATTTAAGATTGTAACAATCACTACATAATAATATTAATTCAGGACCTGAGCTAACTTGTGATAAGATAGATGTGTCATCTCCACAATCTGTACAGTTCAATAACCGTTTTTTCATAATAAGGTTAATTAGGTTTGGTCCAGTACCCATAAACACATCGTGTTCCACGTCTAGAACAATCATATGTATCATGAAGAACACCATCTTTTACAACTGTTATATGTTTTGAACAAGATACAATTAAAGTTCCAGCTGGGAGTTCATCTTTTTTTAAATGAACTTTGCATCCTTGACCAATAAACATTGTTGGCGTCCATCTCCATCCTAATTTTTCCAGGTATTTTCTGACAATTACTCTATGTGTGCCTGATCTTGGACTGTCATTTTTTTTCTTTAAATTTCTTGCAAGTTTAGTTCTAGATGAAGTTCTAAACTCTTCATTTGCTTTATAAAGGTCATCATAAATTTTTTGATAAGAAAGACCTGATACTATTGCGATAGATCTAACTACACAGTCTCCAGCTTTACCTTTGTAGCCTGCTGCAGCTCGTCCTCCATCATCAATTTGTAATACTAAATTACTACTAGAAAATAATTTTTTAAAAAAATTCAAGATTTACTTTTGTGATCAAGGATCTCCACCATACACTGAGTTGCATATTCACGCCATTCCTCAGCTGATTTATCCTTAAGATTATTAAGGTGGTTCATATTACTATCAATATTTTCTTGATGTTTAGCTTTGTCAGCTTCATCTAAGTTTTTTTCCATATTAGTAAGATTAGTTTTCATTGCATTAATCCAACTATTACCAAGTTCAACACACTTAGCTTCATCTTTCTCATCACAGATCTGTTTAAAAAAATTGAAAATAACGTCATCGGCTTTTATCTCTTTATTCATATTATTTTCCAAAAATACCTAATTTAACATCATAATCAACTGCAACACCATAATCTGGATCATCATCACTATCTACTACAAGCTGTCCTGCTTTACTTAATAATTTATGACAATCACGAGTTAAATGCCTAAGTTTAACTTTTTTTCCATAGCCATTATATTTGTCAGCAATATCTTCAATTGCCTTTAAGGCAGATTGATCAATTACTTTAGATCTTACAAAATCAATAATAATTATATTTGGATCTTCAGATGGATTAAAAAGTTCAAGAAAACTATTTGTTGAACTAAAAAAAAGTGGTCCTTCTATTTCATAAACTTTTGCACCCTTTTCTGTTTTAGATGGCCTCTCTGTTGCTCTAATTTTTGATGCTGATTTCCACGCAAAAACTAACGCAGAAACAATTACCCCTACTATTACTGCAACTGCTAAATCTTCTAAAACTGTTACGACAGTTACAAGTATTGTCACTAAAGCATCACTTTTTGGTACAAAAAATAAAATTTTTAAAGAATTCCAGGCAAATGTTCCTATCACAACCATAAACATGACACCTACTAGAGCAGCAATAGGTATCATTTCAATATAAGATGATGTGTATAAAATAAAGATTAACAAAAATAATGCAGCGGATATACCTGCTATTCGTGTTCTACCACCCGACCTCACATTAATCATAGACTGTCCAATCATTGCACAACCACCCATTCCCCCAAAAAAACCTGTAACGGTATTGGCTAATCCTTGCGCTAAACATTCCTGGCTAGCCCCACCTCTTTTGTTTGTTATTTCTCCCACCAAATTTAAAGTTAACAAACTTTCTATTAATCCTATTGAGGCTAAAATGAATGCATAAGGAAAAATAATCTTCAATGTATCAATATTAAAAGGAACACTTGGAATAGAAAAATCTGGAAGCCCACCCTTAACACTAGCAAGATCACCAACATTAGGTATGTCGATTTCTAAGGTTAAAGCTAAAATAGTTGTAAATAAAATAGCTACTAATGTAGAGGGTAATAATTTTGTAATTTTTGGCAAAAACCAAATAATAAACATTGTAAATCCAACAAATATAATAGAATAGAGTAATGTGTTACCTGTAATCCAAGCTGACTCTCCAAAAGCATTTACTGTTTTAAACTGACTAAGCTGAGATATACCAATTACTATTGCCAATCCATTTACAAAGCCAAGCATCACAGGCTCTGGGACCATCCTAATAAATTTACCAAGTTTAAATATACCAGCAATTAATTGTAATATTCCCATCAAAACTACAGTTGCAAATAAATATTGAGCTCCATGATCAATAACAAGCGCAACCATTACAACAGCTAAAGCACCTGTCGCCCCTGAAATCATTCCAGGTCTACCTCCCACCAAGGCTGTAATTAAACCCACTATAAAAGCTGCATAAAGGCCAGATAAAGGCGCAACACCAGCAACGAAAGCAAATGCAATAGCTTCCGGAACCAAAGCTAAAGCTACTGTTAATCCAGACAAAATTTCAATTCTAAAAAGAGAGAAAGATAATCCTTCCCTTGGAATATAATTTTGCGAATTAAATCTAAAAGACTTTACAATGCCTAAAATTGCTTTTGATGCAATTTGTGAATGAGGTTTTATTTTTTTCAAGTATTTTACTATATTTGTTAATATTAAAGGATGCTTAGCAATCTAATAAAGCAAGTAGTTGATAAAGTCTACTTTCAATTATTAAGTGTACAACTATTCAAAGAGAATCACATACAAGTAATACAAGGGTGGCGTAGGGAGACTGAAACCACCCCGACCCTAAATTTTAAAAAATTTTTTTAACACATCAACATTTTTTTTTAAAGATTCTTTTGAATAAGGTTTCCCTTTAGTAACCCAAACAGATAGTGGCCACGTAATATCTTTTTTATAACGTGCTATTATGTGAATGTGTAATTGAGGAACAATATTTCCAATTTTTTCAACATTAAGTTTTTTTGTTTTAAATATTTTCTTCATTAACTTACTACAATGAACAATTTCTTTCATAAGTAACATTTGATCTTTGGAGTTGAGTTCTGAGATATCGGCTATATTTTTTCTCTTAGGAATTAAAATGATCCAAGGAAATTTAGCATTATCAATTAAACGAATACTACACATTTTTAAATCAGTTATTAAGTGAGAATCTTTTAGAAAATCTTTACTTACTTTATTAGTCATAGTTAAATATTAATATAAATATGTTCTATAAGCAAAAATTATTATAGGCTAATTCCATTATGGCAGATAAACAAATACGTTCCGTTGCTAAAACATTTTCATGGAGACTTTTTATTTTTATCTACTGGGTAATATTTGGGTATATTTTTACTGGTAGCTTTAAGGGTGCTGGAATATTAGGGTTAGGCTCTATAATTCCTCTCTTTTTTTATTATTTTCATGAAAGGATCTGGAATAAAGTTAAGTGGGGTCTTAATTAAATTAGAAAGAATATATTTATAAATATTTCTTTATTTTATCAGAGACGATTACTTTGTTATTGTTCATGTATTCTTCATGATTTTTTTCTATATTTTTAAGTTCATAAAGATAGTTAACCATCACACCGTAAGATCTCTTAAAGCCAGTTTCTGAAATATTTGCATTAACAACTATATCATCAACAATTGCTCCATTGCCTAAATGAAATCTACTAACATCATTCACTGGTAATCCTTTTTCATTTTTTTCATTAACAATATAATGAGCTACTAATTTTATTATAGCTTCTTTATTTCTTACAATTCTACTGTCACCTAATTTTAAGTCTTGAGATTTTAAAAAGATAGCATCTTGATCTTTTAGATCACCTAAAATATTTTTAATCTTACTTTCCTCTAAATAAGTAAACCAATCAGCAAACCCTGGTATAGGTGATAAGGTACCAAAGTTTTTAATATGAGGTAGTTCTTCTTGTATTTCATAAACCACTCTCTTTATTAAAAAATTACCCAAGGTTACTCTTGATAAACCTTCTTGACAGTTACTAATTGAATAAAAAGTAGCTGTATCATAAAATTTTTCTTCATTATTTGTCGGCTTCATTAATTCTTGAATAGATTTACCGAGACCTTTTGTAAGGGCTACTTGAACAAAAATAATAGGCTCATCTTCAAGGGCTGGATGAAAGTAAGAGAAAAACCTTCTATCTTTACCTAACCTTCTTTTAAGTTCGTTCATATCTTTTATTTGATGAACTCTTTCGTATTTAATTATTTTTTCTAAAACTGCAGCTTTTGTATCCCATGTGATTTTAACAAGTTTAAGAAATCCTGGATTAAACCAAGCTCTAAATAAATGTCTAAGATCATTATCTAATCTTGAAAGTTCTTTATTGTCTTTTAATACTCTTATTAAATCTTCTCTTAACGCAACTATACTCGCAGTTCCATTTGGTGCCATATTCATTCTTCTAAAAAGTTCTCTTCTCTTACCTTCAGAAATTTTAAATAAATCAGACAAAGTTTTTTCATTTTGAGATTTCGTATAATTTTCAATTGCTTCGTTAACTTTTGTAAAGCTGGGCTTATATTTATCATTAATTTTTTTAAAAAATAATAATTTATTTTCTGGAGATAAAGATTGATATAATTCAGTAATATCTCTAGCTACAGTAATACCGAATGCTGCCCCTTTATGTGAAATTAAATCATCACATAATGATATAATAGATTCTAAGTCATTTTTTTTAATATTTTTTTTACTAAAAAGTTTTTGACCTGCGTCAGCAATGGATGAAATTATCTCTTTAAAATTAAACATAATTAATTATATAATATTTAAATATTCAACGAAAGATCTTATGGATACTATGAGTAAAAAAGTGCCAAATATTTTACTTAATAGTTTTTTATCTATTTTATAAACAGCTTTTGCTCCCAACCTGGCCATAATCATTGTAACTGGAACAAATACTGCAAACCCTAATAGATTTATATAACCCACACTAAAAGGAGTATTGATATTATCAATTATCTTTCCACCCATAATCATTGTGATCGTTCCACTAAGTGAAATCAAAAAACCAACTGCTGCAGCTGTGCCAATCGATTTTCTTATGTCATAACCAAAAGTTCTCATAAATGGTACCATTAAAGATCCACCACCAATACCTAGAGGCACTGAAATAAAACCAATCACAATACCTGAAATGTTTTTAACAATGTTAGAAATTGTTTTAGGATTTTCCACAAGTTTTTCTCTAAGGAAAATAAAAAATAAACCTACCATAAAAGCAAATATTGAAAAGAATAATACTAGAGTTGGTGTCTTTAGATTTACTGCTAAAAAAGTCCCCACTATAACTCCCAATAAGATAAATATACCAAAGGATTTTACCATTTTGAAATCCACCGCATCATATTCCATATGAGTCTTGGTCGAAATTATTGAAGTTGGGATAATAATTGCTAAAGAAGTTCCTACTGATAAATGCATTCTAGTTGCTAATTCAAAATCTAATACCGTAAAAGCATAATATAAAGCTGGAACCATTATAATTCCACCTCCAACACCAAGTAATCCAGCCATGAAACCTGCTACAGCAGCAGATATTGCAAGGACCGCTAGCAGGTTAATTATTTCACCGTAGTTCAAGTTTTCCATTATGAGCTAACTTGATTAGCTTTCTCATTATTTTGTACAATTGTCATTATATGTTTTGATTTTTGAAAATCTGAATCTCTTGCCATCATATTATCACTTAAATATCTTTTCCAATCTTTTGAACCAATTTGACCATGATATAATCCAACTGTGTGTCTCATAATATGATTTACTTTTGTGCCAAGCTTAACTTCTTTCTCAAGGTACTCTAGTAGTTTCTCAGCAATTTCTTCTCTTGTAGGTCTTTCTTTTGTTCCAAAAATTTCATTTTCAATTTCAACTAACGAATAAGGATTTTGATATATGGATCTACCAATCATAACTCCATCACATAAAGTTAAATGGTTTTTAATTTCATCAATTTTTGAAATACCTCCATTAATAATAATTTCTAAATCTGGATTTTCTTCTTTAACTTTATAGACCATTCCATAGTTCAGTTTTGGAATATTTAAATTTTGCTTAGGTGACATTCCAGTTAAAATAGCCTTTCTGGCATGTAATATAAAAGTACCACAACCAACACCTTTCATCTTTAGTATAAAATTATTTAAATAATCAAATTCTTCAGTATCATCAAATCCAATTCTAGTTTTTGCAGTAACTGGAATTTTACAAGCATTAACCATTGAATCGATACATTCTGCAACAAGATCAGGTTCTCTCATCAAGCAAGCACCAAACATATTCTTTTGAACTTTTTTGCTGGGGCAACCTAGATTTATATTAATTTCATCATAGCCCATGTCCTCTGCAATCTTTGCAACTTCTGCTAACTCTTTTTTATCAGATCCACCAACTTGTAATGCTAGAGGTTTTTCTTCTGGACTATAAGATAGAATTTTTTTTTGATCTCCATGAATTGCAGATTTTGTTGCAACCATTTCTGAGTACAGCATAACGTTCTTACTCATCAACCTAAGAAAGTAACGATCATGACGATCAGTACAATCCATCATGGGTGCTACTGAAATTTTTCTATTTATTTCTTTTTTAATATCCAAGGGGTTTGCCCATTAGTTTATCAGGTAACCAAGATACTATCTCAGGAAAGATACATAATATAAGTATGGATAAAACCATCATCATCATAAATGGAAAAGATCCTCTTAAGATTGTGGATAAGCTTACGTCTGGTGTTATGCCTTTAATTATGTAAAGATTTAATCCAACTGGTGGTGTGATTAAGCCTATTTCCATATTTATTGTAAATACAATCGCAAACCAATATGGATCAAAACCTAACGTAGTTATAACAGGTAACAATATAGCTGAAGTCATTACAATAACAGCTACTGGTGGTAAAAAGAAGCCAGCAACTAAAAGAAAAATATTTACTAATAAAAAAATTATCCATTTATTGCTACTTAGTTCAATCATGCTTTGAGCAAGTGACTGGGTTACGTATAATTGAGATAAGGTGAATGCAAAAAGGTAGGATGCTGCAATAATAAACATTATCATTACACTTTCTTTCATCGAAATTTTAACGATATTCCAAATTTTCTTAGGCTGATAAATTTTATAAACAACAGCTATCATTATAAAAACTAAAAATGCTCCAACACCTGAGGCTTCTGATGGTGTCGCAACTCCTCCATACAAGACATACAAAACGCCGAGTATGATTGCCAAAAACGGAAAAATTCTAGGAAGAACTTCTAGTTTTTCTTTTAGTGTTGGTGGTTTTCTATTTCTTAATAATTTAGCTGCATTTTTATCAATAAAATAACTGTGTATTAATGCCCAAATTGCAAAAAGACTTGCTAACATAAAACCTGGAACAACTCCGGAAAGAAATAATCTTCCAATAGAAGTTCCTGTTGCCATTCCATATACGATTAAAACTATACTTGGTGGAATTAAAACTCCTAAAGTTCCTCCAGCAGCAATTGTTCCTGTAGCAATTTGATCAGAGTAACCTCTTTTTCTCATTTCAGGAATTCCCATAGTACCAATTGCAGCACATGTTGCTGGACTTGACCCACTTAAAGCAGCAAATATTGAACATGCGCCAATATTAGAAATAACTAAACCACCCGGTACTCTCCAAAGCCATCTATCAAGGCCAGTGTATAAATCTTTTCCTGCAGGTGAATGAGCAACTGCCATACCCATAAGTATGAACATTGGAATTGATAATAGTACAAAAGAATTTAAGCCTGCATAAAATGTTTCCGCAAAGACATCTAACATTTGCAGTCCCTCAAAAGTCACTAATAATGTTATCGAGACAAAACTTAAACCAAAGGCTATTGGAATACCTGAAAATAAAACTATTAAAGTAAAAACTGCAACTATTATAGCAATTGTAAGTGGGTCCATTATTTAAAATCCCCCTCATCATAAAGTTTAATTATTTCAGCAATATACTGAAGTATCATTAAAATAGAACCAATTAGCATAGAAGAATATGGTACCCATAATGGTGGGTCCCAAATAGTTCCTGTTGTATAATTCTTGGTAAATGCTTCTTCAACCATCAAAAAACCAAAATAAAATAGAATTAAGAAAAAACATAAGCTTAATAATGAAGTAAAAATTTTAAGCTTAATAATATTTTTTTTAGACATAAAATCATATATCCATTCCATGCTTACATGGGCTTTTTCACTTAAAACATAAGCACTACCAATAAAAGTAGATGCAACAAGCAGTATAGTCACTAATTCAGTTTGCCATGTAATAGCCCGTTGAAAAAAATATCTTTCAAAAACAAGCTCAACAATTACTAAAATTGATAAAATCAAAGCCCCTACAGCAAAAGCTCCACAAGCTTGGGAGGTATAATTACAAAATTTTAAATATTTTTTTTTCATAAAAAAAACCCCTATTCATTTTCACAAATAGGGGTTTCTTATATATTATTTTATTTAACTGCTAAAGCCATTTCCATAAGCTTAGCACCACCTGGTACTTGCTCTGCAAATGCTTTGTGAGCAGTTTTTTTTGCAATCTCGATCCATTCAGCGTGATCTGCAGCTGTCATATATACTAGCTCAACACCAGCATCTCTATAAGCATCCTCAAATGTCTTATCAAGATTAGCTACTTGTGCTGTCATATATTTTTCAGCTACTTTTCCAGCTTTCATAAGAGCTTTTTGTTGCTTAGAACTTAAAGCATCAAAAGATTTCTTAGACATTAGGATCGGCTCATACATAAACCATAGACCAAATTTTCCTGGAGGTGTTGCACATTTTACTTGTTCATAAATTTTGTAACTTACAAAACTTCCTGAACTAGTATTTGCACCAGTTAATACACCTGTTTGTAGACCAGTATAAATTTCTGAAGATGGCATACTTTGAATACCAGCTCCTGCACCTTCAAGCATTTGGTTAAATGCTTTTCCAGCTGCTCTCATTACTTGACCTTTTGCATCACTAGGTTTTCTAATACATTTTGTTTTTGAAACAAAACCACCACCTAACCAAGCATCAGATAAAACAACTACACCTGCATCATTAATAATTTTTTTAATCTCTGTCATCATTGGAGATTTATTAAATCTTAAAGCGTGATCATGGTTTTTAACTGTTCCTGGCATTAAAGTTGCACTAAACTCTGGGTGAAACTTTGATGCGTAACCCAAAGGAAAAGCAGATATATCTAATTGACCAGTAGTCATTGGTTTCCATTGTTCTTTAGGTTTGTATAAAGATTTTGCTGGGTAAATTCTAATATCGATGTCAACATTAGCTTTTTTTACTTCGTCAGCAATAATTTGTACCATTTCATGACGTGGGTCAAAAGATCCATCAGCTCTAGGTGTACCAGGCCATTGGTGACTTGCTTTTAACGTTACCGCATAAGCAGAACCAACTGTTGATAAAACTAAAACTAATACTGTAAAATATAAAGATATTTTTTTAAACATTATTATTCCTCTCATTAGTTATTTTAATGATGCATATAATTAAAGTTCTTGATAAGAGTCAATACTACACAAATACCTAACTATACAATATATGGATGGTCCTTTAAAAAATCTATTAGTTCTTGATCTAACTAGAGTATTAGTTGGTCCTTATTGCACCATGATGCTCTCTGATCTAGGAGCACGCGTGATAAAGGTGGAAGCACCAGAAGTTGGAGACGACTCTAGAAAATTTGGACCTTTTATTAAAGATTATTCTGCTTATTTCATGTCACTAAATAGAGGTAAAGAAAGCATTGCTCTAAATTTAAAAAATATTGATGACCAAAAAATATTCGATAAAATTCTAGCTAAAGCAGATATCTTAGTTGAGAATTTTAAACCAGGCACATTGGAGAAGTGGGGTTATGGCTGGAAAGACGTTTGTAAAAAATATCCTAGATTAATTTATGCATCAGCATCAGGCTTTGGACAAACTGGTCCATTAAAAGAATTACCTGCTTATGATATGGTCGTTCAAGGTATGGGTGGTTTAATGAGTGTTACTGGTCAGCCAAATTCTGAACCAACAAGAGTCGGTACATCTATTGGAGATATTACTGCAGGATTATTTACTACCGTTGGAATTAATGCAGCACTTTATGATAGAGAAAAAACTGGCAAAGGAACTTTTATTGATGTTTCAATGCTTGACTGCCAGATTGCCATTTTAGAAAATGCTATTGCAAGGTACCTCGCTAAAAATGAAATACCAAAACCAATGGGATCTCGTCACCCATCTATTGCTCCATTTGAAGCTTTTAAAACAAAAGATAGTCACATCATTATAGCAGCTGGTAATGAAAAACTATTTGAAAAACTTTGTAATGTTTTAAATATTCCTGAAATTTCTAAAGACCCAAAATTTGATACAAATTCATTACGATCGGAAAATATGAATGATCTTAAAAGAATACTTGAAGATAAGCTTATTGTTAAGAATACTGATGAGTGGGTAAGTGAAATGGAAAAAGAAAAAATTCCATGTGGTCCAATATTTAATATAAAAGAAGCTGTTGAAAACCCTCAGGTTCAAGCAAGAAACATGATTGTTAAAGCACATCACAAAGTAATTGGAGATTTCAAATTAGCAGGCAATCCAATTAAAATGTCTAATTATAAGGATGAAACAACGCGTGGTGATATTCCAGACTTAGATGAACACAGGGAAAAAATCTTAAAGGAATTTAATAATTAACTGTTTGGTTCAGTTTCTTCCGAACTATCCTCAGCAGTTTCTGTCTCAGCTATTTGATCTAAAGAAACTTCAGTTTCTTCACTAGTAACTTCTAACTCAGAATCAACGTCTACTTCTGGTTCTGCTTTTGCAGTCAATTCTTCTAAATCTTCTGGTGCAACTTGAATTTTTTCTGGAATTTTTCTAGCTCTTTTAGATGGTAAAATAGGTGTTCCACTTTTAGAAATTTCACCTTTATACATGCTTTCAAAATCATCACCTACAACTTCATCATCCTCAGTACCATCGTCAACTTGTTCAACGTGTTTTCTAAGTTTATGAATAGCACTGTCTGTTAAGTCTGAAACTTTAATAGTGTCTGCTGCAATTTCTCTTAAAGATATAACCGTATTTTTGTCATTATCTCTATCAAGGGTAGGTTCTAGACCTGAATTTAATTGAACTGCTCTTTCTTTAGCAACCAATACTAATTCGTAAGGACTATCTACTTTATCTATGCAATCTTCTACCGTAACTCTAGCCATGCGCAGTATCTATACGGTGGTTAAAAAAAATCAAGGTTAATTTTACAAATATTGTGGATTTAACTTATTTTTTATTAAGAATAGAAGGAATATTGCAATTAATGTGTATGAGCCTGAAGCTAAGGCAATTTGTTCAATCGAAAAACTATTATCGATCAATATTCCAAATAGAGCTGTTCCAAATGCCGTTGAAAATACCATGAAAGCTGTTGTTAGTGCTTTAATAGAACCGATATATTTAACTCCATAAATTTCAGCCCAGGTAGCAGAACCCAAAACGTTAGCCAAGCCATTTGATATACCGATTAAACCTAGGAAGACATAAGATGAAAATGGTGAATTAAAATAATAAAGTACAAATGTAGCAAATAATAATGGAATGTTCATGTAGATTAATAACTTCCTACTTGTAAATTTATCAATCAAGAACCCAGACAAAAATAAAGTGATCACTGATAAAATAGAGTACACCATAAAGGATTGAGCTATTACATAGGGTCCCCATCCTTTAGATGACACTATAAATGATTGATAAACAAATGTACCTGTTGCAATTGAAGGCATCGCTAACATGGTTATGCAAATAATATAAAATCTATAATCTTTTAATACCTCACTTCTTTTCCATTGTTTAATTTCTTTTGTCTTAACCTCATTAAGACTTACAGTTTCTCTTGAATCTAACTTGATATTTTTTACTAATGAAAAAGTAATAATTGGCAACACTACAATGACAAAAATTGAAATAACTATCCAAATATTTCTCCAATCAACAAAAGTTAATAGAAAGATAATCAATAATGGTAGAATAAATTCGGCTAAAGATAAACCAAGCCAAGTTATACTTAGTGCTCGTCCTCTAGTTTTTTCAAAAAATCTTGATATTGTTGTAGTTGCGGTGTGAGACATTAGTCCTTGTCCTGATAATCTCATTAAGAAAATTGATAGAAACAAGAAAACGACTGATGAAATTTTAGAAAATAAGAAACAAGAAATGGCTAGTAAAGCAATAACATAAGATGCAAATTTTAAGATATTAAAGTCATCAATTTTTTTTCCAATCCAAACAAGTATAAAACTACTTAATAAAGTTGCAGACGCATATATTGATCCAAATTGACCGTGCGTGATATAAAGTGCGTCTCTTATGCTTGAATTGAATAAACCAAGAAAAAAACTCTGTCCAAAACTTGAAAAAAATGTAAATATAAATCCAAATAAAATTACTTTAAAATTCAAACTTTTAAACATAGGAAATAAAATTTATGTCTTGTAATGTTGCTTTCATTGGTCTTGGTGTCATGGGTTATCCAATGGCTGGTTATATATCAAAAGCTGGTCACAATGTAACTGTTTATAATAGAACTTCTTCAAAAGCAGATAAATGGGTCGCAGAATTTAAAGGATCAAAAGCCAATACTCCTGCAGAAGCAGCAGAAGGTGCAGAGTATATATTCACATGCGTTGGAAATGATAACGATCTTCGTGAAGTAACTTTTGGTGATAATGGTATTTTTAAAACAATTAAAAAAGGTGCTATCTATATTGATAACACTACAGCTTCTGCAACAATCGCAAGGGAGATTTATGAATTTGCAAAAAAAAATGGATTCGGATCATTAGATGCACCAGTATCAGGTGGTCAAGCTGGTGCAGAAAATGGTGCACTAACTGTTATGATTGGTGGTGATCAAGCTGATTTTGATAAAGCTAAAGATAAAATTGATTGCTATAGCAAAAAGATGAAATTATTAGGTGGTGCAGGAAATGGTCAACTAGCAAAAATGGTTAATCAAATTTGTATCGCTGGTCTAGTTCAAGGTTTATCAGAAGCGATTAACTTTGGAAAAAAAGCTGGTTTAAATATGCAAGATGTAATTGAAGTTATATCTAAAGGTGCTGCTCAATCTTGGCAAATGGAAAACAGGTACAAAACGATGATTGATGATCAATTTGAATTTGGTTTTGCAGTTGATTGGATGAGAAAAGATCTAAAAATTGCAATGGATGAAGCTAAAAATAATGGCTCTCTCTTACCTGTAACTGAGGTTGTTGATAAGTATTACGGCGAAGTTCAAGAGATGGGTGGAAACCGTTGGGACACTTCTAGTTTGATTAGAAGACTTAGTAAATAATCTATAATGCAACCAACATACTACGAAGATTTTGAAGAGATCAAAAATAAGATCTGGTCAATGCTAGATAATGCTATCAAAGATAGAGGTTCTCAATTTAGAATTCCAGTATTTATTTGTGGTGGCCAAGATGACTTTGATGGAAGAATTGTAGTCCTTAGAAAATCAGATCGAGAAAGTAGCTTAATACAATATCATAGTGATATCAGATCAGATAAAATTGCTAAATTAAAAGCAAATAAAAATGCGGCAATATTATTTTATGACAAGGATGAAAAGATTCAAGTTAGGCTTAAAGTTGAATGCACCGTTAATCATGAAAATGATATTACAAAACAATCTTGGTTAAAAACAGGTCATATGAGTAGAAAGTGTTATTTAGTAGACAACGGACCAGGAACATTATCTGAAACCCCTACTTCAGGGTTAAAACCTGAGTTAGATAATTTTGAATTTACAATGGAGCAAAGTGAGGTGGGATATAAAAACTTTACTGTTATTCAATGTAAAATTAAAAGTATTGAGTGGCTTTATTTAGCAGCTAAGGGTCACCGTAGAGCTAGATTTGATTTAGAGAATAACAAAGATACTTGGTTAATTCCTTAATAAAAACTAGCTTTTACATCTCCAAATGCAGATGATGTAACTTCAATTAATTTTTTATCATTTATTGGAACAGGAAAACCATAAGCACCTGTTAAAATTAAATCACCTTTTTTTAGATAATTATTATTTTTAGCTTGCTCATTAACTAACCAATTTAATTCAGATAACATATCAACTGGCCATACTTTGTTATTCCAAGTATCAATAATTTCATTATCATAAATAAGCTTAAGATCAGTTTCAATTTTTTCTATTGATAGTTTTGTTTCTGGTCCTATGACCACCCCGGCATGTATCGCATTATTTGCAAGTAGTTCTGCACCGTATGGCTCGTTTCCATGAAAGACTAAGTTGTGAATTTCTATTAAGGGATAAATTCCTTCAATTGACTGAATTATATAATCAAAAGATGCTAACTCAAGTTTGATATCACGATTTAATATAATGCCAAATTCAGCTTCCATTGCAGGATTTGTGTAATCTTTTTTGACTAATCTTACGCCACTAGCATATAATTCACTTTTCCAAAGGTAGCCATATGCTGGTTGAGTAAACCCCATTTTTTTTTGAGTATCTTTTGAAACACAGCCTATCTTATAACCAATAATTTGATCTCCTCTCTTCACTCTCAGTCTCGCAACGTTTGACTGAATAATTAGAGCATCTTCATTAGTTATTTTGATTTTATCTTTAAAAATTGAACTAGGATTTTTATTATCATAATCCTCTAAAATTTTATTTGTAAATATATCTAAATCTTTTTTAGAAAAGTTACTCATTACAGTTTTAAAATACTGATTTAGAATATTTTTTCCAGTTATCCTGGTAGTGAATAGCATTTTCAGTGATTGATTTTGCTTCTTCACCTGAGACTTGTCTTACAATTTTACCAGGAGATCCAACAACTAGAGAATTATCAGGGATGATTTTATTTTCAGTGATCAGTGCTTTAGCCCCTATGATACAATTTTTCCCAATCTTTGCTCCATTTAAAATTACAGCACCAATTCCAATTAAAGAATTGTCATCAATTGTGCAGCCATGAAGCATAACTAAATGACCAATAGTTACATTTTTACCAATTTTTAATGGGTAGCCTGGATCAGTGTGCAATACACTCCCATCTTGAACATTTGAGCCTTCGCCTACATGAATATTTTCAACATCACCTCTTAAGGTAACATTAAACCAAATGCTGGTATTTTTTTCTAAAGTAACATCACCAATGATAGATGCGTTAGATGCAGACCAATTATCACCTAAATTTTTAACTTTTTTATCTTCCAAATCATAAAACATAACTTATATATTAATATAACATGCCGTTAAAAACTCCAATATGTGATTTCGGACAAGCTGCTAAAAGCTTTGAATTAAAGTCCACTAATAACGAAATTATTAAATTAAATGACGTTAAAGGGACAAATGGAACTTTGGTTATGTTTATTTGTAACCACTGTCCTTATGTAAAAGCAGTCATTAAAGACATTGTTGAAGATTGTAAAAATTTAGAAAAAATTGGAGTAAAAGCTGTGGCTATTTCAGCAAATGATCCAGTAAATTATCCTGAAGATAGTTTTGAAAATATGATTGAGCTTGCAAAAAAGCATCAGTTTAGTTTCCCTTATCTATTTGATGAAACTCAAAATGTTGCAAAAAGTTATGATGCAGTATGCACTCCTGATTTTTTTGGATACAATAATAATTTAGAATTACAATACAGAGGTCGAATAAGAGAATTAGACAATTTAAAACCAGTAAGAGCTGGTGATAGTGATTTATTTACAGCAATGAAACATATAGCTGAAACGACCAAAGGTCCTGAAACGCAAATTCCAAGTGTTGGCTGTGGTATTAAATGGTTAGATAATTAATGTACTTAATAGTTACAAAAACATTTCCTCCAGAAGTTGGGGGTATGCAGAATTTAATGTGGGGGTTGGCTAACGAACTTTCAAAACATTACATGATAAAATTATTTGCAGATTATCATGAAAATCATAAATTATTTGATGAGCAAGTTTCTTTTTCTATAGAGCGCGTTGGAGGAATAAAACTTCTTAGAAAATACAGAAAAGCTCAATTAATTAATGAATTTATTAAAGAAAATAAAATTGATGGTATTATTGCTGATCATTGGAAAAGTTTAGAACATCTTAAAACTAATAAAAAAAAGATATGTTTAATCCATGGTAAAGAAATTAATCATGAGAAAGGTACCTCTCTTAACAAAAGAGTATTAGAGGTTTTAGGTAATGTTGAAACTATCGTTGCTAATTCTGAATATACTAAAAATTTAGCTATTTCATTGGGTGTTCAGCAAGATAAAATTATAGTTATTAATCCCGGTGTTGACCCTGTTGAAGAATTGGATAAAAAAACTTTAGATAAAGTAGAAAGCTTATTAAAACATAAATTTCCAAGACTTATTACCGTTTCTAGATTTGATAAAAGAAAAAACCATGAAAAAGTAATCATGGCGCTTCGAAATTTAAAACAGATTTATCCTAGTATTATCTACATTTGTGTGGGTAATGGAGATGAAGAGGAAAATATTAAAAAATTAGTAGCAGAACTAGGTCTTCAACCTCAAGTGATGTTCTTTAAAGATATCTCTAATGAATTAAAAAATGCACTAGTTGCTAAATCAGATATTTTTGTCATGCCTTCAGTTGTTAATAAAAAATCTGTTGAAGGGTTTGGGATAGCTTATGTTGAAGCGGCTCAATATGGATTGCCTTCTCTTGGAGGAAAAGATGGAGGTGCAGCAGATGCAATCGAGCATGAAAAAACAGGTTTAATATGTGATGGTAATGAATTAGATGAAGTTTACTCATCAATTAATTTAATGTTAGAAAATAATAAACTCCATGAGTATGGAAAAGCTGCCAAAGAAAATTCTGCTAAATTTAAGTGGAGTACGATTATTGAAGAATATAAAAAAATTCTAAACTAAATCTTTTTATTCTTAATTGTTTTATAAATTTGCCATCCAACAATTAGAATTGTAATTCCTATTATTATAGCGGTAAGAGGTCTGTCCCATAAAAAAGTCCAAGATCCATCACTTATTAATAAAGATCTTCTTAAGTTTTCTTCCATTAATCCACCAAGGACAAAGGCTAATATGAGTGGTGGCATAGGAAAATCATATAAGCGCATAAAAGTTGCAACAACAGCTATTCCAATCATTAAATAAATATCAAAATTATTAAATGACATTACGTAAATTCCTGTAATTGAAAAAAATAGAATAAGTGGAATTAAATAATTTTTAGGTACTGCGAGTATTCTTGCTATGTAAGGTATCAAAGGTAAGTTTAGAATAAGCAACACTACCATTCCAATGTACATGGACATAATAACTGACCAAAAAATTTCAGGATTAGTTATATAAAGTCTGGGCCCTGGTTGAATTCCAAATCCTAATAAAGCACCAAGCATTACAGCAGTAGTCCCACTTCCAGGTATTCCTAAAGTTAGTAGTGGAACAAAAGCTCCAGAACATGCTGCATTATTTGCAGTTTCTGGTGCAGCTAAACCATGAACACTACCTTTGCCAAATTTTTCTTTTTCTTCATCACTAACAAAATTTCTTTCCATTCCATAAGCTAGAAATGAAGCAATAGTTGCTCCAGCTCCTGGTAAAACTCCAATTAAAAAACCAATAACTGAGTTTCGAGGAATAGCTTTTAACATTTTACCTCTCTCTTCTTTATTAATCTTAATTGAACCTAGTTCTGTTAATGAAACTTGTTTTGCAACAGCAGATGGATCATTTCGTTTTAAAATAATTGTTAAGGCTTCACTCATAGCAAAAGTTGCCATTACAACTAAAACGAAACTTATCCCATCAGATAAATTCATATTATTAAAAGTAAATCTTGTAATATCAGATAAAGAATCTTGTCCAACTGATGCCAACATTAAACCTAGAACAACCATCATCATTGCTTTTAAAAATTGCCCCTTTGATGAAAAAGCTGCAATTGCTGTTAAACCTAAAATCATTAAAGCAAAATAGTCTGGTGATCTAAAGGATAAACTTACTTTAGATAAGCTTGGTGCAAGAAATAATAAATATATTGAGGCAAGTGTTCCACCTGCAAAAGAACTCCAAGCAGCGATCGCTAATGCTTTTCCAGCTTTACCTTGTTGAGCCATAGGGTAACCATCAAATGAAGTTGCAACAGTTCCAGGAACACCTGGAGCATTTAATAAAATTGATGAAGTTGATCCACCAAATACCGCACCATAATAAACACCTGCCATTAAAATTAATCCAGTAGCAGGGTCAAAACCATAAGTGATAGGTATCATTAATGCAATTGCCGTCATTGGTCCAAGACCGGGTAGCATCCCAATGATGGTTCCAAAAAAACAACCAATCATAACCATAAATATGTTTTGAAATGTGAGAGCTGTTTTTAAACCAATTAAAATTCCTTCAATCATCCCATAACTCCAATTAGTTTTAAAAATGGATCTCTTAAATAAATTTCAAGTACTCCATGTAAAAGGTACATAAAAGCACCAACAAAAGGGAAAGAGAGTAAAAATATTAACTTCCACCTTCTCTCACCTAACGCATAATAAGAAGACGCTAAAAATAGAGAGGTTGTTAAAAAATAACCTACTTTTAATATGGTTGCTCCATAAATAATGGCTATAATCACAAGTATAGCTGTTTTTTTATACTCTAAATTATTATGATCAACTTTTATAGTATTACGCTCTGGTAAAATAATTTTTAAACCAGAAAAAAATAAACCTGCATAACCTAAGTAAATTGGAAACGTTCTGGCATTAAAAGGTGCATTTTCATCAAATGAAAAAACTTGAATTTGATACGCGATATATAAATAGAATGCTGAGAAAATAAAAAAGAGCAGTGATATAATTTTAGTAGTATTTATATTCACTGCTCTAATTTTTGAATAATCCTAAAGGATTATATAACTCCTAATTTCTTCATAAGAGCTGTCATTTCTACAGTTTGTGCATCTAAGAATTTAACAAAATCCTTATCTGAGTTATAAATATTAACCCAAGCATTTCTTTTTCTAACAGCTTCCCATTCAGGAGTTTTCATAACTTTACCTAGCATTTTAGATAGAGCTTTTTTATCTTTATTACTCATATTTGGAGGTCCAAAAAATCCTCTCCAGTTTACGAACTGAACATCATATCCTTGTTCTTTTAGAGTTGGTGCATCCGGTGCATCAGCTACTCTTGAAGGAGCAGTGATACCAATAATTCTTACTTGGTCTCTTGCACCCATAAGTTCACCTAAACCTGTAGAGATAATTTGAGTTTCTCCAGATAAAAGTCCAGCTAACGCTTTTCCACCAGCATCATAAGGAATGTAAGCAACATCATTTGGATTAGCACCAGCAGCTTGGAAAGCTAAAGCACCAATTAAATGGTCCATACTTCCTCTTACTGATCCACCAGCCATTTTGATAGAGCTTGGATTCTTTTTGTATGCATCAACTACATCTTTAAAGTTTTTATAAGGTGAGTTTTTTGCAACTGCAATCGCACCGTAGTCACCAATTACACCAGCGATCGGTGTAACATCTTTATAGGATAAAACTCCAGATCCTGTAACATAACCTTCGTGTCTAGTAATAGATCTTAAAACTAGAGGTGTAGATTGTACTAAAATTGTATTTTTAGGTTGAGTGTTAATCATGAAAGCTAAAGCTTTTCCACCACCACCACCTGACATATTTTCAAATGATGCACTTTTTAACATTCCTGATTTTGTTAAAGCTTCTCCAGTACCTCGAGCAGTTCCATCCCATCCACCACCAGCACCACCACCAATTACGAAATGGATTTTATCCATTGCGATTGAATTTGTTGCTGTTGCAGAGAATAATAGAATTACTGAGAATAATACTGAAACTAATTTTTTAATGTTTTTCATTATATTCCTCTATTGTTAGTTTTTAATATTTGCAGTTAATTACAGTATCATTATGAATGCAAGTTATCGTATTGGTACAACTTGACGTTGATTTTTTTTCTTGCTTAAATGGTGAGCATTCTCTTTAATGTTTTTATAATAAAAAGAATAGATATCACTTATTGGGAGAATTTATTTTCTACTATCTTTTTTAAGGTAAGTGATAAAAGAATATTTGTTAATGAAAAATTCTTCTATTCAATTTAATTCCTCTAACATTAAAGAATTATTTTCTAAAAAATTTCTATTAGTCATTTTAATTTCAATCCCAAGTGCAATTGTAGCTGACTATTTTGATATCCCATTAGCATGGATGCTTGGTCCTATGCTTGTAATTTCAATTGCAGCATTAAGTGGAATAAAAACTAAAATGCCAAAACTAGCTTTAAGTTCAATTTTAATAGTTCTTGGGCTTCATATTGGAAATTATATCGATCAAAATTTAATCAATCAAATGACTGAATGGGTGTGGACTTCAATAATAATGTTTGTCTATATTTTGATAAGTATTTTAATTGTATCTAAATATTTACAAAAATTTTCAGACTATAATGTCAAAACTTCTATTTTTTCAGCAGCACCAGGTGCTTTAGGACCTTTAATGATATTGGCTGAACACGAAAAATCTGATTTATCACAAGTTGCTACATCACATTTAATTAGGTTAATTATAATAATAACTGTCATTCCTTTTTTTGTTGTTAATTATTCAACAAATGAAGCTCTAACAATTGAAAAATTTAATTATCTTGATCAAAACCATTTTCATCTTTTAATTCTCTTAATAGGTTCGATATTATTGATTTTCTTATTTGATAAAATTGGTGTGCCTGCTGCATTATTATCTGGGACATTAGTTGCAAGTGGAATTTTACAAATATCTGAAGTTGCTTCCTATAAACTACCAGATGAAAGTATAAATTTTTGTTTGCTTATTTTAGGTGCCTCAGTTGGTTGTCGTTTTGCAGATAAATCATTAAAAGAAGTTGCTGGTAATTCTTTTCATAGTTTGGTTGCAACTGTAATACTGGTAACACTTGGATTGTTCGCTGCAATTGTTGCAACATATTTTGTTGATACCAATTTCTTAACTTTACTTTTATCTTTTTCTCCTGGAGGAATCTATGAAGTAGCAGTTATTGCAATTGCTTTTGATTTAGACCCTAACTTTGTGGCATTTCATCATATTATTAGATTGCTAATGATACTCTTCACTGTTCCTATAATATTGAAAATTATTGGTAAAAAATTAAATTAATATTTTTTCTAATACTTTACCTGCGCTTAGTTTTTCTAAATCATCAACTTGTATTGCTTTAAAATTTTCTCTTTCAATACTAACTTTAAAGGCTGTTGTATGCTTACCAAATAAAGCAATTCCTTTTACTCCAAGATGAGCAGTCATGTGAGCTGGACCTGTATCATTTGCAATAACAAATGAACTTTCATTAATCAAACTTGCAAGTTGGGAGATATCTAAAGCTTTACCTTTATCTAAAATTGAAACAGCATTAATGTTTTTCGCATCATCAATTTCAGATGGTCCAGGTGCAACTACCACTTTAATTTGGTCTCCATATTTAATTTTAATTAACCCTATTAGTTCATTGTAATGGGGCCATTTTTTATGAGTTAGATGAGCTGAGCAAAAAGGAAATAATACAATATATTTATCTAAATTAAATTCTTGTTTAATATTATTAATGTTAGTTACAGCCCAATTAAAGTTAGGTTTCATAGTGTGTTCAGTTTTAGTTCCAGAAGTTTTAAGTTGATGATCAAATCGATTTAAAACAGGTTTTCTATCAAATTCTATTTTTAGGATATCTATAGGTAAAGTTGTTTCAGAACTAGACCATTTATCAGATTTCGCTTTTGTGAATAAGATATTTTTATAAAAAGTTGTCCTAGATGAGTTTTGAAGGTCATATATTTTTTCAAAATTGAAATTTTTTAATATTCTAGTTAATTGATAAAGGTAAATAAGATTAAACTTTGATAACCTTTTATCTAATATGACATTATGTATAAATGGATTTTTTTTAAATAATTCAAAATATGGCTTTGTAGTTAATAAATGTATCTGGTCTTTTTTATGATTTTCATAAATATCTTGAATTGCACCACTTGCTTGAGCTATATCTCCAAGTGAACCGTGTTTAATAATTAAAATATTAGACATATTTTTAACAAGTTAGCATACTATAAATTTTTATGAATAAAATTCTAGTCGAAGTATCTGTTGGAGAACTTTTAGATAAAATTTCTATCCTTGAAATTAAAAAAGAAAAAATTAAAGACTCTGAAAAACTAAAGTTTATCAATGATGAGTATAGTATTTTAAAGGGTCAATTAGAGCAAAATGTAAAATCTGATGATAAACTTAATAATTTATTTCAATCTCTAAAAGAAATTAATGCTAAATTGTGGGTTATTGAAGATGATAAAAGAATATGTGAAAAAAATTCTGATTTTGCAGAAAACTTTATAAAACTTTCAAGAGATGTTCATTTCCTAAATGACGATCGTGCTAAAATAAAATTAGAAATTAACAATCTTACTGGCTCTAAAATTAAAGAAATTAAAGAATATACCTCTTATTGAAAACTATATTTTTTTTCTAAGTATTTTATCAAATTGTGAATTAAAAAAGTCATAAACAAATAAATTGCTCCAGCTGTAATAAATATTTCCAATGGTTTGTATGTAGTGGAGACAATGTGCTTAGCAACACCTGTAATATCCATCAATGTAACAGTGCTTGCTAGAGAAGTGCCCTTCATCATTAGTATAATTTCATTACCATAAGCAGGCAAAGACTGTCTAATAGCAACAGGTATTTGAATTTTATAAAAAATAATTTTATTTGAAATTCCTAAACTTTTACCTGCCTCAATAATTCCAGGTTTAATAGTTTGAAAAGCTGATCTTAAAATTTCAGATGTATATGCACCAGTATTTAATGCAAATGCTATTATTGCACACCAATATGGTTCCTTAAAAATAACCCAAAGAAAAGTTGTTCTAAAGTATTCTATTTGTCCAAGCCCATAATAAATTATAAATATTTGAACTAATAAAGGTGTACCTCTAAAAATATAAGAATAAGTATAAGCAAATCTATTAATAATAGAATTTTTACTTAGTCTTAAAATTGCAAATAACAAACCAATAAATAAACCAATTAATAGTGATGCTGATAATAATTTTAAAGTTATAACTGCTGCGCTCAATAATTTTGGTAAGCTCGAAGCCATTAATCCTAAATCCATTAAAATCCCCTACTATATTTAACTTCAAGCCTATTAATCAATTTCATGCTTAAAAAAGTTAACATCAAATATAAAACTGCAGCAAAAGAATAAAAAAATAATGGATCTCTCGTTGATCCTGCTGCAATATATGATTGTCTCATAATCTCAACTAAACCAGTAACAGATATTAATGATGTGTCTTTTAAAGTTATTTGCCAAACATTACTTAAATTAGGAATTGCTAGTCTTAGCATTTGAGGCATTATTACTTTTAAAAAGTAAATATATTTTTTTAATCCTAAAACTTTACAAGCTTCAAACTGACCTTTGTCGATCGATTGAATTGCTCCTCTGAAAACTTCCGTTGAATACGCTCCTGAAATTATACCAATTGCAACAGATCCTGTAATAAAAGCATTTATTTCTATATATTCATTATAGCCAAATATTGATGCCACATACATTATTGCCCCACTTCCACCGAAGAAAAAAAGGTAAATTACCAATAACTCTGGAACACCCCTTATGACAGTAGTGTAAGAGTTAGCCACAAGATTTAGAAATTTATTATTTGATAGTTTGAGGGGTGTAAAAATTGCTGAAAATAAAAAACCTATTACCATTGCTGTAATTGAAACAGCAATAGTCATTAGAGTTGCATAAAACAACTCATCTCCCCAACCAGTTTTTCCGAAAGTTAAAAGATCCATTATCGAAAGGGCGACTAAATAAATAGTCGCCTTTTCAAAATATTAATTACATAGAAGCATCAAAGCCAAAATGCTTTATCGCAAGTCTACTAATAACACCATCTTTTCTCGCTTGATTAATGGCTTTGTTAAAAGCATTTAAAAGTTCAGCATCTCTTGCACCAAGTGTTCCACCTAGTTGAGAGGCCTGTCTTAAGCCAACTCCTACACCATTACCAAATGCTCCGCCTGAAAAAGTTGGTCCAACAAGAACAACTGATTTTCCAGATTTGTCAGCATAATCAGTAAATGCTACAGCAGCAGCTAAAGCTACATCACATCTTCCAGAAGCTAAGTCTAAATTAACTTCATCTTGTGTTTTGTAAGTTCTAACATTAACTTTTCCTACATCACCAGACTCTAAAAAGTTTTGGTGAATAGTTCCTGTTTGAGTACAAACAGTTTTACCAGCTAACGCAGCAGTAATAGTTTTTAAAGCTTTTTTAGCATCACCATTTGGACTAGAAAGTCCAATACCAGCAGGAGTATCAATTCCTTCAAGACTTGAACCTTTCATTACAGCAAGAGAAGCTACTTCATCAGCATAACCTTGAGAAAATGTTATAACTTTTTTTCTTTCATCAGTGATTGACATCCCAGCCATTATTGCATCAAATTTTCTCATTTGAAGAGCTGGTATCATTCCATCCCAATCCTGTTCTACGACTTCACATTGTCTTCCTATGTATCTACATAGTGAATAAGCTAATTCAACCTCAAATCCAATTAGTTTGCCTGAAGCATCTTTTGAATTCCATGGAGGATAAGCTCCTTCAGTCCCAATTCTAATTTTATCAGATGCGTAAACATTTCCAATAATTAGTAGAGAAGCAAGAACTGAAAAAATAGTTTTTTTAAATATATTCATTATTTTCTCCTTTGATTAAATAAATATTATTTCACAAATTTAGTGAATTAAAAAGAAAATTAATGGTTTATTGAAGATGAAAAATTCCAAGAACAATCAAAACTAGGGATGTAAACTCTAGATAATTTAGTATTCCCAAAGTGATGATTAAATACATTTAGCCAGTTATCAACTTGTTTAGGCTTTTTATCTTGGCTTCCAACCTGAGCTGTAATTACTCCTTTTGGTTTTAATATTCTAATCATAGAGTCCATATTTTTAGCAGCCAAATCTATACAAAATTGGTCATCATTAAGGTCTACAAATATGTGGTCATAGGTATCTTCTTTTACAGATTTTATATTTTCAAACGCATCTCCCCAGACACATTTAACTGAATTTTTTTCAGTAGCTTTTTTTCCAATATCTCCTAAGTGTTTGTTGCAAATATCCACAACTTCAGGATCAAGCTCATACCAATCGACAAAACTAAATTTTTTTGAAATACATTCTCTAGCAACACCACCATCACCACCACCAATTATAGCAGCCTTTTCATTATCTTTGTTTAGATCTAAACCAGCGCCAACAAATGTTGAGCTATATAAATGTTCATCCGTTGAAGCAACTTGAATTTCACCATCAATAAATAGAGATTTACCAAATTGTTCTAAATCTAAAATTTCAATATGTTGACCAACTTTGGAATTAAAATCTTCAATCACATCATTAACTATATATGATTTTTGCAAACCTGGAGAACTATAAATGTCATGATACAAAGATTTAGTATCTCTGTTAAACTCTTTTTTAATAATTCTTTTATATTTAAATTCTTGTTTAATGATTTCGAAGGCAATTGATGGGCTAATCTTTCCACAAGTGAAAAAATCAAAACTAATAATTCCTTTTTCAGGAAATGTATGAAAGCTAATGTGACTTTCTGCTAATAAAGCAAGTATTGTAAAACCCTGTGGTTCAAATTTATATTTTGAAATTTTAAGAACAGTTACTTCTGCAACTTTTGCAATTTTATAGATGGCATTCTCAAAGACTGAAGGATCATATTCCTGAGTTGTACCGATAATATCTAAAGTTATATGTTCACCTACTTTAGTCATAAAAAATTATCCCTTCTTATAATTTTTTGCTTTACTTAAAACTTTATTCATTTCTTTTGATGATAAAATTTTAGGCTTACCAATTTTTAGGGCTTTTATATACTGGTTAGAAAGATTTTCAACCTCTTCAGCTAACTCAAATGCTTTAGATAAATTTTCAGAAAATGCAATCTGTCCGTGATTGCCAATTAAACATGCTTTTCTCTGTTTTAGTACTTTAAGAATATTTTTAGATAGTTCTCTTGTTCCATATGTTGCATATTTTGCACATTTAATATCGTTACCACCTGCCATTGCTATCATATAGTGAAATGCTGGAATTCCTTTTCCATGAGTAGAAATTGCTGTTGCGCAGTTTGAATGTGAATGAATTATTGCTTTCGCTTCTGTTTTATTATTATAAATATCTTGATGAAACTTCCATTCAGAGGATGGAATTCCTTTTTTTTTATCAAATTTTCCTTGAATAGAAACAAAAACTATATCTTTATTTTTTAATAAAGAATATTTTGCTCCTGAAGGTGTTATTAAAAAACCATCTTTATATCTTACAGATACATTTCCAGATCTTAATGCAGAAAGCTTTCTACTATTTAGCATTTTAGCATACTTTATAACTTCAGATCTTAAATTTTTCATTATCTAAACATTTTCTTTAATGCATCACTTGATGCTTCAGAAATTCCTTTTTCTGTAATTAATCCTGTTACGTACTTTGCTGGTGTAACATCAAAAGCGAGGTTCATTGCTTTGCTTTTTTTAGGATATATTAAAACTTTTTTTATTTCATTATTTTCATCTATACCTTCGATGTGAGATAGTTCCTCTGAATTTCTTTCTTCAATCGGAATATCTTTGGCGTCATTAATATCCCAATCTATTGTTGAGCTTGGTAATGCAACATAAAATGGTACATTATTATCATGAGCTGCCAAAGCTTTAAGATAAGTGCCTATTTTGTTACAAACATCACCATTTGACAAAGTTCTATCAGACCCAACAATACACATATCAACCTCGCCTCTTTGCATTAAAATTCCTCCTGTGTTATCTGCAATAATAGTATTTGGAATTTCTTCCTCATTTAATTCATGTGAAGTTAAATTAGCTCCCTGGTTTCTAGGTCTAGTTTCATCTACCCAAATATGAATTGGAATCCCTTTTTTATGAGCATGATAAATAGGTGATGTTGCAGTACCCCAATTAATGGTTGCTAACCAACCAGCATTACAATGTGTTAAAATATTAACTGTATCTTTTTTTTTATTATAAATTTCTTCAATAATTTTCAATCCATTTAACCCAATATTTTTACAGAACTTTTCATCCTCATCACAAATTATTTTGGCTTCAATTGAAGCAATATTCAAAATTTTATCACTACTAATGCCTGATAATTTTTTCATCATACGATCTACTGCCCACTTTAAATTGATAGCAGTTGGTCTTGAATTAATTAAATCTTCTGAACTTTTTTTAATAAAAAGAGGATCATTATTTTCTTTTACTGCCAAAACTATTCCATATGCAGCTGTACCACCAATTAAAGGTGCTCCTCTTACTTCCATTATTTTAATGGCATTAATTGCATCTTTAACAGTTTTAAGATCTTTAATTATAAATTTATGTGGAAGCTTAGTTTGATCAATTATTTTGACAACATCATCTTCATACCAAATTGTTCTATATTCTTTTCCTGCAATTTTCATTTATTCAGAATTCGTCCTGCAACTGTTTTTAACTTATCAATTGTCTTTTGAGTTCTTTTTTCACTTGCTGTTATAACTGCTACATCTAAGCAATTGTTAGTTGGATCTTTTGGGTCAATAAAATCTTCAAAATTATCAATTATATTTTTAATCATTTTTTTTGCCTTTTCAGCATTACCTAAAAGAATTTTAATAACTTGTTGAACATCTACATTTTCATGATCAGGATGCCAACAATCAAAATCAGTAACCATTGATACTGATGCATATCTAATTTCTGCCTCTCTTGCTAATTTTGCTTCTGGCATGTTAGTCATGCCAATTACATCTGCGTTCCATGACCTATATAAATTTGATTCAGCTAGTGTCGAAAATTGAGGTCCTTCCATAACTACATATGTTCCATTTCTTTGATAATCGATTTTTTCTTTCTTTATAGCTTCTTCACATGAATTCATTAGACCATTTGAAGTTGGGTGCGCCATTGATACATGGGCAACAATCTCGTCGTCAAAAAAAGTTTTAGTTCTAGCAAAAGTTCTATCGATAAATTGATCAACTATTACAAATTTACCTGGATGAAGATTTTCTTTCAGAGATCCCACAGCTGAAACTGATACAATATCTGTTACACCCAATTGTTTAAGTGCGTCAATATTTGCTCTAAAATTGATATTTGATGGAGAAATAAAATGACCTTTTCCATGTCTCGGTAAAAAATAAACTGTTTTATTATTATAATATGTCTTTAAAATTTGATCAGATGGCTTTCCCCAAGGAGTATTTAAATCAAGTAATTCACGATCTTTAAATTCCTCAATATCATAAAGGCCGCTTCCACCTATTATAGCTAATTTATTGTTTGCCATATTTCAAAAATAATTTATTCAATCATATAAACTAAATTAACATGAATTTAAAAGATTATATAAGGTCCATACCTGATTATCCAAAAAAAGGAATATTATTTAGAGATATCACACCTTTAATTGAAAATGAAAATGCTTTTTCAGAATGCATAAATCAAATAGTTGAAAGATCAAAAAATTTCAAAATTGATAAAATTGCAGCAATTGAATCAAGAGGGTTTGTATTTGCATCTGCTGTTTCTTATTTATTAAAAAAACCATTTATTATGCTTAGAAAAAAAAATAAATTACCCTCAGAAACATATTCTGTTGATTTCGAGCTTGAATATGGAACTGCAACTATTGAAGTTCATAAAGATTCTATTAAAAAGGATGACTCAGTCCTAATAATTGATGATTTAATAGCAACTGGAGGTACTGCTGATGCTGCAGCTAAATTAATAAAAATTTCTGAGGGAAATGTTGCTGGTTTTATATTTGTAATTAATCTCTTTGATCTTGGTGGAAATAACAAGCTAATTAAAGCAGGTCATAAAGCTGAAAGCTTAATGGAATTTCCTGGTCATTAGTCATCTAATCTAAAAAAAGAATTATTTCCAATTATAGAGTTAATGGCACCAAATAATCTCATTTTATATATTTCTTTTTTATGTGTATTAAATGTTATCAAATAAAAAATATATTTTATATTTGCAGAAAAAATATTAAAAAAAATATTTACAAATGCTTTCAAAAAACCATAGTGTTTTTTATTAAAATAAAACTTAGACCACATCCAGTGCCAATTTCTTAAATATTCAATATTATTAGTTTTATTCAAATGTACAGATGAACCTCCAAGATGCTCAATCAAAGAATTTTTAATAATATATATATTTTCACCTCTCTCCTTGACTCTAAAACATAAATCATCATTTTCTAGATATAAAAAAATATTTTCATCAAAAAAAATGTGGTTTTTAAATTTTTCTTTGTTAATGAGCATTGAAAAACCATCAATAGAGTCAACTGAAATAATATTTTGATCTTTGTCTAAAAAATTCTTACCACCCTTATAATTAGGAAAGTTTGACTGATTATGCATAGGTGAGAGAATTGCAAAATCTTCTATTTTTTTACTTGAAATTACCAGGTTCTCAAAAGTATCTTTTTTAAACTTAACATCTGGGTTTATAACGAATACAAATTCTGTATTAGCTCTTTTAATTCCTATGTTATTTGAAGCACCCATTCCCAAATTTTCACTTAATAAGACCTCAATATTGTCATATTTTGTTTCTAAGTCTTTTTTTAGTTTAACATTTTTAGAATTCTCAATAATAATTTTATTTGAATTTTGCGGAAGCGAGTTTATGCAGTCATAAATAACGTTTTCACTTTTAAATGAAACAATTATAAAGGTAATGTTTTGGAGATTTAAATTCATTAAGATAAACAAGTATACTTAAAGTAAAGTTTGTTGTAAAAAAAATAATGCATAAGATTTTAGTAACTGGTGGGCTCGGTTTCATAGGAAGTAACTTAATTGGTATGCTTTTAAAACAAAATTATAGTGTTATCAATATTGATAAGATTGGTTACGCTTCAAATTTCTATAATACAAAAAAATTCTCAAAAAATAAAAGATATAAATTTATTAAATGTGATATTCAAAATAAAACAAAGATTGATAAAATCCTAAATAAATTTAAACCTC
Source organism: Candidatus Pelagibacter sp. uisw_091 (assembly GCF_059512525.1). The sequence continues at coordinate 399,517 of NZ_CM183455.1, read as the reverse complement.
ACTGTATATACAATCTTGCAGCAGAAACTCATGTAGACCGTTCTATTGATGGCCCAAAAACTTTTATAAATTCTAATATCCTTGGTACATTTTCTATTTTAGAGGCGTTTAAAAGATATTCTAAAAAAAATAAAAAAACAAAATTAATTCATATATCGACTGATGAGGTATATGGTGACGTTTTAAAAGGTAGATCCAAAGAGATTGACGCTTATAAACCAAGCTCACCATATTCTGCATCAAAAGCTGCATCTGATCACTTGGTTTATTCTTATGTTAGAACTTTTAAAATTCCTGCAATTATAACAAACTGTTCAAATAATTATGGTCCCAGACAGCACCCTGAAAAACTTATACCAAAATTAATATATAATATTTTAAATAATAAAAATTTACCTATTTATGGTAAGGGCAAAAATTCTAGAGAATGGATTTATGTTGATGATCATTGTGATGCTTTAATCAAAATTTATAAGAAAGGTACTATAGGAGAATTTTATAATATTGGATCAAATTTCAATTTAGACAACATATCAGTTGTAAAAAAATTATTAATTACAGCCAAACACAAAATTAAAGTTGGTAAAAATGTAAAGATTAATTTTATTAAAGATAGACCTGGTCATGACATAAGATATGCGATTGATAGCAATAAACTAAAAAAAAAACTTAAATGGCAGCCAAAAACAAATTTTAAAAATGGTCTTAAAAAAACTTTTTTATGGTATTTTGAAAATCAAAAATACTATTCAAAACTTAATAAGAAGGATATCATTAAGAGAATTGGAATAAAAAAATGATTAAAAAAGGAATTATATTATCTGGTGGTATGGGCACAAGAATGAGTCCTCTGACTAAAGCAGTAAATAAACAGCTTCTTCCAATATATGATAAACCTCTAATTTTTTATCCTTTATCAATATTAATGTTAGCAAAAATTAAAGATATTTTAATAATTATTAATAAAGGACAGTTAGATCAATATAAGAAAATACTACCTGATGGAAAACGACTGGGAATTAAAATAACTTACATCGAACAAGAATCTCCAAAAGGTTTACCAGATGCTTTTATTTTAGGTGACAAATTTATCGGTAAAGATGATGTTTCTTTAATTTTAGGTGATAATTTTTTTTATGGACAATATTTATCAACCAGACTTCTTGAGTGTGTACAACTAAAGAAAGGAGCTAAAGTTTTACTACATAGAGTTGCTAAGCCAGAAAGATATGGTGTTGCTAAAGTAAATAAAAATAAAATTACTTTAATAAAAGAAAAGCCTAAAAAATTTATATCTGATCTAGCTATAACTGGCCTTTATTTTTTTGATAATAGAGTTGTTAAATTTTCAAAAGAATTAAAACCCTCAAAGAGAAATGAATTAGAAATTACTGATCTATTAAATAAATACAGAAAGAAAAACCAATTATCAGCTGATTATATCGGTAGAGGTGGAGCATGGTTGGATACAGGTTCTATAGAGGATTTTTACAAAACAAGTAATTTTGTTTCTGCGATTGAAAACCAACAAGGCTTTAAAATCGCATGTATTGAAGAAATAGCATTTTTGAATAAATGGATTAATAAAACCCATATTTTAGATGCAATTAAGTTTTATGGAAATTGTGAATATTCTCATTACTTAAAAAAACTTATTACTAAATGATCTATAAAACAAAATTTAAAGGTCTATTAATTCTTAAAAAAAAATTATATAGAGATAAAAGAGGCTATTTTAAAGAACTACTAATAGAAAAACAAGTAAAACAAAATTTTCCATTTGTTGTTATGTCTTTTTCCAAAAGGAATGTGTTGAGAGGGCTTCATATTCAAAATAAAAACTCTCAAGGAAAATATATATCAGTTATTAAAGGTAGAATTTTTGACGTTGTAGTGGATTTAAGAAAAAAATCTAAAACATTTGGAAAAACTTTTTCAATCATTCTGAGTGAAAAAAATAATAAGTCTTTGTATATTCCAGCTGGTTTTGCTCATGGTTTTTACACAATTGATCGTGAAAACTATGTAGTATACAGTTGCACAAATTATCGAGATGCTAAAAGTGAATGTGGAATTCGATATAATGATAAAGACCTTAAGATCAAATGGCCTACAAAAACACCTTTAATATCTGCTAAAGATAAAAAAAATATTTCTTTCAATGAATTTAAAAAAAATATCTATTATGAAAAATAGAATATTAGTTACAGGTGGTGAGGGCAGATTTGCAAAAATACTAAAAAAACAAAATAAAAAATTAAATTTATTTTTCACTAACAAAAGAGAATGTAATATTTTAAAAGTTAAGTCTATCGAAAGTATTATTAAAAAAATTAAACCATCGATTATTTTACATTGTGCGGGCTTATCAAGACCAATGAATATTCATGAAAAAGAAATTTCTAAAAGTATAGACTTGAATATTATTGGGACTGCAAATTTAACAAAAGTATGTGAAAAGTTTAAAATTAAATTAGTATATTTTTCTACTGGATATGTTTATGAGGGTAAAAAAGGAAACTGTAAAGAAAGTGATCCCGTTAAACCTTTTAATAATTATGGACTTTCTAAATTAGGGGGTGAGTGTGCAGTAACTATGTATAAAAATTCTTTAATATTAAGAATAACAATGACGGAAAAACCTTTTATGTACAAGAAAGCTTACACAAACTTAAAAACTAATTTTATGTTTCATGAAGATTTAGTAAACATGCTACCAAAACTTATTAATAAAAAAGGTATCATTAATGTTGGTGGTAAATCACAGTCTGTTTTTAACTTTGCTAAAAAATTTAATCCTTCTATAAAAAAAATAAAAGCTAAAAAAAATATAAAATTTCCATTCAATCAAACTATGAACTTAGCCAAATTAAAAAAAATTATTTAAAATGGTAGCGGGAAGTGGAATCGAACCACTGACCTCAGGCTTATGAGTCCTGCGCTCTAACCGACTGAGCTACCCCGCCACTTAATTATCGTTGTTTTATAATAGATTTTATTTTCTGTCCAATCAAGTATTTCTCTGATTTCGTTGCTGACTGTGTTCTATGTGAGTCAAGAATACTTCATACGAGGTTCCTGTGGACTCGCAACGGGAAATAAATTTATACGTTTAGATTTTTTTATTGTCCTAATGCCTCTTTAGCACTTTCTGTTGTATAGTTAGTTCCGTACTGAGCGTTATAAGCTGCGACTGCATCTGCAAAACTACCATAACCAAGGCCTTGAGCAGCAGCTTCAAGATCAGTAGATACACCAACTGTTGCTGCTTGAGAAATACTATCTGCAACTGTTTGTAAGTCTGTTCCAAGATCCTTTGCAATTGATGCGGCATCAAAAGAACCCATTTGATCAATCAAATCAACTCCAAGTGTAACATCACCCCAATTTGATGTACTATCCATATATTGAGCACTCTGCCAATGGTTTGCATAATCTTCTGAAGTCATATTACTTCCATAAAAATCGTTAGCTACTTTGGTTAAATCTTTAAAATCATTAATATCAATTCCAAGAGAGCTACCAACAAGCTGACTGTAATTGTTAAGTGTTATAGTAAAATCTTGATTAAGATAATCGTCAATATTAAAACCACCTGAAGATTGTATTTCCTTAGCAATTTCTTTGATACTATCATTTATAGATAATCCTAAATCATTCTTGTCAATATTGATCATCTCATTAAAAGTATTAATTGCAAGTTGTGCTTTTAGATCTTCAATATTTTCATTCGTAAATTCTATCAAATTTCCATCTGTATCTTTAACCTCGGATGGCAGTTGACCCTTCCATGATTTTGCCCAATCTTTTGAAGCCCATCTTTTCATATTATCATAGTCATCAAAGGTCATGACAATAGACTTAAGATCAAAATTATTTTTTTCAATTGAATTTATATAGCTATCAATTTTAAAACCATTATTGCTAAGATTTAAAATAGAATTTTGTAAAAGATTTTTTTTTGCTTTTTTTTGCATTTTCATTCCAATGCTAATTGCAGCTAAAACTTTCTGATCTTCTTCTGGAAGTGTTTCAATTTTTACTTCTTCCATATTTTGAATATGTTTTTTTGGAATTATATCTTTTTCAACATCCTTAATTATAGCTGACATAAAAGCCAAACTATCCAAAGTTAAATCATGGTTTGATATATTTTCTAAAGTTTTTGTGAATAATTTATTGATAGTCTGATAAAACTCTCCATTAGCACCTTCTAGTTTAGATAATTGTCTTAATGAACTTTTAACTCTTGTGGTATATTTTTTATGATCTTTATAAAAAACTTTTTCTTTGATTCTTTGTTCTTTTCTTAATGTTATATTTTTCTTTAAACTGCTAAGACCAGCATTAAGTTTTTTACTGTTTTTTCTTAATTTTTTTTCACTAGGTGTTAATATAATAACTTCTTTTTTTGCCTGGATTAAAAAATCATGCATTAACATGTATCTTTTTAAGGCCACTTGAACATCATCATTTAGTGTTAGCCCCATTGACTCTCTCATTGTTTTTCTTGCCTGATTTAATGAGTATAAGCTTTTAATATCTTTCTTTACGTGGTGGGGTATGTTGGGCCATTTCTCTCTAAAAGATCTAATATGTTTTTCTTTTTTCCTAAGTTGTTCCATATAGAAAAATTCGAAATAACCCATAGCCTTCATTAAATTTTCTGGGTTTTTTTCCATAAGGTTTTTTTGTTGAACAAAAATTAAATACATATCTTTTGTTGATTTACTTGCTCTTGAAGCAAAAGATTTTCTTTTAGATTTAAACAGTCCAGAAGGAACATCCAATATTCTTGTAAAAGTTCCTAGTTGATCAAGTTCACTCAAATGTACATAGGATTTAGTCAAATCTTGATTAAAATCTTTTTTTACTATTTTTTTATCCACTTTTTCGACTGTGGTCTTTACTTTTTTAATATTTTTTTTTTCAACTATGACTTTTCTTTTTTTAATATTATTTTTTTTTGTAATTAAATCCTCTTGTGAGTCTGTTTTTAATAAAATATTTTTAGCTTTTGAAAATTCATCTTTTGTGATTGCTCCTTCTTTGAACAAATTATTTAATTGGGTTAATTCCCCAGCAATACTTGCTGCTTTTGCATTTACACTCAACAAAAGACCTAGAAAGATTATTAATAAAATTTTTTTCATTAAAAAATACTTTCTCACTGTGTCATGTGTGTGTCAAGGAATGTGAGAATGGTAATTGCGATAGCTATACTGCGATAACTAACAGCGGACAGCGGGCTTATGAGTCCTGCGCTCTAACCGACTGAGCTACTCCACCACTTAATTATCGTTGTTTTATAATAGATTTTATTTTTAGTCCAATCAAGTATTTGCCTGCTTACTGTTCAGAGTGTTTCATATGTTGTTCAATATTATATAATGAAGTTAAATTGTCAGTCTATAAATAGATATCAGTGTTTAACAATCTAAAATTGTTCAATAATTTTATTTCCTATGATTGAGTTACCTAGTTTTTTTAAGTGAACATCATCATCAATATAAATTAAATGTTTCCAGTTTTTGTCTTTATCTTTAATTCTTTTAAATTCTCCAAATAAATTAATTAATTTTTTACAATTATTTTTTTTGCATAATTCACTATTAAAATTTTCCCAGTTAAATTTTTTTTGTCCATATATTAAAGTTTCAGGCCAGGGGAAAATTATCAAGTATAATTCAAAATTATTTACTTTTGATAATTCACTAATTTTAAAAAAATATTCTTCAATAGTTTTTAAACTATAATCAAATTTTTCTTTATCTAAATTTTGATGATTTTCTATATCTGTATATGTAAAATTAGCTAAATTAGTTTTTAATGCTCCATCTTTAGTGCCTAGATTTGTTGAAAAAACTTTTAATTTTATATATCTCATAAAATTTCTAACATAAAATATTAATAATCTTGTACCTTTGAAATTAGAATTTTTAATTTTTTTCCATCTACTCATTTCTTGATTTGTATCATTTGACATAACAACAGGTGATATATTATCAGGAATATCAACCCACCTCAAAGATGCATCTGTCACATCAGTCATATCCAGAATTACAAAAACTTTTTTTACGCTTTTATTTTCTAAAAATTCATTAAGCGTATAATAATATTTTTTAATCCCATATCCAGGCATACCAAGGTTGTATATTTCAAAATCTGAAATATTCTTATCTGTCATTCCTACAAATGTATCTTCAAACTTTGATCCATAACCATATGTTTGGGAATCGCCCAAGAAAACAACATTTTGCTTATTTTCATTTCTTTTTTTACCTGAATATCTATAACCATCTTTATCTGTATAGACTTTATACGGCAAAACAGTTCTTTGTTTTTCAGTGGCTGTACAATTTTTTTTTAAATAATAATCATGATATGCCTTATTATTAAAATTTACATTTTTGTAATGAAAACAATCATATTGAATTTTTTCATCTTTTGTTAAATTACTATAAGTTATATCTCCAATAATTATAAAAAAAATATATATAAAAAAAAAATAAAAAATTTCTTAATAATTTTTATACTTTTAGTCCAATTCAAATTCATTTTGGTAATTTTTTTTTAATTGTTTATTTTGATCAATTTTTTTTAAATAACAATTTCCTATTGCTAAATTATCTAATTCTGTTCCCATAAAACAATTAAATGCATCATAGGGTGTATTAACAATTGGCTCTCCTCTCACGTTAAACGATGTGTTTACAACAACTGGAACATTTGTTTTTTCTTTAAATCTTTTAATCAAATTATAGTATTTTTGATTTACTTCTTTTTTAACAGTTTGAATTCTTGCTGTATAATCAACGTGTGTTACAGCTGGTATCTCTGACCTTTTAATATTAAGTTTATCAATTCCAAATAGCGCCTTTTCTTTTTCACTCATATTGTATGTTTTTTTTGAGTTTATATTTGAAACTAAAAGCATATAAGGACTTTCATCATCAATTTCAAACCATTCTGAAGCATCTTCTCTTAATACTGAAGGTGCAAATGGTCTAAAACTTTCTCTATATTTTACTTTTAGATTTAATGTTTTTTGCATTTCAGATGTTCTAGGATCACCTAAAATAGATCTAGCACCTAATGCTCTTGGACCAAACTCCATTCTACCTTGAAACCAACCAATAGCTTTTCCTTCAGATAAATCTATAGCTGTTTGTTCTATAAGATCATTTTCACTTAATATTTCAAAATTGGCTCCTATCTTTTTTAATTCATCTATTATCTCTTCTTGAGAATATTCTGGGCCTAAGTATGAGCCTTGCATACTATCGTTTGGATTAACTTGTCTTGGATTCTTTTGTTCAATATGCCAAAGAGCCAAAGTAGCACCAAGAGAACCTCCTGCATCACCTGAGGCAGGTTGTACCCATATATTATTAAAAATTTTTTCTTTTAGAATTTTTCCATTTGCAACACAATTAAGAGCGACACCTCCTGCCAGGCATAGATTGTCTATCTTGTATTCATCTTTTAAAGATCTAGCCAACTTAATCATAATGTCTTCAGTAACTTTTTGAATTGATGCAGCAATATCCATATGAAATTGTGTTATTTCTTGTTTTGCAGGGTCTCTTCTGCTTTGGTTAAATAAACTGTCAAATTTTTTATTAGTCATAGTTAATCCAGTAGTATAATTAAAATATTTTTGATCCAATCTAAATGTTCCATCCTCTTTTATGTCAATTAGGTTATTAATAATTTTATCAGTATAAATTGGAGTTCCATATGGAGCTAACCCCATAAGTTTATATTCGCCACTGTTTACTTTAAATCCTGTGTAATAAGTAAAAGCAGAATAAAGTAATCCTAATGAATGAGGAAAATGTAATTCTTTTTTAATTTCTAAATTATTACCATTACCAACAGCTACAGTTGTGGTTGCCCACTCACCTACGCCATCAGCTGTTAAAACTATAGCTTCCTCAAATGGTGACGGAAAGAAAGCACTAGCTGCATGACTTAAGTGGTGATCAGAAAAAAATAATTTATTTATATCTTTAAAATTTTCATCATGTCTTTTTAACTCAGTAAAAAGTAAATTTTTTTGAAAAAGTTTATCACGTAACCAAATTGGCATTGCTTTAGAAAAAGATTTAAAACCACTAGGTGCAAAAGCTACATAGGTTTCTAGTAATCTTTCAAATTTTAAAAATGGTTTTTCATAAAATATTATTTGATCGATTTCATTGAGTTTTAATCCAGAAAATTTAAGTACAAACTCTACTGCATTAAATGGATAGCTTGCATCATGTTTCTTTCGTGTAAACCTTTCTTCCTGTGCGGCAGCAATAATTTCTCCATTAATTAATATTGAGGCTGCACTATCATGATAAAATGCAGAAATACCTAAAATAGACTTCACTTTAAAATATTGTATAGATAAGTGGTCCTAGAGCCGACCCTTGTGATAAAATAATTATGCCACCAAAAAGAGCAAGTGTAACTAATATGGGTATTAACCAATATTTTTTTCTAAACTTTATAAAATTCCAGAACTCAATTAAAAAACTCATGTTAATCTTTTATCTTTAAAAATGAATAATTCAATAAAATTTATCTGAAGTTTAAGTTTTATAAAATTGTGTAAATTATTTTTTTTTACCAATTAGAACGAATAGTCCACCGTCAGAACCTAGGCTATTAAAAATCATTGAAATTTGATTTACAATCCTTGAATAAAGTGTTCCTACAGATTTTTTTTCAAACAGGTTATCGTAACCTCCGTCATCAAAATCACATTCTGGAATAGAACTAATAAAATCGATGTTGTTTTCGTTAAACCACTTAAGAACCTCATCTGTAGTATGTAAACTTTCTACAGGATGAATATACTGATCTCTTATCCATGCTTTTTGTTCTTCTGGATCATTTTTTAAATTTCTTAATGTAGGATCAATTAGTTTTAAAAAATTTTCACCCAATATTCTATAAAGATATTTTCTTATTATAGTTCTAATTCTTCCTATTTTATTATAAAGACCAATTAATATGTAGCCTTCTTTTTTAAGTGAGTTACATATTATATTAAAAGCAGCTTGTGGGTCTTTTGTGTGATGTAATACCCCACTACACCAAATAAAATCAAAAAAATCCTCTTTCAATACATCATCAAAAATATCAGCATTTACAAATTTAACATTGTCTATTTTATTTTTTATTGAAAAGTTGGATGCTAGGTTTAATGACTCTTTAGTTGGATCTAACCCAATTACATTATTGTTGGTACCAATTGAAAAGTATATTGATATTTGTCCCGTTCCACATCCCACTTCTAAAACATTTTTATTATAACCAATAAATTTTTTAAATTGAGCTGCTAAAATATTTTTATTACCTTTTTCTAAAATAGTAATTTTATTATCGTCTCTTTTGTAATTTGGAAAAGGACTATCTTTATAAAAATCTGTAACTTTTTTGGTTACATCATCATTAATATCAAAAGAAATTAAATTATTTTTTAAAATAAATTTTTTTTTTAAAAATTTCACTTCTAAAACTGGTCTTTCATTTTGCTTTTTGGACCATCTTTGTCAATCCAATATGATTTGAGTTTATTTTTTTTTAAATTCAGCACATCTTTACCAAAAAATTTCATTATTAAGGAAATAGGTGTTATTATTAAAAAAAAAACAACTGCCATTACAATTGGAGCTAAAAAACTACCTATGAATAATCCAAATTTAAACCAAAGTTTATTAAAAGGTGTTAAAATTGTTGAATTCTTTAATCCAAATATTAAAAAAAATATACTTATGATTAAAGACCAAACTCTAATACTGTCATTATTAATTAGTGGATAAATAGAGATTATTAAAAATATAACAAAAAAAACTACCCCAAAACTTCTATTGGAACTAATCTTAATTTTGTTTTTATTCAAAATTAGATCAATGAAGGTTGTTTCTTCATATCCTCTTTTTTAATACCTGCTATTTTTACAGGTCTTTTCATAGCATCTCTTCTAAAAGGCTCTCCAAGTTCTTGGTTTAGAATTACTTCAATAAATGTTGTAATTCCTTTCTTTTGATCTTCACATGATTGTTTAATTGCAGCGGTAGTTTCTTCCATAGTGCGAACCGTTACACCTTTTAAACCACAAGCATCAGCAACTTTTGCATAACTTAATTCTGGATCAAGTTCTGTTCCAACAAAGTTGTCATCAAACCATAAAGTGGTATTTCTCTTTTCAGCACCCCATTGATAATTTCTAAAAATTACCATTGAAATTGCTGGCCATTCTTCTCTGGCACATGAACTCATTTCATTCATACTAATACCAAATGCACCATCACCCGCAAAACCAATCACCGGCGTATCAGGACATCCAATTTTTGCTCCAAGAATTGCTGGAAAGCCATAACCACAGGGACCAAATAACCCTGGTGCTAAATATTTTCTACCTTTTTCGAATGTAGGATAGGCATTTCCTATTGCACAGTTATTTCCAATGTCACTAGAAATAATTACATCATCAGGCATACCTGCTTGAATTCCTCTCCAAGCTTCTCTAGGAGACATTCTATCTGCATCTCTTTTTCTAGCTTCAGCATTCCAAACTGTACCTTCATCGTCATCTTCATGATCTAAACTTGATAACTCTTGTAACCAAGCAGATTTAGTTTGGTGAATTGTGTTTTTTCTTTCTTCTCTATTTGTATCTCCAGCTGTTGTAGAAAGTTGAGCTAAGATTTGTTGAGATACTAATTTTGCATCCCCACAAATACCAACTGATACTTTTTTAGTTAAACCAATTCTATCTGAATTCATATCAACTTGAATGATGCTTGCATCTTTAGGCCAGTAATCCATTCCATAACCTGGCAAAGTTGAGAAAGGATTTAATCTTGTACCAAGTGCAAGAACAACATCAGCTTTCTTGATTAATTCCATTCCAGCTTTAGATCCATTATACCCTAGGGGTCCAGCAGCTAGTGGATGACTTCCTGGGAAACTATCATTGTGTTGATATCCCGAACAAACTGGAGCATCCAGTTTTTCAGCTAATTTTTTACAATCTTCAATTGCTCCTCCAATTACAACACCAGCGCCAGATAAAATTACTGGAAATTTAGCGTTTGACAATAATTCAGCTGCTTTTTTAATTGCATCAACTCCACCTGCTTGTCTCTCAAGTCTAACAATTGGAGGAAGGTCAATATCAATAACTTGTGTCCAGTAATCTCTTGGCACATTTATTTGTGCTGGTGCTGATCCTCTGATCGCTTTTTCAATTACTCTATTTAATACTTCTGCCATTCTTGAAGGGTCTCTAACTTCTTCTTGATAACAAACCATATCTTTAAATAAATTCATTTGTTCTACTTCTTGAAAGCCACCTTGACCCATAGTTTTATTAGCAGCTTGAGGTGTTACTAATAATAATGGTGTGTGGTTCCAATATGCAGTTTTAATTGGAGTAACAAGACCTGTAATCCCAGGACCATTTTGTGCAATAACCATAGACATTTTACCAGTAGATCTTGTGTAACCATCAGCAATTAATCCACCGTTTGTTTCATGAGCAACATCCCAAAAGGTAATTCCTGCATCAGGAAAAATATCTGAAATAGGCATAAAAGCTGAACCAATAATTCCAAAGGCGTGCTCAATACCATGCATTTGTAAAACTTTTACAAAAGCTTCTTCTGTTGTCATTTTAGTCATAATAATTAGGCCTTCCTGCTTAAGTTGTTAAAAAATCTATAAATAATTTGTTAATTTTAAAGATTAATATATAAGAATTGAAAAATTTCAAACAAACAAATCGACACAATTATGGCTACAGATATTATTATACACGATGAGAAAGACAACGTAGGAGTAGTTGTAATTGATAAAATCACTCCAAAACAAGATTGTGCATGCTGGATTATGGAGAATGATAAAACAATTAAGATTCAATCAGTAGATGAAATTCAATTAGGACATAAAATTGCAATGGTTGACCTTAACGAAGGTGATACTATTTTGAAATATGGTCATGATATTGGAAAGGTAGTTAAATCAATTAAAAAAGGTGAGCATGTTCATGTTCACAATGTAAAAACGAAGAAATGGTAAAAAATATGGAAATTCCAAAAAGTTTTTTAGGTTATAAAAGAGAAAATGACAGAGTTGGCACTAGAAACCACGTAATCATTTTGCCTGTAGATGATATCTCAAACGCTTGTGCTGAAGCTGTAGCAAACAATATTAAAGGGACAATTGCCCTTCCTCACTCTTATGGAAGACTTCAATTTGGTGCTGATTTAGATTTACACTTTAGAACAATGATTGGAACTGGAAAAAACCCGAACGTTGCTGCTGTAATTGTCATTGGAATTGAGCCTAAATGGACAAAAAGAATTGTTGATGAAATTGCTAAAACTGGAAAACCAGTTGAAGGATTTCACATTGAAAGAACTGGTGATATTGGAACAATCATGAAGGCTTCAAAAAAAGCTCAAGAGTTTGCAATGTGGGCTTCTGAAAAGCAAAGAGAAGAGTGTCCTTTAAGTGATTTGTGGATTTCGGTTAAATGTGGTGAATCTGACACAACATCAGGTCTTGCTGCTAACCCAACAGTTGGAAACTTAATGGATAAGTTAGAGCCATTAGGAGTTCATTTATGTTTTGGTGAAACGTCAGAGTTAACTGGAGCTGAAAAAGTTTGTGCTACACGTGGTGCAACTCCTGAAGCTTCTGAAAAATTCATGAAAACGTGGAGTGATTACAACGATTTTATTTTAAAAGAAGCAACAGACGATCTTTCTGAAAGCCAACCAACTGCAGGAAATATTGCGGGTGGATTAACTACAATTGAAGAAAAAGCATTTGGAAACTTTCAAAAGATTGGATCATGTAAATTTATTGATGTTTTAGAACCGGCAGAAGAACCTACTAAAGGAAAAGGTTTATATTTTATGGATACTTCATCTGCAGCAGCTGAATGTATTACTCTTCAAGCAGCAGCAGGATTTAACATTCACTTATTTCCAACTGGTCAAGGTAATATCGTTGGAAATCCTATTGAGCCAGTTGTTAAATTAACTGCAAATCCATTAACAGTAAAAGGTATGGGCGAACATATTGATTGTGATGTATCAAAAATTCTATCACGTGAAATGACTATGTCTCAAGCTGGTGATGAATTAATTAAATCAATGATTAGAGTTGCCAACGGTAGATTAACTTGTGCTGAAGCGTTAGGGCATAAAGAGTTTGTTATGACTAAACTTTATAGAAGTGCTTAAATTAAAAACTAAGTAAATATTTTATCTAATTTCTTTTGTTAAAACTTTTTTAATCAAATTAATTGAAGGATTTGGCATATTTTTTTCCGAAAAATAGATTAAATTTCGTAATATATCTTCAAATTTTATTTTAGAGTAATTTTCTTCATGAACAGTAAATATGTTATTATTCATTTTATTTAATTTGTTTTTACTAATAAATAATTGTTCAGAAACTTTCTCACCTTTTTGAAGTCCTATTTCTTTAATCTTGTATTTTGAATAAGGATTTATTCTTTTTTTCAAATTTATTAAATAATTTATAATCTTAATAATTTTTACGGGCTTACCCATATTTAAAACAAATGTTAAATTTTGTTTTTTCATTTTAGCTGTTTCAAGTACTAAAAAGCAGGCCTCTTTTATGGTCATAAAGTACCTACTAACATTTTTATCTGTAATTGTTATTGTTTTATTTTTATTTATTTGATCAATAAATGTTGGTACAGCAGATCCAACGCTACCAAAAACATTTCCAAAACGCACAATATTAATATTGCTTTTTTTATTAAATTTTCTAAAGAAAACACATATTATTTCTGCAAATCTTTTAGTTAATCCTAAAATACTGGTTGGATTTACTGCTTTATCGGTTGAAATAAGAGTAAAATTACAATTATTTTTAATTGCATTAAGAAGTAAATAATAAGTTCCAATCACATTGTTTGTTATTGCTGATTGAATATTATTTTCTAAAATATTTAAATGCTTATATGCAGCAGCGTGAAAAATATGAGATACTTTATTCTTTATGATAAGATTATTAATTAAATTATTATCCTTTATATCACCTAATATAAATTTAGTTTTTTTTAGTCCAATTTTTTTTAAATTAAAAAGAGATATTTCAGAATTGTCTAATGCTATAACATTTTTAGCATCTAAAAATTCAATTTGACGACATAATTCAGAACCAATTGATCCAGCAGCACCAGTAACTAGTATTGTTTTATTTTTAATTTTTGGATTTATTTTATTAATGTTTAGCTCTCTTCTTCCAATAATCTCTTCTATACCAATTGAAAAAGTATCATTTAGACTTAATTTATCAGAAATTAATTCTTTTTTTGTGGGAAGATAAATTACATTGTCACATATTTTTTTTAAGCGCATTTTCAATTTTTCAAGCTTAATTTGATCAAAGTCTGCAATCGAAATTATTATAGAATTAATTTGTTTTCTTAAAGAAAGTTTTTCGATGTCTGTTATTGATATGATCTTTTTATTCTTATAGTAAGTTTCTTGTAGTTTTGGGTTATCATCGACAAAACAAAATACTTTTTCATTATTATTTATTAATTGATTATATATTTGTTTTCCTGCATTTCCAGCCCCATAGATTATATATTCATATTCACCACTATTATTATAATTTGGTTTGTATCTTGTTTTAATTATATTATTATTTTTAATCTTCTTAACATTAAATTCTTTTTTAAGAAATTTTTCTATAGGGTAAAAATCTATTTTTTTTATTTCAGAAAAAAGATTTGTTGTATCTGCTATAGAGGCATCAATTTCTTCATTATTTTTTTTAAATTGAATTAATTTTTTAGGAAATTTAACAAAACTTAATATATCTTTAATCTTAATTCCAAAGCCACTTCCAACATCCAAGACTATATGTTTAGTTTTTTTTCTCAAAATAATAGAAATAATCTTAACAACATCTTTAATGTGTATAAAGTCTCTCATGGATTCGCCATTATTATTAATTGTAATTTTTTTTTGTAATTTTTTAGAAGTAAATATTTTACCAAGAATTGAAAATTTATCGTTAATGCCATTATATAAGTTAAAAATTCTTAAAATATTAAAATTAATATTGTTCTGTGAGCAAAAATTATAAATTAAGTTTTCACTTAAAATTTTAAATGAAGAAGCTAATTTTCTATTTGAAGAATCTTTAAGATTAGTTTTATTAAAACCATAAATTGATGATGAGCTATTATAAATTATTTTATTTATATATTTAGGATTCAGGTTATTTAAAACATTAGTAGTTGATAAAAGGCTTATTCTAATAAAGTCATTATAATCCTTAGGTTTTACTTCACTAATTTTTCTTGATGGGTAAAAATTATTAAAAATTATATTTATTTTTTTCTTACTTATTAATCTGATTTTGTCTATGAGATTGGGGTCTCTAGCTGAATAAATTATACAATTTTTAATTTTTTTGTTTAATTCATTTGTTAGTGAACAGTTTTTGCCGATTATGACATTAATCATTTTGATATTAAAGAATAAGATTATATTAAAAAAAATTAATAAAGAGATATACTAAAATTACACAAATTTAAAACCATAATATGATTTAATATCTTTGAAAATGATTTAAAAAACTTAGATTTATAAAATGATAATTAAAAAGGTTAAATGTTAAGAGAAATAGATGTCGTCATAAGTACCAACAAAGACTTATTGGGACTTGAGACATTAATAAATCAAATAAAAAATCAGAGTGGTAAATTTGAAGTCAGTATAATTATAATACATCAATATAGAAGAGTCGAAAACTTACCAAAATTTTTAGTAGATAATAAAATTTTATATAAGAACCTTGCTGAACAAAATTTATCTAATGCAAAAAATGAAGGAATTAAACTATCTAGGTCTAAAATTATGACCTTTATCGATGATGACGTTTCAATTAGTCAAGATTACTTTTTATCAAGTTGGGAATTCCTCAACAGAAATAATTGTGATTTGATGTTTTGTAGAATTAACAAAATGAATTCAAATTTACCCTTGTCAAGAAATATGAAAGATAACAGTAAGAAAATTAATTACTTTAATTCAAGTTGCTGTTTATCTTCCTCAATGTGGATTAACAAAAAAGAAAATGAAAATTTATATTTTGATAAAAATATAGGTTTGGGAGCAAAATTTGGTAGTGGTGATGAAACTGATTTTATTTTTTCATCACTAAGCTTAAAAAAAAAGATTTATTATAATTCTAAAGTTTCTATGTACCATCCAGAAGAATTTATTGGACTAGATAATTCAAAACAAATTTATTCAAAATTTTTTTCATATGGAATGGGACAGGGTGCGCTATATAAAAAACATTATAATAAAAACAAATTTTTATGTATTTATTTATATTTTTTATCTTTAATAAAATCTGTCTTAGGAATTTTTTTATATTTATTTTTTTTCAAATTAAAAAATGTAATTAAATATTTTGCTTTGTTTTATGGTAAAATTGTAGGCTTTAATAATTATAAAAATATTCAATAAATAAATTAATGTTTTTCAAAAACCAACTTATATTATTACCAGGTATCTTTTTAGCTTTTGTTCTTTACTCTTTATCTCAAGGCTTAAATAATATTATTGGTATAGAGTTATTAGGTTATACTAAGAGCCCAATATCAACCGCTATGATAGCAATTTTAATGGGAATTTTGCTTGGAAATATTTTTCAGATGAGAAAAGGTTTTCTACTTGGAATAGATTTTACTCAAAAATATATCTTAAAACTTGGAATAATATGTCTTGGCATTCAATTAAAACCATTTGAATTTTTAAAATTTGGATCAATTGCAATTCCATTAATCATTGTTTGCATTTTAAGTGTCTTAATTGTAGTTAAGCTTCTTATCAAAAAATTGAAGATTTCAACTAGAATGGCTTACTTAATATCGATTGGAAGCACTGTCTGTGGAACAACTGCAATCATGGCAACTGCTCCAATAATTAAAGCAAACAAGGGAGAAGTTGCTTATGCAATTGCGAATATCACAGTTTTTGGAATAATTTCAATGTTAGTCTATCCATATTTCGCAAACATTTATTTTAACGGAGATCCTCTATTTGTAGGATTGTTTTTAGGTACAGCTATTCATGAAACTTCCCAAGTTGCAGCAGCTGGATTAATTTACGACCAGCAATTTAATAGTCCTGAAACATTAAATATTTCAACAGTTACAAAGTTAATTAGAAATACTTTTTTAGTAATTATGATCCCCCTATTTGCTTATCTATACAATAGAAACACAGCCAAAACTAAAAACTATTCTTTACTTAATATTTTTCCATATTTTGTATTAGGCTTTATTGGAATGATTATATTTCGAAATATTGGAGATCAGATATTTTTAACAGAAAGTTCTCAAATTATTTGGCAAAACTCAGTATCAACTATTAAAGATTCAGCTAAAGTTTTTTTAAGTATGGCAATGGCTGCCATTGGGTTATCTACTAACTTAAAAGATTTAAAATCTATGGGATATAAACCCTTTGTTGTAGGTTTTATTGCAATGATAACTGTTGGTTTAGTTAGCATTATTGCAATGCAATCTTTCAGTGTATTATTTTTGTAAGAAAATATTAATAAAATTATATAAAAATAATTGGTATTAATTTGTATTAATTATTTTTTAATTGAGTACTTTTTTCTCATGTTTGAGAAAAATTTTCTAATAAGAGCGGCACCTACACCTAAAAGAATTGCAAACATAATTGAAAATAATCCATAAAAAAATGGCATGTCTTCTGAAAATTCTAAAATAAATAGTGAGAAAAAATTTAAATCTGAAGTTAATACTTGTACTATTTCTTTTTCAATCTGTTCAGCAAAAAAAGTTTCATAGGCAATGGCTATTCCAACTATTAATAGTAAAATTGCTAATAATGCTTTTAACCCAGAACTATCAATTTTTTCACCAAGTTTTTGTCCTACTTGAACCCCTATGATTGACCCAATAACCAACATTACTACTAACATTAAATCTATAGAACCAAAATTAAATGAATGTAAAAAAGTAACTATGACACTGACAAAAATTGTTACAAACAAAGAAGTTCCTGGAACTAATTTAGTTGGCATTTTAATTATATAAATCATCGCAGGTACTAATATAAAGGCACCTCCTATACCCATTATAGCAGCAATAAATCCCACAACTAGACCAATTATAATTGGGGTAAATAAACTTTCGTATAATTTTGATTTTGGAAACCTCATTCTTAATGGAAGACCATGTATCCAGTAATGAACATGTAATTTTTTTTTAACAATAAGGTTTCTTTTTGCTCTGTCTATTTCTCTAAGACTTTCGACTAACATTAATGTGCCAATTATTGCAAGTATATACATATAGGCTAATGAAATAACTGTATCAATCTTTCCAATATCTTTAAAATATGTAAAAGTATAAATACCTAATGCTGTTCCAGCTGTTCCACCAATAACTATTATAAGACCCATTTTATAATCTAAAGTATTTTTTAAATAATGAGTTGTTGATCCTGATACTGATGTTGCAAGAATATTGTTAGCTTCATTTGCAACTGCGTAAGCAGGTGGTACACCTAAAAAAATTAAGAACGGTGTCATTAAAAAACCACCACCAACACCAAATAAACCTGAAAGCACTCCAACAATTGCACTTAATAAAAGTATTTCAATAGGATTAACAAAAACTTGAGCTATTGGTAGAAATACATCCATAAAAAATTAATAGTTATTAAAAAACAACTTAATTAAATGTGATAAAAGTTCCAACTAAAATAACACCCCAATAAGCAGCTAAACTAACAAAGATACCCGTCTTTATAATAGTTGTTTTAAAATCCGAAATTTTATTAATTATTTTTACGTTGGAAGTTAACATTACAACCGTCAATACACCCAGTTAATTATTTGTCAAATAAATAGTTTATTTGAAATGATTTTTTAATTAGTAGATGGTTGCTCCAAAAACCTTGACATCATCCCCTTCAACACCAAGGACTAATCTTCCAAGGAACTCACCTTCAATTTCCTTGCTCTTCTGCTTAAATAGAACAGTAATGTTTTGGCCTCGTCTTAAACAGCCAAATGCTTTATAATCTTCAGATAAACTAGTTAAGAGCTTATTATTTGCCCACTGCTTTCCAAGTTCCACTTCATTAGCTCCAAATAACATTTGAGTTCCAAAATCTTTAGTAAAACCACCGTAATCCTTCATATTTGAGGTTTTAACAAGATTATCCCAAATAGGATTGGCAATCGCTATAATCTCATCATCAGATTTATCTAAAAGATTCATAATTTAAATTTAAAATCTTTAAGAGGCTTTTCTCTTCTCGTTCTCGTCAACTATGTGGTAAACCGGCACTTTTTCTAGTGAGAATTTACCAGTTTTTGGATCACGTCTTGAAACTGTTAAACAATGCCAATTGTCATCATCAAGTTTCATATGGTCACCTCTATAGTAATAACCAGGCCAACGTGTTTCTTCTCTAAACATTGTATGTTCAGTTACACATTGAGAAGTTAAAGCTCTGTGTTTTAACTCCCAAGCTCTCATAAGTTGGTGTAAATCTTCAGCGCCTACTTTTTCTAAATCTTCTTCTAACCAAGCGAGTAATTCTAAACCTCTTTTAAGCATATTGCCATTAGTCATGTAGTTAGTTGCAATTCCTCCAACATATTCGTCCATAATTCTTTGTAGACGTTGAAGACCTTGAATAGGTGAAATGTAACTAGGTGAAACTGTTCCACCTGTAATTTCATTTTGAGCTACTTGATATGTCTCTAAAGGTTTAAATATAGCAGTTTTAAAATCTTCACACTGTTTATCTGTAACTTTAATGCCTTCTGCTTTTTTATCTTCAATGTATTTAACAGCAGCTTTTGCAGCTAAACGACCTTCAGTAAATGATCCAGAAGAAAACTTATGGGCGCTTCCACCTACAGTATCACCTGCACCAAAAAGACCATCAATTGTTAACATTCTGTTATAACCCCAGAAATATTCTGGTGGAGATAAATCTTCAGGTCCGCTAACCCAAGCTCCAGAACAAGTTGCATGAGAACCCATAACATAAGGTTCAGATGTAGTTAGTTCAGGATTTGTGTATTTAGGATCAATATTTTGAGAAGCCCAAACAACCGCTTGACCAACAGTCATACCTAAAAAATTTTCCCAACCAACTGTTTCTAAATGTGGATCTTGGAATGCTTCAGTTGTAACCATGTGAATGGGTCCACCGCCTGCAATAGTTTCTTGAATAAATGCGTGGTTTCTTAAGCATGTAGGAGTTGGATGGTGATCAATATATTCACCAACTAATTCTTTAGTTTGATCATACCATTTCTTCTCATAATTCTCTCCATTTGCATTTTGAGTATATGTTTTAAGGTGTAAGAAGTATGCTCCAACTGGACCATATCCATCTTTAAATCTACATAGCACAATTCTGTTTTCCATTTGTGTCATTTTAGCTCCAACAGCAATAGGTAATGCATAAGCAGAACCATTGCTCCATGGTGCATACCAAGTTCTTCCCATTCCTTCACCAACTGCTCTTGGTTTGAAAATATGAGATGCTCCACCTGCTGCAACAATTACAGTTTTTGATCTAAATACATGGAAATCACCAGTTCTCATATTGAAACCAACAGCTCCACCTACTCTATTTTCTTGAGCCTCATCCATTAAAAGATGAGTAATCATTATTCTATTATAAATTTTGTCAGCTGATTTTTTTGCAGCCTCTGCAACAATTGGCTTATAACTTTCACCATGAATCATAATCTGCCATTTACCTTCTCTAAGGTAACGACCTGTTTTTTCATTTTTCATCATTGGTAAGCCCCATTCATCAAACATATGTACTGTTGAGTCAACGTGACGAGCCATATCATAACCTAAATCTTCTCTAACCATTCCCATTAAGTCATTACGTGCGTATCTTACGTGATCTTCAGGTTGGTTTTCACCCCACTGCATACCCATATAACAGTTAATAGCATATAAACCTTGAGCAACCGCTCCACTTCTATCGATATTAGCTTTTTCAACACAAATAATTTTCATGTCTCTTCCCCAATGTCTAGCTTCAAAAGTAGCACCAGTTCCAGCCATACCACCACCAACAACTAGAACATCACAATCCTCAAAATGAGTTTTATGTTTAGCCATTAGTAGTAAACTCCTTTTTTAAAAGTATCTTTTGGTACTGATGGTAACTTACCATCAATATTTAAACCATTAGGCTCAGTATAGAGCATTTGAGAATTGATCTCACCTTGATTTGGTTTTTCACCTTCTGCTAATTTTGGAATAAATTTTCCCCAAGGCTTTGTTGTAATTGGAGATACAAAATCTTTTGTGGTTCCATTTCTAAATTTAATTTTCCAAGAGATAGTTCCTTTTTCTTCTTCACGTCTAACTCTAACACTGTGACCCATAGGAGCAAAATCTGCATAACCACGAACATCAATTGCATGATTAGGACAAGCTTTTACACAAGAATAACATTCCCAACAAAAATTTGGTTCAATATTTACTGCTCTTCTAATATTTTCATCTATGTGCATAATATCTGATGGACAGATATCTACGCAGTGACCACATCCATCACATCTCGTCATGTATACAAAAGTTGACATATTATATTACCTTTCTTTTTTAATAGTGTTTTGGTTGTTCTCTTTTAATTCCTAGTCCAAATTGTTTAGGTGCATCAGCAAAAGGAGGAAGATTGTCTCTTGATCCATCTGCTTCTGCTAAGTTTTTTTGGATTGCTGCACCAGGCTTATAAATCATATGTGCAAACTTTGACCAATAAACTCCCCCAAATAAAACAATGTTTGAGGTAATAAATAAAACTAAAAATAAATATCCTAATAAAGTTGATCCTGAAGATTGAAAATAAGACCAAGCAAGTCCAGTAGTAGCGCATGCTAGAAGTGCTAAAACAAACAAGTCTGCTTTAATAATTCTGTACCAAGGGTGAGCTTCTGCAAGTACATCTACTCTTAAAAATAACCAAAACCAGTATCCACCCACACAAGTCATTATTGCTCCAACATGCCAAATCATAGGCCAAATTGTTGGTGCAGCTGTTCCTGTTCCAGTATAACCGAAAACTAATACAACTGATGCAACCCAAAATAAAATAGTTCCATACATTCCCATCACATGAGCAATTCTTCTTTTGCCCGCACCTAACTCTGCAGTAGTTGCAATATCGTGCACTACAGTTTTTAGAATAATTGCTGTTTTTTCACCAGCGCCAATTTCTCTTTCAGCAGCTAATTTTGCTTTTTTGGCATTATTGAAAAAATAAGTAACATTTTTATGATGTATCATTTGAACAACTGTTCCAATTACGATTAAAGCCAACATTGCTAAAACAAAGCCTTGAATTACAGAAGGAGAAATTGATTCTGCTAATGCAGAAAATGGACTAATTGACATCATATAGAATATTACCCTTTATTACTATTTTGTTGAAACTTAATTTTGAGTTTTTAGTATAGTTGAAATGATAGATCAACAGTTATTAGGTGCGCAATTTATCAATCAAAAATACAACTTACGCTTTACGTTTATAATGTTGTTTTAAGGGGATAACCGACCTAACACCACCTTGTGGATTTTCAACATCACCTTCTCTTCGTGGAATTACATGAATATGACAATGTAAAATTGATTGCCCTGAAACTTTTCCAGCATTAGATCCAATATTAAACCCTTTAACTTTTGTATCTTTTAATAATATTTCCTCTTTAATTTGTTTGATAAGGTTATTGCAAGCAATCACTTCATCATCATTTAAATCAAAATAATCTTTAACATGCCGTTTTGGAATAATTAAACAATGAAATACAGACACAGGATATGTATCATAACTTGCATAAGCCAACTCATTTTCTGCAGCTAAACCACTTTGTTTGGAGTTGCAGAATAAACAAGGATTGTTTGGGTTAAACATAAATATTATTTATAGATAGAGCATTTGTTAACTTCACTTTTATAAAAACTAGATAGTGTCTTATAAAATTTTAAACTTTTTCTCTTCCATTTAATTTCATTAATATTTTTTATTGATGCAACACCTTTTCCAGAACCAACAAGAAGAATTTCATTATATTCTGATAAAGTATTGATAAAAATATCTTTGTCAATAATCTTACCTAATTTTTTATTAAAAAAATTATAAGTAATGCCTTTGTAAATATTATTTAAAGGAGAAAATACTTTATCATCTTTTATAAATAACATATTTGAAGTTCCACTTTCTAAAATTGTATTCTTATAACAAAGACCAACATCTGAAGTGGTGTTATCCATTTTAGACAAATGTTTTAATATAAAATTATATTTAAGATTTTTATACTTTGGGTCAAATCGTTTGTGATTAATAAGCTTCAAATTAAAATTTAATTTAGGAGTTTTTCTATTTCTTAAAGAAATTGATATCATCTTTTTATTTACAGCAACTCTAAGAAGATGATTGTAAGATATTTTTTTATCAATATTTAATTTTATTAATTTAAGAATATTTTTTTCAAGATTTGAGGTATTTAAATTATAAACCTTTAAAGACTTAATTAAATTTTTGATATGTTTTTTAAAAAAAAGTATCTTAGATGGTTTTCCAAAAATCCACATAGTAGTGAACACACCATTATCTCCCCAAAGATCTTTAAAATTAATTTCTTTGTAGGTTTTATGCTGATAAGATTTTTTTAATAAGTAAGTTACCATTTTCAGTTAAAAAAGATTCAGGGTGAAATTGAAAGCCATATATTTTTTCTTTATTATTTTCTATTGTCATTGCTGTATTTGAAATATCACACCTCATTGTAATTTCAAAATTTTTTGCAGTAAACGGTTCTTTTAATTTTAGAGAGTGATATCTACCAACAGTGAATTGACTATTTTTTTTAAACAATGAATTTTTACTAGTTACTTTTATTTTAGACTGAAAACCATGATAAATCTTTTTTTGCACAATTATTTTTCCATTCTCACAATGTAAAATCTGTTGAAACCCAAGACAAATACCAATAATTTTTTTTTTCCTTTGTACTTTTTATAGATTTTTGAACTGGTGGGATAATCTTTAGGGGCCCCTGGACCTGGTGAAAAAACAATAATATCTGCTTTTTTTAGTTTATTTTCGTTTATTTTGTTAAAATTTGTACAAACTACTTCATCAAAATTTTCAAATTGATGTACCACGTTATGAGTGAAAGAGTCTTGATGATCAATAATGTATATCATTTGTAAAGATCCATTAATGATTTTGCTTTAATATAATTTTCATTAAATTCATGAGCTGCATTACTGTCAATTACAACACCTGAAGCAACAGAGATTTCTGATTTACCTTTAAAATTTAATATTGATCTAATAATAATATTAAACCTCATATCTCCATTGAATTTAAAATAACCGAAGCTTCCTGTGTAAATATTTCTGCTTTGTTTTTCCTGTTTATTTAACAAATTTAATGTACTGATTTTTGGACATCCAATTACTGATCCACCTGGCATCATTGCTTTTATAATCTCTAATGAAGTAATTTTTTTCTTGAGCTGTCCTCCAATTAAACTCACGTAATGATAAAGGTCCTTGTATTCCTCAACTATCTTTTTCTTTAAAATTTTTACTGAACCTGGTTTACAAATTTTAGATAAATCATTTCTTTCCATGTCAACAATCATGTTGTGCTCTTTGGTTTCTTTTAAGTTTTTTCTAAAAAAAGAGAGTGCTTTATTTTTGTTTAATTCTTTAGTTTTTTTTAAAGTGCCTGCTATAGGCTTTGTTGTTATAAAATTATTTTTTTTTGTTATCAAATTTTCAGGTGAACAACTTATTATTGAATAATTTTTATCTTTAATCATAAAGGCTTCTGGCGCCATATTGCTTTTTACTAACCTGCCAAAAAAATCTAAAGCATCTATTTCAGATTTATTGCTGTATTTAGTACAGATTTTAATCTGGTATGTTTCACCAGATTTTATTTTCTTTTTAAATTTATCAAATATTACTTTATATGATTTTTTATTAATATTTATTTTAAACAAATCACTAGGCTTAAATGATCTAGTTTTTTTATACTCCAGATTATTTGAAAGTTTTACTTTTGTTTCAGGTTTGTAAAAAATCCCTTTTGGAAAATTTATTGTTTTTTGTTTTTTTATTTTTACGTCTATTAAGTTATTTAGTATTTCATAACCAAAAAAACCAATAAATAAATCTGTTTCTTTATGAGTAAATTTTAATTTAGTATTTTTGTTTATGAATTTTTCAATATTTTTATTGTTTAAAATGATCTTTTTCGAAAAGTCCGTATAAAGATCAAATCCCTTATCTGATTTGTAGATTATAAAGGGTTTTTTTGAATTATTTAAATCTAGTAAGTAGTTTTTCTTATTCAATTTTTTATTCTGTTTTTAATCTTAAAACTGCTTCTTCTTTAATCGGTAGATGTATTATTGCCGCAAAAATAGATAAAGCAATTGCTAAATACCAAGCATAATCATAAGAGCCATATAAATCATGAAATAATCCTCCAAGAAAAGCTCCAAAGAATGAGCCTACTTGATGACTTAAGAAAACTATTCCATATAATACACCTAAGTATTTTGTTCCAAAAATATGGGCAACTATACCACTTGTTGCCGGCACCGTTGAAAGCCATAAAAAGCCAAAGCTTGCACCAAAGATAAATGCATTAATGTTACTTGCTGGTAAGAAGATAAATAAGATTATTGAAACACCCCTTAATGCATAGATAGAGCTTAAAATAATTTTTTTACTAATTTTTGTAGAAAGATATCCACTTAATAAAGAGCCAAATATGTTAAATAGTCCAATTAAGGATAAAATTGCAGCAGCTGTCCAGCTTTCTAATCCTCTATCAATTACATATTTTGGAACATGAGTTCCAACTAAAGTTATGTGAAAACCACATACAAAAAAACCAGATGTGAGTAATACGTAGCTTTTGTTTTTGAAGGCTTCTTTTAGAGCATCAAAGGTACTTTGATCGTTAGGTTTTTCAATGGATTGAACTAAAGAAGGGGATCTAACAAAAAAAGCCACTACAAGTCCAATAAACAAGAATATTGTGAATACAAAAAGTGTGTCCACCCATCCATTTTTGATTAACGAATAACTTGTATAAAGTGGAGAGATAAAATAGCCCAAAGAACCAACAGCTGTGACAATACTCATGGCTATAGTTCTGTTTGATAGTGGGAAGTGTTTTCCAACAATTGACATTGGTATACTAATTGCAGTTCCACCTAAACCAATTCCAACTAAAATTCCTAGATCTATTTGGAAAAAAATTCCAGTATTTGGACCAGCATACAAAAAGTAAATTCCTAAAATATAAAAAACAAAAGATAAACAAATCGCTTTATGTCCACCATATTTATCGGCGATGGCTCCAAATATAGGCCCTGTTAAACCCCACATTAACATTTGAATACCTATTGCTAATCCAGATTGAGTTATTGAAATATCTAAATCATTTTTAAAATCCATGAAAAATAGACCAAAAGTTTGTCTAACTCCAAGAGAAATTAAAACTACAACACAGGCTGCAATCAGCGTTATTAAAGCTGTTTTATTTTTAATAAATCTTTCTGAAGTCATTTAACATGTTTAAAAGATTTTTTTAAATCATCAATGAGATCTTTTGGATCTTCTAAACCAATATGTAGTCTTACTAAATGTTCATCTTTAGCTAATTTTAAATATTGTCTATTACCCTGTTCTCGTTTGTCTTGATACAAGGCTAAACTTTCAAATCCACCCCAACTATAGCCGTAGCCAAATAATTTTAGAGAATTAACAAACTTAATAACTGAATTTTTATTTTTGGAAGTGATCTTAAGACCCATTAATCCTGAAGCACCAGAATAATATTTTTTCCACATTCTAAAATTAAATGAATCTTTTTTATGTGGGTATAAAAGTTTTATATTTTTATAATTAGATAAAAATTCAGCTATTTGTTTTGCACTTTTTTCATGCTTGTCTAATCGAACATCTAAAGTTCTAAGTCCTCTTGTTATTAAATATGCATCATCAGGACCAAGTCTTAAACCTGTTATCTTATTTGTCTTATCAACTTGTTTAAAGACATTTTTATTAACTGCAAGACTTCCACCCATCACATCAGAGTGACCTGAATAATATTTAGTAGCAGATACAATTGACATATCAAAACCAATTTTAATTGGTTTTAAAAAATATGGTGTTCCCCACGTATTGTCAATTGCTGAAAAAATTTTATTCTTTTTTGCAATTGATACTATTTTACCTAAATCTTGAAAATCAAATGTATTACTCCCAGGATTTTCAACAAAAATTAATTTTGTTTTTTTTGTAATTGCTTTTTCTAAAGTCTTTAAATCATGTGGGTCATAAAAAACAGATTTTATATTAAATTCTTTTAGAAAATCTTGAGTTAAAATTCTTGTAGGTGAGTATGTCGGATCTGCCACAATAATTTCATCACCAGGTCGAACAACACTAAAGATAGATAAAAAAACTGATCCAAATCCAGTTGGCGTTAAAAATACATGATAGCACTCTTCCATTTCTTTAAGTATCTGTGACAAAACATGGGTTGTTGAAGTTCCCTGTCTTCCATAATCAAAATGTCCACCAGTTGGATCTTTTTTGCTCTTATCCTGCATTTTCCTAATATCTTGCATGGATTTAAAGATAATAGTTGAGGCTCTAACTACAGGGGGATTAACTGACTGATTATGGTAATCTTTTGCTGTATGTTTAAGAAAAGTTTTGAACGATTTTGCCATAAAAAATTTGATAAGTTATTAGGACAATGCTATATCCCTCCAAATACGTCAATAAAATTATAAAATAGGAAAGTATGGGTTACCCAAAAAAACATAGAGGTCGTAGAAAACAAGGCTCTAAAAAAAGAAGAGCCAGAAGAAAAGCTAAAAAGAAATAGTTTTTTGAATGAATAGAATAAAAAGAATAAGGTTTTTAAGTATATTCATTTTTTTTCTACCCTTTGCTGCTATCAACATCTGTCTCATTCTAGTAACTCATTACCCAGAATTTTTTTCACGGCAAGAAGATACATTAAATCCTTTCTTCCCTTATATTGATGGAGAGGCTTCTATAAGTAGAGTAGCAAGACCTTATCCTTCTTGGTTAGTTTTTAAACCAGCAATGCTTTTAACATCATTACTCCTGGTTATGTACTGGTTTAATACTAAGTGGGTAATTTATTCTTTTGATAAAAACCATAGACATATAAAAAAAATTATTTTTTTTGGTATTGCTTCAGCAATATTATTAGCCATACACTCTATTTTTTTAGGCATAAAATTTGAATATGATTTATACAAACTTTTTAGAAGGGTGGTTTTGTTATCTTTTATAATTTTCGAAGTTATCGCACAAACTTTTTTAGTATTAACGTTAATTGAATTAAAGAGCAAAATTAATAGTTACATTAATAAAAAATTTTTAAAATTAAAATTAATATTAGTTTATACATTAATTATTGTTGCATTATTTAGTATTGTTTTAATAAGCTTACCTGGCAATAAAGTAATCAAGCATATGTTGGAATGGAATTACTTCTTAGGTGTTATTAGTTTTTATATTTTAACTTTTTTTATGTGGAAAAATAAAAAATTATATTAATTTTTTACCCATCCTCCACCAAGTACTTTATATCCAAAATCATCTTTAGAATAAAATACACAAGCTTGTCCTGGAGCTATCCCATACTCCTCCTCTAATAGATCTACATCTGCAGAAGTATCATTTATATTAATCTTAGCTTTAATTAATTTTCCTGTGGATCTAACTTTCACAAATAATTCTTTTTCAAAGTCTTTTTTACTATTTGTTATAATATTCAAATTTTTTAAATTAATTTTAGTTTTAATTAAATCATCTTTTGCACCAACTATAATTTCATTTTTGTCTGCAATAATTTTTATAACATATAATGGATTCTTATCTGATATTCTAATTCCTTTACGCTGACCAATTGTATAGCTAATAATTCCATCGTGAATACCTATTACTTCACCCTTCATATTCTTTATATTTCCCTTGCTAAAAGAATTTGGTCTAAATTTTTCAATAACTGATGCGTAATCACCATTTGGTACAAAGCATATATCTTGACTATCAGGTTTATCAGCAACATTAAGATCAAGCTCTTTTGCTATATTTCTAGTTTCTTCTTTATGAAGGTTTCCTAATGGAAATCTCAAAAAATTTAATTGATCCTTTGTAGTATTAAATAAAAAGTAACTCTGATCTCTATTAGTGTCTATTCCTCTGTACATTTCAGTATTATTATTTTCTGTAATACTTTTAACATAGTGACCTGTAACTAAAGCATCTGCTTTTAATTTTTTTGCTTCTTCAAATAAATCTGTAAATTTGACTGTTTTATTGCATTGCACACAAGGTATGGGTGTTTCGCCATTTAAGTAACTATCAATAAAATTATCAATCACTCCCTCTTTAAATTTAGTCTGGTAATAAAGAATTTTATGCTCTATTTTTAATTTATCGGCCACTCTTTTTGCGTCCATAATATCTTGACCAGCACAGCATTGTTTTGAAGAGACTATCTCCTTACTATCATTGTAAAGTTTTAGGGTAATTCCTATAATATTGTATCCTTCTTTCTTCATCATGGCTGCTACTGTTGATGAATCTACTCCACCAGACATTGCAACAACAATTAAAGTATCCTTAGGTTCTTTAGCAATTCCAATTGAATTCAATTTTGTCATAATTAATGATATTTATTAGTATATTAGCTATAAGTAAATCAAATGATTTTAGATTATGAACCAGGTGATAAAGTGACTAATCCAGGTAATAAAGATTGGGGTATTGGACAAGTTCAATCAATAATCAATGGAAAAGTTACAGTTAATTTTGAAAATGTTGGAAAAAAAGTGCTTAACTCAAAAATAATTATTTTAAAAAAAATTTATAAATGAATATTGAAGAAGCTAAAAAGATAACACTCTCACTAATAGATACATTTAATATAGCAAGTAAGGTTGCACTAGATTTAAGAAAAATTGGCTTAATAAAGGAGATTAAATCAGACAACACTCCCGTAAGCAATGGAGATATTGAAGTAAATAAGATTTTAACTGAAAAAATATTTGAAGTAACTCCCAATATCCCAATTATTTCAGAGGAAAGTTCTAATCATAAATTAGATAATAATTTAAAGAATTTTTGGTTAATTGATCCAATAGATGGTACTAAAGATTACATAAATAATAGAGACGAATTCACATTAAATGCAGCTTTAATAATTAATAAAAAGCCAGCTATAGGAATTATTACAGCTCCAGCAAAAAAAAGAGTTTTTTACTCTTACGGTTTATCTAATAGTTATGAACTTATAGAGAGTCATGAAATATCTTTAATAGATAAAAAAAAAAATTATGATGAATTAACTGCTGTAAGTTATGCAGATGAATTAAAACCAGAAATTTTAGCCATCCATAAGGAATATAAGATTGCCACACACCAGAAAATGAAGAGTTCATTAAAATTTTGTGTTATTGCTGCTGGTGAGTTTGATATGTATGTTGCAGAGCCTAGAGCTTGTGAATGGGATATAGCTGCAGGACATGCAATATTAGAGCATGCAGGCGGAAAAATTACAGATTTTAATGGTGATGAAATTTTATATGGCAAACCTGAATTTAAAAATCCCAGTTTAATTTTAAAAAATAAGAATATTTTATAATGGATGAACAGTTAAGAATAATCTTAATTATAATAGTTTCTGTATCTATATTTGGTCTTTTAGTTTTTGTATTTGTTAAAAACTATATAAGAAATATAGTTAATCATTTAGCAAAAAAAGAAAAGAAAAAATTAAAGTAGTTTAATAATTTTTAGATACTCTGCTTGATCAATATCCATAATTCTTTTTGAAGTTTCAAAATCAAATCCATTCCTGGCTAGAAGTGATATGTCTTTTTTATAAAATAAAGGTCTATTATCCTCTTCTCTTGCTGGTCCTATTCTTTTTTTTTTACAAACTTTAATTCCAGAAAAGAAATCTTGATCTGTGTTATCTTCTTTAATCTTCTCAAGTGTTTCTTTGATATAAGTATCGTTAATACCTTTCCCCATTAAGTAATATCTTATCTTATTTATAGAGCTACCCTTTTGAATTAAACTACGTGACTTACTTTCAGAATAAAATTTATCACTGATAAATTTACTTTTTTCAAGATCAACTAAAACTATATCAATAAGATCAGTGATATCTTGTTTTTTAACATTGGGTACATTTGCTTTAAGATATTTTTTTAATAAATAGGTTCTTAGCTGTTGTTTTGATGGGGCATATCTTTCAATATACGCAAAAGAGAAGTTTCTCATCTCTTCCATTGTAACTTCTAATGTTTTTTTTCTATTTCTCATATGAATCATGTTATCTTGTAATATAATACATTAAAAAATGATTGGGCAAATTTATACATTCTTTACATTAGAAATGGTTTACCTATGGTTAAATTTAGGTGTTTTACCTTTTTGGATAGTGTTAATAATTTTTCCTCAATCACAAATATGTAGAGTTTTTATTACTTCAATTTTTCCAATATTTATTTTAAGCTTAGCTTATACATACTTACTCTATATTGTTTATTTAGATGCTTACAATTTTTTACAAAATTTTAATCTTTATTTAGGGCTTGATGAAATATCTAGTCTGTTTGAAAATAAATCTTTTTTAATTTTATTTTGGGTTCATTTTCTGGCTATGAATTTGTTTTGTGGTGGCTGGATTGTTAAAGATTCAACAATTTTTAATATGAATAGAGTTCTTGTGTCATTACCGCTTATAGTTACCTACCTGATTGGGCCAATTGGAATTATGATATACTGGATTTTACGATTATTTTATGCAAAAAGAATTAGTCTTTATGATTAAATCAATTGATTTTTATTTTGATTTCATTAGTCCCTACTCCTACCTTGCTCACAAAAAAGTAATGAAATTAAAAAAAAAGATAGATATTAATTTTATCTATAAGCCAGTTCTTTTAGGTGGTCTTCATAATTTACAAGGCATAACAGCTCCAGCTTTTATTAAATCCAAATTAAAACATATGATAAGTGATTGTGATTTAATTGCTAAAAAAAATAAAACTAATTTTTTTTGGAACTCTAAATTTCCTATTAATTCATTAAATATCATGCGCGGTTATCTTTTTATAAATAATGAAGTTAAAGACATATACTTAAATAAAATGTTTAATGCCTACTGGAGGGAGGATTTAGACATTTCTAAAGAAGAAATATTAAAAATTATTCTTAAAAAATGTAAAATTAATGCAAATGATTTCTTTGATGGTATCAAAAATCCTAAAATAAAAGATGAATTAAAAATTATTACTCGAGAAGCTCATGATAAAGAAGTATTTGGTGCACCAACATTTGTTGTTAATAATAAAATATTTTGGGGACAAGATAGGTTAGAATTTGCTTTAGACGAATATAAAAAATAGACTAAACTATTTTAAAATCACTTTGGCTTATAGCGGCAAAGCCACCATCGATATGTGAAACTTTTTCAAATCCCATTTCTTTTAAAGATTTGGCAGCTAGTGCTGATCTTAAGCCACCAGCACAAAATAAAACCATTTCTTTATTCATGTCAATTTTACCACTTTTGAAATAAGGACCTTCAGGATCCAGCCAAAACTCTAACATTCCACGAGGGATATGATTTGAGTTTTCAATTCTGCCTGTTTTATCTAGTTCAGCTTTTTCTCTAATATCAATTAACGTGCATTTGTCTTCATTAGATAGTTTTAATGCTTCATCAGCTGTAATAGTTTTTACTTCACTTAATGCTTCATAAACTAGAGTTTGTGATGATTTAATAGGCATAATATTGTAAAAATATAATCATAAACAATTATATGAAAAAAAGCATCATAAAAAAACTATTCATTAAACTTTCAAAAATTTTGGGTTATGAGATAATTGATCAGAGTGACTTCAGTTCGCCCACACTTCAAAAAGAATTAAATGAAGAGCTTTCAACAATAAATGAAAAGTCAATTGTTTTACCCTTAGGTGAAGTAAAGATTACTAAAAAAGTTAATTCTGTACTGATTATATTTAGAACTAATACTGATGTTGAGATATGGGATCAAAATAAAAAAAGATTGTTTGAAGAACCAAAAATTGAATATTCATTAAGAGCTTTAAAATCACTGATTAGATCAATTAATTTTTCTAAAATTAAGTACTCAAACATTAAATTTAAGACCATAATTGTAGATGATAAGTCTAAAGATGAAAATTTAAATAAGTTAAAAAAGCTTATAGATGGAAGTGGTTTAGATATGAGTATTACTCATTTAAACCATGATAAATATAAAGATACAATCAAACAACAAAAAAATGATCAAACTTTTTCAAATTTAGCAAGTTTACTTCAATCTTTTGAGTTGGGAAAAGAACATGGTGAGGATTTAGTTTTCTTTGTTGAGGATGATTATTTGCATTTTGAACCAATGATGGAAGAAATGATTGCATCATATGAGAGAATAGCTTCACAGATTAATAAGGATATCTTTATGTGTCCTGCTGATTATCCATATCTTTATATGAATAATGAAAAAACAAATATTCTAATTGGAAACAAAAGACATTGGAGAACTATTGATAAAACTTTATGTACATTTATGACAACTAAGTTTTTATTAGAAAAGTATTGGGATAACTTTTATAATAATTGCCTAGATAGACACGATCCTTTTGAAAAACACCTAAATAAAATTTATACAAAAGAATTTTGTATCTCTCCTTTAAAAAGTCTTTCTTTACATCTAACAAATGTAAATTCTAGCTATGGGTTGTCACCTTTTATTAATTACAAAAAACTTTGGGATGAAAATCAATAAACTTTTAGAGATCGTGGTTCTATTTTTTTAATATTAACATCTTATAGTGACGATCGAAATCGTTGTTATAAAGATAATTATAAATATTTTGTTGAGAAAAAAAAGTGGGATCCTGAAAGAGCAGCAATAACAGCAAGTGAAATATACCATCAGTAAAAATTAATGAAGGTAATAAGATAATTTAAGGAATTAATGGATCAGATACTACCTGTTATATATATGATAGGAGTTTTGTTGTTGGTGCTTCCTGCTTTTTTAAGTTCTAACTCTAAATTAAAACAATTATTAACTAATCTTACTATTTGGATAATCTTAGTTTTTATAATTTTAACGTTTATTTATATATTTAAGTAATAATTAAAAAGGCCCCAGTTAAGGGGCCTGTTTATTAACTTTAAGAGAGAGTTAAATTATTTTGTTAGTCTCTGATTGCGTAAGCAATTACTCCTGTTTCAGTAACATCTGTACCTTTGGCTTGAGCTTCTTTGCTCAATCTAATTCCAAAGAGACTATTCATAATCGACCAGATTATGTATGACACTACAAAAACAAAAATGTTAATTGATAACACTCCTATTAACTGTGCACTGAATGTTGCGTCTGCATTTGTAATTGGTACTACTAAAGTTCCAAATATACCTGCAAACATGTGGGCTGGGATTGCACCTACTACATCATCAAGTTTGAATGAAAATAGTAGCTTAGTTCCAAATACAACTATTACACCACCCATTGCACCAATTAATATTGCTGCTAAAGGTGTTGGAGCTAATGGTTCAGCTGTTATTGCAACTAATCCACCAATTGCACCATTTAACATTTGAACTACATCAGTTTTACCAAACAATAGTCTTGTAATCACAGCTGCTGCTAATACTCCACCACACGCTGCAAGATTTGTGTTAATAAAGATTGTTGAAATAGCAACTGCATCAGCAAATGAACCTAATGCTAATTGAGATCCACCATTAAATCCAAACCAACCTAACCACAATACAAACACACCAATTGTAACTAATGGAATTGATGATGCTGCAAATGGTTGAATAGCTTTTGGATTGCCTTTGCTATCAAATCTGCCAAATCTTGGACCAAGTATTATAATACCAGCAAGTGCAGCTGCACCACCAGTTGAATGAACAAGAGTTGATCCTGCAAAATCAGAAAATCCAATAACTGCTAACCAGCCTCCACCCCACTGCCATCCCATTACTATAGGATAGATAACGCCTGATAAAATTGCTGCAAATAAAAAGAATGGCCATAACTTAATTCTTTCAGCCATTGCTCCTGAGCAAATTGAAACTGTTGTTGCGCAAAATACCATTTGGAAAAACCAGTCTGATCCAGCAGAATACCCAGTTTCTAATGAACTTGTATCTGACCAAGGTATAAAGTTACCTATATACCCACCTTCCGGTATACCGTATGCTAAATTGTAACCAACCAACCAAAACATAATTCCTGAAATTGCATACAAACCAATATTTTTTGCACAAATTACAGAAACACTTTTAGAAGTAACCATTCCAGACTCTAGCATTGCAAATCCCGCGGCCATGAACATTACTAAAAAGCCACAAATCAAAAATAGAAGTGTATTAAATACAAATCCTACTTCTGCAGAAACTGTTGTTTCTGCTATTCCAGCACTACTCATGTTTAATAAAAGTAATAAACTAATAAGTGGCACTGATATTTTTTTTATTATTTTTGTCATTAAGACCTCCCTGTTTGTGAAGTAACTTATATTCAGGACTTAATTAAAAACTAATGCTGATGTGGAAAAAGGGCTATGCAATATTTGCATGTACTAACAGCCTTGTTACATTTCTGCAAAAGGCTGTTATTTAAATTCGAGACTTGTTTATTTGTTAAACATTTCTTTAAGTGACTTAGCTGGTAAGAACTTAACTTTTTGAGAAGCACCAATTTGAATTTGTTCTCCAGTTCTTGGGTTTCTTCCAACTCTAGCTTTTCTTTTTGCTACTTTATAAGTTCCAAATCCAGCAATTTTCACTGTATCGTCACCTTTTAAAGCATCTAGAATAGTGTTTGTAATTGTATCAAAAGTACGCTCAGCATCAGCTTTACTTAGGTTTAGAGAACCTGAAAGTTGTGCTATTAATTGTTTTTTATTCATTTATTTAGCTCCGGTTTTATTGGTTATTTTCACATAATTTACATTAAAGCCCATAAATCAAGCTTTTTATTAGTGCCTCTTAAAATTAAAAACCCAATATGTTGTTATTTATTAAATAAGTGTTGATTTTAAAAGGTTATTTAAGAAATATAATTACTAAAAAACTTAAACAAACCAACGTCTTTTAGGTCATTAAACGTTGTAAAAAACATCAATGATAGCAATAAAAACAATCCGATTCGAAAAAAACCTTCTTGTGTTTTTTGTGATAAAGGCCGTCCTAATAGTTTTTCAATACCATAAAACATTAAGTGTCCTCCATCTAACATTGGAATTGGAAACAGATTTATTAACCCTAAGCTAATAGAAATGTAAGCCATAAGGCTTATAAATGGTAAAATTCCAAATTCTGCAACCTGTCCACTAATTTTTGCTATTCGAATTGGACCACCTAACTGGGAAGTATCGCCATTTCCAACAATCATACTGCCAATATACTTAAGACTAGAAGCGCTCACATAATAAACTTCATTAACCGCATAAAACAGAGCTTTAGCTGGACCAAGTTTAACGTGATTTACTTCATTATTATAAGCGCCAAGCTTAATTCCAACCATTCGTTTACTAATTTTATTTCCAAGATTATCCTCTCCTTCAACAGTATTTGGTTTTACTCTAAAAGTTAAGTCCTGATCATATCTATTTACTGTAAAGTTAATAAATTCATCTGAAGACATCATAATGAATTTGGATACCTCCATGATGCTTTTAACCTCATTACCATCAATTGAGACAACAATATCATTGTCTTTAAGACCAGCTATCATTGCAGGGCTATCTTTTTGAACTTCATTAATTACAGCTGGAGTAAAGTCTTTTCCAGCAAAGGTATAAACTGAAAAAAATATTAGAATTGCTAATAAAAAGTTAGCTAAAGGGCCACCAAATACAATTAAAGCTCTTTGATATAAGGGCTTTAAAACAAATAATTTATCTTGATCTTCTTTACTATATTCCTTTATTATTTTTTCATTGTCAGCTTGACTATAAACATTTCTATCACCAAAAAATTTAACATACCCACCAAGTGGTATGACACAAACCTTCCATCTAGTGCCTGAATTATCGTTCCAACCAAACATTTCTTTACCAAAACCTATTGAAAAATCAGTAATCCCTACACCAAATCGTTTAGCAAAATAATAATGACCATATTCATGGATAAACACAACAACAACAATTAAAGCTATAAAAGGTAAGATATAAGATAACATCATATTATTTTATCTGAATTTAAGGATATACTCAATAACAGAATAACAAGAAAGTTAGTAACACTGATAGAGAATTTTGATTAGATTTAATAACTGATTATAACTTAACAACCTTAGTTTGTTCAACTCTGTCTTCAAAAAAATCTATGATGTTTTGTGCTGTTTCAACAGCCATACTTTCCAACCCTTCTTTAGTAAAAGTTGCAGCATGTGGGCTTAACACTACTTTTTTATTTGTTATTAATGGGTTTGTTAGTATTGGTGGTTCTTTTTCAAAAACATCTATTCCAGCAAATGCTATAATATTATTATTAAGAGCATTGTTTAAGTCTTCTTCATTAACAATTCCACCTCTTGCTGCATTAATTATTATTGAACTCTTTTTCATAAGTTTCATTTCTTTTAGAGTTATAAAATTTTTAGTTTCATTATTTAAGGGTAAGCTTAATGATAAAATATCAGCTTCTTTTAAGCCCTCTTCAAGATTTTCAACTTTTACTCCACCAAAAGATTCTACAATCTTATTATCAACATAAGGATCAAAAACTATAACTTTCATATCAAAGCCAAGGCATTTTTTAATCAATTTTTTTCCAATTCTTCCAAAACCAGCAATAAGAACTGTTTTATTAAATAGCTCGAAGTTCTTTTCAATATTTAAATGTATTGCTTTAACAAAATCTCCATATCTAACCAAAGTATCAAACATGCCAACACCTTTATAAATATTCATAATCATGAACATTATATGTTCAGCTGGTGAAGTAGATGTTGATTTGTGCGCTACAAGTAAAGTAATTTTTTTTTCTTTCAGACATATAGTGTCAACACTATCGTAACCAACGCCGTGTCTTGCTATAACTTTCAGCTTTTCACATTTGTTTAAAATTTCTCTGTCAATTTTACCCCTTCTAAGGGTAATCCCATCAAACTCGGGTAACTTTAATAAAAGATTTTCTCTAGATAGGTCAGTTACTATTTCGCAGTCAAAATCTTTATAATTTTTTAAAAGTTCAATGCCTTTATCCTTCATAGTATCAATGATGCCAATTTTATACATTTTTTTTCCTTTTATTTTAAGCTCTAAACCAGAGACCTTCTGGAAGTGGTACTAATAGTAAATTTTTAAACCCAAAGTATAAAAGGAGAATGAATATACTACCTAATAACATATAAAATATTATCTTCTTTAAAGGGATACTTTGACCTGCATTAATTAAAATAAGCAAATTAAATGAAATTAAACTCGTTAAAATAAATCCAGCTCTTTCTAAAAAATATATCCATGCAAAAAATGTTACAATTAATAAAGGAATCTTAATAAATGAAACTTTTTCATTAATGACTTTAATTTCTAATTTAAGAGAACGAAATATTAAAATTACAGATAAGATTATTAATGCTGTTGTTATTGCATATGGAAAAACTGAACCAAAAGGGCTTAGGGTACTTGCTTCATAAAAAAGAAGTAGAGATAATAAAATAAGACAAATACCAGAGATAAATGATGTTTTATCTTTAATAAATTTAAGCATTTTTTCTCCTATTATAAATTCGTTTTAAAGTGGGAAGAAATAAGCCCATTATAATAAAGAACACCAATGCAATCGAGATAGGTCTAGCAAAATAATTTGCAAAAATATTTTCTTGAGCACTGCCTATTATATAAGCTTGAACAAATCCTTGTTCAGCAATTTGTCCCAACACTAATCCTAAGACAATTGGTGA
This sequence comes from Candidatus Pelagibacter sp. uisw_091, assembly GCF_059512525.1. The sequence continues at coordinate 360,385 of NZ_CM183455.1, read as the reverse complement.
AGCTTTAAATCCTGCTCTATTTAATATCCAACCAATTAAACCAAAAAAGAACATGAAATAGACGTTTAGAATATTGTTTTGAATAGAATAACTACCAATAATTGTTAGAAATATTATGATTGGTATTAATATTTCTCTTGGTATTTTGATTATAGATTTGTATGCATATCTTCCCATTAATAATCCTAATGGTAGCATCATAATGGTTGCTAAAAGTAAACCGAATATAAAAGTGTACACAATTGATGATTGCTGAGTAAACAAAGTGTCCCCTGTTCTTATTCCTTGAACTAATAATGCTCCTAAAATTACAGCATCAGGTGGGGTGCCTGGTATACCAAGACACAGTGTCGGAATAAAGCCACCGCCAACTGTTGCATTATTTGCTGTCTCTGATGCAATTAAACCTTCTGGTTCACCTTTACCAAAATTATCTTTATTTTTTGAACTTCTTTTTGCTTCGCCATACGAAACTATGCTTGCAATACTTCCTCCAGCACCTGGAAGGATACCAATAAAAGTTCCAATTATTGCTCCTCTTAATGCTTCAAATTTTTTATGATACATTATTAAAAAAGATTCTTTTAATCTTAAACTTTTGGGTGTTGTATTTTCACTTAAGTGTTTTCCCTTCATGCTAGTTAGATCTAAAATAACTGGAATACAAAAAAGTCCAATCATTGCACTAACAATTTCTATTCCACTATTTAAAAAACTGATATTCCAGGTCATTCTCATATCACCACCAATAACTGCGACACCAATCATAGACATTAATAAACCAAGACAAGCACCAATTAATGATTTAATATTATCTCCTTCTGCTAACGTTGAAATTAATGTTAAACCTAAAATAGCTAACCAAAAATATTCTGTAGGACCAAATTTAAGAGAAATACTTGCTAATGGAGGTGCAAATAAAGCTAAACATATAACTCCCACTATTCCTCCTACAAATGATGACATACAACTTATAGACATAGCTAAATCACCATTACCAATTTTAGCCATAGGATATCCATCAAACGTAGTTGCAACAGCTGAAGGTGTTCCTGGTGTATTAATTAAGATTGCAGACCATGAACCTCCAAAAATGGCGCCAGTATAAATCGCTCCTAGAACGATTAGTCCAGAAGAAGGTTCGAGTGCAAATGTAAAGGGTACTAAAATAGCAACTGCCATGGTTGCTGAAAGTCCTGGCAAAGCACCTATAATGATGCCCGCCAAAACTCCCGAAAAAGCCAAGCCTAAATTAAGTAGGCTTAATGATGACAAAAAATCTGTAAAAATATTTGTCATCTAAAACTTGTTTACTTAATTAAACCAAGTTCTTTAGCAATAGCTTTGTTGGCTTTCATTTGTTTTTTCATAAACTTTTTCATTTCTTTATGACCAATGTTAACAACTACAAAAGCATTGTCTTCCATTTGTTTGATGAAAGCTGGATCAGCATTAATTTTCATAATACGATCAGACCATTCTTTAACCGTAGCTTTAGAAGCAGACTTAGGAAGTGCGTAACCTCTATATGCTCCAGAAACAATGTTATATCCTAACTCTTTAAAAGTAGGAACATCTGGGAAAGCTGGCAGTCTTTCTTCTGATGCTACAGCAAGCATTCTAACTTTAGAACCCTGTTTAGCAGCAACAGTTGAATAGCCAGCTTCAGCTACAACTACCTTACCTAATAATGCTTGAACAGCAGCACCTGTACCTTTGAAAGGAACATAAGTAGTTTTAACTTTTGCTTTTTTATTTAAAGAAATAGTTAAAAGATGGTTTGCTGAATATGTTCCAGATCCACTAAAAGTAAGTTGTCCTGGATTTTTTTTTGCAAAGCTCATTAACTCTTCTAATGTTTTGTAAGGACTTGATGCTTCTACTAAAATTGCATCAGGCGTATAGTGAAAAAATGAAAAAACATTTACATCTTCTGTTTTGTAACCAGCTTTTTCACCTTTAGCGATAGGTTGCATAATGATGTGTGGAAGGTTAACACCCATTATCACACTACCATCACTTTTTTCTGAATTTAAAGAAGACCAGCCTACTGATCCTCCACCACCTGGTTTGTATTGAACAACAATATCTTCCTTGTAAATGTCTTTATAATAAGGTTGTTGCATTCTAGCCGTAACATCAGATTCTCCACCTGGGCCGAATGGTATTATGTTTGTAACTCCTGCGTTAACACCACTTATACTAATAATTGTAAGTGATAATGCTGCAAGAAATTTACTAATATAAGATTTTAATTTCATTAGATATTTCCTCTTGTTAGTTAATTTATATATAAAAAGTATTTACTTTTAATGTTCGTGTCAATGAGCATGTAAGCTTAAATTTATGTTATATTTTAAGTTCTATCCTTGATGTTTATAAATATTGAAAGTAAAAAATCAAAATTACTCTATTATTAAATAAAAATGAAAATTATTGATATTCAAGAAAAAACTTTTTCAATTAATTCAGACATTAAAAATGCCTATATCAGTTTTGCAAAAATGGACTGTAGTGTTGTTGCAATAAAAACTGATGTCAAAATAAATGGTGAAAATGTGGTTGGGTATGGATTTCATTCAAATGGAAGATATGCAGTCAGTGAACTCCTAACAAAAAGATTTATACCTAGATTAAATGAAGCTAATGAAAAAGACTTATTAAACGACGAAGGTAATAATTTTAGTCCAGAAAAAATTTCAAAAGTTTTAATGCAAAATGAAAAACCAGGTGGTCATGGAGAAAGAAGTACGGCTGTAGGAACTTTAGATATGGCAATATGGGATATAGTTTCAAAAATAGAACAAGTTCCACTGTATGAATACTTGGCTAAAAAATACGGCAATGGAGAATTCACTAACAAAATTTTTGTATATGCTGCTGGTGGCTATTACTACCCAGGCAAAGATATTCCATTACTTCTTGATGAAATGAAAGGTTATTTAGATTTGGGATTTACAACAGTCAAAATGAAAATAGGAGGCGCACCTTTAAAGGATGATTTAAAAAGAATTGAAAGCGTTTTAAAGTTAGTCGGAGATGGTCAAAATTTATGTGTTGATGCAAATGGTAGATTTGATCTAAAAACAGCAATTAAATATGGAGTAGCAATAGAACCTTATAATCTTAAGTGGTATGAAGAAGCAGGAGACCCTCTGGATTATAAATTGAATTCTGAATTATCAAAAACTTATAAAAATGGATTAGCTACCGGTGAAAATTTATTTTCAATGCAAGATTCTAGAAATTTAATTCGTTATGGTGGAATGCGAAAAGATATTGACTGGTTACAATTTGATTGCTCTTTAAGTTATGGATTAGTTGAATATTTAAAAACTTTAAAAATGATGAAAGAAAATAATTGGAACTCCACAAGAGTGATACCTCATGGTGGACATCAAATTTCTTGTAATATTGCAGCAGGGTTAAATTTAGGTGGAAATGAAATTTACCCTAGTTTATTTCAGCCTTTTGGAGGATTTCCAGATTCTTCTTTAGTTGAAAATAGTTACGTAACCTTTCCAAAATTTATAGGCATGGGTTATGAGCATAAAAAAAAATTAAATGATTTATTTAAAAGGCTTTTTAGTTAATCTTAACTCTTAATATTATATCCTTTTTTAAGAAGAACTGAGACAGCAGTTATACAAATAATTAAAAATATAACCATTGAGCTTATACTTATCCAAATATCAAAATCAGAGACACCGTAGAAAGAAAATCTTAAGCCATCAATTAGATAAACTACAGGATTAAAATAAGAAATTGTTTGCCAAATTGGTGGCAACATATCAAGAGAATATAAGCTGCCTCCTAAAAATACCATAGGCGTTATCACTAATGATGGAATGATAGACATTTGTTCAAAGTTTTTACTAACAACACCAATTAAAAAGCCAAATAAAGCAAAAGTGAACGAAACTAAAACTAATAAAAATATCATTAACAATGGATATTTAACTGTCACATCTGCAAAAAAAGAAGCAGTTGCATAAATTACAGCACCAACAATTAATGTTTTAGTGGCTCCTGCTCCAACAAAAGCTAGAACCGTTTCAAGCGTTGATATAGGTGCTGCTAAAATCTCGTTAATAGTTCCATTAAATTTTGGAAAAAATATTCCAAACGAAGTGTTACTTATTGATTGAGTTAATAGAGTTAGCATTAAGAGACCGGGTACAATGAATGATCCATAACTAACACCATCAATTTTTTCAATATAATTTCCAATAACTGAACCGAACACTACAAAATATAACGAGGTGGATATTACTGGAGAAAGAATAGACTGACCTACAGTTCTTATAAATCTATTCATCTCATGAACATAAATAGCTCTAAATCCGTAATAATTAAATTTCATTATTTTCCTTTACTAAATCAACAAATATCTTCTCCAAAGTACTTTGTTCTGTTTTTAAATCTTTTAACTTTAAGCCAGTATCTTTTAAATCTTGTAATAAATCTGTAATACCAGTTTTTTCAGCTTGAACATTATAAGTATAAATTAAAGACATGTGATCTTCACCTATTTCAAGACTATATTTAAGTAAATCATCAGGAATTTCTTTAATTTTTTTTTGTAATTCAATAGTTAGTTTTTTATGACCCATTTTTTTAATTAATTCTTTTTTATCTTCAACAATAATAATTTCTCCTTGATTAATTACAGCTACACGGTCAGCAATAGCTTCTGCCTCTTCAATATAGTGGGTAGTTAAGATAATTGTGACCCCTGTTTTTCTTAACTCTTCAACAACCATCCACATGTCTCTTCTAAGTTCAACATCTACACCAGCTGTTGGTTCGTCAAGAAATAGTATTTTAGGCTCATGAGACAAAGCTTTTGCAATTAAAACTCTTCTCTTCATTCCACCTGACAATTGTCTCAGTCTTTGATCTTTTTTATCCCACAAACTTAAATCTTTTAAAATTTTTTCAATATGTTCTGGTTTAGGTAGCTTTCCATACAATCCTCTGGAATAAGACACAGTATCAAAAACAGTTTCAAAAGATTCTAAGTTTAGTTCTTGAGGAACAAGCCCTATTCTTGATCTCGTCTCTCTATAATCTTTTATAATATCAAAATTATCTATTTTAACAGTTCCTGAAGAAGGTTTAACAATTCCACAAATAATACTGATTAAACTTGTTTTTCCCGCACCATTAGGTCCAAGCATTGCAAGGATTTCACCCTGTTTTACTTTAAGACTAACATTATTAAGGGCTTTAAAACCATTATCATAAACTTTGGATAAGTTGTTAATGGATATTTGAATCTCAGACATTTATTAAGGTGTATATAGTTATTAATGAAATTAATTCAATAAACCTACTAATTTAATACATTATTTCATTACCTAGTGTTCATATCTTGGAGTTAAAATTTGACTTAATTTAATTATTTCTTAAATTAACTTTTATATTCTTTTTTTTAAGAATATCAGTTTCTGGGGTGCTGTAAAAAGCTGAGAATATACCCAAAGAACCTGTTGTATAATCACAACGAAGGGAAAAATGAACACAACATATCTAGATCAATCAACTACTATAATTACCTTACTTTTAACTTCATTAGCTTTTGCTACTATTGGAATAGTTTATTCAAAAGGTAAACTTTCGATTAACTCATATTTAAATGCAGATAGATCAATTGGTAAAAGATCTTTAACTGCATCATTAGTTGCATCATGTTTTGGTGTGTGGATTTTAATTGGTCCATCAGAGGCTGCTACTTGGGGTGGCTTAGGTGCTATAATTGGTTATGGCTTAGGTCAAGCTCTACCTTTCTTGGCTTTTATTACAATCGGTCAGAGAATGAGAAAAATTATGCCTAACGGTAATACTCTTACTCAATTTGTTTTAATTAGATTTGGTAAAGCTATGTTTCGTTTGGTTTTATTATTAACAATAATGTATATGTTTGTTTATTTTGCAGCTGAAGTTACAGCAATTGCAAAAGTTGTTAACTTAATGTCAGGGTTTCCTCTTTGGCAAACCTCTCTTGTAATAATTGTTGCCACTCTATCTTACACTCTTTATGGAGGACTTAGAGCTTCAATTTTTACAGATAAAATTCAATTTATTATAATTATGATTTTATTAATATTTGCTATCAACCATATCTATAATTCTGGAAATAATACTTTTACTATGGATTTAATTAATGAAAAAGCTGGTACATTAATGAGTGGTAAATATTTTTATGGCTATACTGCTGGCTTAACTTTTTTTATTGCTGTTTTTGCAACTAACTTATTTGATCAAGGCGTTTGGCAGAGAGTATTTGCAGCAAAAAGTTCAGATGATTTAAGAAAAGGATTTATGTCTGCCTTCTTAATTGTAATTCCATTTATGCTTGTTTTAGGTTTTTTTGGAATTCTTGCAGTATCAGTTGATAAAGCAGCAGACCCTAGTACTTTATTTTTTACACTTTTATTAGAGCCATTTACTGGAATTAATTCTTTGTTAACCATATCAATATTAATTTTAGTTTTAGCCTTAGTAATTAGCAGTATGGATACACTTATTAATGCACTTTCAAGCATTATTACTATTGAGGGAAATAAATTTATTAGTTTAAAAAATAAGAATAGTTATCTAATGCTATCTAAATATTTAATATGTGGTTTATCAGCAATTGTTTTTTTGATCGCATCTAAGGGTTACAGCGTCTTATTTATGTTTTTATTTGCAGATTTATTATGTTGTGCTGCTGTATTTCCTATTTTTTATGGGATGTTCAAAGGTGATGTTGATGAAAAACTTTCTTTAATCTCAGTTATAATTGGACTGATATCTGGATTACTTCTATTTCCTAACCAAACTTTTGATAAAAGTATTTTAATTGGTAAATTATTTCCAGCTGAAGTATTTCCTATTTGGATATCTACAACATTATTATTTTGGTCATTTATTTTAGCAACATTTACACCCATGATTACAGTGATGCTCTTTAAAAAGAATGATAACTTTAACTTTTCCAAAATTAAAACTTCAATTAAGGAATAGTGAATATTTACGATAATAAAAAAACCTTTTTTTATAAATTAAAAAATAGCTGTAAGAAGGAATGGTCTGAATACACTAATCATAAATTTTTATCTGATTTAGTAAGTAACAAACTGCCCGATGAAAATTTTAAAAATTATTTAGTTCAAGATTATGTTTTCTTACAGCAATTTCTTAGAATTTTAGCTCTTAGTGTTTATAAGTCTAATAGCTTTGAAGAAATTAATAGATCAGTGAATTTTATTAAGGGAATTGATCATGAAATCAAACTCCACATCAATTATTGCAAAAAATGGAAGATTCCCCTTAAATCTCTTAATAACATCGTGATCGAGAAAGCTAATAGTGCTTACACTGATCATGTACTCAGTGTGGGTAAAAATGGAGACAATCTTGATATTTTCTCATGCCTATCAGTATGCATCATTGGCTATGGTGAGATTGGGTTTAATCTTTCTAAAATTAAAAAATGGAAAAAAAGCAAATATAGTTCTTGGATTAAAATGTATTCATCAAACGAATACCAGCAGATAGCCAAAGACAATATTGATTATTTAGATGCTCTCTTGAAAAATAATAAGGGTAAAAAATTAAATATACTTAAAAAAAATTTTAAAAAATCAACTATTCTTGAGAGAAATTTTTGGGAATGTTTTGTTTAAATTTTTAGTTGCTTAGAATTTCTAAAGGCAATGGAGCTTCTGGGTATTTTTCTTTACATAACTTTTCATAATTTTTACAAAGAGTACTAACTGTATTGTGCGCTTCATCTTTTGATGTTAAAAATTTAATCAATGTATCTCTCTCAAATTCAATTTCTTTAATATCTACTTCACTTAAATATTCACCCGTCTCAACTTCCCAGTAAGTATCATTTAATTCTTCAATTTTTAAGGTATTAAGTTTTTTTTGTAACTCAACAATAATCTTATCATTAGTTTTGCTATCTTTCATTGGAGAATTTACTAATTTACCCAGACACTTATCCTTAAGATCATCTAAAAAAGTATTATAAGGTTTGCCTTCAGCTAAACCAGTAAAGTGATTACTTTCAAAATACTTGCTTATGGCTGCATTAGTAGTGATCTTATTTTTCCCTTTTGCAACAGCTACCTGAACATAAACTTCTTGGCTTATATATTCATTTAAATAATCTTTAATTTTATTAGATAGCATAAATTTTTTTCTCTAAATTCTGTTTGTATGCTTTAAATATAAGATAAATTAAATATAGTAAATTATATTATGATTTTTAAACAACTATTTGACAAAGCTACTAGCACGTACACATATCTTATTGCTTCAAAAAAAGGTCGAGAAGCCTTAATTATAGATCCAGTTTTAGAAAATGTTGAAAATTATATAAAATTACTTAACGAATTAAATTTAAAATTAGTAAAAGTCATTGATACTCATATCCATGCTGATCATATTACAGGAGCTAGTAAATTAAAAAATCAAACAAATTGTGTAACTATTATGGGTGATCATACCCCAGCTGATGCTGTAGAAATTAAAGTAAAAGATGAAGAAATTATAACGCTCGATCAATTGAGAATAAAAGCACTTCATACTCCAGGTCATACATCTGACAGTTTTAGTTTTTTAATGAATGATTGTTTATTCTCGGGAGACACTTTGCTTATCAATGGAACGGGTCGAACAGATTTTCAAAATGGTAGTGCTGAAGATGCTTATGACTCAATTTTTAATAAGTTGTTAAAATTACCTGAGGAAACCCTTGTTTATCCAGCTCATGATTATAATGGAAAGAAATTTAGCTCTATTGGTAATGAAAAAAAATTTAATCCTAGACTACAAGTCAATAACGAAAAAGAATATGTGAAGATAATGAATGGTCTAAATTTACCTAAACCAAAATTAATTGATCTAAATATTGCCAGTAATATTAAACTAGGGGCTATTTAGCTTTCATATTGTTAATACTAGTAAACTACCTAAATTATAATAATATAATTTTATGAAAACATTGTTAATTATAATATCATTCATTTTCATTAATCAAATTTCTTACGCTCATTTTCACTTTCCTATAACAAGAGACTCAACTTTAATGATTGCTAGAGGAAAAATTATCTACGAAAATAACTGTGTGAGTTGTCATCAAGTTAATTTGGTTGGTGCAGAAAATTGGAAAGACCTTGATGAAGATGGTCATAGAAAAGCACCACCTTTAAATGGTGCAGGTCATACCTGGCATCATGATGATGCTACTCTTCATAATATTATTAAATATGGTTTAGCAAAATTAGTTAAAAATTATGAAGGAAAAATGATTGGTTTTGGTGACAAAATAAATGATAAACAAATAGATTCTGTTCTATCATACATAAAAAGTCATTGGGATGATGAAATATATGAAAGACAAATTTCAATCAGTAAATAATAACTAAGGATAAATAAATATGATTAAAAAATTATACATACTAATGCTTTTTACAGTTTTCTCTTTTTCCACACAATCCAATGCAGATAAAAATATGATGAGTGTTGGCACAGAAGGTAAAAGTGATGATGTTACAAGAGTAATAAGAATTAAAATGTATGATAACTATTTTGAACCTAATTCTTTCAATTTTGAAGCTGAAGAGACTGTAAGATTTGAAGTAGAAAATTTTGGTGAGTTAGTTCATGAGTTTAATATTGCAAATGCCATGATGCACAAAAAGCACCAACCAGAAATGCAAAAAATGGTTGAAAATGAAATCTTACTTGGAGATAGTATTGATAGAAAAAAAATGGCTACAATGGCAGAAATGGATAAATCCATGAGTCATCAACATAGCAATAGTGTTTTATTGGAACCAAAAGAAAAAAAAGATTTAATTTGGAAATTTTCTAAAGCACAAAATATTGAAATAGCCTGTAATGTTCCAGGTCATTATGATGTTGGTATGATTGCAAAAGTAAAAATTGCTCAATAATGATAGAAAAAAATACTGTATCTAAAAATTTTCATTGGTCTTGCCAACACACATGGAGAAGAAGTGCCAAAAATACTATGTGGTGTGTTATTGGTTGTTCAATTGGAGATTTTGGAACAATATTATTTTTTCAACTGGCTCAAATTCCCTTTCCTATAATTGGTATAATGATCTTGGCAATCATTAATGGCTTACTAACTAGTATCATGCTTGAAACTTTTATTTTAATTAGACAGAATTTTAAATTTATAAATGCTCTAAAAACAGCTTGTGGGATGAGCTTTATCTCAATGATTAGTATGGAAATTTCAATGAATTTGACAGATTATTATTTAACAGGTGGAGCTCAACTTACTTATTGGGTCGTGCCTATTATGTTAATAGTGGGATTTCTAACTCCCTGGCCTTATAATTATTGGAGACTAAAAAAATTTAACATCGCCTGTCATTAAAAATGAATGTATTTATAATTTTATCATTACTAGTAATTTTAGTTGGAGTTATCTTATTAGTAGTCTCTCCATCGGTATTATTTAAATTGAACTGGGAAGAAAAAACAGGAAAAGATAAAATACTTATGTTCTTATTTTATGGAATTTTAGTTTATATAATTAATATCATCTTTTGGATTATCAAATAAACATTAATTGGTTTTGTTATTTAGATTAAGATTTTATTAATTCGTAGATTTTTGCTTTATTAGTTTGTCCTATGCTTCTGTGCACTTCTTTATTATTTTTATAGACAACAATTGTAGTCCAATAATCAATATCTAATTGTTTTGCTATATCTTTATCTTTTGTTTGTTCAAAACTTAAAAAAAGAACATCTTTAAATTCATTTTCTGCCTGATCTAGAATTTTAATTTGTCTTTTGCATGTTGTACAAGATTTTTCCCAAGAGTTTATAACAACTGTTTTTCCTTCAAGTTGAGCTTTATTAAAAATTTCATTTGTAAAAGTTGTGGTTTTTTCCACAGCAAAACAGTTAAATGAAATAAGCGTAAATATTAGAACTAAAATTTTTCTCATACATGATATATATATTGGTTAACTTTGCTTAACAAGAGGTGGTATAGGGGGTGTGCTAAATTTAACTAATGTAATTTTACTTTATTTTTCCAAGCTGTTTCTGTCTTGAAATAATTATTAATCCACTAATTATGATTATTATAGCTCCAATATAGCTATTGGTAGATGGAACTTCATCAAATAAGAAGTAGCCATACAATATTCCCCATAGGATTACCGAATATCTAAAGGTGGAGGTAACAGAAACAAGTGCAATTTTAATTGTCGCTACTGAAAAAATATAACCAAGTGCTAAAAAAAAAGCTGCTATAAATAAAATAAAAATATCCATTAAATTAAAATCATAAAATTTATAAATACTTAATAAACCAAAAAGAAGTGTCACAACAAAGCAAGTCATGAATGCGATTTGTAAACTATGATAATCTTTTTTAAATTTTTTTGTGTACATGTCTCTGATTGAAAGCATGATTGCAGCAATTATTGGGAAAATAAAATAATAACTAGACTCTAATTTTCCAGGATTAATTACCACCACCACACCTATAAAGCCCAATAATACAGCGCTCCATCTTCTCCATCTAACTTTTTCATTTAAAAATATTGCACCAAAAGCAGTTAATAAAATTGGTGCCATGCTTAAAAGAATATAAACATTAGCAAAGGGTAATAAAGCAATACCAATAAAAAAGAATAGAGCTGCTAAAGATTCTAAAAAACCTCTGACTCTTAACTCTTTTGAAGTAAAAATAGATTTAAAATTAAGTTCGTTCTTAATATAAAGAAAAAATAGAATAAAAAGCAACGTAAAAATACCTCTTATAAAAATTATTTGATTTAAAACAAATATCTCATCATAGTTTTGATAAATAACTTTAACAAAAGCATCATTAGTAGCAAATGAGAATTGACATAAAAGCATATATAATATGCCAAGCAACTCATTATTAATTTTAAATTTAGGAAACATAAAATTTTAATTATAAGTTTTTCTATTGATAATATACAAAAATCAAAAACCAATAAGAAGTAAGTCCAACAAATATTGTAGCAATAATGCTTCGGCTGAAATAACCTATAATTATAGCAAATATAGCTGCTAAGATTTTTGGATTACTTTCAATATCTATTGCGCCTGCACTATCTAAGAATATTGGTGGAAAAATTATTGCAGGGAAAATAGCAGAAGGTACATAGGAGAGTATTTTTTTTGTCTTATCATTTAATATGTCCTCTTTTAATAAAAAAATCATAGAAAACCTTGTTAAATAAGTAATAATTCCACAGTAGATAATTGTCGACCAATGCATTAATTTTTCTTTGAAGTTATCAAAGTTAATAATGTGGCAACTAGTAAAGCAGATATTGCTGCAACAATAATATATGCTTGAAATGGTATTGTATTATACCCAATAGTTGCAACTATTCCTGACACCAGCATTACAATAATATTTTTAAACTTTCTAAAATCATTAATTAATAAAGCCAAAAAGGTTAAAGAAATAGCAAAACTTAAACCTAGCTCTTCTGGAACAACTGATCCTAGAACTATACCTAAAATTGTTGATATCTGCCAAATGATCCAACAAGTAAAGCCAGCTCCTAATAAGTGATAGTGTTTAAAGCTGTTTTTTTTATTTTTTTTAAAATAAGTATTTGAGACAGCAAATGCTTGATCAATTAATACGTAAGATAAAATAATTTTCCAAGTTAATTTTAAATGAGATAAATATTCTGAAAAAACGGCTCCATATAATAAGTGTCTAGAATTAACCGCACCAACAGAAGTTATTGCAACTAAAGAAGAGGCTCCTCCCGAAAATAACTGAAGCAATACTATTTGAGAAGCTCCACCAAAAATTATAATAGACATTCCAAATGTCATATGTGCACTTAATCCTAACTCCATACCAATAACACCATAAATGATGCCAAACGGAACTACGGGTATCATTAAAGGACTTACATCTATTATTCCCTTAGATAAGTTTTTTAATCTATCATTCATTTTAAGTTAAGTTTTGTATTAGAAACAAACTATATGATCAATATTAATTGGTCTCTTGATACCAAATTTTTCATCTACTTCATGTTGATGGATATGGTGAGAATGTACAAAAACTGGAATTAACTTATTGCTCTGAGTTTTAAGTGTGTAGATAAAATTGGTTCCTCTAAATTTTCTATCCACCACTTCTAATTTTAAATTACTTTGATCATCATGTTCTAGATCTTCTGGTTGTAATAGAAGCTGAACCTCAGATCCTTTTGGGTAGTGTTTTATAAAATTACCAGTTATTGATCCCAAATCAACACTCTCTAAACTATTTTCACCTGTGACTTTTGCTGGAATTAAAATTCCTCTATTTAAAAAGTTAACTACCTCTATTGAATTTGGAAAATGGTAAACATTATATGGATCATCAAATTGTTTTAATTGTTCATCAAGGATTATGCCACATTTTGTACCTAAATAAAAAGCTTCATATGAGTCGTGTGTTACAATGATGGTTGTTATTTTTTGCTCTGTTAATATTTGTTTTAACTTAACTTGGATTTCTTCTTTAAAATTCTGATCAACATTTGATAAAGGTTCATCTAATAATAACAAATCAGGATTTGACAATAAAGATCTAGCTAAAGAAGCTCTTTGTGCTTCACCAGAACTTATTTGATGTGGATATTTATCAATGACATGATCAATATGAAGAAATTTAATTATCTCATTTATATTTAGCCCTTTTTTTTTCTTTTTATTTCTCTCAGCACCAAATTTTATATTTTCTAAAACATTATAATGAGGGAAAAGTGAGTTATCTTGAAAGGCCATTGATATGTTTCTATCTTCTGGTTCTACATGAACATCTTTAGAAGAAAGTAATTTATTCTTTAATTTAATTTTTCCAGAATTAATTTTTTCTAAACCAGCAATTGTTCTAAGAATTGTAGTTTTACCAATTCCAGATGGACCCAATAAGCAGATAATGTCTCCTTGATTTTCAATAGTCAATGAGACATTACTTACTTTGTTTTGTGCGCTAGCGGTAAATGTTACATTATCAATTTCTAGAAAATTTTTTGTCATAATTTTAGTCTTTAAGAATATATTTAGATGTAATTAATATAAAGAAACTTGCAATGATTATAAGAAATAATGATGGGGCTGCTGCGGCCTCTAATAAATCCTGAGAAGCATAGATATATGCCTTTGTTGCAAAAGTTTCAAAATTAAATGGTCTCATAATTAGCGTAATTGGTAACTCTTTAATGATTTCAATGGTTAATAAAATTCCTATCAATAAAATTGAGTTTTTTAGATATGGGACATGTATGTTTTTGAATGTCTTGAATTTAGAATATCCAAGCAGATATGCACCTTCATCAATAGAATAGTTTATTTTTAAATATCCCGATTTAATTCCGTTACTTGCTAATGAATAAAATCTAATAAAATATACTAAAACTAGGCCAAGAATAGAGCCTATAAAAATTGGCTTTATACTGTTCATTTCAAATTGACCTATAATACTGCTGTCAAACCATGAGATAAAGGTAATGAATGCTACCGCTAAAATAATCCCTGGTATTGCATATCCTGAAATTGAAAAAGTAGTTAGTGCTTTTAAAAATTTACTTTTAGAAACTCTATTTCCATAATTTGAAATAAAGGCTAAGGCAATTAATAAGCAGCTAGATAAAATTACTAAAATTGCAGTATTAGAAAATAAGTCAACTAGATCTAAATCAGCTAAATGTTTTGGAAATAGAATTGTCCAATAAAGCATTTGCAGGACCGGAAATAAAAAACTTATAGAAAAAATTAACATACAAAAAGAAAATGCTAAAAACGACTTGTATCCACTTAAATTAATAACTGATTTAGATTTAAACCCTCCTTTAGAAGGTGAGTGATATTGAGCCTTCTTTCTTGAAAAGTTTTCTAAAATAAATAATCCAAGAATAAAAATTAATAGGTAAAATGACAATCTGTTAGCAAGAGTAAGATCATCAAAAGAAATCCAAGCATTATATATTCCTGTAGTAAAAGTAGATATTCCAAAAAAAGATACAGATCCAAAATCTGATAAAGTTTCCATTGCAACTAAGGACAGACCAGCAACGATAGCAGGTCTTGCAGAGGGAAGTATTATCTTAAAAAAAGATCTTTTTTTAGAGAAACCAAGATTTTTTCCAAGTTCTATTAAATTTTGTGACTGATAGTGAAATGATGTTCTGGTTAAAACATAAACATAACCAAATAATGAAAATGATATTGAAATTATGGCTCCAATCATTCCATCAAATTTAGGAATGTGGGAATTATAATTACCTTCTCCAAATAAATTTTTTAAGATTGAAAAAGCTGTTCCATAATTTTCAAAAAAAGCAGTTAAGGAATATGCATAAATATAAGCTGGGACAGCAAAAGATAGAATTAAAGACCATTTAAAAAAATTTACACCTGGAAAATTATAAAATGAAACTAAATAAGCGCATCCAACACCAATTATAAATGTTAAAAATAAAACACCTATTAAAAGTATTAAAGAATTATAAATATAATCATAAAGAAAAGTATTTTTTAAAATTAAACTATAATCTCCAGTAGTTTCAAAAAAACTGCTAAATACAGTTAAAATCGGTGCAGCCACTACTAAAGAAATAAGTAGTGATGATATATACCAAATATTTATTTTTCTAAATCTCATAATTTACAATACCTTAATAATTATTTTTAAGAAACTTCCCTTGTTACCAAGGGAAGTTAATACCAACTCTAAAACCAATTTGAGAGAGAGATTATAGAGCTAATTCTTAAAATTTTCTTATAAGCTATGAGTTTGCATCTTTTATTATTTAGATAGATACTCTATACAGTTCTCGGGAGTTGTTTGTTCATATGGATCAGGATCACTGCCATCATTATTCATACCATCCTCTTGCCACCATTTTTCAACCACACCATCATTTATAATTGCACTATATCTCCAGCTTCTTAGACCAAAACCTACATGCTTTTTGTCAACTAACATGCCCATTGCCCTTGTAAAATCTGCATTTCCATCTGGTAATACCTTAACTTTTCTCAATTTTTGTTGATCAGCCCAAGCATTCATCACAAAGCCATCATTAACACTAATACAATAAATTTCATTAATACCTAGGCCTAACAATTTATCATAATTTCCTTCAAATCCTGGTAACTGCTTTTCAGAACATACTGGTGTAAATGCACCTGGTAATGAAAATAGTATTACTTTTTTACCTTTGAATATTTCATCAGTACTTACATCAACCCACTTTCCAATTTTTCTTGTTTTCAAAACTACATTTGAACATTTTTTTCCTTCTATCATTCTATTCCTGTTATTTTTTAAGTGTTTGTTTAATTGAATTATTTGCATTTGAATTTTTTAGTGCTCATAGTTAAATTAGGTAGGGTAAATACCTTTTGTAGAGCTATGAGCACAATCATTAAAAAGAAAATTAAGTATTAAAAGGAGAGAGGATATGTGCAACCTCTTTATCTTCAATATCTGATAATTTTCTATTATTTATTTTTCTATTGATTTTTTCACACTCTGCTGCACATGGATCACAAGCTTTCAGAGATTGTGACCCATATACGTCAGAAGATTTATCTAAATCAATATTAAATAAATTCTTTTTCACTAGCTTATTACTTCCAACTTGCTGCTAACATACACTCAAGTGCTGTAGCTTGTTGTTTTCCATAATTAGCAACTTTAGTTTCTAAATCTTGATTGTATCCAAGACCCATTTGTTTAACTAATGCATGAGGTTCAACACCATCAATCATTGGATATTCAAATGTATTATTAACTATGTGTTCTTGTGCTTCTTTAGTTAATAAAAACTCAAGTAGTTTTTTTGCATTATCAGGATTTGGTGCAGTTTTAATTACCCCTCCTCCACTAATGTTCATGTGAGTTCCTCTATCTCCTTGGTTAGGGAAAAAAGGTAAAACTTTTTTAGCAGCTGCTTGTTGTTCAGCACCTTTTTTTCCAGATAACATCAAAGCATAGTAGTATGTATTAGCTACTGCTAGATCAGCTTCACCTGCAGCTACAGCTAAAATTTGAGCTCTATCATTTCCTTTAGAGTCCCTAGCCATGTTAGCCACAACACCTTTTGCCCAAGAACAAGTTGCTGCTTTACCATTATTTTTTACTAATGATGCAACAAGAGATTGGTTATAGATATTGTTAGATTTTCTTATAACAACTCTACCTTTCCATTTTGGATCAGCAAGACCTTCGTAAGTCATACCGTTAAGCTCATTTGCATTTACTCTTTCAGGTGAGTAATACATAATTCTTGCTCTCTTAGCTATTCCAGTCCATTTAGAAGTTCTAAAATTTGCTGGAACTGCAGCTTTGATCGCAGTTGTCATAGAATTTTGGAACATCCCTTTTGCAGCGAATGCACCTAATCTTCCTGCATCAGCAGTAATATAAAGGTCAGCCTTGGAATCGGCACCTTCTTCAGTTATTCTTTTTTGAAGAGCTTTATCTTTACCAGATACAACATTTACTTTAATTCCAGTTTTAGCTGTAAATTTTTCGTAAAGTTGAATGTCTGAATCGTAATGTCTTGCACTGAATACATTAACTTCAGCAGCAAACGTCATGTTTGCAAATAAAGTCATGAAAAATGCAATAATTGTAATTTTTTTCATTATTATTTCCTGTTTTTATTGTTTATTTAGTTTGGAATGCTTATTATTAGCATTGCGAATGATTATCAATCGCATTTATTGACGCAGTTTACAAGAGTTAATTAAGATAATATCGCAATAAGTAAATTACTTAAAAAAGACAGAGATATAACAAAAGCTGTAAAAAAATTACAATACATTAGAGTAATTGTGCGATTTCTAATTCTTCTTTTCCTTACAAAGGGCTTATCATCAAGATCTGAAATATCTCTTTCACCAATAACCTTATAATCATAAGTCCAACGCCAAATAGAATTACCAAATCTTTTATCGCTGTTATTGTAATAGATAATCCAGGCAACGATATATCGATGAGAAATGTAGAAAATGACTAAAAGTATTCCACTTAGGATCATTTAAATATTAGAACATATTTAAAGTTTAAGTAAAGACTAATTAAAACTGTTCAGATTCTGTAGAGCCTGCCATAGCAGTTGTAGAGCTTTTTCCACTACTTATAGTATTTGAAACTGCATCAAAATAAGATGTTCCAACTTCTCTTTGATGTTTAACGCTAGTGTAACCATCTTTCTCTCTAGCAAATTCAAGCTCTTGTATTTTAGAATAAGCAGTCATTCCTTCAGTTTTATATTTTTCAGCAAGTTCAAAAATTGCAATATTTTGAGTATGAAATCCTGCAAGTGTAATAAACTGAAACTTATAGCCCATCTCACTAATTTTTTGCTGAAATGTTCCAATCTCAGCATCTGATAAATGCTTCTTCCAGTTAAACGAGGGAGAACAATTGTAAGCTAATAATTTTCCAGGAAATTTTTCATGAATTGCATCAGCAAACTTTTTTGCTTCTTGTAAGTTTGGCGTTGCTGTCTCACACCAAATTAAATCTGAATAAGGGGCATAAGCCAAACCTCTTGAAATAGCTTGATTAATACCATGTTTAACATAATAAAAACCTTCGGGTGATCTTTCGCCAGTTAAAAATGGTTTATCATTTTCATCAAAATCATTTGTAATTAACTTTGCGGCATTTGCATCCGTTCTCGCTAAAATTATTAAGGGCACATCAGCAATATCTGCAGCAAGTCTTGCGGCTTTTAAATTCTTAATCATCGTGCCAGTTGGAACTAAAACTTTTCCACCCATGTGGCCACATTTTTTTTCACTAGCTAATTGATCTTCAAAATGAACTCCAGCCGCACCTGCTTTAATAAATTTTTTTGCTAATTCAAAAACGTTTAATGGTCCTCCAAAACCTGCTTCTCCATCTGCAATAATAGGTAACATATAGTCTGTTCTATCTTTGGATTGCATATCTCCATCATGTAGTTCCATATGTTGAATTTGATCAGCTCTAATTAGTGCATTGTTCATTGACTCAACTAATTTTGGAGCACTGTCATACGGATATAAAGACTGGTCAGGATACATTTCTCCAGCAGTATTTGCATCAGCGGCTACTTGCCATCCACTTAAATAAATTGCTTTCAATCCGGCTTTGGCATGTTGAATAGCATGATTTCCAGATAATGATCCTAATGTATTGATATAGTTTTCAGAATTCAAAAGATCCCATAATTTTTTAGATTGATGTTTACACATTGAGTATTCAACTTTAATTGAACCTCTTAATCTCTCAACCTCTTCTGTAGTATAATCTCTTTTAATTCCTGCAAATCTTTTTAAATCGTATGAAACATTGGCTTCTGAGCTCATGAGTGGGTTCTTTCTAGGTTATGTAGTTAAGAAAATTAGATTTTAAGTGAACGAATTAGTTACTATCGTTGATTTGATCAACTAAAGCTTCCATTCCACTTGAACCCCAATCACAATGATCATCTCTCATATAGATACCTTTTGCTTTATATGCAGATAAATCCTCTTCTCTTATGATTTGAGCGTCATTTTCTGTATTTTTTAATTTTTCATTCATATGAAATATATAATTTACAAGATTTACAAATACTACTAAAAAGTACCATTTTACTTGTAAACTGAGTTTATTTTTTGTAAATTAAAATTTACAAAATTTACAAATAAGAGAATAAAAATGAGTATAAACGTCAGTATTGGCAATAAAATTAGAAACTTTAGGCGAAAGTTAGGTCTTCAAGCTAAAAAGTTAGCTGAACAAATAAATATTTCACCTAGCTATTTAAATCTAATTGAAAGCGGAAAAAGAAATATTGATGCTGATCTATTAATTAAAATTTGCAATGAATTAAGAATTGAGTTGTCTGATCTTACTAGTGAAAGAGAAATTAGTTTAGATAATTCAAAAATTGCAATTACTAAATTTTTAAAAAATAAAAATATAAATAAATCTGATTTAAAAATTGGACCTAAAATAAAAGCATTTAGAAGACAATTAGGATTGCAGGCAAATAAATTTGCTGAACAAATAAAAATTTCTCCAAGCTATCTAAACTTAATTGAAAGTGGAAAAAGAAATATTGATGGTGACTTATTAATTAAAGTTAGTAAAGAGTTAAGAGTTAACTTATCTGATTTAACTAGCAAGGCTGATGTTAATTTAGAAAATGATATTTCTGAGCTTTTAGATGATCAATTGTTTGAAGACTTAGATATATTAGGGCCTGAAGTAAAGGATCTAGTAAATACCAATCCAAAAATTGCAAAAGCATTAATTAAATTAGGAGATAATTTCAAACAAAAAGACCATGATATAGTTAATAAAGTTGAGGATATTTCAGGAAAAAAAATTGATAGTAGGAAAACAGCTTTTCCTGGAGAGGTAATATCAGATTTCCTTCAAGAAAATAAGAACTACTTTCCTAAATTAGAAAAATTTGCAGATAAAATCTTTAATAAAGTTCAAGTTAATAATAGGACAAGATATATTGCTCTATGCGATTTTTTGAAATCTGAATATTCAATAATTGTTAAAGATATAATTCCAGAAGATGGCAAACCTTTTTCAAAAATCTATAATAATAAAAAAAAAGAACTTCTATTAAGTGATTATAATACTTTAGAAACTAAAAAATTACATGCTGCATCTCAAATTGCTCAAGAAGGTGCGTCAAAAGAAATTAATGAATATCTATCTAATTTTAATTTTCCATCTAATGAGTCAAAAAGACTGACACAAGTTGCACTATTAAATTATTGTGGTGCTGCAATTTTAATGCCTTATAAATTATTTCATTCAGAATGTAAGGAGCTAAAATATGATTTAGAACTTTTGCAAAATACTTTCGCTACTTCTTTTGAACAAGTTGCTCATAGAGTGACTTGCCTTCAAGATCCTAAATTACCAGGCATACCTTTTCATATGTTAAGAACAGATATTGCAGGAAATATTTCTAAAAGATTTTCTTTATCTGGAATTGAAATACCAAGATATGGTGGTGCTTGCCCTAGATGGAATGTGTATTCAGCCTTTACAAGGCCTGGAGTTATACAAGCCGCAGTAAGTAAAATGACTAATGGTGAAAAATATGTGTGTATTGCAAGAACTGTTGAAAAAGGTGTTGGTCGATATGGTTTATCAAAAAGTATTTTATCAATTGGTTTAGGTTGTGAGGCTAAATATGCAAAAGAATTTGTATATACAGAAAATTTAGATATCTCAGATAAGAAAACTGAAATTCCTATTGGTGTTTCTTGTAGAACTTGTGACAGGTTAGATTGCTCACAAAGAGCTTTTCCACCACTGCACAAAAAGTTTGATATAGATATTAATTCTAGAGGTGTTTCAGTTTATGTTAACGACAAAAATAACTAGAATTATTTCCAATCACCTATTTTACTAAATAAGAAATTTCTAAAGGCAGTAATTCTTGCTGTATTTTTAAGAGATTGAGGGTAGACAAAGTGAGCCTCTGTTATAGGTCCTTCTGAGTTTGGGAGAACTTTTATTACATTATTTGAATTAAAAACTAAATACTCAGGAAGTGCTGCAAGTCCAACACCCGCTTCAACTGCCAAAAGTAAACCCATGACACTATTCACTTTCATTATTGGTTTTCTTTTTTTAGCATCTTTAATTCCAAGTTTTAAAGCCCAGTCAGGATCATACACTGGTGAGGGTGCTCCTTTACCAAATGAAATAAATTTATGTTTATTTAGATCTGTAACATTTTTTGGCATCCCATGTTTCTCTAAATATTTATTTGATCCATATATATAATATTTAATATCTACTAATTTTTTTTGGATATAATTAAGTTGCTTAGGTCTTCTCATAAAAATACCTAAATCTGCTTGTCTTGTACTTAAGTCTAACTCTTTATCGTCAAAAATTAATTCAATTTCAATTTCTGGATTTAAAGTCATAAACTCTTGAATTCTAGGTGTTAGCCAGTGAGTTCCAAAACTTCTAACTGTTGTAATTGTTAATTTACCAGTTGGTTTGTTTTTTTGATCACCCAATGTAGACTCAACTTCTTTCAATTTACTAATCACATCATGAGCTGTTTTAAATAAATACTCTCCATTTTCAGTTAATGTAAGACCTCTTGCATGTCTTTCGAAGAGTTGTACTTTAAGGTCTTGTTCTAATGATTGAATTTGTCTGCTTATTGCAGATTGACTTAAATTTAGATTTATTGTTGCATTAGTAAAGCTTCCAGCTTCCGCTACTGCATGAAATATTTTTAATTTATCCCAATCCATCTATTTATTAAGATCAACAATATATCTTCCTGATGTTTCACCTTTTAACATTTTTGGATATATGTCTATTAAATCTTCTAAGCTCACTGTTTTAATTGATTTTTCTAGTTGCTCGAAATCAATAATATTTTTAACTTCATGCCAAACAAATTCTCTTCTTTTTATCGATGCTGTAACAGAATTTATTCCCCAAAGTTTAACACCTCTAATAATAAAAGGCATTACAGTAGTGTTTAATTTATAATCAGAAGCATTTCCACAGGCCGCAACAATTCCATTGTCTCTAGTTTGCGCAAGTGCATTAGCAAGTATTTTTCCACCAACAGTATCGACAACACCGTCCCACAGACCTTTGTCTAAGGGTCTAGCGTCTTTATCTAAATCAGCTTTATTTATTATTTTTTTAGCACCTAATAATCTTAAATATTCTTCATTTTCAGCTTTTCCGGTAACTGCTGTAACATTGTAACCAAATTTATTTAAAATCATCACTGCAATACTTCCAACACCTCCAGAAGCACCAGTGACTAAAACATCTTTAACTTTTTCACCTAATAAAAGTTCTTCTCTAGCTTTGATTGCAAAAGAACATAATAATGCTGTTAGTCCAGCAGTACCTAAAATCATTGCCTGTTTGGATGTAATATCTTTTGGTTTTTTAACTAGATAATCTCCATTGACTTTTGCAAATTGAGAGTAGCCACCAAAATAAATTTCACCAACTCTCCAACCTGTAAGTATTACCTCGTCCCCTTTTTCAAATTTAGAATTGTCACTTTCTAAGACAGTTCCTGCAAAATCAATGCCTGGGATATGTGGAAATTCTTTTACTAATTTTGCCCCATTTCTTAAAATAAGTGCATCTTTATAGTTTAAGTCTGAATAATCTACTTGAACAAGTACATCACCATGTTTTAAAAATGATTTATCTATTGATTTTACCTCTCTTGTAAAATTTTCACCTTCTTGATTGACAACTAGTGCTTTAAAATTATCTGACATACTTTTCCCCCTTAGGAAGGTTACTTACTAATAAATCTTAAATATCTATTCTGAATACTTAAATCTTTTTTAAATTCTCCTAAGAAATAATTTGTAACTGTTGTTGCATTTTCTTTTTTAATTCCTCTCATTGTCATACATTGGTGTGCTGCATCAATTGTAACAGCAACTCCTTTTGCATCTAATGAAGTCATTAAAGCTTGAGCAACTTGCATTGTTAATCTTTCTTGTGTCTGTAATCTTTTTGAAAAAACCTCTACTACTCTTGCAAGTTTACTTAAACCTACAACTCTTTCATTTGGAATGTAGGCAACATGTGCTGTTCCAACAATAGGTGCCATGTGGTGTTCACAATGACTTGATACTGAAATATTTTTTTCAACAACCATGTCATCATAACCCTCAACATCACCAAAAGTTTTCTCTAAAATTTTATTTGCATCTTCAGTGTATCCACCAAAATATTCTTTAAATGCTTTAACAACTCTTTTTGGAGTTTCTAATAATCCTTCTCTACTAGGATCTTCACCCATCCAAGTTAAAATAGTTTTAAAAGCCTCTTCAGCTTCTTTATCAGAAACTTTTTTGGTGTCTAAAATTTTGCTATCTGTGTCTTCTACTAATTTCATATGGCAAGTTTATACAGTAAATCATTGTTTTTAAAATATTTAATATATTGTTCAATATGCTACATAATCACCTAGATATGTTTAAAAAAAGAGAAAATATAGTCGAAATTGAAGAGGGAAAACTCCTTTCACCAAAATTTGATAATGATGGCTTAATTCCAGTCATCACTATG
Source organism: Candidatus Pelagibacter sp. uisw_091 (assembly GCF_059512525.1). The sequence continues at coordinate 336,259 of NZ_CM183455.1, read as the reverse complement.
TGCTCAAAAACTAAAGATGTTTTGATGCATGGATACATGAATGTTGAGGCTTTTAAAAAAACTATTGAGACTAAAGAAGCTCATTACTTTAGTAGATCTAGACAGCAAATTTGGCACAAAGGTAAAACTAGTGGCTTCACTCAAAAAGTAACAGAAATTAGAATTGATGATGATCAAGACTCAATCTGGTTAACTGTAGATATTGGAGATGGCTCTAGCTGTCATGTTGGTTATCGATCATGTTTTTATAGATCAATTCCATTAGGCCCAATTGAAAATGGTAGAGAAATTGAAATGAAGTTTGAAGAGAAAGAAAAATCTTTTGATCCAGAGGTTGTCTACAAAGGTCAACCCAATCCAACAAAAATTTAAATGAGCGACAAACAAAAAAATGTTCTTGGTGAAGATCTAGAAGAATGTTCTAACGATCCTTTAACAGGATGGCATAGAGATGGCTGTTGTAGCACTGATGAAAATGATCACGGTGTTCACACCGTTTGTGCAAAAGTTACAATAGAATTTTTAGAATGGTGTAAAGAAGCTGGCAACGATTTAATAACTCCTCATCCTGAATTTGGATTTCCAGGTCTCAAAGCTGGAGATGGTTGGTGTGTTTGTGCTAGTTGGTATGCAAGAGCTGCAGATGCTGGCAAACCTTGTCCTGTTTATTTAAAAAGAACACATGAAAAAACTTTAAAGCTTGTTTCAATGGAAGTTTTAAAGAAAAATGCTATTGATTTATCTTAGTTAATCCTAAGATTGAAATCATTTTCTTGTAAAACTCAAAATGAACTAATAAGTTTTAAAAATGGAAATTGCAACAAAGATAGCTCCATTAGGTTTAGCTTTAATAATGTTGGGGCTTGGATTGAGTTTGACTATTCAAGATTTCATAAGAGTAGTTAAAATTCCAAAAGATTTTTTAGTCGGTTTTATTTCTCAGTTAGTTTTGCTACCAATCGTTGCTTTGTCTATAGCATTACTATTAAATCTGTCAGCAGAACTTGCTGTTGGATTAATGTTGATTGCATGTGCACCTGGTGGTGTTACATCAAATGTAATTACTAAATTTGCTGATGGTGACGTTGCACTTTCAATATCACTAACTGCAGTAGTTAGTTTGATTAGTATTATTTCTGTACCATTTATAATGTTTACATCTATGGATTTCTTTGAAATTGGTATTATTAAAGAAATATCTATGACTGGTATTGCTTTAAAGATGTTTTTTGTTGTTACAGTTCCAGTATTAATTGGAATGATAATTAAGCATTTTGCTAGAAATTTTGTTGATAACCAAGCCGCAATAATTCAAAAAATTTCAATCATACTATTTATATTAGTGTTTGCTGCAATTTATATAGAGGAATGGGATAATATTATAACTTATTTTACTCAAGCTGGCTTGCCCGTCTTACTACTAAATATGTCAATGATGCTTTTAGGTTTTTATATTGCAAAAATTTTTGCATCTGGAGTTGCACAACAAAGATGTATTTCAATAGAGTGTGGACTTCAAAATGGAACTTTAGCACTATTTGTTGGAACACAAATGTTTGGCGAAAGTATAGCTACTTTTATTATACCCACAGCAGCTTATGCTTTGATAATGATGATGACTTCAATAATTTTTGTATTTATTCTTAGAAAAAATACTTAGTATTTAATATTATTTAATTGAATACAGATTATAAATACGTGCAGTAAATTTAGATAAATTGTTTAAGGTATTTTTTTGTACATTTAATAATTTTTTTGCATGAAAACCTGTCGAAGAATAATGTTTTTTATCATCTTTTTTTAAAAATTTTTCTTTTACTAATTTATTTAATTTTCTAATGACTGTAGCTCTTGGTATGCCTGTAATATCTGAAATAGACATTGCATTAATACCTGCAAAATCTTTTTTATCAGCAAAGAAATACTTTTCTATGTAAAATTCTTTACTCATTTCACTATTATCATTTTTTTTTGAGTTTAGAGCATGATTGATTAAACAAATCCCATTAACGTGGAAGGATTCTAGATCACCGAAAGTTTTTTTAAAGCTTAATAAAAAAGGCATTTGCATTTCATAATAAAGTTTCCAAACAAATGAAAAATATTCTTTAGATGTTTTTGTTAGATTTTCACTACTGATTGGTTCTGATAATAGCCCATCGATAACACACATCTTTGAAAGAGTTGATAAAAATCTTGACATTCTTTTCATCGTTTCTTCAGGTTTAATATTTGGCCATGTGCTTCTATCGATTATAATTTTTTTATTTATTCTTTTTATTGCTCCCATTTTTTCTAATTCATTAATTTTTCTTCTGGTTGTTTCTTTTGGTATATTAAGAGTCGTAGATATTTCCATTACATTAATCATATCTATTTCAACTTTTATTTGATTAAAATACTCTTCATAATTTAACTTCACAAAGTTTTTTGAATAAGTTTCAAATGTTCTCATCAATAAATACATAATGATCATAAATTTTTCATAATCATGAAAAGTTCTATAAACATTATTCACCCAAGCTAATTGTAATGGTGCCCAAACAGGCATTATCGAGACAAAGTTTTTCTCTATTACTTTTGCTATATCTTTGCTTCGGACTTGGTTTGACACTTTGGGTAATAATTTAGTCATAAATTATATTTTAACCCAAAATGAACGTAATTAAAATTAGAGTCAACCCAAAATGAACATTTGATGTATTGTACTTCTAATAGTTTGATGATTTATTACTGGAATGAGTGCAGAAAAAATAGTTTCAACTGGGGTAAATGATCTTCCTCCTTTAGCGACCCCTGAAAAAAGAGAGGAAGTTTCATTATCAGGAAGAGTTGATATAAATATTCTTTTAAATAGAGCAAGAAAAGTAAAAGAAAAAGAAACCAGAGCAAATTTTGTTTTTGGAGGATTAACAATTTGTTTAATTTTTATTGTTGGACTAATTTTATCTTTCTAATTACATATTCCCATATTTAGGTCCACCACTACCTTCAGGTGTCACCCACGTAATATTTTGAGAAGGTTCTTTAATGTCGCAAGTTTTACAATGAATACAGTTTTGTGAATTTATGACAAATTTATTTACACCATTTTCATTTTGAACTTCATAAACACCTGCAGGACAATATCTTTGTGCAGGTTCATCAAATTTTTCTAAAGTATAATTTATCGGTAAGTTTGGATCCTTTAGTTGTAAATGTACTGGCTGATTGTCAGTATGATTAGTTCCTGTTAAATAAACAGAACTTGTTTTATCAAATGTAATTATATTGTCTGGTTTAGGATAATCAATTTTTAGCATTTCATTTGCTGGTTTTAATGTTTCGTGATCAGCATGTTTGTGTCTTAAGGTGAACGGTAATTTTCCTCTAAATAATATTTGATCTATTCCAGTAAATATTATTCCAAGAATTAAACCCCAGCTAAAACTTGGTTTAACATTTCGAGCAGTATGCAGTTCTTCATAAACCCAACTTTTTTTAAATTTATCTTCATAAATTGATAAATCTTGTTTTTCTTTTAAATGTTCATTTATAGTTTCTGCAGCAATCATTCCACTTTTCATTGCAGTGTGTGATCCTTTAATCTTAGGCATATTTAAAGTTCCTGCATCACAACCGATTAATAAAGCACCAGGCATAAACATTTTTGGTAAACTCTGAAGTCCACCTTCAATTAGAGCACGTGCACCATAAGAAATACGTTTTCCACCTTCAATTATTTTTTTAATTGCAGGATGAGTTTTAAATCTTTGAAATTCATCAAACGGTGAAAGATGTGGGTTTTTATAATCAAGACCAATTACATAACCTAAAAAAACTTGCTTGTTTTCTGCATGGTAAATAAAGCTTCCACCATAAGTATTATTATCAAGTGGCCAACCTGCAGTATGCATTACCATTCCCTCTTCATGATTTTTTTCACTGATTTCCCAAATTTCTTTAAATCCAATTCCATATTGTTGAGGATCTTTACCTTCTGATAAATTATATTTTTCTATTAATTGTTTTCCAAGATGTCCCCTGCATCCTTCAGCAAAAACGGTAACTTTTCCTAAAAGCTCTATGCCTGGTTCAAAACTATCTTTTTTGTTTCCCTCTTTATCAACACCCATGTCTTGAGTTGCAACTCCCTTAACTGATCCATCTTCATTGTATAAAATTTCACTTGCAGGAAAGCCTGGAAATATTTCAACACCTAAAGCTTCTGCTTGTTCTGCTAGCCATCTACATAAGTTTGCTAAACTGATTATGTAATTATTATGATTTTGTTGAACTGATGGAAGTAGCCATGTCGGCCAGCTTAATGATTTTGTCTTGCTTAAAAATAAGAATTTTTCTTTAGAAACCTTAGTTTTTATAGGTGAATTAAGTTCTTTCCAGTTTGGTAATAACTCATCTAAAGCTCGAGTTTCAAACACATTACCACTTAAAATATGTGCACCAATCTCTGAGGCTTTTTCAAGTAAACATACATTTAATTCTGGATCTAATTGCTTAAGTTTAATTGCCGTAGACAGTCCTGAAGGACCACCCCCAACGATTACCACATCATAATCCATTGCTTCTCTAGGCATATCTTGAATTTTTACAGTACTGATTATTTTTGTATACTATTTAATTTATTCAATTCTTCTAAGAATTGAGGTAACGCCTCAAATAAGTCTGCTTCCAGACCATAATCTGCGACACTAAATATTGGCGCTTCACCATCTTTATTTATAGCAACAATAATTTTACTTTCTTTCATTCCAGCTAAATGCTGAATTGCTCCTGAAATTCCAACTGCAATATACAAATCAGGCACAACAACTTTACCAGTTTGACCAACTTGATGTTCGTTACTAATGTATCCCGCATCAACTGCTGCACGTGATGCTCCAATCGCTGCATTTAATTTATCTGCAATGTCAGTTATTAATTTAAAATTTTCTCCATTTTGCATTCCTCTTCCACCAGAAACTACAATTCTAGCAGTGCCAAGTTCAGGTCTATCTGACTTAACCTCTTCTCTTTTAATAAATTTTGACAATGTAAATTCTTCAGTAGCTTCAATTTTTTCTATTGGAGCAGAGCCACCAGAAGTTTCACAAGGCTCAAAAGATGTTGGTCTAATTGTTATACATTTTTTTACATCTGTACTTTTTACAGTAGCAAATGCATTACCCGCATAAATAGGTCTTATAAATGTATCAGCTGATATCACTTTAGTAATATCACTTACTTGAGATATGTCTAAATGTGCTGCTATTCTTGGCATCAAATTTTTACCAAATGTATTTGCAGAACTAACAATATGAGAATAATTTTCTGAAACTTTTACAACTAATGGTGCAAAGTTTTCTGCTAAATAGTTTTCATAGTGAGGAGCTTCAGTATGTAATACTTTTTTAACAGCTGGCATTTCAGATAATAATTTAGCAACATCTCCACAATTATTTCCAATTAACAGGACATGTACATCTCCATCCATTTGTGATGCTGCAGTAATTGCGTTTAATGTAAAAGGTCTTACTTCTTTATTATTATGCTCTGCTATTAATAAAACTGACATTATATTACCTTTGCCTCATTTTTAAGTTTGCTAACTAACTCGGCAACACTTGCAACTTTAATTCCTGCTTTTCTTTTTGGTGGTTCTTCTACTTTAATTTGTTGAACTCTAGGTGTGGTATCAACTCCTAAGTCAGCAGCTGTTAAAATTTCTAAAGGTTTTTTTTTAGATTTCATAATATTTGGTAGTGAAGCATAACGTGGCTCATTTAATCTTAAATCACATGTCACAATAGCTGGAAGGTTAACTTCAATTGTTTCTAATCCTTCATCAATTTCTCTTGTTACTTCTAAAGTTTTGTCTTTTATTTCAATTTTTGATGCAAATGTTGCTTGAGGCCAATTCAATAAAGCACTTAACATTTGACCTGTTTGATTACAGTCATCATCAATTGCTTGTTTACCCATAAAAACTAGGTCAGGTTTTTCTTTTTCAACAATTTTTTGTAGTGCTTTTGCTACGGCTAATGGCTCAACAATTCCTTCTGTTTTGATTAAAATTCCTCTATCAGCACCAACTGCCAAAGCTTTTCTAACAGTTTCTTGTGATTTTTCTTCACCGACTGTAATTGCAATAATTTCTGTTGCCTTACCTGCTTCTTTAATTTTTACAGCTTCCTCAATCGCATTATCATCGGGTGGATTACTCGACATTTTTACATTATCAGTAACAACACCAGTTCCATCCTCTTTAACTCTGACTTGAACGTTGTAATCAATTACTCTTTTAACAGCGACTAATATTTTCATTATGCTCTCAATAAATTATTTTCTGGGTCGTAAGGACTCTCGTCTAATATAGTAGCATCGTACATTTTTCCTAAAATATCAATTTTCAATTTTTGACCAGTTGTCGCAACATCAGGGTTCACCATTCCTAATGCAATAGATTTACCCAGTCTAAATCCAAAATCTCCTCCTGTTGCACGTCCAACAACTTTATTGTTTTCATAAATTGGATTATTTCCTAGAACATCTGCATCTTCAACATTGTGAATCTCCATAGTAACCAGTTTATTTTTAAAACCTTTTTCTCTCCACTTATTAAGTGCTTCTAAGCCTATAAAGTTTCCTTTATTAGGATGTATAAATCTATCTAGTCCAGATTCGTAAGGTGAATATTCAATTGATAATTCTGTCCCAACAAGTTTATAAGATTTTTCAAGTCTTAAACTATTCATTGCTCTAATTCCATAAGGCTTAAGATCTAAATCTTTTCCAGCTTCCATCAATTTATCAAATATATGGTTTTGGTATTCAATTGGATGATGAAGCTCCCAACCCAATTCACCAACAAAGTTTACTCTCATAGCATTCACTGGTGCATTTCCAACATTTACATTTTTAGCACTCAACCATTTAAAGTTTTCACTAGAAAAATCATCACTAGAAACTCTTGTCATTAATTCTCTAGCCTTTGGACCAGACACAACTAGCACACCCATACTATTAGTTAGATTTTCAAATTGAACTGTCCCATCAGTTGGCATCCATTTTTGAATCCAGTCATGGTCTAATCTTTGGTTCGCTCCTGCAGAAACTAAATAGAAACTATCTGGAGCTTCTCTCATTATTGTAAATTCAGAATGCACTCCTCCTTTAGTATTAAGGGCGTGACATAAACCAATTCTTCCTATTTTTTTTGGAAGTTTATTTGCTACTAAATAATCTAAAAATTCTTCTGCACCAGATCCTTTAATTCTACATTTTGCAAATGCAGTCATATCTAAAAGACCCACATTTTCTTTTACATTTTTACATTCTTTTTTTATTGCTTCAAACCACTTGGATCTTCTAAAAGACCAATCATCTTTTTGTTCCATTCCATCTACTGCAAAGAAATTAGGTCTCTCCCAACCAAATTTTTGCCCAAAAACAGCACCTAATGCTTTCATTCTATCATAGCAAGGTGATGTTCTTAATTCTCTAGCAGCACCTCTTTCTTCATCAGGATAATGAACTTTAAATACATGGTTGTAAGCTTCTTCATTTTTTTCTTTTAAATATGATTTTGTTGCATAATCACCAAACCTTCTTGGCTCAACACCAAGCATATCAATTGTTGGTTCTCCATCTACAATCCATTCTGCAAGTTGCCAACCCGCTCCACCTGCTGCAGTAATACCAAAGCTATGTCCTTCATTTATCCAAAAATTTTTAAGTCCCCAAGCTGGACCAACAATAGGGTTTCCATCAGGTGTGTAACAAATTGCTCCGTTATAAACTTTTTTTACACCTACTTCGCCAAAGGCTGGAACACGATGAATTGCACCTTCTATGTGCGGAGCAAGTCTATCTAAATCTTCTTGAAATAATTCATACTCAGAATCTTTTGATGGTCCATCAACATAACAAGCTGGAGCACCATCCTCATAGGGTCCTAATATTAAACCACCTGCTTCTTCTCTCATGTACCATCTACTATCACTATCTCTTAAAACTCCCATCTCTGGTAAGCCTTCTTTTTTTCTTTTTAAAATATCTGGGTGTGCTTCTGTAACAATATATTGATGTTCAACTGGAATAACTGGAATATCTAAACCAACCATTTTTCCAGTTTGTCTTGCAAAATTTCCTGAACAAGAAATAACATGTTCACATTCAATAGCTCCTTTATCAGTTTCAACAATCCATCCATCTTTAGTTTGTTTAATTCCAACTACAGCTGTATTTCTATAAATCTCTGCACCCATATTTCTTGCACCAGTTGCCATTGCTTGTGTTAAATCTGCAGGCTGAATGTATCCATCTTCAGGGTGTTGTATTGCGCCAAGTAAATCATCCGTACGACATAAAGGCCAAATTTCTTTTACCTGATCTGGAGTTAAAAATTTTACATCAACACCTATAGTTTGTGCAACACCTGCATATTGGTAGTACTCATCCATTCTATCTTTAGTACTTGCTAAACGAATGTTTGAGACAACACTGAAGCCAACATTTTGTCCTGTCTCTTCTTCTAATTTTTTATAAAGATCAACCGCATACTTATGAAGCTGCCCAACTGAATAACTCATATTAAATAATGGAAGCAGACCTGCTGCGTGCCAAGTTGATCCTGAAGTTAATTCTTTTCTCTCGACAAGAACAACATCAGATAAACCTTTTTTTGCTAAGTGATAAAGTGCACTAACTCCTACTACACCACCACCAACTACAACAACTTTAGCTTTAGATTTCATTAGTCCGATTCCTACTATTTTTTTATTATTAACGAAACAAAAATCGTTTAGTTATTAGCTTAAACTGAAGATCCAAGAGGCATTGGTGCGGAGACCATTGTGGTCAGCCAACAGTCCTTAAGAGGACCCTCTTTTATATATTTTTCAACTGCCCACTTAAATTTATAGTAGACCTTATCTCTATCAAGAACTGTTACCTCAAAAAGAGCAGTTAAATCATCAGATTTTATCTCCACAACCTTATGGTCCAAGTGATTAAGAAGCATCACATAAGATTTTCCTTTTATCATAGTTTTAAATCGATCTAAAGGACCTGTATTTTTTTGATTATTTGGGTGTGCAAATTCCCAAGTCTGCTCAATTCCATTATCTTTTTTTGGATTATCATTCTGTTTTAAACTTCTTAATTGGATTTTGACAACTTGATAAGGTTCAATCCCATTATTAGGCTTAACTAATTCAGCAAATGATGGAGATGTTAAAAATAAAGTAATTAAAATTACTTTATAGATTTTGTGCAGTTGTTCTGACGTCTTCCAAAAATTGTTCTCTTTTTTTATCACTAACAAACGGTACAGCAAAATATCTTCTGTAAACAATATTATAAATGCCACACATGTGAAATACCCCTCTTTTTAATCTTCTTATAGGCAGGTTTAAAAAGAAGGTTGTAATAGCGAGCCTTGGAGACCCATAAGTACAAAAAATTATAGCTTTTTTATCTTTTAAATTTCCCATTGGATAACCATAATTTCCAACTAATTTTTTAAATGTAAATGCCCATGGTGGTGACAAAACTTTATCTATCCATCCCTCCACAATTGCTGGCATTCTAAAATTCCAAATTGGAGCAATTAAAACAATTATATCACAATCTTCTATTCTTTTACGATGATTTAAAACATCCTCACCAGCCTCTTCACCTGCAAAAACAGGGTTAAATTTTTCCTTATATAGGTCTACACAATCAACTGAATGACCATTTGCTTCAGCTGTTTTTATAAATGTATCTCTAATAGCAGCGTTAAAAGATTTTTCGTTATAATGACCATATAAAAGAAATATTTTTTTCATTTGTGTATTTTTAAACTAGTTCTATAAGAAAGCCATGAAAAATTTTTATGTAATTGAAGGTGAGCATACCAACCCTAACAAGATTGAAACAATATTAAAGAATACTGAAAAAAAACATGGCCCTTTTGAAGAGCAAGAAGCTACTCAAATTGCCAAAGGGTTAATTCAAAAAAATATAGATGATTTTTATCATCGAGCATGGGTAGTCAAAAACTAACTCAGTAAAACTGGAAAAACTAGGTTTATCCTCAAAATATTAATTATTAATTCAATAGAAATAATTTCTAAATTATTCCAAATAATTTTTGAAATTCAATTTTAGTACATTTGTTAGCAATATAATAAATTTTATTTTTTGTAGCAATTTCTTTAGCCTTATCATTTTCAATATTAAGTTGTAGCCACAAAACATGTGCCCCAATTTCTTTAGTTTGATTGGCTATATCTACAGTCTCTTCGCTTGGTCTAAAAACATCAACTATGTCTACTTTTTCTTTTATATCTAATAGGGTTCCATAAACTCTTTCTCCGTGTATTGTTTCATTTACACATGTTGGGTTTACAGGAATGACTTTATAACCAGATTTTTGTAAGAATTTCATTACTATATTTGAATCTTTTTCTTTTTTTTTACTTGCTCCAACTAAAGCTATTACTCTTGAGCTAATAAATAGTTCTTTAATTTTATCGTCTATTATTTGTTTTTCCATTTAGGTTTTCTTTTTTGTAAAAATGCAGATATTCCTTCTTTCGCATCCATTGCCATCATATTTACTGTCATCATTTTACTTGTGTATGCGTATGCTTTTCTTAATGGCATTTCTAATTGATTATAAAAAGTTTGTTTGCCAATTTTAATTGTAAGACTTGATTTTGAAGCAATAGTTTTGGCAACTTTTAACACTTCATTGTTTAATTTTGATTTAGAAAAATGATTATTAATTAGTCCAATTTCTTTTGCATAATTTGCTTTTATTGGATCTCCAGTTAAAAGCATTTTCATCATTATTTTTCTATTAACTTTTCTGCTAACAGCTACCATAGGTGTACTACAAAATAAGCCTATATTTACTCCTGGTGTCGCAAATATTGCATCATTACTACTATAAGCTAAATCACAACTCGCAACTAATTGACATCCAGCAGCAAATGCTGCCCCATGAACTTTTGCAATAACTGGCTTTTTTCCTTCAACTATTTGAAGCATTAATTTTGAGCAAAGATTAAAAAGTTTTTGATATTTTTCTCTTTTTTTTAATCCACTTACTTCTTTTAAATTATGACCTGCACTAAACCCTTTTCCAGACCCTTCAATAATTATTACCTTAATATTTTTGTTTTCATCTAATTTTTTAAAAGCTTTAATTAAATCTCCTAAATTTTTAAATGAAAGTGCGTTATATGTTTTTGGCTCATAAATGATGATTGAGGCAATATCTTTATTTAAAAGTTTAATTTTAATATTACTTGAGTTTACCATCTTCTCTCATTTTAGCTCTAATTTTTGTTGCTGAAATTTTTTGAATTTCCTCAGATAAAACAACTTCTTCAATTTTGTAGCCAACCCCTCTTCCATAACAAATATTAGTGATATTTGGCACCATCATTACTTTGAATTGTCCTTCAAATTCTGGGTTTAATTTTTCTTCAATATTTTTCTTAACTGTGTCAAAATCAAATGGATTATCATCAACACCTTGAACGTCTCTAATTTGAATACATACTTGACCTGTTTTTTTAATAATTTCTATAAATAAAGCATAGTGACCATCATGAAATGGTTGCCATCTGCCAAGCATTTGTGCTGTTGGTTTTTTATTATCCCACTCATAAGCCATTATTTTATCTCCTTTAGTATTATTGGTGCCCAATGTTTAGCATCTTGAGTTGTAACCTGACAGTCAAATTTTTCAGGTTTAACAAACATCTTATTAGTATCATCGAAACGTCCCTCTTTTATTGTATTAACCCAAACTATATAATCTGCAGGAAATAAACTTCTTGCTTCAGGCGTTGGGCAAACAAAATCTGCAATAACATAATTTCCATCATCTTTTAATTTTTTTGCAAAATCTGCCATTCTTTTGGCTTGTCTTATTCTGCCTTCTTCTGAAAAATCCCAATCATTAGCTTCTTTTCTAACTTCATCAGCATTAAGTCTTTTAGCATCTATCGATGGAGCAATTTCATTTGCTAAAGTTGTTTTGCCAGATCCTGGAAGACCCATAATTAATATTATTTTCATAGTAACTTTATCTTTCTGCACATATGAGTTGATTAGTAAATTTAATTAATATTATAAGAATTTTAAAATTATACTATCAAATTTTCTGCTACCCATTTATGAAATTGATGAGTTGGATTATCCATTATAGGTGAAAAATTTCCACCATTATATACTGGTGAATTTCTACCCTCCTGCATTCCCTCAATAGCCCTTATATCTTCTGACATAACTTCCTTCCAGAATTCTGCATTCTTTTTTCTCATCTCTGCAAATTCAGCTCCATTCGCACTATCATCGCCTACATAATACATCATTAAATGCTCTTTAGTTTCACTAACTGACTTAGGTTCTAGCCAAAAAATATAAAAGTGATCTATATGCAAACCAATCATTACGTTTGGAAATAAAGCAATATACTCAGCTTTTTTGGATAAGTCCTTAGGCCAATTTGGAAAATTATTAAAACTTTGATTTCCTTTAATAGGTTGATCGTATTTATTTGTACCTTGGCCAGCAAATCTATTTGGTAACCCTTGAATATGATAATGGTCACTAATATTTGAAACTTTATTTAATTCTGGATGAATCCAAGGCAGATGATAACTTTCACAATAATTCTCTATTGCAAACTTCCAATTACATTTTACATCAAGACTGAAATATCCATGATCTTTTGAGTGTTTAAGTAAATTTTGATCTTCTTTAGATATGAACTTTAACCATCTTTCCTCAAGAGGTTTAATGTATTCGTCAAACTGTAGTTCATTGCCATTTATATTAATAAATATTATGTCCATCCAAATTTTGCTTCTAACTTCTTTAAGATTACTTTTTAATTTATCAAATTTATCTATTTCATGAACATTCAAACCTCCTATATGAGGTGTTGCAACTAACCTTCCATCAAAATCATAAGACCAGGAGTGATATGGACATCTTAAGACATTTTTCAAAGAACAAGGCTCATTTAAAAGCTTGAAGCCTCTATGGCTACAGACATTGTGAAACACTCGTATTTTTCTTTCTTTGTCTCTGAGAATAATAAGGGGGATACCTAGTAAGTTACAAGGGCGAGCGTCACCTATATTTGGCACAGAGCTTCCAACTCCAATCACTGTCCATTTATCCTCAAAAACCCTCTCTCTTTCGATTTTGAGGTAGTCAGAGCTAGTGTAGCACTCATTTGGTAAGCCATGAGCTTTCTCAATGGAGTTATTAACCTCCTTGATTTTCTCTAAATCTAAGATCTCTGAAAGTTCACGATTCTTAGGATTTTTAGACATTAAAAAAAATTATCACTAGCACAATTTTTGACAACAAATATTTTTATCCACAAGATGAATTTCTTTGACAGCATTTACAAAAAAGATAATCATCGAGAAAAATGAATTTTTCACTTGAGGTTGGACCTCAAACAGACCTAGAGACACTACCACCAGTTAAGGATGTATATATAACTATGCTTCCAGGAGGAGACTATAAAGAGACAGCTAACCAGTCAGGTGAATTAGTTAAAAAAGGATTTAATCCAGTTCCACATTTTCCAGCAAGATCAATTACCGATGATGCTCAACTTAAAGATTATATTTCAAGATGTAAAGATGTGGGTGCTAAACAAGCTTTAGTAATTGGAGGAAGTAGAGAACCAATTGGAAGATTTGATAGTTCAATTCAAATTTTAGAGACAGGATTTTTTGATGGAATTAAAATAGGAATAGCAGGACATCCAGAGGGAAGTCAGGATATTTCTGATAAAGAATTAGAAAAAGCTATGATAGATAAAAAACCTTACGCCGACTATATAGTGACCCAGTGGTTATTAGAGAGTCAACCTATCGTAGATTTCATTTCTAAGCAGTCAGTACCAGTGCATGTGGGAATTACTGGGCCAATGAAAATAACTAGCTTAATTAAATTTGCTAATATTGTCGGTGCGAAAAATTCCATTAATTTTCTTAAGTCTAATTTTAGTAAGGCATTAGATTTATTGAAACCTAAAGACCCTAATGAATTAATTGGGAAAGTGAAAGAGTTTACTGGCAACTTCCACATTTATACATTCGGCGGCTTGAAGGAAACTAACAAGTGGTTGAAGGAGAACGGTTATGTCTAATGAATTTGACTATACTAAACTAAATCATGTGACTTCAGTTGATCAATCAGATCGTGAAGTACCATATAACTTAAGACAGAGTGGGCCTACAAAAGTTGAAATGTTAATTTCAACAAGAGTAAGAAAATCTCCATACTGGCATCTATCAATGGAAGCTGGTTGTTGGAGAGCAACTGTTTACAATCGTATTTATCACCCAAGAGGTTATGTAAAACCTGAAGATGGTGGGGCTATGGTTGAATACGAAGCAATTAAAAATCATGTTACGATGTGGAACGTTGCTGTTGAAAGACAAATTAGAGTTAAAGGTCCTGATGCAGAAAAGTTTACTGATTACGTTATAACTAGAGATGCAACTAAAATCTCACCAATGAGAGCAAGATATGTAATTTTATGTAATGCTTATGGTGGTGTCTTAAATGACCCTATTCTTCTTAGAATTTCAAAAGATGAATTTTGGTTCTCATTGTCAGACTCTGATATTGGAATGTATCTTCAAGGTGTTAATGCTGATGGAAGATTTAATTGTACTGTTGAAGAAATTGATGTGTGCCCAGTACAAATTCAAGGTCCAAAATCAAAAGCTTTGATGAAAGACCTTTGTGGAGATCAAGTTGATTTTGACAATATGCCTTTCTACGGCTTAGCTGAAGTTAAAGTTGGAGGTAGAAGTTGTGTTATTTCTCAATCTGGTTTTTCTGGTGAAGCTGGATATGAAATTTATTTAAGAGAAGCAACTAAATATGCCGATGATATGTGGAATGCAGTTCTTGCTGCAGGTAAAAAGCATAGTCTAATGGTTATCGCTCCTGCTCACCACAGAAGAATTCAAGCTGGAATTCTTTCTTGGGGACAAGATATGGATCAACAACACAACCCTTTCCAGTGTAATCTTGGTTACCAAGTTTCATTATCTGGAAAAGGCGAGTGGAATAAAAAAGCTGACTATGTTGGAAAAGCTGCTCTAGAGAAAATGGGAGCAGAACTTAAAGATGGTCAAAAACCTTACAAACTTCAGTTAGTAGGTCTTGAGTTGGGTGGAAAACCAATTGAAGAATATGCTCCTGACTTTTGGTTAGTGTCACCTGAGAGTGGTGGAGATCCTGTTGGATTTATCACATCACCTTGGTATCACCCTGAAAAAGGTCAAAATATAGCAATGGGATATGTGCCATTTGATGGAACATTAAATGCTAATGGTTTCCCCAAAGGTAAAGCTGGAACTAAATACAAAGTTCACTTACCTGCTAAATATTCTGACACACCAGGAACACCTGTTGATGCTGTGGTAGTAGATATGCCATTTACAGAATCTTATAACGCAAACACTAGAGAAGTCGTTAAAGGTTAAATTAATTATTTGGGGGAGATTAATTCTCCCCCACCAATAATGACAAAATCATTCCTAATCGTAGTTTGCATAATAATAGTAATTGCTTTAATACTGTTTCCACTATTTGTTTCTTACAGAGCTCAAAAAAATAGAAAAAAATAAATAATGTTTGGTCAGTTTTTAAATATAATTGTTCGGTCTATTAAATTAGATAAATCTCTTTACAAAGATAATAAGAACTTTGGTGAAGCTGCAATATATTTTGCAGGTCTTATAATGATACTAGATGGTATCGCAGGTGCTGTTGCTGCAAATACTGTTATTAAAACTGCTGTTGCAATGTCTGGCTTAACAGCCATTCTTACTTGGTTTGTATGGGGACTATTTATTTATGTGATCGGTGTAAAATTATTTCCAGATAAAGAAACTAAAGTCCCATTTAAAAAAGTATTAACAGCTGTAGGGTTTGCTCATTCACCAGGGCTTTTAAGGTTTTTTGCTGTAACACCAGATTTAATGATCCCAATAATATTTTTAACTCAGTTTTGGATATTTGCAGGATTAATCATTTCAACAAAACAAGTTTTAAATTTGAAATCTA
Organism: Candidatus Pelagibacter sp. uisw_091; assembly: GCF_059512525.1. The sequence goes on along the minus strand of NZ_CM183455.1, from coordinate 320,176 downwards.
ATTTTAAATCATTTGGAATAGTCTTTTTAGCTTTTTTAATAATTGCTTTTCTTTCAATATCATTTGTGATGAGCAAAATGAATGCTCTACCCATTAGCAATATTAGTTAAATAGGGAAAATTGTTTTTGAAAGTTTGCAAGAGTTGCAGTTTTTAAATCCTGTTAGAATTAAATTTTGAGAAACACTCGGGTCTTCTTTTTTACATTCTTCACAGAAATCATCTAACTCGAGAACTTCATCATTATCATTGATTTGATCGTCAAAGTCTTTAATCATTATCAGTAAGACCAGCACCTGCTCCACCTTGTTTTAGGCTTTCATTTTCTTCAACAAAAGTTTCTTCAGAAAGCTTATAGAGTTCATTCCATTCTTTTTCTTCAAACGAGTCTCTATTTTCTAAAACTTTTAAATAAATATTTTTAGCAGATTCTATAATTTCATTTTTGGTGTAATTAGAATAAATATTATTATTAAAGTTTAATAAAAACTCACTGTCATCTATTTTTAAGAATATTCTTTTACCTATTACCTCTGCCGCCCTACTTACAAATGGTAAGAAAAGTAATGGATATGAGACTTTTTTAAACGTTATCTCTTTTAAAGTTTCTAAAGTTTTAATCTGATCTAAAAAATTTACCCCTGCAATTATTGGACAATATTCATTTTTATTGGCTTCATTGTCTTGCTTTATGATACTGATATTCTCTAACCTTAATTCTTTTTTTTTCTTAAAAAAACTGTTTAAGTTTTTAATGCCAGGTAGTCTAAAAATCTCAAGTAGTCTTATATTTTTTCCGATTTCTTCTGCTATGCCCCATGAATATCCAGCAGCCTTGCTTGATCTTTTAGAAACTGTATCTATTTCACTTAATGATCTCATATTAATTAATTATAAACCCAATGTTCATCATAGTTTTTTAATTGTTCTGGTAAGGGTGCTCCTTGAAACATACATATTCTTAACCATTTATCAGAACGTGGATCAAATTTTAATGCTCCAAAAAATGATAACTTTAATCTCAGCATATCAATAGGCATTATTTCTTGGCCAATAGTATTGTCTTGTATTTCAGAATATGGAAATTTCTCTACTATAAATGCTCTTCTAACAACGTGTCTTAATTCATTATTAGTTGATAAAAATTTAGCAATGGTCCAGCTATTTTTAGTAACTGATAACAATTCATAAAGTTTTTTAATATCTCTTGCAATTGCTAGAGGTTGCTCTAACTCAGCGCCAACTTCATCAAATCTATTTGCTAGTCTTGGTTCTTCTTTATTTTTTGAAATAAACCAAAAGTTTAAATTATTTTTGTTTTTAGTAAAATCTATAGTTAAGATATCTGAATATTTTTTTTCTAAAATTAGCTTTAAATCTTCTACAGTTCTTTCAGTTGGTATATTAAAATATTTTTCTTCTTCAGAACTCATTTCTTTAATTAAAGGTGAGGTAATATCATCATAAGGTTCCATCATCATTGAGACAATATATTCAATGCACTCTTCACAATATTCTTTTTCTACATGTAGATATAATTCATTAAAAGCATAATCTTGCTCAAAATTAAAATCGTTATCTAGGTAGATAATAAATTCATTAAGATCTTTTAATAAAAATTTAATCTTATTTATTTGATATTCGCTCTCTGTATTCCAAGAAGTGATATTCTTTATTGATTTTTTTAAACATTTTAAAAATAAGTTTTTATCCTTTTCTAACACTGCTTTTATCTCTCTTATTTTTTTTAAAGAAATCTCTCTTGCTGAAATCCAATTATTTAAAAGAGTTGGATGATTAACAATAAATGGTGCCATTCCTAGTCCTGTAGAATTTCCTATTCCCAAACTTTTACAAATATTTATATCAAGATTTACAGCTTTTTTTGGGTTCTTGCTTTTTGCAACATGATTAACTTGATCAAAAGTAAATTGCCTAACCAAATAAACCAACATCATTTCTAATCTGAAAGGGCCATATATTTCTTCTCTATCTTTAATTCTAAATCTATCTGCTAAGCCAAATTTACCTGACCCATAAACTGCAGTTGTTCTATATAAATATCCAACGCTAGTTATTAAGTCATTATCAGGCTGCTTACCTTCGCTTAAGCATTCAACCACATGATTGAAAACTCTAACTGATTTATTAGCTCTTGAAAGTGTTAGCTCTTTATAAGAAAGTCTACCAAATTCTTGTCTTGGCACTTGGTTTTTTAATCTTTCAATATCTTGTTTTAATGGAACACCATCAAAAAGAGTAAAAGCTGCATCCCATTTAGTAGCTATAACTCTATCTGATCTTTCATTTTTATCCAATTCGTTTGCAAAACAAATTAATGAATACACTCTATTTTTTTTCTTAAATGAATAAACTGCAGTGCCATAACCATGTTCGTTTAATTCAAATAAATCTCTTTTATAATCCCAATCTTTAAACTCTTTTAAAAAACTTCTTAAAAATGAAAGTTTAGATTGATGAAAAGACCCTAGTCTTGATAGCTTCATTACTACATTGGGATCTCTTAAGGAGATATTCATTGGTTGATTCTTTTGTAAAAATTGTACCAGTTGTTTCCAAGAATTCCATTAACTTCACTTTCTGAAAAACCAACTTTCTTAAGTCCTGACTCTAAGTTTTCAAACCCTCTTGCATCTAAAAACCAATCAGGTTGTTTTGGAAAGCCAGGTTTTTTTTTTGATCCTTCTCCATAATTTTTGCTTTTAGTCCAAGTACCATTTCTCATCCACTCAACAATAGTATCTGGTTGGTTTAAACAAAGATCTGAACCTATTCCAATTTTTTCAACTCCCATAATCTCAGCTGTCTTAGCGGTCATTTCGCAAAAACTTTCTAAAGAACAATCCGTTCCATCTTTTAAATGATGAGGATATAAAGAGAGACCCAACATTCCTCTATGTTCAGATAAAATTTTAAGCAGTTCGTTTGATTTGTTTCTCCTAGCTGGATGCCAAAATGATGGGTTTGCATGAGTTATTGCAATTGGTTTTTCACTTATCTCGATTGCATCAATTGTACTTTTTTCTGCTGAATGAGACATGTCTATTACAAGGCCTAGTCTATTCATTTCTTTAATTACCTCTTTACCAAAATTAGTAACCCCACTATCGATTGTTTCATAACATCCTGTCGCTAGTAAGGACTGATTGTTATAAGTAAGCTGCATAAACCTACATCCTAAATCATAAACTTTTTCAACTAACCTAATATCATCCTCTATAGGTGAGCAGTTTTGAAAACCAAAAAAAACTGCAGTTTTATTTTCAGATTTAGCTTTTTCAATATCTTTAAAACTTTTGCCATGAAAAATTAAGTCAGAGTTTTTTGAAAAGTAATTTTCCCAACTTTTTAATACTGTTTTTAGCTCATCGAAATCTTCATGGTAAACAATGGTTACATGAATTGCATCAAGGCCTGCCTGTTTATTGATCTGAAAGACTTCTCTAGACCAGTTACAATATTGTAAATTATCAATTTTAAAATTCATTGTGATTTTATTTGTTTAAAGAATATCAATAAGATAGATAAATTCTATTAATTTTATTGAAATTTTAGGCTTAATTTGAAATAACAATTTACCTTAGAATAAAATTACAACAAATGACTAAAAATAAATTAAAAAAAGTATCAATTGTTATGGGTAGTCAATCTGACTACAAAACCATGATATTTTGTCAAAATATTCTTAAAAAATTAAATATAAAATTTGAAACAAAAATAATATCAGCTCATAGAACCCCTAATAGAATGTATGAATTTGCTATTAATGCAGAAAAGAATGGTATCGCCGTAATTATTGCTGGGGCTGGTGGATCTGCACATTTACCAGGAATGATTTCAGCTCTTACATCTCTACCGGTACTAGGAGTTCCAATTGAGAGTAAAAAGCTTAAGGGCCTTGATAGCCTTTTATCCATTGCACAAATGCCAAAAGGAATACCTGTTGGAACATTAGCAATTGGAGAAGATGGTGCAATTAATGCTGCCTTATTAGCTGCATCTATTATTGGTCTTAGTGATTTAACTGTCAAAAAAAAATTAAACCAGTTCCGTTTAAGTCAAAGCAAAACTGTTAAAAAAAAACCAAAATAGTTTTAAAATATGTCTAAACCAATTCTTGGAATTATAGGTGGAGGTCAGTTAGGTAGTATGCTTGCTATTGCTGCAAATAAACTTGAAATTAAAACAGTTATTTTTTGTGATGATATTGATGCCCCTGCACAAAATTTTTCTAATGATTTTGTACACGGTCAATATAATGATCAAAATAAGATTAAAGAGTTTTTGAATAAAGTTGATGTTGTAACCTATGAATTTGAAAATATTCCATATGAAACATTAAATGAAATTAATAAAGTAAAACCTGTTTTACCAAAACCTTCTGTAAATAGAATAATTCAACATAGATTAGCAGAAAAAGACTTTATCAATAATCTTAATATAAGAACTACAAGATATGTATCTATTGAAAAAAAATCTGACATGGAATCAGTTGAAGATTTACTGCCTGGCATACTTAAAACTACAACATTGGGATATGATGGTAAAGGACAGCACCCAATTAGTAGTTTAAAAAATTTAGACTCAATTGATGCTGATTTTTCAAAAGGTTATATTTTAGAAAAGCTTGTCAAACTTAAAAAAGAAATCTCAATAATTATTACAAGGTTTAATGATCACAAATATGAAATTTATGAACCTATTGAGAATGTACATGAAGATCAAATTTTGAAAAACTCTAAAATTCCAGCAGAGATTAGTGATAAAATATTAGAACAATCAAAACTGTGGGCAACTCAAATTTCTGAAGAATTAAAATATGTTGGAACTTTGTGTGTTGAGTTTTTCATTGATAGAAATGATAACCTTTATGTAAACGAAATTGCACCTAGAGTTCATAACTCAGGGCATCTAACAATTAATGCATATAATGTAAGTCAATTTGAAAATCATGTAAGAGCTGTTTGCAAGTTAGAGCAAATACCTCTTAAAAAAATATCAAATGCAATGATGACAAATATAATCGGTGATCAAATTACTAATTATAGAAATAAAGAACACAATGAAAATGAATTTTTCTTTGATTATCTTAAAAAAGAAATTAAACAAAAAAGAAAAATGGGACACCTAACAACCCTTCTTAAGTAGATATTGCTCAAATGTTAAAATCAATCGAAGGAAATTTTGATAATCCAGAAGTTCATGAATTTCTTATCAATCATTTTATTGAGTTAAGATCTGTATCACCCAAAGGGAGTGCTCACGTACTTGATATAGCTGGATTAAAAGACCCATCTATTAAATTTTGGAGCTTATGGGAAGAAAGTGACTTAATGGGTAGCGGTGCATTAAAATTCTTAGATAAAGAACATGGTGAATTTAAATCTATAAGGGTTAGTGAAAACTTTAGAGGCAATGGAAATGGCACAAAAGTGATAAATCATCTAATTAATGAGGCAAAAAAACTTAATATTAAAAGATTAAGTTTGGAAACTGGTGCTGGTGACTTCTTTTTAAATGCTAGAAAATTATTTAATAAATGTGGTTTTGAGCCCTGTGAGCCCTTCTCGCACTACAAAAAAGATATCAATTCTATTTATATGACCATGCTAATTAGCAACAAATAAGTCTTTAATTATTCAAATTTTTAAATTTAGTTGACAAAACCTTAATAAATCTAAACAAAGCGTCAATTACTTAATTATAAGTAATAAAAGTAAAACAATAAAAAGTAAGAAGATAAATATGAGTCTACAAGGAAAAGTAAAATGGTTCAATCCAACTAAAGGTTTTGGTTTTATTGAAAGAGAAGATAAAGAAAAAGATGTATTCGTTCACGTTTCAGCTGTAAGAGATGCTGGTATGAACGGTTTAGATGAAGGTCAAGCTTTGACTTTTGAAGTTGAAGATGGTCCAAAAGGTCCTTCAGCGGTAAATTTAAAAACTGCATAATATTCACACTTTCTATTGGCTGCGATTTTTTAATTAAATTAATTTTTTAATTATTTAGCTAAATATCTCAGCCAATACCAGTCAGTTTTTTTTAAGAAATTCACTCACTATTCTATTAAATTCATTCGGCTTCTCTAAATGAACATTATGAGAGCATCCCTTAATTATTTTTAAATTACTATTAGGAATATTATCATTCAAGGTTTCTACTTGATTAAAATTATAAGCCTTATCTTGATCTCCCCAAACTATTAATGTTTCATTTTTAATATTTTGTAAATTTTTAACTCCATCCCAATTTTTCATAGCAACTAATCCATTGTCTACAGCCTCTATAGAAGTTTTTTTTCCAGCTTCTTCACAAAGATAAAAATATTTTGCTTTTTCTTCTTCTATAAACCAAGTTTTTGCTATTCTGTATGCTGTATCCTTTAATCCATTAATTTTTAATTTTTCTCTGGATTGATCAATAGTTTCAAATCGACCAGGAATATTTCCTCTTGGTCCAGTTCCATAACAAATCAATTTATCAATTTGATCTTCTGCTAATCTTGAAATTTCCTGTACTATCATTCCTCCCATAGAATGGCCTAATAAATGAAATCTTTTAATTTCTAATCTCTTTAGGGACTCAAGAATTGACTTGGCCATACAAGTAATTGATTCACAGGAATTTACATAATTACTTTTTCCAAAACCTGGTAGCGCTGGAGCAATAACCCTAAAATCATTTTTGAAATGTTCTATTTGTAATTTCCACATATCCGATGAGCCTAAAAATCCATGGACCAGTACTAAAGGGAAGCCCTTACCAATATCCTCAACATATATATCTTGCATAATTTTATAATTAATATTTAAATAATCAATATATATACTTATGGCTGAAAGAAAAATAACTGATTTAAAAAATGTCAATTTTAAACCTTTTGATAATTATGGAAAAGTTATCCCAGGATTAAGTTGGCACAACATTAGTTTTGATAAAAAAAATGGTGGAGGTGGAACCTTTATTTTAAAATATGAGCCTGGTGCAAAAGGTATCTCTCATATTCATACAGGTTATGAAGAGTTTTTAATGATGGAGGGTGAATTAACTGATCCAGATGGTAAAATTTTTAGAAAGGGTGATTTTGTAACTTTCGAACCTGGATCTAAACACTCTTCTTTTAGTAAAAATGGTTGTTTGGTATTAGTTTTTATGAGAGGTATAAATAAAGCAATTTAAAAACTCAAAAAAATAAATCTTTAATAATTAGAAATATTATGATCGGAATTTTAGGTGGAATGGGAACACAAGCTGGGCTTGATTTTTGCAACAAACTTGCCATGCTTAATAGAGGCAAGATTGATCAAGAGTACCCTCTTTTCATGCTTTACAATAAGTCCAATATACCTGGAAGACCAGAGTCAATTGGTGTTCAAACTAAAAGGTTTACAGACCTTCCTAGAAATTTAAAAAATAATTTAAAATATAATAAGGTTCTTAAAAGCTTACTTGATGGTTGCAGATCACTCGAAAAAAGTGGTTGTAAGTTTATTGTCATACCCTGTAATACTGCTCATTATTGGTATGAAGATTTAAAAAAAAAATAAGAGTTCCAATCATAAATATGCCTAAAGAAGTTTTTTTACATACTAAAAAAATTTATAAAAAAAATTCAAAGATTGGACTTCTTGCTACAGAAGGAACGTTAAAAACAAAGATATATGAAAAACTATTTATAGATAACTATAAATTAATAACACCTATCCATGATTTACAAATTAAATCAGTCAATAAAACCATCAAGCATGTCAAAATGGGGAACATAAAACTAGCTGAAAAATCTATTAAACCAGCTATTAATTATTTAATCAAAAATAATTGTAAGAAAATTATATTGGGTTGTACAGAGCTACCTATAGCAATTTTTGCATTTAAATCATTGAAAAATGTAAAAATGTCAAAACTATATTTAGATCCAAATTTAATATTAGCCAATGCAGCTATGGCAAAATATAGAAAATAAGAAATGCTTTCTAAAATCAAAAAACCTTATGTTATTTATTTAGCTGAAGTTATTTATAAAAATATAGCTGAAATTAAAAAAAATAATTTAGATATTTCTAATATAGACGCTATTGAAGGTTTTATAGGTACAAAAAAATATGAAGAAATAAGTAGTGGTAAGTTTCATGATGATTGGTTTGAGTATTTAAAAAATAATAAATTTATTGATAAAGATAGTGGAGAGAAAATACCAGACGAAACTATTAAACTTTTAAAAGTACAAAAAGATGCTACTATAAAACAGTTAATAAAGTATCAAGAGCTATATTATACTAAAAGTTCTTTTCCACTTGAAATTTCTCAGCGTGCTTTTGATTTTTTATGGAGAATGTGTGAGAGCTATGAACTTTGGTCTAAAGAAACAAATCAATCTGAACAAATTGTTCTAAATATTATTGATTAGAAAGATTTAATTTTTTTCTAGTTTTTTTAATATTCCTTTTAACTAATTTTTGAAAATCTGAATCCTCTTTTTTTAGGACTAAACCCTCTTTAATATTTTGTGCCATTGACTTGCCTGTTGATTTGGTGATTATCTCGTTACCACTATACGCAAAACCTGCCTGGTAAATATTTCCAGATGTAGCTAAAGTGTATGCAGGTCCTAATAAAGCGGTATTCTGTGCACATCCGCTTAGAAAGCATACAAAAAATAATCCAATAATTATTTTATTTAAAATCATTATCCTATTTTTAATCTTAAGTGTTTAAAGTTACAACTCAAGAGTGAAAGTGTTCATTTTGATTATTAATCTCTAATATTGGTATAAAATATAACTTATAACATTAGTATGGTTAAAATATTTCCATTTATATTTGTTATTTTATGGTCTTCAGCTTTTGTCACTACAAAGCCAATAATAGACAATAGTGATCCTTTTGCTGCATTAGCCTTTAGATTTTTTGTTGTAGCTTTAGGTTTCTTTATTTTTTCAATTTATACAAAACAAAAAATTTTAACCAATAATAGAAACCTTCTTCAATCACTTTTTAGTGGTGTGCTTTTTCATGGTGTTTATTTGGGGGGTGTTTTTTATTCAGTTTCAATAGGAATGCCAACAGGTATTGCTGCATTAATTGTTACCTTACAGCCAATTTTAACTAATGCTTTAGCAGGAAAATTCTTGGGTGAAAAAGTTACTTTCAAACAATGGATTGGAGTGATCCTTGGATTTATAGGTGCGGCTTTAGTTTTAGGTTTTGATATTGGATCAAGCCTTCCTGTTTTTGGAGTGATAGCTTCTTTTGTTGCTCTGTTAGCTATTACAACTTCTACTTTATTGCAAAAAAAAATAAGTAATAATTTACCTTTATCAGTTAGCAATATGTATCAAGCAATAGGTGGTTGCTCTTTACACATAATAATTATTTTAATTTTTAGTGAACCTTATATTAATTTTACATCCACATTTTTAATAGCAATGAGTCATCAGGTATTTCTTGTATCATTTGGAGCATTTACAATCTTGATGTATTTAATAAAAAATAACTCTGCAAGCAAAACCGTTTCCATATTTTTTTTAATACCACCAACTACAGCAATAATGGCTTGGTTATTTTTAAATGAAAAATTAAATAATCTAGATCTAATAGGTTTTGCTGTAGCAACTCTTGGTGTTTATATTGCAACTAGAAAGCAATAAATTTTAAATACCTTTGTAGCCAAACTCTAAGCAGGCATCGGTAATAGAATGATAAAAAGATTCTCCAAAACTTCTTAGGGTGAATATTCTAACTTTGTCTGGATTGTCATCAAGCATGTCAATTGTGACTGACATTCCGTTATAAGTTGAATTTAGACAAGTATCTTTTTTTAATTCGTTAAAATTAAAGGGACATCCTTTTTTTAATATCTCTTTTGTATTTTTTCCCTCTATTTGAATTATTGCTCTACTATGAGATACATTTGTTATAGCAAAATCTGTATCAACTAATTTTTCATTAATTTCTTTTAGAGTTTCTTTTTTTGAAGAAACTAAAAACCAGTTATTTGGGCCATTCCATAAAATTCTTGTATTAGTGTTGCAGTTTATGTTTAGGGGTTCATTTTTTAAGCTCAAATTATCTATCTTGATACTTTCAATGGCTGTTGAGGAACTCTTATATTTAACTATTTGAATAATTAAAAAATCTTTTAGTTCACTTACTTTTAGCAGCTCTTCATCATTTTTTCCCTCATGATCACCAAATAGCCCCTTGTTGTGTGTAGTATGTAAAGCAGAAATTGAGCTCATGATCTTACCCTTTCACCCTTTGGATCTACGTAGTGTGATGAAACTATCTCTACAGGTATTGTTTTGTTTTTAAGAGGTGACATTGCAAATAGTTTTTGCCCTATCATATTTTTTCCATCCTTAAGAATTGCTAATGAAAATGGATTATCATATTCAACGCTCCAACAAGACGCAGAAATATACCCTAATTTAGGATTTGGTATCGGAGCATTTGAATCTTTAACCAAATGTGATCCTTCAGGGATGCTTGTTTTCTTATCAACTGGAACAACACCTACTACTTTTTGTCTATCTTCTGCAACAAAAGCTTCTCTATCTAAAGAACGTTTTCCTATAAAGTCTTTCTTTTTACTAACCAATCCTTCTAAAGAATTATCATATGGAATGGTTCTGCCATCTAGTTCTGACCCTGCTATGTGACCCATTTCAATTCTTAGAGTTGATAATGCTTCAGTGCCGTAAGGTTGAATTTTAAATTCTTGCCCTACTTCCATTATTTTCTCCCACATAAAGTTTCCATTGTCAGATTCAACATTCACTTCATAAGCAAGTTCTCCTGAAAATGAAATTCTAAAAATTCGTGCATGTACTCCAAATAAATCAGCTTCTTGATATCCCATAAAAGGCAGTCCATCATTAGAAGCATCAATATTTGGAAATAGCTTTTGCAATAAGTCTCTAGATTTTGGACCTGCAATTGCAGCTCCTGCCCATTGCTCAGTAGTTGATACCACATTTACATTTAGCTCTGGCCATACAAGTTGTAAATAATATTCTAGATGAGACAAAACATTTGCTGCTTGCGCTGTTGTTGTTGTCATATGATAATGATTTTCAGAAATTCTTGTGGTAGTTCCATCGTCCATAACAATTCCATCTTCTCTTAACATTACACCATATCTTGCTTTACCCACGGGCAATTTTAACCAGGCATTAGTATAAACTCTATTTAGTAGTTCTGCAGCATCAGGTCCTTTAATATCAATTTTACCCAAAGTAGTTACGTCACAAACTCCTACATTTGTTCTAACGTTTTTAGCTTCTCTTTTTGAACCTTCAAATAAAGTTTCTTCTCCAATTTTGTAATATCTTGGTCTTAACCAGACACCTGCATCTACAAACACTGCATCATTTTTTTCATGCCAAGTGTGCATAGGTGATTTTCTTGTTGGTTTAGAATGTTTACCAATTTCTCTTCCAACAATTGCTCCAATAGTAACTGGTGTATATGGAGGTCTAAAAGTTGTGTGACCTACTTCTGGTACTATTTTGTTTTCTATGTTGGATACTAGTTGCAAACCATTGAGATTACTTGTTTTTCCTTGGTCAGTGGCCATTCCAAGTGTCGTGTATCTTTTAACATGTTCAATAGATCGATAACCCTCTTTTAGTGCAATTTCTATATCAGAAACAGCTACATCATTTTGAAAATCTAAAAATCTTTTATATGTTTTTCCTTTAGGCAAAGGTACACACCAAAATTTATCATGTGTAGTTGATTTTTTTTCCATAACTATTGGTGATGATGTTTTATTATCATTATTAGTTATTTTTTTTGAAAGTTCATATCCACTATCAAATGAATTTTTTAAAGTTTCTTCTAACGTAAAAGTTCCATTTGCTGCACCTAAAGTTGTTTCATTTTGTTTTGATAGTCCTGGCACAAATGCATCTATATCTTTATTAAAGGTTGTTTTATTTCCTGATTGAGAGGCTAAATGAATTGTTGGTGTCCAAAAGCCTGAAACACAAATACAATCACAATTAATAGTTTCTAAAGTTCCTAATTCATTTTTATCATCTGAAATTTTGGCAACTTCAGCGGATTTAACTTTTTTATAACCTTTAGCTGCAACAACTACGTAAGAAAATTTAATTTGAATATCTAATTTTTTTGCTTCATCTATTATTTCTGACTTAGGTTCTTTTCTTGTATCTAAAATAATAGGATCAACACCATTTTTTTTAAATTCTATAGCTGTTTCATATCCACTGTCATTATTTGTAAATATTAGAGGTTTTTTACCAACTAGAACCCCATAAATTTTTAAATATTCTTTTGCTGCAGAAGACAACATCACACCTGGTGTGTCATTGTTCCCAAATACTAAAGGTCTCTCAATTGATCCTGATGAGATTAAAACTTCTTTAGCTCTAATATACCAAAGTCTTTGTTTTGGATTATATTTTTTAGTTTTAGGTAGATGATCACTTAATTTTTCTGACATCACTAACATATTATGATCATAGTAACCAAATACTTGTGATCTATTTTTAACAATAACATTAGGCATTTCTTTAAGTTCAGAAATAATATTTTCTGCCCATTCTTTCCCTGTTTGATTTCCAATATTAACTTCACTCGTTAATAAAGTTCCACCAAATCTAGGTTTGTCTTCTGCTAAGATTACTCTTGCACCATTTTTAGCAGCAGCATATGCACTCGCTAAACCAGAAGGTCCTGAACCTGCAATTAGTAAATCACAATACTCATATTTGTGTTCGTATCTTTCTTTATCATGTTTAGTTGATGCAACTCCAAGTCCAGCAGCTTTTCTTATAAATGGTTCATAAACTTTGTACCAAAAACTTTTTGGCCACATAAAAGTCTTGTAATAAAATCCTGCTGGAAGAAATATCTTTAAAAAATTGTTAATTGCTCCAATATCAAAATTTACACTAGGCCAACAATTAACACTTGTTGCCTCCAAACCTTCAAAGAGTTCTTGTTCTGTAGTTTTTACATTTGGCTCAGTTTCATTATTTCTGTATAGTTGAACAATTGCGTATGGTTCATCCACCCCTGCACCAAAAAAGCCTCTAGGTCTATGATATTTAAAGCTTCTTCCTATTAAATGAACTCCATTAGCAAGTAATGCTGATGCTAAGGTGTCACCCTCATAACCAAAGTAAGTTACTCCATTAAATTTAAATGAGATTTTTTTATCTCTATTTATTAATCCAATATTATCCAATCTATAATTTTGAGTCATTTTAAATATCTTCGTTAGCTTTAGCTGTTTTAAATATTTCGTGAGTTGCAGTGTCTCTTTCTACTTTAATCCACTGTCTGCATCCTGATATATGTTGCCATAACTCTTTATGTTTTCCTCTTAAGCTTTTTCTATTATAGACAAAGTTATCCCAATCTTGATCTGAAACTTCTTTATTAAGTTCTGGTCTTTTAACAGTTGCATCACCACCATATGAAAATTCATTTTGAGATCTCATCCCACAATGAGGGCATTTAATATGCAACATTTATGAGATCCATGTTTTGGTTCCAAGTCCTTTTTCATCTAGTAAGTGACCTGTATTAAATCTACTCAAACTATAACCTTCATTTAATTTGTGAACTCTATCTTGTGCAATTGTATGAGCAAATGTCCATCCTGAAGCTGGTGTGGCTTTGAACCCACCATAACACCAACCACAATTTAAATATAATCCTTCAATATGAGTCTTATCAATAATGGGTGAGCCATCCATAGACATATCCATAATCCCACCCCAGGTTCTAAGCATTTTTAATTTACTTAAAAAAGGCATCATTGCAATTCCTTCTGTTAGTACATGCTGGAGTGTTGGTAGGTTTCCTCTTTGAGCATAACTATTGTATCCATCTAGATCACCTCCCATTACCATTTCACCTTTATCAGATTGACTAATATAAAAATGTCCTGCTCCAAAAGTAACCACACTATCTAATACGGGCTTTACAGGTTCTGTAACACACGCCTGAAGAAGATGGGTTTCTACTGGTATTGTCATATTTAGTTTTTCAGCTAAAATATTTGTGCTACCTGCAACACATAAACCAATTTTTTTAACTTTAATATCTCCTCGTGAAGTTCTCACTCCTTGAATTTTTCCACCTACAACATCAAAACCTGTTACCTCACAGTTTTGAATTATATCTACACCCATTGAATCTGCTTGACGTGCATAACCCCATGCAACAGCATCATGTCTTGCTGTTCCAGCACTTGGTTGCATTAATCCACCAAATATAGGAAATCTTACATTGTCTGAAAAGTCTGCCATTGGAATAATTTCTTTTACTTCTTCTCTATTTAAAAGAACTGCATCAATGCCATTTAGGCGCATTGAGTTTCCTCTTCTTGCAAAAACATTCATTTGGGCATCTGAGTGTGCAAGATTAATTATTCCTCTTGGAGAAAACATTACATTGTAATTTAAATCCTGGCTCATTTTTCTCCATAGATCCATTCCAAACTCACTAAATAATGCATTATCATCGTGCATATAATTTGATCTTATAATTGTAGTATTTCTTCCCATATTACCACCGCCAAGCCATCCTTTTTCGATGATAGCTACATTGGTAATATTATGTTCTTTTGCGAGATAATATGCAGTAGCTAGCCCATGGCCTCCACCACCAATAATAACAACATCATATTCCTTTTTTGGAGTAGCATCTTTCCAGGCTAAATCCCACTTTTGATGACCAGAAAAAGCATTTTTTATTAGGTTAAATATTGAATATTTTTGCATTAATTAATTTTATCTAAAAGAATATAAATAGTTATTATTATTTTTATATATAATTTTTATAAGTTTCAAAAATTCATAAAAGAAGATACTAATTCCTCAAAGAAATTTTAATTTATAGGAGTTTTAGATGAGCGAAGTTAAATCAGACATTCAGATAGCTAGAGAAGCTAAAATGCAACCTATAAATGATATCTTGGCAAAAATAAATGTACCAGATGAAAGTACTGCATTCAGTCCAATGGGCAGACATATTGCAAAAATTAACCTAGAATATTTAGATACTTTAAAAGATAAACCTGATGGAAAACTTGTTTTAGTTACTGCAATCACTCCCACTCCAGCTGGTGAAGGGAAAACTACAACTTCAGTTGGTTTAAATGATGGTCTAAATAAAATAGGAAAAAAATCTATTGTTTGTTTAAGAGAACCTAGCCTTGGTCCTTCTTTTGGAATGAAGGGTGGTGCTGCTGGTGGCGGATATGCCCAAGTTGTTCCAATGGAGCAAATTAATTTACATTTTACTGGAGATTTTCATGCAATAACCTCAGCTCATAATTTATTGTCGGCTTTAATTGATAATCATATTTATTGGGGAAATAAATTAGATATCGATGTTAGAAGAATTTTTTGGAAAAGAGTAATGGACATGAATGATCGTTCATTAAGATCTATAAATATAAATTTAGGTGGAGTTGCAAATGGTTTTCCAAGAGAAGATGGTTTTGATATAACTGTTGCATCTGAAATCATGGCAATCTTTTGCTTATCAAATGATTTAGAAGATTTAGAAAAAAGAATAGGAAATATTACAATTGCCTATACTAGAGATAAAAAACCTGTTTATGCTAAAGATTTAAAAGCACAAGGTCCAATGACTGTATTATTAAAAGATGCCATTAGACCTAATGTTACTCAAACTTTGGAAAACAATCCTGCAATTATTCATGGTGGTCCATTTGCTAATATTGCACATGGCTGTAATTCTGTAATTGCAACAAAGACTGGACTTAAACTCGCTGACTATGTTGTTACAGAAGCAGGATTTGGTGCGGACCTTGGTGCAGAAAAATTTCTTAATATTAAATGTAGAAAGTCAGATTTAAAACCTAGCTGTGTTGTAATTGTTGCAACTATTAGGGCTTTAAAAATGCATGGTGGTGTAGCAAAAGATGACCTTAAAGCAGAAAATGTGGAAGCCTTAAAAAAAGGTTTAGTTAATCTTCAAAGACACGTGGAAAATGTTAAAAAATTTGGTTTACCAGTTGCAGTAGCTGTTAATCATTTTATTAAAGATACAGATAATGAAGTAAAAGCTTTGATAGAATTTTGTGACACTATTGGTATTAAAGCAAGTCTCTGTACTCATTGGGCAAACGGTGGTGAAGGTACAAAAGAACTTGCAAGCCATGTTGCTGAATTATGTGATAAAAATGAAGAAAAATTTAAATTCTTATATGAGAGCAAAACTCCTCTATTTAAAAAAATAGAAACAATTGCAAAAGAAATTTATAGAGCAGATGAAGTTATTGCTGATACTAAAATTAGAGATCAATTAAAAAGCTTTGAAGAAGCTGGTTACGGAGATTTCCCAATTTGTATTGCAAAAACTCAATACAGCTTTTCAACAGACCCAAGCTTAAAAGGTGCACCAACAGGACATTCTTTACCAATCAGAGAAATTAAACTCTCTTCAGGGGCAGAGTTTATTGTTGTTATATGCGGCGCTGTTATGACTATGCCTGGACTACCAAGAGTTCCAGCAGCAGACTCGATTAAACTAAATAAAAATGGTGAAATTGAAGGTCTGTTTTAAAAATTAGTTACGTATATAATTAAGCCAATTTCTAACTTCACATGTTCTATTATTAAAATCTAATAGTTCGTCTTGAGATTTTATGAATGAGATATGGCTTTCATACTCTTCTTCATTTAAGAAATTTTTATTTACAAATAATCGTTCTTTACGACCATCAATAAGATTAAGCATCTGAAAATATTCATAATCAGGATGGTATTGTAAACCAATAATTTCTGAGCTTCCCGCATTAAAGCTAACACCCATTACATTGTTAACTTTGTCACTTGATAAAAGAGTAGTATTTTTTGGCAATTCACTTACCTCATCAAAATTAAATGCTGGTGAGGTAAAAACTTTTTTTTTATCTTTGTATATGAAGTGTTTTTCACCTTCACTGTTAATAATTACATCTGATGCAATTCCAATATGAGCGCCATTTTTTCCAGGATTTACTTTACCCCCAGCTGCTGTTGAACAGACTTGTAATCCCCAACAAATTGCTAAAATCTTATTTTTATGATTAAAGCAATTAGATGCAAAATTGATATGTTTCTTAATCACATCTGTCATATCATTTATTCTCATTGCACCACCAGTAAACACAATGCCATTATATTTACTCATATTTTTTAAAGCACTCGTTGTCTCTTCATCATGACCAGGATTTATGATTTCTGTATTTATTAATGGCTCTATCTTTAAAATTAAATTTTTTAAGTTATCTGCTGCAGAGCTTCCAGCTGCTTTAATAAAAAACTCACTATCTTCTCTAATATTTCCTTCAACAATTAAAATATTTAAATTACTCATTTAAACAATTCTCCACGCATACTATACTGATACATTGTTCTCATATCATTTTCAGTTAATTTTTTTGGATTTCCTCCAGTAGATGGATCAGCTAAAGCCATTTTTGATAATCTATCAATATCAAAATCTTTTTCATCAATCACTTCTGATAATTTATGTGGCATATCTAGTTTTTTTCTTAAATCTAAAACCCAGTTAACAAAGCCATCAAAAGATCTATCTTTAAGTTCTAAATAATCGCAAATCTTTATTATTTTTTTTTCAATTACATTTTTATTAAAGGTTAATACATAAGGCATGAATATTGCATTGGATAAACCATGATGAATATTATTTAAAGCATTTACTGGATGGCTTAATGAGTGAATTGCCCCCAAGCCTTTTTGAAATGCTGTTGCTCCCATGCTTGCTGCTGTTAACATGTTTTGTCTAGCTTCAATATTTGATCCGTTGTTAACTGCTTCAAGTAACCATTCATTAATTAATCTCATACCCTCTAAAGCAATTCCATCAGCCATTGGGTGATATCCTGGTGCACAATATGCTTCCAAATTGTGAGCTAGCGCATCCATACCAGTTGCAGCTGTAATCTTTGCAGGCAAACTAAGTGTTAATACCGGATCTAAAATAACTATTGAAGGTAAAAACTTAGGATGAAAAATTATATTTTTTACACCCGTTTCTTCATTTAATATTACAGATGCTCGTCCTGTTTCTGATCCTGTTCCAGCAGTTGTTGGTACAGCAATAATTGATGCAATTTTGTCAGAGTTTGCTTTAGTCCAATTATCACCAACATCTTCAAAATCCCAAATAGGTAGTGTTTGACCTGACATAAATGCAATTGCTTTACCAACATCTAGGCCACTTCCCCCTCCAAAAGCTATTACTCCATCACAATTATTTTTATTATAATAATCCGCACCCTCAGTTACATTGGTGCCAGTTGGATTACCCACAACATTTGAATATAATTCAGCTGAAATACCGTCTTCTTTTAAATTCCTTAGCACATTGATTACAATTTTTGATTTAGCAAGACCACTATCAGTTACTAACAATGGTTTATTAATGTTCAAAGTTTTGCAAGCAATACTTAGATCTTTAATTCTATCTTTTCCAACCCACATAGTTGTTGGATAATTCCAATTTGACTTCATTTAAGGGTCTCTTTTTAATTTTTATTTTTTTTAATTTCTTCTTCACAAAATTTTTTAGCTTCTTTTAGATCTGTAATTTTTGATTTAGATAATTTTTGACTTCCAGCTAGGCAGGCATCGACAGCTCTTTTTAAATTATGATCACTAAAATTTAGAATAACCACCATTCCAAGCACTATAAAAACAAATATTAATATATTTTTTACCATTGAATTTCTAATTTCTTATTTTCACATATAGTGTGTAGCATACTAAACATTAATGGAAAATGTTTAGAATTAAGATCTTGTAAAATTTTAGGTCCAATTTCTAATGCAAGTTGCGCACCCTCTACTGTAATATTTTTCATAAATTTTTCTTTAGCTTCTTTATATAAATATCCTTCACCTAAATATTTTCCCATCAAACTATTTCTTCCCCCTATTGCGCTTACATATAAATCTCCTAAACCAGCTAAGCCATAAACAGTTTCTGCTCTTCCTCCATAGAAAGAAACAAATTCAACCATTTCAGAAATTGATCTATGGATTAATGAGGCTGATGTATTTAAATAATATTTAGATTGAATTTCCTTAGGTGCTTTTGAATTGCTTAATCCTTCAGAAGCTCCAATCAACATTGAATAAATATTTTTAATTGCACCTGATAATTCGATGCCAGTTAAATCATCTGATACTTCTGTTGAATAATAATTTGTTGATATAATTTTTTTTAATTTTTCTGTTTCTTTAATATCTGGGTTTGCAATAACCGTTCCTGTTCTCATTTTATATGCAAGACCTGCTGCTAAACAAGGTCCTTTGATTGCTGAAATATTTACTTCTCCATGACCTTTTTCCTTGAGAAGTTTTTTAATTTTATCTGAAAGTGTTATTAATTCATTGCCCTCTATGGCTAAACCTTTTGTTAATAAAATAATGGGAGTATTTTTCTTATACTTTTTTGATATTTGATTAACAAACCATTCAATTCCTACAGAGCTAACTCCAGCAACAATTATATCTACCTCACCTTCAAGTATTGATTGTAATTTCTCAAATTTTTCTACCTTTAGTTTTGATGGTAATTCAATATTTAAGGTTGGATGGAAATTATTATTTAATTGAATTTTATTTATTAAATCATCCTCAAGGTGAGTACCAATGAGCGTTACATCATTTTTATTTTCTAAACATGGTACAGCGAATGCAGACCCCATCGCTCCAGCACCAATAATAATAATTTTTTTCATAATACTGTATTTTTTTATATTAATTTTTAGCATTTTGTTGGTAAAGTACAGTTATAAATTTATTAGGGAGAGGTGATTTTATGACAAAAGTAGCGATTATTGGTGCCGGGCCTTGTGGTTTATCTGCTTTGAGATCTTTTGAGCAAGCTGAAAAAAAAGGTGAAAAGATACCTGAAATAGTTTGTTTTGATAAACAAGAAGATTGGGGAGGCTTATGGAATTACAGTTGGAGAACAGGTTCTGACCAATACGGCGACCCTGTACCTAACAGTATGTATAGATATCTTTGGTCCAATGGTCCTAAAGAATGTCTAGAGTTTGCTGACTATTCATTTGATGAACACTTTGGAAAACCAATTCCATCTTTTCCACCCAGAGAAGTTTTATACGATTATATTTTGGGTAGAGTTAAAAAGGGAAATTTAAAGTCTAAAATTAAATTTAACACCTCTGTTAGCAATGTGTCTTTTGATGGTAAAAATTTTGAAATTACTTATCGTGATAAAAAGAATGATAAAATTTCAAAAGATGTTTTTGATTATGTAATAGTATCAACTGGTCATTTCTCAGTTCCGTTTATTCCAGAATATCCAGGAATGAAAGCGTTTCCTGGAAGAATAATGCACTCTCATGATTTTAGAGATGCTGAAGAATTTCGAGATAAAAATGTTGTTGTTTTAGGAAGTAGCTATTCTGCAGAAGATGTAGCTCTTCAATG
Organism: Candidatus Pelagibacter sp. uisw_091; assembly: GCF_059512525.1. The sequence continues at coordinate 299,682 of NZ_CM183455.1, read as the reverse complement.
TCATAAGTATGGGGCAAAAAGTGTGACTATAGCCTATAGACATAATCCAATGGGATTTAAATGGCCCAATGGAATGAAAGAAGTTTTTCACCTAGATAGACTTGAAGGTAATAAGGCGATATTTAAAGACGGTCATGTTCAAGAAACAGATGCTGTAATTTTATGCACAGGATATCTCCATCATTTTCCTTTTATATCTGAAGATCTTAAATTAAAAACAGGAAACAGATTATATCCACCAAAGTTATATAAAGGTGTGGTTTGGCAAAATAATCACAAATTAATATACCTTGGTATGCAAGATCAATTTCATACTTTCAATATGTTTGATTGTCAGGCTTGGTTTGCAAGAGATATTATAATGGGAAAAATTAAAGTTCCAAGTGACACGGAGATTGAAAAAGATATCAATAAATGGGTATCTCTTGAAGAAAAGTTAGAAAATGCAGATCAAATGATTGATTTCCAAACAGAGTACACAAAAGAACTTCACAATTTATCTGATTATCCAAAAATTGATTTTGAATTAATTAGAAAAACTTTTAAAGAATGGGAACATCATAAGGTAGAAAATATTATGACATATAGAAATAAGTCCTTTGCTTCACCTGTAACTGGATCAATTGGTCCAAAACATCATACAGATTGGGAAGTTGCGATGGATGATTCTTTAAAAACTTTTTTAGATCAACCCAAAAAATAATCGATAAGTTGTGATTTTTTATGATTTTTGTAAAAAACCTTAAATCTGTCTCTGATCAAGAGTGGTCATCAACTGAAAAATATCCAGGTGTTAGATGGAAATTCTTAATTGATGCAGATTTTATGGGAAGTTCTGGACTTTCACTTGGTTTTGCTGAAATTGCTCCAGGTGGTGACTTGACACTCCATTATCATTCACCTGCAGAAATATATGTAGTTTCTAATGGTAAAGGAATATTAAATAAATCTGGTGATCTAGAAGAAATTAAAAAAGGTGATGTAGTTTATATTTCAGGAAATGCAAAACATGCTTTGAAGAATGTTGGAACCGAAACCTTGGAATTTTATTGGATTTTTCCAACAGATACTTTTTCTGAAGTTGAGTATTTTAATTAATCTATACCCAGGTGTTTTTTTCTTTTTTCTACCCAAGTTCTAATTAAATTATCAAAAATCAGGCCTATAAAAGCAACACAAAGACCTAGTGTTAGACCTATACCTGCACCTTTTTTATCAGATATAGCTTTTAAAATATATTGTCCTAAATCCTCAGTTCCAATAAATGCCCCAATAATTACCATAAATAAAGCAAATACGATTGTTTGATTTAAACCAAGCATCATGTGAGGAAGTGCTAATGGGAATTCTATTTTCAGCAATCTTTGTATTTTTGTTACACCTGACATTGAAGCTGCATCATGTAAAGAAGATGGAACACTTCTTAATCCTTCAATAGTATATCTCGTTGCTGGTATAGTTGCATATACAACTACTGCAATTAATACTGATGTGTCTGTAACTCCAAAAAGCATCATAACTGGAATTAAGTATACAAATGAAGGGAATGTTTGAAAAATATCACAAACTCCCAACATAAAATTTGTAGTATGTTTATTCTGAAAACATAAAGTACCAACAGTAAAACCAATTATACAAGATAATATAACTCCAAAAGTTGCCATATAAGTTGTAACTAAAGCTCTGTCCCACCATGGACTTAGAGCTATAAATAATGTTAATCCCCCAACTACAAAAGCAGAACGTATTCCACCAATTATATATCCAGCACCCATAACCAAAACAAAGGTTGCAACAATAGGCATTCTTAAATATGCAGCACGCATAGGCTGCAATACATCAACTATCAACCATGTATTAAAAATTTTTAAAGTTTGAAAGAAAGTATCCCAAATCCAATCAACTCCTTTATTCCAAAAATCTGCTGTTGATATTCCTTTATTGTGGGGAATTTCATACAAATAATTAAAACCTTCCTTAAAGTAAAAAGACCCAACATAAGCAAGTATAATTCCAATGAATATTGCACCAGAAAAAAATAATGTATTTTTATATCTTTGAAAAAAAGTTAGGTTACCAAAGTAATCTATTTGTTTATTTGCCCAAGCTAAGGATAATTTATCAAGTAATATTGCAATCAAACTGATACATAAACCTGCTTCTAACGCTAATCCAATGTTCAACTGATTTAGAGCTAATAATAGATTAAATCCTAAACCTTTAGCACCTATAAACGCTGAAATTACTGCCATAGAAAAACACACCATGATAACTTGATTTACTCCAATCAAAATATCCCTTCTTGCAGTTGGGATTAATACTTTAAACATAAGTTGTAAATTATTACATCCACTCATTTTACCAGCTTCAATAACTTCAGGCGATACCCCTCTAAGACCTAACAAAGTTAGTAATATCATTGGTGGAACAGCTACAACCATAGTTATAATTACTCCAGCATGATCTCCAACACCAAAGAGAACAATTGCAGGAACCAACACTGCGTATTGAGGCATAGTCTGCATAACTAAAAGTATTGGGTATAAAGCTTTCTCCACACGTTTACTTTTGAACGCTGCAATTCCTAAACTCAAACCAAAAATAAAAGATAGTGGTGCTGCAACTAATATAAAAGAAAGTGTTTGCATCGAAGGCTTCCATTGACCAAAAATAGAAATATAAATCATAACTATAGCAGCGAATAGCGCTAGACCTTTGCCACTTAATTTATATCCAAGTACCGCTGCACCCGCAGCAACAATTGTCCAAGGCAATCCTGGCAATTCTGCCCATGAATTTTCACTTATCCAATCCCAACTTGTAAATGCAACAATAGTTTCAACACCACCTAATAAAATCTCTCTTATTAATTCTATGAGAAACGTTATAAATGAGGTTAAATTTCTTGTTATTTGTAAAACTAGAGGTCGTGTTTTAAATTCTTGAGTATCTTCATTCCAAAATTCCATTGGCATCCAATCATTCATTAAAAAAAATAATGAATCATTTATCCATATAGGTAACCATCCAAGCAAAGGAGGTAGTCTCCAAAAAACATCAAATGCATAATACCTTACTTCTGCACCAAAGAGCGTGTAAGTGCTTTGATTTGGATCTTTAATGAATTCTGCTTGACCTCTAATAAATTTATAAGTTTCTGGGACATCAATTGCAAAACATAAAGTAAAAAAAGCAACTAACAAAAATAACCATTGAAATACTTTTGGATATTTTTTTAATAATTCCATATTTTAATCATTGTTTTTTTTTCCACCAAAAACTGTGTAAATTATTTTTGATGGATGAACAGTGCCAACAATTTGATTGTTTTCATCGATTACAGATACTGACTTCTCTTGAGTTAATATCTTCTCAGCAACATTTTCAATTATTTCATTTCTAAAAACTTTTAAATCACTTAAATTTTCATTATTTGGTTTTTCCATCACATCTTCTATTTTTAAAACCTTCTCCCTAGGAACTTCTTCAGTAAATTTTTTCACATATTCTGTTGCTGGATTTAAAACAATGTTAGCTGGGGTATCCAATTGTTCAATTATACCATCTTTCATTATTGCAATACGGTCAGCAAGTTTTAAAGCTTCATCAAAATCGTGTGTAATAAACATAATTGTTTTTTGTAATTTTTCTTGAAGTCTCAAAAATTCATCTTGCATCTCTTTTCTAATTAATGGATCTAATGCAGAAAATGGTTCATCTAAAAACCAAATATCAGGTTCAACAGCTAATGATCTTGCAATACCTACTCTTTGTTGTTGTCCACCAGAAAGCTCTCTTGGAAAATAATTTTCTCTACCATCAAGACCAACTAATTTTACCATTTCCATTGCTTTATTGATGCTATCTTTAATTTTAATACCCTTTATTTGAAGTGGGAAGGCAATATTTTCCACAACTGTTTTATGGGGAAGCAAGGCAAAGCTTTGAAACACCATACCCATTTTATTTCTTCGGAGATCAATCAGTTCTTTATTGCTTAATGAAAGTAAATCTTGACCTTCTATAGAAATTTTTCCAGCAGTTGCATCTGTTAATCTAGAAATACATCTTAACAATGTTGATTTCCCTGAGCCTGATAAACCCATCACAACTAACATTTCACCTTTTGAAACCTCAAAAGAGGCATTATTAACACCCACTATACATCCGTTTTCTTGAAATGTTTTAGCATCTACATTTCCATTTGCATCTTGAAGCATCTTTTTGGCATTTGTTCCAAAAATTTTGTAAACAGATTCACATTTGATTACTGTATCGGTCATAATGTTTTAATAAGTTATACGAAATAAAAATAAAAAACACTTTTTATATTATTTATATTTATCGTTTTTCTCCTTAAAAATTTTTAATAAAATAAACTCTTGTATCAATTCCAGTACTTAAAAAATTTAAAACCTCTCCTTTAACAGTAATTTTTTCATCTACCCCAACATTATTCCCACTAACTGTAAAACCTGCAAAGCATTTATTATTTTCCTTATTCCATTTAACAAACGTTTCATCAATTTTATTTCCATTAATAGTATAAATATGATGTGCTCTAAAATTCAAAAAATTGGCACCCATAATTGCACGCTGAGGAATAATCTTTGTTGCGTTGCAGACTTTTTCATATTGCTCTAAAGACAACTTATAATGATCAGTTCCATCATAAAATGCTAAAATTCCTGATGGCAAACTTGAAATCAGTTCATTTTGTTTTCTTGTCTCTGCAATTCTTTCTTCTTCTTTTTTCATTTTAGCAATTAGCTCTTCACCCTCACCAAAAATATTATTTAAGATAGCAAAGGAAAAAATTACAATAATTATTAAGATGATAAGACCTCCAAATTGTCTAACTGGCTCAGATATCTTCTTTAGTTTATTTAAATATATATTTTGTAACATTTTTATCTATTCTTGGAATTTGCCATTTTTCCAAATTCCTTTTTTTTCTTTTCCATCGGACCATGTAAATGTTCCCTCTCCATTCATAAACCCATTGGCCCATTCCCCATTATAAGTTGCACCGTTTGGAAAAGTCAAAATACCCTTTCCACTCCACATACTATTTTTAAACTCACCTTTATAAATATATCCATTAGGCCAAGTCTCAACTCCTTGTCCTTGTTTTTGTGTGCCAACCCAATTCCCCTCATAAGTTGTTTTGTCAGTGTAAGTCCATTTACCAAAGCCATCTTTACAGTTTCCTTCACAACCTGTCTTTCGAGCTGATACTGATGTTGCGACTAAAAAACTTAAAGCTATATAAAATAAATATTTTTTCATTTTTTTTTATTTAAGTGCACGAGTAAAAAGAAATATTTTTTTCAAGATTATCACTTTTTATACCTATTGTAATTTCGTGAACTAATTCACCTGATTTTCTGTTAATTATACCTGATTCTGAGTAATTTTTTCCTTCATCAAAAGCTTTGAATAAAACTATGTCTTTATTTACAACTTTTACTTCAAATTTTACAGTTTGTGAGAGGAACAATGATAACCCGTTGATCAAAAGTTTTTCTGGTCTCTTTGCATTGATTTCAAATTTATCTAAATTTTGATCATCTAAATCTTTTGCCAAAAAAGTTTTATAATTATATTCTGAGTTCTTGAGTATTTTCTTTTCTAATTCACATACAAAACCAATTTTAATATCTTCTTGTATGTCTATATTTTTTGCAAAAGAAGAATTAAAAACTAATAGACTGATAGATATATATAAAAAAAGCTTTATCATTTAATTAATAGGTTCGTAATTTGAATTTGTGCGAAAGCACATTCTTTAAAAAAAATCCCCCCCAACATTGTTGGGAGAGATTTCAATTTATTAACTGTTACCCTTATTTAGTAAAAGCTTGCCAAACACTCTTATTATCAGCTAACCATTTTTTAGCTGCATCTTCATGAGTCATTTTGTCAAGGTCAACTAAAGCAGCCATTGCACCAATGTGACTTGTAGAGAATGACATTTTTTTAAATGCCGCTGCTGCTGCTGGATGTGTTTTTGGAAAGTCTGCAGTTACAGCCTTTTTCAAATAACCATCTGGCGAACCACATTTTCCATCACCACCGTCTTCTGGTCTACAACCTGCTGAATATGGAGGGAAATCTATAAAAGTAAAACCAGCACCATCTGTGAAGTTTGGTGTCCAGTTAAATATTATAGTTCCTCTTCCTTCTTTTTCAGCTGCTTTAAGTTCAGCCCAAAGTGCATCTGCACTTCCAGCAAATTTAACAGTCCAAAGATCTCCAAGTCCTAAAGCATCAACCCTTTGAGGTATTAAATCTCCATGCCAACTTTGTGGACCTTCTAACATTCGTCCTTTTCCACCTGAGTCAGGTGTTGTAAAGTTTTTAGCACAAGCTGGATTTTTTAATGCAGTCCAGTCTGGAAGACCAGGACATAGTCCTTTTTCAGCAACCCAGTTTGGATAACCCATATCTTCAAGAGTTCTAGCTTCATGATCTCCCCAGTCAACCAGACCACCTTTGTCTAGTGCTGTAGTAAATGATTTTCCAAACGCAGATTCCCATACTTCATGAGATAAACTTACATCACCGATACGAATTGCTTCATAAACAGCTTGTGAGTCTGTGTTTACGTATTTTACATTATTTCCCATACTTTCAAAAATTCCACCAATAACGTGGGCCATTACAATTTGGCTTGACCAGTTATGAGTTGGAATAACGATAGGTTTTTTACTGTCAGCTGCATTAGATACTCCAGCAAAACTTACTGCTGAAATTACTAAGGCAGATATTAATGATATTATTTTTTTCATTATATTCTCTCTCCTTAATATTATGTTTAATAAACTATGTTCTCACTTATTAAATTTATAGTCAATGGTCTTTGATTATATTATGCTGAAACTAAATAATTAATTTTATAGTGATAATGCTACATACTAGTAATGATATACGAAATCCTGGTTTAAGAACTTTACCACCTGGAGTTGAGAGATATTTTGTAAGAGGTGGTGGACTTTCTATAATAGAAGTTTTACCAGAAGATAAAATAGACATTATTAATGAAGAAGGAAAACAAATTTGTGAAATAATTGTTTTTAACTCAGAAGGCAAATCGGATCTATCTATTTTAAATTTAAAAGAAAATGCTAATGCAGACTTTTCAAAAAAAACTATTTCTAGAGATGAAACAATTTTAAGACTGCTAAAGAAAAAAAACTTTGACTTAAAAAATGCTAAATCATCAATTATTTTTAACAATGATTGTATGATGGGTGAAAAAATAACACTGACTTCAAAAGATAAATGTGTAGTTATGATTGCTGCACCTGGTGATGCAATGAATGTTCATGAACAAAATCCACCAACAGATTTAACTATTTTTTTAAATAAAGCTAAATTTATTGAAACAGATGAACAGTTTATTTTGCCAGATCCACTCAGTGATCCAATTATAGAACAGCTTATAAAAAGAAGAACTGCTGAAACTTATGAAGTTAAAGCTGGTGAATATATTCAGATAATTGATCCAGGTGGAAGGCAATGCTCTGATTTTCTTGCTTTTGATACACAAAAGTTAAACGATGGCATTGAAAGTATTATAGATGATAAAGCAACAAGAACATTTATGGGTGGTGCATATCCTGGACCTGGTTTGTTTTCAAAGTTTTATGATGGCGATCATGAAGCTATGATTGAAGTTGTAAGAGATACGGTTGGAAGACATGATACTTTCAATCTTGCTTGCACATCAAAATATTATGAAGATATGGGTTATATGGGTCATATTAATTGTACTGACAATTTTAATAATAGATTAAATAAATACGACATCAATTCTAGAAAAAGTTGGTCTGCAATAAATCTTTTTTTTAACACAGCGATAGATGCTAATAATGTTGCATCTTTTGATGAACCTTGGTCAAGACCTGGAGATTATGTTTTGTTTAGAGCTTTAAAGGATTTAACCTGTATATCGTCTGCTTGTCCTTGTGATGTTGATGGTGCAAATGGCTGGAATCCAACTGATATTTTTGTTAGGACTTATTCAAAGAAAAAAAAGTATTCAAAAGCAATAGCATTTAGAATGAAAACAGACTCAGAGCCCAAACTAACTCAAGAAACAGGTTTCCATAAAAAAACTTCAGAACTCACAAGAAATTTTGTTGAGTATAAAGGTTTTTGGCTTGCTAATAATTTTACAAATTCAGGAACTATAAAAGAATATACGGCTTGTAGAGAAAGTGCAATTGCAACAGACTTATCACCTCTTAGAAAGTTTGAAATTCTTGGACCTGATGCAGAAAATTTAATGCAATACACACTTACTAGAAATGTAAAAAAATTATCAGTTGGGCAAGTTGTTTATACAGCTATGTGTTATGAAAATGGCTGCATGTTAGATGATGGTACTTTATTTAAATTAGGACAGGATAACTTTAGATGGATTGGTGGAGATGAATACAGCGGTGAATGGTTAAAAGAACAAGCTAAAAAGAAAAATTATAAAGTTTGGATTAAATCTGCAACAGATCATATACATAACATTGCAGTTCAAGGTCCAAACAGTAGAAAAATTTTAGAAAAATTTGTGTGGACACCTCCAATACAGCCATCGATCACTGAGCTTGGGTGGTTTAGATTTAATATTGCAAGAATAGATCACGAAACGGGAACGCCAATTGTTATTTCAAGAACAGGTTACACGGGTGAACTTGGTTATGAGATATGGTGTCATCCAAAAGATGCAGCAGAGGTTTGGGATAAAGTTTGGGAAGCTGGTAAAGAGTTTGATATTACCCCATTAGGCCTTGAAGCTTTAGACATGGTTCGTATTGAAGCTGGACTAATTTTTTATGGCTATGAGTTTGATGATCAAACAGATCCCTTTGAAGCAGGAATTGGTTTTACAGTTCCACTTAAAACTAAAGAAGATGATTTTATAGGTAAGGAAGAATTAATTAAAAGAAAAGCAAACCCACAAAAGAAATTAATTGGCTTAGAATTGGATGGACACGAACCTGCAGCGCATGGTGATAATGTTTATATAGGTCGAGGTCAAGTTGGTGTAGTAACTAGTGGAATGTTATCTCCTAAACTTGGAAAAAATATTGCGCTATGTAGAATTGATGTTAAATATTCTGAAATAGGATCTAAAGTAGAAATAGGAAAAATTGACGGTCATCAAAAAAGAATTACTGCTAAAGTGGTGGCATTTCCTTTCTATGATCCAACAAAGTCTAGAGTTAGAGCTTAAGCAATATTATGAATCAAAAAAAAAATCTTTTAGATTTCTGGGAAGATCAAGTTAAAAGGTCTCATACTTCAAGCAACTATTTTTTTAGGAAATCACCCTCTCATTACCATTTGATGCTGTTGGTAATGCACGCATATAAGATCAATGAAAAGCTTTCAGTAGAAGAATTGAAAACAAGACTTTTTAAAACTTCCAGACCAAAAGCAGCTTTGATAATTAATGAAGCATGTATTAAAGGATTCTTTTTTTTAGAAAAAACTTCAACTGATCAGAGAATAAAAAATATTAAGCCCAGTGAAACGTTCATTAAAGAATTTAATGATTATCTGGATACACTTAAAAATATCAGCTATTAAACACTTATTTAAGCAACTCACTAAGTTACTATTTTATATATATATTTTTTTGTTATAAAAATAATCCTATTAATTGATCTTCAGAAGAATAGAGTTTTGATATGACAACACTACCAACTAAAGCAAAAGTAGTAATCATCGGTGGCGGAATTCATGGGCTAAGCACAGCCTGGAAACTTTCTGAGACTTATAAAAACCCTGGTGACATTGTAATTCTTGAAAAAAAAGATACTGCAGCGGGTGCAAGTGGAATAGCTTGTGGCGTTATTAGAAATAATTATTTCCAACCTGCTATGAGAGAATTAATGGCTCACTCAGTTTCTGTCTGGGAAAGTGATCCTAAGGCTTGGAAATATAATGCTGTTGGGTATTTACAAATATCTCCTGAAGTTATGCACGAAGATGTTGCTACAATATATGAGCAACAAAAAGCTATTGGATATGAATCGGAATTTATAGAAGGTGAAAAAGAATGTACTAAATATATGAAGGGTATGTTTGACGATTGGCAAGCAACAGGAATTACATCCGTATTACATGAAAAAAAAGGTGGTTATGCATTCAACAAAGCTTCTATAAAAGCTCTAGAAGAAAAAACTAATACAAACGGAGTTAATATTATTAAGGGTGTTACGGTTACAGGCTTTAAAAAAAGTAGTACTAGTAAAGCAGTTAATGGTGTTGAGACAGACAAAGGAATTATTGAGTGCGAACAAGTAGTCGTTGGTGCTGGTCCTTGGGTTAGAGATTTTTGGAACATGTTAGAACTTCCAAAAGTTGCTAATATTAAAGGACAAGATGGAAAATTTCATAAAGAGGATATGTGGAAATATTGGATGTTACAAGAAGGTGTTATTGGTGTTGATAAAGATTTTTTAAAAATGAATGACGGTGGTCAGCCTCCTGTAATGCATGTTGATTCTACAGCCCCATTATATTCTGATACAACTAAAAAATTAATAACAGATGAGCTTTGGGGAATTTATTATAAGCCAGATATTGAAGGTCTTGGTGTTCAAGGTGGAACCTCTCCATACATAGTAGATAAACATTTTGATAAGATAAACATAGATCCATATGGAATAGATTCACCTGAGTTTCAAACCACAGAATCATTTAATGATATGTGGTGTTCAGCTTTAGCACATTGTCATAAGAGATTTGAAGGTAAATCAGGTTTGTATAGAAAAGGACCATCAGGTGGCTTAGGATGTATGACACCTGACAATTTTCCTATCTTTGATAGGTTTTTAGAAAATGTTTATATGATTGCTGATGCAAATCATGGATACAAAATGATTGGTGTCGGTGAACTTGTTGCACAAGAAATTCTTGGAACTGAAAGTGAATTATTAAAACCTTTTAGATTTGATCGTTATGAAAAAGGAGAGCTTCACCCTACCTCGAATAGTCCATTCCCGTGGAGCTAAGAAAAAATTTAAATTAAATTTAAATCAAAACAATATTATTTACACAACTTATACATGTAATAGCTCACAGTAGTTATACAAATTATATATATTTATTATAATCAAGATGCCTAGACACTAATATAATTTTCAGCTAGGGTTCGTGTATTAAAATTCATTAGGGGGAGAGATAATGACAGATTTAGACAGACACGTTAGACAGCCTGGTAGAGACAAGTTAGTAAAACAAGTTAGAGCTAAAATTAACGAACTAGGTGTTGAGTATATATTTTTTCAATTTATTTCTGTAACTGGAAGAGTTGTGGGAAAAGGTATTCCTACTGATCATTGGGAAAGAACTTGTGAAAAAGGATTTCAATTAGTTTATGGTGCTACAGCTAACTTATTTGTTGATCGTCATGGAGATTATATTGGTTATGGGCCAGAAGCTAAAGAACTAGTTGGCATACCTGATCCTGAAACATTTTGTCAGCTTCCTTGGGATAAAAAAGTTGCAAGAGTATTCGTTACTTGCTTTAGAAATAGAGAAGAAAGAGATAATCCAGGTGCTCATTTAACTTCTGATTGCCGTGGAAATTTAAGAATACATGCTCAAGAATTTAAAAAGAAACATGGTTACCAATTAAGAGTTGGAACAGAGCCAGAAATGATGTGGTTGACTAAAAATGAAGATGGCTCACCAACTGGCAAAGGTTTTTCTAAACCTTATTGTTATCACATAGATCAGTTTGAATCTCTAAGACCAGTGTTTATGAAAGTTTTTGAATACGCTAGAGCGATGGGCTTTGATATGATTCAAGGTGATCATGAAGATGCACCAGGACAATTAGAATTAAACTGGATGTATGATGATGTTTTAAGAAATGCAGATAGACTTTCAACTTATAGACAAATTTGTGCACAAGTTGCTAGAGAGTTTAATTTGATAGCTTGCTTTATGACAAAACCTTTTATGGGTGTATCTGCAAGTGGTTGTCACACTAACATGTCTTTATGGAAAGGTGGAAAAGATAAAATTAATAAATTATCTCATAAATCTATACCAGCGATGGACGATGTTTTTACTTATGTTGAAGGTGGAACTAATTACTTTATGCCAGACACTAATGATATTCAGCTACCAGGTAAAATTGGATTAAAAGCAATTGGTGGAGTAATGAAACATTTGGGTGCATTAACTGCAATTGGTTCTTCAACAGTAAACTCTTATAGAAGGTTGTGGGATACAGGATTTTGGGCGCCCGTTTATGCTGACTGGGGATTTCAAAACAGAACTTGTGGTTTAAGAGTTTCTGCTCCAGGTAGATTTGAATATCGTTCAGTGGATTCAATGCATAATCCTTATTTAATGGGATCTGGGTTATTAAAATGTTTTGATGACGGGATAACAAATAATATTGATCCAGGAAAACCAGAGTCTAGAAGTATGTATGATGCTCAGGCAGCTGGTAAAAAAGTTAAAAAATTACCTTTAAGTCTCGGTGAAGCACTAAATCGTTTAGCAGAAGATGAAGTTATCAAAGCAGCTATGCCGGACGAAATGTATAAAGTTTTCCATTGGTATAAAAATGATGAATGGGAAAGATTTTTAGGTGCAACAACTCAGTGGGATCTAGATACTTATCTAGACTGTCTACCTTAATCTTTAATAAAATAGGGGAAATATATGTGTGGAATAGCGGGATTAATACATAGAGGTAAATCATCAAATGTGGGAAGTGAACTACAAGGAATGCTTCAAGCTTTAAAACATAGAGGAGAAGATTCTACAGGTTACGCTTTGTATGGAGATACGGATGGTAAAAACTTTATTATGCGTTTTAAAGTTGGAGAAAATGTTGGTGAAGGAAGTTCATCAATAATGGAGGATGTTTCAGTATACGATCAAAGAAAAAAAGTTGTTGATCAGTATTTATCTGAGTTAGGTGCCAAAATAGTTAAAGAAGAAAGAATTCTGCCCTACTCTTTGAGATATGAACTTGCTTATGATGTAAAGGATCTATTAGAGTTTTCACAAAAGATTGAAAGCATTCCAGGAGTTGAAATTCTTTCCATGGGAAAATCATTAGAGGTAATTAAAGATCTAGGTAATGCTAAAATGGTTTGTGATAGATATAGTTTAGATAAGTTGGTTGGAACACATGCAATTGGTCATGCTAGAATGGCTACTGAGTCAGGTGTTGATATTAAATCTGCTCACCCTTTTTGGGGTTATCCTTTTAGTGATGTTTCTGTTGTTCATAACGGTCAATTAACTAACTACTGGAATAATAGAAGAATGCTTGAAAATAAAGGCATGAGATTTATGTCTGAATGTGATTCAGAATTAATCGCCGTTTACATTGCTCAAAAAATGAGAGAAGGAGCATCTCTTGAAGAAGGTATGAAGGCTTCTTTAACAGGTCTTGATGGAGTTTTTACATATTTTGTTGCAACTAAAGATTCTTTAGGAATGGCAAAAGATACTATGGCTGCAAAACCTTTGGTTCTTTATGAATCAGATGATTTAGTAGCAATGGGTTCAGAAGAAATAGCAATCAGATCAGTTCTACCACAAGAGATAGATACATATGATCCGTATGATGGAGAGGTGAAAGTATGGCAAATATAAAAATTACAGAAAAAAAAACAAAGTCCCAGTCAATGGGTATGCACACAGAAGTTTTAACAGGAAGAACTCAACAAAAGTTTTTTAATCCTGATGAAGGTGAAAATCTTTATTATTTTGGAACTTACGATGTCGATTTTAATAAAAGAACAGAACTAGATGTTAAAGAAATGTCAGCTCCAGAGGCTAATAAAGAGATAGACAATTTAATGAGCCAAGGCTATGGAACAATTGTTATTAAAAACCCTCAAGGAAAACATAGTTTAGGTGTTGGTATTTTAAATAAATTAAACTTAATTTTTGAAGGAAGTTTGGGTTATTTTGGTATGGGTTCTTGTGATGGACCTACTGTAAGAATTAATGGTAGAGTTGGTTGGTCTTGCGCAGAAAACTTAATGGCTGGAAAAGTTGTTATAGAAAAAAATGCAGGCTCTTGTTTTGGTGCAGCTATTAGAGGTGGCGATTTAATTTGCAAAGGAAGTGTTGGTGCTAGAACTGGTATTGATATGAAAGGTGGAACTATCATTGTTGGTGGTGATGCTGGAGCATTCACTGGTTTTATGATGCAAAGAGGAAGAATTATTATTCTAGGTGATGTTGGAATAAATTTAGGAGATTCTATGTATGATGGTACTATTTTTATTGGTGGTAAAATTGGTTCTTTTGGAAGTGATGCTGTTCCATCAGATCTTACAGATAGTGACCAAGACTGGTTAAAAAGAAAATTAAAAGTTGCAGAGATAGGTGAAAAATTTGATGTCAGTAAAATGACAAAAATAGTCGCAGGGAAAAAACTTTGGAACTATGATAATCTAGAACCTCATGAAAAGAAAGGAGCTATCTAATGGCTAAAAAGAAAGTTAAAAAAAATAGTAAAAAATTAAAAAAAACTAATGGAAGTGTTGGTGGTAAAGCTGATGTTCATGCACACGAAGAAGGTAAAAGAAACAAAAGTCTATTAGGCCACAACGCTATTTTTACTCCTGAAGTTATAGACGATATTCACATTAAAGCTCAACTTGGAAGATACAGAATGCGTGGAATGGCATTAATGAAAAAAATTCCTACATTTGATGATTTAGTTTTTTTACCCGGAACTCTTACAAGATTTGTAATTGAGGGTTATAGAGAAAAATGTGAAACAAAAACTATAATCGGACCAAATTGTGAAAACCCAATTGAATTAGATATACCAGTATATATTACGGGTATGAGTTTTGGAGCACTTTCTTATGAAGCAAAAACCGCTTTAGCAAGAGGAGCAACAATGGCTGGGAGTGCAACATGTTCTGGTGAAGGTGGAATGATTCCAGATGAGAGAAGATATTCTGAAAAATGGTATTACCAATGTATTCAATCAAGATATGGTTTTAATCCTCATCATGCTCAACTAGCTGATGCAATTGAAGTATTTATTGGTCAAGGACAAAAAGTTGGAATGGGTGGACATTTAATGGGTCAAAAAGTTACTGATCAAGTAGCAGAAATGAGATCTCTACCATCTGGTATTGATCAAAGATCTCCAGCAAGACACCCTGACTGGTTAGGTCCAGATGATCTAGCTTTAAAAGTTGAAGAATTAAGACAACTTACAAAAAACAAAGTGCCAATTCAGTTAAAATTAGGTGCATCAAAAGTTTATGACGATGTTCGTATGGCAGCAAAATGTAATCCAGACTCAATATTTTTAGATGGTATGGAAGGTTCAACAGGAGCTGGTCCTCACATAGCTGCTGCAAATACTGGTATTCCAGGAATTGCTGCAATCAGAGAAGCTAGAAGAGCTATTGATGATGTTGGTAAAACTGGACAAGTAACTTTAATTTATGCAGGTGGTGTTAGAGATGGTGCTGATATGGCAAAAGCTTTAGCTCTAGGTGCTGATGCAATAGCAATTGGGACTGGTGCTTTAATGGCTTTAAACTGTAATAAAGATATACCAGAAGCAAACTTTGAAAAAGAAATGGGTGTAAAAGCTGGTGAATGTTATCACTGTCATACTGGTCGTTGTCCAGTTGGTGTTGCAACGCAAGATCCTAAATTAAGAGCTAGATTAAATCCTGATGATGCTGCATTAAGAGTTTATAATTATCTTCATGCAATGACATTAGAGGCTCAACTTTTAGCAAGAGCTTGTGGTAAAACTAATATTCACTCTTTAGAGCCTGAAGATTTAGCTGCTCTAACAATGGAGTCATCTGCATTAGCTAAAGTTCCGTTAACTGGAACTAACTTCACTGTTGGTGTTGATAACTATCACAAAATATAAGAGGTAAAAATGGTTAAGAAAAAAACAAAAACAAAAGTAAAAAAAGAAAATCTAGGTGGAAAATCTAAAGAGACTGCTAGAGAAAAAATGATTGGGCAACATATCGGTTATAGATATGATGTTAACCTATTACCTGATTATAAGAAGATGACTCCATTCTTAAAAAAATATGTAGAAGCTATGGGATGGGATGATCTTAACTGGTTAGAAGATATTCATATGGGTTATGAAGAGGACAGACCTGCTGTATTTTGCAGAAATGCAAATGGTTGGGTTACAATTCCTAAATCAATCAAATTACCAAACAATCAACAAGACAGAGATATGATTGCAAGAGAGCTTTTAGTTAAGTTTCAAATGTCTAAAAAGCACCCTCTTGTTGATTTGAAAAAAGCTTACCTTAAGTTTTAGTACCTCAATCAAAGGTTGATTATTTTTTAAAACTCGTTGCGGTTCCTTGTTTATTTAAGCAATGTATAGTTTGTCACATCTATATAAATTTTATAGTCTTTCTAAAAACTAATAGGAGAGAGAGATTATGGATGATCAATTAGGCGCTCTTACAGTTATATTTACAGAATTTTACTACTGGGTAACAGTAGTATTAATGTTCCTGATTCACGTCGGGTTTTGTATGTATGAAGTTGGAGCCTCACGATATAAACATCACCAGCATACTTTAATGAAAAATACCATGGTAATACCACTAGTAACGGTAACCTGGTTTTTCTTTGGTTGGTGGATTTACTGGGCATTCCCAACAGGACCGGGAATAGCACCTTCAATAATGAATGAGAGTTCAGCATTAATTACTGATGAAAGTACTTTTAGTGCGAAATGGTATGTAGCAAATACTGAATTTATGGCTGTCAACTTAGGTGACCGTATAAGTGGAGTATTCTGGGCTGCATTCTTACTATTTTCATGGACAGCTGCTTCAATTGTTTCTGGAGCAATCATTGAAAGAATTACAACTTTTGCATTTGGTATTTTAGCAATTGCAATTGGTTCGTGTTTCTGGGTAATTGATGCTGCATGGGGATGGCATTTTGATGGATGGATGCTTAAAATTTTAGGATATCATGACGCTTACGCATCAGGAGTAATTCACGCAATTGCGGGTGGATTTGCTTTAGGTGTTCTAATCGTTTTAGGACCTAGAATAGGAAAATTCTCATCAAGTGGTGAACCAAGAAATATAGGGCCAAGAAACCCATGGCTAGTTACAGTTGGATTATTTTTAATCTATACTGGTTTCTGGGGATTTTATGCGGCATGTAATATACCGATATTTGATCTTGGACCTGAATATGGAATGGAAGGTGTAACGTACTGGACAGCAACAAACATATATGTAACCCCAACCACACTGAGTGGAATAACCTATAACTTCTTGATGTCATTATCAGGTGGATTATTGGCTGGATACGTGGTCGCTAAAGGTGATCCATTCTGGACTTACTCGAGTGGACTAGCTGGGATCATCTGTGCATCTGCAGGTAATGATTTGTATCACCCGATACAAGCAATGCTTATTGGTGCGATCGGTGTTGTTATAGCGTACAAAATGCATTACTGGGTTGAACGTAAGTTCAAAATTGATGATGCAGTTGGTGCAGTAGCAGTACATGGTTATGCAGGAGTTGTTGGTCTTATAATTTGTGGATTTGTTTTAAATGGTTACCCAGCATCTGGATATAATGTTGGAGCTATGTGGGACGGGTCAACTTATGCATCAATCAATCCACTGGGACAATTCCTTGGAGCAATTATAATGTTCGGAGTTCTTGGAATGTTACCAGGCTACGTTATTGCTAGAATACTAAGCGCTTTTGGTAAATTAAGAATACCGCGTGAAGTTGAAATAGCAGGACTAGACTATGAAATAATGGAGGACGATAGAGAAGCTGAAAAAGCAGTCGCCTCTTCAACTAGGTAAAGGAGAAAAAATATGGCTACAGTTACAAACTGGATAGATCATTTGAGTGCAAAAGAGGTTGTCGGAGCAGTTTATCCGGGAGCTGGATCCACTGAAACTTTACTTGTTTTTCTTGGTGTAGTTTTTTGGATTGGCTGGCATGTTTTAACTGCTAGATCTGAGAGTGAAAAACTTTCAAGATTAGCAAGAAAAAGACATGGCGCTAATGATCATAAGAGCAATATTACCGACTGGTAATATCAATTAAAAATTTGGGCGCTACTTAATTGTGGCGCCCTTTTTTTTTACAAAAATTATACAATCATGGATAGAAATAATAACGAAGATCAGAGACCAAGTAAGATGAGAGGTGTCGTTTTTCCAAAAGCAAAGTATGGAGTGATAGCGGCTATTATCATCATTGTAGTGGGAAATATTTTCTACTATAAAGATTTTCTACTGTCTTTAATAAAATAAACTTAAAAAAATTTATGTGTGGAATTGTTGGCATCTACTTAAAAACTAAAAAATTTGAAAAGAATTTAGGAAAAATGTTGTCAGGTATGCTTAATAATATGGAATCTCGTGGACCAGACAGTGCTGGCTTTGCAATTTACAAAGATGAAAGTAAAAAAATATACAAGTTTTCTTTATGTATTAATGGTTTAAACTTTAATAGCTTTAAGAAAGAAATAACTAAAAAAATTAAAAAAACTAAACTTACTCAAATCTCAGATCATGTAATTCTAAAAACTCTAGAACAACCAAAGAAAGTAATTGAGATAATTAATTCTAATTTTCCTAAAGTATCTATAGTTGGGTATGGCCGATCAATAGAAATATTTAAACAAGTTGGTAATCCTAAAGATGTAGTAAAAAAATTTAAATTAGATAGTTTTAGTGGTACTCATGGAATAGGCCATACAAGAATGGCTACGGAAAGTGCAATAACTACCGATGGATCTCACCCCTACTCAACTGGTGAAGATGAGTGTTTAGTTCATAATGGATCATTATCAAATCATAACAATTTAAGAAGAGAGCTCACTAAAAAAGGTAACGTCTTTAACTCTGAAAATGATACTGAAGTTGCGGCAGGATATATTTCTAACAGTTTATCAAATAATAAATCTTTAAAAGATACGCTTACATCGGGTCTTAAAGATTTAGATGGTTTTTATACTTTTATTACAGGAACTAGAAAAGGTTTTGCAGTTGTTAGAGATGAAATAGCATGTAAACCTGCAGTAATAGCAGAAACAAAAAACTATGTTGCAATAGCATCAGAGTTTCAAGCCATGGCACATTTACCAGATGTAAATAGTGCAAAAATTTTTGAGCCTGAGCCTGGTATTGTTTACTCGTGGGGAAATTAATGAAATTAGATTTAAAAAAAAAGAAATTGAGAGAAATTAATAATACTTTACAAAATTTAGATAATAAAAAAAATGATAGAGACTTTGTGATTATGAATCCTGAGGGAAGCCATGCATTATGTGCTGGGTTAAATCAGGAAATGAAAGTTTTAATCAAAGGCCATGTTGGCTATTATTGTGCAGGAATGAATCAAAAAGCACATGTAACAATAAATGGAAATGTTGGAACAGGTGTTGCTGAAAATATGATGTCTGGAACAGTACATGTTAAAGGTAATGCTTCACAATCTGCTGGCGCAACTGCTCATGGTGGATTACTTGTAATTGATGGAGATGCTAGTTCAAGATGTGGTATTTCGATGAAAGGAGTTGATATTGTAGTTAAAGGTTCGGTTGGTCATATGTCTGCATTTATGGCTCAATCTGGAACAATGTTAGTTTGTGGTGATGCTGGTGAAGCTTTGGGTGACAGTCTTTATGAAACAGATATTTTTGTTAAAGGATCAGTTAAATCTTTGGGTGCGGATTGCATAGAAAAAAAAATGGAAAAGAAGCATTTAAATAAAATTTCAACTCTTTTAAAAAAAAGTGAAATAAAAAATATTAAACCAGATAGTTTTAAGAGATATGGTTCGGCACGAAAACTTTATAACTTTAATATCGATAATGTATCAAGCTATTAATAATGTCAGATAATAAAAAAACTCACCCTCGTATATCATGGACTTTTGATGAGTATACAAATTCAGAAATAAGAAGAGCGGCAGCAACTGGAATTTATGATATTAGAGGTGGAGGTTCAAAAAGGAAACTTCCTCACTTTGATGATTTACTTTTTCTTGGTGCTTCAATGTCTAGATATCCTTTAGAAGGATATAGAGAAACCTGTAATACAAAAGTAACTTTAGGAACACGTTACGCAAAAAAACCTTTAGAACTAGATATCCCAATTACAATTGCTGGAATGAGTTTTGGTGCATTATCAGGAAGAGCTAAAGAAGCATTAGGACGTGGAGCAAGTATGGCTGGTACATCTACAACTACTGGTGATGGTGGAATGACACCTGAGGAGAGAGGTCAGTCTAAAAATTTAGTCTATCAACTTTTACCTTCTAGATATGGAATGAATCCTGATGATCTTAGAAAAGCGGATGCTATTGAAATTGTTATAGGACAAGGTGCTAAACCTGGTGGTGGTGGAATGTTATTAGGTCAAAAAATTAGTGATCGGGTTGCAGAAATGAGAACTTTACCTAAGGGTATAGATCAAAGGTCTGCATGTAGACATCCTGATTGGACAGGTCCTGATGATTTAAAAATTAAGATTTTAGAAATAAGAGAAATTACAGGTTGGAAAGTTCCAATATTTATTAAAGTTGCAGGAGCAAGACCATATTATGATACTGCTCTTGCTGTTAAAGCTGGGGCAGATGTTGTTGTTTTAGATGGAATGCAAGGTGGAACAGCTGCCACTCAAGAAGTGTTTATTGAAAATGTAGGTCAACCTACTTTAGCATGTATTAGACCTGCAGTAGATGCGCTTCAAGATTTAGACCAACATAGAAAAGTTCAATTAATTATATCTGGTGGAATTAGAAATGGTGCTGATGTTGCTAAAGCAATGGCTCTTGGAGCAGATGCAGTTTCAATTGGTTCTGCTGCAATGATTGCATTAGGGGATAATGATCCTAAATGGGAAAAAGATTATAATAAATTGGGAACTACTGCTGGGGCTTATGATGATTGGCATGAAGGAAATGATCCTGCAGGAATTACAACCCAAAAACCTGAGCTAATGAAGCGCTTTGATCCTGTTGCTGGCGGACGACGTTTATCAAATTATTTAAAAGTGATGACGCTTGAAGCACAAACAATAGCTAGAGCCTCTGGTAAAAATGATTTACATAATTTAGAACCTGAAGATTTATGTGCACTTACAGTTGAATCTGCTGCTATGGCAAGAGTTCCACTAGCCGGAACTAGCTGGATACCAGGGTTAAAAGATAAAAAATAGTATTGTTAAGATTAATTAACAGTTGTAAATTAAATAATAAACATGTCTAAAAATTTATCTAAAATCGCTAAAGCTAAAAAAATAAGATATTTTTTGATTAGTTTTGTAGATTTTTTTGGTGTCTTAAGATCAAAATTAGTACCCACACAAGCGATTGCAGACATGCAAAAAAATGGTGCAGGTTTTGCTGGTTTTGCAACTTGGTTAGATATGTCTCCTGCAGATGGAGATATGTTTGCTCTACCAGATCCTGAAAGTTTAATTCAACTACCTTGGAACAAAGAAATTGGCTGGTTAGCTTCTGATTTATATATGTATGGCAAACCTGTTAAGGCTTCACCTAGAGTGATGCTCAAAGAACAAATAAATAAATTAAATAAAAAAGATTTAGTCATGAAGTCAGGTGTAGAGTGTGAATATTTTTTGATATCAGAAGATGGAAGCAAAATTGCTGATACTAGAGATACTCAATCAAAACCCTGCTACGATCAGTCTGCTTTAATGAGGAGATATGATTTAATTAAAGAAATATGTGATAGCATGATTGCTATGGGTTGGAACCCATACCAAAATGATCATGAGGACGCTAATGGACAGTTTGAAATGAATTGGGATTATACAGATTGTTTAACCACAGCTGATAGACATGTATTCTTTAAGTATATGGTTAAATCATTAGCCGAAAAACATGGTTTAAGAGCAACATTTATGCCAAAGCCTTTTAGCAATCTAACAGGTAATGGCTGTCATGCTCACATTTCTTTATGGAATGGAAAAATTAATAAATTTTTGGATAATGGAGACAAATTAGGTTTGAGCAAATTAGCATATAATTTTCTAGGTGGAATTATGAAACTTACTCAGCCTTTAACAGCATTTTTTAATCCGACAATTAATAGTTATAGAAGAATAAATGCACCACCAACAAAATCAGGTGCTACATGGTCACCTAGTAGTATTTCTTATACAGGAAACAATAGAACTCATATGATAAGAATTCCTGATAAAGGTAGATTTGAATTAAGGTTAATGGATGGAGCAGTAAATCCTTATTTACTTCAGGCTGGAGTAATAGCTGCTGGTTTACATGGAATAAATAATAAAATAGATCCTGGTGAACCTTTATCTTGTAATATGTATACCGATCATAAAAATTATCCTAATCTAAAAAAATTACCTAACATAATTGAGGATGCATTGGATCAACTAGAAAACAGTAAAGAAATTGAAGAAGCATTTGGTAGTGACACTATTAAAAGCTATCTAAAATTAAAAAGATCTGAAATTAAAGATTTTAATCAAGAAGAAAAGTTTGATAAAAAAAGCTCAGTAACTCACTGGGAAAAAAATAGCACTCTTGATTGTTAATAAAAATGAAATCAATCCTTCAAAAAGACCTTTGGTCCATTACATCTTTTTTAGAAAATAAAGAGTATAATTTTAACAAAGAAAATATACTCACTCAATTACCAGAAAAATTTATAGACGAAGCGATAGAAGCCATATCTAGCTGGGATAATTACGCTCCTACTCCACTGATTAAATTAAATAAATTAAATGATGAATTAAAATTCCAAAATATTTACTACAAGGATGAAGATAAAAGATTTGAACTTAAATCATTTAAAGCATTAGGTGGAGCCTTTGCTGTTTACAAGATTGCAAGTGAAAAAAAGAACATAACAGTTTCGACAGCTACAGCAGGAAATCATGGAAGATCAGTTGCATGGGGTGCACAAAGACTAGGTTTAAAATGTAAAATATTTATAAGTGAATTTGTTAGCGAGTCTAGAGCTGAAGCCATGCGTAATCTGGATGCTGAGGTTATTAGAGTTAAAGGGAATTATGACAATTCATTAAAGGAATGCATTAAACAATCTAATGCAAATAATTGGGAAATCGTACAGGATGTGTCTTGGGAAGGTTACAAAGAAGTACCAAAATTGATTATGGCTGGGTACACAATAATGGTTAAAGAAATTTTAGATGAAATAAACTCAAATTCAATAACACACGTATTTCTTCAAGCAGGTGTTGGGGGAATGGCAGCGGCAATGATTGCTGGCTTTGCAAAATTATCTAAAAATATCCCAAAGTTTATTACTGTTGAACCAGAAAATGCAGACTGTGTATTTCAAAGCATTAAGAATAATAAACCTACGACTGTTGATATAAAAAAAGAAACAATAATGGGTGGAATGTCTTGTGGAGATGTTTCAAGTATTGCCTGGGAAATTTTAAAAAATTCTACTAACTACTGCTTAACCATACCAGATGAAGCAATCTCAACTACTGTTGCACTGCTAGCAGAAAAACATTTATCTGATGAAAAAATAATAGCCGGTGAATGTGCTGTGCCAGGTATAATTGCGTTAATAGGCTCATTTAACAATAAAGAATACTTAGATAAGTTAGAGTTAAATGAACAATCAAGTGTACTTTTATTTGGTTGTGAGGGTTTAACTGATAATGCAATGTACCAAAAGCTACTAAACGATGGATTGCAAAAAATCTAAGTAAATATGACAAAAAAAGCTGTTGTTTGGATAAGAGAAGATTTTAGAATTGAAGATAATGAAGCTCTAGCTATTGCAACTCAAAATCATGAGTTTGTAAGTGCTCTCTATATTTATAACCCAAAAAATTTTGATAAAAAAAGAGAGGCTCAAAAATGGTGGATCTCTAAAGCTTTAGAAAATTTTAACCTAGATCTAAAAAAATTAAATATCACATTGGAAATTCAATTAGGTGATGAACTAGAGGTATTGTCAAATTTAAAGAAGAAAGATGATGTTACTGTTTATTGGAGTAAAGTATATGAACCAGATGTAATTAATAAAGGTAAAAAAATAAGAGATCAATTCATTAAAAATGAAATTCAATATAAATATTTTAAAGGAAATATTCTTGTAGAGTTTCAGGAAATGACTAAAGATGATGGCACACCTTATAAGGTATTCACTCCTTTTTGGAAAAAAACTGAGCAACTTTATATCTCAAAAGTACCTTCTAAATCTATAAAAGTTAAATCAAAAATAAAAAAAATAAATATATTTAAAAAATCAATTCCTATAAAAGAAATTTTACCTAAGAAAGATTGGCATAAAAAGTTTGAGAAATACTGGATACCGTCTGAACAAGAAGCTAAAAAATATTTACAAGAATTAATAAATAATAGAATTGAGGGCTATGGAGAAGCACGAGATATTCCAGGTGTTAATGGAACCTCAAAGTTATCTCCTTTCTTAAAATTTGGCCAAATACATGTAGAAACAATTTGGAAGAAATGCCAAGAGATTAAAATTAAAAAAATGGGATATAGAAAGTATATTAATGAGTTAGGATGGAGAGAGTTTTCTCATAGTCTAATTAATTACTTTCCCCAAATGCTAAAAGGCAATCTTAGGAAAGATTTTGATAATTTTCCTTGGGTTAAAAATGAGAAGTTTCTTAAAGCTTGGAAAAAAGGTATGACAGGATATCCCATTGTTGACGCTGGGATGAGGGAACTGTACGAAACAGGATGGATGCACAATAGGGTACGAATGATTGTTGCTTCATTTCTTGTAAAACATTTAAGAATTCATTGGAACGAAGGTGAAAAACATTTTAAAAATTGTTTGGTTGATTATAATGAAGCTAGTAACGTTGCCCAATGGCAATGGGTTGCAGGATGTGGGGCAGATGCAGCTCCATACTTTAGAATCTTTAATCCTATTCTTCAGGGTGAAAAATTTGATAAAGATGGGATTTATACAAAAAAATGGGTTCCGGAACTTAAAAACATGCCTAATAAATTTTTATACAAACCATGGGAACTAGAAACCAAATACCAAGAGCAAATTAAGGTTATTGTAGGAGTTGATTATCCAAAACCGATTGTGGACCATGCTGAAGCAAGAAATGCTGCACTAAACGCTTTTAAAACAATTAAAAAAAACTAAGTGCCCAAATAACTTTAAGACCACTGTATTATTTAACCTGAATATTTGAAGTCAGTTCATATATTCTACTTAAAGTTCTCTTAAAAGGTTCGTTCAAATTATTAGCTGATGTTAATTTAACTAAATTGGATGCACTACTAATAGTTAAATTTACTTTTTTTTCATAAATAATATCAATCAGTGTAATAAACCTATGTTGTTGATTTGAATTATTTTTATTAAAACTAGGTAAATTTTCAATGAAAATATGTTTGCAGACTTCTGCAATCTTAATATAATCCTCAGCTCCTAGATTTCTATTACACAAATCATTAAAATCAAATCTAGCTATACCTTCATGATAATCTTTAATAATAAACTTTCTATCTTTAATTGATAAATTAACTTGTTCTTTTTTTTTATTTTTAGTTAATTTTCTAAATAACTTATTCATTCTAAAGCTAGTTGTCTCATTTAATGGATAGAAATAACTAAATTTATTTTTATTTTTTAATTTCCTATAGTCTTCTTTTATTAGAAGCGTTTGTTCAAAACACTTTGACTTCATTATCTTTATAAATGGAATAAATTGATCTCTCTGAAGGCCGTCTTTATATAAATCATTAATTTTAATATTAGATGAAAAAATAACTTTTATATTCTCTTCGAATATTTTTTTAAATAAAATCCCTAATATCATAGCATCAACAATATTGGTAACTTGAAACTCATCAAAATAGATTAATTTATATTTTTGTTTAAGTTTTTTTACAAATTTATCTATAGCATTTTGTTTTTTACTATTTTTATTGTGGAAAATAAAATCATGAAATTTAATCATAAATTCATTAAAATGTAGTCTTTGCTTGCTTTGCTTAAAATTGTTAAAAAAAAAATCTAAAATCATAGTTTTACCAACTCCAACATCCCCTTGTAAATAAAAACCTGGCACATATTTTCTTTTTGAAAATAAACTTCTAAAAAAACTATAATCTAAATTATTTTGATAAAATTTATTAAGAGATTCTACTGTACTAATTTGATCATTATTTATTTCAAACCCTTTTATAGCGCAGTATTTTAAAAATAATTTTTTAAGGTTCATATTTTTTTTTTGAAATCTATACCATATTCTGATCTAGGTCCTTTTCTCAAACCAAAGGGCCCTGATATAAAAATAGTTAAAGGTCTTGTTCCTTTTTTTAAGTCCACACGGTGTAGGGTATTTGAAGATCTAAAACCAATGTATCCTACGGGTCTCCAAAATTTACCTTCTTTTAAGGTCTCCCAATAACCTTCTTTTAGAATTATTGTAATAAAAGGAAACGTATGATTATGAACACCTTCGCCATGATCATCAGCTAACATTTCGTGTATTAAAATATTAAATGGAAACCATCTTGGTCTATTTCTTAATAAAACATAATATCTGTTCATCCATGGTTTTGCTTCTTTAAATTTTTTATGAGATGGCCCTCTATCTAAAACAATTCTTTTTCGGCCTTTTTTTTCTAACCACTTAAGAAACACTTTAATTAAGCTTTATAATGGAGTTATCTTTAACCACATAAAGGAACTTTTTTACAATAAATGGTTTAGATATTTTAGAATTGTCAATTTTAATATATCTTTCTGTTTTGCCACTTTCTATATCAATTGTTAAAATATAACCATTATTTGTTGATAAATAAATTTTGTTACCTGTTACAACAAAGCCTTGCGTCAAAGTTTTTTTTCTCTTCTTGGGTTTAAAGATATCAAATATATTTGTAATTCTTAAGATTGATCCATCTAACTTTCTTAGAATATATAAAAAACCATCATTTGAAACTGAAAAAATTAAATCATTAATTACTATAGGATTAATATTTGAGTTAATTTCCTGTTTCCACCTTAGGTTTCCAGAATTAATATCTAGAGAATAAAACTCATTTCTATTATTAGAGAATAAAATTGAATCTTTAACAGCTACTAATTCAGAATTTTTAAGCAAAAAAGAGTTTTCAAAAACTAAATTATTTTGGGTTGGTCTTTGCCATAATAAATTGCCGTCATTAATACTTAAGGCGCTAATATCACCAATTGAATTATTAAAGAAAACTTTATCATCTTGAATTGCAATTGATAATTTTTGTTGTGATTTTATTAATGATTTATCTGTTTTATAATTCCACAATTCTTTACCATCTAAAATTGAAAAACATCTCAATGTATTATTAAAATCAGTTACAAAAAACATATCTTTATAAATCTTGATTTGAGAGTTGAAAGGTGCTGGATTATTTTTTTTCCACAACAGATCACCTGAATAATTATTAATTGCATAATAATTTGATATATTATCAGCTACAATTATAACTTTATTGTTGCTTGAAAAAAATAAAATTGGGTTTAGTTTTTTTTCGTATTTTTTATAATGATTTTTTTTCCATATTAATTTTGAATTTTTATCGAACTTTATTATTGTACCTTTAGACTGAAAAATAATAACATTTTCTTTATCAAAAACTAAATCAGGTTCAAATTTATTAAAATCTTTTATTTTAGAAAATTTATATTTTCTTTTATTTTTTAAATCACTTTCAAAACTTACTCTGCGTATGTTGTTATCCAGATAATTAAAATTAGTACTATTGAATAATTTAGAATCTATCTTAATCTTTATATTTGTATTGAATTCTCTATTTAATTTTATTTTGGTTTTGGAAATGTCTTCTATGTTTTTGTTAATTTTTACTTTAGTTTTTTCAGTTTTTGTCCAAAGACCTGATTTTGTATCTAACGAGCAGCTATTTAAGAATAATAATAATATTGATACTTTAATTAATTTAATCACTTAAGTCTCTATTCAGTCTTTTTTTTGATTCCATCTTAATGTCATTATTGGCGTTGGGTAACAATATTATCTGATTAAAAAATTCTTTGGCTTTTTGCTTTTGATTTTTTGAATAAAAAAATTCTGCTATTAAATATAAGGAATGGGATTTCCATATACTTTCAGAATTGATTAATGGATTAAGCGTTCGTAGTAAATCATTTTCACTTGAAAAATTTGATATGAATAATGCTTTTTTATATATGATCAAATTCTTAATTTCCTCATCTAATGTTGTTTCATTTATTAAATCATCAAATAAATTTTTAATTTCTTCTTTGTTATCTATTAGATCATTATCAATTATAAAATATAAAGCTAATGGTGAGTAAGTGTCATCATTTTCATTTATTATTTTAATTAATTGCTCAGCTGTTGCTTGTTTATTCTCTGTTTTAAAATTTATTGTCAGTAAATTAAATTGACTAGCTAATTTTTTTTTATTTTGTTCGGCTATTTCCTTCAATGAAAAGTAGACAACGACTAAGACAAATATTATTAACCATCCTATTATAAGATTTTTCTTATTATTAATGAAAAAGTTTCTAATTTTTTCTTCTCTTGTATTTGAGTCTATAATTGCTACTTCTTCATCCATAATTAAATCATATTCCTTAGTACATACTGTAGGATACCACCATTTTTATAATATTCTAATTCATTCTTGGTGTCGATTCTACAAAGAGTTTTGATTTTCTTAATATCTCCAGATGCATATTTTATTTCAACATATGTGTGGTCTGAAGGTTTAATGCCTTCCTGAATATCAATAACTGTAATTAACTCTGAACCAATTAAATTTAGATTAGCTCTATTGTTACCTTCTGTAAATTGAAGTGGTAATACACCCATACCAATTAAGTTTGATCTATGAATTCTTTCAAAACTTTCTGCTATTACGACCTTAACGCCCAATAATTTTGTTCCTTTAGCTGCCCAATCTCTAGATGATCCTGTGCCATATTCTTTTCCACCAATTACCACTAAATTTGTTCCTCTTTTTTTGTACTCTTCTACTGCACTATAAATTGGCATTACTTTTCCCTCTGGATATAATTTTGTAAAACCACCTTCTGTACCAGGAGCCATTTCATTTTTTATTCTAATATTTGCAAAAGTCCCTCTCATCATAACTTCATGATTTCCTCTTCTAGAGCCATAAGAATTGTAATCTTTGGGTAGTATTTGATGTTCCATAAAATATTCTCCAGTAGGACTTTCTTTTTGAATATTTCCAGCTGGAGAAATATGATCTGTTGTTACCATATCTCCTAGAATTAAAAGTGGCCTTGCATCTTTAATGCTTTTAAAACCTTCAGGTTTATCAGATAAATTTTCAAAAAATGGTGGTTTTTTGACATAAGTTGATCCTGAGTCCCAATTATAAATGCTTGTATTTTCTGTTTTTATTTCTTGCCACTGCTTAGGTCCTTCTGAAATATTCGCATATCTTCTTATAAACATTTCTGCATTTAAAGATTCTCTTAGAGTGTCTTCAATCTCTTTATTTGATGGCCAAATATCTTTTAGAAAAATATCCTTACCTTCTTTGCTTTTTCCTAATGGCTCATTATATAAATCAAATTCCATATGACCTGCAAGAGCATATGCTACAACAAGTGGTGGTGATGCTAGATAATTTGCTTTAATATGAGGGGATATTCTTCCTTCAAAATTTCGGTTACCTGACAATACTGAAACTGCATATATATTTTCTTTATCAATAGCTTTGACAATTTCTTCAGGTAAAGGTCCTGAATTTCCAATGCATGTTGTGCATCCATAGCCCACTAGATTAAAGCCCAATTTATCTAAAAATATATTTAATCCAGCTTTAGCTAAATAATCTGTCACTACTTGTGACCCTGGCGCTAATGATGTTTTTACCCATGGTTTAGTTTCTAAACCAAGCTCTACAGCTTTTTTCGCCAGTAACCCGGCTCCAATTAAAACATTTGGATTTGATGTATTAGTGCATGAAGTGATTGCTGCAATTAATATAGATCCATCTTTAATCTCATAATCTGTGCCAGAAACTTTTGAAATATTTTTTTCCTTTCTTTCAGTTGCATCTCTTAATACTTTTTTAAAACCTGTAGAAGCATCCGTTAATAAAACTTTATCTTGAGGTCTTTTTGGTCCAGAAATTGTTGGTACAATTGTAGACATATCTAATGATAATGTGTCAGTAAATTCAATTCCTTCACTAGCCCATAATCCTTGTTCTTTTGCATAACTTTCAACAATATTTACTGTATTTTCATCTCTTCCTGAAAATCTTAAATACTTCAATGTCTCTTCATCAATTGGAAAAAAACCACAAGTTGCTCCATATTCTGGGGCCATATTTGCAATAGTTGCTCTATCAGCAAGTGTTAAATTTTTTAACCCTTCTCCATAAAACTCAACAAATTTCCCAACAACACTCTTATCTCTCAACATTTTTACAACTGTTAATACTAAGTCTGTTGCAGTTGTGCCTTCAGGCATCTTATTCGTTACTTCAAATCCAATTACTTCTGGAATTAGCATTGAAATTGGTTGACCTAACATTCCAGCTTCCGCTTCAATTCCACCAACACCCCAACCAAGAACAGATAAGCCATTAACCATAGTAGTATGGCTGTCCGTACCCACTAAAGTGTCTGGAAATAAATAATCTTCATCTTTAAATTTTTCTGACCAAACTACTTTTGATAAATATTCTAAATTAACTTGATGACAAATTCCTGTTCCAGGGGGAACTATTCTAAAATTATTAAATGCTTGTTGTCCCCATTTTAAAAAAGAATACCTCTCACCATTTCTCTGAAACTCAATATCTACATTTTTTTCAAATGAATTTGCATTTGCTGATTTATCAACTTGCACAGAATGATCAATGACCAGGTCAACAGCTGAAAGTGGATTAATGGTGTTTGGATCTTTGTTCTTTTCTTTAACAGCCTCTCTCATGGCCGCAAGATCAGCAACTGCTGGTATACCTGTATAGTCTTGCAATAAAACTCTAGCAGGCCGATAGGCTATTTCTGTTGAAGACTTTTTTGTCTTTAACCATTCCTTAATTGCTTCTATTTGGTTTTTGGTAACAGACAGGTCATCTTCGTATCTTAGTAAATTTTCTAATAAAACTTTAAGTGATTTTGGAAGTTTTGAGATTCCATCTAAACCATTTTTTTCAGCTTCTGATAAAGAATAATATTTATATTCACTATTATTAATATTAATAGACTTTAAAGAGTTATATGAATTTTTATTTCCTGGTTTCATTTAGTTTTAGATGTAGAAGCCTATTATACAAACGATAAGTAGCAATGACATAGCATAATTAAATCGTTTAATAAAATTATTATTTGTTGCAAATTTCCTTAAAAACTTGCCTAAAAACGTCCACGAAATGATACTTAAAAATGCGGTTACACTGCAAACTATAATCACCCAAATTGAGTGATTCAGATAGTTTTCTCCTTGTTCAACAAAATTTGAACTTAATGTCACTCCTGCCATTACTCCTTTTGGATTAATAAACTGAAATATAAATTTATCAAAAAACTTTACTGGATTTTCAGTTTTTCCATCTGAAGAAATTTTTGAGAATGAAATTTTATAAGCTAGATAGATTAAGAAAAAAGTTCCAAGGACTCTGATAATTTCTTGAATAATTGGATAATTTTTGAAGGTTGATATTAAAACAAAATTAATTAATATAATTAATGTTGTGTAGCCAAAACCGACTCCTAAAATTAACGGTATAGTTTTTCTAATACCAAAATTAAATCCTGAGTATGCTGCTACAGCATTGTTTGGACCTGGCGTAAATCCTAATGATAAAGAAATCCCTATTAATAATAATAATTCTGGATGCATAAAAGTTAAGCTATTGGAAGGCCGTTTTCAGATTTTTTAGATGGGTGAACAAGTATAACTTTTCCTTCTTTATCTATTGATCCTAATATAAGCACTTGAGATACTACTCCTGCAATATTTTTTTCAGGAAAATTACATACTCCAATTACTTGTTTTCCTTTTAAACTATCTTCATTATAGTAGTGGGTAATTTGAGCAGATGACTGTTTAATGCCAATCTCTTTTCCAAAATCAACCTCAACCACTAAGGATGGCTTCCTAGCTTTTTCATTTTTCTTTACAGAGATTACTGTGCCAACTCGAATGTCTACTTTGTCAAACATATCAAAGGTGATTTGTTCTTTCATATATTTAATATATAATGGTTGATAAATATGAGTACAGAAAATAATTCACAGCTATTGTATAATAATTCAGTTAAAATTTTAACGGACTTAATAGCTTTTAAAACTATTTCAGGGGAAGATAACAGCTCATTAATTGATTATTGTGATGATATCTTGAAAAAGTTAGGTGCAACTTCTTTTAGAACTTATGATGATGAGGGAAAAAGAGTAAACTTATTTGCTACACTAAAAGCTAAAGACTCAAATAATAAGAAACCAATTATCTTATCAGGACACACCGATGTTGTTCCTGTTTCAAAGGGCTGGAGTTCTGATCCTTTTACTGCGACTATTAAAGGTGATAAACTATATGGGAGAGGTTCGTGTGATATGAAAGGTTTTATTGCTTGTGCTTTAGCTTATGCACCTATTTATTCTAAATCAAATTTAGATAGAGACATTCATTTTTCATTTACATTTGACGAAGAAACA
This sequence comes from Candidatus Pelagibacter sp. uisw_091, assembly GCF_059512525.1. The sequence continues at coordinate 266,993 of NZ_CM183455.1, read as the reverse complement.
GCATGTCAGGGCGCCCCTATATTAATAGAGGAGTTAAAAAAAAGAAATATTAAAGATGGTATTTGTATTATTGGTGAACCAACTAATATGAAAATTATTGACGCTCATAAAGGATGCTACGAATATACAACTTATTTTAAAGGTTTAGCTGGACATAGTTCGGCACCTCATAAAGGTGTAAGTGCAGTTGAATATGCATCAAGGTATGTAAATAAATTAATTGAACTTAGAGAGAAACTTAAAAGTAGAACACCTAAAAACTCTATTTTTGATCCACCTTACTCTACCCTTTCTATTGGTGGTGTGTTTGGTGGTATTGCTCACAATGTAATAGCAGACAAATGTCATGTTAATTGGGAAACACGGCCAGTTATTAAAGAAGATGGTGTATTTTTAAATCAAGAAATCGATAAGTATACAAATGAAGTGCTTTTACCTGAAATGAAAAAAGTTTTTCCTAATTCCTCGATTGAAAAAGATATTATTGGTGAAATAGTTGGGTTTGATAGAGAAGATAAGTCAGATGCTTGTGAATTAATTTCAAGTTTGACAGGTGATAATTCTAGACAAGTTGTTTCATTTGGAACTGAAGCAGGTTTATTTCAAGAAATTGGAATTAGTACGGTAGTCTGTGGTCCAGGATCAATTGATCAAGCTCATAAAATTGATGAGTTCATTGTTTTAGATGAGCTTAAAAAATGTTTAAACTTGCTTGATGGCATCAAAGTAGAGTCTGTTTCAAATTAATAAATTGTTAAACAATACAAAGTAAATTATAATTTTTTTATGTCTAAAAAAGATCCAAGAGATATGATTGGGTATGGTTCTAAAGATCAAAATATTAAATGGCCTAATAATGCACGCATCGCTGTTCAAATAGTTTTAAATTATGAAGAAGGTGCTGAAAAATGCATTTTAAATGGTGACAATAACTCGGAAGTTTTCTTATCAGAAATTATTGGTGCACAGCCTATAAAGGGAAGGCATATAAATATGGAGTCTCTTTATGAATATGGTTCAAGAGTAGGATTTTGGAGATTGCATAAACTATTTCAAGAAAAGAAAATTCCTATTACCGTTTTTGGTGTCGGTATGGCTTTAGAGAAAAACCCTGAAGTTTGTAAAGCTATAATAGAAGCTGAATATGAGGTTGCATCTCATGGGTGGAGATGGATTGACTATCAAAATATTAAAAAAACAGAAGAAAAAAAACATATGAAGCTTGCTATTCAAACTCATACAAAAATTTTTGGAACCAGACCTAGTGGTTGGTATACTGGCAGATGTAGCCCCAATACTAGAGATCTAGTTATGGAAGATGGTGGTTTTTTATATGACAGTGACTCGTATAGCGATGACTTACCATACTGGGAAACTAGAAATAAGAAAAAACAATTAATTATTCCTTATACTTTAGATAACAACGATATGCGATTTACAACCAATCAAGGGTTTAATACTGGTGATCATTTTTTTTCTTATCTAAAAGACAGCTTTGATGTTTTATACGAGGAAGGAAAAACAAACCCCAAAATGATGTCAGTAGGATTGCACTGTAGATTAATTGGAAAACCTGGTAGAATCCAATCTTTAAAGAAATTTCTAGATTATATTCTTAAACATGAAGATGTGTGGATATGTAAAAGAATTGATATAGCCAAACATTGGATTAAAAACTATTCTGAATAATGTCAAAAAAAATTATTTTTACAAATGGTCTTATCGATTTAGCTCAACCTAGATTGGGCACTAAGGTTATATTTAAAACCGATGATTTTTTTGCTACAGCTAATAGAATTATTAACCCCTCGCCAGCAATTTTTAAAGATGGTTTGTTTGATAAAAATGGTAAATGGATGGACGGATGGGAATCTAGAAGAAAAAGAACTAAAGGACATGATTACATAATTTTAAAATTAGGAAAACCTGGTTCTATTAAAAAAGTTGATGTTGATACATCCCACTTTAATGGAAACCAGCCGGCAATGATCTCTATTGAAGGTACAAACACAAATTCAAATAAAATAAGTCAATTAAAGTGGGAACCATTACTTTCCAAAAAAAAAACTAGAGCAAATAGCCACCACTTCTTTACTCCAAATAGTAAAAAAAAATTTACACATATAAAATTTAATATTTTTCCAGATGGTGGGGTTGCTCGATTAAGATTATTTGGCTCAATTTCTAAATCTAATAAATTGAAAAATAGGAAAACAAATCTTGCATCACTTTTAGATGGTGCTTCTGTTATTGCTTGCAACAATGAACACTTTGGTAAAGCTGAAAATATTTTAGCACCAGGTAAAGCTAAAAATATGGGGGATGGATGGGAAACAAGAAGAAGACGTGGTCCAGGATTTGATTGGTTAATATTAAATTCTTTAGATGGAAAAGAAATTGATAAAATTGAAATTTCTACTCATCATTTTAAAGGTAACTTTCCAAGCTATTGTTCTTTACAGGCTGCTTATTTACCAACAATAAAAAGTTCTAAACAAATTGTAAATTCTTCAGTCAAATGGAAGTATTTATTAAAGGATGCAAAATTATCCTCTAATAAAGTACATATTTTTAAAAATAATCTAATGAAAAAAGATAAAATTAATTTTATAAAAATTAATATTTTTCCAGATGGTGGAATATCTCGATTTAGAATATATGGAAAAAACGTATGATTAACTTAGTAATCAAACCTAAACCTATTAATAAAGAAAATTTTAGAAAGTTTGGAGATATGATCACAACTGATGATATCAAGCCTTTAGAAATAAATGATGGTTATGCAAAACGATATGATGGGATAGCTAATCTAGATGCTAAAAAAGATGACGGTGAATCTATAATTAGTATTTTTTCTGCTTTAAAAAGATCTTTTCCTATGAAAGTGGATATGATGGAAAAACATCCACTTGGAAGCCAAGCTTTTATCCCTATGAAAGAAACTACATTTTTAGCTTTTGTTGCTCCTGCAGGTGATAAGCCTGATTTAAATAATGTAGAAGCTTTTATTGTTCCAAAAGGAGTTGGTGTTAATTATAATTCTGGGATTTGGCATTTTCCTTTAATTGCAACTGAAGATATGAATTTTTTAGTAGTCGATAGAAAAGGTGAAGGTGACAATCTAGTTCTTCATGATTTAAATAAAGAAAATATCACTTTAGAATTTCAAATATAAAAAAAGCCCACCAATAAATTGATGGGCTTTTAGTTAAAACTTTAATTATCTTTTAGATATAGCTAGATGAACTACAGCACCTAATGATGCACCAATTATCCAAGCATATCCTCCACCACCACCTAAGTTAGCGAAGAAATCATCTAAACCTAAAAACAAAATGTTTGGCCACACAGATCCTACAGCAATATAACCTGAAAGAATCCAAGCTATCATTCCTTTGTTGTTGAAGCCACCATTGTAATGATACTTAGCATTTGGACTTGCATCAAACAAATCATCTACATCGATTTTTTCTTTTTTGATAATATAGTAATCAACCATCATAATACCAAACACTGGTGCAAGAATTGCTCCTAAAGTATTAACAAATGGAAATAAACCCATTTGTGTAATAACAGAGACCCACATACCACCAATAATAAAACCAAAACCAGCTGTAATTAATCCACCAGTTTTAAAGTTAATTTTACTTGGCATCAAATTGGCTAAGTCATACGCAGGAGGTATAAAGTTTGCAACCATATTGATTCCAACTGTCGCTGCAAAAAATGCAAATGCAGCAATAATTGTTAATCCTAAGTTATCTACTTTAGCAACCATCTCTGTTGGACTTGATACATATTCACCAAAAATTGCAATTGTTCCACCAGTAATCATCAAAGTAATGAAAGAGAATAAAATTACGTTTCCTACTAATCCCCATAGGTTACCTTTTTTCATTTCATCTTCGTTTTTAACAAATCTAGCGAAATCACCAAAGTTAATTACAACTGCAGCAAAGTATCCAACCATAATTGAAAATACTGCTATGAAAGCTCCCATTGTTCCTAAACCTTCAAAACCTCCAGTTCGTTCTCCTCCAGAAAATATAGTTCCTACTTCTGAAAAAAGTCCTCCACCAGCTTTGACCCAAATAACTATCATTAAAAAAATCATAACTGCATAGACTGCTGGTCCAGCAAAGTTTAAGAATTTTTTGATAAGATCTACACCTTGCCAAAATAAATAAACTTGGAATGCTGAAACAAATATAAATGAAACCCACATTACACCTGTCATACCAAGAAGCATAACTTCACCTTCTATTCCTGTAACTCCAGTAATTAAAAGTGCTACAGCTGTTGATGCTGCATAAGTTTGTGCTCCATACCAAAACATTGCAACAAGACCTCTGGCCATTGCTGGGAAGTTTGCTCCAAATACACCCATACTGACACGGGCAAATACTGGATATGGAATTCCATGTTTTACACTTGGTTTACCTGAGAGGTTTACTAGCCACATGATAAAAAATCCTGCAAGAATTAATGCAGCAAATACAGCCCAACCATTCAGTCCTGATGCTAAAAATAACGATGCAGCCAAAGTATAACCAAATAAACTTTGAACATCATTAGCCCATACGTTAAAGATTTCGAACCATCCCCAATTTTTTTTATTACTTGGAGTTGGAGCCAAATCTGAATTGTAGAGTTTTGACGATCTACTCATATTATTTCTCCCTATTATTTCAGTTACTCTTATTAACTATTAAAAAGTTATGGTAACCATTACTGCGACATTATGGATTATTCATGAGGTGTAAAGAATAAAAAGACACAACTTTTAGTCGAGATAATAAACAAGTAAATATGGGGCTTATTGAATTATTGAAAACCTATTATGAACAGTAGTTTAAATTAGATTAATCGTTCCAACCACTTACTACTTTAACTTCTAAATATTCTTCTAGGCCTAATTTTCCAGCTTCACGGCCAATACCTGAGTGCTTATATCCACCAAAAGGAGCATCTGGTGCTAAGCCTGCACCATTAATATCAACCATTCCTGATCTTAATTTTCTAGCAACTCTATTAGCTTTTTTTTGGTCTTGAGTTTGGATAAAGTTCAATAATCCATAGGGAGTGTCGTTTGCTATATCAATAGCCTCCTCTTCTGTTTCAAATGGTATAATTGATAAAACAGGTCCAAATATTTCTGTTCTTGCAATTTGCATCTGGTTATTAACATCTGCAAATGCAGTAGGTTTAACAAAATATCCTTTATCAAGGCCATCTGGTTTACCAGTACCACCAGCAACTAATTTAGCACCTTCATCAATACCAACTTGAATTAAAGCTTGGATTTTATCAAATTGGGCTTTTGAAACAACAGGTCCAATATGATCACCTTCTTTTGTTGCAACATCAACCTTCATTGAGTTAGCAAAATTTTTTACTCTTTCAACTGTCTCATCATAAATAGATTTTTCAACTAACATTCTTGTTGGTGCATTACAAGATTGCCCTGAATTTCTAAAACATCTTAGAGCACCTCTTTCAACAGCTTCAGCATCTGCATCTTTAAATATAATATTCGCCCCTTTTCCACCAAGTTCAAGACTAACTCTCTTAAAATCATTTGCTGCATTTTGAGAAATTAAAGCTCCTGCTCTAGTAGACCCTGTAAATGAAACCATATTTACATCAGGATGACTTGTTAAAGCATTTCCTGTAACTGCACCATCTCCATTAACTAAATTGAATACACCTTTTGGTAATTTAATTTCATCTATCATCTCTGCTAAAATCATCGAAGATAATGGAGCTATTTCAGATGGCTTAAGAACCATTGTGCACCCTGCGGCAATAGCTGGAATAACTTTTAAACAAGTTTGATTCATTGGCCAGTTCCATGGAGTAATTAATGCACAAACTCCTTTTGGTTCATGTAAAATATTATTATTAAGAGCATGTTCTCCCAACTTTGCTTCAAATGTATATTCTTTTAAAACTTTTATATAAGATTTTATATGACTAGCTCCAGTTCCCGCTTGTAATTGGGTTGAAAAATCAATTGGTGCTCCCATTTCAAGAGTTATAGCTTTAGCCATATCAGCCCATCTCTTTTTATAAACAACATATAAGGCTTCTAAATATTTTAATCTTTCTTCTTTTGTTGAAAATGCCCATGTTTCAAAAGCTTTAGTTGCTGCCCTTACTGCATCATTTACATCTTCTTCTCCACCTAAAGATATAACAGCACACTCTTCCTCTGTTGAGGGGTCTGTTACTTTGAAGTCATTTGGTTTTTTTGGGGAAACCCATTCACCATTGATATAAAATTTTTTCTTATCTAACATTTTGAGAAACTATCCTTTCTTTATGATTTTGCAAATAAATTTGTTAGTTCGTAAACAATGGTTGCTGCAGCTAACGAGGTAACTTCGGCATGATCGTATGCAGGAGATACTTCAACCACATCAGCAGAAACAAGATTTAACCCTGATAGACCTCTTAAAACATTAACCATCTCTCTTGTAGTCATGCCAGCAATTTCCGGTGTTCCTGTTCCTGGAGCAAAAGCAGGATCTAACACATCAATATCTATTGATAAATATAGAGGATTATTGCCTACTCTTTTTTTAATTCTTTCTGCTATTTTATCAGTTCCTTCTGTTTGAAACTCATCACAATGAATTATTTTAAATCCAAAACTTTCGTCATTTTTAATATCGTCCCTACTATAAAGTGGACCTCTAATACCAACATGCATTGAAGCATCATCTAAAAATAAACCCTCTTCTCTTGCTCTTCTGAAAGGAGTTCCATGTGTATATGGAGCACCAAAATATGTATCCCAGGTGTCTAAGTGTGCATCAAAATGTACTAGAGCAACTGGCCCATTACATTTTTTATTAATTGCCCTTAACAAAGGAACCGCAATTGTATGGTCTCCACCTAAACTAATTATACCACCAACTTTATTTAGCAAATCTGTTGCTCCAGCTTCAATCTGTTTTATCGACTCATCAATGCTAAAAGGATTACAGGTAATATCACCAGCGTCAGCAACTTGTTGCACCTTAAAAGGTTCAACGTCATAACTTGGATGATAATTAGTTCTTAAATGTCTAGAAGCTTGCCTAATGCTCATTGGTCCAAATCTAGCTCCTGGTCTATAGCTAGTGCCAGCATCAAATGGAATTCCAACAATTGCTACATCACAACTTTCAACATCTCTTAATTCTGGTAATCTTGCAAAAGTAGATGGTCCAGCAAATCTTGGGACTTTTGTTCCACTAACAGGTTGAATTGGGTTTTTATTTCTATCTTTTTTCATTTATAAATAAAATGTACCACATTCTTTGACAATGGAATATATTCTATCTTTAAAATTATGAACCTAATTAAAGCCTTTTTATTATTAATTATTTTTATTACCCCACTAAAAGCTAATACCATTTATAATCTCATCAAAATACCCAATCTAGAGATTTATGAAATAAATACAAAAAATAAACTTAAATATTTTTATGCTGCCAGACCTTTTAGGCTAGGTACTCAAAAAAATATTGTTTGTTCAGATTCAAATAAGAAAGATTTAGAGGTAAAATATAAAATTATTCATAAAAATCTTAGCAGATATTCTTATGACTTTTTAAAAAAAATTAACCTCAAATATATTGTTATGTGTGAAAATTTATCAATTTCAGAATTATATACAGCTGGTATTCCAGATAATGTAATGAAAACGTTAATACTTGATATTAAATTTAATGAAAATTACTTTGAAAGAGTAATCCATCATGAAGTTTTTCATGTAATGCATCTTCAACACAAAGAAGTTTTTAATGAAGAAGAATGGATGGATTTTAATAAAAAAGGTTTTCAATATGCTGATTGTTCAACATGTACTGATAAAATTGATCTTAATACATATATTGATACAGATGGATTTTTAACAGAATACTCAAAGACAACACCCTCAGAGGATATGGCAGAAGTTTACTCACATATGATCTTTTTAAAGGAAAAAGAAATTAACCAAATTCGTAAATCAGACCCTATTTTAAATAATAAAATTTCATATATTAAAAATAGAATAAAAGAAATAGATAGTTCATTTACTTTTTAATGATAAAAAAAATTAAAGCTTCTAAATCTGAAAAATTTATTTTTATTTTTTTAATTTTTTTAGGTATCACAACTTTCTGCACATATTATATAGTTAAAAATAAATGTTTATTTGTTAAAAATATTGACCCAAAGAATATTACTTTTAAGAATCCAGACAATATTGCAATTTTAAATGCACCTTGTGGAAATGTAATTATAGAACTTTACCCAAATATTTCACCTAATGCCGTCCAAAGATTTGTAACTTTAATTAGATCCAATGCTTATGAAAATATTGCTTTTCATAGGGTAATTGAAAACAAACTTATTCAAGCAGGTGACTTGGAATTTGGAAAAAAAGGAAAATTAGATTATGGAAAAATTGGTACTGGCAAATCAGATTTAGGTACAATTAAATCAGAAATTGACAATAACTTTAATTATACCAAAGGAAGTGTTGGATTAGCTCGAACATTTAAGAACGACACTGAAGATAGTCAATTTTTTATAATCTTACAGGATGAACCCTTATTTGAAGGAGAGTATACTCCTGTCGGTAGAGTTCTTTATGGGTTAGAAGTCCTAAAAAAAATAAAATCTGACAGAAGATCGGAATATATTTTAAGACCTGACTTCATTAATTGGTTTAAAATGCTTAATTAATAAGAGATAAAATCTCAAGTTGAACCCATTATAGCCACTCTAATACTATTATTATTAAACAAAAATTGATGAGATAGTGTTGTGAAAAAAGTCCTTAAAAGCACAATTAGTAAAAAAATTAATCAGAGCAGAAATAAGTTAATTGAACAACCCTTAAAAATTTTAAAAAAGATTAATATAGAAAAATTAACAAAATTCACATCATCATCTTTAATAAAAAAATACAATAAATTCAAAGAAAGAGCTAAACAAAAAGAACTGTATAGAATCAAATTATTAAAAGAAGAAAAAATTAAAGAATTAAAAAAAGAAAAATTAGAACAAGAAAAACAAAAAAATGAAGAAATAAGGTTAATTAAACAAAATGAATTAAATCTAATTAAGGAAGAAAAACAAAGAATAGAAAAAAAAGAAAAGCTGAAAGTTAAAAATATAAAACAACAACAGCAAATTGAAAGAAAGAAAATTAAACTTGAAGCTCAAAGAATTAAGGCTGAAGAACAAAAACTAAGAGACGAAGAAGAGGAAAAAGTAAGACAAGATGATTTAAAATTAAAAGAAGAAAAACTAAGATTAAATTTTTTTGAAAAACAAAAAATAAGACAAGAGCAACAAAAAGCCAAAATCGAAAATGATAAATTAATGGCTCTTGAGAGACAGAATGCCCGTGATGCTAAACAGAAAATGAAAGATGAGGAAGAAAGATTAAAGAATATTGAGATTGATAAACAAAAAAAAGATGAGCAAAGATTAAAAGAAGAAGAACATAAATTAAATTATCAAAAACAAAAACTTGAAGAAATTGAACAAAATATAAAAAATGATGAGGTTGAAAGATTAAGAGCAAAAGAAATAAAAATATTAAAAGAAGCTGATGAGTTAAGAGAAAAAGAAAAACAACTTAGAATAAAAGAACAATTAGAAATAGAAGAACTTAAGGAATTGAGATTAAATGACCTGAATCAAAGAAAAATTCAAGAAGAATTACAATTAAAAGAAGAAGAAATAAGATTAGAAAATTTAAAGGAACAAAAAATAATTCAAGCTAGAATTCTTGAAGAGAAAAGAATTAAAGATGAAGAAGAGAGAATAAAAGAGTGGGAAAGAAAATTTGATAAGGAACAAATAGCAAAAGAAGAAGAATTGCTTAAAAAGTTTAATGACCAGCTAATTAGAGAAAAAGAAGAAAATGAAAAAATAATAGAATTTAAAAAAGAAGAAGTGATAGAGGAAAAGAAAGAAGAAATATTAGAAAATGAGATAAAGAAAAAAGAAGACGAAAGATATTAGTTAATTAAAGGTTTTCCTGTTGCTAGTGTATGTTTAATTCTATCTTGAGTTTCTTTTGTCTCGATTAATCTCATAAATGCATCTAATTCTAATTTAAATAAATCATCTTCCGATAAAGTTTTATCAATAGTTGTGTCTCCCCCACTCAAGACATGTGCTAATTCCTTAGCAACTGTAACACCATGCTCACGAATTACTTTTTCATTGTAAAGCTTTTCTAGAATTTTATTCATTTCTACTAAAACTTTTTTTCCTGGTAGTTTAAATTTCGTCTCTGATGGGACTTTAAATTCTTTATTGTCATCTAAGATTTTTTTTGAAACCTCAAGCAAACTATTTCTGTTCATTATTTTTTTATCTTCAGGTTTTAAATATTTTAATGGTTCTGCCTCAACTGGTGAAGTAGCAGTTTTTCCATACCCAATAATATCAAATACTTTAAGAGGGGCATAATGAGGATCATTTTTAGCTTCATCTGTATCAAGCCATCTTGCTAACATTTCCTTACATCCTCCTCCAGCAGGTATTAATCCAACTATTGTTTCCACTAATCCAACTACAATATTTGTATGTGAGGCTACAAAATTACTTTGAACCATAACCTCAAATCCTCCACCAAGTGTTAATCCGGATGGTGCGGATACAACTGGATGATTAGAGTATTTAAGGTGTTTGCAAGTTTCTTGAAAATATCTAATAAATTTTTCTATAGATTTAAAATCATTCTTATTTGCAAAATCCATCGTGTAACTCAAGTTTACTCCAGCAGAAAATTGCATACTTTCATTTATTATAATCAACGGTTTGTCTGTTGCCTTTTTTAATGCATCCATTGAGTCATAATCTAGAGCATTTGCTTTAGTGGTAAACTCAACAATATTATAATCATTAAATCTATATATCCGTGCAGAGCTATTTCCATCAACACTTAGTGCTTTCTTTTTTGCTTTTCCAAATGTTTCAATGTCAGTATATTTTTGTCTATATCCATAAAAATCTTGATTTCTATTTTGAGATAAATTTTCTAAAAAAGCATTTCCTTTAAAGTTATCAATCTTATTAAAAAAAGTTTCTACTCCAATTTCTTCTAACATTTCAAATGGACCTTTAGTCCAGTTAAAACCTAACCTCATTGCTTCATCAATATCATTAAAGTCTTTAGTAATTGATGGAACTAAAGAAGAAGCATATTTAATAATCTTAGAAATAACAGACCAAGAGTACTCACCATACCTATCTTCTCTTGAGATCAATTTTTTGAGATCTACTTTATCTGACTTGATATTAATTTTTTTACTTGCTGAATACTCTCCAGTTTCAAGATTAATTGCTTCCATAACTTTAACTTCACCAGTTTTATTAATTCTGTAAAAACCTCCCTTACCTTTTCTACCTGTATACCCAGTTTCAATTAACGTTTTTACCAAAGGAATTTCTTTTGCAACTATTTGGAAAGGATCATTTTCTGATAATTCTTTAATAAAACTTTTTAAAACATCTGCCATTAAATCGATACCAATTAAGTCATAAAGACCAAACACACCTGTTTTTGGTATACCCATTGGTCTCCCAAAAATAGCATCTGCTTCTTCTATACTGAGTTTCATTTTAAAAGCCTCAGTCATTGCAACTTGCATTGCAAAAACACCTATTCTGTTTCCTAAAAAACCTGGAGTGTCATTACAAATAATTGCACCTTTTCCAAGTTTTGTTTCGCAAAAATCTTTTAATGCATTTATTTTATCTAAATCATTATTTTCATTTTTAACTATCTCTAATAATCCCATGTATCTAACTGGATTAAAAAAGTGAGTGATGCAGAAAACTTTTTTTTCTTCTTCTGATAAATGTTCAGATAAAACCTTGATAGGTATAGATGAGGTATTTGAGGATACTATTGCACCTTTTTTTCTTTCCTTAAATATTTTTTCATAAATATCATGCTTGATATCTATTCTTTCAACAACAGCTTCTACTACCCAATCTGCCTCTTTAACCTCATCAAAATTATCTAAAATATTTCCTACTTTAATGTTGTTTATTTTGGATTTATCTAACAAAAGTGGTGGTCTTGATTTGTGAATTCTATCTCTCGCTTTTTCACTAATCTCTGTTTTTAAATCTAATAAAGTTACAGGAATATTTGCATTACAAAGATGTGCTGCTATCCCACTTCCCATGGTTCCTGAGCCAATAACTACTACTTTTTTAATATTCATGAAATTGGAAACTATGATTCTATCTGTTAATTCCTCTAAGTCTCTCAGAACGTCTTCTCAAAAGTTCTGCACTCACTAGAATTAAAGTTGACATAATGATCAAACAGGTTGCAACAGCTAAAATGGTTGGACTCAATTGTTCTCTAAGCCCCACCCACATTTGAATAGGTATCGTTGTATTTTCAAGTCCAGCTAAAAACATCACAACTACAACTTCATCAAATGAAGTTACAAATGCAAATAATGCACCCGAAATAACACCTGGTAAAATTAATGGTAAAGTTACTTTCATAAATGTATTGACAGGATTGCTTCCAAGACTTGCAGCAGCTCTTGTCACACTATGATCAAACCCTGTTAGAGTTGCGGTAACTGTTATTACTACAAATGGTGTCCCTAAAATAATATGAGCTAGAACAATTCCTGTAAAGGTAGCAGCTAATCCCGCTTTAGCCATAAAGAAAAATATTGCTGTTCCAGAAATAATAAGAGGAACAATCATTGGTGAAATTAATACAGCCATAAATGCAGCTTTGTATGGCATGTGTCTACTGCTCAGTCCTAATGCAGCTACAGTACCAAGAATAGTTGATCCAATAGTTGCAAAGAAAGCAATGATAATACTATTTTTTGCTGCAAGACCCCATGGGTTTTTAGTTCCATATATCATGTCTTCATACCATCTTAATGAAAATGCATCTGGATCAAGTGCTATCATTCCCGCTGAAAAATGGATGTATTGCTCAGCATTAAATGAAAGTGGAAGTATTACAAATAACGGTGCAATCAAAAAGAAAAATACTAATCCACATATAGTTAAATATGTGTAATGCCAAATCTTATAGTGCCAGGGTGTGTAACTTGGTAGTGACATAATTTATCCTAATTTAATATTATCTATTCCTACTAACTTATTATAAATCCAATAAATAGCTAATACACCAACGAGCAACATTGCTCCTAATGCTGAGGCAAAAGCCCAGTCCAGAGAACTTTTCATATGGTAAGCAATTGTATTACTAATTAATGATCCACTAGCTCCACCAACTAAAGCAGGTGTAATATAATAACCAATGGCTAAAATAAACACCAATAAAGAACCAGCGCCTATTCCTGGAACTGTTAATGGAAAGTAAACTTTTCTAAATGCAACAAAAGGTGTTCCACCTAATGATTTCCCAGCTCTCATTAAACTTGGGGATATAGTTTTCATCACACTGTAAAGAGGAAGAACCATAAATGGTAATAAAATTTGGGTCATTGCCACAAATGTTCCAACTACATTATACATTAATTCTGGACGAGCATCATTTGCTGTTAATCCTAACATTACTATAAAATCATTAATTGGTCCTTGTTGTTGTAAAAGAACCATCCAACTGGATGTTCTTACAAGTAGTGATGTCCAGAATGGTAATAATACACAAATCATCAATAAATTACTGTATTTCATTGGTAGTGTAGCTAATAAGTGGGCAATTGGATAAGAAAGTATGAAACAAAATATTGTAACCCAGAAAGCTACTTTCAAGGTTCTCAGCCATAAAGTTTTATAAATTTTTCTATCTTCTGCTACATGCACTATATTTCTGTCTTGATCTAATTTTAAATCAACACCTTTTAAATACTTAACATAAGACCAATTAGGAGCTGTATTTTTTAATGCTATCCAATATTCAACATTATTCCAAATTTTATGGGTCGCCATAAATTGTTCTTTAAAATTGCTTTTTTCAAATTTTTTTATTTTTCTATTAGTTTTTTTTAACCCACTACTAAAGCCAGACTTTTCATAGTTTAGTCTTTGATATAATTTTCCAGATTCTTTTGCCATAGCTAAAGGATAAAAGTCATTATAAAATGCTTCATAAACTTCTTCATCTGGTAATTCTTTACCATCCCACTGTTCTAAAGCTTTAAAAGTATTTGGAAGCTTTTCTGTGATCATACGATCGTCTACACTTCTAAACAGCATGTCTCCAATTGGAACAATGTAGGTAATTAAAAGAAATAAAAATAAAGGACCAACAAGAAGCATGGCTCTCATTTTATTTTTTCTTTCAGCTTTTTTTAAACTGATTTCTAAAGGTATTCCGTCAGACGATAAAATTTGTTCAGTGCTCATAATAAAAAAGGGCGGCTATATAATAACCGCCCTTTAAATAAAATAAAAGTTTAATCTATAATTAAATTATAGACCAGCTTTCATAGCTTCCCATTTTTCACCAATTTCATCCTGGTTATCTGCCCAGAATTCAGGGTTCATAAGAATGTATGATTTAGTGTTCGCGGGTGCTGTTGGCATATGTGGTACCATGTTAGTCTTACCATCTTTAAACCAAGGCTCTCCTGCTTCCATGATAGCGATTGAAGATTTTCTCCAAGGAGCGTAAGCAATATACTTAGCACTTCCTGCTAGACCTTCAGTACTTGTCATTTCTCTAAGAACTTTCATAGCTTTACCGTTAGCATCGTTAGGTCCACCTTTAACCATAGCGAAATACTCATAGTCAAGAATTTGAGAGTCCCATACTTGTACAATTGGAGTTCCTTCCATTTGTGCATTGAAGAATCTACCATTCCAACCAGTAGCCATAATAACTTCACCATTAGCTAATAATTCTGGTGGCTGAGCTCCAGCATTCCAGAATACACATCCACCTTTTGGATCTGTACATAGTGCTTTGATTTTAGCAACTGCTGCATCAACTCCACCATCTTTAGATAGTTTGTCATAGATCTTAGATCCACCTTTGCCAGCTTTTGTACCTGCTGCCATAGCTAATTCTAAATTAGACATTGCGCCTTTGTAGATAGCTCTTTTACCAGGAAACTTTTTAGTATTAAAAAAGTCTTTTGCTGATTTTGGAGTACCTTTTACGTTGTTCTTGTTGTAAGCAAAGTTCCAAGAGTACAAGATGTTTCCAACTGCACATTTTGAAGGCATGCCTGTAAAGAAGTCATCAGAAGCTTTAGTTCCATCTGGAGCAGGTGCAAAGTCTTTGTCGAAATCGAATTCAACAAAAATACCTTCGTCACAACCAATGATAGTGTCTTTTGCGTACACATCAATGATGTCCCAAGTGATTTTTCCAGCTTCTTTTTGAGCTTTAATTTCAGATAATCCACCTGTGTAGTCTACCCAATTAACAGGTATTCCAAGTTTTTTAGCAGTAGGATCACCATAACCTAACTTTTGACTTTCAGTATAAGCACCACCCCAAGACACTACAGTAACTGCAAATGCTGAAGTTGTGATAGAAAGTACAAAAGATAGAGCAAGTAATAATTTACTTAATTTTTTCATTTTCTCTCCTATTTAACGTTAACGTTTGTTATTTTATAAAGTGAAAGTAAAACAATATCAGCTCAATGAGTCAACAGCCAATTAAGGCTAATTTGCCTTTATTTTATTAAGATTATTATTTAAAATTTATTTGGGATCTAAAGCTCTGCTGTCTTTAATGTTCCAGCCAACATTAATATCTTTACCCAATTTAATGTCTAAATTAGATGTGCTATTCGGAATTTTTAAGATGAATTGATCATTTCCTAATAGATTAATTCTAACTCTTGTATGGTCACCATGATAAATAACTTCTTCTATTTTGCCCTTATGATTATTATCCATCTTATCTTTTGGGTTAATCAAAGCTCGTTCAGGTCTTAAGGATACTGTTGTTTTTTCTCCTTTAGCCTTAACCGAAATTGGGTTTGCTAAAATTTCAGTACCATTATTTAATTTAACTTTACAAGTGTCACCTGAAATATCACTAACTGTTCCACCAAATGTATTATTCTCACCAATAAATTCTGCCACAAATGAATTTACAGGTCTCTCATATAATTCATCTGGACTTGAAAGTTGCTGAACTTTACCATCATTGAATACTGCAATACGACTTGACATTGTTAATGCTTCAGTCTGATCATGAGTTACATATACAACTGTTACACCAATACTTTCATGAATATGTTTAATTTCATACTGCATACTTTCTCTTAAATTTTTATCTAAAGCTCCAAGTGGTTCATCCATTAATACTACTTGTGGATCAAACACTAAAGATCTTGCAACCGCAACACGTTGTTGTTGTCCTCCAGATAATTGCATTGGCATTCTTGCTTCAAAGCCTTGAAGAGACACCATAGATAATGCTTTATCAATTTTTTTATCTGCTTCATCTTTTGGAATTTTTCTAACTCTCAGTGGAAAAGCTAAGTTTTCATATACTGTCATATGAGGGAACAAAGCATAGTTTTGAAAAACCATACCGATACCTCTTTTATGAGGTGGAATATTTGAAATTGCATTACCGTCTAAATAAATTTCTCCATGTGTTGGCGTCTCAAAACCTGCTAACATCATTAAACAAGTTGTTTTACCAGAACCAGAGGGTCCTAACATTGTTACAAATTCACCTTCAGCAATATCTAGCTGTAAACCCTTAACAACTAAGATTTTTCCATCATAGCTCTTGTCTACATTATCAAATTTAACAAATTCATTATTTTTAGACATAATTTTTTTTAGATTTAAAACATTTGTTGAGTTTTTTATCAAGTTTTTTTATTTCAACTATTTAACGTGTAAATCTTTTGGGAAATTACAGAATAACGCGCACCCATTGTCAGTTATTCGTATCGCTTCAGATGCTTCAACACCCCACTCTCCAAATTGCATTACTGCAATCATGTGAAAAGTAACGTTTGGCTCTAGAATAGTCATATCACCTTTTGATATATTTAAAGTATGTTCGCCCCAATCAGGTGGATAACCAATTCCTATTGAATACCCAGTTCTAGAGGTTTTTTCTATTCCATATTTATCTAGAATTTTCCAAAAAGCTTGCGCAACGTCATTTGCTGTTTGCCCAGGTTTTGCAGCATCTATTCCAGCTTGAAGAGCTTCATTTGTTTTATTCATAGTGTCAATTTTCTTTTGATCAGGCTTTCCAAGTAAAACTGTTCTAGCCATTGGGCAATGGTACCTTTGATATACCCCTGAAAGTTCAATAATTGTAGCCTCACCCTCAATAAACTTATCTTGTGTTGCTGTTAAATGTGATGCTGAAGTACCTTTTCCTGTTGGAAGTAGCGTTGCAATACTTGAATACTCACCCCCAAATTCTGGAGTTCCATAAAATAATGCTTTTTGAATTTCTCCTACGGCATCGCATTGCCTGACACCTGGGTTTATTACATCAAATGCCGCTTGCATTCCCTTCTGTGAAATTATTGCTGCCGATTTCATAAGTTCAATCTCAGCATTTGATTTAACTACTCTTGCCCAGTTAACTAATCTTTCAGAATCTTTTAGTTTTACATTTGGTAGCCCTTGTTTCATTTTTTCATAACAATAAGCTGTAAAGTAATGACTATCCATTTCTAACCCTATTGTAAGTTTGTCCCATTTTCTCTCTTTAATAATTTCTACAAGATTATCATAAGGATGAAGTGGCCAAGTATGAATATATTTTTCATCATAAACTAAAATATTTTCATTTTTTAAATAAGTTTTTATATAAGCTCCACCTGAATCTTGTTTTCTAACCCAGCATAATGGCTCATCAGCATTTACATGCACAATTACAGCTTGAGCATAATAAAATGACCAAGCATCATAGCCAGTTAAATAGTTCATATTTGCTGTATCACTTGAAATTAATAGCTCTATACCTTTTTCTTGCATTGAGCTTTGAACTTTTTTTAATCTGGCTTTGTATTCTTCTTTACTAAAATTCATATAGCTTAACTATTAAATAATTTTCCAAAACCTTCAATCTTTTCTTTATAATTAATTTCATTGAGCGAGTCCCAGATTAAAGTTTGATTACTTGATAGAATAATTTTATTTAGTTTTTTTTCTAATTTATCAATTATAGATAATACTGGTAAAGCTGTACACGAAACAAATAACGCCTCACTATCTTCAAGATCTATTTTTGATAAGACATCAAATAAATGATCTTCATCAACTTTTCCAATATCTAAATCAGAGTCAATATCAAAATATGTTAAAGAATTAACTTTAATATTTTCTTTTTTAAAATAACCAACAACAGAATCATTTATTGTTTTTGTATAAGGTGTAAAAATAGATATTTTATTAATGTCTAATTTATTTAATGCTTTAATAGCTGCAGTTATTGGTGTTGTTACTTTTGTTTCTGGTTTAGCCAAATTTACTTTTTCTTTTATTACATCATATCCAGCTGCAACTGTTCCAGACGTGCAGCCATACGCTACACAATCTATTTTTTGATCTGGTAAAATATCTTTTGTAACCTCTGTAATGTCATTTGACATTTTTGCTAAAGTTTCATTTGTCAGTGGATTATAACAATGAATTCTATTTACATAGAGATCAATATCTCTTCCATAAATCACGTTATTAAAATCTTTTTCAATTCTAAAATCGCTACCAAGTGTTATAAGGCCAATTCTTGGATTGGATTTTGATATGTATTTTGGTTCAACCTTGTTTAATTTCATAAATTATCTGCAATATTTTGATTAAATATATATTGAATAAGGAGTCTAGTTAAAATAGAGTTTAATAAAAGCGTACATAACTCGTCGTTACTTAAGGTTTAAACGGTACTAAAGAATACGAAAGTGGGATCAGTCGTCTTTAAATTTAATTATTTGAGGAGGTTTGAATGAAATTTGGATATTTTTGTAACACTACAAACTGGGATCATAAACCATACGATCAATTATTAAACGAAACTAAAGAAATCACAACTTTTTGTGATGAAAATAATTGGGAATCAATTTGGTATACCGAACATCACTTTAATCATGAAGGAATGGAATCTTGTACTAACCCATTAATGATGGGTGTTGATGCTGCAGCCAGAACCAAACAAATTAGAATTGGTCAAGCTTGCAATGTAATTACTTTTCATAATCCTATACGTCTTGCAGAAGACATAGCTTTATTAGATCAATTGTCGGGGGGGAGAGTTGACGTTGGTATTGGAAGAGGAATTTATGGAAGAGAAGCTATCAACATGAACAAAGAAGCCGATCTAAAAGATCAGGCAAAAAATTTTAGGTTGTTTGATGAATCTTTAACAATTATGAAAAAAGCTTGGACTGAAAAATTTTTTAGTCATAAGGGTGAATTTTATAACTACCCTACTCCTGGTTTTAATTGGCAACACGATATGAGTCCACCTAGTGAAGAATTTCTAGATACAAAAACTAATGAAATTAAAAAGATTAGTATTGTACCAAAACCAAAACAACAACCTCATCCTCCTATATGGCAAGTTGTTGATGGAGCAAGATCAATTGAATGGGCTGCTCAAAACGGATTAAATACCATAATGTGGATTCCAACTGTAAAAGCTTTAAAGGGTAGATTTGAAATTTATAGAGATGCAAAATCTAAAGTTGAAAATAGAGATGTGCCACTTGGGGAAGGTGTATCTTTGGTTAGAGATATGTTTGTTGCAGAAACTATGGAAGAAGCTGAAAAATTAGCTGGTGAACATATTATTAGCTATATGAAATGGGTTTGTCACTGGAGAGGTCTAGGTAATCATATGGATCCAGGTGAAGAATTGCCAGAGACAAAACATAAATTAGATTTACTTAATTATGACTTTCTACATAAAAGAAATTTATTATTTGGAACACCTGAGTATGTTGTAAATAAAATAAATGAATTAAAATCTGAGTTAAACTTACAAAATCTTCAAGTTTGGTCTAATTTTCCTGGAATAGATCATGACGATTGCATGAGAAGTATAAAGCTGTTTAATGATGAGGTAATACCCAAGATTAATTTAGATAATTCAAATATAGAAATAGCAAGCTAATGAAACTTGAACTTAGAAAGTTTACTAAATTTGTAGACAAAACTTTTATTGAGGGAGGTAAAGAAGCTAAAGAACCTGTTCTACTTGTTTCAGTTGCAGCTGTTTTTAAAAATCCATGGTACGGAAAAGGTTTTGTTGAAGATCTTAAACCAATTATTTTGGATTTAGCTCCCAAGTTGGGTGATATTTTAGTTCCAGAACTTATAAAAGAGATTGGATCACCTGAAAAAATTCTAGCCTATGGCAAAGCTGGTACTGTTGGACTTAACGGAGAAATTGAACATGCATCAGCATTTATTCACACATTAAGATTTGGAAATAAATTTAGAGATGCTGTTGGTGGAACATCCTATTTAAGCTTTACCAATACAAGAGGTCCTG
This sequence comes from Candidatus Pelagibacter sp. uisw_091, assembly GCF_059512525.1. The sequence continues at coordinate 246,556 of NZ_CM183455.1, read as the reverse complement.
CTGGATCAAAGATGTCTATTCCAATGATGCACAAAACAGATTCTGGTTTAAGACCTTATTATCTAACTCATGAATTTACTATACATGATGCTCCTTTTGATGATGAAATTGTTATTGCTATCGGTGGAGCCTCAAGTGGCAGAGCACATGCAAGAACTGGTGACAGATATCAAGATATGAAGGAAATGGGACTAGACCCTAAATAAATTAATGCCTCACAATTTTGATCCAAATCAAAATTATCATTTATTCGTTGATAATAACACAGACCCATTAGTATTTATTCATGGTGTTGGGTTAGATCATAAAATGTGGGAACCTCAAATTAATTCTTTAAAAAATAATTCAATAATTACTTATGATTTGTTAGGTCACGGAAAAACTCCTTTTAATAAAGAAGAGATTACTTTAGATGATTTTTCAAACCAATTAGATGATTTAATAAAATTTTTAAAAGTAGATAAAATTCACCTCATTGGATTTTCTCTAGGTTCATTGATAGCATTAGACTTTGCTTCAAAATTCCAAGATAAATTAAAAACTTTAACAGTGCTTGGAACTACATACAAAAGAAGTTCTGAACAAAAGGCTTTAGTTATAGAAAGATTTGAGCAAGCTAAGTTGAATAAACCTATTTCAAAACAAGCACTAAAAAGATGGTTCACTGATAAATATTTAAATGATCATCCAGAAATTTATGATCGATTTATAAAAATTTTGACCAAAGACGGTGAAGATCATTTAAATTTCTTAAAAGCCTATAAATTATTTGCATATCATCAAGATGATATAAATATAATTAAAAGTATAAAAACTAAAACTCTTGTGATGACAGGGTCAGATGACTCAGGTTCAACAGTTGAAATGTCAAAATCCTTATGTAATGATTTAATAAATTCAAGTTTTACCAAGATAAGTAATGGAAAACATCTTTGTAGTATAGAGTATGCAGATGATGTTAATATAAATCTTAAAAATTTTATTAATAATTAAATGACAAAAATTCAAAAATTTAAAATGTTTATAGATGGTCAATGGATTGACTCTGAGTCTGGTAAAACTATTGAAACTTTAAACCCAGAAAATAATGAAGTTTGGGCAACTGTACCAGGGGCAAGTATGAAAGATGTTGATAAAGCAGTTAAGGCTGCACAAAATGCTTTTGAAAAATCATGGTCCAACCTACATCCTCGAGATAGAGCAAAATATTTAAGGTCGCTAGCAAATCAATTAAGAGATAATGCTGAACATCTTGGTACTATCGAAACTAAAGATACGGGAAAAATTTTTAGAGAAACTAAATCACAAGCTAATTATATAGCAGAATATTATGATTATTTTGCAGGGCTTGCAGATAAAGTTGAAGGGACTGTTGTTCCAATAGATAAACCAGATATGCAAGTAACAACAACTAGAATACCTATTGGTGTTATTGCTGCAATCATTCCATGGAATTCTCAAATGTTATTAACAGCAGTAAAACTTGCACCTGCTTTAGCTATGGGAAATACAGTGGTTATAAAGGCATCAGAACTTGCTCCAGTTACTTTATTAGAATTTGCAAAATTAATTGAAAAATCTGGGTTTCCTAAAGGTGTTGTAAATGTAATTACTGGTTTGGGTGATCCTTGTGGTAAAGCTTTAACTACACACGATCTTGTAGAAAGAATTGCTTTTACAGGTGGTCCTGAAACTGCAAAACATATTGTAAAAAATTCTGCTGAAAATTTATCTCAAGTAAGTTTAGAACTTGGTGGAAAAAGTCCTGTTGTAGTATTTAATGATGCCGAACAAGAAAATGCACTTAATGGAATTACTGCTGGAATTTTTGGTGCAAGCGGCCAAAGTTGTATTGCGGGATCAAGACTTTATATTCAATCAGATATATATGATGAATTTTTAAACAAATTAGTAGCTAAAGCAGAGAAAATAAAACTAGGAGCCCCTATGGATAAAGATACTCAAATGGGCCCTTTAAATAGCTTTAAACAATTAGAAAATATTGAAAAAAATATCAAAGCAACTATTGAACAAGGTGGAAAGATTAGATGTGGAGGAAAAAGATCTAGCATATCAAATAAAGGGTATTATTTCCCAGCTACAATAATTGAATGTAAAAATCACAATTTACCTACAGCTGAAAATGAATTATTTGGTCCAGTATTATCTGTGATGAAATTTGAGACTGAAGATGAAGCAATTAAACAAATGAATGATAACAAATATGGTTTATCTTCGGGGGTTTATACAGCAAACCTTGGAAGAGGTATGAGGGTTTCTAAAGCAGTAAGAGCAGGAATAGTATTTGTAAACACTTATAGATTAATTTCACCAATGGCGCCATTTGGAGGCATTAAAGATAGTGGTTACGGTAAAGAAGCTGGCATCGAGTCTATTAAAGAATATACGAGAATAAAAACTACATGGTATAATTCTTCGGATAAACCGATGACTGACCCATTTACAATGGGATAATGGATTGCCTTTAAAACATTTGTTAATTTTACTTTTTATAGCAGTAGCTCATGGAAGTGCTTTCCCTATAACAAAATTAGTCTTAAATGACTCTGTTCCTCCAATTCTAATGGCATCGCTTAGAATGGGATTGGTTTTGATTTTATTAATACCTTTTTGGAGATTTAAAATACCAGAGAAAAAATATATCCCATCATTAATAGCTTTCTCTATTTCTATGGGTGTTTTGGTCTACTCATTTATGACTTTATCACTTTATTATTCATCAATTATATCTCCAGTCATAGTAGGCTCACAACTTGCAATTCCTTTTGGAATTTTAGCTAGCGCTATAATATTAGATGAAAATATAAGTTCAAAAAAATGGATATTAATTTTTACTTCATTTATTGGCATCTTAATAATATTTTTTGATCCAAAATTGACTAATAATCTTTTAGGATTGTTTTATGCGGGTTTAATGGCTCTATCTTTTGGTTTAGCTCAAGTGTATTCAAGAAAGCTAAGAAGCTTGGACATAAGCTTAACTAATGCTTTTACAGGATTGTTTGGTTTTTCAATTTTATTAATAGTCTCTTATTTTATTGAGGGTGATACACTCAGTAATATTTCATCTATTAATTTTAACTCTTGGTTGTTAATTTCCTATCAAGCAATTGTTGTTTCTTTAGGTGCTCACTTACTGATGTTCTATCTCTATAAATTTTATACTGTTGGTCAAATTTTTCCTTCTTACTCTTTATTTCCAATTTTTGGGATCGGACTAACTTTTTTAATATTTGGAGAAATTCCAACGATCTTGTTCCTTATTGGTAGTATAATTGTCCTAAGTTCGGTCTTTTTACTCAGTAAAATAAGATAATTTACCCATTGAATTTTTAGATTAATCGTAATTTAATCATCTTTTTATAAATTGTTAACAATCAAAGAGGAAAATAATGAAAAAACTATTTATTGCTGCATTTATATTCGTTTCAACATTTACAACGAGTACATTCGCAGAGGTTAAAATGGGAATCATATTAGGATTTACTGGTCCTATTGAATCTCTAACACCAGCTATGGCTGCATCTGCGGAACTTGCTTTTAAAGAAGCTTCTGATTCAGGTTCACTACTAGGTGGAGAAACTATTTCAGTAGTAAGAGCAGATTCAACTTGTGTTGACTCAGCGGCAGCAACTACAGCAGCTGAAGGTGTTATTGCACAAGGTGTAGCGGCTATTATGGGTGCTGACTGTTCAGGTGTAACTGGTGCTATTGCGTCAAACGTTGCTGTTCCAAATGGTGTAGTTATGATTTCACCATCTGCAACATCACCAGGACTTACAAGTTTAGATGATAAAGGGTTCTTTTTCAGAACAGCTCCTTCTGATGCTAGAGGTGGACAAGTTTTAGCTAATATTACAAAGGATAGAAGAATTAAGAGTGTTGCTATTACTTACACAAATAATGACTATGGAAAAGGTTTAGCTGATGTTTACAAAGCAGCAGTAGAGGCTCATGGCATTAAAGTAACAACTGTTTCTGCTCACGAAGATGGAAAAGCAGATTACTCATCTGAAGTAGCTACTTTAGCTGCAGCAGGTGGTGATGCAATAGCTGTAATCGGCTACCTAGACCAAGGTGGAAAAGGAATTATACAAGGTTCTTTAGACTCTGGTGCATTTGATAAATTTATTTTATCTGACGGTATGATCGGTGATTCATTAACTGAAGCTTTTGGAAAAGACTTAAATAAATCTTTTGGTTCAATGCCTGGTTCAATGAATAAAAAAACAGCAGGTACTTTTACAACTGTAGCAAAAGCTGCTGGTATTGACTCGTCTGGGCCTTATACAGGTGAATCATACGATGCAGCAGCTCTAATCGTTCTTGCAATGCAAGCTGGTGGATCAGCTGATAGAGCTTCTATTGCTAAAAATGTAATGGATGTTGCTAATGGTCCTGGAACTAAGATTTATCCAGGTGAACTTAAAAAAGGTTTAGACTTACTAGCTAAAGGTAAAAAAGTTGACTACGAAGGTGCAACTGGAGTTACTTTTACTAGTGTAGGTGAAGCTGAAGGTTCTTTCTTAGAAAAAGAAATCAAAGGTGGAAAATTTAAAAACAAAAAACAAAGATAATTAATATCTTAATTTTAAAACCCTTAGCAGTGAAAATTGCTGAGGGTTTTTTTTATTTAAAAATTACTCATAATTTTTAAAATTCCAGTAATTGAAATAATTATTAGGAAATAAAATACAACTTTTCTATAAGTTTCTTCCTTACTCTTAACAAAAAATTTATTCCCAATAAAAACTCCTATTGGTAAAATTATAATTAATGGAATTATTCTATAAATTGTTGTCACATCAACAATTCCTGAAAAAAAACTTAGAACAAATACGTATATATCTGTTAAAAAAAATAAAGCTGCCAACGAACCTCTTATTATCGCTGGCTGAATACTTGTAATTAATAAAAAAAGTGCCACTGGCATACCACCTAATGTTGTAAGTCCATTTAGTGCTCCAGAAATTATACCAGTAAAAAATTTTCCATAATTATTATTAATTTTTTGATTAGAAAATCCTTTCATTAATAAAATTGAAAAAAATATTATTAATAAACAAACAGATAAATGAGTTATTTGTGGATCTAAATACTTCAATAAATAAAGGCCAATTGGAGATCCAATTATTATTCCTAATAATATTTTAAAAACAAATCTCCAGTCGATTTTGTTCCAAATATATGGAACCATAAAAATACTAATAACTACCTCTAACGCTAGGATGATTGGAACTATTTCAATAGCTGGAAGTATAAAAGAAAAGCCAGATATACATATTGCAGAAAAACCAAAACCATTAAAGCCTCGTATTATAGATGCAATAAATACTATAAAAATTACATAATAAATTTCTATTAAACTAAGTTGAAAATAGGATAAAAAATCCATCTTATCTTCTTTCTTTAAAATCTGCTCTTAATGTTGATAAAATAATTATAGTTAAAAAGATTAAACAAATTAAATTCATTGTTTTCCAGCTTGTTAATGTTAAGAAAACTCCTGCTGATAAACTTGCTATTGCTTGGATAGAGTAAACAATTAGATCATTAAAGCCTTGTGCTTTAAATTTTTCATTTTCTCTATAAGATAAAACTAATAAACTTGTTCCAGATATAAATAAAAAATTCCAGCCAAATCCTAAAAATATTAGAGCAATTAAGTAATTAACAAAGTTTTGCTCAAACAAGCTTGTTAAAATTGTTATTAGGAATAAGGCAACACCTGCATACATTATTTTACTGTGACCAAATTTTCTTATCAAATTACCTGTAACTAGTGATGGTAAAAACATTGCTGCGATGTGAAGCTGAATTACAAACCCTGTTTTAGTTAAACTTATTTTTTCCATTACATGCATACTTATTGGGGTTGCAGTCATTAAAAATGACATCACAGCATAAGCAAATGCTGAAGCCACTAAAGCTTGTAAAAATCTTGGTTGAGAAATTAACTCTAAATAACTACGTTTGATTTTTTTGTTAATACTATTTGGTTTATGCCCATCTTTATAAAATAATAAAAAAATTGTTGAAGTTAGAGTTAAAGCTGCAAGCGCAATATAAGATCCAGCATATAAATGTTCAGCTATAATATCCTTTGTTATGTTAGCAACATTTGGTCCTATAAAAGCTGAACCTATTCCTGCTAATAATATTATTGATATTGCTTTAGGCGCCATATCTTTTTTTACTGTTTCAACAGCTGCAAAACGATATTGATGACTAAAAGCTACTCCAGCGCCCAGTAAAAAACATGAAAAATTAAAAAGAATAAAACTTTCATTAATTATTGAATAAGCGGCTAAAATAGATGACAAGGAACTTAATACAGAAGCAAACATAAAGCCTGCTCTACGTCCAATTATACTCATGACCTTTGCTGCAAAAATTGCAAAAATAGCTATACCTACAATTGATAAGGCCATCGGTAGAGTTGCTAAAGATTTTACTGGACTAAATTGAGAGCCAATTATTCCACTTAAAAAAACTGTTACAGGTGCTGCTGTAAAAGCAAAAACCTGACTTAAAATCAACAACCATAAATTTTTATTCATTAAAAAAAATATTTATCACCAATGTACATGGCCCAAGCCACTGCAGCTCCAAGTATAATATATTTCATAATGTTTTTATTTTATTTCTATTTTCTCAGGAAGTATACCTTTTGGTCGGTACCTCATGATCAATAAAAGACCCATGCCCATCATTAAGTATCTAAAGTATGGAACGCTTTCAATTAAATGAATCTTTAGTGAATGTGTATCTGCTAAACCTGTTGTAAACAGATTAATTAAGAATAATGCTATTGGCGCAGCCTCAATCCATAAAAACCAAACTGCAAAACCTCCTAAAATTGCTCCAAAATTATTACCACTTCCTCCAACAATAACCATAACCCAAATCAAGAAAGTATATCTCATTGGTCTATAGCTACCGGGTGTAAACAAACCATCTTGAGTAACTAACATGGCGCCAGCTATTCCAACAATAGCTGAGCCTAAAATAAAAATTAACAAATGCTGTTTAACAACATTTTTTCCCATAGCGTTTGCTGCTTCTTCATTGTCTCGTATAGCTCGCATCATTCTTCCCCATGGAGAATAAAGAGCTTTTTGAGTAACTATTAATAAAGCTATTACAACAATTAAAAATAATCCTGAATAGCAAAGTTTTACAAAAACTGACGATCCTTCAATGACTAATTGATTAAGAGCCACTTGTTTATTTAATATGTTTGCGATTAAATCTAATTTGCCAGAATTAAATTTCGCAACTAAATTTATAAACCATTCTTTAGTTTGTAGTTCAATTTCGTAAGGTACTGGTCGATCTAGTCCAATTACATTTTTAACTCCACGTGTTAACCAATCTTCATGTTTAATAATAGCTATGACTATTTCTGATATAAGCAATGTCGCAATAGCTAAATAATCAGCACGTAATCCTAGAGCAACTTTACCTACTATAAAAGCTAGGCCTGCAGCAAAGAAGGCACCTACTATCCAAGAGAGCATAATTGGCAGTCCTAATCCACCAAGAAACCCTGTTGTTGCAGGGTTAACACTTTCAATAGCTTCAATACTTGACTCTGATGTTATTCTTATAATAATAATTCCAGCAATAATAATTGCAGCAATACCATAAGTTCTAAATTTTGATTTTTCAAAATTTTTTAATAGAAAACGTATTGCAAATATCATAGCTACTATTAACCATAAACACATTAAAATATTAAACCCCCCCGCAACCCATGCTTCTTGCACTGGCTCAGCTGATATTAAGACTGCAGCCAATCCACCCAATGCCGCATAACCCATGAGACCAAAATTAATTAGACCTGCGTATCCCCATTGAATATTTGCACCCATGGTCATCACTGCAGAAATTAAACACATATTAAAAATTGATAGAGCAACATTCCATGATTGAAATATTCCAACTAAGATAATTAAACCCATCATTATGGTATATGCTGTAATTACGTTTAGGTACTTTCTCACAATACTTTCCCTTTAAATATTCCATTTGGTCTATAAAGTAAGACAATCACCAGTATAGAAAATGATACGGCAAACTTATAATCTGTTGATAATAATTGCATTAATGTTTCTGGCTCCATACTTTCTGGTAAAATGTACATAAAAAATTTTTTATAAGCATAAGTGAGGAATATTTCTGAAAAAGCTATCACATATCCACCTAAAAATGCTCCAAAAGGGTTTCCAATACCTCCAACAATTGCAGCAGCAAAAATTGGTAGCATATTATTAAAGTAGGTAAATGGTTTAAAACTTTTGTCCAAACCATACAAAGCACCACCAATAGTTGCTAAAATACCAGCTATAATCCAAGTAATCATAACTACTCTTTTTGGATCTATCCCAGATAATAAAGCTAAGTCTTCGTTGTCTGAGTAAGCACGCATGCTTTTTCCTGTTTTAGTCTTATTTAAAAACCAAAATAAAATTGAAACTAATAAAAGTGTTACAAATATTGTTATAACCTGACTAGATTTAATAGCCAAACCTTCATTAAGTCCTGTCATCTCTTTAAATTCACCAGCTTTAATAATAAATTTTTCTCCATCGAAAAATCTTCTGTCAGCAGGCCCAATTATTATTCTTACTACAGCTTGAGTTACAAACATTACACCAATACTAACCATTGCAAGCTGAACTGGTGGGCTTTTTTGAACTCTATAATATCTAAATACAAATTTATCTATAAAGAGCATATAACCAATCATAAAAATTATAGCAAAAGGGATAGCAATAAGAGCTGTTGGTAAAACACCTAAAGAAATACCAATTGATTGAAAGTACCAAGTAATTAAAATAGTAACCATTGTACCAAAAGCCATCATGTCTCCAGTTGCAAAATTAGCAAATCTTAAAATTCCATAAATTAAAGTAACAAATATTGCACCGAGCGCTAGTTGTGAGCCATATGTAAGTGCTGGCATAAAAATGTAATTTAATAATAATATAATTGCGTTTAAAAATTCCATATTATCCACCTAAAAAAGAGCTTCTTACTCTTGGGTCATTTAATAATTCTTTTCCTGTTCCTGAGTATTTATTTTCACCTGTAACTAATACATATCCTCGATCAGAAATATTAAGTGCTTGCTTAGCATTTTGTTCAACCATTAAAATTGCAACATTGGTTCTTTTCACTTTAATTATATGATCAAATAATTCATCCATTACTATGGGGGAAACTCCAGCAGTAGGCTCATCTAACATTAACACAGATGGTTTTATCATTAATGCTCTACCAAGAGCTACCTGCTGTCTTTGACCTCCAGATAATTCTCCAACTAATTGATTTCTTTTTTCTCTAAGTATTGGAAATAATTCATAAATTTCTTCTATAATATTTTGATAACTATCTTCTCTTAAATAAGCTCCCATCTCTAAATTTTCTTCAACACTCATTCCAGAGAATACATTTTTAGTTTGTGGTACAAATGAAATACCTTCTTTCACTCTATCCTGTGGAGAAAGTTTTGAAATATTTTTACCATCAATTATAACAGAGCCTGATTTTAAATTTAAAAGTCCTAGTAGAGCTTTCATTGCTGTTGATTTGCCCGCTCCATTAGGTCCAAGTATAGAAACTATTTCACCTCTATTCACATCAACTGAACAAGAGTTAATAATATCAGGTCCATTTCCATAACCACCTGTCATTTTTAGACCTTCAAAAAAAGCCATTAGTTTTCATCCTTTAGCTTTGATCCTCTACCTAAATAACTTTCGATAACTTTTTCATCTTTCTTTGCATCCTCAGCAGTTCCTTCAAATAAAACTGAACCTTCTGCCATAACAATAACTGGGTTACATAGCCTGCTTATAAATTCCATATCATGTTCAATCATACAAAATGTATATCCTTCTTCCTTATTCAATTTAAGAATTGCAGTACCAAGATCTTTAAGTAGCGTTCTATTAACTCCTGCTCCTACTTCATCAAGTAATACTAATTTAGCATCAACCATCATTGTTCTTCCAAGTTCTAATAATTTTTTTTGACCACCTGATAAATTTCCAGCTAATTCGTTTTTTAAATGAGTAAGATTTAAAAAATCAACCACATCTTGAGCCTTTTGTTTTACAGCTAACTCTTCTGTTCTAACTAAAGTAGGTTTTAGTAAAGCTGTCATTAGATTTTCACCTGATTGATTTGCTGGTACCATCATCAAATTTTCAAGTACAGAAAGATTAGTAAACTCATGTGCTATTTGAAATGTTCTTAAAATACCTTTAGAAAATAATTCATATGATGGAACGTCAGTTACATCTTCATCATTAAATAATACTTTTCCTTGAGAAGATTTTAAATTTCCAGCAATTAAATTGAATAAGGTAGTTTTGCCTGATCCATTAGGTCCTATAATACCTGTAATAGATCCTTTTTTAATTTTTAAAGAGCAATCTAAAACTGCTGCTAAACCTCCAAAATATTTTGATAAATTTTCAATTTGTAAAATATTCTGTTGTTGATCCATGAAATTTTATTTATTTAACCTTTTATGTATATTGTTGAGTGTCTTTTCAAAAGATTTATAAAAACCAGCTTTTGTTAATTCTTTCACACCTTGCTCATTTAATCCTTTAGGAGTTTGAGATTCTTTTACTAAATGTTTCAAATCTTTCTTTGAATTAAACACTGCGTCTTCTGATAGTGCTAGAAATAAAGAGGTTACATATTTTTGCGCAATATCTCTTTTAACTCCTCTTTTTACCAACCAGTCAGTCATCACTCTTAACAATTCATAAAAAGAAGCCATCATTCCTGATGCAGACCAGAAATTAATTGAAGATTTTTCATTTTTAATTTCAACTGTTGTTCCTATCTTATTAAAAAAATTTTTAACTTTTTTGTTAGGAGGGCAGATAGGTACTGGCCCTTTTTTCAATGAAATCGGGGGTAAAGGTATTGCTCTTATAATTTTTGCTTTAACTTTAATAGCTTTTTTTAAATCCATTAAAGTAATTGTAGATATAAAGCTAATAATAGTTTGTGTAGACTTAAATTTAAGTTCTTTAATAATTTTTTGCCCTACTGATGGTGTAATTGATAAAAAAACCCAATCACAATTATCAACTATTTCTTGGTTATTTTTTGCTATAATTATTTTCGTAAATTTTTTTTTAAGCTTTGTTGCAATTAGTTTATTTCTTGAAGAAATTAGTATCTTTATAAAAGTTATTTTTGAACTAAAGATTCCTGTTATTACTGAAGATGCAATCTTTCCTGTTCCAATGAATCCTAATTTCATATTTTAATAGTATAACAATAATGATTTTTATTTTAGGCAAAAAAAAAGCCCTCCTAAGAGGGCTTTTTTAAAATAATTAAGTAATACTAAAATGCCATACCAACTGCTAATCTTGCAGAAGCACCAGTTATTTTAGCATCGATTTTATTGAAAGAACCAGCAGTTCCACCAACTTCAGAACCATTTACAGCTATATCTTCCCATGCATTGTAATTACCTTCTATTCTATAGAAAGCTCTTTCACCAATGTTACCCATGTAACCAACTCCTAACTGAGTTCCAGTCATATCAACACTTGAATATGTAGATCCAGTAGTAAGAGTTTCTCTAGTATCTAAGGTAGCTGTATTGTAACCTAATCTAGCATAAGCACCTGTTGCACCAAGTGGCACAGATACGTAAACAGTTAATAGGTCAGAAACCTGTCCATCGATTGTTTGTGTTCCATCGTCGTTAGTTCCACCACCAAGTCTAGCATCTTGATCTAAAACTCTTGTTTCAGCTTCTAGCTCGATTGATTCTGGAGCGTACTCAATTCCAAAAGCTATTCCGTTACCAGCATCAATTGCAAATTCAGCAAATACTGAGAAATAGTTATGAGCTAAAACAGCTTCTTGAGTGTGTCTTCTTCCACTATCCTTCAATGTTTCTGTAGCTGTTGCGTAATCAGCAGCACCATTTAAGATCGCACCAGCTCTAAACTCAGAAGAGTTAGCAGACGCAGTCATGGCAGCAAGAGATATTGCAGCAACTGTTGTCATTAATTTATTCATATTATTAGGCCTTTATTGTTATCGTTATATTAATATGGAGTAGTTATACTAAATGAGGCAATCAATTAAATACTTTTTATACTAACAATAACGTTTTTTTAAATTTGTTGCATTATTGCAACTAAAAAAGTCAGTAAAAATGGCAATAATTTATCTTCTTTAAAAAAAAATATAAATTCAAATATTATCAACTTCTAGTTTAAAAAATTGTATGAGAATCAATTAATTTTGAAAAAACACCTCTGATTCTTAAAAGCTCTCTACTTAGTTTCTTATTTTCTCTAAATGGTTTTCTTCCATGTAGCCAAAAGTGATTATTTATAATAATTTAAAAGCCTACCGGAAGCTTAATTATTATTTTATTTTTACTCTCCTCGAGTCCATCTAAAAGATTTTGCAAAAATATACCTTGCTCCATCCTTATTGGTTCAGGAAATTGATCGATATATGAAATGTGTGGCCTGCCTTCTTCATCTGTTGAAAAAAAAGGATGTTCCACTTTATATTCTATATTTTTACTTTTAGGAGAGCCCCAAATAAAACTTTGTTTACCAACCGGATCATTAAATAAATTATTACAATGTTCCCAGTCGTCTAGATGCAGCATTGCTGTTTCTCCACCTTCAACATTTTATTCTTTAATTTTAGTCATAAGTAACCAGTTAGTCATTTCTTTGACATAAGCTCCATCAGTATGAAGATCCATATTAGTGTATGCTTTTCTTAAATAAGAGTCACTTTTATCCTCATGTTTGACAAAAAACCTTGCATAATATTTTTTTCATTTTTTTTTAAAACAAACTTGATGATAAATTAAATTCTTTATTTATAAAACAAACAATTCTTAAATAAAAATTGTAATTTAATACTTTTGAATAAAAGCAATAATTAATGCAATAAATATTAAAACGCATGCTGAAATTGTATTAATTGTTTTCGGATTCGTTTTTATCCATACAATTAATTTTCTAGCAAGTACTGCGTAAGCAACTAGAGACAAAAAATCTAATACCACATACGTTGTGATCAAAATAAAAAATTGAACAATATAATTCGAATTAAAGTCAATAAACTGTGGAAAGATTAATGGAAAGAACATCCAAGCCTTAGGACTTGTTCCTGCAACTAAAAAACCATCTTTAAAAAAAGAAAAAAAATTTTTTGATGAAATATTTCCTGAACTTACGTCTTTTGGTCTTGATTTATAGAGATCGTAGGCAAGATAAAGTAGATAGGCGATTCCAATCCACTTAAAAGTATTTAAAAAATTTGGATTATCAATAAAAAAAGATCCAAGAACAAAAATTACTAAAGTTGCTTGAATAAAATTTGCAGTAATATCTCCAAGTGCTGTCCAAATACATTTTTGAACTCCATAATTCATTGAATAAGAAATAATGACAATTCTAGGTGTGCCTGGAGTAATAAATAGAAATAAAATTATCTGTAAAAAAAGGAAATAATTTAAAGGGAGCATTTTAAAGTTTAAGGATAGTCCAAAAAAACCGGGAGCTAAAGATGGCTAAGATGGACTATCTAGATTTCATAATACCATGAGCTTAAATAAAATGCATTAATCATTTTTTTCAAATATAATGAAAATAAAGGATTTATGAAAAAAAAAGGTCACACCCCAATAACTAGAGTTAAAAACCCAGAACCCCATATATCAGATCCTGACTGGATCATCTGGGCTGCTTGGGCAGATCGTATTACTTTTGAGGAAATTGAAAAAAAGACTGGAAAAACAGAAGGTGAAGTAATTAAGATTATGAGACGATCTATAAAGCCTGTTTCTTTTAGATTGTGGAGAAAAAGAGTTAATCAAAAAAGCATTAAACATAAAAAGAAATTTGAATACTCGAGAAAAGAAATTACTAGTAAAATTAAAAAGAATGATTATTTATAAGATATGAAATTAGTAACTATTTATACAGGACCACTTTGTAATTTTTGTGATGCAGCAAAAAGATTATTAAGTAGAAACAATGTCGAATATAAAGAGATTAATATTGCAACAGCTGAGGGTGCAATGGATGAAATGATTACAAAAGCTAATGGTAAAAGAACAATTCCACAAATTTTCTTTGATGATCAACACATGGGTGGTTACGATGATGTTAGAGCTCTAGAAAAAGAAAATAAACTACAAGATTTATTAAAATAACAATTACTATGAAAATTAGCTTATTTTGGTTTAAAAATTAAACAAACCCCATTATTACAATATCTTTTTCCAGTAGGGTTGGGTCCATCTTCAAAAATATGCCCATGATGTCCACCACATTTTTTGCAATGATACTCAACTCTTTCGTATCCTAATAAAGTATCTGTTTTAGTTTCAAAAGCGTCTGGAAGTGATTGATAAAATGAAGGCCAGCCAGAACCACTTTCATATTTTGCATTTGAATCAAATAATTTTTCACCACAATTAGTGCAATGATAACTGCCTTCTCTCTTCTCGTTGTTTAACTCGCTAGTACCTGGCATTTCAGTGCCATCCTCAAATAAAATTAATTTTTGTTCTGCAGTCAAGTTTGAATTAATTTTTTTTGACATATTCTAATTATTTTTTTTAAATATATAATTTACAGATGTTTTATTTTTTTGAATATAACCTTTTTTCTTTAAAAAACTAAAAATTTTTTTATTGTTCATTTTAGACCATGTATTATAATAATCGTTAATTTCAATACATATTAATTTAATCTTATATTTTTTAAAATTTATTGATTTTAAAACTTTCAATTCATGTCCTTCAATATCTATATTCATAAAGTCTATATCAAAAAATTTATATTTCTTTAATATGTCATTTAATTTTTTAGTTTTAATTCTTTTTTTTTATTATCAAATTTTGTTATAGAGAAATTTTTTTTTAGAAATTTCTTTTGATTTACTTCAATTGTATTTTTTGTATCAAGATCACCTATAAAAAATAGATCTGTCGTTGAATTTTTATCAGATATGGCTGTGCATATATTAATATCTTCCGATCTTGCGAGATTAAACAAATCTATTGAAAGAGGGTTTAGATCAATATTAATACCTCTCCATCCTCTTTTATACATTTTATATGTATTGTTATTTCGAGTAGGATGAAAACATCCAATATCTAAAAATGTACCTATAAATTCATCTTTAAAATTTTTAAAGATCAATTTTTCTTCACCAAATTGTGAATTTTTATGGGAATTAATAAAGTGATACCTGAAGTTTCTTATATAAACATTGTACCAAAGGTATATCTTTTTAAGTATTTCATATTTTCTAGTAACTTTAAAAAACAAAGAGTTTGATGACATTTTAAATTTTACTCGATAACTCGGATTGGTTTTTTATTAACACAAGCTTCTAGACCTTCAATCATTTGTGTATAAAACATGCTGTAGTTTTCATCAGTTACATAACCAATATGAGGCATCAACAATGCATTCGGTAAGAATCTTAGTTTATTGCCTTCTGGCAAAGGTTCTTTTTCATAAACATCAAGCCCTGCACCTGCAATCACATTTGTTGATAGTGCAATAATTAAATCATCTTCATTAACAATTGACCCTCTTGAAGTATTAATTAAAAAAGCAGTTTTCTTCATCATGTCTAGGTCTTTTAATTTTATTAATTCTTTATATCTTTCACCAGCCTGCACATGAATAGAAAGGAAATCAGAATTTTGTAACAAATCTTCTTTATTACATGGCAAAACACCTAATTCTTTACATGCGTCTAAATTTAAATTTTCACTCCAAGCCATAACTTCCATACCAAATGCTTTACCAATTTTTGCAACTTCAGAACCAACTCTACCAAGTCCAATTAATCCTAAAATTTTTCCTTTAAGTTCAAAGCCAATAGTTGATTGCCAATATCCTTGGTACATATTATCAATTTCTTCCTTAAAATTCCTTGCTAAACCTAAAATTAAACCCCACGTTAATTCAGTGGTACCTGCAAAATTAATTTCTGTTCCACAAACTATCACTCTTCTTTTTTTAGCAGCAGCCAAGTCTATAGCTTTATTTCTTGAGCCACTTGTTATTATATATTTAAGACTATTTAAATTATCGATTAAGTTTTTAGTGATAGGGGTTCTTTCTCTCATAATTAATAAAGCTTCAAAATCTGATAGTTGTTCTATAGCATCTGCCTCATCTAAAAAAGGTTGGCTGAATATCTTAAATTCATATTTTCCAGATAATTTTTTTAGATCAACAAACTCATGAGAAATATTCTGATAGTCATCTAAGATTGCAACTTTAAGCATTTTTAATTTTTTTATTTGATAAAAGGATTCCTGTTAAAATAAATATTGCACCCAACATATGATAAAACATAAATTTTTCATTAAAAATAATCATTGCCATAATTGCACTTAATACAGGCATCATATGTAGAAAAACACCCGATCTATTAGCTCCAATTAAAGAAACTCCCTTTATCCAAAAAATAAAAGAAGTGAGACCTGGAAATAAAACTACATAAAATAAGATAATGTAAAAGTTTTGATTAAGAACAATTCTATATCCCATTTGATATTCTATAAAATAAATTGGAATTAAAAAAATAAAACCAAATGAGATTACAACTTCTAACAATGTTAATTGAGATAGTTTGTGTTTTTTTTTTAATAATGCAGAATAAGTTGCCCAAGACAACATTCCAAAAACCATTGTAATATCACCTTTATTAAAATCTAGATTTAATAAGATTCCAAGGTTAGCTTTAGTTATAATTAAGACTACTCCAATAAAAGAACATGCAACTCCTAATATTTGAAAAGTATTAGTTTTTTCTATTTTTAAAATTGATGAAATAAATATAATCATCACCGGTATTGTTGATATCATTAATACACCACTAATAACTTGAGTAAAATTTAATGAGTAGTAAACAATTGAATTAAATATAGTTACACTTGTTATTCCCAAAATTATGAAATATTTATAGTTTTCTAAAATGTAGTTTCTTTTTTTTATTATTTCCCGAATTGTGAATGGTGCTAAAATTATCCAAGCAAAAAGCCACCTATAAAAATTTAATGAAAAAGGTGGTATTTGATATTGGCTAGCAAATTTTCCAACTAAGAAATTTCCAGACCAAAATAAAGTTGCAAAAAATAAAAAAATATAAGCAATATTGTTTTTATTTGTCACTTAGCTAAACCTAAGGGAGCTATATGGTTTCAAATCTAAGTTTGTATTTTCTTCAGCAATCATTCCTGAGATTATTTTCCCTGAAATTGGCCCTAAAGTCCATCCTAAATGATGATGACCAAAACAATAAAAAACATTTTTGTATTTTTTTGATGGTCCTATTACGGGCAAGTAATCGGGAAGTGTCGGCCTAAAACCAAGCCACTCATCTTCATGTTCAGGTAAGTCACCCATCATATATTTTGCATTATTAATTAAATTTTTAACTCTTGATTTTGATAAGGGATTATCTAATCCACCAAATTCAACTGTCCCTACCACTCTAAGTCCTTGTTCCATTGGTGTAATACCAAATCCTCTATTTTGAAAAATTACTGGTCTACTTAAAAGATGATCACAATCTTTAAAATGAACATGGTACCCTCTTTCAGTATCAAGAGGTATTCTTTCATCTAAATTATCTGTTAATTTTTTTGAAAATGATCCGCAAGCAATAACAATTTTATCAAAAATAAAGCTTTGTGTTTCTGTTTTTATAACCGGTTTTTCATCATTAAAGTTTATTTTTTCAATATTCATCTTTAAAAACTTCCCACCTTTTTTCAAAAAAAGATCATAAAGTTTTAAAAGTATCTTTTTAGGATTCCTGGCATGTCTACCATATTGATAATAAACCCCACCGTGGTAAATAGGTCTTAGATTTGGCTCTAAATCATGAATTTCTTTTGGAGTTACTACTTGTTGGTCAACAGCTAGTTCATTTCTAACTTTAATTTCTAATTCTCTACTTTTTAAGCTTTGGTCATTCCAAATATATAAAATACCTTTTCTTTCAACAAGCCCACCAAGATCAATTTCATCAAATAATTCATCATAAGCAGGTAATGCTAAGTCTAAAATCTGATGCATATTTTTAGCAGTGTGCATCATTCTTTTTGTAGTGCAGTTTCTTATAAATTGTAAAAACCAAGGTATCATTTTTGGAGCATAGTTCCACTTAAGTGCAAGTGGACCCGTTGAGCTTAAGAGCATAGCAGGAACATCTGTTAAAACGTCGGGTCTATTTATTGGAACAGATGCATATGGAGAAAAATGGCCCGCATTACCATAAGATGCAGCAGGACTACCTGGTTCATCTCTGTCAAAAATTGTTATATCAAAACCTTTTTTTTGTAAAAATAATGCATTGGAAATACCTTGAATTCCAGCTCCTACAATTCCAATTTTAAATTTTTTTTCCATATCGTATTATATAATTCTTAAATATAAATTTTCTCGCGACAAATTCGACAAATAAGATTTTAAAACTTAGGCTATTAGTTGCTTGTGATTAATCTTAGCACTCATAACAATTGTAAATCCGATCATTGTAGCTAGCATTGAAGATCCACCATAAGACATAATAGGTAGTGGAGATCCAACTATAGGCAATAAACCCAAAACCATACACATATTTACAGTTACATAAAAAAATATAGAAGATCCATAACCATAACAAAATAGTTTAGCAAAATAACTTCTTGAGATCGCTCCGATTTTTAAAACTCTATAAATAATAATTATGTAGACTAACAATAAAGCTAATGAACCTAAAAAACCATGTTCTTCGGCAAATAGTGTGAAAATAAAATCTGTATGTTTTTCTGGTAAAAATTCTAAATAACTTTGAGTACCTTTTAAAAACCCTTTACCAGTTAATCCACCTGACCCAACTGCTATTTTAGATTGGATAATTTGATACCCTGCACCTAGAGGATCTCTATCAGGATTAAGAAATGTTAAAATTCTTAATTTTTGATATGGTTGTAAAAATGAAATAGCAAAAGGCATTGAAATCAATAAAGATATTAAAGAATATATAAAATATTTAATATTCACTCCAGCTAGCCAAATAACAACTATACCGCTTAATCCTATTAAAATTGAGGTTCCTAAATCTGGCTGAATTATAACTAGCATAATTGGTAGGCTTAAAATTAATACGGCAATAGATATAGTTTTTATTGAATTAACTTGGTTGAGTTGTATCCGATGATAATATTTTGCAAGACATGCTATTATTGCAATCTTCATTAATTCAGAGGGTTGCAAGTTAATAAAATATAAATTTATCCATCTTTGAGATCCTGAAGCTTTGACACCATATAAAGCAGCCCATATTAAAAAAAGTAAAATAATAAAATAAAAAAAATAAGCAAAGGTATGCCAAAATTTTATATTAAGAAATGATAAAAAAATCATCATTGGGAAAAAAATTAAAAACTTTGATATATGGCTTTTACTATGAAATAAAATTTCTCCCCCATCTGTTGAATACATAGCTAATGCACTAACTAGACCAAGTAATAAAATACAAATTAATAAAATATAATCAATTTTTTTTAATTTTTGAATAAAAGTTTGTTGTGTATTAAATGAGTTGTATAACATTTATATTTTTATAGCTCTTTGAATTCTAGTTTTTTCCCTAATTTCGTGTCGATCTATGATTAACTTAAAAAGTTTCTTTGCAAGAGGTGCTGCAGCAGAACTACCAGATCCACCATGCTCAACAACAATACTTAAGGCATATCTCGGATTTTTGTATGGTCCAAAAGCTATATATAATGCGTGATCTCTTTCATTATAGGGAATTTCAAATGTTTTTAAATCAAGCTCTCTATCTAATTTTGTAATTCTTTTAACTTGTGATGTGCCTGTCTTTCCAGCAAATTGATACTTTGGATCATCAATTCTAGATGAGTAAGATGTTCCTCTAACTTCGTTGGTTGAAGCAAACATTGCTTCTCTAACTAGTTTTATATTTTTTGAATTTTTAAATAAAGGTTCATATTCTTTTTTATTTAAAAATGCCAAAAGGTCTGTTGACTCTTGTAATCCATTATTTTTTCTATCTAGTTGTTTGCGATTTTCATTCATTATAATTCTAATGTCTTCTGCTATTTTATCATTTTTTTTGACTATTATTTTAGGGTAAATTTTAAAACCACCATTTGCAAGTTGAGCTGTCATTTGACATAATTGAAGTGGTGTGGTTTGAGTATAACCTTGTCCAATACCTGTAATTAATGTTTCACCTATAACCCAGCCTTTTCCCAAGTTATTTTTTTTCCATTTAGTATCAGGAATTAATCCTTTTTTCTCATTTTCAAATGTTTCATTTAAAACTTTTTCTCCAAGACCAAACTTTAAAGATGTTTCTTTTAAACGATCTACACCAAGCTTCCTTGCAATTTCATAAAAATAAGTATCACATGACTGCTTCATTGCATTTTTTAAATTTACGACACCATGACCTTTTTTTTTCCAGCAGTGATAAGTTTGTCCATACATTTCAGTTTTTCCTGTACAGTTAACTTTAAAATTTTCATCAATAATCCCATTTTCTAGAGCAGATAGTGCTACCATTGGTTTAAATGTTGAACCTGGTGAGTATAAGCCTGATAAAGTTTTATTAACCAATGGTTTTAATGGGTTATTTCTAATTAATTGCCAATCATCTTGGTTAATTCCAAAAAGAAATAAGTTGGGGTTAAATGATGGAGACGATTGCATAGCAACTATTTCACCCGTATAAATATCCATTACACTTATTGAGCCAGCTACTTCTTTTAAAAGTTCATTACAAAACTTCTGAACTTCCGTATCAATTGTTAGTTGGATTGTTTTGCCATTTAGTCCATCTGTATGATCAAGCTGACTAATTCTTTTTCCATAGGCATTAACTTCATATCTTTGGATGCCATTAGTGCCTATTAATTCATTCTCAAATTTTTTTTCTAAACCGGTTTTTCCTACTTTAAGACCTGGTACATGTTTAGCTTTTATCATGTCATTGTTTAAAATATCTTTCTTACTAGCCTCACTTACGTAACCCAAAATGTGTGTATAATTTTCATCAAATGGGTAGTTGCGAGAAACTGATAGAACTGGCTTTGCTCCTACTAAATCGTGTAAAAAATAATTGACTTTTGTAAACTGTTCCCAAGTTAAATTCTTAGAAATGATTAAAGTTTCCCATGATTTTTGATTATTTTTTTGTTTTATAATTTTCTTAAATTCATTATTACTAATTTTTAAAATTTCTTTTAATCTAACCATTAAATATTTAAAATCTTCTACCTCTTCTGGAATAACATGTAATTGATATACTTTTAGGTTTCCAGCAACAACATTTCCAAAATAATCTAAAAACTCACCTCTAATTGGTGGCAATCTCCATTCACGTAGTCTGTTTTTATCAGAAAGAGTTAAGTATTTTTTGTTTTCTGTAATTTGTAATGAAAATAATTTGGCTATTATTCCAGTAAATACAATAATTTTAGCAGCACTAATAATGAACATTCTTCTATTAATGGTTTGTATTTTCTTTACACCAAAGTTTTCACCCAGCATTATTCCTACCTACAAAGTAATTTCCAAAAAAATCGAATAAATTTGAAAATAGAAAATATAATAAAAATGTCCATATGATATTTATTACTTGTTCAGAATAATCTAATTTAAAATCAAAAATAAAACTTAAAATCATAAATAGTAATGAATTTATAATTAATATTGTTATAAGAAAAAAAATTGAGTCTTTAATTAAGCTTGGTCTTAAAGTAATATTTCTAAGGTAGGCAGCAGCACCACAAAGTACCAAATACATTAAACTACTTAGGCCAATTGGGGTTCCTAGAACAACATCGTTAAATAAGCCTGCTATAAAAATGTAGATATATCCTAAACTTACACTTTTTTTTAAGCTATAATAAAATATCAAAATATATGAAAAATTAAATGAAAAATATTTTAATCCCATATAATTGAAGTCATAATCATTTAAAACTGACATATAAAGTAAAATTATTGGCATACTTGATAGTGCCTTTCTAACAATACTTTTATTCTTTAATTCCGTCATTCATCCTCACTTTTTTTAAATGAAAGAACTTTTACAAATCTTAATTGAGAAAAATCTGAAAAGAACTCAACTTTCTTTTCTTCTGAATTTTTTCCGTTCTGAATTTCTTTAAGCTTACTTGTATTGATTCTACCTACTGGTATCCCAGCTTTAAATAAACTACCTACTCCTGAAGTGTAAATAATAGAACCATTTTTAATATTTTTATATTTTTTACTGTATTGAATAATTCCATTATTCTCACCTGTTCCAGATAGTATCGAAAACACTGAATTTGGCTCAATAATAACTGGTATTTTACTGTTCAGATCTGAAAGCAACAATACTCTTGATGAAAGATAATTGGCCTCCACTACCTTTCCAACAAGATATTCTCCATCCATAACTACCATGCCAAGGTTAATTTTATGCTTGCTACCTTTATTAATGATGACCGATCTTAAAAATGGACTGCCTTTATCACTTAAAACTTTTGCAATTATAGTGTTCGATTTAACTAAATAATCATCAATTATTTTTTTTAATTTTTTATTTTCTAAAATTATAAATTCATTCAAAAGGTCTTTGGCTTTTAAACTTGCTAATTCTGATTTATTTTTTTCATTTACTTTATAAAGATTTAGATGATTTTGAACTATAAGATAATTATTTTTTATAAAATTTTCTGGAGCAGAAACTATAAAAGAAGATCTATAAACTATTTCGTTAATACCTATTTTTATATAATTTATAACTTTAAAATTTAAACTACCTAAAACCAGAAAAATTATAGAAAAAAAAATTAAGCCTAATAGTGAAAATCTTTGTTGAGTTCCTTTTTTTAATAGAGCAGATCTTATTGCTATTACAAAATCGTCTCTGCTTGATTCCATTATTCTTAATATTCAGATAACATGGTAGAAAAAGTCTCTTCTTGATCTAAAGCTTTTCCTGTGCCTATTGCTACACATGCTAAAGGATCGTCAGCAACATGCACGGGTAATCCTGTTTCTTTAGAAAACCTTTTATCAATATTTTTAAGTAATGCCCCACCACCTGTTAGAGTTAATCCCATGTCTACTAAATCAGCAGATAGTTCAGGTGGAGTATTTTCTAATGCATCCTTTATGCCATTTACCATTTCTTTTAAAATATCATTTAAGGCTTCTGCTGTATCTTCTTCAGTAATATTCACCTCCTTAGGTGTTCCCGACCTTAGATCTCTACCTTTTACTGCGTAAGTATTGCTATTTGATGGAATTGCCGTACCAATTTCTTTTTTAATTTTTTCAGCAGTACTATCACCAATCATAAGATTGTATTCTTTTCTCATATAGTTAACTAAAGCAGAATCCATTGCATCACCTGCAACTCTTAATGATTTTGAGTAAACAAGACCTCCTAATGACATAACTGCTATCTCTGTAGTACCTCCACCAATATCTACAACCATTGATCCTGTGGCTTCTGAGATTGGGAGACCCGCTCCAATTGCTGCTGCTATTGGTTCTTCGATTAGCTGAACTCTTCTTGCACCTGCTGCTAATGCACTGTCTTGAATTGCTTTTCTTTCAACTGGAGTAGATCCAGTTGGAACACAAATTAAAATTCTAGGATTTGCAAAAGTTTTATTTTTATGTACTTTTTTGATAAAATGCTTAATCATTTCTTCAGTCACAATAAAGTCAGCAATCACACCATCTCTTAACGGTCTGATAGCACTAATATTGCCAGGAGTTCTTCCAAGCATTGTTTTTGCTTCATCACCAACAGCTAACACAGTTTTTTTTCCCATGTTTTCCACTATCGCAACTACTGATGGTTCATTAAGAACTACACCTTGTCCTTTAAGTACAACAAGTGTGTTAGCTGTACCAAGATCAATTGCCATGTCTTGACTCCAAATGTTTGTTATGTTTTTAAACCAATTAGCCATTCTTATATTCCCTTCATTTTCTGAGTTTCATGCTCTATTGGAGCAGTTTTTTTTCTTTTTATTATCATTTTATTTAAAGCACCTAAATACGCATTGGCTGAAGCTACTAATGTATCTGTGTCAGCTGCTTGACCTACTGTAGTTTTTCCATCTTCTTCAATTCTAACGCTTACTGTAGCTTGTGCATCGGTTCCCTCTGTAACGGCATGAACTTGATACAATTGTAATTTTACATCGTGTGGGTATAAAATTTTTATACATTTAAAGATAGCATCTACAGGGCCATCTCCTGTTTCTGACGTTGATTTAACTTCACCATAAACATCAAGAGTCATTTCTGCTTTTTGTGGTTCACCAGTTCCTGCAAAAACTTTTAATGACTTCAAATTAATTACATGTTTATCTAAAATCATACTTTCATCAACTAAAGCTGCAATATCATCATCGTAAACATGTTTTTTCTTATCAGCTAAAATCTTAAATTTACCAAATGCAGTTTGAATTATATCATCTGTAATATCTGCATATCCTAGATCATTTAATTTTTCTTTAAATGCATGTCTTCCAGAATGTTTTCCCATTACTAATGAAGTTTTTTTAACTCCAACACTTTCTGGTGTCATAATTTCATATGTTTCTCTATTTTTAAGCATTCCATCTTGGTGAATACCCGCTTCATGAGCAAAGGCATTCTTTCCAACAATTGCTTTATTAAATTGTACTGGAAAAGTTGCATTAGAGACAATTTTTGAAGCTTTGCTTAATAATTCTGTTTTAATTCCAGTTGTATAAGGCATCAAATCATTTCTTGTTCTTATTGCCATAACAATTTCTTCAAGTGCAGCGTTGCCCGCTCTTTCACCTATTCCATTAATTGTACACTCAACCTGTCTTGCACCAGCTGAAACACCAGCTAAAGAATTTGCTACAGCAAGCCCTAAATCATTATGACAATGAACAGATAAAATAGCTTTTTCAATATTTGGAACTTTATTTTTTAATGTTGTTATAATTTTATTAAATTCTGAAGGGATAGTATATCCAACAGTATCTGGAATATTTATTGTTGTTGCACCACTGCTAATTGCTGTTTCAACTATTTTACACATAAAATCCATCTCAGTTCTTGTTCCGTCTTCACATGACCATTCAACATCATCTGTAAGATTTCTTGCGTAAGTTACGCTTTCTTTTATTGCTTCAATAACTTGCTCGGGAGATTTATTTAACTTAAATTTCATATGCAGTGGACTTGTTGAAATGAAGGTGTGAATTCTAAACCTTGGAGCTGATTTTAATGCTTCGTAACATGCGTCTATATCTTTTTTGCTTGCTCTTGATAGTCCACATGGAATTGAGTTTTTTAAAATTTTACTGATTGCGGTAACAGCTTCAAAGTCACCAGGAGAAGCAATTGGAAATCCAGCTTCAATAATATCTATGCCTAATTCATCAAAAATTCTTGCTATTTGAATTTTTTCCTCAAGACTCATTGATGCCCCCGGTGATTGCTCACCATCACGCATTGTAGTATCAAATATAAAAACTTTATCTTTATCGCTCATAACCAATAATTTTAGAAAATCTATAATACAATCTATAATAGATATTGCAAAATAATTGTTAAAATATGCTTACTAATGATGATCGTTTTAGGTCTACTAGATACTAATTATAAATAGACTCAATTTTAGGCATTAGTCGCAAAAGTTCTTTTGAATATTCGTGCTTAGGCTCTAAGAACAATTTCTCTGTATCCGAAACTTCACATAATTTTCCATTTCTAAGAACTCCAATTCTATCACACATCTGACGAACAACTGGTAAATCATGGCTAATAAATAATATTGTCAAGTTAAGTTGTTCTTGAAGGTCTTTTAATAAATTCAATATTTGGGCTTGAATGCTTACATCTAAAGCAGAAGTTGGTTCATCACATACAAGAAGTCTAGGTTGTGTAGCAAGTGCCCGTGCAATAGATATTCTTTGTCTTTGTCCACCAGAAAATTCGTGAGAATATCTTGTTGATGATTTTTTAGAAAGCTCAACTGACTCAAGTAAATCATTAATATAATTATCTAAGTCTGCATTTGTAATTTTTGGATTATGAAGTTTAATTGGCTCTGCAATAATATCTTTTACTTTTAACCTACCATTAAGTGAAGAGTAAGGATCTTGAAAAATCATTTGAATTTGTTTTCTAAAATTCATCATTTCGCTATTCTTTTTTATCTTTGTTATACAAACATTGTCAAAAAATATTTCTCCAGATGATGGTTTAAACAGATTAACAATCATTTTAGCAATAGTTGATTTTCCACTACCACTCTCTCCAACTAACCCAAACGACTCTCCTTCTTTTATACTGAAAGAGACATCATCAACTGCCATTACTGTATTTTTTGAAGTTTCAGTAAACATGCCTTCTTGAAATGCTTTTTTAAGATTTTTTATTTCAATTAAATTTTGGGAAGTTAGATTTTTTTTATTCCATCTATCTAAGATTTTAATGTTTGTGCCTCTTTCATTATTTTCATTTTTTTCCATTATCTTAAATCTTGAAATTTTTTTATTTGTTGGAGGTACTGAACTAATAAGACTTTTCGTATAAATCTCTTTTGGATTTGTAAGTATTTCTTTTGTTAATCCAATCTCTACCAAATCACCATTTTTCATTACCGCAACTCGATCAGCTGTTTCAGAAATTACTCCCATGTCATGTGTAATTAATATTACAGCTAAATTTCTCACTTTAGTTAGAGTTTTAATCAATTCAAGAATCTGTGATTGTATCGAAACATCAAGTGCAGTTGTGGGTTCATCAGCAATTAATAAATCTGGCTCACAACATAGAGCTAAAGAAATCACAACTCTTTGCCTCATCCCACCAGAAAACTGATGGGGGTAATTATCAAATCTATTTTCAGCATCTTTAATACCAACCTCTTGCAGTAAAGTAATTGCTCTATCTTTAGATTCCTTAAAATCAAAATTTAAATGTGTCTGAATAGTTTCAATAAGTTGTTCACCTATAGTTAACAAAGGATTTAAAGAAGTTTGTGGGTCTTGAAAAATTAACCCAATTTTTTTCCCTCTATATTTTAGTATATCTTCTGCGTTTTCATGAATGTTGATCCCATCTAAGATTACTTTTCCCCCAGAAATTTTTCCTGGTTCATCAATAAGATTTATTATTGCACTTCCCAATGTACTTTTTCCAGAGCCCGACTCACCTACCAAGCCAAGTATTTCTCCTTTTTTTACATCAAAATTAATATTTTTGACTGCATTTACAGTCTCTTTTCTCATTTTGTAATTAACACTTAAATTATCAATTTTTAAAAAGCTCATTAGTTTAACTTTGGATTTAGAGTGTCTCTCATCCAGTCTCCTAAAAGGTTAATTGAAAATGCTAAAATAACTAAAAATATTGCAGGGAAAAAAGTTATCCACCATTCTCCAGAAAATAGAAAGTCATTTCCAATTCTAATTAAAGTCCCCAGAGATGGTGTTGTAGGTGGAACGCCTACTCCTAAAAAACTTAAAGTTGACTCTGCAATTATAGCTAACGCCAGTCCTATTGTTCCAATTACAAGGATGGGTCTTAGTATATTTGGTAAAATATGCTTAAACATTATTTTAACATTTGGAACACCAATAATTGTTGAAGCCGAAATATAGTCTTTATTTTTTTCTACTAATGTTGCTGCTCTTGACACTCTTGCAAATTGTGGCCATTCGGAAATTCCTATTGCAAAAATTAATACATAAATTGCCATTTCATCATGAAGTTCTTTTGAAATCACACCTCTTGCAATTCCATCAACTAGTAAAGCCATTAAAATACTTGGTACTGTTAATTGTACATCTGTTATTCTCATAACTATCATTTCATATTTTCCTCCAAAATATCCTGCTGTTAACCCTAAGGTAACTCCTAAAATTAGACTAAATGAAATAGCTGCAAATCCAACTATTAAAGAGATACGAGATCCATACAATATTGTTGATAGCATATCTCTACCCTGTCCATCTGTTCCTAATAAAAATTTAGACATACCTTCCTCTTCCCAAGAAGGAGGCGTGAATGCCTCCATTAAGTCTAGGCTTGATGGATCAAATGGGTTAAATGGCGCTACAAATTCTACAAAAAAAGAACAAAAGAAAATAATTATTAATATTGCAGTTGATATTATTGCTGTAGGCGATTTTATAAAAGCAAAATATATATCACTATCTTTAATTTTATCTATAAAGGATAAATTTTGATTATCCATTTGCACTTTCAGACTTCACTCTAATTCTTGGATCAATAAAATAATAAAGAATATCTACTATGAAATTTATCATTACAAATATAAATGCAATAAAAACTAAATAGGCTGACATTATTGGAATGTCCACAAACTTAACTGCCTGAATAAAAAGAAATCCCATGCCTGGCCATTGAAAAACTGTTTCAGTTATTATTGAAAAAGCTACAAGTGTTCCAATATTAATTCCTGCTATTGTAATAACAGGTATCAAACCATTTTTTAACGCATGTTTATATTGAATACTTTTTTCACTAATTCCTCTAGCTCTTGCAAATTTTATGTAGTCTGTTTGTAATATTTCCATCATCTCTGCCCGAACAAGTCTTATAATGTAAGTCATTTGAAAAAGGCTTAATGTAACTGATGGTAAAATTATTGCTTTAAGTCCAGAGATGGTTAAAAGCCCAGTGGTCCAGAAACCAATATTAACCACTTCTCCTCTTCCAAAAGAAGGTAGTATTCCTAAGATTACTGCAAAAAGATATATGAACAAAATTCCTATTACAAAAGTAGGCAAAGAAACTCCAAGCAAGGAGACAGCCAAAATAATATCACTCACAAAACTTTTTCGATTTATTCCAGTATAAACTCCCAATAAAGTCCCACATATAAGTGCAATAAGTGAAGAAATAAAAACTAACTCTAATGTTGCTGGTAACCTTTCTGATATTAATTCAGAAACTGGTCTTCTTAATTGATAAGAAATTCCAAAATTTCCTTTAGATGCATTTTTGACAAATCTCATGAATTGAACTGGAATAGGATCATTTAAACCTAGAGTTTCTCTTATTTCAGCTCTTTCTAAGTCTGATGTTTCCTCACCAACCATATTATTAACTGGGTCACCTACAAAAGTAAAAAGTGAGAATGAAACAAAGGCTACAACAAGCATAACCAATATCGATTGGAACAATCTTTTAAAAAAATACTTTGTCAAAATATGAAGTTTTATTTTTAAGTATAAGCCCTTTTAAAATTAAAAGGGCTTATATTAAATTGATTAGTTTTTGCTCGAAAATCTGAACAAAGGTTCGTTATTAGGTCTGATAGGGACATTTACATTCTTTGCAGATGCCCAAGAAATTACCTGGTGGTGTAAAGGAAGATATGAAATATCATCTTTTACAATTTTCCAAGCTTCTGCGATTGCAGCATTTCTTTTTTCTAGGTCTACTTCACCTTCCATAACTTTAATTAACTCATCAACTCTAGTGTCACTAAAGTTAACTCTGTTCCAACTAGCTCCAGTATCATATAAGTAATGAAATACATAATGACTATCTAAAGTAGGAACGCCCCAACCAAGCATATAAAAATCACCTTTTTTATTTTTTAGCTCTTTAAAGTGTTTACTTTTAGTTTGAGAGTTCAGAGAAACGTTAACACCAATTTTACCAAACATTCCAACAACTGCAGTGCAGATTGCTTCATCATTTACATATCTGTCGTTTGGACATCTTAGTTCAACATCAAAACCATTAGGGTATCCAGCATCAGCTAAAAGTTTTTTTGCTGCTTCTGGGTCATATGCTAATCGTTTATCAAGATCTTTGGTATAGCCAGTTACTCCAGGAAATGTAATTATTCCTGCTGGTTCACTTAAGCCTCTCATAACTTTTTTCTGGATCGCATTTATATCAATTGCTTGATAAAGAGCTTGTCTAACTTCCTTTTTTTTAAAAGGGTTATCACCAGTATTCCCAGATCTAAGTTCATCAGCTCCTTGGTCCATTCCTAAAAAAATTGTACGCATTTGTGGTGTACTTACAACTTTATGTCCTGCTGAACTTCCAATACGTCCTAAATCTTGAACAGGTGCATCCGTAACAAGGTCAATTTCTCCAGATAGTAGTGCTGCAACTCTAGTTGCTGCATTAGCTATAGGGAGTAGCTCAATTGAAGTAAGATTATGTTCAACATTTCCCCACCATTTACTATTTTTCTTAAAAACAGTTTTGGTATTTGGCTCTCTTAAGGTTATTTTAAAAGGACCCGTTCCCATTGCATTAACTGACGCATAAGTTTCTTGTGACGCATTCCAATTTTGCGGAGCAGTTGAAAAATTTTTATCCGACCACGCTTTTGACATTACAAAAATATTAGATAATTGATTCAAGAGAATTGGATTTGGTTCAGTTGTTTTAATTTGAACTGTGTATTTATCAATTGCTTTAACAGATGAAATTGAACTGATATATTCTTTAAAATCAGACGTTGGTAGTTTTGCTCTTAATATACTAAATACCACATCTTCAGATGTCATTTGTGTACCATCAGAAAACTTAACATCTTCTCTTAAAAAGAAATACCAAGTAGTTGGGTTTACTGCTTTCCATTTGGTTGCAAGTTGAGGTACAATTTGCATGTCAAGTGCTCTAGTTACTAATGCCTCATATACTTGTCTTGATACTTGTGTTGTTGGCCCTTCATTCTGTGCATGCGGATCAAGTGTTAAACTATCACCTGCCATTGACCATTTAATATTTTTAGCCCATGCTGAAGAAAATCCAAATACTAGTGTTAGTGTTAATAGTATTTTTATTAAACTTTTAATTTTCATTATATTCCCTCTCTTTATTATTTTTAAAAAGTATAGGTGATATAATTTTATTTTACAAATTCGTGTATAAGTAGAAATTTATAAATAATAATTAGCTTTTGTCGCTATCTATTAATTTTTTTTTACCAATCCAAGGCATCATTGCTCTAAGCTCTGCACCTACTTTTTCAATTGGATGATCAGCAAGATCTTTTCTCATTTTTAAAAAGTTCTTTTGTCCACCTTCACATTCTTTCATCCAGTCTTTAGTAAATTTACCAGATTGAATATCAGCAAGCACTTCTTTCATTCTTTTTTTACTTTCACTATCAACAACTTTTTTACCAGATACATACTCACCATATTCTGCTGTATTTGAAATAGAGTAATTCATATTAGCAATTCCACCTTCATAAATTAAATCTACTATTAATTTTACCTCATGTAAGCATTCAAAGTACGCCATTTCAGGTTCGTATCCAGCTTCAGTCAAAGTTTCAAAACCATTCTTAATTAATTCAACTAATCCTCCACAAAGTACTGATTGTTCTCCAAATAAATCTGTTTCACATTCATCTTTGAAAGTTGTTTCAATAATTCCCGATTTACCTCCACCAATTGCTGAAGCATATGATAAAGCAAGGTCTCTTGCTTTGCCTGTTCCATCTTGGTGTACAGCAAATAAACACGGCACCCCACCACCTCTTTCAAATTCGCTTCTAACTAAATGTCCAGGTCCCTTTGGTGCAACCATGAATACATCTAAATCTTTTCTTGCTTCAATAAGTTTGTAATGAATGTTTAAACCATGAGCAAAAGCTACACTTGATCCTGCTTTAATTCTTTGATCAATATGATTTTTGTAAATTGAAGCTTGTAGTTCATCTGGCGTAAGTATCATTGCAACTTCTGCCCATTCTGCAGCATCAGATAAACTCATTACTTTTAATCCTTTAGATTCAGCTTTTACTTTACTTGCTGATCCATCTCTAAGAGCAACAACAACTTCCTTAGCTCCACTATCTTTTAAATTTAATGCGTGCGCATGCCCTTGACTACCATAGCCAAAAATTGCTATTTTTTTACTCTTTATTAAATCAACATCTGCATCTTTTTCATAAAACATTTTCATTTTTTTCTCCTTTGTAATTAATTAAAAATTTCTGCACCTCTAGTCATTGCAACCGCTCCAGTTCTTGAGGCACTAACAAGACCAAATAGTTTTAAATTCTTCGTCACAGTATCTATCTCTCTTCTTAATGCTGTTATTTGAATTACAGCAGATTTATTTGTTTGATCTAATATAACTGGATTGTATTTTTTACAAGCATTTAAAGCTTTCTTAATTTTAGAAGGATTTGCAACAATTTTTAATAATGCCATCTCTTTAAATATAACTTTTTTATCCTCTCTTTTAAAATTTCCAACTTTATGAACTGGAACTAACTTCTTTAGCTGTAATACAATTTGTTCGATAACTTGAGGTGTTCCAGTGGTTACAATTGTAATTCTAGAGAGATTATTTTTTTGATCAACTTCTGCTACTGCCAAAGACTCTATATTATAGCCTCTACCAGAAAATAGACCTACCACTCTAGATAATACACTTGCTTCGTTATCAACCCAAACAACTATAATGTGAGTGTCAATTTTCCCTAGTTTACTAGGTGTGCTATATGCAGATTTAGATTTTACCATTTTAAACTAAAGATTTCCCTTTACCTGTAATTTTATTTTCTTTCTGGTCTTTTGGTCCTAATAACATTTGATTGTGCGGCTTACCAGAGGGTATCATTGGATAACAATTTTCAGCCTGATCAACGTGGCAATCAAAAATTACAGGTCTATTTGTGTTGACCATTTCTTCAATTTTTTCATCTAATTCATCTGGATTTTCTGCTCTAATTCCAACGCACCCATAAGCCTCTGCTAATTTGACAAAATCTGGTAATGCTTCAGAGTAACTCTCTGAATAATTTTTTTCATGAAGTAATTCCTGCCACTGTCTAACCATACCCATATATTGATTGTTCAAAATAAATATTTTTATGGGCAAATTATATTGTACTGCAGTAGAAATTTCCTGCATTGTCATTAAAATTGAAGCTTCACCAGCAATATCTACAACTAATTTTTTTGGGTGCGCAACTTGTACACCTATTGCTGCTGGTAACCCATAACCCATGGTTCCAAGTCCTCCTGATGTCATCCATCTATTTGGTTTATTGAATTTATAATGCTGTGCAGCCCACATCTGGTGCTGTCCAACTTCAGTTGTTATATACGTATCTTGATTTTTTGTTAGTTCATAGAGTCTTTGGACTGCATGTTGAGGTTTAATAATCTTATTACTATTTATAAAGTTTAGTGACTGTTTTGTTCTCCATTTTTGAATTTGTTGCCACCATTTAGATATTTTTTGTTTATTGGATTTTTCTAGATTTAAATTTTTATTTTTTAAAGTTTTAGTAGTTGATTTTATAACTTCACCAACATCACCAACGATAGCTAGATCAACTTTTACAATTTTATTAATTGATGATGGGTCAATATCAATATGAACTTTTTTTGATTTGGGAGAAAATTCATCAATCTTTCCAGTAATACGATCATCAAATCTTGCACCAATATTTATCAATAAATCACAATCATGCATTGCATTATTTGCTTCGTAGGTACCATGCATTCCAAGCATTCCTAAAAATTGACTATCATCACCTGGATAAGCACCTAATCCTTGTAAGGTTGAGGTAATTGGAAATCCGGTTAACGCTATTAATTCTCTTAAAAGTTCACTAGCTTTTGGACCTGAGTTAATTACCCCACCACCAGTATAAAAAACTGGTTTTGAAGCTTTTTTCATTAAATCAACTAACTGGTTAATTTCTTTTTGATTAAATCTATTTAAAACCTTGCCATTTAATTTTTTTTCTTTCTTAGGTTTAAAATATTTTGCTTTTGCAAACTGAATATCTTTTGGAATATCGACTAAAACTGGTCCTGGTCTTCCAGTTGTTGCAACCTCAAATGCTTCATGCATTATTCTTGGAAGATCATTAATATCTTTGACTAGCCAATTATGTTTTGTACATGGTCTTGTAATTCCTGTTGTATCACATTCTTGAAAGGCATCTGTTCCAATTAAATGTGTTGGTACTTGCCCAGAAATACAAACTAAGGGAACTGAGTCCATATAAGCATCTGTCAATGCCGTGACAACATTTGTTGCACCTGGACCAGAGGTAACTAATACAACACCTGGTTTTCCTGATGATCTCGCATAACCTTCTGCAGCATGACCTGCACCTTGCTCATGTCTAACTAGAATATGTTTAATAGTTGGATGATTTTTTAATTCATCATATATTGGTAGCACTGCTCCACCTGGGTAGCCAAAAATATGCTCAACTTTTTGGTCTTCAAGACACTTAAATACAATCTCTGCTCCAGAATATAAATTACCCATTTGGGCAATCTATTCGACTTTGTGTTAATTGGTCAAGTTTAAGCAATGGTTTTTTTAATTTTTTTATGTATTCGTCAATCTTGATGGGATTAATTTTTTTCCAAGATTTCATCCTACTTCTTGCCCATGTGGCTTGTCTTTTGGCGTATTGTCTGGTTTTAATTGAAATTAATTCTTGCGCTTGATCTAAATTAATTTTTTTATTCATGTACTGTGTCAATTCGTCAATCCCAATAACTCTATTTACACTTAAATCTTTTTTTATTTTAAGCTTATTAAAAAAATTTACCTCTTTTATTGCTCCTTCCTCAATCATCTTAATTACTCTTGATGAAATTCTTTTGATCAAATCATCTCTTTTAAAGTTAATATATAGTTTTAAAAATTCATTCTTTTTAAATTCTGGTTTAGTTTTACTTAGCCATCTATACATAGAAATTTTTGTGAAAGATTTTATTTCAAAAGCTCTGATTGCTCTTTGAGTATCATTTGGATCAAATCTATTATGAGTCTCAGGATCAATTTTTAAAAGTTTTTTATAAAACTTTTTCTGTCCATCTTTTTTTTGCATCTGTCTAATCTGATTTCTAAATTTAGGGGGTATTTCTGGGATTTCAACTAAGCCATCAATTAAAGATTGAAAATAAAGCCCTGTTCCACCAACTAAAATAGGTATTTTTTTTCTTTTTTTAATTTCTTTAATCTTTTTAATAGCAGTTTTTAGCCATTGACCAGTAGAAAAATTTTTATTTAAATCAACAAATCCATACATATGATGTTTAATATTTTTTTGTCCATCTTTAGTTGGTCTGGCAGTTAGAATCTTTAACGTTTTATAAACTTGCATACTATCTGCATTAATAATTTCACCATCAATCTTTTTGGCAACCTTTATAGCAAAGTTTGATTTACCTGATGCAGTAGGACCAGAAATTAAAATAATCTTGGACAGTTTGCCCATTATCAATCTAACTTAACACCAATATATCTTCTTTGGTTTTGATTATTATAAATTACAATCAAAATTGTTTTTTGATTAGATTTTAGAGCTTTATCAACTATATCTTCAAGATCTTCTTTAGATCTAATTTTTTTCTTTTGGGCTTCAATTATTATATCACCTACATTTAAATAATTAATTGGACTATTTTTACCAATACTAGTTATAACTAGTCCTGTTGTTTGATTGGGAAGTTTTCTTTGTTCAATATCTTGTTCGTTTAATAATCTTGCTATAATTTTCAAAGATTTTATTTCTGACATTTCGGGTGTTTTTGTTTCAATTTCTTTTTTCTCTTCTTTAAAATCAGTTGATGTTTCTAATCTTCCTAATTTAATCTTTTTAATAATTTCTTTTTTATTTCTCCAAATTTTAACATCAACAGTTTTGCCTACTTCTGTTTGAGCAACAATTATTGGAAGTTCTTTCATTTCATTAATTCTAGTTCCATTGAATTCTAAGATGATATCTCCTGCTTTAATTCCAGCTTTTTCTGATGGACTTTTTTCAGCTACACTTGCAACTAATGCCCCACGTGGCTCATCTAACTTTTCAACATCAGCAATTTCTTCTGTAACTACTTGAATTCTAACACCAAGCCATCCTCTTTTTGTTTCACCAAATTTTATTAACTGACTAATAACTTTTTTTGCACTATTAGATGGTATTGAGAAACCTATACCAATTGAGCCAGACTGACCCAAAATTGCTGTATTAATTCCTATTACATCTCCATTCATATCAAATAATGGTCCGCCAGAATTTCCAGAGTTAATTGATGCGTCTGTTTGAATATAATCCTCATAACGTGATAGGCCAATTGATCTATTTCTTGCTGAAATTATTCCTGTTGTTACTGTTCCACCCAGTCCAAATGGATTTCCAATGGCAATAACCCAATCACCTATTCTTGCTTTATCAGAGTCTCCAAAATTAACTGGGATAAATTTTTCTTTTGATTCTATTTGTAAAACTGCAAGATCTGAAAGTGGGTCCTTGCCTATAATTTTTGCCTTATATTCTTTTTCTCCATTAACAGTAACAACTATATCTTCTGCGTCTTTAATTACATGATTATTTGTAATCACTATTCCTTTTGCATCTATAATAAAACCTGATCCAAGCGCACTAGCTTTTCTTGTCTGTGGTGTTCCAAATTCTTTAAACATATCTTCAAATGGCGAACCTGGTGGAAATTTAAATCCAGGAAATGGATTGCTATTTGTAGTTACAGTGGTAGTTGTTGAAATATTTACAACTGAAGGCATTAGTCTTTCAGCCAAATCTGCAAAAGATGCGGGAATATCTTCAGCAAAAACTTTAGTCCCATAACTAATTATGAAAAATACGGTTAATAATTTTTTAATTTTATTCATTTTAATTTTTTATGTACCAAATTATAATAAATCCTATAACTGCAAATATCAATCCACCTGTTCTTAATTGACTATTAGTCACATCACTTAATCTTAATAGCATACTTTTCATTTTTAATGGAAATAAGGCATATAAAATTCCTTCTATAAAAAGAAAAAGTCCAAAAGCTATAATTAGCTCTTTCATTGTTTTAGATTAATTTTTAGGTTTTATGTTACCAAAAAATTTAAAGAATTCACTATCAGGTGATAAAATTACTGAAGTGTCTCCACCTATTAAAGCAGTCTCGTAAGCCTGCATTGCTCTGTAGAAAGCAAAAAATTCTGGATCTCTTCCAAATGCATCTGCAAAAATTTTATTTCTCTCACCATCTCCTTGACCTTTCATAATCTCAGAGTCTTTGTTTGCATTGGCTAGTAATACAGAAACATCTTTGTCAGCAGTTGATGTGATAGTTACTGCCATTTCAGCTCCTCTTGCTCTAAATTCTTTAGCTTCTCTTTCTCTTTCTGTTTGCATTCTTCTATAGATTGCTTCACTATTAGCTTGAGGTAAATCAGCTCTTTTAATTCTAACGTCCACTATTTTAATTCCAAATTTTTGAGCTTCTGCGTTTACACCTTCCTGAATTAAAGACATTTGCTTAGATCTATCTTTTGATAGTAATGTTTGTAATTCTTGTTGACCTAAAACATTTCTAATTCTTGAGTTAATAATTGTTGCTAACCTTGATCTTGCAACTCTTTCATTGCCTACTGAAATGTAGAATTTTAGAGGATCTACAATTTGAAATCTTGCAAATGCATCAACGATTAATCTTTTTTGGTCTGATGCAATAACTTCTGCTGGTGGTGTATCTAGATTTAAAATTCTACTATCTAAAAAGACAACATTTTGAATAAAAGGTATTTTAAAATTTAAACCTGGTTTTAGTATAATTTTTTTAGGATCACCAAACTGAAGAACAATTGCTTGATTAACTTCTTTAACAACAAATATAGAAAAGAACACTAATGCTCCTAATAAAATAGCTATTGGTAATAAAATTTTTTGTGCTTTCATTAATTCGTCACTTTCTTTTTGCCCAATTCAGGTAGTGGTAAGTAAGGAACTACACCTGAGCCTGCATTTTTTTCAATTATTACCTTATCAATATCTGCTAAAACTTTTTCCATAGTCTCTAAATACATTCTTTCTTGAGTTACTTCTTTGGCTTTTGCATATTCATTATAAATAGATATAAATCTACTAGCTTCACCCTCTGCTTGAGCAACAACTTTTTGCTTATAAGCTTCTGCTGCTTGCATAATTTTTGCAGCTTCCCCTCTTGCTCTTGGAATAACATCATTAGCATAAGCTTCAGCTTCATTTTTAGATCTTTCCATATCTGCTCTTGCTGCTTGAACATCTCTAAACGCATCAATTACTTGATCAGGTGGATCAGCTTTTTGTGTTTGAACTTGTGTAATTTGAATACCACTATTGTATTCATCTAGAATTGATTGAATAATTTCCTGAGTTTCAATTTCAATTTGAGCTCTGCCCTCAGTTAAAACTGGTTGAATTTTACTTTTTGCAATAACTTCTCTCATTGCTGTTTCTGCTGCAGCTTTTACTGTTCCTTCTGGATCTTGTATTTCAAATAAAAATTTACCTGCATCTTTAATTACCCAGAAAACTGAAAAATCTATATTAACAATATTTTCGTCACCAGTAAGCATTAAACTTTCTTGAGGAACATCAGCAACTCCTCCACCTTGTGAAAAACCACTGTCTCTCTCTGATCTAAATCCAATGTCTATTCTATTTACCTTTGTAACTTTTGGTGTCTGAACTGTCTCTATTGGAAGTGGAATATGATAATGTAACCCTGGCTGAGTAGTTTTTATAAATTTCCCAAATCTAAGTACAACACCTTGTTCATCAGGTCCCACTCTATATAGCCCACTTGCTAGCCATACAAATGCTATAATAATTAAAATTAAACCAATTGGCTTTCCTCCTGATGAGCTTCCACCAGGTAAAAATTTATTTATCTTACTTTGAATATCTCTAATTAATGCCTCGATATCCGGAGGTGTGGGTCCTTTTCCTGAACCATTTCCTCCTCCTGGAGGTTTTCCCCATGGACTTCCGCCTCTACCTTGAAAATCATCTGACATATGACAAAGTATATAATGTCTTTATTATAAAAAACAAGTAATGATAAAAAAATGACAGATAAAAAGCCAGAACTAAGTGACGCAATGAAAAGGAAATTAGAGCCTAAAAAGTTCACAAAGAACCCAATTTTAGGAACAAAATTTACAATAGCTGTATCAAGTGCAAAAGGTGGTGTTGGAAAATCTACCTTTGCAACAAATCTTGCTTTAGCTTTAAAGCAAATTGGCTGCAAAGTTGGTTTGCTTGATGCAGATATTTATGGCCCTTCAATTCCTAAAATGTTTGATATTAACGAAAAGCCAAAAAGTGATGGCCAGACTTTAACTCCAATAACAAAATATGATATTCAGTGTATGTCTATTGGCTTTCTTGCAGATCAACAAACTCCAATGATTTGGCGTGGTCCTATGGTTACCAGTGCAATTAAAACTTTTACACAAAAAGTTGGGTGGAAAGATTTAGATTTTATAATTGTTGATATGCCTCCAGGAACTGGAGATACTCAACTAACTTTTTCACAAGAAATTAAAATGGACGGTGCAATTATAGTTTCAACTCCTCAAGAAGTTGCTCTACTGGACGTGAAAAGAGGAATTAAAATGTTTGATAAGCTTGGTGTTAAAATTTTAGGTCTAGTTGACAATATGAGTTACTTCACAGGTGATGATGGAAAAAAATATAAAATATTTGGTGAAGGTGGTGTTAAGAGAACAGCAGAAGAATTTGATAAAGAATTTCTAGGGGAAATCCCATTAAATCCTGAAGTGGGAAAATGCGGTGATGAAGGGAAACCAATTGTAGAAGCCAACCCAAATCATGAAATTTCT
Source organism: Candidatus Pelagibacter sp. uisw_091 (assembly GCF_059512525.1). The sequence goes on along the minus strand of NZ_CM183455.1, from coordinate 206,810 downwards.
AAAATATACTTAGATTTTGCTAAAAAAATTAAATCAATTTATCTTTAAGATCAAAAGCAGTCATTAGCTCGTTCCACTCTCTTTTAGATAAACCAGTGCTATCAGGATTAATATTTTCGCCTTTGATAAGTTTTTGGATTATTACTTTTCCTTTTGCAGAAACTTCTGTACCACCAACTCTATAATCCATGAATGAATCATAAGTTATAGGAACCCATTTCTTAACTGTATCTAGCATTATATCAGCATACACTCTTATTTCGTATTGTGCATGACTATCAGCTCTAAGTCTTAAAAAATTCATCAGATTTAATAAATCAGTTTTCCAGTACCACTGAGTATAAGTATTCAAAGTTAAATTCATTCTAGCTAATTCTCTTGCTAAACCTTTTTTATTTTCATCAATTGTTGAGCCATCAAACCTTTGATTTAACATCATCTCATAATTATCATAAGTTCTTTCAGCATCATTTTTTAATAGTTCTAAAACTTCTTTTGCTTGTTCGCCTTCAATGACATCACCTCTTCCCTGTCTATTACTTGCTGACTGAGCAGCCAAATTTTCTGTCGATGGTAAATAAAATTCTTTATCTAAAATAGAGTATCTTGCAGAATATTCATTTACATTTGCTGTTCTATGTCTAATCCATTGACGTGCAATAAAAATTGGAAGCTTTACATGATATTTAATTTCACACATTTCAAATGGTGTGCTGTGCCAATGTCTCATTAAATATTTAATTAGACCACTGTCTGTTGAAACTTGCTTTGTTCCTTTGCCATATGAAACTCTAGCTGACTGGACAATCGAAGTATCATCACCCATATAATCTACCACTCTAACAAAGCCATGATCTAAAGCTGGCATTGCTTCATAAAGAATTTTTTCAAGTTCAGGCACTGTGACTCTTTTAGTTTGATTTTGTTGAGATTGCTGATCTTTAATCTCTTGTGTCTGTTCTTTAGTTAATTTCATTTTTTTTTCTAGTGATTTAATGTTTATAAAGCTATTTGACAAATTTGTATTGTTTTTTTCTATTTCGTCAAAAAAATTCCACGCTAATACTAATATAGCAGAATTTTTATCTTTTACTTTTTCTTTAGAAACTATGGGTATATTTACCCCAGGAATAAATTTTCCATGTTTTAATGGGTTGTCCTCAACTATAAAATCTATTTCATTTTTAATATTAAAGTAATTTAATGCTGTTGAAGCTTTTGCTGGAGCTCCATAGCCAACTATATTGGGATATTTTTTTTTTAAATTTTTTAAATTTTTAATAACTTCTTTTTTTAAATTCTCTATTTTTTTTCCAAAATCTAAATACGTTTCTATTTTTTTTAAACCATATTCCTCTTCTTTTTTTAAAAAGTCATTTACAGAATTATCAATTTCAATATTTTTTTCTTGGCTAAGATAAATTCTAATCGATCCACCATGAGTATCTATCTCTTCGACATTGAAAATCTTTAATTCTAAATTTTCAAAAAATCTTTTTAATGAAGTTAAAGACCAGTAATTTGTATGCTCATGATAAATGTTATCAAAAGTTAAATCTTTAATAGTGTTTAACAAATATTGTACTTCTATAATGATTTTTCCATCAGGCTTAATTAGTTTTTTCATGGACTCAGCCATTGATTTTAAATCATCGGCATGTGCAAAAACATTTGAAGCTAATAATAAATCTGCTCCATTTTTAATTGGGTTGAGTGCTTTTTCATCTAAATAACCGTGAAAAGTATTAATTCCATTTTGATTAGCAAGATCTACTAAATTTTTTGCAGGTTCTATACCCTGAATATTAGAGAAGCCTAGGTCTAAAAAAGGTTTTAATCCAATGCCATCATTGCTTCCTACGTCAATGATGTAAGAACCTATATCGAGTTTGAAATCTTTAACATACTTCTTAGCAGCTGAAATAAAATGTTCTCTAAATGATTTAGTAGTTGAAGATTGATACAAATAATTTGAAAACATTTCATTACTCTTTATTGCAACAGAAAGTTGACAATTAAAACATTCTTCACATACATTAAGTTCTAAAGGATATACCTTGCTTTTTTCCTTGATATCATCAAGAAGATTATTTGCCAGTGGCTGGTAACCTAATGATAAAACTCTTTTAAGTTTTTTGGAGCCACAACACCTACATTCAAATTTGTATATAGATTGCAACAATTTTTTCTCTTGATCATCAACAAATTTATATGGAATAGTATGGGTAATCCCATAGTTTTCATGCTCTCTTTCTCCTCTAACTAGATTTAAAAAAATTGTATCCTCAGTAAAAACCATCGTATGAGCTACATTCGGTTGCGTAACTATCATGTCACCTTCGTTAACAACATGTGTTACTTTTATAGATTTATCATCAACAAGATCTTTATAAATACTGATGAATTGACCTTTAATTAATAAACATTTTTGTTCTTGGACAGGATGAAAGTGATTTGCTCTCATTGTTCCTTTTTTTGATTCTATATATCCAATCATATTGATGGGCTCTGGTAGGTCATAATTACTGATTTTACCACGCTCATCAATAAATTCTCTAACACCTTTAAAAGTGTATTCTAAATTTTTATCAAATTTTTCATAAGACCATTTAGTTATCATTTCTTTAATGCATGTTTCAAGGTCATGAACAAATTCAAACCCTGTATTTAGTAATTTTTTATTTGATAAAGAATATCCTTTATTGGGGACCTCATCATCTGTTAGAGTGATTTCTAATTTTGGATTAATTTTTTTACATATATCAGCAACATCTTTTACAGTAAGATTTTCTTTAGTTAAATTATAAGTTCCACTTTTAAAGTCATTGTTTTCTTCAACAAATTTAAAACATCTAGCTACATCTATTAATGGAACTAAACTTTTAAGCTGAACACCTCCTCCAAAAAGTTTAATTTTTCCATTTTGAGAGGCAATTTTAGAAAATAAGTTTGGCATTATATTTATTCTCATAGTGTCTGTTGAGAACCCATAGACTGAACCCAGTCTAAAAATTGCATATTTATTTCCAGAGTTTTTAATTTGATTTTCATTTTCTACTTTACTTGAAGAATACGCTAAAAAAGTATTTGTTTGTTCATTTTCATCTAAATTTTCTTTTGGTTCTTTTAAACCTTCAAAAACAACATGAGTAGATGGAAAAACAATAGTTGCTTTCGCATTCATTGATTTAAGCACGTTTGCTGTACCTTCTATTGCAACTTTTATTGTGAGTGAATCTTTTTCTTTATCAGCTTCTTTTTTTACATAGGCTACATCTGTGATTCCAGCTAAATGATATACAACCTCAGCTTTTTCTAAAAACGGTTTAATTGCTTCTAAATCTAAAATATCAGCTTGTATAAATTGAATTTTTCTTCTTTTTAATTCATTAACTCTTTCTGAAATAAATCTATTATCGATTGCAACTACTTCATACTTCCAGCTAAACCCAGAATAGAGTTTGCAAAGCTCAGTACCAATATATCCAAGCGCACCTGTTATTACAATTTTTTTCATATTTTTGACTCTACTTAAATCTTTCAATAACTATTCTAAAAATAACAGCAAATATATGGTGGAATTTAATTTTTTTTCCTTCTTCGTGTGTTCTGCCATTATAACTAATTGGTACTTCATAAAATTTTTTTCCTTTTTTAACAACCTTGCTAAGTATTTCAGCGTGTTGCTCAAAGCCTATTGTCACAAGCTCCTTTTCATTCAATAAATTACTCTTGTAGCACGCATAGCATGAGTAGATATCTGTAAAAGTTGTATTATAAAATAGATTAAAAATTAATGTTATAAGTTTATTTCCAAATTTATTCAAAATATTGTGAGATCTTGTGTATTCAGAATAATTAAGTCTCGATCCTATGATGAGGTCAGGATTAAAACGATTTATCAATGTAATAAACTTATTTAATTCTATTGGGTCATATTCTAAATCTGCATCTTGAAAAAATATATATTCACCTTTTGACACCTCTAATCCTTTTTTTACTGCATTTCCTTTGCCTTGATTGGTCTTATATGTGATTAACTGATTGTACAGGTTTGGATTATCTTCTAGTAACTTTAAAGTATTGTCTGTTGACCCATCATTTATAACTATAACTTCAAAAGAAGTTTTGCTTTCTGTAGTTTCTTGAATTCTATTTAACACTTTAAGGATCGACTGATCCTCATTAAATATTGGAATTATAATAGAAATTTGAATAATTTGATCTGTCATTTTTTAATTAAAATATATTAACATTTTAAATATTAATAATTCATATATAATAATTATGTTGGTTTTCCAACTACGACGATAAACGAATTTCGTAATAACCATTACGGACGTGGGGGCAGTACCCACCACCTCCACCAAGTGCAATTTATGGGGGTGAAATAGGATCGACGGGTGACTAAAGGCTATTCTTTCGTTCGGAATTGTTCCACCGTAACGGGCTAAATTTTAAATGCTAACGAAAGTTACGCTATTGCTGCATAATTAATTTAGGTTAATTATAGAAGCACGGTCTGGGGCACCGGGTAACAGAACGCCCCTTCACAATCATCTACTTATCAATATTTAACTTAAAATTTTTTTATCAAACTTTATCTTAATAAAATTGGCTATAGGCTTCTCAACAAAAGTATGAATAAAACAAGCAAATAAAACTACTAAAATAAAGATAAAAATTTGCCATATAAAAAATGAGTTATATTTATCATAACTAAAAATACTTTCAAAAATATAAATTGTAGGTAAGTGAGTTAAATATATTGAATATGAGGCATTACCTAAATAGAGTAGAAATTTAGACTGAAAAATTTTATCTTCAATTAAAAGAAGTGATAGAACTATTAAGAAGGATGGCACTCCCCAATAAACAAATCTTAGATAAGTAAAATTATTTTTATAGATAGCTATATCTGTATAAATTAGTAAAAAAAAACCAGTCAAAGCTAAAAAAATATAATATATGTGATTAATTCTCTTAAAAAATTCTAATCGATATATCAAATAAATTATAATTCCAAATCCAAACTCAGCAAAATGTCCATATTTTTTTTCTGAAAAAATAACAAAATCTATTAAAATTACTGCACACAAAAGCATTACTAAGATTAATATAATTCGAATATTTTGTTTTGAAAAAATAAGTATTGAAAAAGAACAAAGGGAATAAAAAATAAATTCATACTCTAGAGTCCAGCCAACTGCTAATGGCGGAGATGTTTTATAAAATTTAATAAATGTAATTGCCTGTAATGAATGGAGTAAATTTGGAAAATCTATAAAACCTATAATTATTGCAAATAGAGTAATCAGATAATACAGAGGAGCTATCCTAAAAAATCTAGACATCAAAAATTTTCCGTAGGTCCGTTGATTTTTTTCCATTATATAAAGTATTATAAACCCACTTATAACAAAGAATATATCAACTCCCTGTTCTCCTGTTTCAATATCATATGGATAAGCAAATACATGATTGGCAGCTACCATTAGGGCTGCTATAGCTCTTAAATATTGTATTGAATATATAGTCATAATTTAAAATACATATAATTATACTTTCTAAAAAATAAGTATAGCTTTGATAATTCTATGCGTCAGAATAATAAATGACAATAGTCAATTCTATTGATAGGTTTTATTATGGAATTTACAGAAGAAGTAAAAAAATCAACAAATAGTATTTATCAAAAAATCTCAAAAGTTTTACCTGAGATAGAGTGGCCAATTCATGCACCTTATATTCATAGGATTAATCAATTAAAAAAAGAAAAAAATGCAGTGATCTTAGCTCACAACTATCAAACACCTGAAATTTATCATGGTGTTGCAGATTTTGCTGCGGACTCGTTAGCTCTTGCGATAGAAGCTTCAAAAACTAGTGCTGATATTATTGTAATGGCAGGAGTTCATTTTATGGCCGAAACTTCTAAGTTAATGAGTCCTGAAAAAAAAGTTTTACTTCCTGATATGACTGCTGGTTGTTCTTTATCATCATCAATTACAGGTAAAGATGTAAGATTATTGAAGGAAAAATATCCAGGAGTACCTGTTGTGTCTTATGTAAATACTTCAGCAGACGTTAAAGCAGAAACAGATATTTGCTGCACATCTGCAAATGCAGTAAAAATTGTTGAGTCGCTTGGAGTTAAAAAAGTTATTTTTTTACCTGATGATTATTTAGCTAAATATGTTGCTTCTCAAACAGATGTTGAAATCATTGCTTGGAAAGGTATCTGCATGGTCCATGACCAGTTTAATGAAAAAGAAATACATGATATTAGAAAAAAAAATCCTGGGATTAAAATAATAGCTCACCCAGAATGTCCACCTGATGTAATTAAAGCTAGTGACTTTGCAGGATCAACTGGTGGAATGATTAAGTATGTTGAGGACAATCAACCAAAGAAAGTAATGATGGTTACTGAATGTTCAATGAGTGACAACATTCAAGTAGAAAACCCAAATGTAGAATTTATTAGACCATGCAATCTTTGTCCACATATGAAAAAAATTACATTACCAAAAATTTTAAATTGTCTAGAAAATGAAACTGGTGAAATCATAATGGATAAAGAAATAATAGAAAAAGCAAGAATTCCCGTTGAAAGAATGGTTGTAATTGGCAGATAATAAAAGTGTCTCAAATTAAATTAAGCAATTATTATATAAAAAACATTGTAAAGCTTGCTTTAAATGAAGATCTATACCCTTCTGGTGATATTACTTCAAATTTAGTTAAAAATAGTAAGATAATAAAAGTTAAATTAATTTCTAATCACCAAGCAGTGATTGCTGGGTTGGAGTTTGCAAAACAAACATTTAAATTAATAGATAGTAAGATTAAATTTATTATCAAAAAAAAAGAAGGCTCCAAAGTTATTAAGAATGATGTAGTAGCAACCATTGAAGGTAAGGCTGAAAATATTCTAATTGGTGAAAGAGTTGCTTTAAATTTTATGAGTCATATCTCTGGGATTGCTACTAAAACTAATCAATTTGTTAAGCGAGTTAATAAAAAGTGTAAAATTTGCTGTACTAGAAAAACAATTCCAACCTTAAGAATTATACAGAAATATGCTGTTAAATTAGGTGGAGGCACTAACCATAGATTTAACCTAAGTGATGAGTTTTTGATTAAAGATAATCACATAGCAAGTTCAGATATCAAAACTTTAGTATCTCTTGCAATTAAAAATAAAAAAGGACGAAAAATAACTGTAGAGATTGATAATTTAAATCAGCTTAAGCAAATAATGGGTTTAAAATTTGATACAGTCCTGTTTGATAATATGAACAGTAAAATACTTAAAAAAGGTGTTAAAATTGCTCAAAAATATTATGAAACTGAGGCGTCTGGAAATGTAACTTTAAAATTAGTTAAAAAAATTGCAGCTACAGGTGTAGACAGAATCTCAATAGGTAGTATCACTCATAGTACTTCAGCAGTAGATTATAAATTAGAGATCTAAATCCTCGATATTATTTTTTTTTAGATAGCTCTGCTTGAGCAGCAGCTAATCTTGCAACTGGAACTCTATAAGGTGAGCAAGAAACATAATCCAAGCCTACATTTGAACAAAAATGAATACTTTTGGGATCGCCACCATGCTCGCCACAAATTCCAAGTTTAATTTTTTTATTTTGTTTTCTGCCTCTTTCTACGGCAATTTCAACTAAATCACCTACCCCATCATCAATTGAAATAAATGGATCAATAGAAAATATCTTATTTTCAATATAGTCATTTAAAAATTTACCACTATCATCTCTGCTTAAGCCAAATGTTGTTTGGGTTAAATCATTAGTACCAAAACTAAAGAACTCGGCATGTTTCGCTATATCATTTGCTTTAATAGCTGCTCTTGGTAATTCAATCATAGTACCAACTAAAAAATTAATCCTAACTTTTGTATTTTTTTGAACTTCTTTTGCGACTCTTATAACTAAATCCTTCATTATTCTAATTTCAGCTTCTGTTGATACTAATGGAATCATAATTTCAGGAAATGCTGATTTAATTTTTTTTATTTTAAGTTCAGATAAAGCCTCAAAGATTGCTCTACACTGCATTTCATAAATTTCTGGAAATGAAATCCCTAATCTACAGCCTCTATGTCCTAACATTGGATTTTGCTCATGTAATTCATTAATTCTAGATTTAATTTCTTTTAAAGGAAGACCCACAACAGTTGCCACATCATTAATTTCTTTTTCTGTTTTGGGAAGAAACTCATGTAATGGTGGATCTAATAACCTCACTGTAACCGGTAGACCATTCATAATTTTAAATATCTCAACAAAATCTTTTCTTTGATGTGGTAAAAGTTTTTCTAAGGCTTTGTTTCTATCTTCTTTTGTTTTTGATAAAATCATCTCTCTAACTGATAAAATTCTTTCTTCATCAAAAAACATATGTTCTGTTCTACAAAGACCAATGCCCTCGGCCCCAAAGTCTCGTGCGGTTTTAGTATCAAGTGGTGTTTCTGAGTTAGTTCTAACTTTTAATTTTCTATAACCATCAGCCCAACTCATTAGTTTTGAAAAATCTCCAGAAATTTCAGGTTTTACTGTTGGTACTTCTCCTAAAATAATTCTACCTGTTGAGCCGTCAATTGTGATAATGTCCCCTTCCTTAACCTCAATAGATGTTGTTTTAAAAGTTTTAGCTTCATAATTAATATCAATTTCACTAGAGCCAGATACACAAGGTCTCCCCATGCCTCTTGCAACAACTGCTGCATGACTTGTCATTCCGCCTCTTGAAGTTAAAATTCCTTTTGCCGCATGCATTCCATGAATATCTTCTGGTGATGTTTCAACTCTTACCAAGATAGTATCTTGCATCATATCATTTAATCTCTCAGCTTCTTCTGATGAAAAAACTACCTTACCACTTGCAGCACCAGGAGAAGCAGGCAAACCACTTGCTATAACATTCACTGAACTTTTCTCATCTAATGTGGGGTGTAATAAAGTATCCAAAGAATCCGGATCTATTCTCATCACTGCTTCTTTTTTTGAAATCAATTTTTCTTTAACCATGTCAACAGCAATTCTAACTGCAGATTTTGAGGTTCTTTTTCCCGACCTTGTCTGCAGCATCCACAATTTATTTTTCTCAACTGTAAATTCAACATCTTGCATATCTTTATAATGTTTCTCTAAAACTTTTAAAATTTTGTCTAATTGTTTAAACACTTTAGGCATAGATTCTTCCATTGAAGCTTCTTTTGCTTTTGCATCTTTTCTAGCTTTTTTTGTAATATATTGAGGAGTTCTGGTTCCTGCCACAACATCTTCTCCCTGGGCATTAATTAAGTATTCACCATAAACTTCATTGATTCCATCAGATGGATTTCTTGTAAAGACAACTCCAGTTGCACAATCATCACCCATGTTACCGAATACCATAGACTGAACATTAACTGCAGTTCCCCATTCAGCAGGAATTTGATTTAATTTTCTATAAACTTTTGCTCTATTGCTTTCCCAGGATAAAAATACGGCACTAATTGCTCCAAGTAGTTGATCGTACACATTTTGTGGAAAATCTTTTTTAGTTTGATCCTTAACAACTTTTTTAAAGTCATTAATTAGACCTTCCCAATCATCTTCATCTAGATCAGTATCTAAAAGAACACCTTTTGTTAATTTGTAATTTTCTATCAGCTCTTCAAAATGGTAGCTTTCTACTCCCATTACAACATTTCCATACATTTGAATAAATCTTCTATAGCTATCTTTTGCAAATCTCATATTGGAAGTTTTTTTTGCAAGTGCGATTACCGTTTTATCATTTAAACCTAAATTTAAAATTGTATCCATCATACCAGGCATAGAAACCCTAGCACCAGATCTGACAGACAATAATAATGGGTTTTTTAAATCACCAAATTTTTTTCTAACTTCTTTTTCAATATCTTTTAATTCTTTTTTTATGGTAATAACTATTTGCGAATTTAATTTCTTTTTATCTTTATAAAACAGGTCACACACGTTAGTAGATATTGTAAACCCCGGGGGAACAGGCAGTCCAATTCTTCCCATCTCAGAGAGATTTGCACCTTTTCCACCCAAAAAATTTTTTGGATTCTTAATTTTACTTGAGTCTTTAGATTTAAAATTTAATATTAATTTCTTCACTATTTGGTCTCTATATTTGAAAAACTTATGTAATTATCAAAGGTTCTACATAACATTTGCAAAAGTTCCAATCTGTTTTTTTTAATATTAATATCCTCATGATTAACTTTTACATTATCAAAAAACTCATAAATAACTTTTTTAGCACTTGCTAAATTTGTGAGAGATTCGATGCAGTCTTCATCTTTATTTATATTCGTGAAATACTTCCTTAATTCATTAATCTTTTTTAATAAATTTTTCTCATAATCATTTTTGAAAATACCAGGGTCAGTTGTATTTGATAATTCAATTTTGCTATTTTTTAATTCATTTTCTAATATGCTTGATGCCCTCTTATAACTAGTGACTATATCCTCACCAACTTCCTTCACGATAAGGTTATTTAGAGTTGAAGCTTTTTTGTATATTTTATTCATATGATCTATTCCATACGAGCTAATACTAGCTTTTATAATATCAATTCTAATTTTCTTTTCCTTCATGTAGTATTTTAATCTATCCATCAAAAATTCTGATAGCTCACTTTGGAATAAATCATTTGATAATTCAAAACCTTGGTCTCTGTGAAGTGAGGTCGAATAGCTAATTAGATCTTTAATCTTAAACTCTTTATTGTTATCAATTAGTAATTTTATAATACCTAATGCTGACCTTCTTAGTCCATAAGGGTCTTTTGAGCTTGTTGGTTTTTGATTGATTCCGAAAAACCCAACTAAAGTGTCAACTTTATCAGTTAGAGCTAAGGCAATACTAAATGGTTTTTTTGGTGTTTTACTATCAAGACCTATTGGGAGGTAATGTTCACTTATCGCTAAAGCTATTTCTTTATCAAAACCTTGTTCCATAGCAAAATATCCCCCCATAATCCCTTGAAGCTCTGGAAATTCACCAACTAAGTCTGAAATTAAATCAACTTTACAAATTGATGCTGATAGCTCGACTTGATCTTTGCTAATTAATAATTCATCAGAGATCATTCCTCCAAGTTTTCTCATTCTTTGAATTTTATCAAAATAAGACCCTAAACCTTTAAAGTAATTCATAGTTTTTAGTCTTGAAACTTGTTTTACTAAATTTTGAGATTTATTTTTGTTCCAAAAAAATTGGGCATCGCTTAATCTTGCCTCTACAACTCTTTCGTTCCCTACTTTTATGAAGCCCTTGGTATCTTTATTATTTGCTACTACTAAAAACTCATTCGTAATTTTACCTTTTTTATCAAAAGTTGGAAAATATTTTTGATGAAATTGCATTGTAATTATTAAAATTTCTTTTGGTATATCTAAAAATTTTTCATCAAACTTACATATTAAGATATTAGGTTGCTCAACTATATCTGTAACTTCATCAAAAAGTTTATTATTAGATTCAATGCTGAAGTTTTTCTTATTAGATATTCTTTCAAATTCTTTAACAATAAAATCTTTTCTTAATTTATGATCTATAATTATACCTGATTGCTTGAAAAAAAATTTATAACTTTTAAAATCTTTAAATATCTTTTGCTTATCTTCAAATTCTTTATCGGTAAATGTTGTATTTGAAGATATCAAATGATGAAATTTGAAACTCAAGCTTTTACCATCAAAAACAGCAAGAATAGATTTCAGAGGTCTTGCCCAATTAAGACTGTAATTTCCCCATTTCATTGATTTTTTCCATTGAAGTTTATCAAGAATTAAAGGTGCGTGCTCTTCTAATAAATTAATTGTATTAATCTTTTTTGAAGGCTTCTTAAAAAAATAAAACTCTCCTTTTTCAATTTTTTTTTTAAGTAAGTTTTTTTTTTCTATTTGATTTGATCTTAAAAAACCTTCTATGGCTTTTTCTGGAGCATTAACATTTGGCCCTTTTATTTCTTCAACTTTTTGAGTTATTTCTTTAGATAGACCTTCAAATAGAATTATAAGACGATTTGGTGTTGAAAAAGAAGAACTTTTTTTAAATAAAATTTGTTTTTCTTCAAATAATTTCTGGAAACTTTCAAGTAAAGTATGACGTGAATTACGCTGTAAACCAGCTGGTATCTCTTCGCTAAATAGTTCTAAAAAAAATTCTGACATTAATCTGTTTGATTACTCAACCAACTTTCAGCAACTGCTTTTGTAATATCTCTAATTCGCCCTATATATTCTGCCCTTTGAGCAACACTTATAACTCCCCTTGCATCCAAAATATTAAATACATGACTTGCCTTTAAGCATTGATCATATGCTGGTAATGAAATTTTTTTTTCTACTAATGATTTTGCTTCAAGCTCAAGCATATCAAACATTTTAAATAGATTGTCTGTATTAGCGTGTTCAAAATTATATGCAGAAAATTCTTTTTCTGCTTGAAGAAATATATCTCCATATTTTACACCTGCATCATTCCATAAGAGGTCATAAACATTTTTTTTTTGTTGCGTAAACATACAAATTCTTTCAAGACCATATGTGATTTCAACTGAAACTGGCCTACATTCCATTCCTGCCATCTGTTGAAAGTAAGTAAATTGAGTAATCTCCATTCCATCACACCAAACTTCCCAACCCAATCCTGCAGCACCTAAAGTTGGGCTTTCCCAATCATCTTCAACAAATCTAATGTCGTGTTCTTTATGGTTAATACCAATTGCTGCTAAACTATTTAAATAAATTTTTTTAATGTTATCTGGTGATGGTTTAATTAAAACTTGAAATTGATAATAATGTTGTAATCTATTTGGGTTTTCACCATATCTTCCATCTGTAGGTCTTCTTGAAGGCTGAACATAAGCTGCTTTCCAGGGCTTTGACCCTAAAGATCTTAAAGTTGTTGCTGGATGAAAAGTCCCAGCTCCCACTTCAATATCGTATGGTTGAAGAATAATACAGCCTTGTTTTCCCCAATATTTTTGAAGATTCAAGATGGTATCTTGAAATGATTGAATTTTAAGTTTTATAATTTTTTCTTTAAAAGCCATATCTTTGCCAGATAGATCTTTCCTCTAGAATGTTTGCTAATTGATCAACTTGATTACTAGATGAAGAAAATTTTTTACTTAACCAACCTTTGGATTTTTCAAATTTTTTAATAACAATATCGTCACCAAATTTTTCTTTTAAAATTTCATTAGCATTCCCCAATCCATCAATCAAGCCAAGCTCCTTTGCTTTACTGCCTGCCCAAAATTCTCCTGAGAATAGCTCAATACCATCTTTTTTTAGTTTAGCTCCTCTACTTTCTTCTACAACTTTAATAAAATCTTTATGTAGGTCTAATTGAATATTTTTAAGCCTTTCAATATCCTCAGATTTTTCTTCTTGGAATGGATCAAGTGAACTTTTGTTTTTTCCAGCAGTATGAACTCTTCTTTCGACACCAATTTTTTTAATCAATTCTGTAAATCCAAATGATGAATAAATAACTCCTATAGATCCAATAATTGAGCTAGAATTTGCATATATTTCATCACCCGCGCAAGCTATTAAATAACCACCAGAGGCGGCAACATCTTCTGCAAATACCATTACTTTCTTATTATTTTTTTTAGCTTGAGCTCTGATAAATCTATAAATTAAGTGTGATTGTACTGGCGATCCACCTGGTGAATTTATAGTAATTGCCACTACTTTTCCTTTTTTTAAAGAAAAAGCTTTTTCAATGATCTCTTCTTGTCCCGCAAAATCAATGCCTTGTTTAAACTTACCAGCATTACCTATAACACCATTTAGCCTAATATGAGCTATTATTTTTTTCTTTTTAAAAAAAGAGAACATTGTTAATCCTTATAGAGTTTTTGATTTAATATAAAGCCTACTTATAGTTGAAGATTAAGGTGCGTCAATTGATAAGTAATAAATATAACTTAATTATACTAACTTATTTTTTATGGGAACTGTAGTTCAGCTTAAAAACCAAATAAATAATTCTTATTTTCAATTAAAAGATTCGGTTGATGAAAAATTAGTTTTAGTTGAGGAAAAAATTAAGACAAAACTTTTAAGTGATATTGATTTGGTTCAAAAGATGACTGACTATCATATTGAAACAGGGGGCAAAAGATTAAGAGCGCTATTAACTCTTGGATCAGCTAAACTATGTGGATATACCAAAGGGGGTCGAGATATTAATCTAGCAGCATGTGTTGAAATGATACACGGAGCAACTTTAATGCATGATGATGTTATTGATCTTGGAAACGTAAGAAGGGGGAAGAAAACACTAAATTCAATATGGGGAAATCACTCTTCTGTTTTAATTGGGGATTATCTATTAAGTAGGTGTTTTGAAATGATGGTAGAAGATGGAAATTTAGAAGTTTTAAAACTTTTATCTTCAACTTCTTCAAAAATTGCACAAGGAGAAGTATTACAACTTCAACACAAAGGTGAAGTTGATATGCTAGAAGAAACTTATTTAAAGATTATAACAGCAAAAACAGCTGCACTTTTTTCTGCAGCAACTAAAGTTGGTGCAATTTTATCCAATAAAGGAATAAAAGAAAAAGAAGCGCTAGAGTTTTATGGTAAAAACTTAGGTTTAACATTTCAAATTGCTGATGATACTTTAGATTATAATTCTGACTTAAAAGTTTTTGGAAAAAAAATTGGTAAAGATTTCTTTGAAGGTAAAATTACTTTGCCTATAATTTTATTGTTTCAAAATACAAATTCTATTGAAAAAAATAAACTGAAGGATATCTTTAAACAAGATAATAGATCAGATGAAGATCTACACTTTACTTTAATGCTTATTAAAAAACATGATATAATTAAAAAATGTTACAAAAAAGCTGAACATTTCATTAATCTTGCATCAAATTCCTTAACAGCGTTCGAGGAAAGTGATGAGAAAAAAAATTTAGAAAATCTTACTTCTTTTAGTTTGGAAAGAACGTTCTAGGGACTCAACAAAGACTTATTCCAATTACCAGCCTCATCTTTAGTATACTTAAGTCTTTCATGAATTCTACTATCACCATCTAACCAAAATTCTATACTTGTAGGTATTAAATTCCAACCTGACCAATGATCTGGTCTTGGGACTTCATTTTTATTATTATATTTTTTCTTATATTCCTCTATTGAGTTTAAAAGTTCATCTCTATTATGCAATACAGAACTTTGCTTTGAGGCCCATGCACCAATTCTACTTTCATAGCCTCTAGTGTTGTAATATTCATCAGCCACTTTATCAGAAATTTTTTGTACCACACCATTAATCCTTATTTGCCTTAAAAGACTTTTCCAATGAAAACACATTGCAGCTTTTGGGTTATTTTTTAGATCATTTCCTTTTTGACTATTTAAATTTGTATAAAAAATAAACCCATCTTTATTAAAGTCCTTTAATAAGACCATCCTAATTGATGGAGAATTATTGTGATCAGATGTTCCAAACGCCACTGCATTTGGGTCATTTGGTTCTGTTTTTTTTGCTTCATTCATCCATTTTTCAAATAAGTCTATTGGATCATTTTTATCTAAAAAGCAGTTATTAAGGCCTAATAAGTTTTTTTGATTCATAATTTTAACAAAATAATCTATATAATAAAGATAATGTCATTTAATACTTTTGGAAAGCAATTTCGTTTCACAACTTGGGGAGAATCTCATGGTCCAGCTTTAGGTTGTGTTGTTGATGGCTGTCCACCCAATATAAACTTAAAAGAACAAGATATTCAAGTCGAGTTAGACAAAAGAAAGCCTGGACAGTCAAAATTCACAACACAAAGAAAAGAAGATGATAAAGTTCAAATTTTATCAGGAGTGTTTGAAGGTAAAACAACTGGAACACCTATTTCTTTGATTATTTACAATCAAGATATGAGATCAAAAGATTATGGAGATATCAAAGATAAGTTTCGACCTGGACATGCTGATTTCACATATTTTAAAAAATATGGAATAAGAGATTATAGAGGTGGTGGAAGATCTTCTGCAAGAGAAACAGCTGCAAGAGTTGCCGCAGGTGCAATTGCTAAGAAAGTTCTAGAAAATAAGTTAGGTAAAAAATTTAAAGTCGTAGGTGCAGTTATTCAATTAGGAATATTGGGATGTGATACTACTAAATGGAATGACCAAATAATTAATAAAAACCCATTTTTTTGTCCAGATAAGAATATACTAAAACTTTGGGAAAAATACTTGTTAGATGTAAGAAAATCTGGATCATCTTGTGGTGCAGTAATTGAAGTAAGAGCTAGAGGAATTCCTGTTGGTTTAGGTGCTCCAATTTATTCTAAATTAGATATGGATATTGCTTCTGCAATGATGAGTATCAATGCCGTTAAAGGAGTTAATATTGGTTCAGGCATGAACTCTGCACAATTAAGTGGAGAACAAAACTCAGATGAAATTTCACAAAAAGATAAAAAATTGAAATTTAATTCTAATAATGCTGGTGGAATACTTGGTGGAATTTCTACAGGACAAGAAATTGTTGTCTCATTTGCAGTTAAGCCGACATCATCCATATTGACTACTCGAAAAACTATAGATAAGTTTGGGAAAAATACCACCATCTCTGTTAAAGGTAGACACGATCCTTGTGTTGGCATTCGTGCAGTTCCTGTAGGTGAAGCAATGATAAATTGTGTTTTATTAGATCATTACTTAATGAACAAAGCTCAGTGTAGCTAATATTTTAAATTTAATTTTTAACTACTTTAATAGAATCTTTTGTAAATAAAATATCTAATATTTTTTTTGAAATTTGAGACGCATTAAGGCCTGCAACGTCATACATTTTTTTTGGGTTATCCTGTTCGATGAAAATATCGGGTAATGTCATAGATCTAAATTTTAAACCTTTATCAAATATACCTTTTTCTGATAATAGATTTTCTACATGAGAGCCAAAACCTCCTATAGAACCCTCTTCTACAGTAATCATTACCTCATGTTCTCTGGCACACTTTAAAATAAGCTCTTGATCCAAAGGTTTAGCAAACCTTGCATCAACTATTGTTGATTGAATTCCTTTATTTTTTAATTCTTCAGCTGCAATTTTACATTCTTCTAATCTTGTTCCAATACTTAAAATACAAACTTGTTTTCCTTCTTGAATAATTCTCCCTTTTCCTATCTCTACTTTCTCATCTATGGATGGTAATTCCAATCCAATTCCATTACCTCTTGGGTATCTAATAGCACTTGGTTTGTTATTAATATTCATCGAAGTATTGATCATTTTAACTAGTTCTGATTCATCACTTGGAGCCATAACTATAAAATTTGGAAGGGTAGAGAGATAAGTAATATCAAATGAACCTGCGTGAGTTGATCCATCAGCGCCAACCAAACCTGCTCTATCAATTATGAACCTCACAGGTAAACTTTGAATAGCAACATCATGGACCACTTGATCATATGCTCTTTGTAGAAAAGTTGAATAAATTGCAACATAGGGTTTATAGCCTTCTGTAGCTAATCCTGCAGCAAAAGTAACTCCGTGTTGTTCAGCTATCCCAACATCAAACATTCTTTTCGGAAACTCTTTAGCAAAAATATCCATACCTGTTCCACCTGGCATTGCAGCTGTAACTCCTACAATTTTACTATCTCTTTCTGCATGTTTAACCAAAGTATTTGCAAAAACTTTTGTATAGGCTGGTAGATTAGTTCCACTTTTTACCTGCTCTCCAGTTACAACATCAAATTTTGAAACACCATGATAATGATCAGTTGCCTTTTCAGCATGCGAATAACCTTTTCCTTTTTGTGTTTTAATATGAATCATAATTGGGCCTTGGTGTTTAGAATCTCTTGCATTTTTTAAAATTGGCAAAAGAGTTGTCAGATCATGTCCATCAATTGGACCAACATAATAAAATCCTAAAGAATTAAAAAGAGTACCACCAGTTACAGCTGAACGTAAAAAATCTTCAGCTTTTCCAGCTCTTGCACTGAATCTTTTAGAAAAAGCTGAGGTAATTAATTTAAATGTTTCTCTTAAATTAAAATAAACTTTTCCTGTTAAAAGTTTTGCTAAATAAGTTCTCATAGCACCTACAGGCTTAGCAATTGACATGTCATTATCATTTAAAATGACAATCATTTTAGTTTTTGAAGCACCTGCGTTATTCATTGCCTCATAGGCCATCCCTGCACTAATTGCACCATCTCCAATAACAGCAATTACATTGTTTGATTTATTGGAAAGCTTGTTTGCTTCAGCTATTCCTAAGGCAGAGGATATAGAGGTTGAGCTATGTGCCGCACCAAATGGATCATATTCACTTTCAGATCTTTTAGTAAACCCAGATAATCCATTGCCCTGCCTTAAAGTTTTAATTTTTGATTTCCTACCCGTTAGAATTTTGTGAGGATATGTTTGATGGCCAACATCCCAAATTAATTTATCATTAGGAGTGTCAAATATATAATGCAAGGCAACTGTTAACTCAACAACACCCAAACCCGCACCTAAATGTCCACCTGTTTCAGAAACAGCATTAATCATTTCCGCTCTAACTTCATTAGACAACTCTTGAAGGTTATTTTCAGATAGCTTTCTTAGGTCAGAAGGAAAACTTATATTTTTTAAAAATTTATAATCGTGTGTCATTTATTTCTTGTTAAAATATATTCTAAAGTTTCGTTCAAATTATTAGGGTTTAATTTACGCTTTTTTAAATCTTTAATTATTTTAAATTTAATTTTATCACCATACTTAATAGCATTTTGATACCCCAGTAAACTGATTAAAGTTGCTTTACCTTTTTTCTTATCTTTACCTGTTATTTTTCCAGCAATTTTAGAAGAGCCCTTGAAATCAATAAGGTCATCTGCTATTTGAAATAAGAGACCAATACTTGACCCAATACTTTCAAAAAACTTTATGTCTTTTTTATTTTTCTTTTTAATAATTGCTGGCACAGCACAACAAAAACTAAATAACTTTCCCGTTTTTTTTATTTCCATATCTATGATTTTACTTCTAGGTATTTTTTTCTTTTCATAGCTTAGGTCTAAATACTGACCGCCTGCAATTCCCAGATGTCCAGAAGATTCTGATAATTTTTGAACTAAATCTACTTTTGTTTTTTCATTAATTTTTAAGTTTGAACTAGTTAAAATTTCAAACGCCATTGTTAGAAGTGAGTTTCCAGCTAACACTGCGGTAGATTCTCCAAATTTAATATGTGTAGAAGGCTTTCCTCTTCTCAACTTGTCATTATCCATACAGGGCAAATCATCATGAATGAGAGAATAAGCATGAATACACTCTACTGCAGCACCCACAGCAATTAATGTTTTATATCTAATTTTAAATATAGCTCCTATGTCTAATAAAATTTTTGATCTAATTTTTTTACCACCTGGAAATAAACCATACTTCATGGCTATAACTAATTCTGTTTTTTTTTGTTTTTTAATAAATTTTTTTAAAAAAAAATTAGTATCTTTTGCTAGTCTAACAAGTTTACTTTTCATTTTTTTTTGAAGTTATATTATTAATTTTTTTCTTTGTTTCTTCGTTAATTATCTTTGTGGTTTTGTGAAATTTTTTTTGAATAATATTATTTAAGTTTAAAAGCTCTTGATAAGAATCAATTGAATTCTGGAGATTTTTTTCTTCTTCTAGGAATTCAATAATATTATTTGCTTTTTTTGTTAACTCATCAAGTGATTGTGAGTTATTATCAAGTGGTAAATTTTTATCTTTCATATAATAATAATTATTAATACATGAAATCTAATCAATCAAATATCAAAAAAGCAAAAAAATACCTTAATAAAAATTACTGTATAGGCGTCCCAACTGAAACTGTTTATGGCTTAGCAGCCAATGCTTACATAGATTTAGCAGTAAAAAAGATTTTTGATTTAAAAAAAAGACCTAAAAATAACCCACTAATTGTTCATTATAATGACATTGATTCTCTAAAAAAAGATTGTTTAATTAATGATAATTTCATCAAATTGTATAAAAAATTTTCTCCTGGCCCAATAACATACGTTCTAAAATTAAAGAAATTTTCTAAAATTTCGAAATATGTTACTAATAATCAAAAAAGTTTAGCAGTAAGATTTCCAAAACATCCTTTGCTTAAAAATTTACTAAAACAATTAGATTATCCACTAGCAGCACCAAGTGCAAATAGATCTTCAAGAGTAAGTGCGGTTAAAAAAAATGATGTTAAAGATGAATTTGGTAATAAAATTAAATACATTTTAGATGGAGGGGTATGTAATATTGGTATCGAATCTACTATTATTAACCTTATAGGTAAGCCCACTATATTAAGATTGGGTGGTTTAGATGTCTCAAAGATTCAAAAAATATTAAAATTAAAATTAAATTTAGCTATCAACCCTAAAAGGAAAGTCGCACCAGGCCAGTCTCTTCTACACTACTCTCCAGGCATTCCTCTGAAAATGAATATAATAAAACCAAAAAATGATGAAGCATTTATAATAATTAAAAAGAGAAAGAATAAATCAAAAAATTATTTTCACTTAAGTTTTAAAAATGATTTAAATGAGGCTGCAAAAAATTTATATTCTTGTTTAAGAAAAATAAAAAATAAAGGTTATAAATCGATCGCAGTAGAAAAAATTCCTAACAAAGGATTGGGTAAAGCTATAAATGATAGATTACAAAGAGCATCTATGTATTAAATATCTAGTTTAATGGTGGTGCGCCTGCTAGGAGTCGAACCTAGAACCTCCTGATTCGAAGTCAGGCACTCTATCCAGTTGAGCTACAAGCGCATATAGTATTAATATTACATTTTATGGAAAAAAACATTAATTTAATAGTTGAAGAAAGTGAAAATAATCTCAGGCTTGATGTATTCATTAACAAAAGAGAGAAGTTAATTAGCAGAACTAGAATCAAAAATTTAATTCTAAAAGAAAAATTAAAATTAAATGATGCAATAATTAATAGTCCTTCAAAAAAAATCTCCACAGGTGATAAAATCGAACTTCATATTCCAGAACCAAAAGAAGCTTCTTTAAAACCTTATAATTTTAAATTAGAAATTATTTATGAAGATGATGATTTATTGGTAATTAATAAACCAGCTGGAATTATCATGCATCCTGGAGCTGGTAATTATGATAAAACGATTGTTAATGCCTTAATACACTATAATAAAAACTCATTATCTACAATTGGAGATGAATTAAGACCAGGTATCGTGCATAGAATAGATAAAGATACCTCTGGATTAATAGTAATTGCAAAAAATAATATAACACATGAAAATTTATCTCATCAATTTAGTGAGCATACAATTACAAGGGTTTATCAACTTTTAATATGGGGAAAACTCAGACCATCATCTGGAAAAATTGACACTTTTATAACAAGAAGTTCAAAAAATAGACAAATGATGGAGATTAGTAGCTCCAAAGGTAGAAGGGCAATAACGAATTATAAGACTATAGAAATTTTTGAAAATGATAAAACTCCCACATTAAGTTTAGTTGAGTGTAGATTGGAAACGGGAAGAACGCACCAAATAAGAGTTCATATGACTCATATGGGCAACAGTATTATGGGAGACGGTAAATATAAAAAAAAATATAAAAAACTTAAAAATATAGACACCAGTCTAGAAAGCTTAATTTATAAATTGGATAGACAATTTCTTCATGCTCAAATGCTAGGTTTCATTCATCCAAAAACTAATGAAGAGATGATTTTTACCTCAATTTTGCCACAAGAACTTGAAAATATTCTATTATTGCTAAGAAATACTGGCAAATAAAGCCTTGAAATAATATTATAGTTAATTAAATAAATACAACTTATGAATACTACTATGAACAGTAATCTTCCATCGCTTTCAAACGAAGGCGGACTATCAGCTTATCTTGAGCAGATTAAAAAATTTCCAATGCTGGCAGCAGAAGAAGAATATATGCTAGCGAAGAATTGGAAAACAACAGGAAACGTTAAAGCTGCTGAAAAACTTGTAACCAGCCACCTTAGACTAGTTGCTAAAATTGCAATGGGTTATAGAGGGTATGGCCTGCCAGTTAATGAAATGATTTCTGAGGGAAATGTGGGCTTGATGCAAGCAGTAAAAAAATTTGAACCTGAAAAAGGTTTTAGGCTAGCAACTTATGCAATGTGGTGGATTAGAGCTTCTATTCAAGAATACATATTGAGATCTTGGAGTTTAGTAAAAATAGGAACAACAACTGCTCAAAAAAAGTTATTTTTTAATTTAAAAAAGATTAAAAATCAAATTGCCCCTCAGTCTGAAGGTGATTTAAGGCCTGAGCATGTAAATGAAATAGCTAATAAGTTAGATGTTAGTGAGAATGAAGTCATTTCAATGAATAGACGACTTTCTGGGAAAGAGTTTTCTTTAAATGCACAAATTGGTGAGGATGGTGATGAGTGGCAAGACTGGTTAGTTGATAAAGAACTAGATCATGATCTTAAATTTGCACATCAAGAAGAGATGATACAAAGACAAAGCCTATTAAAAGATTCTATAAAAATTCTTAATGATAGAGAAAGAGAGATTCTTTACTCTAGAAGATTAAATGATGAACCTACTACTTTAGAGGATTTAAGTAAAAAATATAAAATCAGCAGAGAAAGGGTTAGACAAATAGAAAATAAAGCTTTTGAAAAAATTCAAAAACATATGCTTTTATCTGCTAAATCAAAAAATTTACTTCCCTTAAACTAAACTTCAAACGGATTTTCTATAAGAATTGTATCTTCACGTTCTGGACTTGTAGAAATGCTTGAAACCTTTGTGCCTATAAAATCTTCTAGAGCATAAATGTAATTTTTTGCATTTTCTGGCAATGCCTCTATATTTTTGATCCCTTGAGTGGGACTTTTCCAGCCAGGGAAAGTTTTATAAATTGGTTTTATTTTTAGTTGATCTTCAACTGCAGCTGGTAGATAATCCATTTTCTTTCCATCAAGTTCATATTCAACACACATTTTAATTTCATCTAATTCATCTAACACATCTAATTTAGTTAACGCTATTCCATCTATGCCTGAAATTTTAATTGTTTGTCTAACCAAAACACCATCAAACCAACCACATCTTCTTTTTCTACTAGTGACAGTACCAAATTCCTTTCCTCTAGAACCAAGCAATTCTCCAATATCATCTGTTAACTCAGTTGGAAAAGGTCCTTCACCAACTCTGGTAGTATAGGCTTTTGTTATTCCAAGAACATAATGAATGGAGTTAGGACCACAACCAGTTCCTGTAGCAGCGGCAGATGCAACAGTATTGGATGATGTTACAAAAGGGTACGTTCCATGATCTACATCAAGTAGTATTCCTTGCGCACCTTCAAATAATATTCTTTTTTTTTGTTTTTTAAATTCATCAATTCTAAGCCAAACAGGTTGAGAAAACTTTAATATTTCTGGAGCAATCTTTAAAAGTTCTTCTTTAAGTTTATCTTTTTCAAAAATTTTTTTACCCAACCCTTTTCTAATTGCATTATGATGAAGAAGTACTGTTTCTAACCTGTGATCTAGATTGGTCTCAGATCTTAAATCCATAACACGGATTGATCTTCTTCCTACTTTATCTTCATAGGCTGGTCCAATTCCTCTTCTTGTTGTTCCAATTTTTCCTTTTCCAGCAGCATCTTCTCTTATTTCATCCATCTCTCTATGAAATGGCAAAATAAGATTTGCAGATTCTGAAATTATAAAATTATCCACATTAACCTCAACACCCTTAGATCTAATTTCTTCTATTTCCTCTAATAGTGCCCAAGGGTCAACAACAACTCCATTTCCTATAATAGAAATTTTATTTTTTCTTACAATTCCAGAAGGAAGTAATCTTAGTTTATAAGTTATTCTATCAATTACTAATGTATGTCCTGCATTGTGTCCTCCTTGAAAACGGATAACGACATCTGCTTGGTCAGATAACCAATCAACTATTTTACCCTTTCCTTCGTCACCCCACTGAGATCCAACAACTACAACATTTTTCATTATCTAAATTTTTTTTCTATTGTTACTGAACTTAAATGGTTGATAGGTCCGTGACCTTTACCAAATTTAAGGTTTGAATTTATTGAATTGTGTACATACTTAGTTGCAAGCTCACAAGATCTCTTTAGGGTTTTTCCACATGAAAAGAATGTAGAAATAGCAGAAGAAAGAGTACAACCAGTACCATGTGTATTCCTAGTTGTAATTTTTTTATTTTTTATAATAAAAATTTCATTTTTATTTACAAAAATATCTTGGACAATATTAGATTCTAAATGACCACCTTTTATAAAAACATTTTTTGCGCCTAATTTGATCAATATACTGGCAGCAAAAATCATATCTTCTTTTGTTCTTATTTTAGTTTTAGTTAATATTTCAGCTTCTGGAATATTGGGAGTTATTAAACTAACTTTTTTAATTAGTTCATTTTTTAATAATTGAATTGCTTTATCATCAATAAGTTTTGCACCACCTTTAGCAACCATAACAGGATCTAAAATTATTTTTTTAACTTTAATAAGGTTTAGTGAGTGAATTACTGATTTTATTACTTTTGTAGAATGTAACATTCCAATTTTTACAGCATCAGGTTTAATGTCTTTTGAGGTAAATTCTATTTGATTAGAAATTTCTTTTGGATCAATTGGCACTATTGATTTTACACCTGTTGTATTTTGGATTGTAACAGCTGTTATTGCTGTCATTGCATACGAACCTAAAGCAGTGATAGTTTTAATGTCAGCTTGAATGCCAGCACCACCAGATGAGTCTGATCCTGCAATAACTAATATTTTAGATTTTGGTTTCAATTTATTTAATTTTTTTTAACACAATTTTCAAACATTTTTGAAGCAATCTACTATTATCACTCTCTCCCATTACTCTAATTTTAGATTCCGTTCCTGAGCTTCTAACTAATATTCTACCCTGTCCTTTAATTAATTTTTCTGCTAATTTTATAGAATCCTTGATATCAATATTTTTAATTATATTTTTATCTTTAACTTCAATATTTTCCAATATTTGTAGAGTTTTCTTAAAGGTATTAAAAAAACTACTAGCTTTTTTTCCTTTTCTTAGTGAAAATAAAACTTCTAAAGCGACTAATAAGCCATCTCCAGTAGTTGCAAATTTACCTAAGATAATATGCCCAGATTGTTCACCACCTAAATTAAAATTATTTTTTTGCATTTTCTCTTTTACAAAACGGTCTCCTACATTTGATCTTAAGAATTTTATATTATGTAGTTTAAAAAATTTTTCTAGTCCATAGTTAGACATTAAAGTTCCAACCACACCTCCTCTTAACATTTTTTTTCTTTTCCATCTCATTGCTATTGCAGCAATTATTTGATCTCCATCAATTACAGTACCTTTTTCATCACACATAATAATTCTGTCAGCATCTCCATCAAGCGAAATTCCTATGTGTGCTTTATATTTTTTTACTGCTAACCTAATTTTATTTGGAAAAGTAGAACCACAATTTTTATTAATATTAAGACCATTGGGGTTTATTCCAATCGAAAATACTTTGGCACCTAAAGATTTTAACAATTCAGGCCCAGCCTTATATCCAGCCCCATTTGCACAATCAATCACTATTCTTAAACCTCTAAGGTTAAAATCTTTTGGTAAATTACTTTTTAAAATTTTTATATAATCTTTATTTGCAGTTTCTAACCTTTTTACACGACCTAATTTTTTTGGCTTAGATAAAGACTTTTCAATTTTTTGATCAATTAAAGTTTCAATTTTTTTTTCAATCTTATTTGAAAGTTTTAAACCATCAGGTCCAAATAACTTTAACCCATTGTCATGATATGGGTTATGAGATGCTGTAATCATAATTCCCATGTTAGCTTTCATGGTCTTTGTTAACATTGCTAAGCCATTGGTTGGAAGTGGGCCTAATGTATAAACGTGCATACCTGCTGACGTAAGTCCTGATACTAGCGCAGGTTCCAAACTATATCCTGATAGTCTGGTATCTTTAGCAATTATTGCGATTTGTTTCTTTTTTTTTTGAGTTTTAAAATAAGTACCTGTTGCAAGACCAAATTTAAAAAACATGTCTCCATTAATATTTTTACTGTTAACGGCACCTCTTATTCCATCTGTCCCAAAATATTTTTTTGTCATCAGTTTTTTATTAATTCTTTAAATACTTTTATACTTTGTCTTAATTCATTCACGTCATGAATTCTTAGAACTTGAACTCCTTGCATTATTGCATACATGGAAGAGGCTACTGTTCCACCTAACCTTCCCTTGCTATCATTTTTTCCAGATAAATCCTTAATAAATCTTTTTCTAGAAAGCCCAAGTAATATAGGAAAACCGAGAGTATGAAAAATAGAAACACTCCTAATTAAATTCATATTATGTTTCAAATTTTTTCCAAAACCAATCCCTGGATCAATCATGATATTATTGTGTTTTATACCTATGGATATTAAAAATTTAATCTTTCGTTCAAAGAAATCATAAATATCTAATAGTTCATTTTTATATTTAGGATTTTTTTGCATTTTTTCTGGTGTACCTTGTGAATGTTGAATTACAAATGGAGTTTTATTTTTTTTCAATACACTAACTGTTTCAGAGTCATAACTTAGCCCCGATACATCATTTATAAGCTTAACTCCTAACTGAATCCCTTTATTCATAATTTCTGATTTTCTTGTATCTAATGATAGTGGAATTTTTTTATTAACATCTTTTAATGTTTCTTTTATTCTATTCCATTCTTCTTTTTTACTGACAGGTTTAGATCCAGGTCTCGTTGACTCTCCACCAACATCAATAATGTCTGCTCCAGATTTAAATAAATTACTTGCATGAGATATTCCTGTGTTCTTTTTGTTAAACTTTCCACCATCAGAAAAACTATCTGGCGTTAAATTTAATATACCCATTATATTAGGAATTTTATTAAAATTTAAACTGGAAAAATTTTTATTTTTTTTAACAATAATCTTAATATCTTTATTAATTTTTTCTTTTAGTAATTTAGGTAATTTTTTTATATCCTTAAGGTCAATTACTTCGATTGAACTTCGTGTAAGGATTTCAATTTGTCCAAATGAAATTTTCTTATTACCGTTTAGTGGGAGATTTTTTTTTTCTAATTAGTTCTATCGAAGATTTACCATAAGCAAAATTACACACTCTTGTGTAATATTTTTTCATTCAATTTTAATGAACTATTTTTGGCTTAAGACCCATTGAACTTAAAGCTGAGCCTTTATCTTCATCTTCAACTTTTAAATCTTCTTTATTGCTTGGATATATATTTTTATTTATCAGGTTTTCTATTTCTTCACCTGAAAGTGTTTCATATGTTAAAAGAGCTTTAGCTAATTTATGAAGATCGTCAATTTTTTCAGTTAGAACTTTTCTTGCTCTTTCATAACCTTTATCTACAATTTTTCTAATTTCTGCGTCTACTTTTTTTGAAGTTTCTTCAGACATATTTTGAGTTCTAGCAACAGATCTACCTAAAAATACCTCTTCTTCATTTGAGCCATAAGCAACTGGTCCCAATTCTTTGCTAAGGCCTGCTTGCATTACCATGGATCTTGCTCTTTGAGTCGCTTGCTCAATATCACTAGATGCACCGGTTGTAACTTTATCTTCACCAAATATGATTTCTTCTGCTACTCTTCCACCCATAGCTATAGCTAATTGAGCATGAAGCTGTTCTCTTGTTTGAGATAACTGATCTCTTTCAGGAAGCTGCATAACCATTCCTAAGGCTCGACCTCTTGGAATAATTGTTGCTTTATGAATTGGATGAGCTGCATCTTCATTAATAGTTACTATTGCATGACCTGCCTCATGGTAAGCAGTTAAAGTTTTTTCCTCCTCAGTCATAACCATGGATCTTCTTTCTGAACCCATCATTACTTTATCTCTAGCATCTTCAAATTCAACAAGAGTAACAATTCTTTTATTTTTTCTTGCAGCAAGTAATGCTGCTTCATTAACTATGTTTGCAAGGTCTGCACCTGAAAAGCCAGGAGTTCCTCTTGCAACTGTTCTTAAATTTACATCAGGAGCCATTTTAATTTTTTTTACATGCACTTTTAATATTTTTTCTCTGCCTATAATATCTGGAAGTCCAACTACTACCTGTCTATCAAATCTACCTGGTCTTAATAGGGCTGGATCTAATACATCAGGTCTGTTTGTTGCGGCAATAATTATTACCCCTTCATTGGTTTCAAAACCATCCATTTCTACTAACAGTTGGTTTAAAGTCTGTTCTCTTTCATCGTTACCTCCTCCAAGGCCTGCACCCCTACTTCTTCCAACAGCATCTATCTCATCTATAAAGATAATGCAGGGTGAATTTTTTTTACCTTGCTCAAACATATCTCTAACTCTTGAAGCTCCAACACCCACAAACATTTCAACAAAATCTGATCCCGATATAGTAAAGAAAGGAACTCCTGCTTCTCCAGCTATAGCTCTAGCAAGTAAAGTCTTACCTGTTCCTGGTTGACCAACTAACAAACATCCTCTTGGTATTTTTCCACCAAGTCTACTAAATTTTTTAGGATCTTTTAAAAATTGAACAACTTCTTCCACTTCTTCTTTAGCCTCTTCTACTCCAGCAACATCATCAAAGGTAACTTTACCTTTTAACTCATTCATCATTTTTGCCTTAGATTTTCCAAAGCCCATGGCTCCACCTTTTCCACCTTGCATCTGTCTCATAAAAAAAATCCAAACAGCAATTAATAATAACATTGGAAACCACGATAATAAAACACCAAACAAAGAAGGCATCTTATCCTCTAAAGGAGCAGCTGATATACTTACGCCTTTTTCAGACAACTTCTCAATTAAATTTGGATAATTTGGTGAATAAGTAGAAAAAGTATTTCCATTAGCTAACACCCCTCTAATTTTGCTTCCCTGAATATCTACTTTTACAACTCCACCATTATCAACTTCTGATAAAAATTCTGAAAATATAATAGAGTTACCTTTGCCTACATTAGCTTGAGGGTTCTTAAACATATTATAAAGGCCTATTGTTAAAAAAACAATTACAGCCCACATAGCTAAATTTTTCATATTCATACTTATAAGATAATAATTATTATTAATTAAACAAGTGTCAAATTGTTACAAAACTTTAACTTTATTAAGGTTTTCTCTTGTTATTAATATGGTCTCATTAACGCTTTCAACAAAACAGCCACCTAAGGTTATTTTTGAAAATGTCTTAAGGGTTATTCGGTTAATCAACTCATTAATACTTTTTCCTCTAACAGGATAATATTTTTTTCCTACTTTTTGAATAATTAACGTCAAAGATCTGAAAACAACTTCATGAGATTGATCAAAAAAATTATAATTTAAAATATAAGTGTCTTTTTTTTTAATATGTACAGAGTTATATTTTAAATTTTTTTCAACATAAAATTTTATTGATTTGTCCGAGTCTCTTAAATTATCAATGGTCAATCTTAATTTTTTTAAATCTAATCCCTCTTTTTCAAGGGATTCTAATAAAGTTCTAATTCTTGTTCTTTTATATATCTTATTAATATTAGATGGATCTTTAATAAAATACTTAAATACTACTTTAGAAATATTAATTAAATCATTTTTTTCTAAGTTGAGTAATGGTCTTAAAATATTTAGATTTTCATCTTTATATTTTACACTTTTGTTAAAAGATACCAGTCCATTTAGACCACTTCCTCTAACCACTCTAATTAAAAAATTTTCAAATAAATCATTTGAATGATGTCCTAACAATAAGTGCTTAATATTATTTTTCTTACATTCTTTTGATAGTAAAGAGTATCTTGCCTCTCTTGCTAAAGATTGGATATTTCTAATAGGTTTTTTACCTTTCCAACTTAATACTTTGCATGTAATGCCAATTTTTTGTAAAATTTTTTTTACAGAAGCAGATTCTTTTGTCGACTCAGTTCTGAGCTTATGATCGACTAAAAAGAATTTAACTGTTACTTTATTTTTTATTGAATAGCATTTTGCCAAGTAAGCTAATGCCAAACTATCAGGTCCACCTGAAACTGCTACAGCTAAATTTTCCCTAGCATTTAAAGAGGAAGAGAATTCACTATAAACTTCAGAAATTTTTCGATTTTTGAGAAAGCTAAGAATTTGTTTATGAGTTTTGTTTTGAGCACTCAAATTTTTTTGATTCATACTTTGCTTTTTGAAGCACAGATTGATTTGCTTTAGGATATTGTTTTTCAACTCCCATAATCATTTTACAACCTTGCTCTTTCTCTCCTATTTGAACCATTGATACACCAAGTTTTAATAAATTTATAGGAGCCTTCTCACCTTTTGGGTATTTTTGGTATCCCTCAAGATAAGCCGAAGCCGCATCAGTATAAAGTTGTCTAATTCTGAATGTTTCAGCGTACCAATATTGAGCATTTCCTGCAAGCTTGTGTTCTGAATTGGATAATACAAATTCCCTAAAAGCCCTCTCTGCCATGCTATAATCGCCTACTTTTAAAAAACTAGTTGCAAACTCATATTGCTTTTTAGGAGTATCATTAGGTAGTATGTTTTGTTCTGCCTCAAATGTTTCGGTTACTATTGATGATGTGGATTCTATTGATTTTATTTTTTGTGTAGTTTCATTAGTCTCTGTATCTTTATATGAAATTGAACCTAAGTCTTGTGGTTGTGATGAGCCAGGTAATTTTTTTTCTAGCTGTTTTTTTGTTTTAGATGTTAATTTTTGACCAACCTCTCCTGAAGATAGGATATTTTCAATATCTTCAAATCTTAGCTGATTGTCAGCTTGAACCTTGGAAAGTCTATTGGATAACTTATCTAGTTTAAAATTTATCTCTTCAAATTTATTAGTGAGTTCTTGAAATTGAACCTCTACTTCTGATAACTTTAATAAATGCCTTGTTAAAACATCCTCTGAGTTTTCATCAAAACTTAATTGATTATTCGAGTTTTCTGTATTTACTGATCCAGAATAAACAGCTTTTTCTAATGTATTTAGATCTTTTTGAATTAACTCTAAAATTTCATTCAAATTATGATTATCTGATAATGCAATATTAGAAAAAAAAATAAAGATAATTGTTAACTTAAACTTAATTAACTTTTTACAATCAAACATAATATTTTGATTAGTAATTATAATAATGGCAAAAAAAAGACCCTATGCACATAAGTGTATAGGGTCTTTTATAATTTAATATACTAATTAGCTTTAACTGAAACTGATCTTCTGTTTTTTGACCAAGCTAATGGGTTAGATCCTGAATCTACAGGTTTTTCCTTACCATAACTTAAAACTGATATTCTGTCTGAAGAAATTCCATAAGTCATTAAATAATCCTTTGCTGAATTAGCTCTTCTTTCCCCTAATGCTAAGTTATACTCTCTAGTACCTCTCTCATCAGCATGTCCTTCTAATACAATGTTGATATCTGAGTTTTTTCTTAACCAGGTTGCTTGTTTTCTTAAAGTCTCTCTTGAAGCAGTTGTTAAAACTATTTCATTTGTTGCAAAGAAAACTCTATCCGGTACGCCAGATGCTAAGTATTCAACTGAATCAGTTCCTGTATAAACGTCTGATTGCATTTGTCCTACACTTGCTTTCTTTTGAGTTGCACAAGCTGTTAATACTAAACTAGCTATTAGTACTAAAAATCCATTTTTTAAAATTTTTCTTAAGTTCATTATTGCTCCTTAAATCTTAATTGATGTTCTTACTTTTTCACAACTAATTAGATGTTTCAAGTTAAAAAATCAAGAAATTTAACAATTAATTGCTTAATAATGATGACCATGATGGGTCAGAAGCGTCTGTTTCAGTTTGAATCATCTTTTCATTATATCCTGTAAGGTCAATAGACCATAATTTAGATGAAAAACCTTCACCTTTAGAATTTGTCTTTGTTTCTCTATAAAAAATTAATACTCTTCCATTTGGAGACCAAGAAGGGGCTTCTTGATAAAAATTTTCAGTTAGTAGCCTTTCACCAGTTCCATCGGTCCTCATAACTCCAATATAAAACTTACCTTTATGTAGTTTGGTAAAAGCAATTAAATCACCTCTAGGAGACCATACAGGCGTTGCATACAAACCATTTCCAAATGAAATTCTTTTTACATTCTTTCCTTTACTACTCATTATATAGATTTGTTGGTAACCACTTCTATCAGAATTAAAGGTTATATATTTTCCATCAGGAGAATAAGAGGGAGATGTATCAATTGAAGGATGATTTGTAATTTTTTCAACAATTCTATTTTCAAGGTCCATTGTATATATGTCTGAGTTTCCATCTTTAGCAAAACTCATTATAATTTTTTTACCATCTGGAGAAAACCTAGGTGCAAATGTCATACCTGGAAAATCTCCAACTACTTCTTGCATTCCAGTTTCGATATCTAATAAATAAACTCTAGGTAAATTTTTAAAATATGAAAGATATGTAACCATTTGATTGGTTGGACTAAATCTTGGAGTTAAAACTAGCTCATTACCAAGTGTTAAAAATTTATTATTAAAACCATCTTGATCCATAATTGCTAATTTTTTTATTCTATTAGTTTTTGGGCCTTCTTCAGAGATATAAATTATTCTAGTATCAAAATAACCTTTT
This sequence comes from Candidatus Pelagibacter sp. uisw_091, assembly GCF_059512525.1. The sequence continues at coordinate 174,109 of NZ_CM183455.1, read as the reverse complement.
TCGCCAGTTAAACGTTCATAAACTTTATCTGTTATTATATGTCCTACTCTTCTCCAGTTGCTTGGTACTGTTGTAAAAACTAAAGCCATTATTTCTTTTCCAGCCAAGACATCCCACAATCTAAATTCCACTCTTAAATTTTCATCTACAAATGTGACCTTGCCCGTTACAAGGGCCTGAGCTTTTATTAAATTCCAATCTTCAAATCTTGGTTTTAAATTTGCTATATCTGGTTTTTGCAAAAATGCATCTTTGTTAAGAGGATTAAATAAACCAGACTGTTTTAAATTATTTTCAACAATTTTTGATATTTCTGCTCCTATATTTTTTTTTTTAAAACTTTATTAAAACTAATTTTTGATTTTTCATCTATGGATAGCGGAGAAATTGCAATGGGAAGTGGATTCAAATTTCCCCTAGTAATATCAACTTCTATCACTGCAAAAACTTTAATGGGTAATAAAATCAATAATATAATTAAGTATCTTAAAATCATTTTATCCTTCTAGCATTTCTCTTGCATCAAAATTTAACTGTAACTCTTTCCATCTCTCATACCCTTTACTTGGAACTCTAAGAGGTTGGCAAAGTTTAATAGCTCTTAGTGCACTTTCAGCTAACACTTTGTAAAATCCTTGTCCAGGTTTATTCATTCTAACATGGTCAAGAATCTCTGTTTTTATAATAGAGCCATCTGGTTTTAATTGTAACTTAATTCTAACTAATAAATTTTCATTATATGGTAATCCTAATGGAATACTCCAACAGCCAAATATTTGCGCCTTTAAGGCATCCTCCTCACTCAAGGTTAATGCTGAAATATCCGCATCTTTATCCTGATCTTGGGTTATTTTATCTAGTTTTTTGTTTGTTTCAGCACTTTCTACCTTAGATTTATCAATTAATGCTGCAATATTATTAGAGTCAAATAACTCTTTTTTTTCAAACTCTGAAATTTGTTTTACTTCTGTTTCTACTTTTTTAGGATTTTGTTTCTCGTCTTTAATTTTTTCTACTTTATCTATTTTGTCATCAGGCAGTGGTATGGCATCTGGTTTTTGTTTTTTTATTTTTTTTGGTGGGGCCTGTTCAGAAACTAATTTTTTTTCTTTTTCTTTAACTTTTTCAATTATTTTTTTTGCTTTTGGAGCAAAAGGAATATTTGTTTTGTCTGTAATTTGAATAAGTTCAACTGATATAATTGGTGGCAGGTCAATTGGTTTTTTAGCAAGAAACGGTAAACTCATTGCAGTGATTATAACAAGCAAAGTATGAAGCCCAAAAGAAATAATAACATTTCTATTCAATATAATCACCTTTCCTTATATGGCTCTGAAATTAATGCAACTTTAGTAAAACCAGAACCAGACAACATTCCCATTATTTCTAAAACTCTACCATAGTTTATAGATTTATCTCCTCGAACATATATTCTTGTATCAGTTCTATTTTTTGATACAGCCAAAATTTTTGCTATTATTTTGTCATATTCAACTTTAGATTCTTGAATAAATATTTCACCTTTTGAATTAATGGATAAAGTTAATGGTTCTAATTCTTCAGGTAACGAATCTGCAGAACTTTCTGGTAGGTCAACTTGTATTCCAACTGTTAGTAGTGGTGCAGTAACCATAAAAATGATTAATAATACTAGCATCACATCTACAAAGGGGGTGACATTAATTTCGCTCATAGGCTCTTTAGATGAACGGTTGAGTTTAAAAGCCATTTTATATTATTGATAAAAATCTTTTAGAAAAATTTTCTAATTTTTGTGAATATTTTTTTGAGTCGTTATTATACTTGTTATAAGCAACAACTGCTGGGATAGCTGCTAGAAGACCAAGAGCAGTTGCAAATAGGGCTTCGGCTATCCCTGGCGCTACAATTGCCAAACTTGTATTTCTTGAAATTGCAATCGACTGAAATGAATTCATTATTCCCCAGACTGTTCCAAACAACCCTATAAATGGAGCGGTAGACCCAACTGTTGCTAGAAAAGTAAAACCTTTTTCAAGTTTTACCATTTGCTTTTCTATATTAGCTTCAAGCATTCCACTCATCCTGTCATTAAGATTTGATTTGTTTTTTGCTTTTAGTAAAGTTTGCATAGAATCTTTAAATAATAGAGCCATGGGATTTTCTAAGTTAACTGGTAAACTATTATAAAAACTTTCTGCTGATTTTGATTTCCAAAATTTTTCCTCAAACTCTTCAGACTCTAGATTAATTCTTTTAAACAATCTAAATTTTTCAATAATAATTGCCCATGAATAAATAGAGCATCCAATTAACATGAGTATTACAGATTTTACGATAAAATCTGCTCTTATAAACAGGCTCCATAATGAGAAGTCAGTGTTTGATGCAAGTCCTACTGCTTGTGATGTTATATCAGCTTCCATAATTATGATTTCACACTTAAATGTGTCATGAATTTGACATTATTAGACTTAATTTACTCTTCTGACTTATAAGTTTCATAATAAAAACTAGCAATCAATATTGCATCAGCTTTATTTGAGTCCTTTTTTCTTAACAATTGTGATGAAAAATAAGGAAATACTTCTATCGCTTTAGTTCTGCTAGCATCTTTTTCAGAATTTATAAGATTAAAATATTTTTTCCATTTTGCAGGTCTCACAAAATACATTGGTAATTGCATCGCAGAGCATATGCCTTTTAAAATTCCAAAAGATTGACCAAAATTAAACATACTCGTTACACCTTGGCCAGGCATTGCCGAAACTTGCTCTATTACAACTTTTATTTCTTCTTTTTTTAAATTTTTAATACGTAAAGAAATTTCATAATATATTTGTGCACCATTAACCTGTTTTTTATTTTTTTTGCCTTCCGCCATACTTGGCATTTCCACAACATCAATTATTTTCCCATTTTCAAAAAAACAAATAGAGCCTGAGATACCAGGATCAATTCCAATTATTAGCATTAATTATCTCCAAAATTTATATTTGAGTAAACATTTTGAATATCATCATCATCCTCTAATGTTTCTAAAAAATTAATCGCAGTCTCTACCCTATCTTTTGGAACATCAACATTATTTAGAGGTACCCACTCAATTTCAGTTGAAATAAAATTCAATATTATTTTCTCTAAGTTTTTTTTTACAGTATAAATCTCACTCATTGCACATTGAATCTCGTGATAATTATTATGAGAAATACATTCATCTGCTCCAGATACAATTGCTAATTCAAAAATTTGTTCATCTGATATTTCTTTTTTATTAATCTTAATGATACCCATTTGATTAAAATTATGTGACGCAGAACCTTGTGTTCCTAAGTTTCCACCACTTTTTACAAATATAGATCTAATATTAGAAGCCGTTCTATTTTTATTATCTGTTAGCGCTTCTACAATCACAGCTATCTTATCTGGACCAAACCCTTCATATCTTAAATTTTCATAATTAGTTTCAGTATTAGTAGATGATTTAGCGATTGCTCTCTCAATATTATCTTTTGGCATGTTAGCTGACTTTGCAGCTTGAATTGCAGATCTAAGTCTTGGGTTCATATCAGGATCTTTATCTCCTAATTTTGCAGCAACACTAATTTCTTTTGATAATTTAGAAAATATTTTAGATCTTTGCTTATCAGCCTTGCCTTTAGAATGTTTTATACTTGCCCACTTCGAATGACCTGACATAATAGTTATTGAGAATTTTTTAATTCCCCTCCATATATAAAATTTTCTATGTTTTTTGCTAACCCTGTTTCTATATCACATTCAACAATCACACCACACAAACTAGCATTTCCAATTGCTGGAAAGTGTTTAATAGATTCTTTTTTAAAAAATCTGTTAACTGAATTTTCTTTATTCATCCCAATAACGGAGTCATAATCTCCACACATTCCAGCATCGGTTTGATAAGCCGTGCCTCCTTTTAATACTCTTGCATCATTTGTAGGAACGTGAGTGTGGGTACCAACAACTAATGTTGCCTTACCATCAAAATAGTGGCCCATGGCCATTTTTTCACTTGTTGTTTCTCCATGAAAATCGACTAATAGAAAATCATAATCTTCTTTAAGCTTGTATTTTTTCATAAATTTTTCAGCAGCTTCAAATGCGTCCTCACATTTTTTCATGAAAACATTTCCCATCAAATTAAGTACGCCAACTCTCATGCCATTTTTAGCTGCAAATATTCCAAATCCTTTTCCAGGAGATGGTTCAAATAAATTTTTTGGTCTGAGAAGTCTGCTTTCTTTTTCAATATGTGACATTATTTCTTTTTGATCCCATACGTGATTGCCTGTTGTAACAACATCCACACCACAATTGAAAAAATCCTTACATATATCTTCTGTAAGGCCAACACCTGAATCAGCTGCATTCTCTCCATTAACAACTACAAAGTCAATTTTTTCATTTTTTATTTTTGAAAGTATATTGCTCAAAATCATCGATCGTCCTGAAATACCAACTACATCACCTAAAAAGAGTATTTTCATATTATAGTATTTTTATTTGTTACAATATAATCTAATTTTTGATCATATGCATTAATTGGAACTTTATCTATTTCCTGAGTTGAAAAAGCTAAGCCTATCTTTAAAATATTTTTTTTTTTTGATAACTTTTTAATTAATCGATCATAATATCCACCACCATAACCAAGTCTATTTAAATTTTTGTCAAATCCCACTAGGGGAATTAATAGAATATCTGGATAAATTATATTTTTAATTTCTGGCTCAGGTATTCCATATTTATTTATTTTAAGTGGATCAGAAAATGTCCATTTATAAAAATCCATCTGAAAGTTTTTTTTAATGACAGGTAAAGAAATAAGAAATCTATTTTTTTCAAATTTTCTTAATATTGTTAAATCATCTATTTCGAAATTTACAGGATAGTACCCACCAATAATTTTTTTTGTTATTTTTTCTATTTTAATAATTTTTATAAGTTGATTAAAATCTATTTGAATATTTTTTTTATTAATTTTTTCTCTAACTTTAAGAATTTTTTTTCTTAATTTAGATTTTAACACAGAATTATTGAACTGGATTTTCTAAATTTGCTTTTTCTACAAAACTTTCAATTTCGTCTGCTGCTGCTTCGATTATTTTTTCATAATCCTCTTTATTTTTATCTATTTCTTTTTTAAAATCTTCATGATCTTGTGACAACTGTTTCATCTCTTCTTCATTCTTGTCTCTATAATCATAAACTAAGGATTTTAATTCTCTGAATTTATTTGATAGGTTGTTTAATTCAGTTTTTTTTTGTTCTACTTTTTTTTTAGTTTCAAAGTACTCATCCATTATTTGCACTGAGGTAATCAACAAAAGTTTATTCTCTCCAATGTTTCCTAGATCATTTTTTAAATCATTAAATTTTTTGTTAATATGAGTTAACAATTCCTCTAAATGCTCTTCTTGTCCATCATCACAAGATAAAAGAAAATCTTTACCATTAAATTTAATATTTACATTTGCCATTTATCTATTTCCTCCAATAAAGTATCTGTTTCTTGATTTAATTCATCTATTTTTTCTGAAAATTTTGTCTCTTTTTTTTGTTCATCTATTTTTCTTTGATTAATATCCTCTAATTTTTGATTAAGAGCTTTGTATTCACTTTCTAAATTTTGATACTTTTCTTCTATTTGTTTCTTTTCAATTTCTAATTGATTTTTTTGAGCACTTAAATTTTCTAGATTAGACTTTAACGTTGGATTTTGTAAATCTAAACTCTTCAATCTATTAAGTGCAAAACTTAGTTTTTTTTCTTTTTCACTGTCTGTTTTCATATATATATATTCATATTATTAAATTGAGTCTTCGAAGTCTAGATAGGATATTTTTGAACAAACTACATAAAGATTTATCAAACGCAATAAGGTTTTTGTCAATAGATGCTGTTCAAAAAGCAAACTCAGGACATCCTGGAATGCCAATGGGGATGGCAGATGTGGCAACTGTTTTATTTAGAAATTTTCTTAAATTTAATCCAAAAAATCCCAATTGGTTAAATAGAGATAGATTTGTTTTATCTGCAGGTCATGGATCTATGCTCCTTTATTCATTGCTACATTTAACTGGGTATAAAAGTATTTCTTTAAACAGCATTAAAAATTTTAGACAATTAAAATCTATATGTGCGGGCCACCCTGAGTATCACTCTGGTACTGGAATTGAAACCACGACAGGTCCCCTTGGTCAAGGCATTGCTAACTCAGTTGGGTTTGCTATTGCAGAAGAAATTTTAAAAAAAAAATTAGGTAAAGAAATAGTAAACCACAAAACTTACGTTTTGGCTGGAGATGGATGTTTAATGGAAGGCATTAGTCATGAAGCAATGAGTTTAGCTGGGCATTTAAAATTAAAAAACCTAGTAATGCTTTTTGATAACAACTCAATATCAATAGATGGACCAACTAGTTTAGCAGTTTCAGATAATTTTAAAAAAAGATTTGAGTGTTATGGTTGGGATTATATTCTAATTAACGGTCATAATGAAAAAGAAATTTTTACGGCTTTAAAAAAAGTTCAAAATGCAGAAAGGCCAACTGTTATTTCATGTAAAACAAAAATTGGGTATGGTTCACCCAATAAATCTGGAAAAGCTTCTTCACATGGTAGTCCTATAGGTGCAGATGAGATTAAACTAGTCAGGAAAGTTTTGGATTGGAAACATAAACCTTTTAAAATTCCTAAAAATATTTTAAATGAATGGAAAAAAATTGGTAATAAGGGTGCAAAAGCTGAGTCCACATGGAACAAGTGTTATAATAAAAAAAAAAACTGTGGATAAAGTTTTTAAAAATAATTTTTCTAAAGCTTTAAAATCTGAAAAACAAAACTCTATTAAAGAAAATAAAAGCCTAGCTTCACGTAAAGCTTCTGAGTTGACTCTAAATTCTATTACTAAAGAAAATAATACATTAATTGGTGGTTCGGCTGACTTGGCTGGATCTAATAATACCAAAACAAAATATCACAATGTTATTAAATCTGCTGATTTTAATGGTGATTATATTCACTATGGCGTCAGAGAACACGCAATGTCTGGAATAATGAATGGACTAGCCCTTCATAGTAAATTTATTCCTTATGGTGGTACTTTTTTAATATTTTCTGATTACTGTAAACCTTCAATTCGTTTGTCTGCTTTAATGCAACAGCGTGTTATTTATGTAATGACCCACGATTCAATTGGTTTAGGTGAAGATGGGCCAACTCACCAGCCAATAGAACAATTATCTGGATTAAGATCTATTCCTAATTTAAATGTTTTTAGACCAGCTGATAGAATGGAAACTATTGAGTGCTGGGAATTAGCTTTAAAAAATTCTAAAACACCAAGTGTATTGTCTTTAACCAGGCAAAACCTTGAACCTATTAGAAAAAAATTTTCAAATAAAAATAAATGTTCTCTAGGTGCTTACGAGGTTTTAAGAACTAATAAAAAAATAATTTTAACAATATTTGCTAGTGGTTCTGAGGTCAATTTAGCAATTGAGACTAGCCATAAATTAGCCAAAGATAAAATATACTCTAAAGTTGTGTCGGTACCATGCCAAGATATTTTTGATTTACAGTCTAAATCATACAAAAGAAAAATTCTTGATGAAGCAAAATTTAGAATATCTATTGAAGCTGCTTCAACAGATTGTTGGAAAAAATATGTTGGAACTGAGGGTTTAACTTTTGGAATAGATACATTTGGCAAAAGCGCACCATACAAAGAAATTTACAAATATTTTGGATTAACAGTTCAAAATATTTTGAAAAAAACTAAAAAACTAATAAAGAATTAAATATGACGATAAAAGTTGGCATTAATGGAATGGGAAGAATTGGCAGAATGATAATTAGAGCTATCGTTGAAAGTCAAAATAAAAATATAGAAATCAAGCATATTAATAACAGGTCAAATTCTGAGGCAAGCTGCTCATTAATAAAATATGATTCAATTCATGGTAAATTCAATGCAGATTTAAATTATGATGAAAAACATTTAATTATTAATAATAATAAAATAACATTTTCACAAGAATCTAATATTGAGAATATAAATTGGAAAAAATTTGATGTTGATTTTGTTTTTGAATGTACTGGAAAATTCAACTCAAAAGAAAAATTATTAGCCCATATAAAAAATGGTGCGAGGAAAGTTATAGTTTCCGCACCTTGTAAAAATGCGGATAAAACAATTGTCTATGGAGTAAATGAAGATATTTTGACAAAAGATGATCAAATTATCTCTGCAGCATCTTGCACAACTAACTGTCTTGCACCTGTTGCAAATATTTTAAATAAGAATTTTGAAATTGAAAAAGGGTTTATGACTACTATTCATGCTTTTACTAGTGACCAAAGAATTTTAGATAATTCACATAAAGACCCAAGAAGAGCAAGATCAGCCAGTCAATCAATTATTCCAACTTCAACAGGTGCTTCAAAAGCAATAGGTGAAATTATACCATCTTTAAAAGGCAAACTAGAAGGTATTGCCATGAGAGTACCAACTCCTAATGTTTCACTAATAGAATTGGTTTTTTGTACTAAAAAAGATATGGATAAAGATGCAATTAATAATGCATTTATCTCTGCTTCTAAAAAACAGATAAAAAAAGTTTTAGAAGTTACATCAGAAAATTTAGTTTCAATTGATTTTAATCACAATTCAGCTTCAGCAATTGTTGACTTATCTTTAACCAATGTAGTTGGCAAAAATATGGGAAAAATTTCAGCGTGGTACGATAATGAGTGGGGTTTTTCAAATAGAATGTGTGACATTGCAGAACACCTCCATAAAATCTCTTGATGAGAAGTATAGAAGATGAGCATAATCTAAATGAAAAAAAAGTATTACTTCGGTTGGATTTAAACGTCCCACTACGTAATGGAAAAATTACAGATACAACTCGAATAGATAAAATTTTACCTACTATTAATTTTTTATTAAAGCTTGGAGCTAAAATTATAATATTATCTCATATTGGCAGGCCTAAAGGTAAAGTTGAAAAAGCTCTTTCTCTCAAACCAATATGTGAAAATTTAAAAATTAAATTAAATCAAGATATAAAATTTATTTCAAAAAACTTAAAAGAAGTTAAATCTGATGATTTGTTTAATGATCACGATCAAAAAATTGTAATACTTGAAAATCTTAGATTTTATGAAGAAGAAGAAAAGAATGACAATATATTTGCAAAACATTTGGCAGGTTTAGCGGATATTTATATCAATGATGCTTTTTCATGCTCACACAGAGCTCATGCTTCAATTTCCAAAATTACTAAATTTATTCCCTCATACGCAGGTCTACAATTAAATTTAGAAATTGAAGCTCTAACTAAAATTACATCTGAAATTAAAAGACCCGTAACCTGCATCATTGGAGGATCTAAAGTTTCTTCTAAAATTAATATTATTAAAAACTTAATTTCTAAATTTGATAATATTGTAATAGTTGGTGGGATGGCTAATAATATACTTAAATATAAAGGGTATGAAATTGGAAAATCTATTCAAGAAAATGATTGTGATCAAGTAATTGAAGAAATATTTTCTCTATCAGAAAAAGAAAGTTGTAAAATTGTTTATCCTGAAGATGTTACAGTAGGAAAAAACTTAAACGGATCACCTGAAATAAAAGAGTTGAAAAATGTTTCAAAAGACGAATTAATTTTAGATATAGGACCAAAAACAATTAAAACTATTAATAAATTAATTGAAGAAAGTAGTACTATTTTATGGAATGGGCCTGCTGGCTATTTTGAAAATTCTAAATTTGCTAAAGGGAGTATAGAAATTGCAAAAAAGATTGTTGAAAAAAGTGAAACTAATACAATTTATTCTGTAGTTGGTGGAGGGGATACTGTTGCTTTATTAAATATTATAGGAGTAACTAATCACTTTAATTTTGTATCAACTGCCGGTGGAGCTTTTTTAGAATACCTTGAAGGAAAAAAACTTCCTGGTATAAAGGCACTTAATTAATATGTCTGAATTAAATAAAATTGCATTAAAAATATTATCAAATGGAAAAGGAATCCTTGCTGCAGACGAAAGCATCGGAACAATGACTAAAAGGCTAGACTCTGTTAATGTTCCTTCTACTCCAGAAAATAGACTGTTATTTAGAGAAGCACTTTTTTCTTCTGATGGAATGAAAGAATTTATTGGAGGGGTTATTTTATACGATGAAACAATTAAACAAACTTCTAGTTCAAAAAAATCTATCCCTGAATTAATCTCTACAACTGGAGTAGTGCCTGGAATTAAAGTTGATACTGGTGCAAAAATTCTAGCAGGGTCGGTTGAAGAGAAAATTACAGAAGGTCTAGATGGTTTAAGAGAAAGATTACAAACATACTATAAGCTTGGTGCAAGATTTACAAAATGGAGAGGTGTCTATAACATTTCAAATAAGTTTCCAAGCAAACTATCTATTCATTCTAATGCTCATGCGTTAGCAAGATATGCCTCATTAGTTCAAGAATGTGGAATGGTTCCAATTGTAGAGCCTGAAGTTTTAATGGATGGAAGTCATTCTGCTGAAATTTGTTTTAATAAAACTTCTGAAGTTATTAAAAAGTGTTTTGAAGAATTAATACTTCACAATATTGACTTAAGTGGAATAATTTTAAAACCTAACATGATCTTAGCAGGAGTTACCTCTGATAAAAAAATATCAAGTGAAGAGGTTGCAAAACTTACTTTAAAATGTCTAAAAGAAAATGTGCCCTCAGATATACCTGGAATTGCTTTTTTATCTGGTGGCCAAACAGAAGTAGAGGCTACTGAAAATTTGAATTCAATTAATAAGCATAATAATACTAATTTTATTATGACTTACTCATATGGTAGAGCCTTACAACAAAGTGCACTTAAATTTTGGTCAAAAGATATTAAAAATATTGAAGGAACTCAAAAAGTCTTCAACCACAGAGCCAATATGTGCACACATGCAGCTCAAGGAAAATGGTCAGCAGAACTTGAGTCAAAATAAAACAAATAAGAAATTTGTTTATTTAATCTCTCCAAATAAGATTAAGAATGACAAGTTCTATACTGATCTGGCATCAGTGTTTAGTTCCAAAAAAATAAGTTTTTTTCAATTAAGATTAAAAAAACAAAAAAGTAGAGAAAATTTTATTATAGGAAAAAAAATCAAAGTTATTTGTAAAAAATATAAGGTTAAATTCTTAATTAATGACGATCCTAGACTTGCAAAAAAACTTAATGCAGATGGTTGTCATTTAGGTCAGAAAGATATGGATTTGACAAAAGCTAGAAAAATATTAAAGAATAAAATTATTGGTGTCACTTGTCACAACTCCATTACTTTAGCGAAGAGTGCTATAGAGAATGGAGCAGACTATTTAGCTTTTGGAGCATTTTATGCTTCTAAAACCAAAATAGTAAAATATAGAGCTAATTTGACAATATTAAAGTCTATTAAAAAAATAACATCTCTACCAATTGTAGCTATCGGGGGTATAAAGTTTAATAATTATAAAAAACTTTTATTGAATAAAGCAAACTTTTTAGCTATTTCAGGCTACATTTGGAATAATAAAAAATACAAACCTTTAGAGGCTATAAAAAAATTAAAATGAAATTATACGCAAGTGAAATTAGAGTTGGCATGTTGATTGAATACAAAAATGACCTTTGGCAAGTTTTAAAAACACAACACGTCAAACCAGGTAAGGGTGGTGCATTTGCACAAGTCGAAATGAAAAGTGTAAATAAAAATACAAAATTAAATGAAAGATTCAGATCAAGTGAATCTGTAGAAAAAGCATCACTAGATGAAACAAAATTTAACTATCTTTATGATGATGAAACAGATTATCATTTTATGAATCCAAAATCTTATGAACAAATTAATATTAAGAAAAGCATTATTGGTGATAAAGGTAAATTGTTAACAGAAAACTTAGAAGTAAGTATAAGTTTTTATAACGAGGAGCCATTAATGGTGGAGTTACCTAATCAAGTTACTTGTACAATTGAAACAACAGATGTGGCACTTAAGGGTCAAACAGTTTCCTCTTCTTATAAGCCTGCAACTTTAGATAATGGAATAAATATTCAAGTGCCTCCTTTTATTGATAATGGAGATAAAATTATAGTTGATACTAGAACTATGGAATATATCAAAAAAATATAAATCTTATGCAATCAATATCAGCTAATCTTAACATAATGATCAAGGCTGCTGAAAAAGCTTCTAGAGCTTTAATTAGAGATTTTGGAGAGATAGAAAAGCTACAAGTTTCAATCAAAGGTCCGACAGATTTTGTATCAAATGCTGACTTAAAAGCAGAAAAAATAATTATTGAAGAATTAAAAAAAGCAAGACCCTATTATTCTATTATTAGTGAAGAAGATGGCTCTGAAGTAAATAAAGATAAAAATAACACTTGGATTATAGACCCTATTGATGGTACTACAAATTTTTTGCATGGTGTACCACATTTTGCAATATCTATTGCACTAAAATCTGCTGATGAAATAGTTTCTGGATTAATTTACGACCCAATAAAAGATGAAATGTTTTATGCTGAAAAAGAAAATGGTGCTTTTTTTAACAACCAAAGAATTAGAGTTTCAAAAAAAAAGAGCTTAATAGTTGTTTGTTTGCTACAGGAGGCATATCAAAAAATGATGTTGATCTTCCCTTAAGAAAATCTGGAAGCGCAGCACTAGATATAGCATATGTTGCAGCTGGTAGGTATGATGGCTATTTTCAAAATGACCTTAATTTGTGGGATATAGCAGCAGGTATAATAATTTTAAAAGAAGCAGGTGGCATGATTAATGAAATAGACCTTTCTCAAAATAAAAATATTCAAATAAGGGCCTCTAGCATGGCAATTAATGAGAAAATGCTCAAAAAATTAAAGAACTTTTAATTGTTTTATAAAATTCTTTTGCTATAAGTCTCGATATGAAAAAAGACATTCACCCAGACTACCATACAATAAAAGTAGAAATGACCGATGGAACTCAATTTGAAACAAGATCAACTTGGGGAAAAGAAGGAGAAATTTTAAAATTAGAGATTGATCCTAAATCACATGCTGCTTGGACTGGTGGAAAACAAAAATTAATGGATAAGGGTCGAGTTAGTAAGTTCAATAAAAAATTCCAAAACTTCAGATCAGAAAAAAAGGACTAGATGTCAAATGTACCATTAATGCCAATGGCAACTGCTGTTTGGCTAGTAGAAAATACAACTCTTACCTTTAAACAAATTTCGAAATTTTGTAATTTACATGAAGTAGAAGTTCAAGGTATTGCAGATGGTGAGGTTGCAAAAGGAATAATGGCATATAATCCAATTATATCTGGTCAACTTACTAGAGAGGAAATAGAGCTAGCATCAAAAGATGAAAATAGAGCCTTACTAATTAAAAATATCGATATTGAAATATCTACGACAGATAAAAAAATTAAAAAATATATTCCTCTATCAAAAAGACAGGATAAACCAGATTCTGCATTATGGTTAATAAAACAACACACAACTTTAAAGGATTCACAAATAGCTAAGTTAGTTGGAATAACTAAAAATTCTGTTACCTCAATTAGAAATAAAAGTTATTGGAATTATAATAATTTAAATCCTAAAGATCCAGTTGCTATGAGCTTATTCTCACAAAAAGAATTAATTGAAGCAATTGAAAAAGCAGAAAGAAGAATAAAAAGGGAAAAAAAAGAAAAAGAGAAAGCAAAAAAATCAAAAGAAGTTTCAAACAATGAATAAATTTAATAGACATCAAAATTTTATAGTGATAGTTACTCACTTTTAAAAAAATTTATGAAAATAGAAGTTAAAGATAACAATATTGAACAAGCGTTAAGGGTACTTAAAAGAAAACTACAGCGTGATGGATTCTTTAAAGTGGTAAAACTAAAGAGTGTTTATGAAAAACCCTCTGAAAAGAAAAAAAGAATTTTACAAGAAAATATTAAAAGAGTAAAAAAACTTAATAAGCTTAAAAATAGAATTTAATTACACCGCGGGGTGGAGCAGCCTGGTAGCTCGCAAGGCTCATAACCTTGAGGTCGGCGGTTCAAATCCGTCCCCCGCAACCAATTTCTCAATACTTTTTCTTAATATTAAATAATTTTTTTGAAATGTGTGTTTTTTAACTTAAAATCTAATTGTGAGAATTTTACATATAACAAAATATTTTAATAACTTTGGTGGTATAGAAACTTTAACAAGATCGATATGCAATCAATTATCTAAAAAATATAAGAAAATTGATATTCTTTCATTTTCTCCTCATAATAAAAAAAATCAGTATATTAAAAATAAATATAAAATAATAAATTGTACTAGCAACTTTGTTTTAAGCTCTACACCATTCTCTTTAAGTATGTTTTGTTTTCTTAAAAATAATATCAATAAATATGATATTGTTCATATTACGGTACCAAATCCTTGGCCAACAATTTTAATTGCATTATTCAGCAAAAAAATAAACTTATTATATATTAGCTGGGGTAGCGATATTATTAAACAAAAGTTATTAAAAGTAATTTTTAATTTTTTTCAAAAAAAACTATTAAAAAAAGCTAAAAGAATAATATGCCTATCTCAAAATTATGTAAACTATTCTCAGGATTTAAAAAATTTTAAAAATAAGATTTTGATAGTTCCTCCAATAATAAAGAGTGTAAAAAGAAATATTAAAATAAATTCCAAGGAGATTAGAATTTTATCTGTAGGTAGGTTAGTCTCATATAAGGGCTATAAATGTCTTATAGAAGCAGCTAGTATTTTGCCAAAAAATTATACTTTTAATTTAGTTGGTGATGGTCCTGAAAAAGAAATGTTAGAAAGAGATGTTAAAAAATATAAGTTAAGTGATAGATTTTTTATTCATACAAAAGCAAGTGAAGATAAAAAAAATAGTCTTTTAAAAAACTCAGATATTTTTTGTTTTACATCCAACACTAGAGCAGAATCTTTTGGGATTTCTTTATTAGAAGCGATAAATCATTCCTTACCTGTTATTGTTTCTGATAATAAAGGCTCAGGAATGCAAGACATGATAATTAATGGTTATAATGGTTATAATTTTAAAAATAATTCATCTAAAGATTTAAAAAATAAAATTCTTAAAGCAACACAAAATAAAAAAAAAATCTTAACATTCTCTAAAAATTCTAAAAAACTTTTTAATATTAAATTTAATAATACGAAAATCAGAAATAAAATTTTTGAAATTTATGAAGGTGCTATCTAGAATGTTTTTTAAGATCTTCTAGCATCATCATTTTAACCAATTCTTTAAAATTTGTTTTTGGGGACCATTTAAGAACTTTTTTTGCTTTACTATTTTTGCCAATTAATAAATTTACCTCGGTTGGTCTAAAAAATTTTTTATTAATTTTTAAAATAATCTGGTTATTATTTTTTCTTCTTAATTGAGTTGATAAACCACTTCCATGCCATTTAGTTTCAAAATTAAGGTACTTTCTAGCTTCATCTATAAAATTTTTGATACTATGATTTCTTCCAGTAGAAAAAACAAAATCATCTGGTTTTTTAACTTGTAGGGCTTTCCACATGCCCTCCACATAATCTCCTGCAAAACCCCAGTCCCTTTTTGCATTTATATTGCCTAGTTCAAAATGACTAATTTCACCACTTTGTATTTTTGATAAACAGCTTGTTATTTTTCTTGTAACAAATTCTTCCCCTCTAAGTGGAGACTCATGATTAAAACAAATACCCGATGATGTATAAATATTGTATGCCTCTCTGTAATTTTTTGTAATAAAATGACTAAATAATTTTGATATTGCATAAGGGCTCTGTGGATTAAAAGCTGTTTTTTCAGTCTGCGGAATTTCTAAAACTTCACCAAACATTTCTGATGATGATGCCTGATAAAATTTTGGTCTTTTCTTTAAATTTCTTATTACTTCTAATATTCTCAAACATCCAATTGCTGTTGTATCTGCTGTAGTTAATGGATTAGAAAAAGACGACTTAACAAAAGATTGGGCAGCAAAATTATACACTTCATCTATTCTATAGCTTGAGAATATTCTTTGTATTTGTGTAATTTCATTTAAA
The DNA here is from genome assembly GCF_059512525.1 of Candidatus Pelagibacter sp. uisw_091. Next base: position 158,011 of record NZ_CM183455.1, on the reverse strand, counting down.
TCCATATCTTCAAATATAATTTTATTTTCTATATTAAAATATTTAAGTCTCCATTTGTCATCTCTTGCTGATCTTCTATCAGTCCCAATTACTCTATAGTTTTTTTTTAGTAAAAAATTTGCTAAGTAAGCACCGTCTTGTCCACTTATGCCAGTTATCAATGCTGTTTTTTTCATTTAATTGAGAATTTTGATTTTTTACTATCCGTTAAAAATCCCTTTACAGTTTCAGAGGTTAATTGGTCAAATGTTTTTCCAAATTTTTCTATTTTTTCTATTATAATAGGGGGCACTGTAATTATTTGACATCCAATTTGCTTTGCCTGTAGATAATTGTATGGTTCTCTAACACTTGCCCAAAGAATTTCTACATTCTTAAATTTCTTAGCTAATTTAATACTTTTGTTAAACTCTGGTATTGGGTCTTTACCAGTATCAGCAGCCCTTCCTGCAAAAATTGAAATTATAACTTTTGATTTTTTGTTTAATAAATTTAGTATTTTCTTAGCTTGTTGAAATGAATATACCGCAGTTATATTCAGCTTTATATTTTCTTTATTAAGCTCCTTAATTATTCTTCCCATAAAAATCCCTTTAGAATTATTAACTGGAATCTTAACATAAACATTTTTTCCCCATGAATTAATCTTAAGAGCTTGCTTTTTCATATTAATATAATTATCAGCAAAAACTTCCAGCGACACAGGTTTTGTAGTACATATTTTTAAAATTTGTTTTGAATAATTTTCATAATTTTTTGCACCTGCTTTTCTCATTAAAGATGGATTGGTAGTAAAACCTTTAACAATTTTTTTTTTATTAAATTTTTTTATTTCATCTAATTTTGCAATATCGCAAAAAATTTTAGTATTAGTTTTCATATTTATAAATTTTTTGTTATGTCTTCTGTCATTTTTTTAGCATCAGCAAACAACATTAAAGTGTTCTCTTTATAAAACAAATCATTATCAATTCCAGCATATCCAGGAGATAAACTTCTTTTTACAAACAACACAGACTTACATTTTTCCACATCCAGAACTGGCATTCCATAAATTGGACTTTGAGGGTCAGTCTTTGCAGCAGGATTTGTGACATCATTAGCTCCTATTACAAATGCTACATCTGCATTTGCAAAATCATTATTAATTTCTTCTAATTCAAAAACTTCATCATAGGGAACATTTGCTTCAGCTAGCAATACATTCATGTGCCCTGGCATTCTTCCTGCAACAGGATGAATGGCATAAGAAACTTTAATATCATTTTTCTTAAGCGTATCTACCATTTCTCTTAATGCATGCTGCGCTTGAGCTACAGCCATACCGTATCCGGGAACTATTATAACTGATGACGCATTTTTCATCAAAAATGCTGCATCCTCAGCATTACCATTTTTAACAGGTTTTTGTTCTTTGCTTCCAGTAGATAGGGTCTGATCTGTTGCTCCAAATCCTCCTAAAATTACGTTGAAAAAAGAACGATTCATACCTTTACACATTATGTATGATAAAATTGCTCCTGACGAACCAACTAAAGCTCCAGTAATAATTAAAGCAGTGTTTTCTAAAGTAAAACCAATTCCTGCAGCTGCCCAACCAGAATAAGAATTTAGCATTGATATTACAACTGGCATATCTGCACCTCCGATTGGAATAATCAATAAAAATCCAATTAAAAAAGATATAGCTAACAATATCCAAAAAAAGTTTGCAGATTGGGTTGAACACAATAGATAAGTTACAACCACTATAGAAATTAAAATTAAAGCATTGAGTGGATGCTGTCCTCTGAATGTTATGGGCGAGCCAGACATTATTCCTTGAAGTTTTAAAAAAGCAATTATTGAACCTGAAAATGTTATTGCACCAACTGCTGCACCAATTGACATTTCAATTAAACTTCCAAGCTTAATACTTCCTGGTAATCCAAGATTAAAAGCTTCAGGATTTAAAAAAGCTGATATTGCAACAAATACTGCTGCAAGTCCTACAAGACTATGAAAGCCAGCAACGAGTTCTGGCATAGCAGTCATTGGTATTTTATAAGCTATAAACGCACCAATTAGACCACCAATTAAAAGAAATATTAAAACATAAATAAAACCACTCGAAAAATTTCCTATAGATAAGAATGTAACTGTTATGGCAATAACCATTCCTAAAATACCAAAGAAATTACCCTGTCTAGATGTTTCTGGAGAAGATAATCCTCTTAATGCTAAAATAAACAATACACCTGAAATCAAATAAAAAATTGCTGATAAATTCGCTGATATCATTATTTATCCTTCTTCTTTTTTTTATACATCGCAAGCATTCTTTGAGTGACTAAAAATCCTCCAAAAATATTTATTGCTGCCAGAGATATAGCTAAAAATCCAAAAATGCTCGAGATATTAAAAATATTATCTGAATTTCCAGCTAGTCCAGCTATGATAGCTCCTACGATAATTACTGACGAAATAGCATTTGTTACTGACATCAGAGGTGTATGCAGAGAAGGTGTAACACTCCAAACAACATAATATCCAATAAATATTGAAAGTATAAAAATGCTTAGTCTAAATATAAAAGGATCTATCTCCATAATCTTACTTAATTAGTGTTTTTTCAATTATTTCATCTTCTAGGTTAATATTAATTTTTTTATTTTCTTTATCATATAAGTTTACAACAAAGTTAAAGACATTTTTTGCATACAAGCTTGATGCTGAAATTGGCAGTTTGTTTAAAATATTTTTTTCACCCATAATTTTTATACCACCTTTATTAATTACTTTGTCTACTTCAGTAAAAGCAGTATTTCCTCCTTGTATAGCAGCCAAATCATAAATAATTGATCCTGTTTGCATCCCATTTATCATTCTTTCTTTAATTATTAATGGAGCTTTTTTTCCTGGTATCAGAGCAGTGCATATTACAATATCAATTTTTTTTAGAGTTTCAGCTAATAGCTCTTCCTGCTTCTTTTTGAAATCATCGGAAGCTTCTTTGGCATAACCACCCTCTGTTTCAAGATTTTCTGCACCTTCTACAGTTAAAAATTTACCTCCTAGACTTTCAACTTGCTCTTTGGAAGCCATTCTAACGTCTGTAGCAAAAACAATAGCTCCCATTCTTTTTGCAGTTGCTATAGCTTGCAGTCCTGCAACACCTGCCCCAACAACCAAAACTTTAGCTGCAGGAACTGTTCCAGCTGCAGTCATCATCATTGGTATGGCTTTCTCAAATTTTGCAAATGACTCCACAACCGCTTTATACCCAGCAAGATTAGCTTGTGAAGAAAGTATATCCATAGACTGTGCTCTTGTAATTCTTGGTAGCAAGTCCAAAGAAAAACTATTAATATTATCTTTTGCTAAATTATCTAATTTTTCTTTATTAGTATATGGATCTAAAATACCAACTAAAATTTGGTTCTTTTTTAAAAGAGAAATTTTATCAACTGAAAGTAGCCCCACCTGAACAATAATATCTGCACTTTCTATAATTTCTTTATCATCTTTAGAAATTTTTACACCTAATTCCTTATATTCATTATCTTTAAAGCCTAAATGTTCACCATAATTTTCAGGTAAGGATACTTCAAGTTCGAGTGCTATATATTTTTTTGCTATATCAGGTGTAATTGCAATTCTTTTTTCTATTTTTTTATCTTCTGAAATTGAAACAATTCTCATATGGAATTCTACAATAAGAATGCTGCCATTAGAACTAAAACTGCTATTACCGCGACAGTTCCCCACAATACAAATTTTGTAAAATTATTCCAGGTACTTTTATGGTCTTGATTATCCATAAAATTACTTCTGTCTTGCTTTAAATTTGGGATTGGTTTTGTTTATTATATAAACTCTGCCTCGTCTTCTAACTAGTTTAGAATTAAGGTCTCTTTTTTTGAGTGATTTTAATGAGCTTTTAATTTTCATAATTTTTTTTTATAGCCGGCAATGTCCTACTCTTCCGTGTCTTAAGACAAAGTACCATTGGCGCTGAAGGGCTTGACTTCCGAGTTCGGAATGGGATCGGGTATAACCCCTTCGCAATAATCACCGGCAGCAGATTAATAGCAATTTTTTTAAAAAAGTAAACCTAATTCTACCAATAAAAAAACCCATTTATTGACATAAATAGACAGCTTATGATCTTGAAAAACTTAATTTATTTCTAAAAGTTAGTTTATTTATGATTATCATAAAGAAGCAAGTGCAATTAATATTTTAATTATATTCAAAAGATGAATACATTTTAATTTTTCTTAAATTGTCTTACTTATAAGAAATATAATTATACCAAAAAATCATAAAATCCCTTATCTTTAGATTTAATGATAAATTATCTATATCTTGTTTTTTTTATTATCTTTATATTTTTGTCACAATTATCAATCCTAGGATATGGAAAAGTAACAAAAAAAATTATCAAGCTAGACTATTTTTCAAATGAAAGATATTTTCAAAAATTTATAGAGTTCTTTCTAGGCATAATTACGCTAAATGTAATTGGTTATATATTATATATACTTTCTATTACTAATATTCATATAAATTTATTAATCTTAACTTTTGGTTTATTAATTTATTTAAAACAGAGAAATAAGTATTCAAAAAAAATAGAAAAAACAAATATTATACTTTTGATGTTGCTGTGTGTGGGCGTCTTAATTTCAAAAACACATGAAGACTTTACATCAAACCATTTACCTTTTATTGATGTAATATCCAATTCAAAATTGATTTTAGGCTTAAGCAACTTAGAAATAATTTATACATATTCCTCTTTTTTATCATACCTACAAAAAATATTTGTGTTGCCCATTATAAATTATAAATTTTTACATGTACCAATTTTCTTAATATTTTTTAATATTTGTTTATTTTTAATCTCTGAAATTTTATATAAAAAAAAATTTAATTTTATAAATTTATTTTTATTAATATTTTTACTGACAAAGTTTACGCGTATTTCTGAATATGGATATGACTATATTTCAGGCTTTATACTTTTGTCTATAGTGCTAATATATTTTTACTCCAATAATAAATATATTAAAATTAATCTTTCATTAATTTGCATTTTCTTTCTTTATGCTGTTTCTATTAAGGCAACTTCTTTATTTTTTTTTCCTGTATTTTTAATTATATTTTTACACTCATCAACAAAGTACAATGGTAATTTTAAAGAATTTTTTTTAATAAATAAAAATAGTATTTTTTTTTTCTTAGTATTATTTCTATTAATTATAATTGATAATTTTTTTAAATCTGGTTGTTTTTTTTATTATTTAAAATTTACCTGTTTGGATGATAAAATAATTCCATGGGCAATAAATTCTGAGAAAATTTTAGATTTTAGTCAAGTTGTTGAATTGTGGGCTAAGGGTTATTTTCATCAAACAACTATAACCAATAACCCTGAATTATTTCTAAAATTTAGTAGTTGGTTCCCAATTTGGTACAAAAATTATTTTAATTATAAAATTTTTGAATTTCTAATTATTATGATTCTAATAACTTTTCTAATTATAGCCTTAAACTACAAAAACTTTAAACTGAAAACTTTTAATCTTGTTGATATGATATTTTTTTTATCATCTGTTTTTTCTTTAATATTTTGGATTTCTTACTTACCACAGCTAAGATTTGGATTTTACGCATTAGTATGCTTTGTTATATTATTAGTGGGAAATTTTACTAATATTAATGAAGAAAAAAATAATAATAAATCAATTTACTCTTTAATTATTATTAGTTTGGTTATTTTTAATATTTTAAATATTAAAAGAATTAACAATGAGTTTCAAAGAAATGATAAATATAAGTTTAATAACTTTCCTTTTGAGTCAGTTAGTAATTATTTAGTTAAAGATACCTTTGATCAAAGATATTTAAATATCAAAACAAATAAGTTTTACTTCTTTGATTACATTGAAAGATAGAGTAATAGACTGATTATATAAAATGTTTATAGTATATTAAGAATGTTCGAATACTTAGTTTTTAGCTTATTAATTTTAAGCATATTAAATTTATTACTTAAGAAAAAAAATATCTTGCTCCACAACAGTTTTGGCTTCAAACATAAAGAGCCAAAAATTAAAAATATAGTATTAAGTGGTGGAATATTTTTTGTAACTTCCTTCATAATTATTTCTTTCTTTAATAATTTTATTTTTATGAATTATTTTTTATATGGATTAATTTTTTTAATTTTAGGTATTCTTTCTGATGTAAATTTTAAAATCAGCCCCCAACAAAGACTATTAGTGATGCTCATTATATCCTTTTTTATTATAATTAATGCTCAATTATTTATTAATAACGTGGGGATAAAATTATTGGATATATTTCTTCAGATTAATATTTTTTCAATCATTTTCTCAGGCCTTTGTATTGTAATTTTAATAAATGGAACTAATTTTATTGATGGAAAAAATGGTAATGTAGTAGCTTATTATTTTCTTTGTTTTATATCCTTAATTTACCAATTGAATTTAATAGAAGATGCAAGTGTTGAAGCTTATATTTTGCAACTCATGTCTTTACCCCTAATTATTTTTTATGTATTTAATTTATTAAATAAAAATTATCTTGGTGATAATGGTTCATATTTTTTATCATCAGTCACGGCTTTAATAACAATCAACCTTTTTATTAATTATGAAATATCTGCATTTTATCTAATAAATCTTTTTTTATATCCTGTAATTGAAGTTTTAGTTTCTTTTGTAAGAAAAATTTACAATAAATCATCTCCTTATAACCCAGATAAATTACATTTACACCACCTGATTGGTGAAATTGTTGTTAAAAATAAATTTCTTAAGAAATATGAAAATAATATTTCTAGCTTAATTATCACTATAATTTTATTATTATTTTTTATTCAAATTAATTTAGATATTAATGATAAGTTGGCCCAAATAAAATTAACATCCATATTCTGTTTCATGTATATATTTGTCTACTTTTTAACTAGAGTATTATTGGACAAAACTGCTCTCAAGAAAAAATAGATATATCAAAATTTTTTGAAAATTTTTATTAGTAAAAATTTTATATCCTTAAGTAAATACATTTTTTCTTTTATACTTAAACTAAAAAAACTGACTCTGTATTTTTTAGGCAAACTTTCTGAATATAAAAAACTTAAGCAATTAAAATGAGGAGCTATGGATTTATTTAACTTTAATTGATCAAAAAAATTTTTTTTTATAAAGCTTTTAATTTTTAAATCTTTATATTTTAAACAGCTTGCAAGTATTGCATAATAAACTTGTTCTTTTTTATTGTTTGAACTTATTGAGTCTGAATGAGATCTTATTCCTACTAAATTATCACTTAAGTTTCCTATTCTTCCTTCTTTAGCCATCCTAATCCATAAATCATAATCTTGAGAATAAAGAAAAAAACTTCTATACCCGCCTATTTTTAAAAAACTAATCCTTTTAAACATGGTTGAGCTATGTAAATAAAAATTATTAAAAATTAACTTTTTTACAATTTTTTCATGGCTTATGGCAGGTAATCTGTATTTGCTTAATCTTCTTGAATTTTCATTTATCTTAAATCCTGATGTTCCTAATAGTATTGCTTTTGGATTCTTTTTGAACCATGAAATTTGTTTTTTTAGTTTATTTGTGTAGCAAATATCATCAGCGTCCATTCTTGCTAAAAATCTTCCTTTGGCCTTCTTACTAAGCTTATTTAAGGATTTGGTTAAACCTATATTTTTTTTATTTTTAATTAATTTTATCCGTTTATCAATTTTTTGGAATTTCTTAATAATCTTTAATGTTTGATCTTTAGATGCATCATCTATTATTAAAAATTCAAAGTTTGTATATGTTTGTTTAAGTATGCTGTTGATAGAATCTGCAATATACTTGTCAGCATTATAAGCTGACATAATTATTGATATCTCTGGATTTTTCATTTTAAAAAAAATTTTTATTTATAATTTTTATTTATAAAGTCTGAATATTGCACAGCTATATTGTCAATATTAATTGGATTTCTATCAATGTTATTCTTAAAATATTTTAAATTATCAAATAATGTTAATATATCTTTTTTTAACTCTGTATAATTTGGTTCTGGTGGGTTGTAATAATCTACAGAATTAAACTGGTAGTCGTCATCTGCATTTGAAACAATGCCTGCATTACACATTTTAACTGTTTCACCAACACCTCCATTATTTGTACATATACAAGGTAATCCAGAACCAATAGCTTCTGCCAAGGTGTTTGCATTTGGTTCTATCCAGGATAAATGCAAATATATATCAGCAGATCTATACCAATTAGGTAGAGACGAGGGAATAACTTCGCCTGCAAAATAAATATTTTTTTTTATTCTTAAAGTTTTATCAACTTTACCTAATACAATTAATCTAAAATTTTCATTATTATCATCATTTAACTTTTCTAATAGTTTTATAGTTTCCTCTAATCTTTTATGCCTACGCCAACTTGCAGAAACAATAATCACTTTATCTTTTTGTGAAAACCCAATTCTATTTCTAAAATTCAAACCATCTGGATTAAATAAACTAAGAGGCACACCATTGTAAATGACTGTTGTGGGTATTTTATTCTTCAACTTGTAAAAACTAAAAAACAACTTTCTGCAAAATTCTGCATTAAAAATAATACCTTTTGAATATTCTGCAGACTTAAAAATTTCACTATTAATAAATTTGCTATTTTTTATAGTATCAACTTTATCAATATATATTCCACCATTTCTTAAAAAATATGGCTTTTTAAAATTCAATTTTCCTTTTTTAACCAAATATAAACCAAGATCATAATTTGGGAAAATTCCAGATTTAACATTAAATAAGCTGTTTGTATTGAATGACCTAAATAGTCTTGAAATGAATACATTGGGCCCACTTTTAGAAAATATTCTTAATGGGTTAAAATTAGATGCAATTTTTATCATAATAAAATTATTTGTTAACCATTAGTTCAATTTATGTAGCAAGTAAAATATATTTGTTATTTTATTGTACTACTACAACTGTTAAAACTTTATTTTTTTATTAGTTGTGTAATTTTATAATCTTTTTAATTTTTAAAATTGTTTTTAATTGTACATTTTTAGATAGCTCAAAGAAAATTGGTATAGATATAGATTTTTTAGAATAATTTTCTGCTTCAGGGTATGAACCAACCTTAAAACCTAATTTTTTATAATATGGATGTAAATGCAATGGTAAATAATGTAAGTTTACCCAAAGTTTGTTTTTTCTTAATAAGTTAAATATTTTAGAATAATTTGCTATTAATTTTTTGCTTTTAAATTTTATTACAAATAAATGGTATGAAGATATTGCATTTTTATCTATCTGCTGAAAATCTAAAGGTAAGTTTGATAATTCTCTTTTATATAGTGCCGCTATTTCATTTCTTTTAGATATAAATTTTTTTAATCTTCTTACTTGACTAATTCCTAATGAAGCATGGATATCTGACATTCTATAATTATACCCTAAATATCTTTGTTCATAATACCAATCATTATTTTTTGATTTTATTATTCCATGTGTTCTAAGAATTCTTGATTTTTCTGCTACATATTTTTTATTAGTTAAAAGCATTCCACCCTCTCCTGTTGTTATGATTTTAACTGGATGAAAACTAAAAATTGTTATATCTGACCATTTACAACTTCCTACTGGCTCACTTTTATATTTTGCTCCAATTGAATGTGACGCATCTTCAATGATTTTAAATTTATATTTTTTTGATAGTTTAAATATTTCATCTTGCATAGTTGGTAAGCCAGCAAAATGGACAGTAACAAGAATTTTTGGTAATTTTTTTTTTATTGTATTTTTAAGTTTTATTTCAAGTTTTTCTAATGAAATATTTAATGTGTTTGAATCAATATCTACAAAATCAACTTTTGCACCGCAATGTAACGCACAATTTGCAGATGCAACAAACGTATTTGGTACCGTCCATAAATATTCATTTTTTTTTAAACCCAAGCTAATACAAGCTAAATGTAGCGCACTTGTTGCACTATTGACTGCTACAGAATATTTAGCTTTAGTAATCTTTCTTATTGATTTTTCGAATTGCTCAACTTTTGGCCCTTGTGTCAAAAAATTAGATTTAAGAACTTGGATAACACTATTTATATCTTTTTTTTGTATACTTTGCCTACTATAAGGAATCATCGTTATTATTGATTAGTTTTTTTAATTTCTCTCCTTTTAAAAATACTGGATTATTTTCTGAATTATATTCAAAATCCTTTTTAACTATTTTACCTTTTTCCTTTAATCTATTTATAAAGAAATTTTTATTAAAATCTGTCATATCTAATGTTGGAAATATTACAAAATGATCCTTAAATTCTATAGTATGATAATAGTCATCTTTTGGACATAAGAGTTCATGTAATTTTTCTCCTGGTCTAATGCCTGTAATCTTAATTTTTAAATTGGGGCCGATTGCTTTTGCTAAATCTAAAATTTTAACAGATGGAATTTTTGGAACAAATATCTCTCCACCCTGCATTCTCAATAAACTTGATAGGACAAAATCTACAGCTTCATTTAATGTTATCCAAAACCTCGTCATTCTGTCATCTGTGACGGGTAAATAAGTAGATTTTTCTAAAACTAAGTTTTTAAAGAATGGTATAACTGAACCACGTGAAGCTACAACATTCCCATATCTAACTGTGGAAAATCTCACTTTCGACTTACCGACTATATTATTTGCTGCCACAAATAGTTTATCCGATGCAAGCTTTGTTGCACCATAGAGGTTTATTGGGTTTGCAGCTTTATCAGTAGATAACGCGACTACTTTTTCAACGTTGTTTTCTAAACATGCTTTGATAAGATTTTGAGCTCCATTTATATTTGTATTTATATATTCGCTTGGATTGTATTCAGCTGGTATAACTTGTTTTAATGCTGCTGCGTGAATAACAATATCAACATCTTTTAAGGCTAAATTAAGTCTGTCATAATCTCTTACATCACCTATGAAAAATCTTAAAGATGCTAGTTTCTTCTTGGAAACTTTTAAACTTTTAAGCTCACTCTCCATAAGCCACTGTTTGTATTCATCTCTTGAAAAAATTATTATTTTTTTTGCTGAAAAGGAATGAAGTAATACTTTTATAAATTGATTTCCAAATGATCCTGTTGCTCCAGTAATAAGTATATTCTTATTATTAATAATTTTTTGTAGTCTTATATTTTTATGCATTTTTCCTTTTTATTTTTATTTTAAATATGACAAATACCAACTGATAAATATCTTTATACCTTTTTCGATTGAAGTGGTATTCTTTAATCTTATATCAATCTTGACCTTTGAATGAGTTTTTATAACATCACCTTTTTGTAATGGTAAATAATTAATCTTTGCTTTCTTTTTTAAGTTCTTTTCTATAATTTTAAGATATTGAAATAATTTTTTTGGTTTTCCTGTGGCAATATTGAAAACCTGAAAAAAACTTTTCTTTTTAGGAATTTTTTTTATTACCTTTAAAACCATTTTGATTGCATCATCAATATATGTAAAATCTCTTTCGTGGTTTCCATTATTGTATAAATCAATTTTTTTATCATTTAAAATCTTCTCAGAAAATTTAAACAAAGCCATATCAGGTCTACCATATGGTCCATAGACAGTAAAAAACCTTAAGGCAGTGCATGGAGTTTTATAAATATTAGAAAATGAATATGCCATTACTTCATTACTTTTTTTGGTTGCTGCATATAAGGATAGTGGTCTGTCAGTGTTGTCACTCTCATTAACTGGAAATTTTTTAACATTTCCATAGACTGAACTAGATGATGCAAACATAAAATGTTTTATCTTATATATAGCAGATAATTTCATTAAATTATAAAATCCAAATAAATTATTGCTAATATACGTGTCTGGATTTGTTATTGAGTATCTCACACCAGCCTGAGCAGCTAAATGAATCACATAATCAAACTTATGCTTTTTAAATAAGGCTTCAATCTTTTTAAATTGCTTCAGGTCTATTTTATAAAAATTGAATTTAGAAGTTGAGAATTTTGTTAAATTAGCTAATCGTTTTTTTTTTAAACTAATGTCGTAATAGTTATTCAAGGAATCGATTCCGTAAATACGATATTTTTTATCTTTTATTAGTTTTTCTGTTAAGTGATATCCTATAAATCCAGCACACCCGGTTATTAAAATTTTTTTCATAGGTCTTTTTTTAATTCCTCATATTCTCTCATTTTTATTTTCATAAAATTTAGAACTGCCTTTGTTTTGGCGGTTATGCCTTTTGGAGTAACCAAATATATATAGTTTAATTTTTTTTTACTTTGAGAAAAATTGTTAATTTTAATGAACCCTCTTTTTTTCAGTTCTTTTAAACAATAGTTTACTTTACCCAAGCTTATGCCTAATTCACTTGCAATTTTACGCTGGTTAATTTGTTTCTCTTTTTCTATTTTTCTTAAAATGCTAAGTTCGTCGTTATTCATGATATTAAATATGTTAAAAATATATGTTCAAATTTTGAACAAACTGTACTATTTTATATAAAAAATGTCTAAAAAATTAATTATTCCATTAGAAATTAAAAAAAGAGAATTATTATCTGTTATAAATTTATCAATTAACTTTTTAAAGGAAAATTGGGTAGTTTATATTGGTCAAAAACAGCAAGTATTTCCATTTATAAAAAATTTTTCAAGGTCCGTATGGCTGTTAAAAAGTATTGTGCCTGGTGAAAATAATATCTTAAAAAAGCTGAAAAAAAATAACCATTTTATATCTTCATTGGATATTGAGGGATTAGTGCCAAGCAATGGTAAATATGGTGTTTTACAAAGATACAGTGAAACTGGTTTAAAGCTAAGTGATTTAATTTTTTTTTGGGGGAAAAATCACTTTATAAATGTGAAAAGAATATTCCCTAAATTTCAAAACAAATACTTTGTTACAGGGTCACCTATTATAGATGTTTGGCAAAAAAAATTTTTTCATAAAAAAAATAAAAAAAAAAAATTTTGTTTATTACAAGTTTTCCATTGGCTAATCCAATCGGTGTAAAATTAAAAGATGAAAGCAGTTATTTAAGATTATCAATATCTGCTTTTGGAGAAAATTTATCCAAAAAAAATCTAAAAACACTTAAATTAGAATATGAAGTGCAAAAAAAAGCTCTGGCTGATTATCAAAAAATATTTGAAAGACTGGTATCTACAAATAAATTCGATATTTGTATTAGACCACATCCAATGGAAAATCCAGAAACATGGAAAAATTTAATTTCAAAGAAATGCTATATTGATAATAAATCTGATTTAAATGATCAGATCCTAAATTCAGATATCCTTATTCATTTTAATAGTACAGTTTCAGTTCAATCTGCGTTTAATAAAAAAAAAACTTTAACTCTTTTCAATAAAGATTATAAAAAATTTTTAGAAGTGCTTAGTGATATACCTTTAAAACTCTCTGAAACTTTTTATAGTTATGAAAATCTATTAAAAAAAATTAAAATAAATAAAAAAAAAAATAATACCAATCTTTTAAATAAAGTTTTATTTTTCAAAAAAAACTCAAATTCGTCAAATATAATTTTTAATACAATAAATAAAAAATTTTTAGATGATGGCTATATTCAAGATCCTTTTAATTTTTTTAGTATTCTTAATTTGATGGAATATATTATTAAAAGAAAGATAGGTTTTTTTTTAGGAGTGTTACTTAAATATATTCCTTTTATAAAAAATAAGTTTGACTTCCATTTGGTGTCTTCAAAGCTAGGAAAGGCAAAATGGTCAAAATTACATAAAAATGAAATTAAATACTTATATAAAAGTATAGAAAAAAATAAAAAATTTTTAAGTTCTCTTAAGTTTGAGAAACATGTTAGTGGTATGTATAAAATCTATTTAACAAAATGAAAATTTTTCATACATTTTTTAATATAAAAAAAAATTTAAGTTTAAAATTACAACGTAAACTTAATATTTCACTTATTTTAATAATTGTAGCAAGTTTTACTGAATTGTTTTCTATTTCGGCTGTGATAGGTGGTGTTTCATTTGCCTTAAATGAGCACAACAACACTTTAAGTTTTTTATCAAGTTTTAAAAATGTTGACCCTTATTTTATAATCTTTTTTATTTTTATTGTTTATTTAATTAAAACTTTGATATTAATTTTAATACTCAATTATCATACAAAATTTACCAGTAAAATTGGATATTATTTTTCATCTAAACTGTTAGTGAAATATGTTAATCTTGATTATGGAAATTTTATTCAAGACAAAACTGCCACTTATATAAGAAATATTACTACGGATATTGTAAGAATTAATAGTTTTTTATATCATACACTTTATTTGGTAAATGAATTGCTGGTTATCCTAATTCTCTCTGTACTAATTTTTTTTATAGACCCCATAACATTTTTAATACTATTAGTAACCTCTGTCCCATTTATTTTAATATATATAAACTATACGCGAAAAAATATTTATAATGTTGGGCAAGAAATCAGAAATATTGAAGAAAAAAAACTTTTCATTTCGCAACAAGTATTTTTTGGTTTCAAGTTAATTAAACACTTTGAAATTAAAAATTTTTTTCTTAAAAATTTTATTAAAAATGAAAGCTATTTAGCAACTAGGTTAAAATTTATTGCATTTATTAGTGGCATACCAAGATATTTTATTGACCTAGTAATTGTTTCAGTTTTATTAATTCTTTTAATAGTCAATTTAGCAGAAAATAGAAGTTCTAATGAGGTTATTTTAGTATTCTCTGCTTTTGCTGCTGCAGGATTAAGAATTGCACCTAGTATAAGCAGAATTTTAGTTGCCATTCAAGGAATAAAGGTTTCACTATCATCAGCTGAATATTTTTTAGAAAATATCCTTAAATATAATAAAAAAAAAATTATCAAGAAAAATATAATAGCTTTAAACCGCGATTTAGAAGTAATGAATGCATCATTTAAGTTTGATAATGATGAAAAATACTTATTTAAAAATTTGAATATTAAAATTTCTAAAAACTCAATAATTGGCATAAAAGGAGAAACTGGATCTGGAAAAAGTACACTTGTGAACTGTTTAGTTGGTCAACTTAAATTTACTGAAGGTGGTTTTTACAATGATTCAAAAAAAATACACCAAGAAAATATTAGTTGTCATAATATTGGTCTTGTTCATCAAGATACTTTCTTATTAAATGACTCTATTAAAAGAAATATTGCAGTAGGTGTGAGTGATAATTTAATTGACCATAATAAACTAATTAATGCTATAAAAATTGCTAATATTGCTGACTTTGTTAACAGTCTTCAGGATAAGGAAAATACAATCATTAGTGAAAATTCAACAAACATTTCAGGTGGTCAAAAACAAAGGATATGTATTGCTAGAGCAATTTATTTTCAACCACAACTATTAATATTAGATGAAGCAACAAATGCTCTTGATGAAACTACTGAAAATACTATTCTAAATGAAATTTGTTCTATTAAAAATAATTTTACAATAATTATAGTTTCGCATAATGATAAAGTATTAAAAAAATGTGATCAAATCATAGATTTAAAAAACTATAAGTAGACCAATAATGCAAAAAATACTATTTTTATGTTCTCCAGGACTAGGTTTGCTGGATACATGGGCTCCCATACTTGAAAAACTGTCAAATAAATATGAAATAGATTTTTTTGTTATCAAACCAGGAATATTAGAAAATATTTCAAAAGAAAAATTTTTTTATGAAATTTTAAAAAAGAATTTTAAAAACTTTTATTCTATTTCAAAAAAAGAAAAAATTTATCAAATCAAAAACCTTAAAAAAAATAATCTAAGTTTTTTGGAAAAAGTATCAGAAAATTTAAATAGAAATAATGTTAGATTTTTTAATAAAGAATTCAATATATACAATTACATCTTTAAACATAATATCTTTAAAAAAAAACAAAAAGTTGAATATAAAAATTTTCTTAATAATTATAAATTCATCCTTTGTGATGCAATAGAACTAACCAAAGATTCTTTGAAAGAATTTGCAACAAGTGCAAAACATATTGATAAAATCAGTATTAACCATGGCTCAGGCTTTCCATATACTAAAAAATTTTCGTTTAATAAGCAGAATGATTTAGGTGATAAATTTAAAATTGTTCTATTTTCTAAAACAAAACAAGAAATTAATTTTTTTCAAACAATGCTCAAATTAAATGAAAATAACTACATCAGGCTTGGTAATCCTAAGCATGAAAAAAGTTGGATAAAAAAAATTAGTAACAAATATGAAAAAAAATATTTTAATGGAAAAAAATACATTTTTCTTATTTCAAGACATACAGATGGCAAATATTTTACAGATAAAAAAAAAATAATTTTAATAAAACAAATTAAGAAAATTGTTATAGATAAAATGGGGTATAATTTAGTAATTAAAACTCACCCTAAAGAAAATATTAATGAATATTATTTTAAGATATTAGGAAAAAAATTTTATAAAAAAAATTGGATAATTAGCAAAAATCACCCTTATGGAATCTCAAAAAATGCATTTTTTTCTATTTCATTTTTTTCTGATTTGGCAAATGATATGAATGCTGCTGGTATTCCCAACATTGAACTTCTTAATTTACAGAATTTAAAAAACCTTGATAAAAAAGACGTATTTATTAAGAATAAAATTAAAATGTTTAGAATAAGATACTTAAATTTGACTCTTGGATCTAGCAATGAAAAAGGATTCGAATTACTTATTAATGATATAATTTTACGTAGAAAAAATATAATTAAAGATTTAAACAAAACTTACATGAAGTATTTTATTAATCCAAATAATTCCAAAAAGATAACTCAACTCTTTAAGAAAAATTAAATGAGTTATAGATTGACACTAAAAAAATTCTTGTATTTGTTTTTTCTTATGCCACTTTTTTTGGTTACTGGTCCTTTTTTACCAGATGCAGTTGTAGTTTTGTATTCAATAATGTTTTTTTTTTTATAAAAGAAATCAAATTATCACATTACAAATCTGATACATTAATCATAATTTTTTTTATTTTCTATATTGTAGCAATTTTTTGTTCTTTAATTTCAGAATATATTCTTTTTTCTATTAAAAGTAGTTTTCTAAATTTGAGATTTTTTTTATTTATTTTTTTTTCAATTTTTTTAATTGATAAATTTAAAAAAGATTTAATTATATTTCGAAATATACTATCATTGCTATTTTTATTAATATGTTTAGACGCTTTTGTTCAATATTATTTTAATTATAATACTTTAGGTTTTAAAAGAATTTTTTCTAGTAGAGTCAGCGGTGTATTTGGAGATGAAATGATCTTAGGGTCTTTTTTATCTAAAATCTATCCAATTTTATTAGCAACTTTTTTTTATTTTTTTGAAAATAAAAATAAAAATTATAATATTTTTTTTATCTTTTTAAGTGTACTAACTACATTAACAATATTTATATCAGGAGAACGTGCTTCAATTTATACACATTTATTATTTCTTGGTTTATGTTCTTTGTTTCTAATTAATTTTATTGGATTAAAGAGATTGATCACTATTTCTCTAATATCATTAACACTAATCTTTATTATTTTTGAAAATAATAATATTATTAAAAACCGTTTTTTTTATCCACTTAAATATCTAATAAAAAATCAATCAATATTCTATTATTATCATAAAGATCACTTTAATACTGCTTACCGTATTTATAAGGATAATAAAATAACTGGCTCGGGACCAAATACTTTTAGAAAAGAGTGTAAAAAATATGACATTAATAGACATCGATCTCAAAATTTGTCTTGCACAACACACCCACATAATATCTACCTCCAATTGTTAGCTGAAACAGGATTCTTTGGTTTTGCTATATTTTCAATATTATACTTATATTTAATCTTTAGTTTTTTTAAATTTTCGTATTTAGAATTAAAATATAAAAAAAATAAATTTATACCTGTATTGATAATTAACTCCGCACTCCTTACTCATTTATTTCCCTTGTCTACCTCTGGAAATTTTTTTAATAATTGGATTAATTCTATTTTTTCATTACTTATAATTTTTTTTATAATAATGAAGCCAAAAAAAAATCAATTTTAATCTCAATAATTTTTTTTATTCTCTAACAACTTAAAAAATTGATCTATATTTTCCGAGCATAAAGTTTTGGCTATTGCATTTACTTTGTTATCATCAAAATCCCACCACTTAATCTTTAATAGTTTTTTTATCTGATCTTCATTAAACCTTTTTTTAATAGCTCTAAAGGGGTTTCCACAGACAATTGTGTAAGGCTCAACGTTTCCAGCTATAACAGATCCAGCTGCAACAACAGCTCCATCGCCTATAGTTGATCCCGACAGAATCAAAACTTTAGCTCCTATCCAAACATCATTACCAATAACAATATTACCTTTAGATGTAATAAAATCTTTTATATCCTTAGCATTAGTAAATTTTTCAAAATATTGAAAAGTGCCAGCTGGAAGTGGTGAGGTTGTAATCCAATCAGACCTATGATTTCCCCCAAATATTATCTCTACACCCGGTCCTATAGACGAATACTTTCCAACAATAAGTTTGTCTTTCCAGTCCCATCTCATAATGTTTGGATTGCCATAAGTCCAGTCTCCTACTTCAGCAAGTCCATCAGAAATTTCTTTTTTTATATTATCTTTTAAAAAATATTTTTGGTATTTTTTTTTTTTAAAAATATTTAGCATTATTTTTTTTATTAATTATTTGATTTTGTTGCAATAAATTTTTCACCATCTAATTTAATAATATATTTGTCTTTATTTGAATCTTCAAATGAAGAGCGACATCCGGGTATGATTCTATCATGCAACTCCACAATAATTGTTTCAATTACCTTAATTTCTTTTTGACAGTTATCAAATATATCTTTTTCACCACCCTCAATATCTAACTTAAGAACATTTATATTCATATTAAATTTTTTAACTATTTCAGAAAGTGTAATTGTGCTCACTTTCTCAATTATTTTGGAGTTTTTATTATCTAGTGGCTTTCGAACAACAGTATATCCCCATGGACCAGTAGAACGATCACGAATATCAATTTTTTCATTTGCTGAGGAAACTAATGCCGATTTTATTGGATATATATTTTTATAATTTTTAACGTTTAGTAATAAAATTTCATAATTTTCACTTGATGGCTCCAATGTTACAATTTTAGCATTTGGATACATTTCACTGAATTTAAGTGCAGAAGTTCCAATATAACCACCCGCATCTACTATTAAGTTTGGTTCTAATAACTGTTTTGTTAGACCTTTAAAATCTTTATATTCTTCGTATAATGAAGCTATTGAAACATTTAAATCAGGACTGTTGGTTCTTATAAATATTCTTTTTTCATCAATTTTAATTTGTATTAACTTTTTTATTTTGCATATTCTAAAATAATAATATTTAAAAGTATTAGACAGTCCAACATATTTTAGCTTAGTTAAAATATTATCTATTATAGTCTTTATAGAATTCATCCTTTAAAACCTGTCCAAAAAAAATTATTTTTTACTTGAAACACTTCAACATTAACATATTAATGTACATCATTATGTTCAAAATTTGAACATAATATTTTTTTATAAATTATATCTATGAAAAAAAAAATGCAGGGTTTATAATTTCAACTTCATTTGGTGAATGTGAGTTTGTTTTTCCGATTATCTTAGAAAATTTACAGTATTTTAATAAAATAAATATTCTTATTTTAGATAAAAATATTTATAATAAATTGCAAAAAGATAGCTTATTTAAAGAAATATGTAAAATAAGTGCATGTAATATTTATACTTCAAATTATAAATTTTTAAAGTTAATATATTTAATAAAGATTTGTATTTTATCAAAACTTATTTTTCACAGTGAGGATATGTACGTTTTACAAAATATTTTAACAAGCTTTTTTATAAAACTTTTTCTTTGCAAAGGTTTTCTATTTAAACATACAAGTAGCCCATGGTTTGTAAGAAACATTAAAACATCTACTAGAAATTATAATAGAGATAAAAACAAAAAGTTTTTATTATACAACAGTGGTGATATTAAAATATTTTCTAAAATGGGATTTAGAAATATAGTTCAAATTAATAATTTTAATAACTCCTATGAAGTAGAAAAATTATTAAAAAAAAAATTTTATAATAAACTTCCTAAAAAATATATATTGATATTAAGCTACAGGTCACACCCCATACTTCATAAAAATAAAAGACTGATAACTTATCAAAACTTATTTGATATCATTTTTGATGTTTATCCTAATCATTCAATTATAATTAAACCACACCCTTCTGAAAAAATTTCTGAAATAAATGAAATAAAAATGAGATATCCTCAAAGAAAAATTATAATTTCACAAGAAAATACAGATTTACTGATTCAATATTCAATAACTACAATTGGGATATTAACTTCCGGGCCCTATAAAGCTCACTTTAAAAGAAAGAAATGTGCAATTTATTATGAAAATATGAATGATTATTTAAGATATCATGTAGAAAATTACAAATCTTTCGAAGCTAAACATGGTGGCATAAGAATTTTAAGAAATAAAAATGAATTAAAAAAATTTTTTTATGAAAAAATAATTAACTATTTGTCTAATTCTAACAAAATAGATATAAAAAACATTATTAATAAATGATTATCACACTAGTTAGTTCATCTTTTTTATTTCCAGGAAATTTATCGTGGAATAAAATTGATATAAAAAAAAATTTTAGTGATATTGGTGATTACAAAATTCTTCATGATACAAAAAAAAATGATTTTGTAGTTTTAACTCTTTTTTTACAGGATTTTCATAACAATAATTTTAAAGAATATTTGCCTATATTAAAATTACTTAAAAGTAGATCTAAAGAAAAACGTATAGGCACATTAGTTATGGTTTCATCATTTAAAAAAGGAAACTTAATTAAAGTAAACAATAATACAACTAATCAAGAAAAAAATAAAAAAAAACTTTTAAATCAATTTTTAAAAATTAAAGATAATAATCATAATTTTAATTATGCTGACTTGGATGAAATTTTTAAATTAAAAGGAATGGAAAATGTTTTTGACCTAAGAAATAAGTATTTAAGTTCATCAAATTTATCACAAATTGGAATAGATATCTTATCAGAATTTATTGATGATTTTTTTGTAAGATATACAAAACCAAGGTCAAAAGTTTTGATTTTAGACTGTGATAATACTTTATGGGGAGGCGTTCTAGGAGAAGATGGAATTAATAACATAAAGATTGGAGACACACAAAGTGGAAAAATCTTCTTAGATTTTCAAAAAGAAATACTTAAATTATATAATCAAGGAGTGCTACTTGCAATTTCGAGTAAAAATAACGAAAAAGATGTGTTTAATGTTCTCAAAAATCATCCCTCTATATTATTAAAGAAGAAACATTTTGTTAATTTTAAAATTAATTGGGAATCTAAAGCAAAGAATATCTTACAAATTTCAAAAGAATTAGATCTTGGATTGGATAGTTTTGTATTCTGGGATGATAATCCAGTTGAAAGAAATCTTGTTAGAAAAATTTTACCAGAAGTTCATACGGTAGAACCAAATGACGATATTGTTTATTGGTCTGAACAATTAGCTTCTTTAAAAAAATTTTCACTTCTTTCAAATTTAAAAAATTCAAAAGACAAAACAAAAAATTATCATGCTAGAGCAAAATTTATAGATGATAAAAAAACTGCAAAAGATGAAATTCAATATTTAAAATCAATAAAATTAAAAGCAAAGATTCATAAATTAGATAAAACAAATATACATAGAGCATCTGAGATGACTTTAAAAACAAATCAATATAATCTAAGATCAAAAAGATATCCTCTTTCGGAGATGGAGAAAATATTTAAAGATGATAACAAGTTTTGTTTTTTAATTAGCTTAAAAGATATTTATAGTGATCATGGTAATGTGGGATTAATAATTTTACAAAAAAATGGTAAAAAAACTTTATTCATAGATACATTTTTGATGAGCTGCAGAGTTATAGGAAGGTATTTTGAGTCATGTATGTTCAGTTATATTAGAAAATATGCATCTAAAAATAAATATGATAATGTAATCGGAGAATTCATTAATACAGAAAAAAACATCGTTGCAAAGAAATTATTTGAAGAACATGGTTTTAACAAGATTAAAAAAAGAGGGTCAAATAAAATAGACACATACCTGTGTTTAACAAATAAAATTAAAAAAATTAACTTAGAATTATATGAGTGAAAAAAAAATTATTGAAATAATTAAAAAATACATCAAAAGTAAAAAGTTTGACAAAAAGGCTAGTTTATCAAATATAAAAAATTGGGATTCTCTCACCCATTTAAATATTCTTTTTTCAATTGAAAAAATATGTAAAGTTAAATTTAATATTAATGAAATTAATAATTTTAAGAATATAGATGAGATAATTAAAAGTGTTAAAAAAAAAAATAATCTTATTTTTAATCATATTGGAATATTTGTTAACAATATTAAAAAAAGTGAAAAATATCTCAACAACTTTATTGCAAAAAGTAAATCAAACAAATTAATCCTAGATAAGAAATTGGGCATTAAAGCCAAACTGTTTTTTGACGAAAAAAATATTTGTTATGAATTGGTTGAACCATATGGAAAAAATAATCCAGTAAGTGGTTATTTGAAAAGAGGAACTAACATTCTGAATCATATTGCCTATACATCAAAAAATTTTGATAAAACAATGGATGAGCTTAAAAGCAATGAATTTATGCAAATATCTAAAATAAATTATTCAAAATTATTTAAAAGCCGGATTGTTTTTTTTATTAGTCCTTTAAATTATATAATTGAAATTATTGAATTAAAAAAATGATTATACAAGATAATGGGAATATTAAATTGATACAAAAGTTCATTGATAAAAATTGGCAAAAGAACCACATATTATCAAAAAATAATAAAATATTTAATTGGCTTCACTATAACAAATTAGAAAAAAAATATAATTTTCTAATTTTTAAAAAAAAAATAATATTTTAGGTTTTTTAGGAATAGTTAAAAATAGTAAATTTTCATATGAATTAAAAAAATTTGATACAGTGTGGTTAACAACATGGATTGCCAAAAAAACAGAATTAGGTGTGGGCATTAAATTACTTATGTATTCAATTGCAAATTACAAATATTCAAAAATTGGGACAGTTGGTTGTAATGAGAATGTAAAAAAAATTTATGAGTACTTAGGTTTTTATACTGGTAGTTTAACACAATATTATATCGTAAATCAAAAAATCAAAGTTTATAATATAGGTAAATTTAGAAAAAAATATTACAATAAATTTTACAAAGAAGATTCAAGTTTAAATATTGTAAGTAATTTTAATTTTAAAAAATTTAAAAAGGATTATCATAATTATGTTAAAATTTTTGAAAAAAATGAAGATTATTTTAATAATAAATATTTTAAAAACCCATTTTATAAATATTTAGTTTTTGAATTTGTAAAAAAAAATAAACTTATAGGATATTACTTTGCAAGAGAATGTTATTACAAAGGTAGCAAATGCCTCCGTATCGTTGATTTTTTTGGAAATATAAAAAAAATATTTGATTGTTCTGTGTCATTTAAAAAATTTATAGAAACTAACAACTATGAATTTGTTGATTTATATTTTTATGGAAATGTAAAGAATAATACTTATTTTTTGAAGAATGAGTTTAATAATAATACAATTGTTCCAAACTATTTTGAGCCATTTTCAAAAAAAAACATTACTATTAATTTTGCTATTATGAATAAAAAAAAAACATCAAAATTTTACTTATTCAAAGGCGATTGTGATCAAGAAAGACCCAACTTTATAAAATAGATTATGTCTGTAACTTTTGTAATGTATCATTATGTTCGTAAAATTAAATTTTCTAAATTTAAAAATATAAAAGGTTTAGAATTTAATAAATTTAAACATCAATTAAATTATTTATCCAAAAATTATAAGATAATTTCTATGCAAGAATTTAAGGATAAATATAACTTAGGATATAAATTTTCTTCTAAATACTGTATTCTCTCTTTTGATGATGGTTATAAAGATCATGTCAAATATGTTTTACCTGAATTAAATAAACGAAAACTTAAAGGTAGTTTTTACATACCTAGTATGCCGATAAACACAGGTAAAGCTTTAGATGCAAACCTAATTCATTATATAATTGCTAAATCAAAGACTAACGAACTATTCATTGAGTTTGAAAAACTTTGTAAAAAAGTTGGAATTAATGAAATGAAATTAAATAATTTTAAGGAGCAATATTATAAAAAAAATAGATTTGATCCTCCTAAGATCAATTTTATTAAAAGATTATTACAAATTGAAATCTCGTTTAATCGTAGAAAATTTATTATTGATAAATTGTTCAAAAAATTTGTTAAGATGAATATTAAAGATTTTTGTAAACTTATTTATCTAAATAAGAAAGATATAAAGAAATTAATAAGATCAGGCATGTACATTGGTGGACATGGAGACAAGCACAAATGGTTTAGTCGTATTGCAAATAAAGAAAAAAAACGTGAAATAAATTCTACAATTAAATTTTTAAAAAGTTTTAATATTGAAACTAAAAATTGGACTATGTGCTACCCATATGGCGATTTCGATCCATTCACTATAAAGTATCTAAAGTCCAAAGGCTGTGGTTTTGGTCTCACAACAATACCAAAAGTAAATCATAAAATTAAAGATCCTTTTAAGATATGTAGGTTAGATACAAATGATATTCCTACTTATATCAAATAATTTCAAGAATTTTATTTGAAATTTTTAAATCAATTTCCTCATTAATATCCAAGTTGTATGGAAATTTTGTAACAACATATTTTGCAGGTTTTATAAAAATTCTATTCATTTTTTTTAAATCTTTTGTCCATAATATATAAAAAGATCCACATGGTGTATAATTTATCTTATTTATAAATTGTCTATTTTCACCAATTAAATCATTTTTTAAGTTAATCAAATTTTTTTTCAATTTCCAAATAAAATTATCACTTCTTTCTAAATTTTTAACACTAACTACAGATTTAATTTTTTTTTGTAAGAGTTTAGTGCCTTTAATTAAGTCATTCATTTTTCTAAATGGCTGTGTTGGCATTAAAATAATTATTTTTTTAAAAATATAAGGTTTTTTCTCTTTTTCTATTTTGTCAAAAAATTCTATTAATGCATCTTTAATATCAGAGTCTTTTTTTGATAAAATTTTTGATCTTAAAAAATCACATTTAGCTTTATTTTTTTTAGAAATTTTTTGAATCTTCTTACTATCTGTACTAACAAAAACTAATTTATTAACTGGAATTTTTTTTGCAAATTTAATTGTTTTTTCTAAAAGAGTTAATTTACCAATTTTCTTTAAATTTTTATTTTTTAATCCTGAAGATGTGCCTTTTGCTGGTATAAAGACCAGGTAATCAAAAAATTTATTTTTTGATTTCATTTATAGATTTTTCGTATTCATCCCATTGCCCAAAATCAAACCAAGAACTATCCTCTATTGGAAAAATTCCAATTTTTTTTCTATTTTTTTTTGCTTTTTTCAATAATTCATCAAAATTCATACCGTCATTTTTCCCAATAATACTAAAAATTGATTTATTCAATACGTATAAACCAACATTTATGAATTTTTTAATTTCAGGTTTTTCTAACATTCTTATCAGTGTACCATTTTTGTTAATTTCACAAGTACCATAAGGTATTTTTATTTTTTTTATTGCACATACAATTGTTATATCATTTTTTTTATTTTCATGAAAATCTAATATAGATTTATAATCTGTATTAATTACGACATCGCAATTAGCTACAAAAAAATTTTTACTTAGTTTTTTATTTTTTAAAAGTGCTAATGATCCAATTGTTCCCATTGGATTTTTTTCTGAAATAAATTGAATCCTTTTATAAAACTTTGTAGTTTTTAAATATGAGATTAGAATTTTAGATTTATAGTTAATAGATATAAATATATCTAGAATATTATATTTTAAGAATTTTTCTAATATTATTTCTATAATTGGTATTTCATTAACTGGAACAAGTGGCTTTGGCAAAACTTTTGAAAATGGATGAAGTCTACTACCTTTTCCACCAGCCATGATTACTACGGAAATTTTCTTTGTTTCTAATGTTTTTTTGCCAGAAAAAAAATCTGACCAAATCATAATATCTATAATTTTTTTATTTTCAACAATTGGAATAAGATCAAGTTTAAATTTTAAAAAAATGTCTCTTATAATTAAATTTGACATTTTTTTTTATTTATAAATTTAGGTTTTCTATTATAAATTTTATCGATTCTATAATCTAAATTCTTTCCTTCAACTATAGCTTTTCTTATATCTCCATCAGTAAGTGTTCCTAGAAGCTTAAGATTCCCATCTGTTACTACCAAACATTTACTTCCAGTTTCTTTAAGTTTTTTTAATGCACTATAAATTGTAATATTTTTTTTAATAAAAAATGATTCCATATTAAATCTTTAAATCAATAAATCTTTTATATTTAAAATTCTCTAAATTTATTTTTTTTAAGTAATTTGTTATTAAGCCCATGGTATCTTTTTTAAAATAAATTTTACATCTATTAGTTTTACCTTTTATCTTCTTGATTGAACTTACAATTTGTTTCAAATTATAACCTGTTTTAATTATAGACTTGCTTAAAATTCGTCCTTTTTGTCTATCTCCTACAAGAATTGATGGAACACCTAAAAAGGGTGCTACATAAACTATTGAGGATGAATTACCAATCACAAATTTAGCATTTTTTAATACATCTGTATAATATCTATTCAAAGAATTAAAAATTTGAAAATTAGGTTTTTTTTTGTAGTGTAAAATTTCTTGACTTACTTCATCCGAAAATGGGTCACTATTTGGCATTGATATTATTTTTACATAATCTTTATTAAATTCTAAAGCCTTAAGAATATTTTTTGTGATCATTTTTGATTGTTGAGAATTTATTTCAGAATTAATCGAAATTAATACATAATTTTCATCCTTTAGTTTTAATTTTTTTTTTAACTCTCTTTTACTTTTGAACTTTTGTTTATCTATTCGATCTAATTCTAAAGAACCAAAATTTTTTATATTTTTATTTATTTCACCTAACTGAATTAATCTTTTTTTATAATTATTATGTGAAACAAAATGGATATCAGAAATTTTTGATATCGAATGTCTAATTTTTTCATCTATTGAGCCCAGTGTAACCTCTCCACCATGCAAATGAACTACGGGCACTTTGTGTATCAAGGAAGATACCGCTAAAGCTAATGCATCTGTTCGATCTCCAAAAATCATTGAAATATCTGGTTTAAATTTTGTAATATTCTTGCTAATAAAATAGACTTGTTTTGTAAAACTCGCTGACACAAAAGTTGGATTATTAGATTGGCTATAATTTGTTTTAGAAATGATAATTTTTATATTTTTTCCAAAACTCTTTAAAATTTCTTTTTTGTCAATTTTTTTAATTGTATCTCCATGAATTAATAGTGTTATTGAAAAATGGTTAGATAATTTATTAATTAAATTCTTTTGGATATAAAATTCTGCTCTAGAGGCTGACTGAATCAAAATTTTATTTATTTTTTTCAACTTGTTGTCTTTTATTTATCTATAACAACCATTTTATCATCAAATTTACCCATAAATTGATTCAGATTATTAAGACGAGATGGGCATGTATTTTTCATATGACACTCTCTTTGACAATATGTTCCAAAGTTACCGTGCAATTGTTCTTCTCTCCATTTTCTAATTTTAGGTCCATTCCAGGCTTCATCGAAACCTAAGTCGTTGATATTATCAAGACTAATATGTTGTAGTCTTCCACATGGACTTATATTTCCATCTAAATTAATGAAAGGATGTTCGTAAACAGTATAACATATATTATGCATTCTTTTCATTGATACTATTGGATCTAAAGTTACATCTTCTATATCAGGTGAAAGTTTTATATCTAGTCCAAAAAAATCTATTCTTTTTCTCCAATGCTCTAATAATTTTTTATGTTCTTTTGGGTCAGCTGGCCCTATACCTAGCTTAGTCAAA
Organism: Candidatus Pelagibacter sp. uisw_091; assembly: GCF_059512525.1. The sequence goes on along the minus strand of NZ_CM183455.1, from coordinate 129,844 downwards.
TGTTTAGTAACAAATAATGGTATCGTATGTATTGACTTCAAAGTTTTCACATTTTTTAGTTTGTCAATAGCCTCCCATAACGAATGTATGTTTACATCTGTAATTACCGAATTTATCTGAAGTGGAATATCTGATTGACTTGAAAGATTTTCTAAATAAGAGATTACCTTGCTTTCATCTGATCCTCTATATTTCATATTTGTTTCGCCATCAAAACCATCAAGACTAATTTCTATATCCGTCATTCCACTTTCAATAATTTTTTTAATAACTTTTGGAACCAAAGTTGTTCCATTTGTAGTAACTTTAACTCTAGGAACATATTGTCTTGCTAATTTAGTAAGTTCAAATATATCTTTATTTAATAGTGGTTCAGCTAAACCTCCCCAATGAACACAATTAAAACCATCTAACTTAGGTAAAAGTTTTTTTAATTTTTCAAGGTCTCCATTTCTCTCTAAATAACCAGAATCTTGAATATGTTTTTCTTCTCTATGACACCAAACACATTTAAGATTACATTTTGTATTAATTACTATACACACCTCATTCAATGATTTTCTATCAGTTGTTGCCAATGTATTAGATTTATTTTTTAAAGTTAAAAGTTCAATATATTTTACTAACCTTCCAGGGCTATTTTTAAAAAAAGATAAAAAGTTTTTAAATTCTTTATTTGGGTACATAATTTTAATTTATTGTTTACTCTATCATAATATGTTCAATATTTGAACATTAAATCATCTCGTCAGTTTTATAGCTCTTTTTTGCTTTCTTTCCAAGATAATTCCAGAATAATTTTGGTTTTTTTCCTAATTGCGGTCTTTTAAGTGCTAAGTTGTTAAAAGTATATACTTCATCCTTGTATATCTCTTTTGATGCATACAAGGACTTTTTTGCTATTTGAGCTATATTTTTTTCAAATTTATTAATACTTTTTTTTGAAGTTCCAAGCATTTTTATTGTATCTTTTAAATTTTCTACCATTTTTTTAAAATCTGTTTTATTCAAGGATGATGAGTGATCAGGCCCTGGTTGTGTGTTAGAAATTGTCAAATGTTTTTCAATAAATTCTGCGCCCAATAAGAAAGCAATTGATGGAGAAATTAAGCTTTTACTATGATCTGACAAACCAACTTGTAAATGATATTTATCTTTCAATACAGTTATAATCTTTAAATTAAGATCAATAAGTTTTGTTGGGTAGTTGCTTACACAATGAAGTAAGATTACTTTATTTAATAAAAATTTTTTATTCTTTGTATTTAATTTAATACTATTTATCATTTCTAAATTAGGATTTTTTTTTATATTTTTGTGCAAAATAAATTGTTTTAAGTGCTAAGTCGATATCCTTGAAACTAGACATTCCAGTTGATAAAATAATTTTTTTATTATTTTTTGCAATTTCATAAATTAATGGAAGATTATCTAAGTCACCTGATCCAATTTTGTATATATTGGATTTTGAAATTTTTTTTACATTATTAAAAGTTTCTATATCAAAACAAGTTGTAAGTGAATTTATATTAATTTTTTTACAATAATTGATTAATTTCTTAAAATTTTTTAAAGTTATTTCATATTTTTTTAAAAGCTTAAATTGATTTTTATTAACTTTTTTTTGATAACTTGCTGATTTAGATTTTTTAATTACAATATTGACAGTTTTATACATTTGGAACTTTACATAGTCAGCTCCAGAGTCTTTTGAAATTTTAATTAATCTTTTTGCTTCTAAAATGTTACCATCGTGATTTACTCCAATTTCTGCAATTATTTTCATGATTAAAAATTGTTACTTGGTAAACATATTATTTTTTGTGAAAATTCTTTTGATTTCATATTTTTCATTTTAGGAAAATTTGATAAAAATTTATAGTTACTATTAATTTCCCAGACTTTTTTACTTTCAATATTATTTTGATTCAAAAAAATTAATAACTCTTTTATATTAATATCTTTTTTTATTACTAATAGTTGAATCCAATTATTACTTTTACCAAGTTTTGGTATTGAAAAAATATCAAAATAATTTTGAATTTTTTTTATATTTTTTAAAAGATCGATATGTAACTTATTCTTTTTTTTTAATATGAAATTTAAATTATCTATTTGAGAAATTCCCAAAGCTGCATTTAGATTTGGCATCCTATAATTGTATCCTAATTCATTATGAATCGTATTAAATTTAGTGGAAATTTTAGAAGTAGCGCTTATATGCCTTGCTTTTTTATCATAATTTTTATTATTTGTAATTATAGCCCCCCCCCCTCCTGTAGTAATTATTTTATTGCCATTAAAACTTAAAATACCCAAATCACCAAATGTTCCAGCATGTTTATTATTAATTTTTGTTCCTAGTGCTTCAGAGGAGTCTTCAATAACTTTAATTTTAAATTTTTTACAAATTTTGATTAATCCTTTTATATCAAAGGGGTGACCATAACTGTAAGTAGGAATACAAGCAGTAATATTTCTTTCAGTTTTTTTGTTAAAACATTTGTTATTTTTCAATATTGTAGTTTCACTTAAATAATTTTCTAATTTCTTTAAATCAATGCCTAACTCTTGATTGCTGTCTATATAATGTGGAATCGCACCAATATATAGACATGCATTAGAGCTAGCTACAAAATTAAAAGAAGGTAATAAAACTTCCTCATCTTTTTTTATTTTTAATAATTTGAGAGCGATATGTAAAGCTGAAGTTCCATTAACTAGACAGACCACATATTTTGCTTTAGTAAATTTTTTTATTTTATTTTCAAATTTGTTTACTAAGTTTCCTACACTAGAGACGTAAGTCGTTTTTATACAATGATTTAAACTAAGTTTATCTTTTTTTGTTAATATTGGTGAATGTATAAAATATTTTTTATTTTTTTTCACATAAACCTTTCTTAATGCATTTAATAATTTTTTATAAATTTCTTTATTTTTCATAATATATTTTTTATTTTAATTGAATCTTTAATTTGTTTATAAGTCTTAATTTTTAAACTTAATAAATTTTTAATTTTTTGAAGACTATTTAATTTGTCTATTTTATTTAATAGAGCCTCATTATCGAATTTAAAGAGAGAAGGAATAATGTGAACCGTGTTTTTGTTGTAAATTAATTTAGATGTTTCCTGTTCTTCATAAAATTTTTCATAATTTTTTTGTCCTGAAAAATTATTTTTTGAAAAATTTATATAAAAATTTTTTTTATTTAAATGTTTTTTCTTATCATTGGTATATTTAAATCCTAAATATTTTAAAATTTTTAAAGTTAAAATTTCTATTTTTATTGAAGGTTTTACTAACTCTAACTTTGGGACAACAATTTTATTATTTGCATTCTTAAGTAATGCTCTAAAGCATAAACTAATTGCCTCTTCATGTGTGATAAAATATCTTTCTACATTTTTTGGTACACCAAATATTTTTTTGTTAAGAATTCTCTCATAAAGATATTTTAGAATGCTACCGTTTGAAAAACTTACATTTGCAAATCTAGTTGTAGAAACAAATATTTTTTTATTCAATCTCTTAAATTTAAAAAGTCTATCTTCCATTAATTTTTTTGATGCACCTAAAAAACTTGATGGTTCTACTGCTTTATCAGAAGAAATTGAGAATACCAGCTTAAGGTTGCTCTTATTAAATTTCTTTATCTTTAAAAAATTTTTAGAATTTGTATTAAATAAATATTTAGCACTTAATATTTCATCTTCAGATCTAACATGTTTTATCGCAGCAAAATTTAAATAATGAGATATCTTTTTTTCTTTAATAAATAGATTTATATCTATTTGATTTATATCTGCACATATGTAATTGGTATTAATAATTTTTTTTTTTTAAAAATTAAAATTAACTCCCTATTTAATTCTGTTAAACTATTTTCATCTTTGTCAATCAAGTAAAGTTTTTTAAAATCAAAATTTTTTAAATTTTTTACGAATTCGACCCCAATTGATCCAGTTGCACCTGTAAGTAAAATAACCGACTTGCTAAAATTTTGCCTCAATTCACTTAACTCTTTTTTATTTATTGAGAATCTATTTTCTTTTGAAATAAATCTTTTTTCTAAATTTTTAGTGCTCATTTTATTGTTTTAATTATACATTATGTTCAAATTTTGAACAACATTTGAGTTTTATTTTTTCAAATCTCTTTTTTGTAATTAGCTCTATCTTTGTTTAGGTCCACCATTCTTAAACTTAATCTATTGGATTATAATAATATCTTGAAAATTAATTATCTTTTAAAAAACAGTACCTGCTTTTATAAAAGAATTTTTTGTTATTCTTCTATTATTAGCAATAATAGCACCACTTCCTATAAATGAATTATCTTCAACTATCGTTCCCCCATTGATTATTGCACCTGTCGAAATATGACAATTATTACCTATTTTAACATCGTGCTCAATTATAGCACCAGTATTAATTATGGTGTGATCTCCTATTTGTACGTTTCTATTAATTACTACTTGTTTCATGATGATGGAGCCATTTCCCATAATAAAATTATTAGAAATTATACTTTTTTTTGCAATAAATGATTTAAACTTTATTTTTTTATCATTCATAAATTTTATTAACTTAAGTCTTGTTTTATAATTATTAATTAGTCCTATGGATATAAATGCATGATTGAAATTAAATTTTAGAATATCTTTATCTTTTCCTATAAATTTTAATTTAGTGTTATAAAAATAATCCTTCTTTATTTTATCTAATATTCCTATTATTTTTAATGATTTATTTTCACTTATTATTTCAAGACAACTATTTAGATGTGTGCCTCCACCAATCAGAATTAGTTTAGCCATATCTATTTATGCCCCCCACCAATCATTTATTATCTATATTCATTTGGTGCTTATGATTCTTGCCATACATTATCTTTTACCCACTCATTATTTTGGTTTTTACTCCAAACTCTTTTGTCTCTTAATGTGTCAGCAAAAATATCAAATTCAACTTCTTTAATATTGGTATATTCAAGCCATCTCTTCAAGTCTTTTTTTGGCTTTACGTGATCATATTTTTTTACAAGCTCTATGGCTTTTTTTCTAGACATATATCCCATTCTAATATCTTTTGAAGCATGATCACTACATCTGCCATAGCCAAATTTTATAAATTTTAAGTAATCATGGGCACCATTTTCATGCATATCATCAAGATTTGATATTTTTCTATATGTTCTCTCAAAACTTTCTCTTGACTCTTTCCAATCATAAAGTTTTTTCATTATTTCTGTTTGTTTATAAGGGTCCCATTTAATAAAATTACCAAGATATATTCCCTTTAATTTATGTTTTAAAAATTGTTCATCGCTCGGAAGTTGATACCACTTAAGATCTTCAATTTTTAATCCTTCTTTTTTATCAAAATCATTAATCGTGTACCCTCTCATATCATGCTCTAAAACAGTTCTTTTATTGAATTGAGCATAATCATTAATAGAAAACATTCCAGAAATGTCCCAACTTACTTCTCCATATATAAATAGTGGCACATTAAATTGGATAGCAGATTTTGGGGCAATTATTCTTATTCCAGCATGACAGTGCCAATTCATGTCACCCATCATGTAAAATGCAGCTCGATTTAATTTTATTAATAGTTCTTCAGAGGGCTTAAATATATAATGATCTAAATTTAGTTTTTTTGACATATTATGAAGATTTTCATCACCTTCAGGTAAAAAATTATTTCCATAATATGTGACTAATAAAGGTTTAAACCCTAGTGATTTTACATAATGAGCTTGGTAATAACTATCTTTACCGCCACCTACAGGGATTATGCAGTCATAATCACCATCAGTTATTTTTTTATATTCTTCTAATATCTGAACAAATTTATTTTCTCTTATTTTCCAGTTTTCATCTCCTAGCTTTGTAATTTCTTCAAAGGTTCTGCACGCCGAACATATACCATCATCATCAATATCAATGTTTACTGCGTGAATTGGATAGACGCATCTCTTACAAAAATTTACCATTAATTAATTACAATTATTATTCATTAAACTTCAGATTTTGTTATTTTTGATAACATAGGAGGTCTAAAATTGCATTCTTTATTTGTTAAAAAACTAATTGCTTCAAAATAGCTATTTTCAGAAAAGTGAAAGATATTACTTGCTGCTACAGCGTCAATGTTTTGTTTAATTCCTTTATAAAAATCTTCCCAACATCCAGCACCACCTGTAAATATTATAGGTAGGTTTGTATTTTCCTTGATTGCTTTTAATAATTGAAAATCATAGCCTTTTAATGATCCGTCTTGATCTATTGAATTAATCAACAATTCTCCAGCACCTAAATTTTCTATACGCTTTATATAGTCAATAAGATTATTTGAAACCAAAGATTTTCCACCATCAACAAAAATTTCGTAAGAATTAGACCTTATATTTAACTTAAAATCTATACTTGCAACGATAGCTTGTGATCCATAAATTTTAACAGCGTCTGAAATTAAATTTGGATTATGAAAAATTTCAGAATTTATTGAAATTTTATCTGCACCCATATCAAAATATTTTTCTATATCTTCTAATGATTTTATTCCACCACCAACTGTAAGTGGCATAAAGGCTCTTTTGCCAACTTCAAGAATTATCTTATCAAATGATGAATAATAGATATTTTTTTTATCTGATCTTGTATCGTTCATATCATTTGGTCTAATATTCAAGTAAACGACTTCATCTGCATTCCATGAATTTAATCTATCAATAATTATATAAGGATCACCAACTACTTTATGCTGTTTAAAATATTTACTTTGAACAACATTTCCTCTTTTTAGCAAGACTATTGCAACTAATCTTTTTGTTTTTGAATTCATAATTTGTAAAAATTTTGTAAAAGTTTACACCCAGCAGATTGACTTTTTTCAGGATGAAATTGTACTCCATAAATATTATCTTTTTCAATAGATGAGGTGACCTCTATATCATAAGTTATTTTGGAAGAACAAAGACCTTTATCTTTAAGATTAAAATAATAGCTATGAACAAAATAAAAAAACCTTTCGTCCTCTGAAATATTTTGGAAAAGTTTACTTTCCTTGTTAACTAATTCAACTTTATGCCATCCTATATTTGGTAATTGGCTTTTTTTTACAGGTATTTTTTCTACCAAACCCTCAATAATGTTTAATCCCTCACTCTCTTTTCCTTCATTTCCATAGGAGCTTAAAATTTGCATACCCACGCATATTCCTAAAAAAAATTTTTTTTTATCTAAAACCTGATACTTAAGTTCATTCACTAAGTTTAATTCAATCAATCTTTGATGCAAAGATCTATATGATCCAACTCCAGGTAAAATAATATGACTAAAGTCTTTTAAAGCTTTTTCACTTTTAATTTCTCTAAAATTAATTTTCAAGAAGTTAAGAATATTTATTACAGATCTAAAATTTCCTGAACCATAATTGATGACACCTAACATTAAATATTAATTCGTTTTTTCTGTTTTGTTTTCCATAATAATTCAGCTATTTTCCAATCTTCATAGTCGTCTATATCCAAAGAACTTAACTTTGGAAAGGCTATAAACTTTGAATTTTTATCAAAGATATCTAATTTATTTTCCCAAGATTCATTCCACCCTAAGTAAAATTGTGCTGCATCATGAAATACATTTTTTATATCCTGTGTTCTTTTGTTCATAGAATTTGGGAAATTTTTTTTTAAATAGTTATACTTGTCTCTATAAAATGAACGATATATTGGGTGTAGATATTCTTTTGCTGAAAAAACGTATGGTACATTTTTTTTTAAAATTTTTTCTGCTTTTTTTAATTTTGCTATTTCTATAAAAACTGATGTTGGGTAAATGCAACATACTTTATTGAAACTATAATTAAGTTTCTTAATTTTTTTAATAGCATCACAAATTACTGTTTTTGTGTCCGTGTAATCGTCTGAGAGTTTTTCTGATCTTCTCAATACTTTAACACCTAATTTATCTGAAATTTTAGATATTTGGTTGCTATTTGTAGATACAAAAATTTCGCTAAAAAAATTAGATTTTTTTAAATTACCAATAACCTGAGAAATAATAGGCTTGTTACAAAATAATTTGAAATTTTTATTCTTAATTCTTTTACTGCCTGCTCTTGCAGGAATAACACAAATTAAATCTTTTTTCATTATTTTGATAATTCACTCAATAGTTTTGAAATTTTTTTATCATCATAATTTACTTTTTTCATGATTTTTGATGCATTTGTTGGATCGAGTTTAAATGCTAACTTTAAAATATTCATCCAATTAACATTATTTTTAGATCTTATTTTTTCTATCTGGTTTATTATTTTTAGATAATTTTTTTTTTTCATAAGTTATATTTGTTTTAGTAAAATTCTTTGACCAGGTTCAAAATTTTTTTTAGCTCTTTTTTTTAATAGATTGTAATAATAACTTGGATCTAAACTAAAGCCAGGTCTAATTATTGATACATTTTCAGTTGTAAATTTTTCACCTTTTTTAATTGTTTTAATTGGGTAAATAGATCTTTTAAAAATAGTACTTACTTTTTCAGAACTATTTCTAAAAAAATAATCTTTACCTCTTAAATTCCATGCTACATCAATTTCTTCTCTAAATTTTAGTATTTCTTTACCTTTGATGGAGAATTTTATATCTAAACCTTTATTTTGCCCCTCTAATGCAATGTGTTTTTCAACATAATCTGCACCAGATAAAACAGCAGCGAATGCCACTCTATTATCTATTGAGTGATCAGAAAAACCTACTTTACAATTATATCTTTTTTTCATTAATTTTATATTGTTTAAATTGAAATCTGTAATTTTTGATGGATAATTACTTACACAATATAAAAGAATAATATTCTTACATCCATTTTTTTTTGCAAAATTATAGGCTAAATCAATTTGTTTTATATTAGAAGTTCCTGTTGAAATTATTATCGGTTTTTTTGTTTCTGCAATTCTTTTTATTAATGGGAAATGATTAATTTCAAACGAAGCAACTTTATAAATAGGACAATTTAGAGTTTCGAGTAAATCTACTGCCTTCACATCAAAAGGTGAGCTAAAACAATTTATTTTCTTTTTTTTTGCATATTGAAAAAGTTCTTTCTGCCAACTAAATGGGGTTTGGGCTTGTCTGTAAAGATCCCATAATTTTTTTCTCTTCCATATGCCTTTTTTTATTAAAAAATCTTTTTTTTTTGAATCTATAGTTAGTGAAGAAGCTGAGTATGTTTGAAATTTTACTAAATCAACACCATATTTTTTGGCACTATCAATTATTTTTTTTGCATTTTCTATTTTACCGTTATGATTGCACGAAACCTCTCCTATGAAGATTGGTTTTTTTTTAAGTGTTAAAATTTTATTTATCATTATCAAATATCTTTATTATAAATTTTTTATTTTTATAATAAAAGAAAGCAGGCCATTGCTCATTATTTACTATTCTTAATTTATTGAATTGTGATTTAATACTTTTATTTATATTCATCTTAGAATCAAGTTTATTTCTTTTTTTGTAGAAAGTGCTTTTTCCTTTTTGTTTTTTCAGCTTAATATTTGGAAAAATATTTATTATATGATTTATCATCTTTAAAATTTTATTAGCTTGGAGGACTCTAAGTTCTTCATAAAGTTCGAGACCATTCAATAACAAATTAGATTGTAAAACAATATCACCATGATCAATTTTTTCATTTATATTTATCATAGTGAACACGATTTTTTTTTTATTTTCTAAAATTTGCCATTGTAAAGGTGCAAAACCTTTTCCTCTAGGGAGATTGCTCGAATGTACAACCAAATTAAATCTATTTTTTTTAAGAATTTCCTTAGGAATTATTTTCGTATAATTGATAATAAATACTAAATCATAGTTATTTATTTTTTTTAAATCCCAGAAAATTTTAGCTTTTAAAATATTTTTATATTTTGTTTTTTTTAAAACATCTATTATCCACGCATTGTTACTATCTAACAATAAGGCAATACTGGTTTTTTTCATTTAAAAGTTTTAAAAATTTACTCTATTTATATCGAACCTATAATGCAAAAATTTTTTTCAGTGCATAAATCAAGCCAATTGAGCTATTAGTACTGGTCAGCTACACGCATTACTGCGCTTCCACATCCAGCCTATCAACGTGGTGGTCTACCACGGCTCTATAGGAAGAACTAGTTTTGAGGTGAGTTTCCCGCTTAGATGCTTTCAGCAGTTATCTCTTCCATACTTAGCTACCCTGCACTGCAGCTGGCGCTACAACAGGTCCACCAGTGGTATGTTCAACCCGGTCCTCTCGTACTAGGGTCAACTCCTCTCAATTCTTCTACACGCATAGCAGATAGGGACCGAACTGTCTCACGACGTTCTGAACCCAGCTCACGTACCACTTTAATTGGCGAACAGCCAAACCCTTGGGACCTGCTCCAGCCCCAGGATGTGATGAGCCGACATCGAGGTGCCAAACACTGCCGTCGATATGAGCTCTTGGGCAGTATCAGCCTGTTATCCCCGGCGTACCTTTTATCCGTTGAGCGATGCCCCTTCCACTCAGAAGCACCGGATCACTATGACCGACTTTCGTCTCTGCTCGACTTGTCAGTCTCACAGTCAGGCAGGCTTATGCCATTGCACTCTACGAACGATTTCTGACCGTTCTGAGCCTACCTTCGCACGCCTCCGTTACTATTTGGGAGGCGACCGCCCCAGTCAAACTACCCACCATACAATGTCTCGCTGCCGGATGACGGCTAGCGGTTAGATGTCAAGAAAAACAAAAGAGGTATTTCACTGGTGACTCCACAAAAGCTGACGCTTTTGCTTCAAAGTCTCCCTCCTATGCTAAATATGTTTTTCCTAACACCAATGTAAAGTTGCAGTAAAGGTGCACGGGGTCTTTCCGTCTAACTACGCGAACTCCGCATCTTCACGGAGAATTCAATTTCACTGAGTTGATGTTGGAGACAGCGGAGAAATCGTTACGCCATTCATGCAGGTCGGAACTTACCCGACAAGGAATTTCGCTACCTTAGGACCGTTATAGTTACGGCCGCCGTTTACTGGGGCTTCAGAAGTTAGCTTGCACCAACCGCATTAACCTTCCAGCACCGGGCAGGCGTCAGACCCTATACATCCACTTACGTGTTAGCAGAGCCCTGTGTTTTTGATAAACAGTCGCTTCTCCCTGGCTTGTGCCACCCTTTAATAGTTGCCTACAAAAGGGTCTTCCTTATCCCGAAGTTACGGAAGCATTTTGCCGAGTTCCTTCAACATCATTCTCTCAAGCGCCTAAATATACTCTATTAATCTACCTGTGTCGGTTTCGGGTACGGTCTTAATGATGGAGCTATTTCTTGGGACTCTTTCGCGGCAAGTTCAATCCATTAAGAACTCACAACTTACAGAATCCGTCACTACCATCAGGTCAAGGAATATTAACCTTGTTTCCATCGACTACGGCTTTCGCCCTCGCCTTAGGTGCCGACTAACTCTACGCGGATTAACCTTGCATAGAAACCCTTAGATTTTCGGCGACGAAGTTTTTCACTTCGTTTATCGTTACTTATGTCAGCATTCGCACTTCTGATACCTCCAGGATCCCTCACGGGTATCCCTTCACAGGCTTACAGAACGTTCCGCTACCCCTTACAAAGTTCGAAAACTTTATAAAGCCACAGATTCGGTACATGATTTTAGCCCCGTTACATCTTCGGCGCAGAAACTCTATTAGACCGGTGAGCTGTTACGCTATCTTTAAAGGATGGCTGCTTCTAAGCCAACCTCCCGGCTGTTATGGAATTTCCACATCCTTTCACACTTAATCATGATTTTGGGACCTTATCTGGTGGTCTGGGCTCTTTCCCTCTCGACCATGGACCTTAGCACCCACAGTCTGTCTGCCGAAGAACAATGTCTAGCATTCGGAGTTTTATTAGGTTTGGTAAGAATCTCTTCCCCCTAGCCCATTTAGTGCTCTACCTCTAAACATCTATTTATTCGACGCACTACCTAAATAGTTTTCGCGGAAAACCAGCTATCTACGAATTTGGTTGGCCTTTCACCCCTTACCACAAGTCATCCAAAGACTTTTCAACGTCAACTGGTTCGGTCCTCCGGTTGGTGTTACCCAACTTTCAACCTGCTCATGGTAAGCTCATTCGTTTTCGGGTCTAATTCATTAAACTAATCGCCCTATTAAGACTTGCTTTCGCTGCGCCTACACCTAGATGGCTTAAGCTTGCTTAATAAATTAAGTCACTGACCCATTATACAAAAGGTACGCCCTCACCCTAAAAAGGGCTCGGACTGATTGTAGGCATGCAGTTTCAGGTTCTATTTCACTCCCCTAATAGGGGTTCTTTTCACCTTTCCCTCACGGTACTAGTTCACTATCGGTCACTGAAGAGTATTTAGGCTTAGAGGGTGGTCCCCCTATATTCGAGCAGGATTTCTCGTGTCCCGCTTTACTCAAGAATTTTGTTAAACATTACTCATACGGGACTATCACCCTCTATGGTTAGCATTTCCAAACTATTCAAATTTTTTTAACAAAATTACTGGCCTACTCCGCGTTCGCTCGCCACTACTAACGGAATCTCAATTGATTTCTTTTCCTCTGGTTACTTAGATGTTTCAGTTCTCCAGGTTGTCTCTTTAAACCTATGTATTCAGTTTAAAGTACCACATAAAGTGGTGGGTTTCCCCATTCGGAAATTTTCGGATCAAAGCTTACATACAGCTCCCCGAAACTTATCGCAGTATATCACGTCCTTCATCGGCTTTCAGTGCCAAGGCATCCACTACACGCCCTTAAACGCTTGATTTATGCACAGAAAAAAATTCTTTTTAAAGAAAATTAATCTATGTTGTGATCAAATTTTTATTTTGAACATTAAATAATAACTTTTAATGTTCGGATATAGATATTGATATAAATTATTTTTATTTACAGTTTTAATAACTAAATGTTTCCTGGTGGAGGATACAGGGATCGAACCTGCTACCTCCTGAATGCAAATCAGGCGCTCTCCCAGATGAGCTAATCCCCCATTTAGGTTTTTGGTGGGCCGAGAAAGACTCGAACTTTCGACCCCACCGTTATCAACGGTGTGCTCTAACCAACTGAGCTACCGGCCCTACAAGAAGGAAACATTACTTTAAGAAGAGAAATGAGGACGGTCAACATTACCGATGTATATTATTTAGAATGAAATTTTACTTTCATTCATCCTTAGAAAGGAGGTAATCCAGCCGCAGGTTCCCCTACGGCTACCTTGTTACGACTTCACCCCAGTCGCTGACTATACCGTGGTCAAGGGTTTAAAACCTTGCCTTAAGGTAGAACCAACTCCCATGGTGTGACGGGCGGTGTGTACAAGACCCGGGAACGCATTCACCGTGGCACGCTGATCCACGATTACTAGTAATTCCAGCTTCATGCACTCGAGTTGCAGAGTGCAATCCGAACTGAGGCATCTTTTCGGGATTTGCTTAACGTTGCCGTTTTGCTTCCTGTTGTAGATGCCATTGTAGCACGTGTGTAGCCCAACACGTAAGGGCCATGAGGACTTGACGTCATCCCCACCTTCCTCCAGCTTATCACTGGCAGTTCTTTCAGAGTGCCCAACTTAATGATGGCAACTAAAAGTGAGGGTTGCGCTCGTTGCGGGACTTAACCCAACATCTCACGACACGAGCTGACGACAGCCATGCAGCACCTGTGTTTCGTCCGGCCGAACCGAAAACTCTAATCTCTTAGAGTCGCGACGAACATGTCAAGTGTTGGTAAGGTTCTGCGCGTATCTTCGAATTAAACCACATGCTCCACTACTTGTGCGGGTCCCCGTCAATTCATTTGAGTTTTAACCTTGCGGTCGTACTCCCCAGGCGGTGTGTTTATCGGTTTCCCTGCGACACTGAAAATAAATTTCCAACGTCTAACACACATCGTTTACGGCATGGACTACGAGGGTATCTAATCCTCTTCGCTACCCATGCTTTCGTTCCTCAGTGTCAGTAATGATCCAGAAAGCTGCCTTCGCAGTTGGTATTCTTTCTAATATCTACGAATTTCACCTCTACACTAGAAATTCTGCTTTCCTCTATCATACTCTAGCTGAAAAGTTTTGATGGCAGTTCCAGAGTTAAGCTCTGGGATTTCACCACCAACTTTTTCAACCACCTACGAACTCTTTAAGCCCAGTAATTCCGAACTACGCTAGGTCCCTTCGTATTACCGCGGCTGCTGGCACGAAGTTAGCCGGACCTTCTTATTCGGGTACAGTCATTTTCTTCCCCGACGAAAGAGCTTTACAACCCAAAGGCCTTCTTCACTCACGCGGCATCGCTGCATCAGAGTTTCCTCCATTGTGCAAGATTCCCCACTGCTGCCTCCCGTAGGAGTTTGGGCCGTGTCTCAGTCCCAATGTGGCTGATCATCCTCTCAAATCAGCTATTGATCATAGTCTTGGTAGGCCATTACCCTACCAACAAACTAATCAAGTGCGGGCTCATCCAATGGTGCATAAAGCTTTCTCCGTAAAGACTTATCCGGTATTAGCACAAGTTTCCTCGTGTTATTCCAGGCCAAAGGGTAGATACCCACATGTTACTCACCCGTCTGCCACTAAGTATTGCTACTTCGTTCGACTTGCATGTGTTAGGCGTGCCGCCAGCGTACGTTCTGAGCCATGATCAAACTCTCAAGTTAAAAAACGGCGCACACTAGCTTCATATATAAATTGTAAGAATACAATCCATACGATTTTGAAGTGTGTACGACAAATTTTGGTAACCTTAACCGTCCACACTTCTCTTCTTAAATTTTTACTTTTTAAATAGCTAATTGGTTATAAAACGCCCAATAATCCTCACTAATCTATTGTTTAAACAATAATTTTAATGAGAAAGTGTGGTGCTTATAAGCTAAAATAAAAGTAAATCAAGCATTTAGCATTTAAATAAATGAACAAATATCTCAATATATATACGGTTTTTTTTGATTTTTATGCATTACTAAATTAATAATTGGAAATTCCAGATGATATTTACTTCAAATAAAATAATAAAATTGATTAAGAAAAATGCCGAAATCTCTTTTCTCATACTGTTGCTATTAATTACTATTACTAGCACCACATTTTACAACAATAAAAAAATATCGATTAATAAAAATTATAAAGAAGTAATAAATAATATCTACTTTCAAAAAAGTATTAACCAAGTTTTTAATCATTTAGTGCCAAGATATAAAAGTATAGACCATAAAATTTCTAATGGTGAAACATTTGATAAAATATTAAATAACTATTCTATTCCAAATGAAGAAATTTTAGAAATAAAAAAAATTATAAATTCAGATTATAATTTAAATAATCTTAAAACCAATCTTGATATAAAGTTTACAATCGATCAATCAAACAATAAAAAAATTATTTCTTTTTTATTTCCAATATCTAGAACTGAAAAAATTCAATTAATTAGAAATCTAGAGACAGATTTTTTTGAAAAAAAAACAATTATTACAAATTTAAATAAAAAAATTATTTTTAAAGAAGGTAAGATTACACAAAGCTTATATGGAACTGCGATTAACCTAAATGTTCAACCAAATATAATTATAGAGTTTGCAAGAATCTATGGTTTTCAAGTTGATTTTCAAAGAGATATTAGAAAAAAAGATAATTTTCAAATTATGTACGAAGTGTTTGAAGATGATAATGGCAAAATATTTGAAACAGGAAATGTTATTTTTGCAAATCTCAAACTTAGTGGAACAAATAACTCATTATATTATTTCGATAAAAAAGGAAGTGAAGGACACTATGATGAAAACGGCAGGAGTGTTAAAAAAGCATTAATGAAAACACCTATTAATGGAGCAAGACTTTCCTCTGCTTTTGGAATGAGAAAACATCCTATCGATGGTTATAATAAAATGCATAAAGGAACAGATTTTGCAGCACCTATGGGTACTCCTATCATGGCGTCTGGTAGCGGTATCATAACAAGAGCCAGATGGTGTGGTGGTGGTGGGAATTGTATTAAAATAAAACACAATTCAACTTATCAAACAATTTATGCTCACATGAAAAGTTTTGCAGCTGGAATAAAAGAAGGGATAAGAGTTAAGCAGGGGCAAATAATTGGGTATGTTGGCTCGACAGGAAAATCTACTGGTCCACATTTACATTATGAGGTAGTTAAAAATGGAAAAAAAATTAACTCACAAACATTAAAGTTGCCCTCAGGTAAAATTCTTAAAAATAAAGAAAGAAAACAGTTTGAAGTAGCTAAAATTAAATTAGATGTTTTAAAATCAGAATTAATTATTGGCTTAAATTAACTTGCAGCAGTTTTTTTTTCTACAGTTTTCACAACTTTTTTAACTGATGATTCTGGAGTAGTTTTTTTTGTTATTTCCGCTTCTATTATTGTTGGTTTTTTTTCATTGGCTTCAACCTCAACGGGTTTTACTGTCGTAGATGGAGAAGAAGTAACTCTTGCCAACCTAATACTTTCCTGCTCATTCTGAACTCTGGTAAAGTGATCGGCATGCTGAAAATAGTTTTCTGATAAAATCTTATCTTCATTTGCTAAGGCTTCTCTAGCTAAATCATTATACTTTTCTATTAGTTTTACCGCATTATGATTATTTCTACCTGGAACGCTTCTTCGAAAATTATCATTATTAGTAAACTTTGAACCTTCATTGTTACTTCTAAATGGAGGTCTTCTATTATTATTGCTCCTGAACGGAGGTCTTCTATTATTGTTGTTATTACTTCTAAATGTCACCATATTTTTATCTTTTAATTAAATTTTAGTGCTGACTATGCAGCGATCGTTATTTCCATAATCTTTTATGGAGTTATTTATGTAAAAACCCTCTTCTTTTAATATTTTTATAACTTTATTTTTTTGATTAAATCCAATCTCTAAAATAAATTTACCATTTTTCTTAATCAGAGTTTTTGTTTTATTAATAACTTTTCTGATTTTTGAAAACCCATCAAGCCCACCACTTAAAGCTAACTTTGGTTCAAAATTAGCAACATCTTTTTCCAAATATTTTAAATTTAACAATTCAATATAAGGAGGGTTTGAAACAATTAGATCATATTTCCCAATTCTAAAATTGTCAACACTAGAATTAAAAAATTTTACTCTATTCACTAAGCTAAGTTGTTTTGCATTGAATTTGCTTATATTTATGCTTTTTTTAGAGATATCTATACCAGTTCCATAAAAATTATGTCTCTCTTTTAAAATGGATAAAAGGATACACCCAGATCCAGTTCCAATATCTAGAACTTGTAATTGTTCGTCTTTGGAGTAAATTTTTAAAACTTGTTCTATTATTAATTCAGTATCAGGCCTTGGAATTAGTACATCTTTATTGACAAAAAATTCATCCTTCCAAAACTGTTTTTTGTTCGTTAAGTAAGCTATTGGTTCTCCCTTTTTTCTCCTTTCAATTAAACTTTTAAATTTTGTTAATTGTTCTGAATTAACAAGTTCTTTAGGGTTTAAAATTATATATTTTTTATCTCTTTTAATTGAGCTAGATAATAGTATCTCACAATCAAGTTGGGGATTTGATATTTTATTCTCTTGTAAGATGTTTATTCCCTCACTTAAAACATTTACTATATTCATTTTAATTAAGATTGCTCAATTTTTCTTCTTGAGCTTGTAGCGTTAAGCTTTCTACCATTTCATCAAACGCCTCACCTTCTAAAAAAGCTTCAAGCTTATGTAGCGTTAAATTAATACGATGATCTGTCACCCTTCCTTGTGGAAAGTTATACGTTCTAATTCTTTCAGAGCGATCTCCAGTTCCTATTTTACTTTTTCTATCTTGTGATCTTTCACCCTCTATTCTTGATCTTTCCAGTTCATAAAGTCGTGACCTTAAAATCAGCATTCCTTTTGCTTTATTTTTATGTTGTGATTTTTGATCTTGCTGAGATACAGATAATCCAGTTGGAATATGGGTAATTCTTACAGCACTATCAGTTGTGTTTACAGACTGTCCTCCTGGACCTCCTGCTCTAAAAACATCAATTCTTAAATCTGAGTCATTTATTTTTATGTCAACCTCCTCTGCTTCTGGCAGAACAGCTACAGTTGCAGCAGATGTGTGAATCCTTCCCTGTGTTTCTGTATCAGGAACTCTCTGAACACGATGAACTCCACTTTCATATTTTAAAGTTGAGTAAATATTTTTTCCCCTAATTGATGCAATGACTTCTTTAAGTCCACCAGCCTCACTCTGGGACATGCTTATTAATTCTAGTTCCCATTTTTTTTGATGACTAACTTTTTCATACATTTTGAAAAGATCTGAGGCAAATAAGCTTGCCTCTAAACCTCCAGTACCTGCTCGTATCTCTATAATTGCATTTTTTTTATCAGCATCATCTTTGGGTAATAGAAATAATTTTAATTTTTTTTCTATTTTTTCATTTTCTAGCTTGAGATCTTTTAATTCATTATCAGCCATTACCCTAAACTCATCATCACTATCTGGATCTTCTAAAATTTTTTCTAAATCTTTTTTTTCTCCTTCGTATGAAAAATATTTTTTAGCATCATCAATTACATCGTTTAAATCTGAATATTCCTTTGATTTTTCAGCAAAAAATTTTTTATCTACATCACCAACTGACAGTTCTTTCTCTAGTAAAGAGTGTTTAGATATTAATTCTTGAATAGTTTTTAAAGGTATCATTATGATTTTTTATCTAGTTCAGCAGCTTTTTTTTCTACTTCACTTACAACTTTTGATATTATGTCTTCTGATAAAACTTTTTCACTTTGAATGCCAGATAAATAAAGCATATTACTTCCTTTTCCACCTCCTGTGATGCCTATGTCAGTCATTGCTGCTTCTCCAGGCCCGTTAACTACACATCCAATAATTGATAAAGTTAAAGGAGTTTTAATATGAGAAAGTTTTTCTTCTAATGTTTTGACAGTATCAATTACTTGGAAGGCTTGTCTTGCACAAGATGGGCAAGATATAATTCGTACACCTCTATTCCTTAAATTAAGTGATTTTAATATTTCATTGCCTATTCTAACTTCTTTTACAGGATCATCTGATAATGAAATTCTTATTGTATCACCTATTCCGTCCATTAAAAGTGATCCTAAGCCTATTGAAGATTTAATGCTTCCTGAAATAAAGCTTCCTGCTTCTGTAATGCCTAAATGCAAAGGGTAATCTGTCACTTTTGAAAGTTGACGGTATGCAGACATAGATAAAAAGACATCTGAAGACTTGACACTAATTTTAAAATTAAAAAAATTTTGGTCTTCAAGAATTTTAATATTCCTTTGCGCACTTTCAACTAAAGCTTCGGGACACGGCTCTTTATATTTTTCTAAAATATCTTTTTCAAGAGAACCTGCGTTTACACCTATTCTTATCGAACAGTCATTATTTTTGGCTGCACTTAATACATCGTGTATTTTTGATTTGTCACCTATGTTGCCTGGATTAATCCTTAAACATTTCGCACCATTTTCAGCAGCTTCAATAGCTCTTTTGTAATGAAAGTGAATATCAGCAATTATTGGAATAGAAACATTTTTAGTGATTTCTTTAAGTGCTAAAGAGGATTCTTCGTCTGGACAAGAAACCCTGACAAGATCAGCTCCCTCTTCATGAATATCATTAATTTGTCTAATAGTTGCTTGTATATCTGTCGTTAATGTATTCGTCATTGATTGCACAGAAATAGAATTGTCTCCTCCTATTTTTACATCACCCACATTAATAACTTTTGTTTTTTTTCTGTGAATATCTCTAAATGGTCTTAAGCTCATTATTTAGTCTAATTTAAATTCTTTATGAAGGGCTACTATAGCTTTTTTTACATGCTTGATAGATATTAAAACTGAAATTTTTATTTCAGAAGTTGAAATAACCATAATATTGATTTTTTTTGACGCAAGTGCTTGAAACATTCTATAGGTAATCCCAGGTGTAGTAATCATTCCAACTCCTATAATTGACACTTTAGAAACATCGCTGTCATGTAAAAATTTTCTAAAAGAAATTTTTTTATTTTGCCTTATGATTTTTTCGGTTTTTTTTAAATCTTCTGATTTAATAGTAAACGTTAAGTCTGTTTCATTACTATTTGATGAAATATTTTGAACAACCATATCTACATTTATTTGGTTTAGTGACAATGGTTTAAAGATAGAAGCTGCAACACCAGGCTTATCTTTAACACCAATCATTGTAATTTTTGCATCATTTTTAGTTGACGTAATTCCTGTTATAATTTGATCACTAAAAGCTTTTTTATTATCTGTTATTAAAGTTCCTTTCTTTTTTAAAAATGAAGATTTAACAGAGAAGCTTATATTGTTTAATTTTGCATCCTGTACTGATGTTGGCTGCATTACCTTCGCCCCTAGAGATGCCATTTCAAGCATTTCATCATAAGAAATTTTATCGATCTTTTTTGCTTTTAAATGATTTCTTGGATCAGTAGTGTATACACCGTCTACATCTGTATAAATATCACACGCATCTGCATTAAAAAATTTTGCTAACATTATTGCTGAAGCGTCAGTTCCTCCCCTGCCTAATGTTGTAACTCTATTTTCAGAATTAATTCCTTGAAAGCCAGTGATAATTGGAATTCCACCCGATTTTATAAAACTAGATATTTTATTTTTATTAATCTTGTGAATTCTGGATGAACTATATGAACCTTCGGTAATAATTGGCACTTGCCAAGACATCCAAGATCTAGACTTAAATCCAAGATGTTTAAGTCTTCCTGCAATTAATGCACACGCCGCTTGTTCACCAGTAGATAGTAAAACATCATATTCAGCTGCATCAAAATTTTTACTCAACTCTTTAGTTTTTTTAATCAATTGATTGGTAATTCCACTCATTGCAGAAGAAACTACAATTACTCCTAATTTTTTCTTTTTATAAGTGGCTATAATCCTAGCTACATTCTTAATTCTATCTATATTTCCTACAGAAGTTCCACCAAATTTTAATACGACAATTTTCATTGATAATTTTGTTTAATTAATATTGATAAATTACATCTTAATTGTTATGTCCACAAGTTATCTATTATGAATTCAATAAATAAAAAAGAAATTGAAAAATTTTCAAAAATTGCTGAAGAATGGTGGAATCCTAACGGTAAATTTAAGCCTTTGCATAATTTTAATCCTATAAGAATTAAATATATTAAAGAAAATATAATTAATGATTTCCATATTAAATCTCCAGATAAACCTTTAAAAAAAATTAACTTACTAGATATTGGTTGTGGTGGAGGATTATTATCTGAGCCCATGTGCAGACTGGGTGCAAATGTATATGGAATAGATGCCTCAGCAAAAAATATAGAAGTCGCAAAATTTCACGCAAAAAAAAATAAACTTAAAATAAACTATAAAGTTGCATCACCAGAAAAATTAAAAACAAATATTAAATTTGATGTAATTTTAAACATGGAAATAGTGGAACACGTTGAAAATATAGATTTTTTTATTAAAGCAAGTGCTAAACTGCTTAAAAAAAATGGTATAATGTTTGTTGCAACTTTAAATAAAACTTTAAAATCTTATGCGTTTGCCATCATAGGGGCTGAATATATCTTAAAATGGCTACCTATAGGAACTCACGACTGGGAAAAATTTGTTAGGCCAGATGATTTAATAAGGATTTCAAAAAAAAATAATTTATCTTTAAAAAAATTAAATGGTATGAAGTTTAATATATTAGATGATAGTTGGAAAATTAGTAACGACACTTCTATTAATTATATTTTAAAATTAAAAAAAGATTAATTTGTACTATCTACTATCCAGGGTATTATTTCTACCTTTATGCCTTCTTCTTTTAATTCTTTAAGATCTTTTTTTGTTGCGGTACCATAAATCCCTTTTAAAATTTTTTTATTTTTATAATGTGCAGATCTTGCCTCATAAGCAAAATTATTACCTACATTCTCAAAATTTTTTTTAATAAATTCTTGGTTTTTTAATATTATTTCTTTTGTTTGTTTGTATTTTTTTATTTGATGGGCATTTTTAGAGTCATTTTTTGAGCTAAATACATTTGGTGACATTAAGGTTTTTTCTACATCAAATGAATTACAAATATGACAGTTAAGAAAATCTTTTTTTTTTAACCTCTCATATTCTTTAGATGAAGCAAACCAACTATCAAATGTAGTCTCGCAATTTTTACAAACAAGCCTGTATTTAATCATGATATATAAGTTAATGATAAATAAACTTATTTCAATGTTCTATTAACTTCTATAATCAGCATTAATCTCTATATATTTTTGAGTTAGATCCATAGTGTATGCTGTAAAATTTTTTTTCCCTAGGTTGAGATCAACAGATATGTCAATTTTAGTCTCTTCTCTCATATATACTGCCGCATCGTTCTCAATGTATGTTTTTGATAATTGACCCTTTTCTATGATTTTTATAGGTCCAAGTTTAATAGATAGTTTATTCACCTCAATATCAACATCTGTTTTACCTATGGCCATTATGATTCTTCCCCAGTTAGGATCATGCCCAGCAATTGCAGTTTTGACTAATGGCGAGTTAGCAATTGAAAAAGCAATTTTTTTTGCATCATTCTCTGTCTTTGATTTTGTAACACTAATTGTAATAAACTTACTGGCCCCTTCACCATCGGCAACTATTCTTTTTGACAAATTCAATAGCACTGAGTGCAAAGCTTCATCAAAAGATTTAATTCTTTTATCAGTAATATTTTTTATTTCTAAATTATTAACTTTTCCCGTTGAAAAAATTGAAACCATATCATTGGTACTAGTGTCTCCATCACATGTGATTGCATTAAAGGTAGTTTCAATATTTTTTTTAAGTAATTTATTCAAAATATCATTTGAGAGATCTGCGTCTGTGAAGACATATCCTAGAGTAGTTGCCATATTAGGGAAAATCATTCCCGATCCTTTTGCCACTCCATAAATTTTAATTTTTTTATTACTAATCTCACACTCTTCCATTGCAAGTTTTGGTTTTAAATCAGTTGTCATCATACCAAGTGCAGCCTTCATCCAGATAGGCTTATTTTGTGTATATTTTATCTTTTTAATTAATTCTGGAATACTATTTCTAATTTTTTCTGTTGGATATTTTTCTCCAATAGTTCCAGTACATCCGAAGAGAATTTCGTTACTTGATATTTTTTTTGGTTTATCCTCATCATCAATTTGTTTTTTTGATAGTTGGGCTGAAACCTCTTGGGCTATTTCTTTTAAACCTTCGTAACCATCAGAACCTGTGAAGGAATTAGCATTTCTAGTATTAACAATTAGAGATTTTATCTTTTTACTTTTTATATTTAAATTCCATTTAATATTTTCTGATATAATTTTTGACTGCGTGTATACAGAAGCATAATTTGCTCCATCTCTAAAATAAAACATAACCAGGTCATCTCTTGGTTTATTGTATAAATTTGCACAAACAGTAGATATTGATAATCCATCAATATGATCTAAATCTTGGAAGTCGCCCATTTTTGACTTTAAATTTAGAGAATTTTCAAAGTTTTTTAGGTTTATTGGCATCTATTTAAATTATTTATTTAATACTTATATTAAAAGCTGTAATTAATTATATACCAAAAAAACTAGATGCTTAATCCTTTAAATTTTTTCTCAAAATTCGTTAAATCAAGTAATCAAAAAGAGTTAGACAAAATCGCTAAGATTGTTGAAAAAGTTAACTCTTTTGAGGGTATCGTTCAAGATATTTCAGATAACGATTTTCCTAAAAAAACATTAGAACTTAAAAAAAAACTCAATGAAGGCAAAAATATTAATGACTTGTTACCCGAGGCTTTTGCGCTTGTAAGAGAAGCTTCTAAAAGAACTAGAAATGAAAGACATTTCGATGTTCAAATAGTGGGAGGTATCGTTCTGCATCAGGGAAAAATTGCAGAAATGAAAACTGGAGAAGGTAAGACTCTAACCATAAGTCTTGCAGCCTACTTAAATGCTCTACGCGGTAAAGGTGTTCATATTGTTACTGTTAATGACTACTTAGCTAAAAGAGATTCTCAAGAAATGGGAGAAATTTATAAATTTTTAGGATTAACCTCTGGTTATATAAATAATAGTCAGGATGATTTTGAAAGAAAACAAAATTATAATTTTGATATTACATATGCAACTAACAGTGAACTAGGGTTTGATTATTTAAGAGATAATATGAAACACTCTAATGACCAAATGGTTCAAAGGGGACATGTTTACACTATTGTAGATGAAATAGATTCTTGTTTAATAGACGAGGCTAGAACTCCATTGGTAATCTCAGGAGCCGCCGAAGATAAAACAGAACAATACCTTGCAATCGATAAGTTAACCAGAAGACTAATACCTAAACATTATGAAATTGATGAAAAAGATAAAAATATTTTACTTACAAATGATGGAATAAATAATGTGGAAGAAATGTTTTCTAATGCAGGAATTTTAAAAAATAATAATTTTTATGATCCTGAAAACTTGAGTTTGGTTCATCATGTGAATCAGTCATTAAAAGCTAATCATTTATTTGAAAAAGGTAGAGACTACATAGTCAAAGATGGAACATTAAAAATTATCGACGAACTTACTGGAAGAATCTTAGAAGGAAGAAGGTTTGGAGATGGTCTTCACCAGGCTCTTGAAGCAAAAGAAAGAATAGAGGTACAACCTGAAAATCAAACACTTGCATCTATAACTTATCAAAATTACTTCAAACTTTACGATAAAATTTCTGGATGTACTGGAACTGCCGCAACAGAATCTCAAGAATTTTATGAAATATATAATTTAATTGTTGTTATCATTCCTACTAATAAAAATATGATTAGAAAAGATTGGAATGATCAAATTTTTAGAACGGAAATAGAAAAAAATAAAGCTATCATCAAAAAAGTTATTGAATGCCACAAACAAAATCAGCCAATTTTAGTTTTTACTTCAAGTATTAATAAATCTGAAATTTATTCAAAATTACTAAATGAAGAGAAAATAAAACATGTTGTTTTAAATGCAAAAAATCATGAAAATGAAGCTGAAATCATTGCAAATGCAGGAAAAAAGAACTCAGTTATAATTACTACAAGTATTTCAGGAAGAGGAGTTGATATTCAGCTAGGTGGAAAAAAAGGAAGTCAGCCTGATGAAGAACTTTTAGTAAACAAGAATAAGATAAAATCATTGGGTGGATTGTATGTGATTGGTACTGAACGAATGGAATCTAGAAGAGTTGACAACCAAGCAAGAGGAAGGGCTGGACGTCAAGGTGATGAAGGAAGTTCAATCTTTTATGTTAGTTTAGAGGATGATTTGATGAGAATTTTTGGCTCAGAGTCTATGAATAACATCTTACAAAAACTTGGCTTAAAAGATGGGGAAAGTATTGATCATCCTTGGATTAATAAAGCCCTTGAAAGAGCTCAACAAAAAGTTGAGGCAAGAAACTTTGATATAAGAAAAAATTTACTTAAATTTGATGATGTTTTAAATGATCAAAGGCATGTAATATTTTCTCAAAGAAACGCTGTAATGAATAGTGAAAAAGTTTTTGATTATTCTAATGAATTTTTATCAGAAATTATAGGTCATCTAGTTAGCTTGAAAGCTCAAAAGTTATCAAAAATTAAAAATAATGAATTTAGTAATCAATTAAAAATTTTACTTGGAAAAAGTGTAGATGAAAGTGAGTTTGCAAATTTAACTAACTTAAAAGACCAAGACTTTAAAGAAAAAGTTAAATCTAAATTTTTAGAATCAAGAAATGAGAGAATTAAAATGCTCGGTGAAGAAAAGGCAAGAGAAGTTGAAAAAAGAATTTTTCTTCAAAGTATTGATTTAAACTGGAAGTCTCATATACAATACCTTGAACAATTAAGACAAGTTATTGGACTTAGATCTTATGGTCAAAGAGATCCATTAGTTGAGTATAAAAAAGAAGCCTTTCATCTTTTTGAAAATTTATTAAATAAACTAAAAATTGACTTTGTAACAATTTTAATTAATTTAAAAATAGTTCAAGAGGCTCCTCAAGAAAAAGAGGTTTATAAACCACCTGTGATTGATCCAAAATATATTGGGAAAAAAATGAGTAGAAATGAACCTTGCTTTTGTGGATCTGGTAAGAAATATAAAAAATGCTGTGGAGCTCTATAAAAAAAATATTAAATAACTTAGCAAAACCAACGCTATGAGAGAAGCTCCTAAATTGATTTTTGATTTAAAAAAGCTTTCAATAAACTCATTAACCTTATTTTTTTTCATACTTAGTGCACTCAAGTCATCTAATTGACTAATAAATCCTTTTGATCTTCCAATAGTTAGAAATTTATTTTTTCTATGATTCAAAACTTCGTCTCTACTCATATTGGAGAATTCATTTAGGTTGCTTTCAATAGATTTTCTTATGTTTACTAAAATTAAATCTCTATCTCTATGAGCTCCACCAATTGGTTCTGGAATAATCTCATCAATTACTTTTAATTCTAGAAGATTTTTTGAGGATAATTTCATTGCTTTTGCAGCATCAAGTGTTCTTTTTGGATCTCTCCATAAGATTGTTGCACATCCTTCAGGAGAAATTACAGAGTAAATTGCATTTTCTAACATAACAACTTTATTGGATGATGCTAATGCTATTGCTCCACCAGAGCCACCTTCTCCAATAACAATTGCTAAGGTTGGAACACTTAATGACATGCAACATTCTATTGATTTTGCAATTGCTTCAGCTTGACCTCTTTCCTCGGCGCCAACGCCTGGGTATGCACCTGGGGTATCTATAAAAGAAATTACTGGAATATTAAATTTATTAGCGAGTTTCATCAATCTAATAGTTTTTCTATAACCCTCGGGTCTCATCATCCCAAAATTTCTTTCAATTCTAGTTTCGAGGCTATCACCCTTTTCTTGACCTATAACTAAAATTGATTTTTCATTAAATTTTGCAAACCCAGCTAGAACAGATTTATCTTCTCCATAAAACCTATCTCCAGACAGTGGAATAAAATCTTCAAATAAATTGTCTATAAAAAACTTAGCTTTAGGTCTATCTTCATGTCTTGCGACTAACGTTGTTTGCCATGGGTCAAGGTTAGAATAAATTTCTTTTAGCTTGTTATCTATCTCTTCTTGAGATTCAGAAATTTTTTTTGTATCTACCTCTGAAAGTCCATCCTGATTGTATGGATCTTTTAGTTTTTCTATTTCAGCTTCTAAATTTTTAATATCAGTTTCGAAATTTAAATAATTTTTCATAAGAATAGTTTTAATTATTAATTAATTCACAAAAAAGGCAATAAAATGTTTTAAATAATTAATATTTGACTTAATAGTATTAACAAGTAATCTTCACTCTTATCGGGAGAGACTAAATATATTAGCGCCGAAGGAGCAACCACCCCGGAAACTCTCAGGCAAAAGGACCGATAATAAACATAACACTCTGGAAAGAGATTTAATCTCGCCGATGGAGCAAAAACTCTCAGGCAAACATACAGATGGGGTAAAATGAGTGCTATGAAAGAACAATATACAAAAATATATAATCTATCAGTTTCTAATAAATTGTTTGACTTTGTGAACAATGAATTACTTAAAAATACAAATATCTCTTCAGAAAAATTTTGGAAAGGTTTCGATAAAGTAGTTCATGAATTAGCTCCAAAAAATAAAAAACTTTTAGAGATAAGAGGAGCTTTACAAAAAAAGATGGATGATTGGCATATTGCCAATAGAGGTAATGAAATTAATCCAGAAAAATACAAAAAATTTTTACAGGAAATTGGCTACTTAAAAGAAGTTGGTCCTGATTTTAAGATTAAAACAAAAAATATTGACGAAGAGATAGCTAGTATTGCTGGACCACAATTAGTCGTTCCCATTATGAATGAAAGGTATGCACTTAATGCAGCTAATGCAAGATGGATGAGTTTATATGATAGTTTATATGGTACAGATGTAATTGAACAATCTGAAGATAGTACTGCACAGAGATATGATCCCTTAAGAGGTGAAATGGTCATAAGATATGGAAGAAACTTTTTAGAAAGATATTTTCCTTTAGAGAACATAATTCTTGGATGGGCAAATATAACTACTTTTAAAATAGAAGATGGTTCACTTATCATTTGTAAAGATAAACAAAAAACAAAATTAAAAGATAAGAATAAATTTATAGGTCATAGAGGTGAAGCAGACAATCCTAGCGCCATCATTCTTAAGAATAATAATTTACATATAGAAATAATAATAAACCCAAAAGCATTTAGTGCAGTACAAGATCCTGCTGGTATAAGTGACATTATTGTTGAAGCTGCAGTTTCAACTATATGTGACAATGAAGATAGCGTTGCAGCAGTTGACTCTGAAGATAAAGTTATTTGTTATCGTAATTGGCTTGGTCTTATGAAAGGTGATTTAAAGTCTAAATTTGAAAAAAATGGTAAAATTTTTGAGCGTAAATTAAATCCTAACAGAAGTTATATTTCTAAAGATGGCATGGGGTTAAAGCTACATGGAAGAAGTTTATTATTAATAAGAAATGTAGGCCATCTAATGACTAACTCTGCGATTATTTTAAAAGATGGCTCTCAAATACCTGAGGGGATAATGGATGCATTTATTACGTCTGCCGCATGTCTTCATGACTTGAAGAAGAAGGGAAATTCTAGAACTGGATCAATTTATATTGTTAAACCAAAAATGCATGGACCAGATGAAACTACATTTACTGATTTAATTTTTTCTAGAGTCGAAGAAGTTTTGGAGCTAGAAAAATATACCTGTAAAATTGGAATAATGGATGAGGAACGAAGAACTTCTTCAAATTTAAAAGAATGTATTAGGACATTAGAAAATAGAGTATTTTTTATTAATACAGGATTTTTGGATCGTACTGGAGACGAAATACATACTTCAATGGAGGCTGGTCCAATGATTAAAAAAGGAGACATGAAGTCCTCTAAATGGATTACTGCATATGAAAATAATAATGTTGATATTGGTCTTCAATGTGGTTTTTCCGGTAAAGCTCAAATTGGCAAAGGAATGTGGGCGATGCCTGATAAAATGACTGAAATGATGGAACAAAAAACTAGTCACCTAAGAGCTGGAGCAAATTGTGCTTGGGTGCCGTCACCAACTGCTGCTGCACTTCACTCCCTTCATTATCATGAAGTTAATATATTTGATAAACAAAAAGAAATTCAAAGAAGAGATTCGGCAAAACTTGATGATTTATTAACGTTACCAATTGCAAATAGACCTAACTGGTCAATGGAAGAAATTAATTCTGAAATTTCTAATTCTGCACAAACTCTCTTAGGGTATGTTGTAAGATGGATAGATCATGGAGTTGGCTGTTCAAAAGTACCTGATATTAATAATATTGGTTTAATGGAAGATAGAGCTACTTTAAGAATTTCATCTCAGCATATTGCCAATTGGATACACCATGATATTTGTACAAAATCACAAGTTATGGAAATAATGAAAAAAATGGCAAAAATTGTTGATGATCAAAATAAAAATGATGGCGCTTATTCTCGTTCTGGAAGAGGAAGCTACGAGATGATGTCTGAAAATTTTGAACAATCAATTGCTTTCAAGACGGCTTGTGATTTAATCTTTAAAGGTAAAGAACAACCCTCTGGTTATACAGAGCCATTATTACATTTTAATAGATTGCTAAAAAAATCTAGTCAGAATTAGTTTTAATTCCAGTTCTATTTTTAAAAGCTGAATATAAAGTCCCATCGTCAAGACTTTCTATTTCACCACCAACAGGTAAGCCTTGCGCAAGTTTTGAGATTTTTGCGCTTGTTTTTTTAAGACTATCTTGAATATAATAGGCTGTAGTTTGGCCTTCAACAGTTGCACTTGTTGCTAAAATAACCTCTTCAATATTTTCTCTAACAACTCTCTCAACTAGTGAATTAATTAAGAGATCCTCTTTCCTTTGACCAGCAGATGAAATTGTTCCACCTAATATATGAAAGTATCCTTTATAAATATTTGAATTTTCTATAGACCACTGGTCTGCTATATCTTCAACAACACATATTTTATTGTATTTTTCTTTTGTATTTTCACAATTATTACAGCCTAAAGAATTAGATTTTAAAGTACCACAAGATTGACACCTAATAACATTTTTATAAACTTGAGCTAAAATATTAGCCATCGGCTTAACTAATTCATCCCTATTGTTAATAAGTTTCAATACAATTCTTTTGGCAGACTTTGGGCCTAGTCCTGGAAGCTTAGCAATTAATTTTATTAATTCTTCTATTTCATTAATATTTTGCATCTGATTAAAGTGGCCATTTAAAACCAGGAATACCAAGCCCACTTGTAGACTTTGAAATTTCTTCAGTTGTTTTTGATTTTAGTTCAGATTTTGCATTATTATGAGCTGCCACTATTAGGTCCTCTATTATCACCTTGTCTTCTTTTATTACCGCATCTGATAAACTTATCTTAATCATTTCGTTATCACCATTTAGTGTAACTTTTATAGAGTTGGAGCCTGATGTTCCCGTAACCTGAATATTTTTAATCTTTTCCTGACTTTCTTTCATTTTAGATTCTAATTCTTTGGCTTTATCTAAAATTTTTGTAAAATCAGTCATTTTTAACTTCTTTCACATTAATTTTAACATCAACTAGTTCAGCATCTGGAAAACTTTTTAAAATACTTTTATAAATTGAGGAATTTTTTGTATTTTCTAGCAATTCCTTTCTTAAGTTTGCTTCTATTTGTTTTTTAGATGGCTGACCTTTAGTTTTACTTAGTGTTATTATCCACCTATTATTTGTCCATTCATAAAGTTTTAAAGATAAATCCTTGATGAAGTCTTTATCTAAATCTTCATTAAATGAAATTTCGATTCTTTGATCTTCAAAACTAACAAGATTTACATTTTTTTCTAACTGATATTTTAATTTAATTTCTTTTTTAGAAGAGCATATTTTTAATAAATCATCAAAAGAACTTATTGGACTAATCTGTGTTTCAAATTCCTTATCATCTTTCAATGTTATATCTTCCTCTTGAGCAATATTTTTCATTTGACCAATTGTTTCAGCCTTATCTTTTATTCCAAACAAATCATCACCATCTTTTTTTTGTGAAAGGGATGTTTGGTTAATCTCTTCATTTGTCAGGTGTGAGTTTTCATAGTTTGTATCTGAAGTGTTCGTAATATCTTTTAAATGAATCAATCTAATCAAGAACATTTCCATTGATAAATGTTGATTAGAAACAATATCAAACTCCTCTAATGCCTTAATAGTAAACTGCCAAAATAATATTAAAGTTTTATTGTTAACCTTTTCAGAAATTTTCTTAATTCTATCAAATTCCTCATCATTTAATGAAAAATTTGTACCATCAATATTTAATGACTCAATATTTTTAAAATAATATAAAAGCTCTAAAAAATCATTTATAAAAATTTTAGGCTCAACTCCTTGATTGTAAATTTTTCTATAAGTTTTTAAAACTTCTGTTTCTTTACCTTCAAAAATAAGATCAAATAAACTAATTAATTGAGATTTATCAAAATAACCAAATATTTTTTGTGCAGAAGCTAAATCTAGCGTCTTTTCTTTATCTAATGTAAGCAATGCTCTATCAAGTAATGATAAAGCGTCTCTAACAGATCCTTCTGAAATCTTTATAATTAACTTAAGTGCATCATCAGATACATTGCCATTCTCCTTATCTTTAATCTTTTTTATAAAATCAAGTAATTCTAAAGACTTAATTCTAGATAAATCAAATCTTTGACAACGAGAAACTACAGTAATTGGAATTTTTTTTATTTCTGTAGTTGCAAAAATAAATTTTAAATACTCAGGTGGTTCCTCTAAAGTTTTTAACAATGCATTAAACGCCTGTTTACTAAGCATATGAACTTCATCAATAATAAATATTTTATATTTAGCTGTAGTTGGGCCATATCTAGAAAATTCAATAAGATCTCTTACGTCGTCAACACCAGTTTTACTCGCTGCATCCATTTCTAATACATCAATATGATTTGAATTCGAAATAGCTGTACAATTTTCACAAAGATCATCTTTACAAAGTTTATCGATACCATTGGAGCAATTTAAAGATTTTGCTACTATTCTTGCTGTAGTAGTTTTTCCAATTCCTCTAATTCCAGTAAAAAGATAGGCATTAGGGACTTTATTTGCTTTAATTGAATTAGATATTGTTTCAGCAACAACATTTTGACCTATAAGATCATCAAATGTCTGAGGTCTGTATTTTAAAGCTAAAACTTTTGTATTTTTATTCATTTTTATAAGGAGACTAGAACCTGAAAAACTGTCTTTACGATTGCTTCCGTTAAGATCTGGTCGGGTTCAAGCAGCATTCACCTCTAGCCTCCAGAACTATTATAACAGTAATGTTTTCTAATCTACAAGAAAAGTTTCTGAATTATTTTTCTCTAAATTTATCAGCTTCAAAAACACCCAACACGTGAAAATCTTGACAATGAAGTCCTAATTCTTCTAAGGATTTTTGAACTTTTGGATCTTCTATATGGCCATCTAGATCACATAAGAAAAAATATGATTCAAATGAATTTTGTTCCGGATAGCTCTGAAGTTTTGTTAGATTTACACCATTAATCGCAAATCCTCCTAGAGATTGATAAAGTGCAGCAGGCTTACTTTTTAATTTAAATAAAAAAGAAGTTATATATCTTTTATCTCCAAAATTTGGTTGATAAATCTCTTTGCCCATAACTAAAAATCGAGTTGCGTTACCTTTTTCATTTTCAATGTTGGGTGCAAGTATTTGAAGTTTGTAAATTTTTGCACTTAACGATGAGGCAATTGCTGCTTCACTTTTAATCTTTTTTTTTGAAATTGCTTCTGCTGAACCAGCTGTATCAGCTCGAATGTGTTCAACTAAATTATTTTTTTTAATAAAATTTGAACATTGAGACAAACCTTGTGTGTGAGAAAATACATCTTTTATATCATTCAAGTTAGCACCTGGTTGTCCTAACAAATTATGTTCAATTTTTTGAAAGTGTTCTGCATAAATATTCAATCTGTGTTTAAAAATTAGATATTCTATTCCAATATTTCCTGTAATACGATTTGACTCAGGTATTACCATTCGAGAATTTTTTTCTGAGGATGTTTTTTTAAAACATTCATCAAAAGTTTTACATGGAATAACTTCAGCATTAGGATCAACTTCAAGTGCTGCTAGATGTGAATATGCTCCAAAAGTTCCTTGAATATAAATTTTGCTCATTTTATATTTTATATTCCATAATTTTTTTTATAGCTAGATAATCTTCTTGAGTATCAACACCTATGGGAGAAGTCCCTGCAAGAGCTACGTTGATTTTTAACTTATTATCTAAAGCTCTTAATTGTTCTAATTTATTTTCTTTTTCATTAATGGTTTGATCTAAGCTAATAAACTTTTTTAATATATTGGTTTTATAAGAATATATTCCAATATGGTGATAATTATTTTGATAATCTTTTGATAAATTGTCTCTAGTAAAATTTAGTGCTATCGGAAAATTATTTTTAGCTAACTTTTTATCTGTAACAACCTTAACTACATTTCTATTATTAAGTATTGTATCATCTTCAATTTTTGCTGCCAATGTTCCAAGCTCTGCATCTTGATTAATCATAAAATTATTTAAGTTAATAATGTCATCTTTATTAATATCAGGTTCATCTCCTTGTAAATTTAATATGTAATCTATATTTTTTATATTAAGTTTTTCGTAAGCTTCGTAAATTCTATCTGTACCTGTTTTATGATTTTTATTTGTTAAAATTGCTCTGCCTCCATTCTTAAGAACATCTTTTAGTATTTCCTGATTGTCGGTTGCCACTACTACTTCACCAATATTTGCTTCTTCTGCTCTTTTAAAAACATGCGAAATAATTGACAAATTATTAATTTTTAGAAGTGGCTTGCCAGGCAACCTAGTTGCGGCCATTCTTGACGGTATTAATATTAGTGTTTTTTTCATTATAAAATTATCAACTTTATGCGTCTAACAGACGCTAAATTACAAAATAAAAAATTAAGTATTTTTTAATTATCATGTTATATGTCCAAAATAATTATAATTAAATGGATTCGTTCGAACTAAATAAAATTATTGCTGCAGTTTTGATGGTTGCACTACTTGTAATCGGTTTAGGGAAGATTGCAGATGGTGTTTTTCATGTGAAGAAACCAAAAAACCCTGGATATCAGGTTGAAGTTGAAAGCCAATTAACCTCAGGCACAACCCAGGCAGTTGAATTGGTGGAAAAAATAGATATTGCTGCAATTATGGCATTAGGTGATGTGGCGAGTGGAGAAAAAATTTTTAAAAAATGTGCAGCATGTCACTCGATAAATAAAGGTGGAAAAAATAAGATTGGCCCAGCATTATATAATGTTGTTGGTAGAGCAGTTGGTGGAGTGAATGACTACAAATACTCTAAAGCTTTAGCCTCATACGGTAAAGAATGGACTTTTGAAGAATTGAATGGGTTTTTACAAAAACCTGCTAGTTATTTAAAAGGAACTAAAATGTCTTATGCTGGTTTAAGAAAAGAAAAAGATAGAGCTTCTGTAATTAAATATTTAAATCAAAAAAGTGATAGTCCCAAACAACTACCTTAGTTTTCCAAAACAATACAATAAAATACTTTTTTGAACGTGCACTCTATTTAGAGCTTGCAACCAAACTTTAGAATTCTTTCCTAAAAAAACCTCACTCGATACTTCAGTGCCTCTTGGTAGGCAGTGCAAGAAAGTTACATCTTTTTTAGCCAAGTTCATTAATTTAGAATTAATTTGAAAATTCTTAAAATCTTTAATTTTTTTACTTTTATTAACCTTATCATTTAAAGAAATAACCTTGTCTGAAAAAATAACATCTGCATTTTTAACTGCTTTTTTAGCATCATTATAAATATTAATTTTTCTTTTATTTTTCTTTACCCAATCAACTACAAATTTTTTAGGCTCATAATTTTTAGGACAACCAATATTTAATTTAAAAGAAAACTTAACTGATGCTGCAATCAAACTGTTAAGAACATTATTTGAATCTCCAATCCAGCAGATATTTAATTTTGAAATAGGCATATTTTTAATCTCTTCTACTGTGAAAATGTCTGATAAAACTTGTGTTGGATGTGAAGATGGACTCAACCCGTTTATAACAGGTATTGTTAAATATTTACTAAATTCCTCTATTTTTTTATCACTATCAGTTCTCAACATAAAACCATCACCATAAGTTGATAAAATTCTTGCTGTATCAGCTAAACTTTCACCTCCTTTTCCAAGATGTAGCTCATTTGCTCTAAGTGTTATAGTTCCACCTCCTAATTGTTTTATTGCGAGGTAAAAGCTTAGTCTTGTTCTGAGGCTTGATTTTTCAAACATTTGAATAAGTAATTTTCCCTTTAAGGGGTAATCTTTATCGACATCAAGTGTACTAAATTTCTTTCTTTTATCTTTTCTTTTTTTTGCATCAGTTACAATTTTTCTAAGGTCTGAAGCGGGTATGTCTTTAAGTGCAATAAAATGATTCATTTTTATTTCTCGATTAAGCAAACTTTTTTGATAATTTTTATAGCCATATCTATTTCTTGTTTTTTAACATTAAGTGGAGGCAGTATTCTTATCACGTTTTCTGCAGCTCTAATTGTCAATAATTTATTGTCCATTAATTTTTGAATAAATTTTGTTTGATCGTTGTGCAACTGTAATCCGATCAATAAACCAACACCTCTCACCTCTTTAATTAACTTTGGAAAGTCTTTTTTTAATTTGTTCAACTCAGAGTGAAAATATTTTGATAACTTTTTAACATTAGTAAGAAATCCTTTTTTAAATATTTTATCTAAAACTGCATTTCCAACAGACATTGCTAATGGATTTCCACCGAATGTTGAGCCATGAGTTCCTGCTGTCATTCCAGATGCTACTCTTTTATTCATTAAAACCGCTCCAAGTGGAAAACCACCTCCAATTCCTTTTGCTATTGGTACAATATCAGGTTTAATTTTTGAGCTTTCAAAGGCAAAAAAATTACCTGATCTACCTATTCCACATTGAACTTCATCCAAAATTAATAAAACTTTTTTCTCATTACATATTTTTCTTAGTCCTTTTAAACACCAATCTGGAATAACTTTAATTCCACCTTCCCCCATAACAGTTTCTACCATGATTGCAGCTGTTCTGCTCGTTATGGATTTCTTTAGTGACTTATGATCTCCAAATTCGAAGTGATCAAATCCATCAACCTTTGGTCCAAAACCTTCTGTCATTTTTTTTGATCCACTGGCATAAATTGTGGCCAATGTTCTTCCGTGAAATGAATTTTTTATACAAAGAATTCTATTTTTATTTGGCTTTCCTATTGAATAGAAATATCTTCTAGCAACTTTAATTGCTGCTTCTGTTGCTTCTGCTCCACTATTTTGAAAGATAATAAAATCAGCAAAAGTTTTTTTAGCTAATCTTGTAGCCAATTTTTCACCTTCTGGAATTATGAATGCATTAGATACATGCCAAAGTTTTTTAGCTTGTTTATTAATTGCTTTTATTAAGTGTGGATTAGCATGTCCTAAAGAGTTAACCGCAATCCCTTGGACAAAATCTAAATATTTTTTTCCATTAGTTGAATAAAGAAAGCTTCCTTTTCCATAATTAAACGAAATTTTTCTTCTATTGTAATTTTTTGCTAAAGCACTCATGATTTAAGACTTAATTTTATAACCTTTTTTGTAAAGAAAAAAAGCCACATACCACATTACAATACTTAAAATTGTTAAATAAATTAATCCTATGGTTATTGAACCATCTGATTTCCCTAAAAAACCGTATCTAAATCCATCAATCATATAAAAGAATGGATTAATATGACTAATAGTTTGAAAAAAATTAGGAAGTTTGTCTATGGAATAAAATACACCAGATAAAAAACTTAATGGAGTAATAACAAAATTTGTGACAGTTGCTGTATGATCAAATTTTTCAGCCCATAGACCAGCAATAAATCCTAAACATCCCAAGATAAAAGCACTTAAAAAACCAAAAATAAAAATAAATAAAATGTTATTTATTGGTAACTCAACTATTAAAGAGAAGACACCTATTGAAATTATTGCAATTAAAAAACTTCTTGTAAGGGCTGCTAATATTATTGCCATTGAAACCTCTAGCGCTGATAAAGGTGCATATAGCATATCAACAATATTTCCCTGAATCTTTCCAATCATTAATGATGAAACTGAATGACTAAATGATTGGGTTAAAATACTCATCGCTATTAAGCCTGGTGCCAAAAAACTTATAAAAGAATAACCAAGTACATCTCCTCTATTATTACCCAAAGCTAGAGATAAAACTGATAAAAATAACAAACTTGATACAAGTGGAGATAGTAATGTTTGTTGCCAAACTGCCATAAACCTATTGCATTCCTTAAGCCATAAACTTTTAAAACCAATCCAGTTTATGAAACCAAATTTTTTTACATTT
Organism: Candidatus Pelagibacter sp. uisw_091; assembly: GCF_059512525.1. The sequence goes on along the minus strand of NZ_CM183455.1, from coordinate 92,221 downwards.
ATTTGATATTTCTTATTCAATTCAACCATAAGTAATCATATATAAATTTTGAAAGATTTGTGTACAAAACAAAAATATCTATTGTTTTTTTTTCAATCCTGTGTGATCTGTATATAGTTATTAAAATTAATTAACATACTAAATATAGATTATGAGCTGGAACGATGAAAAAGTTGGTAAATTAAAAGAACTTTGGGGCAAGGGAAACACAGCCAGTCAAATTGCTGAAATAATTGGTGGGATTAGTAGAAATGCAGTAATTGGAAAAGCTCATAGATTAAACCTATCATCAAAAATTAAAACTAGAAATACTTCAACAAGTCAAAGTTTTGACAGTAGCTCTGAGGAGAATAATTCTAAACAAAAACAGGGAAGAAAGAGTAAATTTAAATCTTTGCTTATTGAAAAAGATTTTGAACCAGAGAATCCTAAAAAATTGGAAGAACTAGATGAAAGCTCTTGCAAATGGCCTATTGGACATCCAGAAGAATCCTCATTTTATTTTTGTGGAAGATCTTCTTTAAAGGATTTTTCATATTGCAAGCTTCATTTATTATATGCTTATCAGCCAAAAGGGAAAAAAGAGGAACCTACTACTGATAAAGAAGAAGAAGTGCCACAGTATATTGATAAAAAAGCTAATACTGCCTAATTACAGTTTTTTTAAAACTATTTTTTTTTGTTTTTATTTTTCCCTTCAATACCTCTCATGATAGACTTAAAAATTAAATATATTAAAAGAGAAAAAATTAAAAAAATTAGAATATAAATAATATTAATAATCATAAAATCATTATACAATTTTAGTTCAAAAAATTCTATTAAGTATTAGTGGGATTATATTTTTTAGTAGAAAACTGACCACCCTCTCTCCACATATAACAATATTTTTCAACCTCTTGATCAAATAGCCTTGTGCTTGGCACTCCTATATCAAAATTGGTTTGGTATTTCATTGAAGGAATATTATCATACTTTAGTAAGGTTAGTTGATCTTCTGTTAATAGTGGTTTTGGAAACAATTGAAATAATTTTGCTGATATATTTGCAACAAAAAAAGGTAGAGGAATTAATAATCTATTCTTGTTAATTAGCTTTAATAATTTTTTTAAAATTTCCTTTAAAGAAATGATTTCAGGTCCTACACACTCGATTATTTTAGAATATATATTTTTAGAAATAACATGATATATGGTGTCTGTTAAATCAGAGCAATGAATTGGAGTAAATTTAGTATCACCATTATAATAAAGTGGAAAAAATGGAAGTCTATTTAGCATGGTCATAAAATTTGTAGTAAAGTTATCATCAACAGAATAAACTACTGATGGCCTTAAAATTGTAGCTAGTGGAAAATTTTTTTGAATGCTAATCTCACCCTCTAGTTTGCTTTTTGCATAGTTTGAATCTGTAGCACTGTTAATACCTAACGCTGATAAATGAATAAACTGTTGCACTTTATATTCTTTACATAGTTTTGCTAAAATAGATGGAAAAATAGTGTGAATATTCTTAAAAGTATTTCCTTTACCACTTTCATACAAAATCCCAATTAAGTTGATACAAATATTAGTTTTAGCAAAAAGTTTTCTAATCTTTATCTCATCAAAGATATTAGCCTCAACTATATCTATATAGCCTGCATTGGCTTGGGTTTTTATTACGTATCCCTTTTGATGAAGGTTTCTAGTGACTACAGTAACCTTATAATTATTTTTAGTAAGCTTTCTGATTAAATGGCTACCTATTTGACCACTGCCTCCAAAAATTAGACAATTTTTCTCTTTCATATATATATAATTAAAAATGACTATTGATATTAAAGTTCACAAAGATGATCTACCAGAAGATTTAGATTTAGGCAATATTATAGCAGTCGATGGAGAGTTTATGGGGCTGAATGTCAAGCGAGATCCTTTATGTCTTATCCAGATATCTAGTGGAAATTCAGATGCTCATATTGTTCAGTTGGATAGATCAAATTATAATGCTCCAAATTTGAATAAAATTCTTTCTGATGAAAAAGTAACAAAAATATTTCATTATGGCAGAGCTGATATGGCTCACATAAAATACTATTTAAAAACAGAAACTAAAAATATTCTAGATACTAAGATTGCCTCAAAATTAGCCAGATCTTATTCAGATAGTCATTCTCTTAAGACTTTGATTAAAGAATTTATTAATATTGATGTGAGTAAACAATTTCAAAGTTCAGATTTTGGAGGTGAATTATCAACAGCTCAACTTAAATATTGTGCAAACGATGTTATTTATTTGCACAAAATTCATGAAGAGCTAAATAAAATTCTTGTAAGAGAAAAAAGAATAAATTTATATAATGATTGTTTAAAATTCTTAAAAACCAGAGTTGATCTCGATTTAGCTTTATTTAAAGACGATATATGGTCCCATTAAATGAAAAAAAAAGATTATAAAAAAGTTGCAAAAACTGTAATTGACCTAGAGATAAAAGCTCTAAAAAAATTAAAAAAATCAATTAATAATTCATTTAATGATGCTGTAGTTTCAATTGCAAGATGTCAATCAAAAATAATTTTATGTGGTGTTGGAAAAAGTGGATTAATTGCAAGCAAGATTGCTGCAACACTATCCTCGGTTGGTAGTCCATCATACACTCTGTCTGCTAGTGATTGTTCACATGGCGATCTTGGTAGCATTTCCAAAAAAGATATTTTGATTTTGATAAGTTACTCTGGAAATTCTGAAGAACTGAAGAATATTATTCAATACACTAATAGAAATAAAATTTTAACAATTGGAATAGTCTCAAAAAAAAATTCTACACTTTATAAAGCTGCAGATATAAAATTATTTATTCCAGAAGTTTTAGAATCTGGATATGGAATAGTGCCTACCTCTAGTACTGTGGCACAACTAAGTTTGGGTGATGCACTTGCTATTGCTTCGATGGAGTATAAAAAATTTGGTAAACTTGACTTCAAAAAATTTCACCCTGCTGGAAGTTTGGGTAAAAAATTAAAAACTGCAGAAGATTTAATGTATACCGGCACGAAAATACCTTTTGCAAATGAAAATATGAAAATGAAACTAGCTCTTAAAATAATTTCTAATAAAAAACTTGGAGTTTTGATTGTTAAAAATAAAAAAGGCATAACAACAGGATTATGCACAGATGGAGATATTAAAAGAGGTATTCAAAAATATAAAGATATTAAAAGCTTACCGTTAAAAAAGATCATGACATACAAACCTGTTTTTATTTATAAAGATATATTAGCAGCTAAGGCTTTACAATTAATGAATGAAAAAAAAATTACAAGCCTATGTGTTAATGATAAAAAAACTAAAAATAAAACAATAGGAATTTTACATATTCACAAAATTCTTGAGGCTGATGTTAGTTAAATTCAATTATAAAATAATTCTACAACTTATTTTAACCCTCATTATACTAGCCGTAATCTACTATACTTATAGTTTTTACATCGATTCTGACGAAACTAAAGTTCGTAGTGATAGCACGCCACAATTATTAATTAACCAGGATGAAGAACCTAATATTGAAGAGGAAAGTTTTATCAAAAAAATTGAATACAACTCAAATGATTTAAATGGCAATAATTACTTTATCCAAGCAGAAACTGCTGATATGAGTACTATCACTTCTAATGTTATTTTAATGAACTCTGTATCAGCCATAATAACCCTTCAAGACTCCACTAAAGTGAAAATTTTTTCAAAGAGTGCAAATTATAATCTTATAAATTTTAATACAGAATTTTCACAAGATATAAAAGTTTCTTACAACGATAATGAAATTTTTACTGAGAATCTTGATTTTAATTTTGAAGATGGTAAAATTTATGCCTATAATAATTTAATTATAAATAATAATTTAAATAATACAAAGTTAGAAGCAGATAGAGTGGAAATTGATTTAATTACTAAAAATACTAAGATTTTATCTAAAAATAATTCAAAAAAAATTTCAATAATTAAAGAAAATTGATATGGCAATTATAAAAAGTTTTAGAATAAAATCTTTTAAACAAAAAAAACCACTGATTGAGCTAAAAAATATCTCACTTTCTTATGGAAATAGACAAATTTTAGATAATATAAGTTTTTCAATAAATCAGGGGGAAATTTTAGGTATGCTTGGTCCCAACGGTGTAGGTAAATCAACAATATTTAACCTAATAACTGGATTGATAAAGCCAGATTATGGAAAAATATTAATAAATGGACATGATGTAACTAGCTACCCTATCTACTTAAGGACTAAAAAATTTAAAATAGGCTATGTACCTCAACATGGAGGTTTTTTTCAAGATCTCACATTGATAGATAACTTAAAAGCTATTGCTGAAATATTAATCAACGACGAAAAAGAAAGAGAATATAAAATTAATAATTTAGTTTCAAGGTTTGAATTTGAATCAACTCTTAATGTTAAAGCAAAGTTTTTATCAGGAGGTCAAAAAAAGAAGTTAGTTATCGCTCTCGCTTTATTATCTGATCCAAAATTACTATTACTAGATGAGTGTTTTGCGGCCCTTGATGTTTTAACAATTAAAATGCTGCAAAAACTTATTATTGATTTACAAATGAATAATAATATTAGTGTATGTATATGTGACCACCAAGCAAGGGATTTGCTTTCTTGTGTCGATTTAGCAATGGTAATATCAAATTGTAAAATTATTTCCAAAGGATCACCCCAAGAAATAATCCAAGATCAAAGAGCTATCACAGCTTATTTTGGAACATCATTTAAAATTAATTAAGGTGTCTAAAATTCTCATAATCAATAATAAGATAAATAGCTTTAATAAAAAAATAATTGTAGACGGTGATAAAAGCTTATCTATAAGATGGGTACTAATTGCTTCACAATCTAATGGCTTATCAAAAGCTCACAATATTTTGATGTCTGAGGATGTTATTGCGGCGCTAGATTCTATTAAAAAATTAGGAATAAAGGTTAAGCGCTACAAAAATTATTGCGAAATAATTGGAAATGGAATTAATGGCTTTAAATATAAAAAAAATTTAACAATAAATGCTAAAAATTCAGGAACACTTGGAAGGCTAATACTTGGGTTACTAATAAAATCACCTTATAGAATAAAATTAGCTGGTGATAAAAGCTTATCTAAAAGAGATTTTTCAAGAATAACCTCACCGTTAGAAAAGTTTGGTGCTAAATTTTATTATAAAAATAAAAATAGATTACCTCTATCAATTCTTGGTTCTCAGTCAGTAAAAAGTATTAAATATTTAGAAAACAAGGGCTCTGCGCAGTGCAAAAGCAGCGTAATGTTTGCAGCACTTATTACACCAGGTAAAACATCTATTAAGGCAAAAAAATCAAGAAATCACTCAGAACTACTTTTTAAATATTTAAAAATACCTATTAAAATAAAAAAAACAAAAAAATATGATTTTATAGATATTAGACAACCAAAAAAAATTAAAGCATTTAATTATCAAATTCCAGGCGATATAAGCTCAAGTGCATTTTTTATTGTACTTACAACTCTTTCAAATAATTCTAAACTTTTGATAAAAAATGTAAATATCAACCCATCAAGAATCGGAGTGATTACTATCTTAAAAAAAATGGGAGCTAAAATATCACTAAAAAATCAAAGAAATTATAGAGGTGAAAAAATTTCTGATATTTTGATAAAAAGCTCAAATAATCTTAAAGGTATAAATTGTCCATCAGAATTAAATAGTAGTGCTATAGATGAATTTTTAATTATTTTTTTAGCAGCAGCAAAAGCAAAAGGTATTTCTTATTTTAAAAATTTAGCTGAACTTAACCAAAAAGAGAGTCCAAGATTAAACTGGGGATCTAAAATTTTGAACATGATGGGTGTTAAAACAAAATTGACAAAAGATTCAATTAAAATTTATGGTCAACCAGATTTAAAAATCTTAAAACCAATTGTAATTAAAAACTATCTAAAAGATCATAGAATTTTTATGATGAGTACAATTGCTGCTTTAACTTGTGGTGGAAAATGGAAAATATATGATAAAGATTCTGTAAATTCATCATTTCCAAATTTTCTTAAAATAATGAAAAAAATAAACACTAAATAAATTAATATGAAAAAATATAAAAAGAAATGCTGGCAAGTAGCAATCGATTCGCCTGCTGCTGCAGGAGCTGGCACGCAAGCAAAGCTAATTTCTAAACATTATAAACTTTTGTATCTTGATTCTGGAAAAATTTATCGTCTCTTAGCTTACTTAAAAATAAAAAATCAAAAAAAATTCAGCTATTCTTTTGTTTCAAAAAAAATGAAGACCTTAAAAATGTCAGACTTGCAGAGTAAAAAGCTTCTATCTGATGATGTTGGAAATATGGCCTCAGTAATTGCAAAGGATATAAAAATTAGAAAACTAGCACACAACTTTCAAATGGAATGCGCATATAATCCTGCAAATAAATATAAAGGATCAGTCATTGATGGAAGAGACATAACTTACAATATAATGCCTGAGGCTGATTTTAAATTTTTTATCACTGCAAGTGTTAAAACAAGAGCACTTAGAAGATATAAGGAGTTAAAAGAGTTAAATAAAAAAATATCACTCAATGAGGTGCTAAAAAGTATCAAAAAACGTGATAAAAGTGACTATAATAGAAAAGTATCGCCTTTAAAAAGAACAAAAGATCAATACTTGATATCTTCCGAAAATGAATCTAAAAGATCATGCTTTCTAAAAATAAAACAAATAATGGATAAAAAAATTAACGCTTAATGGAAATATACAATAATCTAGATACTGCAGCATCAAAAGAATTCGAACAGCTATTAAATTCACAATTTACAAAAACAGCAAACCTTGAAGAGGGGAAAATTATTTCAGGTGTGGTAAATAAGGTAACTGAGAACTTTGTATTTCTTGAAGTGCCAGGACTAAAATCTGAACCTATTTTAGATATTAATGAATTAAAAAGCATGGGTATGCTTGATAAAGCAAAAGTAGGTGAAAAAATTTCAGTTCTTCTTGAAAGATTAGAAGATAAAAAAGGTGAAGTATTAGTATCAGCTTCTAAAGCGCAAAAAATTCAAGGTTGGGATAAACTTGTTGAGGCTTATGAAAAAAATGAACCTATAATGGGAAAAATTACAGGTCGTGTCAAAGGTGGGTGTATTGTTGAACACATCGACACTGGATCTTTAATGTTTTTACCAGGTTCACAAATTTCAGACAAACCATTAAAAGATATTAGTCATTTAATGAATGAACCACAAAAATTTGCTCTTATCAAATTGGATAAAGTTAGAGGGAATGCATGTGTTTCTAGAAGAGAGATCATTTCTTCATTTAAAAAAGAGGATAAAATTAAAATTGTTGAAAAATTCAAAGTTGGAGATGTAATTAAAGGAGCTGAAGTTAAAGGTTACAGTTCATTTGGTTGTTTTTTTAGTGTTAATGGTGAGCTTGATGTTTTAGTTCACCTTCAAGAAATTTCTTATTCAAGAGTAAACCATCCAGATGAAGTTTTTACAATTGGTGAAAAACATGATCTATTAGTGATTTCAGTGGACAGGGAAAAATTACAAGTCGGCTGTTCCATTAAACAACTTTCTCCAGACCCTTTTGATGATATTGCAAACTACGAACTAAATAAAATTTACAAAGTTAAGGTAGTTAAACTTATGGATTTTGGTCTGTTTGCAGAACTTCAGCCTGGATTATCAACATTGCTTCATACATCTGAATTATCATGGACAAAAAAGAATCCTTCAGCAAAAAAAATGTTTAAAGTAGGAGATGAAATTTCGATTGTCATAACAGAAATTGATAAAGAGAAAAGAAGAGTTGCAATTTCACACCGTCTAACAACTGAAAATCCTTTTGATACATTTGAAAGCAAATACCCTATTGGCTCAGAAGTTGAAGGCGAAGTTGCAAGTAAAAACGAATACTCTATTTTCTTAAAAATAAACGGATTAGATATTGATGCATTCTTACACTGTAATGATCTTACTTACCTTGCAAATGCTGAGGAAGAGTTAGCTAAACACAAAATCGGGGATAAATTAAAAGTTAAGGTATTAGAGGTTAAAGCAGCTGAACAAAAAGTTAGAGTTGGCTTACGTCAAACTCAAATAGACCCGTTTAGTTGGTTTAATGATAAAAAAGTTAACCAACCTATTACTGTTAAAATAATTTCATCTGATAACAAGGGTTTAGTTGTTAGACCTGAAGGTTGTGAAATGGACTTTATTATCAAAAAATCTGCAATAGCTGTAAATGCAGCCGATGCAAGACCTGCAAGATTTACAGGTGGTGAAAGAATTGACTGTGCAATCCAAGAATTAGATTTAGATAAGAGAAAAGTTGTATTAAGTATTAAATTACTAGAAGAAATTGAAAGAAAAGTAGCATTAGACACTTATGGCTCCGAAGCGAGTGGAAAAAACTTACCTTTCTCATCTTTATCTGACGACCTAGAGAAGAAGAAGAAAAAAGAAGAATAAAAAATTGGCTATTGTAAAATCAAAGCTTCTAAACCAACTTAAAAAATCATATCCAAATTTTCTCAAAAAAGATCTTGAAAAAGTTGTGTCGGTTGTTTTAAATGAAATTAAACAAGCTCTAAAACGTGGAGATAGAGTTGAATTAAGAGGTTTTGGTATGTTCTCAACAAATATTCAGAAAGCCAGAATATCAAGAAACCCAAAAACTGGAGAGAAAGTTAATACACCAGAAAAGAAAACAATTCACTTTAAAATGGCAAAAGAAATGTTTAAAAATTTAAACAATGATGAATAAAAATATTTTTGTTGCTTGTGATACATCAAATTTAAAAGAAATAAAAAAAATAATTAACGACACAAAAACAAATAAGCTTCAAATAATTCCAAAATTTGGATTGCAGTTTTTTTATTCAAAAAATGGAAGAGCCTTTCTTCAAAACTTTAAAAAAGATTATTGGTTAGATTTAAAAATAAATGATATTCCACAAACTGCTTTATCTGCAATAGATAGTTTAAAAGATTTAAAAAAATGTAAATACATTACTGTTCATGCAAGTGGTGGTCTTGAAATGCTTAAGGCTATTACAACAAAAGCTAAAAAAATTAATAAAAATTTAAAAGTATTGGGAGTTACAATCTTAACAAGCCTTAACAACAAATCACTTAAAGAAATTGGCTATACCAAAACAGTAGAACAATTAGTATTGAAACAAGCTGCTCTAATAAAAAAGTCTGGTGTAGCAGGCATTGTATGTTCTGCACAAGAAGCAAAAATAGTTAGAAAAAAATACAAAAACTTATTCATTGTTACACCAGGAATAAGAATGCCCGGAGATGATGCAAATGATCAATCTAGAATAATGACCCCTAATGATGCCTTTAAAAATAAAGTTTCTGGTATTGTGATGGGAAGATCTTTAATAAAGGGTAATATTAAAAACAATATTAAAAGATTGATTAACCATTTAAATCAATGATCCAACCCTGCAAGATTTGTGGGATCTCTGATCCTATAACTCTAGAATTTTTAACTTCCCATCCTACCCCACCAAAGATGGTAGGGTTTATTTGTAATTGGCCTAAATCAAAAAGATTTGTTGAATATGATAAGCTCAAAGAGTTATTGAAAGTTGATAAAAAAAAATCAGAATATGTTGCTGTATTAGTTAAACCGAATGAAAACATTTTAGAAAAAATAAAGGATTTACCATTCGATTATTATCAACTTTATGATTGCATGCCAAATGAAATTAAATTAATTAAAAAAAAATATAACAAAAAAATTATTGTTGCAATAACTGTTAAAGATCAAAATGATGTAGTAAAATATTTAGATTACAATGAGCTTGCAGACATAATACTATTTGACAGCAAAGGTTATGAGAAAAGTATGTCCTTTGATCATCAATTAATTAAAAATCTTAAAATTAATCAAGAATTAATGCTAGCTGGGAATATTCAAATTGAAGATAGCCTTAAAACTTATAAAGAAATAGCAGACATTATAGATATTTCTGGAGGTCTAGAAACATCTGGATTAAAAGATATCTCAAAAATAAATATTTTTTTAAAAAAAATTAAACTAATTAACAATGAAGCTTAAAAAAAAAATTCCTTTAATAGATCAGCACAACAAAAGTGGATTTTGGGGTGGTAAGTTTGGTGGCAACTTTATACCTGAAACTTTAAAGAAGCCTATTGAAGATTTAACAGAGCTTTTCGAAAAGCTTAGGTTTGACAAAAAATTCCTAAAACAGAGGAACTATTACTTTAAAAACTATATAGGCTCCCCTACTTCACTTATTAAACTTCAAAACTTATCTAACCACTTAGGAGGAGCCCAAATATATGCTAAAATGGTATCAGAGGCGAATGGAGGAGCTCATAAAATTTATAACGCAACAGTTCATTGCCTTATCGCAAAAAAAGCAGGAAAAAAATATGTTGTTGGTGATACAGGTGCTGGCTATGCTGGAAAGATGCTGAGTATGGCTGCTAAAAAGTTTGGCCTTAAATGTAAAATATTCATGGGTGCAAAAGATATCAAGAGGCAAAAGCCTAACGTAGATGCGATGAAAAAAAATGGTGCTGAAATTGTGCCCGTTTATTCAGGAAGTCAAACATTAGTTGATGCTGTCAGTGAATGCATGCGTTACTGGGTTTCAAATTGTGATAATACACATATGTGTGTTGGTTCAACAGTTGGCCCTAATATATTTGTTAAAATTTGTGGCTGGAGTACAGCTCAAATTTCACGAGAACTAAAAATTCAAATTCAATCAGAATTTAAAAAAATCCCAAAAAAAGTTAAACTTATTAACTGTGTAGGTGGTGGAAGTTCAGCTTACGGTTTTTGGAGTGAGTTTATCGATTATAATAAAAAACAAATTGAATTAATTGGTGTTGAAGCTGGAGGACCAAAAAATTCAAAACTACATGCTGCACCACTAACTAATAGCGCTAAACTTGGAATATTACATGGAGCTGCAGCCTATGTTTGTCAGAATAGTGAAGGACAGATTAACGAAACTGCTTCTATTTCTGCAGGATTAGATTATCCTGGAGTATCACCTATTCACTGTTTCTTAAAGGATACTAAGAGAGCAAGATATACATCTGCAACTGATGAAGATGCTTTAAACGCATACAAACTAGTTACCAAACTTGAAAAAATAAACCCAAGTTTAGAACCAAGTCATGCTTTTGCTGAAGCTATAAAAATTGCACCAAAATTAAACAAAGATACTGTCATTATAGTAAACTCGTGCGGTGATGCCAAAAAAGATAGAGATATCTTAAAAGCTAGATTGGGGAAAATTAACTAAGATGTCTTTAATTAATTTAGTATTTAAAAAAGTAAAAACTGAAAAAAGACCTGCGTTACTAACTTACACAGTAGCTGGAGATAATAGTAAAAAAAAATCTCTTGAGATATTAAAATCAATTGCAAAATATGCTGATATTTGTGAGATAGGATTTCCTCATAATACTCCAATTGCAGATGGTGGCCAGATTCAATCGAGTGCTTATAGGGCTTTAAAAAATGGTATTAAAATTAAAGATGTTTTTTCAATAGTTAAAAATTTTAAAAAATCAAAACAATCAAAACCTGTAATACTGATGGGTTACTATAATATGATTTATCAATATGGAGATAGTAACTTTATAAATATTTGTAAAAAAGTAGGTGTAGATGCGTTGATTGTTGTTGATCTTCCTTATCCAGAAAATAAAGAATTTGCAAAAAAATGTAAGAAAAAAGGTATTAGTTTTATTCAATTAGTGTCTCCTACTACGTCCACGAGTAGAATGAAAAAGATTATAAAAGACTCTCATGATATGGTTTATTATATCAGTATGCTTTCAACAACTGGTGGCAAACTAAAAGTTTCACCTAAAAAAATTTTAGAGCGTTACAGTAAAATTAAAAGCCTTAACAAGAATAGGAATATTGTAATAGGTTTTGGAATCACTGAAAAAACCATAGTATCTTTAAGAAAAGCTGATGGATTGGTGGTTGGTAGCGCTTTGTGTAAAGAAATATCTAAATCAATTGAGAAAAGACAAAATCCTGTCACAAATGTAACTAATATAGTAAAAAGATTAAGAAAAAAAATTGCATGAATTGGATTAAAAAAACTATACATTTTGGTGAAAAGATAAAAAAAATAATTAAGAAACGTGCAAGTAAAGAAGAAATTGCTAATAGTGATTGGACCTCTTGTTGTAAAGGACCAATTTTAAAAAAAGATTTAGAAGATAATTTATGGGTTTGCCCATCTTGCAATAAACATCATAGAATAAGTCCACGTCAAAGGTTTGATTTTATTTTTGGTAAAAATAATTATGAAGTGTTAAAAACTCCAATTCCTCAAGACGATCCTTTAAATTGGAATGATTCAAAATCTTATAAAGACCGATTAAAAGCTGCTAGAAAAAAAACAGGTATGGATTGTGGAATGATGGTGATCAATACTAACATTAAAAATGTAAAAATTACCGCAATTGCATCAGACTTTAATTTTGTGGGTGGCTCAATTGGAGCTGCAGAAGGAGAGGCATTTTTATATGGCGTCCAGCATGCTATTGAAAATGAACAACCATTTGTAGTCTTTACTTCAGGTGGAGGAATGAGAATGATGGAGTCATTAATCTCACTTTCACAAATGACAAGAACTACCCTGGCAATCAATGAGCTTAAAAAAAATGATCTTCCCTATATTGTTGTACTAACAGACCCAACTGCAGGTGGTATAACAGCATCATACGCAATGTTAGGAGACATTCATTTAGCAGAGCCTGGCGCTCTTATAGCTTTTGCGGGAGCCCGTGTAATTCAAGGAACAGTTAGAGAAGAATTGCCTGATGGCTTTCAAAAAAGTGAGTATGTGGAAAAAACAGGATTTGTGGATTTAATTGTTGAAAGAAAAGATCTCAGGGAAAAATTAGGTTCATTATTATCAATATTGTTAAAGAAAAATTCTGCTATAAATTCATCAGAAAATGAAAATTCAGAAGATAGTAGAACGCTTACAAAAGTTGCATCCTAAAGAGATTGATTTAAGTCTAGATCGAACTAGAAATCTTTTAGAAAAATTAGGCAATCCTCAAGACCAAATTAATTGTATTTCAGTTGTTGGCACAAACGGAAAATTTTCAACAATCCAAGCACTTTATGCAATTTTAAAAGAAGCAAATTATAAATGTAATATTTATACCAGTCCTCACATTCAAAAGATTAACGAGAGATTTGTCTTTAACAACAAGCCATTAACAGATGATGAATTAGCCAATCTTTTTTCTAAAATAGAAGAAGCTAATAATCAAGCACAAATTACTTTCTTTGAAATTTTAACTGTTGCATATCTTTATTATGCAAAGAAATATCCTGAAAATATTAACTTAATTGAGTCAGGTTTATTTCATAGATTTGATGCAACCAATATTTTAAAGAAAAACTTAGCTAGCATTGTAACAGCTATTGGCCTTGATCATTTAGATTGGCTTCCAAAAGAAGAGCAAACAGTTGAAAAAATTATATTTGAGAAGACATCCACTTTATTAAACTCTAAAATTATTGTTGCAAAACAAAGCTCAAATGAAATTAGCAAAAGTATTGAAGATACAATTAAAGATAATTCTTCCAAAAAAATCATCTTTAATAAAAATTATAATTTTACATTAAAAGGAAATGATTTTTTTTATTTTGAAGATGAATTTGGTGCTCTTAAACTTCCAAAGCCCAATCTACCTGGAGAATTTCAATTAGAAAATATCTCTACTGCAATTGCAACTGCTAGACAATTAACAGATTACAAAATAAATGATGAACATATTAAGAATGGTATTACTAAAATAGAAAGTATCGCACGGCTACAAGAATTAAAATCTGGAAAATTCAAAAATTTAACTATCAATAATTTATTATTTATAGATGGGTCTCATAACCCACTTGGTGCAAAAGTCTTAAATGAATATCTTCAAAGTTTAAATTGTAACAAACATATTATTTTAGGAATGATGGCCAACAAAGACCACAATGAATATATGAGTTACTTTAAAGATATTAAATCATTAACAACAATTGATATTCCTAACCAACCCAATGCTATTAGAGGAAATGAACTTAGGAAAAAAATTAAAAATTTTAAAAATATTAATTACAAAAATTCAGTTGAGGAAGCAATTAGATCAATTGATCTTCAGGAAAATGATATTATTTTAATTACAGGGTCTTTGTATCTTGCAGGAGAAGTTTTAAATTTAAACTAGATATTCTTATCTAGAAATTCTTTCATTTGGCTCTCAGCAACTCCGCCAACTTTTCTGTCTACTTCAACACCTTTTTTGTAAACAATAACAGTTGGTACACCTCTTACACCAGCAGCTGAACCAGTGTTAATTCCACCATTTTCAATATCAGCATAATAAAAGCTGGCTTTATCTTTGTAACTATCTGAAAACTTATCCATGATGGGTTTAAGACTCTTACATGGAGCGCACCATTCTGCAGAAAACTGAACTACAGAGATATCTTCATTCTTAATTTTTGTTTCAAATTCTTCGTCTTTAAAATCTATAAGCATTCTTCTTATATAAATTTTTATTTTATTTATTCAATATGTAAAAAGGGATTTTTTTAGTTAATTAACAGAGGTTAATTATGCCTGCTCGTATTTTTTTTGAATGCCTTCAACAAACTCATTAATTTCGTCTAAAAACTTGAGCTTTTTCTCATCTTTTTCGTTGGTATATCTATCTCTTAAATTATCACACTCAAAATAAAATTCTTTGCATGTCCACCATTTTTCTTTTTCATCGCTCAATATTCTTTCAGCTATTCCACGTTTAATAGTCTTAAACATATCAGCAGGCAGTGTATCTGGTGATTCTTGATAAATTATCTTTTTTCCAAAGCTTACCATTCTCTCATCTTCAAATTTATCTAATAATATTAATTTATCCTTCCAAGAAGCTGCATGCCATTTTGGAAATAAAGCCGTATCTTTTTGAGGAGTAAATTTTTTATAAATTGTCTCTTCTGCTAATAAATCAACCTGTGAATCAAATTGTGCTTTTTCTTCAGCAGTTTCTCGTAATGCTGTTAAAATATTTTGAGAAAATTTTTCATTACTATTTACTAATTTTGCACGTTCTTTAATTAAATCAGGATCAAGTTTGCTATATGGTTCAACTTGTAAACCATAACTTGCATCTAAAATTATAGGAGCTTTGTTTGACCGTATAGTTCTTAGAAACTTTAATTTTTTAATAGCACTTTTAAGTTCAGAAATTGACATATCGAATAGCGGGATTGGATCGATTTTAAGATCAAAAGCTTGGCCCCATTGATATATTGGGTGAATACAATGTTTTGGATGAAGTGGTGCAACTACAAATCTATAATTTTTACCAAAATGATATTCGGCTAATGTAAACATTTTTTCTGTTTTAAATATTGTCTCAGTATCACTCTTGTTTGCTGTTCTTAAAAATGTATCCCAAGTTTGAGGTTGATTTTTTTTGATTAAACCTAAAACTTTAACAGTTAACTCTGCATCAAATAAAGCTGAGTGAGCTCCACTAGATTCAAATCCATTCATTCTAGCTAACGATTCTAGTTTCATGACCGCATTACCTTTTGCATTTATTTCTGTTTTTACAACACTTTCATCGACTGCATGAGCACCTCTTGCAATGTTTAAACCATCATGTCTTTTGTTGGGAGTTGCATTTGTAATATATGGGTATCTAATTCCTCTAAAGAATTCGTTTCTTATCATCTCGTCATCAAAGCCAATATTTGACCAACCCATGAACAATGCTGGGCTCCATTTTTTAAATGTTGCTTCTAATTGAGATAACATTTGGTAGTGACTTAAATTTCCTTTAGTTAATAAATCAACACTAGTTTTGTTAACTATTAAAGCCATTGCTTGAGGAACTTCTCCTTCTGGCAATCTACATCTAAAATTAAAACGATCTAATTCTTTAAAATTTGGATCAACTAAAATGCCACCTACTTCAATAATGCTTCCCCATGAAGTATTGGCGCTACTAGATTCAATGTCCCATATTGCTAAATTCATATTAGTTGGTATTCCTTTGGTGATAATATTGTTCGACTTTTTCTAAAAACTTATTTTGATATTCTTCTAGTTTAACACCTTGAATTCTAAAATCTTGAAATAAATTATCAACCGTACATAACAGGACAATTCCTTGGGTAATATTCGAGTTATAAACAACGTTATGAGCTAATGAATAAGCCCCTAATTGAAGATAATAGTCCTCAATCCACTCTTCTTTTTTCGGTTTGTTGGACTGTTTAAAATCAATGATAGTTTCTTGTCCCTCATACACTCCACAAGCATCACACGTTCCGGCATATTTCCCTGGATAGTACAATGTGGCTTCAGTTCCCCAAATCTCTGACAATTTATTTTTAATTCCTTGTTCAATTATTTCGTCTGCCATTTTTTTAGATTTATTTTCTTCTTCTAATAATTCTAAATTTAATTGACCTAATAGATATTTTTCTAAATGAGAGTGCATTGATGTGCCTCTACTTGAAGCATCATTTTTAATTCTGTTTGCTTCAGCAGCTCCTACTCTTGCTTTCCAATTTGCAAGAGATGCTTTTTTTTCTTCACTTTGTGTTGCTTGTAATATGGAAGTTACTGATGGAAGTTTTTGTTGATTTACAGCATACATTCTTGAGCCACTCACCATTGATCTCATGGATTTTGGATAAGTAAATTTATTATTCCACTGCATATAGTTTGTTATAAGCGGTATTGAAGAAAAAAAGAAATTAATTTTTTGCTTGTTTTGAATGATCAACAAATTTTTCTACGTTTTCTGTTTGAACAGCTTTATCAACTTGTTCAGGATCTTTAATATTTTCTAGGCTTCTGCTAATCGATCTTGCATCTGTCCCAAACTTATCAACAACAATCATTGCTTCTTCTAATTTTTTTCTAAGAGAAACTATATTATCAAAGTGTTTTCCAAATCTTGAGCTAATTGTTTTTAAGTGATCATAGATTTCAGTTGCACCTTTTTGAACTTTTAAAGATTGAAAGCCCATGTGCAAAGATTGTAAATAAGCTGAAAGGGTATTAGGACCACAGATTACAATTTTATATTTTTTCATTAATTCTTGAGTTAATAATTCTTTAGTAGTTGGATCTTGGTATTCAGTTAATTCTTTATATAAACTTTCGGTTGGAGCATAAACAATTGCAAAATCTGTAGTTTTTGGTGGAACAATATATTTTTCATTAACACTTTTAGCTTTTGCTTTAAATGCAGCAGCTAATTTTGCTCTTGCATCTGCAACAGCTTTTTTATCATCAGCATCATAACCATCGGTAATTGCTTTAAATTTTTCTACTGGAAAATGTGAGTCTACAGGTACCATTACATCGCCCTGAAGTTTGATTGCAAATTCAACATTTTCACCTGTATCTTCTTTCATCTTAACGTTCGTCTGAAATTGTGATGCAGGTAATAGATCTTTGATTAGAGCATCTAATGAAAACTCTGCAAGAGTTCCATATTTTTTAACACCAGCTAAAATTTTTGTTATACCTTCTTGGCTTTTATTTAATAATTCGACCTGACTATTGAAGTTTCCTACTTTTTCATCAACTTTGGTTAAAGCCTCTGTCATATCTTTAGTCACTCCAGTTGATAGAGCGGTAAATGAAGTCGACATTGAACCAAGTGAAGTATTAATAGTAGTATTTAAGGTATCTTTTAATGAAGTAATTTCTGTTTTTAAATTAGCCATCTCCTCAGCTTCTTTATTTTCGCTCTCATCTTTTGGCTTAGATTTTAAGTTTAGATAAAGGATTACTAAAGCAACTCCTAGCAATAAGACTAATACTGTTAATAAAATTATGTCCATGATTCTAGGAGATATTTTATAGTAAAAATTTGATTTATATATGTAATTATTTAAAACTGTCTCTATGGAATTAATCTTAATACTAAAAATACTACTTATTATTGGAGCTATTGTTGTGGCTTATGCAGTACTTAGAAACCTTGATATTATTAGGATTATTTTAATTTACGTAAAAGATACTTTACTTAGAAAGTAGCTTAACTAATTTTTTAACCAGACTACTTTTTAAAGAAGATTTTGAAGCCATCATACAAGCTTCTGACTTTAAAATTTCACCATCTTTGAGAATTCTAAGGTTATTCGCTCTTAGAGTTTCACCAGATGAAGTAATATCAGTTATAATTTCAGATGACCCAGTAAAAGGGTAAGCTTCAGTTGCACCTAAACTACTAACTAATTTAAATTGCGTAACTCCTTTTGAAAACAAAAACTCTCTAGTTAAATTGGGATATTTTGTTGCTACTCTTAATCTTTTTTTCTTTTTATCTTTAAATTCAAAAGCAATTTCTTCTAAATCAGCAACTGTTTGAACATCAATCCAAGGGTCTGGAATAGCAACAACCAATGTTGCTTTGCCAAATCCATAATTCTTAACAACACTTATCTTCTTATGAATATTAACTTCACTCTCTTTTAATAAATCACATCCAGAAAAGCCAAGATCTAAAGAGCCATCTCCAAGTCTTTCAACTATCTCTCTTGCATGAAGATATAACACTTTAACATTATTTAAGTTTTTAATAGATCCCAATAAATCTCTCTCACCTCTTTCTGAGACTAAATTTAATTTATTTTTTTTAAATATTTTTAAGATATCAGTTCTCAATCTGCCTTTGCTTGGGATTCCAATGTTAATAATATTTTTTATCATTAGTAGTTTAAATTTAAAGCAGCTCCTACTGCTGGAACTTTTTTTTTTGATCCAAGGTCTGAAATTAGTTTGTCGTATCGTCCACCATTAATAATATTAATATTTTTAGATTTAGACTTAATATCAATTTTAAATACCATGCCTGTATAATATTCTAATTGACGCCCAAAAGACGCGGAGAACTCTACATTTAATTTTTGAATTTTGTTTAATGAGGTTGGAAAATATTTTTGATCTACAATTAAGCTAATTTTATTTTTTTTAAAAAAGATATTGAGTTTTTCAGCAGCTTGTCCTATTGGACAATTAATTTTTAAAAACTCTTTAATAATTTTTGAAACATTTTTACCTCTACTAGCTCTTCTTGGATCTTTAATCTTATTATCAAATCTCTTTAAGATTTCTTCAATTGATCTACCCGCAACTACTGTTTGCTGATTATCTTTTAACATTTTTTGATATCTCTTTTTATCAACTTCAACAATTGTTGGATCTACATCAGAGTTTGTCTCTAACCTTTTTAATAAATCATTGAAGTATTCTTCTCTCCAAAAATGCCTTGAAAGTCTTAATTTCCATCTTTTCGGGATATCTAGTTTTGAAATTAATAAATTGAAAATCTCAACATTACCAATTTTTAAAGTTCCTGATGAATATTGTAAATTAGACAGAGATTTTAAGGCTGTATTAATAATTTCCTTATCATCTTTTTTTTCGTCTTTAGAGCCAATGATCTCAAAGCCAACTTGGTCTCTAACAATTGAATCTTTTTTGTTATTTGATTTTCTATAAGCCTGACCGCTATAAAATATTTTCTCTTTTCCTTTAAGATTATTTTCTAAGTACCTTAAACATGATGCTATTGTAAGGTCTGGTCTTAGACAAAGCTCACTACCATTTTGATCAGTAAATGAAAAAATAAACTTTCTAAAATTTTCCCCAGATCGTTGAACAATATGATTGGCTTCAATTACTGAAGGTAAATCAATATATTTAAACCCTTTAGATTTAACCGATCTAAGGATTTTTTCAGATAAATTTTTTGATTTCATCAATTAATTTTTCTTTTGGGAACGATACTTGATTGTTTTCACCTTTAACTCCTAAAAGGTTTTTTAAAGTAATCGTATTATCTTTAAATTCATTTTCACCACAAATAATAGCTACCGGGCATTGTTTCTTATTCGCATACGTTAACTGTTTGCCTAGATTTTTCTTACTGTCTAAAAATATTTCAGAGTTAATATTATTGTCTCTTAAAACTTTTAAAATCTCATAATAATTTTTTAAATACTTTTCATCCATTACACAAATAATAACTGGTTTTTTCTCATCAACTTCAATTTGATCAAGTTGCATCATTGCAAATAATAATCGGTCAACACCAATACTCATTCCAGTTCCAGGAATATCAACTCCCTTAAATCTTGAAATTAATTTATTATATTGTCCACCTGAACAAATACTTCCTATATCAACTTCTTTACCTTTATTATTTGTTGTCTTAAAATTTAAATTAGTTTCAACACAAAAACCGTCATAATAAGCAAGCCCTCTAACAATTGTAAAGTTCGTCTTTATTTGATCTAAATAATCTCCGTAACTTGCTATTTCCAACAGATCTTCTAGTTCTTTAATTCCTTCTTGAGATAAAGGGTTTTTTAAATTTTCTTTTAATTCTTTTAAATCTTTTACTTTTAAGAAGTTGATTATTTGTGAAGCTTGATCGTCAGTTAAGTCAGCACCTTTTGTAACCGCTCCACTTACATCTACTCTTTCTTTTTTTAATAAATCTTCAACTCCTCTTAAACCAAAGCCAGGCTTATCCAATTTATCTATTGTTCTCATAACCTTTATCTTTTTATTTTCAGATATTTTAAGGTCTTCAATTAAACCTTGAACAATTTTTCTATTACTAATGTTAACAACGAACTGATCATTTTTTAAACCACAGGCAAGAAGAGTACTTGCAATTAAATTACAAAGTTCAGCATTTGCTTGGGCTGGGTTAACGTTACCAACTATATCAGCGTCACATTGTAAAAAGCTTCTATAACGAGCATTACCTGCTTTTTCGTTTCTCCAGACATCACCCATTTGATATCTTTTATAAGGTAAGGGTAATTCTTGATTGTTTTGAGCAACAAATCTAGCTAATGGACTTGATAAATCATATCTAAGAGTAATATTTTTTTCACCATCTTTAAATGAGAATACGTCAGACATAGAATTACTATCATCGTCTGCAAGAAATGATCCAATATTTTCTGAAATTTCAAATGAAGGAGTTTCAAGAGCAGCAAAACCAAATTTTATAAAATTAGTTTCAATAATATTAATTAACTTTTTCTTGAGAATTAATTTCTTGCCCCATCGGTCTTCAAATCCTGAGGGTAACCCAGGAATTAATTTATTTTCTTTATTCATTTTTTTTTGGTACCCGCGCTTGGAATCGAACCAAATCCTATAGTTCCACAAACTATCGTACTAACCGTTATACTACGCAGGCATTCCTTGTTTTTATATTATTTTTGTGTGGATTTAAAATTATATTATAAATAAATAGCCTAAAGGCTATGGAAACAAAGTCTATGAGTACTTCTTGAAGTCTCTCTGTATGTAATATTTATAATCATGAGCAGTCTTTTAGACAATTAAGAATAATTTTCAACACATAAATATAAAAAGACGTTGACCTTATTTTTAAATTTTTAAGAGAGGTGGTGGTGGCCCCAACTGGACTCGAACCAGTGACACACGGATTTTCAATCCGATGCTCTACCAACTGAGCTACAGGGCCCCATATTAACCTCTAAAAGTGATACGACCTTTGGTCAAATCGTAAGGTGTCATTTCAACTTGAACCTTATCACCTTGAAGTACTCGAATTCTGTTCTTACGTAATTTGCCTGCAGCATGAGCTGTAACAATATGGCCGTTTTCTAATTTAACTCTGAACATTGCATTCGGTAATAAATCCTCAACAATTCCTGAGAACGACAGCATTTCTTGTTTTGACAAATTTATTTTCTCCTAATTCTTTTTTCTACCGACTTAGCGTGTCCCGCTAAACCCTCGTAGTTTGCAAGTGTTATAACTGATGGACCAAGGGTTTCAATCCCTTTTTTTGATAGGTTTATATATGAAATTCTTTTATAAAATTCATTAACACTAACTCCACTTGAATATCTTGCTGAAGAATTAGTTGGTAATACATGATTAGAGCCAACATTATAATCTGTCATTGCCATTACAGCATATTTTCCTAAACAGATAGATCCTGAGTTTTTAATTTGTCCAACCATTTTTTTATAGTTTTTAATATTTAACTCCAAATGTTCAGGAGCAATCTTATTTACTGTATCAATAATTTTTTTATCTGAGGGCATATAAATTAAAATTCCATTACCAATTAAACTAGTTTTTGCAATTGTAGTTCTCGGTAAGTTTTTCAATTGTTTATTAATTTCATCGTTAACTTTTTTGATAATTAATTTATCTTTTGAAATTAAAATACATTGAGCAAGACTATCATGTTCTGCTTGTCCTATAAGGTCACTTGCAATCCATTCTGGATTAGAGAACTTGTCACATACTATTGTTACCTCTGAAGGACCAGCAATCATTCCTTCAATTCCAACATCACCAAAGACTTCTTTTTTTGCAGCTGCCACATAAGAGTTTCCTGGGCCTACAATTTTATCAACTTTTTTAATTTTTTTAGTACCATATGCAATTGCTGCAATTGCTGATGGCCCACCTATTGAATAGATCTCTTTAATTTTACATTTTCTTGCAGCATACAATACTGCTGGGTTTTGCTTTCCTTTTTGACTTGGGTTAATCATTACCAATCTTTTAACACCAGCAACAAGAGCTGGGATAGCATTCATTAAAACACTTGATGGATATGAAGCTGTTGAACCTGGAACATAAATTGCAACTGACTCAATTGGAAGATACTTATATTCTAATTTATTTTGTAGTTTATCTGTATAAGAAATATTTTTAAATTTTTGTAATGAATGAAATTTATAAATTCTATTATAAGCAAGATCGATTGCTTTTTTAACTTTTGGGTCTAGGGATTTTATAGTTTTGGTTATTTTTTTAGGATTTGGAATAATAATACTATTTTTAGTAAATTTTTTTTCATATTTTAAAACAGCTTTATCACCGTTTTTTTTAACGTCTTTAATAATTTTAGTAACAAAAACTGAGTTAAGCTGAACTTTTTTTTTTCGTTTAGATAGCAGTTTATCGAAAACTGTATCAAAGTTTTTAATTTTACTATCTAATATCTTAATCATTAATCAACCTTGCTTTGATCATCTAGAGTTACTTCAATTATTTCTGTCGATAAAGTTATATATGCATTATTAGTAAAAATTAAGCTTATCTCATAATTGTTATTATTTTTTAAGTATTCCATAGTTATTAATTTAAGTTTTTGATCAATATCATCTTGATTTATATTTTTAGATTTAACGCTATCCACAAATTCAAATTTGCAGATACTATTTATTTTTTTGCCCTCATTTTCTGTTTCAATTTTGGTTCGCTTTAATGATAACAGAAAAACCTTATTTGTTTGAAGATACTTGATGTCATTGACTTTGATCTCAGCCCCTTCACAGCAAGCTGAAATCATTTGCAGTCCCTCATTATCGTTTGCAATAATTTTTGCTAAATATTTTTTTTTCATTAATTAATTCTTCTAATTTTTGCACCTATTTTTTTTAATTTTTTTTCTATGCCTTCATATCCTCTATCAAGATGATATATTCTATTAATTACAGACTTTCCGTTAGAAGTAAGTGCTGCTAGTATTAAAGATACGGATGCTCTTAGATCTGTTGCCATTAGTTCTGCTGCTTCAAATTTAATATTACCTTCTATTGAGGCTTTATTTCCATTGATAGAAATTTTTGCTCCCATTCGATTTAGCTCTGCAACATGCATAAACCTATTTTCAAATATTTCTTCTTTTATATAAGATTTCTTATTAGCTTTACACAACAAGACCATCATTTGTGCCTGTAAATCAGTTGGAAATCCAGGGTAAGGAGATGTTTTAATATTCATACTTTTAATTGTTTTACTTCCTTGAATTAATATTTCGTTTTTATTTTGAATGATTTTTGCACCAACTTTTTTTAAAATATTGATTTCTGTACTGATAATTTTTGGATCAATTCCTACAATCTTTAAATTTCCTTCATTTAAAGCTGCAGCTATTAAATAGGTGCCCGCCTCTATTCTGTCGGGCATTACTTGGTAATTTATTTCACTAAGATTATTCACACCTTGGATCTTAATAGTTCTTTTTGCAGTCCATTTAATATTGCAACCCATTTTAATTAGAAAATTAACCAAGTCTTTAATTTCAGGCTCTATTGCACAATTTGATAAAGTTGTTTTTCCCTTAGCTAAACATGATGCAATAATCAAATTTTCAGTAGCTCCAACTGAAATTTTTGGAAATTTAATATTTGCTCCAATTAACCCTTTCGGGGCATTTGCATAGACATATCCTTGAATAATTTTATATTTTACTCCAAGTTTAGATAGGGCCTGCAGGTGAATATCGACTGGTCTTGTGCCAATTGCACAGCCACCTGGTAAAGATACTTTTGCTTTGCCAAACTTTGCTAGCAATGGACCTAAAACTAGTATTCCTGCCCTCATAGTTTTAACCAAACTATAAGCTGCAAAATTTTTAATTTGTTTATTATTTTTAATAATTATTTTTTTTTTATTCACTACAGTTGAACCTAAAGACTTCAATAATAATATCATCGTTTCAATATCTTTTACTTTTGGTAAATTTGTTAAAGATATTTTTTTATCTGATAACAAGGTGGCAGCCAAGATTGGTAGTGAAGCATTTTTTGAGCCTGAAATTATAATTTTTCCTTTGAGCTTTGCCGCTCCAAAGACTTCCAATTTTTTCATTATTATACTTTTGGTAAAGTTACTCCAGATTGACCCATATATTTACCTTTACGGTCAGCGTACGAAGTTTCTGGAGCCTGATCTCCTTTAAGAAATAAAAATTGAGCAACTCCTTCGTTTGCATATATTTTTGCTGGTAGCGGAGTGGTATTTGAAAATTCTAGAGTAACAGTCCCAAAAAATTCTGATTCAATTGGTGTTACATTAACTATAATTCCAGTTCTTGCATACGTACTTTTGCCAACAACAATACACATGATGTTTCTTGGGATTTTGAAAATCTCTATTGTGGTTCCTAGAGCAAAAGAATTTGGAGGAATAATAATATATTCAGAGCCTTTCTTTGTAACAAAATTATCAGAAGTAAATTTTTTAGGATCAACAATAGATGAGTTTACATTGTGAAATATCTTAAATTCATCAGCTACTCTTGCATCATAACCAAATGAACTTAGACCATAAGAGATCTTACCATCCCTTACTTGCTTGTCTACAAATGGAGAAATCATGTTTTCTTCAAGTGCAAGTTTTCTTATAGATTTATCGGAAAGTACTGACATTATTTACTTTTCTTCTTGTTTTTTTTTTCGAAGATTTTTCTTTTTTTAAGATTTTTTTTGAGTGCTAAACTTAATCTTTCTTTTTTTTCTTTATCACTCATTATTTATCTGGATTAGTTAAGAAATCTAAAGTGATAGGTTTTGATGCATCTAATGTTTTCTCTGGCTCTTCTTGTATCTTTGGACCTTCTTTAGCTTCACGCTTTGCTCTTTTTTCTGCAAGCTTTTTCTCTCTCTTCGCTTGCTTTTCCATCAGCTTGTTGCCTTTAGTAGATTTATAATCGTAATGAATTCCCATATAATTTTCCTCAGCTAGATATAAATCATTATAAGAAAAAAATTAAGGCAATATTTTGAAAAAAATGATTTATTATAGAAATACTTCAATAAATACCAAAATAGCCCCTATAGTTAAATGGTATAACATATCCATGGTAAGGATAAATTTAAAGTTCGATTCTTTGTGGGGGCACCAAACTACCTCTTGTAGAATATTTTTTTACCTATAAGAGTGATTATTATTAAAGCTACAAACGCAAGTATTGGGGTGTAAATATCAGGAGAATATATCAAGTCTATTATTCTTGGAGCTTCTAAATTTTTTTCTATAATCTTTTCAAGTCCACTTCCAATTGAAACAAGTAAAAAAAATTGTGGTGTCAGACCTATTAGTGTTGCCCAAAAAAAATTGGCTACTTTAACATTGAAAATACAAGGTAATACATTTGATAGTGCAAAAGGAATTCCACCAATAAATCTATAAATCAATAGATAGGTAAATTCTGACTTTTTAAATCTTATTTCTAAATTTTTGAATCTATCTAAAAACTTTTCTTTAATCACTTCTTTAAAAAAATAATTACCCAGTATATAAAGAGTTGTTGCTCCAATAGTCATTCCAATTAATAAAATAAATGTTCCAAGCCACTTGCCAAAAATAAACCCTGCTAGGAGTGCAACTGGTAAACCAAATCCAGCCATGAGAACCCAAAAAATTGTAGATATTATAAATACTAAAGAAATTAAAATTAAATTAGTTTGCTTTAAATCAAAAAAATAATCTCTATTATTTTTAATAAAATCATAGCTGGTTAATTCATCAAAGGTGAAATTTGATAAAAAAAAGTATAAAAATGAAGAAACAACTAGAAGGTAAAATAAACCTAAAGTTATCTTAACTTTTTTTGATTTTTGCATAATTAACTGAAAGTATTATAAAATCTTCTATTTGCTATTTATACATATAATTACTATAAAGAGCGAAATTTAAAAAAACTTAAATAAATTCTATGAAAAGAACATATCAGCCTAAAGTTGGAAAGCGTCTTAAGAAACATGGTTTCAGATCAAAGATGGCAACTAAGGGTGGAAAAAAACTTCTTAAAAGAAGGCGTGATAAGGGACGTAAGGATCTTACAGTGTCATCTACTCAAAAAAAGCCAAAAGGTAAATAAGCTAAACTAAATGAAAAGCAAAATTGTTGCTCTTTCTAAAAACGACGATTTCAAAAATTTACTTAAGAAGAAAAAAGTCTCAAATAAATATATCACTCTTTTTTTTGGCCCTCTTGAAGGTAAAGATAATAAAAAACTAAATATTAGCTTTGTAGCTAAAAAAAAACTAATCCGTGGTGCCGTAAAGAGAAATAAGGTTAAAAGAAGATTAAGAAATATAATGAACGAAGCTGTAAAAAAATTATCGATAAACTTTAATTATTCTTACCTCGTTATTGCGAAAATAACTATGCTAAACAATGAATATGCGATAATAAAAGATACTTTATTCCAAGACATAGAAAAGATTAAGTAATGAATATTATATCAAACATTTTAATTGGCCTGATCAAATTTTATAAAATAGTTATTAGCCCTTACTTAACTCCTTCGTGCAGATATCTTCCAACTTGCTCAGAATATACAATTGAATGTTTAAGAACATATGGGCTAATTAAAGGGATCTCAAAAAGCATTAAAAGAATATTTTCATGTCATCCTATTAAGATGTTGGGTGGTAGTGAAGGATTTGATCCAGTAAACAAAGAATTAAAGGCTAAGAAATAATGGATACTAGAAACGTAATCGCAGCAATATCCTTATCAGCAGCTGTTATTATATTATACTCTCTTTTTTTTCAGCCTGATCCTGCAACTATTAAAAAAAATCTAGCTGAGCAAAATAAAATTGAAAATAATGAAGACACTCCTACCCTAGATAAAAATGAAAACTTTGCAAAACTTTCAAGAACAGATGCTTTAAAAGAAAATGATAGAATTCAATTTGAAAATAGAAGTGTTGTTGGGTCAATTTCTTTAAAGGGTGCAACAATAGATGACCTAACTTTCAAAGAGTATAATATTGAACTTAATGGAAGTGATAAAATAACCTTATTAAACCCAAGAAATGTTGAAGATGGTTATTTAATTGAAAGTGGTTTTGTAAGTACTAATAAAAATATAGATATACCTGATGCTTCTACGGTCTGGGAAGTTTCTGGAAATAAAAAATTAACTAATAATAGTCCGGTGAAACTAACGTGGAGCAATACTCAAGATATTACATTTGAGAAACATATAAGTTTAGATGATCAATTTTTGTTTACTGTAAAAGAAAAAATAATTAACAGATCAGATAAATCTTATAATTTTTACTCATACGGACAAATAATTAGAAATAAATTACCAGAAATATCTGGCTTCTATATTTTGCATGAAGGGTTTTTATCTGTACTTGATGATCAATTAATTGAAGAAGATTACGACGATATTCAGGAAAAGAAGTTTACTCAAATTGCACAAGAAGGATTTGTTGCTATTTCAGATAAGTTTTGGGTTACATCAGTTGTACCACCTAAAGGTAAAGAGTTTAAAACAACTTTTGACTATAAAAATAAATTCAGAGCAAACTACATATCAACCAAAGGTATTGAAGTTAAAGCAAACACTTCAATTGAAGAAAAAATTCAAATTATAGTTGCTGCTAAAAGAGTAAATGTCATTGATGGTTATGCTGAAAATTTAGATATCAATAAATTTGATCTAGCGATTGATTGGGGATTTATGTATTTCATTACAAAACCTTTATTTTTTGTATTGGATTACTTTTTTAAATTACTTGGTAATTACGGTTTAGCAATTATTGCTGTCACTATTTGTATTAGATTGGCTTTCTTTCCTCTTGCCAACTTTAGTTTTAAGTCTATGGGAAAAATGAAGTTATTAGCGCCTGAAATGGCTCGTCTGAAAGAGTTGCACAAGGATGATAAAATGAAGTTGCAACAATCAATGATGGCTCTTTATAAAAAAGAAAAAGTTAATCCTATGAGTGGCTGTCTACCTATTCTGGTTCAAATTCCAGTTTTCTTTGCACTATATAAAGTATTATTTGTAACCATTGAAATGAGACACATGCCATTTTATGGATGGATACATGACTTAAGTGATAGAGATCCAACATCTTTATTTAATGTTTTTGGTTTACTTCCGTGGGATCCACCTTCTTTCTTATTAATAGGTGCATGGCCGATCATTATGGGTATCACAATGTTCATACAACAAAAGCTTAACCCTACTCCACCAGATCCTATACAGGCTAAAATATTTATGTTCTTTCCAGTATTTTTAACTGTAATTCTCGCACCATTTCCTGCAGGTCTTGTGATCTACTGGAGCTTCAACAACATCTTCACAATGATTCAACAATATATTGTTCAAAGAAAAATGACTATCAAAACAACATAAATGTCATCATTAAAAGAAGAAGAATTAATAAACATCCTACCTAAGGACGGCCCGACAGTTGAAGAAGTAAAAAAATATTTAGAAAAGTATAATGATGAATTTATTATCATTAAGTGTGGTGGTAGTGTTTTAGTTGATCCTAAATTATTTAAAATTTTTATTGAAGACGTGGTCGTTTTAAAAAAACTTGGTTTCAATCCTATAATTGTTCATGGAGGTGGAAAAAGAATTAACAGTAAACTTTCAGAAGTTAATATTAAAAGTAATTTTATTAACGGACTAAGAGTTACCGATAAAGATACTATCAACATAGTTGAGGATGTATTAATCAAATTTAATAAAGAGATTGTTGAAGCTTTAAATGAGTTGGCCTGCAAAGCAAAAAGGATTACTTCAAAAGAGAACAGTATAATTACTGTCATACAAGAAAACAAAAACCTTGGATTTGTAGGAACACCTACTGAAATTAACAAAGAATTTTTAATTGAAACAATAAAATCGAACGAAGTACCTGTTGTTGCACCCTTAGGTTTGGATAAAGACAATCAGACTTTTAATATAAATGCTGATACCGCCGCAGGATCAATCGCAATTGAGCTAAAAGCTAGAAGGTTAATGATCATTAGTGATGTTGAGGGCGTATTAGATAGTGAAAAAAAACTAATCTCTGAAATTAATTCTAAAAAAGCTAATGAATTAATTAATCAAGAGGTAATTTCTGGTGGAATGATACCTAAAATTAAGAATTGTCTAGATGTTGCAAGTAATGGGGTTAAGGCAGTTGTAATAATTGATGGAAGAAAAAATCACTCACTCCTTTTTGAACTATTATCTGATAAAGGTTCAGGAACTTTAATTAGAGAATGAAAAATTTAATTGATACTAAATACTGGCTATTCGACTTAGATAATACTTTGTATTCTGGACAAACAAAGGTTTTTTCTGAAGTTGATAAAAAGATGTCTTCTTTTATTTCAAAGAAATTTAATGTCGATTTAATTAAAGCAAGAGAAATTCAAAAAGAATACTTCTATGAATATGGAACAACATTATCAGGATTAATGAATCACGATAAGATTGATCCACATGAATTTTTAGAATTTGTTCATGATATTGATATTAGCTGGCTTCCTAAAGATGAATTATTACGAGAAGAATTAATTAAAATTAAAGAAAAAAAATATATCTTTACCAATGGTTCTCATGCGCATGTAGAAAATGTAACTAAACAATTAGGTATAGATGGGTTGTTTGATGGAGCATTTGATATTGTTGATGCTAATTTTATTCCAAAACCAAAAATTGAACCTTATAAAGAGATAGTAGAAAAATTTGATCTTGATCCAACAAAATCAATATTGATTGAAGATATCGCTCATAATTTAGAACAAGCTAAAAACCTAGGAATGAAAACTTGCTGGCTTGAGAATGATGAAGTATTTGCAAAAAAAGATGCAGATAAAGCATATATTGATTATAAGATTAAGAACTTGCCTTCTTTTCTTCAAGAAATTAATATATTAAAAGCACAATGAAACTAACCTACTAACGATAAAATAAAACTATGGAAGAATTTGAAATCATTATCAATGCAGCTTGGGACAATAAAGACTCCATCAATAATAAATCAGATAAGTCTATATTAGATACCATCAATCAAACGATTGAACTTGTTGATAAAGGGGAGCTAAGAGTTGCTGAAAAAAATGGTAATGAGTGGATAGTTAACCAGTGGGTTAAAAAAGCAATAATGTTAAGTTTTAGAACTCATGATATGGATTCATTGAGCGGCCCATATAGTAGTTGGTATGATAAGTCTCATTTACTAAAAGGTAAAACAGCAGGTTGGACTAAGGAAGATCATATAAAAGCTGGTTTTAGAATGGTTCCAAATTCTCCAGTTAGAAAAGGGTCTTTTATTGGAAAGAACGCAGTACTAATGCCTTGCTTTGTAAATATTGGAGCTTATGTAGATGAAGGAACTATGGTGGATACTTGGGCTTCTGTAGGGTCTTGTGCACAAATAGGAAAGAATTGCCACATATCAGGTGGTGCTGGAATTGGAGGTGTATTAGAGCCAATGCAAGCTAACCCCACTATCATCGAAGATAATTGTTTTATTGGGGCTCGTTCAGAAATAGTTGAAGGAGTGATTGTTGGAGAAGGATCTGTATTATCTATGGGTGTATTTATTGGTCAATCTACAAAAATTGTTTACCGCGAAACTGGTGAAGTAATCTATGGAAAAATTCCACCGTACTCAGTGATAGTACCAGGCAGTCTTCCAAGTAAAGATGGTAAAGGTCCTGCTTTATATTGTGCGGTAATTATTAAACAAGTTGATGAAAAAACTAGATCTAAAACTTCTATTAACGACCTATTAAGAGACTAAATGCCAACTTATAATGAAATCACATTAGCTAAAGAGCTAATAAGATTTCCAAGCATTACACCTGTTGATGCTGGAATAATGAAATTCTTATCTAAAAAATTAACTGCTATTGGATTTAAATGTACGATTCTAGAGTTTAAAGATAAAAATTCTAAACCAGTTAAAAACCTATATGCAAGATTGGGTAACTCTCAACCAAACTTTATGTTTGCTGGTCACTTAGATGTAGTACCTCCAGGAAATATAAAAGATTGGACGATTAAACCTTTTAGTCCGGCTATTAAAAAAAATCATCTTATTGGTAGAGGAGCTAATGACATGAAAAGTGCAATTGCAAGCTGGGTTGTTGCAGTAAATAACTTTGTATTAAATAATAAAAAAATTAACGGATCAATTAGTTTATTAATAACTGGCGATGAAGAAGGTGTTGCAATTAATGGTACTAAAAAAGTAGTTGATTACTTAAAAAAGAAAAAAGAAAAAATAGATTTTTGCTTGGTTGGTGAGCCAACAAACCCTAATAAACTTGGTGAAATGATTAAAATTGGTAGAAGAGGAAGTATCAATGCTGAATTAACTATAATTGGAACTCAAGGTCATGTTGCATATCCTCATCGTGCTAAAAATCCATCAACTTCATTGATCAAAATACTAAATGAAATAAAAGAAATAAAATTTGATAAAGGAACAAGAGATTTTCAACCAACAAATTTAGAAGTAACTAAAATTAATATCGATAATACAGCAGATAATATTATTCCAGGGCTTGCAAAAGCTACTTTTAACATAAGATTTAACAATAAACATTCTTCTTCTAGCTTAAAGAATAGATTAAATAAAATTTTCAAAAAAGTTACTAAAAAAAATAAATCTAATTTTAAAACTGAGTATCGAGTATCAGGTGAGGCATTTTTAACTAAGCCCAATAAAACAACTTACATGATTCAAGATGTAATAAAAAAAATCACAAAAATTAAACCTCAATTTTCTACAACAGGTGGAACTTCAGATGCAAGATTTATTAGAAAAATTGCTCCATGTTTAGAATTTGGTCTAGTGGGTAAAACAATGCATAAAGTAGATGAAGCAGTATCTATTTCAGATCTAAAAAAATTGACTAAAATATATTATAATATTTTAGAAAATTATTTTAAATGAAAACTGGTTTAATAACCTCTGACACTTATCAGAATCATAATACAGGCGATGGCCATCCAGAAAAAATTGATAGAGTTACAGTAGTTATCGATAATTTTAAAAAATTAGATAATAAAGATTTAGTTTGGAAAAAACCTTCTAAATTTGACCGATCACTTTTAGAAATAACTCACAATTTTAATTATATAAATTTCGTAGAAAAATCTTTTCCTGAAAAAGGATTATCTTTTTTAGATGGAGATACGATTGTTTCACCAGGAAGTAAGGATGCTACGTCAGATGCCGTAGGTTCAATTATTACAGCTATTGATGGTGTTCAAAATAAAAATTTTAAAAACGCTTTTTGTGCCGTTAGACCTCCAGGGCATCATGCAGAGAAAAATAAAGCTATGGGTTTTTGTATCTATAACAATGTGGCTGTTGGAGCTAATTACCTTATAAATAAATACAAACTAAAAAAGGTAGCAATTATTGATTTTGATGTACATCATGGAAATGGTACTCAAGATATTTTTTACGATAATGAAAAAGTTCTATACATATCCACTCATCAATACCCTTATTATCCAGGTTCAGGCACGAATGATGAAAAAGGAAAACATAACAATATATTGAATATTCCCTTGCCAGCTGGAACAACCTCAAAAGAATATTTAAATGCCTATGAATTTGTACTAAAGAAAATTAAAGAATTTAAACCTGAATTTATCTTACTTTCTGCAGGGTTTGATGCCCATAAAGACGATCCATTAGCACAATTCCAATTAGAATCAAAAGACTTTTATAATATTACTAAAAGGACACTCGAACTATCCAAAAAATATTGTGATGGAAAAGTAGTGTCAATTTTAGAAGGTGGATACGATCTATTAGCACTTCAAGAAAGCACTGAGATGCATGTAAAAGCTTTACTAGAATTTAATTGATAATTTCTCAATACGCATTAAAGAATTCACAATGAAACTTTATAAAATTAAAAAGTCTAACATTGATAAAAAGGGTCGTGGTCTATACGCTACAAAAGATATCAAAGAAGGTACTAGAATTATTGATTATGTTGGTAAAATTATTACCAAGAAACAAACGGAAGAATCACAAAAATTTGACAATGCAAAGCCTATCTATTTATTTAATTTAAATAAAAAGTACGACATGGATGGTGATGTTTCTTGGAACACTGCACGTTTAATAAATCACTCCTGCTCTAACAACTGCGATTATAATGGGACTGGCTTAAAATTATGGGTTGTTGCTATAAAAGATATTAAAAAAGATGAAGAGATAACAGCTGATTATGGTTTTGGTTACGATGAAGACTATAAACAATTTCCATGTAAGTGCCGTTCTAAAAATTGTTGTGGATATATTGTTCGAGCTGAGTCCAGATGGAGAATTAATAAAAAATTCAGTATTGGTCAACAAAACTTTAATAAATAACCTTTTCTAAAAATAGTCCTTCAGCCGGCGCAGGTGGAGCACAAAGTATTTTTTTTTTTGATTTTAAAACATAATCAAATTTTTTTAAATCCCATTTTTTTTCAGCTAAATACTTTAAACAACCCACCATTGATCTAACTTGTTGTTGCAAAAATGATTGAGATTTAAATTGTATTTCAATTCTTCCTTTGTTTGATTTTATCTTAATTAATTTCATAGTTCGAATTGGACTTTTAGCATTACAGCTTGATGCTCTGAATGTTGAAAAGTCCTTCGTGCCTAAAAGTTTTTTTGCACCTTTCTTCATTAATGAGATGTCTAATTCCTTAATAATATGCCATCCTCTTTCTTTTTCTAAAGAAGGTCTGCTCAATCGGTTAAAAATTACATACTTATAAATCCTTTGTTTTGCTGAAAACCTAGCATGAAAATTTAAATTTCTTTTTTTTATTTTTATAATTGAAATATTCATATCGTTTACAAAATGATTTATTGATTTTAAAAATTTATCTAGATTTTGAATTTTTTTTTTACATTCGAAATGTGCTGATTGTTCAATAGCATGTACCCCCGCATCTGTTCTACCAGATCCAGTTAATAATATTTTTTCTTTTAAGAGTTCAGATAGTTTTTTTTGAATTGACTTTTGAATTGATTTTCCTTTAGATTGAATTTGCCAGCCAATAAAATTAGTTCCAACATATTCAATTAGTATTTGATATCTAAGCATTATTTAGGTTTGAACCTTTTTTAATCTGTGATCCAAGCATAAATTCACCAATATTTTGTGGTCTTTTACCTTGTCTTTGAATTTCAAGAATTTTAATTGATTTTTTATTACCACAACTAACCTCTAGATAACTATCTAACACCTCACCAATTTCACCACTACCATACGCGAGGCTTGCTTTTAAAATTTTGTACCTTTCTCCATTGTAAATAAAAAAAGCACCAGGACTTGGATATAATCCATTGATTTTACCAATAATATTTTCTGCTGCTTTGTCCCATTCTATTTGGCCTTCTATTTTTTCAATTTTAGCTGCATAAGTTGCTTCATTATTGTTTTGTTCTTTAAATTCTATTTTATCTTCTAGAATTTCATCAATATTATCTAATATTTTTTCTGCAGCTAGTGCAGATAGTTTTTCAGCTATGGTTTCTGAATTATCATTAATCTTGATCTCTATCTTATAAGAATTACAAACAGGTCCTGCATCTAATTTTTCTCCTATTTTCATAATACTAATACCTGTTTCTTTTTCTAATTTCATAATTGATCTTTGAATAGGTGCTGCTCCTCTCCATTTTGGAAGTAATGAGGCATGAATATTAATAAAACCTTTCTTAACTAAACTTAAATATTCTTTTGGAATAATTTGTCCATAAGCAACAACAATTGCTATATCTGCATCTAGTTCCTTTAGATAATTATACTCTTCCTTGTTATTTTTTAATGAAATAGGCGTTCTATATTCTATTTTTAACGTTTCAGAAATTCCCTGAATAGGAGATTTATTAATCCTTTGTCCTCTTTGCGATTTTTGAGGTGGTTGCGTATACACTACTGATACAGAATATCCATTTTGGTACAACGATTTTAATATTGGTACAGCAAAAAATGGTGTTCCCATAAAGACAATTTTTTTCAACATCTTCTAAAGAATCTTTCTATTAACTTTTACTTTAGAGAGTTTCTTTATAATCATTGATTTTTTAAGTTTTGATAAATAATCAATAAACAAAATTCCCTCTAGATGATCCATTTCATGCTGAATACAAGTTGCTAATAATCCATCAGCTTTTAATAGTTGTTTTTTTCCATGATAATCTAAATATTCAATCTCACATGCATTAGGTCTTTCTATTTCTGCAAATTGATCTGGTACAGATAAACACCCTTCCTCATATTTTGCCTTCTCTTTATTTTTATTTTTAATTACAGGGTTGACAAAATACATTGGTTTTTTTTTATCTTCGTCTCTACTGACATCCATGACTATAATTCTTTTAGGAACTCCAATCTGGATAGCTGCTAGTCCAATACCAGGTGCATCATACATTGTATCAAGCATATCATCCATTAGCTCTCTTTCTTTATCACTTACACTGTCAACTGGTTTTGATACTTGACGTAATAACTTATTTGGTTCTGTTAAAATTGTTTTAACTGACATATTTCATAATTATTTTATTATAAATTTTAAACTTTTAAAGGAAGAATTTTAAGAAGAATTTTATTTCTTAATGGGTCTGCATCTAGCTGATTAAGTGTACTAATTATAAAATATAGGGTGTCTTCATCAATATTTTGTAACTCATCTTGTCCAATAACCTCAACAATTCTAAGCATAGCAGCAGCCATATCACCACTATTAATAAATATTTGAATATCAGATGGCATTTCTGATTCTTTTACCTCATAAAGATCTTTGAATTTTTCTGAAACCTTAATTCCATCTGATTTAAAAGCCTCAACTAAAATAATATCTTTCTTTGAAAAGAAGTATTTTTTATTTTTTTTTATTTTTTTTAATAAATCATTTAAATCTTTGCTTGTTTTTTTTAATGACCCTTCACCCTTAAAATAATTAATCAATTTTGATTGATGTAAAATTTTATTATTTATTTTAATATTAGTAAGTTCAGTTTTATCTGAGTCTATATAATTGTTATAAAATAAAGTAAAATTTGAAGGAACTTCCTCTTTATCAATTTCTTTTAAAAATGCTCTTAGCTCAACATCAAATGCATTTTCAATACCTTCATTTATGAATGAATTCTTTAAAGCATTTATTAGTATAAGTTTACTGTTAATTTCAGTTGTAATTAAAATTCCTTGATAGATTAATGCTCTTGATTCAATGGCTGATAATACTTTTGTGGATTCCTTAATATTTAATAATTGATTAATATTAAATTGAAATCTTTTATAAAGTTGAAATAATTCTTTTTCCACGTAATGTTTTTCATGTGTGGCTTTTTCAATACTACTAATTTTATCTAAATCTGTAAGCTCTATATCTTTAATGTTATCTAATAAATTTGATGTTGATAAGTATTTCCAAATTTTCTTAGAAGTAGAGCTATTTGGTTCAAATTTAAATTGAGGGTTAGTTCTATGGGATAAATGAAATTCTAAAATAGTTTTTTCTGAAACTTCTAAATCTGGCTGATCAGTATAGCCCATTAAATAACTTATTTTTTTTTCATAAAATTTATCATTGAAACCAAGTTCTTTTTTTAAATCTAGCAATAATTGAGCTTCTTCTCTTTTGTTATTATTAATCAAACAATAAATATTAAATTTTGATAAATAATCATCTTGAATAGTATCTTGAATTTTAGAAAAAATTTCACATGCTTTTTTAACTTGAGATCTAGAAAGATAATCATCTACCAACAATCTAGCAAGTTTTGGATGTTCATTAATAATTTGATTTTTTAATAAATAATTTTCGATTAACTGAAGGTTAGAGTTTTTAATAAACCACTTTGATTTTAATTCTATAAATTGATTTTTTGATATATTTATTTCTGGGTAATAAGCGTTTGTTAAAAGTAATATATCTAAAATTTCTGAAGCATCTTTTGAGAGCTGCATTTTATTAATTCTTTTGAATATACTTAAGATTTGATCACCATTTGAATTAGACCACATATTAATATTTAGTCCATTTTCTGCAGGATCATACAAACCTACAATTTTGATTTCATTTGAAATCAATGTTTGATCTTCTTTTATCTTTAATTCAAAATTTTTTTTTGATTGCATCTCATAAATGCTATTCTCTTTTACAATATTTTTTTCCTCAATATTTTCAGTCACATCAAGATTTTCTGTAACTTTTTTATCTTCAGTGCTCCATATATCAATGGGTTCTTGAGATTGAGCAGTAAATCCAAAAAAAAAATAAAAAATAGTAACTAATAAATATTTTTTATTTAACAATTTTAAGGTTTTCATTTGGAATAATTTTTTCAATTTCTTTAATAGGGGATGGAAAATCAACTTTGCCTAACAATATCACTGCACCAAAAATAACTGTTAAAACTATTAACATTTTAATTAAAAAGCTTTTACTTTTGCCGGTACTTGTATTTTTTGAAAATTGCATATATTCTCTATTAATTTCAAATTAAGACATATTTGTGTTTTTTCAATAAAGAAAGTTTATGAATTCAAATAAAAACCTTGTTTTTTTAGGCATGATGGGGTCTGGAAAATCCTCTATTGGCAAGTTAGTTTCTAAGGAACTAAATCTTCCATTCATTGATATAGATAGTTTGATTGTAGAAAATGCTGAAATGAGTATTTCGCAAATCTTTGAGAAGAGAGGTGAAATTTATTTTAGAAATCTTGAAGAAAAAATTACACTTAGATCTTTGAAAGAAATTAAAAGTGTCATTGCACTTGGAGGTGGTGCATTTATTAATGACAAAATTAGGAAAAAAATTCTTACAGACCATTTCTCATTTTGGCTTAATTGGGATGAATTAATTTTAACTAAAAGAATTAAGGGTAGTAAAAAAAGACCTCTTGCATTTGAGTCTACAGACCAAGAAATAAGAAAAATGATTAAAAATAGGTCAAAAATATATGCAAAGTCAAATTTTAAAATAAACTGTAATAAACTTACAAAAACTGAGATAGTAAAAAAAGTTATAAAAATTTATGAGCTTAATTAAATTGCAGATAAAAACTGGTAATCAAAAATATCCAATTTTTATAGGGTATAATATCTTAAATAAACTAAAACTAATTTTAAAAAAAAATTTAGTTAACTTCAACAAATGTCTTGTTGTTGCTGATAAAAATGTACCTAAAAAGCTAATAAATAAAATCTTAAACTCTTTACCTAAAAAAAAAATATCTGTTTATTACTTTAACTCTAGCGAAAAAAACAAAAGTCAAAAGAGTATAAATAATATTTTATCTATCCTACTAAGTAAAAATTTTAATAGAAATGACTGTGTTATTTCCATCGGAGGCGGTATCACTGGTGATGTGTCTGGTTTTGCAGCCAGCATGTTCAAAAGAGGATTAAAATTTATCAATATACCTACCACTTTGTTGTCACAAGTTGATTCCTCGATTGGTGGTAAAACTGGAATAAATAGCAAATATGGTAAAAATTTAATTGGTGCATTTTATCAACCTAGTTTAGTTATTTCTGACATTATCTTTCTGAAGTCTCTACCTAAAAGAGAAATTGTATGTGGCTATGGAGAAATTTTAAAACATGCGATAATTGCTGATAGAAAATTTTTTAGTTTTTTAGATAAAAATGGTTCTCAAGTTTTGAATCTTAAGAGTCCTTTAATAGAAAAAGCAATTTTTAAAAGTTGCTCTATTAAAAAGAAAATTGTTGAAGCTGATGAAAAAGAAATAGGTCTTAGAAAAATTTTAAATTTTGGACATACTTTTGCTCACGCATACGAAGCAACTCTAGGATATTCAAAAAAACTTAACCATGGGGAGGCGGTTATATTGGGCATTAAAACAGCAGCAAAATTTAGTTTATTAAATAATATTTTAGATATTAAAGAATTTAACTTAATTGAAAACCATTTAAATAAATTAAACCTTCCAAAGAACATCAATAAGTTTTTTTCTATAAAACATTTAAATAAAATTTTGTCCTTTATGAAGAAAGACAAAAAAAATAATACACATAAAATTAATTTGGTCCTACTTAAGAAGATAGGATCTCCAATATATAAACTACAGTTTAATGAAAAAAATATTAGTCTCTTTTTAAAGAAAGAATTAATTTAGTAGAATTTGAATTGAGTGAATATACTCTTTTAACTCGAGATCTAAAATACTATAGATTCTTTTAGTTGAAGCTATCTTACTTATTTTACCAAGTTCTTCTGAATTTATTATTAACTTTAGGTGAAATTTTCCCTCTTGGTGACCCTTATGATTTTTATGTAAGAAGCTCTTATCTTCAATTTCAAGACTCTGAATAACAATTTCCATTTCAAGCTTATTTTTAACAATTGCAATTAATTCATTTATATTCATAAGTATTATTTTATTATTATATAACATGAAAAATATTTGTGACTGGAATAATTGTTCTCAAATTGGTGAATACAAGGCACCAATTGAGAAAGATAATAGTAAAAGCTACAGGCTACTTTGCTTACCTCACGTTAAAGAATTTAACAAAAATTGGAATTATTTTAAAGGAATGGATGATGAGCAAGTATTTGA
Source organism: Candidatus Pelagibacter sp. uisw_091 (assembly GCF_059512525.1). Next base: position 51,985 of record NZ_CM183455.1, on the reverse strand, counting down.
TTTTTTAAAGTCAGATATGACTTGGCACAAACCTACTCAAAGTTTTAGTTCTTCGGATAACTTTTTTAAAGTTCTTTGGAACAATACCTTAAAGGATGAGTTTGATAAGACTAAACTTAGAGGTGAATACAATCATATGAATCAATTCAAATTTGATGCTAATGATATTAAAGCTTTTAGCATTCTGGGTGTTTCTGTTGGTTTAAAATGGGAACAAATACAGGATAAATTCAAAACCCTTGTCAAAAAATTTCACCCTGATATTAATTTAGGAAATAAAGAATACGAAGAAAAACTTAAACTAATTACTTTAGCTTACACTCAGCTAAAAAATACATATAGGAAAAAAATTGACACCTAATTTAAATATACAACCAGACATAAAGATATCTTTAAAACAAAGTTTTGGAATTGACTCGGATATGGAAGTTGATGCTTTCTCAAAAAAAAGTGAATATGTACCTGAAATAGATAAAAATTATAAATTTGATAGAGACACTACATTGGCAATCATATCTGGATTTGCATTTAATAAAAGAGTTTTAGTTCAGGGATACCATGGAACTGGCAAATCAACACATATCGAACAAATTGCTGCAAGATTAAACTGGCCTTGTATTAGAGTAAACCTAGATAGTCATGTAAGTAGAATTGATCTTATTGGCAAAGATGCGATTGTTGTAAAAGATGGAAAACAAGTTACAGAATTTAAAGAAGGCATTTTACCCTGGTCTATTCAAAATCCTGTCGCTCTTGTATTTGATGAATATGATGCTGGAAGACCAGATGTGATGTTTGTTATACAGAGAGTATTAGAAGCCGAAGGGAATTTTACTCTTTTGGATAAAAACAAAGTGATAAAACAAAATAAATTTTTTAGATTATTTGCAACCTCTAATACAGTTGGATTGGGAGATACGACTGGACTATATCATGGTACACAACAGATAAACCAGGGACAGATGGATAGATGGAATATCGTTACATCTTTAAATTACTTAAGCCTTGATCGAGAAATGGAAATTATTTTGGCAAAGAATAAGAATTTAAACAACCCCAAAGGTAAAGAAAAAGTATCCAGCATGATTAAGGTAGCCTCTTTAACTAGAAAAGGTTTTATAGCAGGAGATATTTCAACAGTTATGAGTCCACGAACTGTATTACATTGGGCTGAGAATGCAGAAATCTTTAAAGATACAGGATATGCCTTTAGAGTTACATTCCTAAACAAATGTGATGATATAGAAAAGAACACTATAGCTGAATACTACCAAAGATGTTTTGGTGACGAACTGCCAGAATCGATGGTCAATATTCAGATTTAAATGAGCAATAAAGAAGATAATTTTAAAGAACAATTTAAACAAGCTCTAATCTCTACCGCAAAAGTAATTTCTGAAGATTACAAAATAGATATCAAAAAAATTGATAAAGATTTAACATCAAAAAAAATAGACTTTTTTGATGTAACAAATTTATCGAATAAAAATGATTTTGTTAGATTAAGAGCAGAAACAGATTCAGGTGCACTTAAAAAGAAGTTTTCAAATAAAGAAATATTTAATAAAAACTTGCCTAATAATCCATCATGTAAGTCACTATACAATATTGCAGAAAAAATTAGGTATGAAATTTTGGGTGGAAAAATGCTTAAAGGAGTTAAAAAAAATTTAATTGAAAATTATAACCAGAAAATAATTTCAACTCATAAAGGTCAGTTAAAAAACAAAGAAGATGTTCCTGTAACAGAAGCTTTTGAGCTTTATATGTTAAAAAAATTTTTAAATTTAGAGCTTAATGCTGTGTCTTCAAAAATGTTAAGTTTTTGGGAAAATGATTTTACCTCCTCTATTGATAAGCATTTAGATTTTTTAAATAAAAATTTAGAAGATCAAGATAACTATAGTTTGAAATTTTCAGAAATCCTTCAAAATATGGATGTTTTTAATTCAAGTAATGATGATAATAACGAAGATGATGATCAAAAGGATAATGAACAAGAAAACAAATCTGAAAATGATGATGAGAATCAGTCAGATGGGAAAAAAGATGAAAATAAGCAAAATGAAACACAGACAAGTTTAGAAGCAGGTTTCGACCTTAGTGACCATCAAACAGATAAACAAATGGAAGATTCTGAATCTCTTAAAGAGGACACAGAAAATGTAATGCAAAAAACTAATTCAAATAATGTAGATCAAGAATACAAAATCTTTACTACAGAATTTGATGAAATTGCAAAAGCTGAAACCTTAGAGGATATAAAAGAAGCGCAAAGATTGAGAAAAAGTTTAGATCAACAACTTGTTAGTTTCCAGGATCTAATAACTAAACTTGCAAATAAATTACAAAGACAACTACTGGCAAAGCAAAATAGAGCTTGGGAATTTGACTTAGAAGAAGGTTTATTAGATAGCTCTAAATTAACAAGAATTATAATGGACCCTTATAATTCACTATCTTTTATGAAAGAAAAAGATCTTGATTTTAAAGATACCATAGTAACTTTGTTAATCGACAATTCAGGATCAATGCGTGGGCGTCCTATAACAATTGCAGCACTTTGTGCAGATATACTTTCTAGAACCCTGGAAAGATGTTCGGTTAAGGTTGAAGTATTGGGTTTTACTACTAAAAACTGGAAAGGTGGAAAAAGTAGAGAAGCTTGGGCTAAAAATGATAAACCAAAAAGCCCTGGAAGACTTAATGACTTAAGACACATAGTCTATAAAGGTGCAGACACTCAATGGAGACAAGCTAAAAATAATATAGGTTTAATGCTTAAAGAAGGACTTTTAAAAGAAAATATTGATGGAGAGGCTATATCTTGGGCTTATAATAGAATTAAAAAAAGAGGAGAAGAAAGAAAAATCTTAATGGTGATTTCAGATGGAGCACCAGTGGACGACTCTACTTTATCTGTTAATTCTGGAGACTTTCTTGAAAAACATTTAAAAAAAATAGTTAAATTTATAGAAAACAAAAGTGATGTTGAAATTTTAGCTATTGGTATTGGGCATGATGTTTCTAGATACTATGATAAAGCTATCAAGATAACAGATGTACATGAACTTGGAGATGTAATGATTTCACAACTAGCTGGATTATTTGAAAATAAAAATAAATTACACTAAAGGCTTAAAAGATCTTTATTCTTCCATTTGATATTAACTTCTGCGCCACCTCTTGTTGTTGAATTTCTACATAAAATATCTGCATAATTTTTTTCAAGTAAGGTTTTGCCTATAAAAATACCAAGACCTAATCCTGATTTAGATTTTATAGAAGATTTATATGATTTAATATAAGGCTCACCAATTTTTCTTAATACATCGTTGGGGTAACCTTCGCCATCATCTTCGATTATAATTTCAGTATTGTCATTATTACTTTTCAAACCTATAAAAACTTTACTCTTCGAAAATTTATTAGCATTACCAATAAAATTTCTTAATCCATAAACTATCTCAATGGATTTACTAATATGTAATATATTTAAGTTTTCTGAAAAATTTATAACAAATTTTTTTTTACTTGTTTCCTTAAAAGACTTTACAATTTCATTCAGGTAATCAGCTATAGATAAATCTTTATCAATAAAATTATCTTCAATAATAGGATCTAATGTTAATTTTTTTAATATTTCACTGCATCTTTCTATCTGACTCATCAAAAGGTCAATATCTTTTTTAGCTTCAACATTGTCTTTAAATTGATTTAATAAATCTGAAGAAATAATCTTTATTGTAGAAAATGGTGTACCTAATGAATGAGCAGCTGCTGCAGCTTGACCTCCTAATGACAACAGCTCTTGTTCTTTTGACATAATCTCTTCCATTTTATTCAAAGCTTCTTTTCTAATTCTAGACTCCTTACCAAACATTAAAGCAAAATAATTTAAAAAGATTAAAGCAATAATTAATGCTATAGGCATAGAGTAGTAATAGTATCCATCAACGTGAAAATGTTCATTTACAGGGTAAGGTAGTGGCATATGAAAAAAGGTAAGTAAAATAATTATCAAAATAGTAATACTTACTAATAGAAAATTACTTTTAAACCCTAGGTTTGAAGATGAAAAAATAATTGGGATTATTAAAAAAATTGAGAAAGGATTTGCAATTCCTCCTGTTAAAAAAATTAAACAACTTAATTGTAAGATATCAATTAATAAGAATAAAAATGCGGTTTTATCAAGTAACTGAGTATTCTTATTAATATAAATCAAATAAAGGTTACTTAGTATTCCAATTGAAATTATTAAATTTTCTAAAATTATATTAAATTTAAAATCAAAGATAAAATAAATTATATTTACAGTAATCAACTGACCAATAATAGCTATCCATCTTAGGTTGATATATGTAGATTTTTTTAATGAAAAATATTTTGAAGTTTCAAAAAACTTCATTATTAAATGTCTAAATTTTGAACATTAATTGCATTTGAAACAATAAAATCTTTTCTTAAAGCAACATCATTACCCATCAGGGTATGAATAAGATTCTGATCTTTTTTTAGATCTTTTGAATATTGTACTTGTAACAAGTTTCTTGTTTCGGGGTCTAGTGTAGTACTCCATAATTCTTCTGGATTCATTTCACCTAGTCCCTTGAATCTTTGAATGCTCATTCTAGATTTTTCTTCATCATAAGCTTTAATGAATTCTTTTGTTCCTTTTTTAATTTTTTGCAGACCTTTGTTATTTTTTAAAATATAATTTTCTAATTCATTTTCGTCTTTAATGTAAATCCCTTTTGTACCTTTGTTAATTTTAAATAAAGGTGGTTGAGCAAGGTAAACATGTCCATTTTCAATTAATTTATTAAATGGTTTGTTGTTAAAAAACGTTAACAATAAAGCTCTAATGTGTGATCCATCAACATCGGCATCGGTCATAATAATAATTTTTCCATACCTTAAGTCTTTTAAATCTATTTCTTCATTCTTTGGATCGAGCCCAAGTGCATTAATTAAAGTTACAACCTCATTAGATGACATCATCTTAGCCAATGATTTTGTTCTATATTCATTACCATCTCTATTATTATTTTTTTTTAGAGCAACTTCCTCAACATAAGTATTCAGAATTTTTCCTCTTAATGGTAAAACTGCCTGGTTTGATCTGTTTCTACCTTGTTTTGCTGAACCACCTGCAGAGTCTCCTTCGACTATAAATAATTCTGTTCCTTCTTGTTTTCCTATTTGGCAATCAGCTAATTTTCCAGGTAGGCCACTTAATTCTAAGGCTCCTTTTCTTCTTACATTTTCTCTAGCTTTTCTAGCCACATCTCTTGCCAATGCTGCTTGCATTACTTTTGCTAAGATTACTTTAGATGTTGTAGGATTTTGATCAAACCATATTGATAATTTTTCGCTAACAATACTTTCTACAATCATTCTCACTTCAGAGGAAACCAGCTTATCTTTTGTTTGAGAGGAAAATTTTGGATCGGGTATTTTTGCTGAAATAACACATGTAAGACCTTCTTTAATGTCATCACCTGATATTGTTAATTTATTTTTCTTTAATAAATTATGTTCTGATGCATATTTATTGATTACTCTCGTTAATGCACTTCTAAATCCTAATAAATGAGTACCACCATCTTTTTGATAAATATTATTTGTGTAAGGATAAATATCCTCACCATAGCTTGCGTTCCACTTTAAAGAACATTCAATTTCAATATTATCTTTTTTACCTTCAATATAAATTGGTTTTTTAAATAAATCATTTCCTGTTTTGTTTATAAGTTTTTCTCTTTTTTCATCTAAAAAATCAACAAATTCTAAAACACCGCCATCAAATTTAAATACAATTATTTTTTCTTTTTTTTGGGTTAAGTCGTTAATTGTTATTTTTATTCCTTTATTAAGGAATGCTAGCTCTCTCATTCTTTTAATAATAATATTTGGAGTAAATTTTATTGAAGAGAAAATTTCTTTTGATGGCAAAAATGTTATTTGAGTTCCAGTTTCTTTTGATTTACCTATAACTTTAAGTGGTGCTTTTGAGGTTCCATCTTTAAACTCAATAAAATATCTATTTCCATCTCTATCTATTTCTAATTTTAATTTTTCTGATAATGCATTTACAACTGAAACTCCAACACCGTGTAAGCCACCTGAAACTTTGTACGAATCATGATCAAATTTTCCTCCAGCATGAAGTTGTGTCATAATAACTTCTGCAGCAGACATTTTTTCACCTTTATGCATATCAACAGGTATTCCTCTACCATCATCTCTAACAGTAATAGTTCCATCAGCGTTTATCTTAACATTTATATTTTTACAGTGACCTGCTAGAGCTTCGTCTATTGAGTTGTCTACAACTTCATAAACCATGTGATGCAAACCAGTTCCATCGTCGGTGTCACCGATATACATTCCTGGTCTTTTTTTAACAGCTTCAAGACCTTTTAAAACTTTAATGGAGTCTGCTTGATATGTGGAGTTATTTTTCATATTTTTTAATGGAAGTTAGTTAATTATAACATTTTTATAAAAAAAGAGGAAAATTAATCATATTAATTCACATAATATCATTAAATAAGGCCCTATATTAAAGGACTTTTTTAATTTCTGGCGGAGAGACAGGGATTCGAACCCTGGGTACCTTTAACAGTACACACACTTTCCAAGCGTGCGCTTTAAACCACTCAGCCATCTCTCCTAATTAAATTTTATAATTAAACAATCCAATTTTTGAACTTTTCTTGATTCTTAAAAATATAATTTGGAAATGTTTGATCAAATTTAATTTGTTTATAAATAATAGGCCTATCAAAAAGATCTGATTTATTGGCTATTGATTTTTTTATTTTATCTAAATTGTTATATTTTTCATTATTAAATTCAGAGTGAGCATATGAGCTTAATTTTTTTTTTATCTCTTCTGCTGTCATTAAAAATGAAAAATGCCAACCTCCATTTTTTATAATATTCCAACGTATTTTATCAAATCTCCAAAATGAATAAGTTTTAATCTTTTGGTTTCTTAGCCATTGTGGTGATTTTAAAAATTTTTTTTTACATATTCTGCTTCCATACCAATTAGGATTTGTTTGATTTATAATATTAACTTTATAATAATACATATTCTGTTCAAATACTGTAAATTTTGAATTTTGAATTTCCTTAATTTTTGATAAATCTGGTATTTCATCAACATCAGATATCATAATATAGTCTTCATCAAGAGCAGTACTTAAGCCTTTAGTAAGATAGTTTCTTTGAAAATTTTCTCTCTCCCAATTAGTAAGACCCTTGGGAAAACTGTCTACAACTAAATAAATTATTTTGTCTTTAAAATTGTTAAAATTTTCTATCTTAAAATTAAGTTTTTTTTTATTTCCTTGATGATCATATTGTGATTCAACAATAATAAATTTTTCTACAAAAGTATTAAGGGTATTGAGTCTAATATCTAATATTAAATTCTCATCATTATATAAAAAACAATCAAATATTTTCATTTATTTTTCTTTGTTAATTTTTAACACACCTATAAATGCTTCTTGTGGTATTTCTACTTTTCCAAATTGTTTACCTCTAGCTTTTCCTTTTTTCTGCTTATCTAATAGTTTTCTTTTTCTATCTCTAGCTCCACCACCATGAATTTTAGTTAAAACATCTTTTTTGAAACCTTTTATCGTTTCTCTTGCTATAATTTTTCCACCAATTGCAGCCTGTACAGGAATCATAAAATTATGACGTGGAATCAAGTCCCTTAATTTTTCACAAACTTCTCTTCCTACACTTTGAGCAAAATCTTTATGTACCATCATTGATAGTGCATCTACTGGCTCAGCATTCACAAGTATTCCAAGTTTTACTAAATCTCCCTCTCTATGACCTATAATTTCATAGTCGAAGCTAGCATACCCACTTGTCATTGATTTTAATCTGTCATTAAAATCAAAAACAACTTCATTTAAAGGAATTTCATAGTTTAATACTGCTCTATTCCCAGAATAACTTAAGTTAGTCTGGAGTCCTCTTTTATCTTGGCAAACCTTTATTATGGCACCTAGGTACTCATCAGGTGTAATAATAGTTGCTTTTATCCATGGCTCCTCGATGTATTTAATAAATGTTGGTTCTGGCAGGCTTGATGGATTTTGTAGTTCTATTACTTCACCTTTATTCATATGAACTTTGTAAACAACACCAGGTGTTGTAGTTAGTAGATTAATATCAAATTCTCGTTCTAACCTTTCGGTAACAATTTCTAAATGAAGAAGTCCTAAAAAACCACACCTAAAACCTAATCCTAGAGCCGAAGAAGATTCTGCTTCGTACGAAAAGCTAGCATCATTTAATTGAAGCTTGCCTAAACCATCTTTTAATTTTTGATACTCTGAGCTATCTACCGGAAATAATCCACAAAATACAACTGGCTTACTAGGTTTAAATCCTGGTAGTGCTTCTTGAAGTGGTTTACTTGCGTCGCAAATAGTATCCCCCACTTTTGTTTCTGATAAAATTTTTATACCTGTCGTTATAAAGCCAATTTCTCCTGCATTTAACCCGTTAACATCAGTTGCTTTTGGAGTGAATACACCTACTTTTTCAATCACATATTCTTGATTTGTAGACATCATTTTAATCTTCATATTTTTAGAAATTTTTCCATCAATAACTCTAACTAAAATAACTACTCCTAAGTAAGTGTCGTACCAACTATCAACTAGTAAACATTTTAAATCTGCATCCTTTTCTCCTTCTGGAGCTGGTAGTGATATAATAATTTGTTCTAGAATATCATCTATACCTTCACCTGTTTTCCCTGAGCAAGGTATGGCATTTTCAGTATCTATACCTATTACATCTTCTATTTGTGTCTTTGTTTTTTCTAAATCTGAAGCAGGCAAATCAACTTTATTTAAAACAGGAACTATCTCATGTTTAGTATCTAAAGCTTGATAAACGTTTGCTAATGTTTGTGCTTCTACTCCTTGAGTGCTATCAACTATTAAAATGGATCCCTCACATGCATACAAAGACCTGCTGACTTCATAACTAAAATCTACATGTCCTGGAGTATCTATAATGTTTAGAATATACTCTTTTCCATCTTTTGCTTTATAGTTAAGTTTAACAGTTTGAGCTTTAATAGTTATCCCTCTTTCTCTCTCAATATCCATTGAGTCTAAAACTTGTGCCTTCATTTCTCTTTCTGTAAGGCCACCACATGTATGAATTATTCTGTCAGCTATAGTTGATTTACCGTGGTCTATGTGGGCAATAATTGCAAAGTTTCTGATGTGATCAATTTTCGTCATGACTACGATCTAATCTTTGCGTCTGTTTTTGATTCTACAATTGAAATAATAAGCTGGTTTATTTTATTTAAATCTTCTTCATTTAATGTTTTTTCTGAAGATTGAATGGTAACATTTAATGCAATTGACTTCTTGTTTTTATCAATATTCTCACCCTCATAGACATCAAATACTTTAACAGATTTTATTAAATCTTTATCTACATTAGTAATTATATCTATTAATTCCTGGACTTTAAAATTTTTATCTAAAGTAAAAGAAAAATCTCTTTCTGATTTTTGAAAATCAGAGTACTTATATTGAGTTTTTTGATTTTTTAATGATTTTTTTGGTTGCTTTATATTTTCTAAAAATATTTCAAACCCTACTAACGTTTCAACTTTAATATCCAACTTTTTTAATATATTTGGGTGAATATCACCAAAAAAAGCTACCACTTTTTCTTTATCTTTATTAAGAAATATTCTTCCAGATTTTCCTGGATGATAATAGCTTGGTGTTTCGTCATCAATATAGAATTTATCTTTATTGAACCCAGCTTCAACTAAGCTTTGAATAACATCTCTTTTTACATCAAAAACATCAACTAGCCTCCCTTGCTCTAACCAGCTCTGTCTAGATAGTTTGCCAGTCCTTAATCCACTAACTACAGTTTGTTGTTCACCTGGTTTAGATCCTGAAAAAGTTGGACCTATTTCAAATATTGATAAATCCTTAAATCCTCTTCCTATATTCTTATTTAGATTAATAATTAAATTTGAAAAAATTGAGCTTCTCAATACATTTAAATCTGTGCTTATAGGATTAACTATTTTGATTTCTTTATTATTCTCAATAAATAGTTGATTAATTTTACTGTCAGTAAAAGACCATGTAATGGCTTCCAAGTATCCTTTTGATGCAATAGATCTCTGTAAAAAGTGAAATAATTTTTGCGTTTTGTTTAAAGTATTTTTATTTCTAATTTTTTCAGGTTCGATTATCTTAATTTGATCATAGCCTTTAATTCTCACTAACTCCTCAACTATATCTACTTCCTGTTTAATATCAGGTCTCCACGAAGGTACTGTTAATAGTAGTAATTTTTTTTGTTTTTTTATTTCAAAACCCAGGCTAGTTAGTATTTTAATCATTTCTTTTTGATCAATTTTAAAACCTGTTATTTTTTCAAATAACTGTATATCAAATTTTACAAAATTATTTTTCACATTTTCTATTTTTTGAATATCGAACTTACTAACTTCTCCTCCACAGATTTTTTTGATTAATTCAGCAGCTCGTTGAAGTCCTTGTTCTATTGATAATGGATCAATTCCTCTTTCAAATCTAAACTTTGCATCAGTGTCTATATTTAAAATCTTAGAAGTTTTTCTAATTGATCTTGGGTTAAAATAAGCAGATTCAATTAATATATTTTTTGTATCTAGTTCAGTTCCAGATCTTGTTCCTCCAATTATTCCTCCTAAACCTAAAACGCCTGAGTCATCTGTAATAACACACATATTATCTTCAAGATTGTAATCTTTATCATCTAAGGCTTTAAATTTCTCACCTTTCTTAGAATTTCTTATAATTATTCCTTTGTCTATCTTATCAACATCATAAGCATGTAATGGTCTGTTTAAATCAAACATTACATAGTTTGTAATATCGACTATTGCAGAGATAGGTTTTTGACCTAATGATATTATTTTTTTCTTTAGCCAGTCTGGACTCTCCATATTTTTTACGCCTTCAATCAAACAACTTCCAAAAGAAGTGCATCCTTGGTTTTTTTCTTTAATTATTTTTACGCTTAATTTTTGTTTCTTTTTTTGAACTAACTTTTCTGTTTTTAATTTTTTTAATGTACCAGAGCCTGCTGTAGCTAAATCTCTTGCTATTCCCCTAACTCCCAAACAATCTGCCCTATTTGGTGTAATAGATATATCAATTATATTTATACTATTTTTAGGAAAATAATTTTCCCCTATTTTCTTCTCATATTTTTTTGTAGAAAGTTCTGCAATGCCATCACTCTCCTTTGACAAGTTGAGCTCAGCCTCTGAACAAAGCATTCCATAAGAGGTTACACCTCTTATCTTGCTTACTAATAGTTTCATTTGATTTTTTGGTACAACAGCACCCGGTGGTGCATAAATTGTCATTAATCCTTCTTTTGCATTAGTTGCACCACAAACAACTTTAACAGGATTGCCTAGCCCAATATCTACATCACAAACTCTGAGTCTATCTGCATCTGGATGTTTTTCTGCTTTTAAAATTTTAGCAATTATGAATTTATCTAACTCACCTAATTGGCTGTCAACACTTTCTACTTCCAAACCAACATCTGTAAGTTTATCAATAATTTGATTTTCACTTAATTTAGTATCTAAATGTTCTTTAAGCCAGCTTGTTGTGATCTTCATCTGCTTAATCCTCTATAGTTTGTTGGCACATCTATTGGATCAAATCCAAAATGATTTATCCATCTATAATCACAATCAAAAAATGATCTTAGATCATTAATTCCATACTTTAGCATTGCCAATCTATCTATGCCTATTCCAAATGCATATCCTTGAAATTCATTAGGGTTTACTTTTACATTTTTTAAGACATTTGGATGAACCATTCCACAGCCTAAAACCTCAAGCCACCTATCTCCTTCACCAATTACTATTTTTCCATCTTTGATTTCATAACCAATATCAACTTCAGCTGAAGGTTCTGTAAAAGGAAAGTGACTTGGTCTAAATCTCATTCTAATTTTATTAATTTCAAAAAACTCTTTTATAAAATAATTTAAACACCCCTTTAGATGTCCCATATTAATATTTTTATCGATATGTAATCCCTCTACTTGATGAAACATCGGTGTATGTGTTTGATCACTATCAGATCTATAAGTTCTACCAGGTGCTATTATTTTAAAAGGTGGTTTGTCATTTAACATTGTTCTAATTTGAACTGGAGAAGTATGAGTTCTTAATAATAATTCTTTTTTATCATCTAGATAAAAAGTATCATGCATATCTCTTGCTGGGTGGTTGTCAGGTGTATTTAATGCTGTAAAATTATTATATTCATTTTCAACATCAGGCCCTTCTTTAACACTAAAACCAATTTCTGAAAAAATTGAAGAAATTTCATCTATAACTTGAGATACAGGATGGATTTTTCCCTGAATAAAAGGTCTCTCTGGTAAAGTAATGTCTATTTTTTCTTGTTCTAACTTTTGATTAATCTCTTTTGTTTCGATGTTGTTAATTTTTTTAGTTATTAAATCTTGGAGCTCATCTTTTACTAAATTCAAATCTGATGCGAATTTCTTTCTTTCTTCTTCAGCTACTTTTCCTAGCATCTTGAATTGAGAACTAATCAACCCAGTTTTACCAAATAGATCTGTTTTAATTTGATTGACTTGGTTTAAATCTAAATTTTCTTTTAACTTTAAAAGAAATTCATCTTTTATTTTTTTAATATCAGACATATTGAGAGATTATTTCTTCACCGAAGAAAAACAATAGTGAAGATTAATTTAGTGCCGATTGAGCTTTTTGTACGATAGTTTTAAAGGCTTCTGGGCTATCGTATGCTATTTCAGCTAATATTTTTCTATCTAGCTTAATTCCACACTTAGATAATCCATTTATAAATTTTGAATAAGTTAATCCTTCAGACCTGACGCCTGCATTAATTCTCTGTATCCATAAAGATTTAAATTCTCTTTTTTTGGTTCTACGATCTCTGTAAGCATATTGCATAGCCTTTTCCATAGCTTGCTTTGCAACTCTAATTGTATTTTTTCTTCTGCCCCATTGCCCTTTGACAGCTTTTAAAACTTTTTTATGTTTAGCGTGACTTGTTACACCTCTTTTTACTCTTGCCATTTTATCCTCTTAAACTGTAGGGCATGTATGATTTAACTATTTTGCCATCTTGTTTTGACATAGCAGTCGTGCCTCTTAATTTTCTGATTTGTGAATTTGTTCTTTTGATCATTCCATGTCTCTTTCCAGCTTGGGCCATCATAACCTTGCCAGTTGCTGAGATCTTAAATCTTTTTTTTGCTGAACTTTTAGTTTTTAATTTTGGCATAATTTAGCGGTCTTATACAAATATTGGAATAGATTTACAACCTCTATTAAGTCTTATAAAGGCTGAATAACCATGATCATTTGCTTTCCATCAAACTTTGGATGCAGCTCTACTTTGCCAATATCTTGCATATCAGCTTTTATTTTATTCATTAGTTCTCTTCCTAAGTGTGAATGTTGTAACTCTCTACCTTTAAATCTTATAGTAAATTTTACTTTATCACCTTTGCCAATAAATTTTTTGGCATTTTTAACTTTAAAATCATAATCATGAGTTTCTGTGACTGGTCTCATTTTAATTTCTTTTAACAAAACAATTTTTTGTTTCTTTTTTGCAACATTTGCTTTTTTTTGAGCATCGTACTTAAATTTACCCATATCAATAATCTTACATACGGGTGGCTTTGCATTTGCAGCTATCTCTATTAAATCTAAACCTTGTTCTTTGGCCATTGCTATAGCTTCATTAGTATTTAATATTCCTATATTATCACCATCACTTCCAATAACTTGAACTTCTGGTGCAGTAATTCTATTGTTAGACTTAGGCCCTCTGTCTTTAGTTCTTCTTTGAAAGTAATTTTGTTTAAAATCTGCCACTTAGTTTGAGGGTGCTTTGTTTAAAGCTGAGAATTTTTTTAAGAATAAGTTTAATTCCATATTTTCTTGTTCATTAGTATCTAGTCTTCTAATCGTTACTGAGTTACTGTCAACTTCTTTTTTACCACAAATCAACAAAAGTGGTATTTTAGATAAAGAATGTTCTCTAATTTTATAATTCAAATTATGATTTTTTAAATCTACTTCAGAGCTCATGCCAGCATGATTAATTTTTTCATTAACTTTTTTTGCATATGTGTCAAATTCTTCTGAAATAGGTATTACAACTACTTGTAAAGGAGCTATCCAAAATGGAAATTTTCCTGCGTAGTTTTCTATAAGTATTCCTATAAATCTTTCTAGTGAACCGAACAATGCCCTATGAAGCATTACTGGAACTTTTTTAGTTCCATCATTATCGACAAAAGATGAATCTAATCTTTCTGGTAAATTTAAATCTACTTGTAAGGTTCCACATTGCCAATCTCTACCAATAGCATCTCTTAAAACAAATTCAATTTTAGGACCATAAAAAGCTCCCTCACCTTTATTAATTGTGTATTTGAGTTTTGATGCTTTAACAGCATCTAATAAAGCTTTTTCTGCTTTATCCCAAACGCTATCGTCACCAACTCTCAAATCTGGCCTATCTGAATATTTTAATATTACATTTTCAAAACCAAGATCTTTATAAATATCTAAAATTAGATTTGTCACAATTAAACACTCTTCTGTTATTTGATCCTCTGTACAAAAAATATGAGCATCATCTTGAGTAAAGGCTCTAACTCTTAGCAACCCATGTAGTGCTCCTGAAGGTTCATATCTATGAACTTTTCCAAATTCTGAAATTCTTAGAGGTAGATCTCGATAGCTCTTTAAGCCTTGATTAAATACTTGAACATGACCTGGACAATTCATTGGTTTAATTGCAAATATTTTTTCATCAGGTGTTTGAGATGTAAACATGTGCTCACCATATTTTTCCCAGTGGCCAGACTTCTCCCACAAAGCTCTATCTAAAATTTCAGGAGTATTTACTTCTTTATAGCCAGCCTTATCTTGTCTACTTCTCATATAAGCAACCAACTTTCGAAATAGTTTCCAACCTTTTTCATGCCAAAAAACTGATCCTGGACTTTCTTCTCTAAAATGAAATAAATCCATTTCTTTTCCCAGTTTTCTATGGTCTCTTTTTTCAGCTTCTTCTATTCTTTTTAAATATTCATCTAAGTCTTTTTGTGATGCCCAACTTGTTCCATAAATTCTTTGCAACATTTCATTATTGGAGTCACCCCTCCAATAAGCACCTGATACTTTTGTTAATTTAAAATATTTGCCAATTTTTCCTGTTGATGCTAGGTGTGGTCCTCTACATAAGTCATGCCAATCTCCATGAAAATATATAGAAACATCTTCTCCTTGAGGAATGCTTTCAATAATTTCAGCTTTGTATATTTCTCCCTTCTCTTTAAAGTGTGCTATTGCTTTATCTCTACTCCAAACTTCTCTTGTAGTTGGAACGTCTCTATCGACAATTTCTTTCATTTTAATTTCAATTTTATTTAAGTCCTCTACTGTGAAAGGTTCTTTTCTTGAAAAATCATAATAAAATCCATTTTCTATAATTGGGCCAATAGTAACTTGGGTTCCTGGAAAAAGTTCTTGCACAGCCATTGCTGTTATATGCGCAGTATCATGACGAATAGTCTCTAAACCTTCTTTATCCTTAGAAGTAAAAATTTTAATAGAACAATCTTTATCTATGATATAATTTAAGTCTTTAAGTTCTTCATTAACACTAATAACTGTGGCTTGCTTTGATAAAGATTTACTAATCTTTTCTGCAACCTCTAATCCCGTTACTTTATTTGGGAATTTAATACTGTTTCCATCTGGTAGTGTAATTAATGGCATTTAATTTAATAACTTTTTGTACTCTGAATATGTAGAAAAACACATTTTTTCAACATTAAATTTTTTAATTATATTTTTTCTACCTTCAATGCCTATGGATTTCAACGAGGATTCATCTAAATTTAAAACTTCTACTATTTTTTTACATAAAGATTTAGGGTTACCTGATTCAAATAAAAAGCCAGACACATTATTATCTATTGTTTCATTAGATCCTCCAATATTACTCGCAATTATTGGCTTTTCCATTGATTGAGCTTCAATTGCAACTCTTCCAAATGCCTCTGGTTCTATTGATGCTGAAATTACTAAATTAGAGATTTTGTAAGCTAAAGGCATATTTTTACAATGTTCTACAAATTTTAGCTGTGATGTTAATCTATACTGTTCAGCTAATCTTTTTATTTTTTTGGTATAAATATCTCTACCCTGATCACTTCCCAAAATAACAGCATAAAAGGATTGATGTCCTAGTTCTTTGTTTGCAAAATTTAATGCTTCAATAAATATTTCCTGTCCTTTCCATGAAGTTAATCGACCTGGCATTAAAATTAATCTTTTATCTATAGGTACCCCCCAACTTAAACGAAGATCATCTTCTTCATTTTCTAATGTGGTTGATGGATCAAAATAATCAACATTAATACCTCTAAAAATTACTAAAAATTTTTTTTTTAGATTTAAGTATTCTGAATAGTTGTCTTTAATATGTGAAAAAATAAAATTTGACCCTGCAATTACTAGATTAGATCTAACCATTACAGAGTTGTACAATTTTTTAATTGAGCTTTTAAAAGTGTAAGTGCCATGGAAAGTTGTAACAAACTTTCTTCTTGTAATTTTTGTTGCAATTAAACATGACCAGGCTGGTGCTCGACTTCTCGCATGAACAATAGAGATGTTATGTAATAAGATAATTAAAATTAAAGCTATTGTATTAAAAAGCATCAAAATAGGATTTTTGCTGTGAACTGGAAGTTTAATTAATTTTACTTTTTTTTGATCAATAAACTTTAATAACTCTCCTCCACTGGTAACAATAAAAGAAGAACAATTATTTTCTGGTAGATAATGAGCAAGATCATAGCAACCTGTTTCTGCACCGCCATATCCAAGCTTTGGTATTACTTGTAAAACTTTTAATTTTGAGGCCATTTGATAGAACTATATATTAAGAATTAATTCTAATAAACTTTTATGAGTAAATTTAAATACCTAAAGATAACAAATCTTAAGAAAATTAGATATTTAAGTAATAATGTTCAAAACAGTCTCTATATAATTTTTTTACATGGGTTTATGTCAGATATTGAAGGAGATAAACCTATATCTATCTTTAATTATGCAAAAAAAAATAAATTAGGTTTTCTTGCTCTTGAGTACTCTGGTCATGGAAAGTCTACAGGAAAATTTACTAATGGTAATATTAGTAAGTGGTCTAAGGATGTTAAAGTTTTAATTAAAAGAAAAGTAAAAAAAAATAACTTTATCTTGGTAGGTTCAAGCATGGGTTCGTGGTTATCACTAAATCAATTTAAGTATTTTAAAAAGCAAATTAAAGGTTTTTTAGGAATAGGCTCTGCTCCAGAATTTCTAGAAAATTTGATGTGGAAAAAATTTACAAAAAGAATGAAAAATGAAATAATAAAAAAAGGAATTATCAATTTGAAGCATGGTAATTATGAATATCCAATCTCATATCAACTAATAAAAGATGGTAGAAGAAACAAAGTCTTAAATAAAAAAATACTATCAAAAATAAATGTTACAATGATTCATGGTGATAAAGATGAGGTGGTTCCCAAAAGCTACTCAAAGAAAATTTTAAAAATCTTTAAAAGAGCGAAAAAGAAATTAGTGATTATTAAAAATGGTGATCATAGTCTATCGAATAAACATAGTCTTAAAAAAATTAATTTAGAATTAGATAAAATTGTCTCTAATATAATTTAGTCCCTCTATATAAGTAGGAAATTTAAAGCTATAAGAAAAATATTTTTTTGTTTTTGTGTTACTTATTTTTTTTGAATCTTTATAAAAATTTTTTAACATTTCACTTTCTAGATTATTAATTTCGATTTTTTCTAAATTTTTTATATTCAATAATTTAGAGCCATACAATGTTATCTCTTCTGAGGGTGACGGCCTATCATCAGCTATATTATATATTTCTCCTGATTTAAATTTAGATAAAGATTTAAACAATATGTTTGAAATGTCTTCAATATGAATTCTTGAAAAATAATGATCTTTTTTACTAATTAGTTTGGCGGTTCCTAATTTTAGACGCACTAAAACATTTTTTTCATTAGAATAAATTCCTGACAATCTAAATATCTGAACAGGCAAATTTTTATTTATTTGAAGTGAAAGCCATAAATTTTCAGCCCTAAGTCTTGAAATGCCCTTAAATGATGTTGGTTTTGTTTGGCTATTTTCATTTACCCACTCACCTTTGTGATCTCCATAAACACTAGTAGAAGACAAATAAGTTATCCATTTTACTTTGGAGCTTTTAATAAAATTAGAAAAATTTTTTACTACTAGGTCATCTTGTTTTTCTGGGGGTATTGAAACTAAAATATGATTTGCTTCTTTTAATTCTAGCAACAAATTATTATCAAATTTATCATTATCAAATAAATAGTTATTAAAATTAATCCCATTGAAATTTTCTTTTGAAGATTTATTTCTAGATGTGGCTGTTAATGTAATATTATATTTTTCAATAATAAGTTTTTTTATAAAACTTTTTGCTACTTGGCCAAAACCAAAGCAAAAAATATTTATACTCTTCATTTTAGCTTACTTCTTTTATGATGGGATTTAAGCTTATAGGATTTTTTAACTTATCAATCATTTCTTTAGGGCAAATTTGTATAAAGTTAAAAATTTCTTTATCAAAATTTTCTATTATTTTTTTAGATAAATTAGAATTTGTTTCTATAGAATGCTCTTCAATTAGTTTCTTAAGAAGATTTATCCAATGATCAGTTTCTGGCGTTTGCCATATTATAGTTTCTGAATTAGCTTTTTTTTCAAAATCTTTATTTGGATCATAAATAAATGCTATTCCTCCAGTCATACCAGCACCAAAGTTGTCTCCTACATTACCCAACACCACTACCGTTCCCCCAGTCATATATTCACAAGCATTAGAATCACAACCTTCAATAACAGCAATAGCTCCGGAATTTCTTACAGCAAATCTCTCACCAGCCTGACCAGCTGCAAAAAGTTTACCTGAAGTTGCTCCATATAATACTGTATTTCCAATTATTGTATTTTCATGAGAAATTAAATTACTTTCATCTGAGAGTTTGATTGATATTGTTGCTCCTGATAGACCTTTTCCAACATAATCATTCGCATCACCTTTAAGAACAAGTTTCAAACCTTTTACTCCAAAAGCTCCAAAAGACTGGCCAGCAGAACCTTTGAATTGAAGTGTTAAAAAATCACTCTCTAATTTTTCATTTCCATATTTTTTATACAGATGATGGGATATTCTTGTTCCTACAGTTCTATGAGTATTTTTAATTT
The DNA here is from genome assembly GCF_059512525.1 of Candidatus Pelagibacter sp. uisw_091. The sequence goes on along the minus strand of NZ_CM183455.1, from coordinate 32,553 downwards.
CAAATTCTTTGTCAATTATTTTTACTTTTCCAATCTGATCTTCAATTTCAGGTATAATTTCTTGGTCTAGCGTATTGGGAACAAAATTAATTTTTTGATCCTCACAGTATCTTAAATTATCCCCAGGATCTGCCTGAACAAAAAGTGGGTTTAAATCTAAATCATCTAAATTTGGAGAAGCTTTACTTACTTGTCTCAATAAATCAGTTCTTCCAATTATCTCATTTAGAGAACTAAAACCAATCTCAGCTAAAATTTCTCTTACTTCTTGAGCAATAAATGTAAATAAATTAACTACCTTGTCTGGTGTACCAGTGAATTTTTTTCTCAATTCATCATCTTGTGTACAAACTCCAACTGGACAAGTATTAGAGTGACATTGTCTTACCATTATGCATCCCATTGCTACTAGAGCTGTTGTTGCTACTCCATACTCCTCTGCTCCCATCATTGCAGCTATTACAACATCTCTTCCTGTCTTGATTCCACCATCGGTTCTCAATGTAACTGTGTGTCTCAAATTATTTAATGTTAAGACCTGATTAGCTTCAGTCAAACCCATTTCCCATGGAATACCAACATACTTAACGCTTGTTTGTGGTGTGGCTCCTGTGCCACCATTATGACCAGAAATTAAAATTATATCTGCTTTTGCTTTCGCTACTCCTGCAGCAATAGTTCCAATTCCTGATGATGCAACTAATTTTACTCCTACTCTGGCTTTTGGGTTAACTTGTTTAAGATCGTAGATTAGTTGTGCTAGATCTTCAATAGAATATATATCATGATGAGGAGGGGGAGATATCAATGTTACTCCAGGTGTAGAATGTCTTAATCTTGCAATCTCTTCTGTAACTTTAAAACCAGGTAATTGCCCACCTTCTCCGGGCTTAGCTCCTTGTGCAATCTTAATTTCAATTTCATTACAATTATTTAGATAATTAATTGTTACACCAAATCTTGCTGATGCAATTTGTTTGACTCTAGAGTTTGCACTATCTCCATTATCCATTTTAGTAAATCTTTTTTCATCTTCTCCTCCTTCTCCACTACAAGAAGCACCTTTGATTCGGTTCATTCCTATTGCCAATGTTTCATGTGCCTCTTTTGATAAGGCGCCATGAGACATACTTCCACTCCCAAATCTTTTTAAGATGTTTTCAATTGGTTCTACTTCTGAAACATCTATAGAAGGCTTAAGGTTTCTTTCTCGAAATCCAATAAGATCTCTTAAGTGTATTGGGGGTAAGTTATAAATACCATTTACATATTTTTTGTAGCCCTCAAAAGAGTTCGATCCAACTGAACTTTGCAATAGATGCATTAACTTCCCTTGATATTGATGAGTTTCTCCATTTTTTCTATACCTATAAAGTCCTCCAATAGGTAGCACTGAATTATTGTCCTCAAATGCTTGCTTATGGATAGCTCTTAACTTATTTTCAATTCCACTTAATCCTATTCCAGATATTTTAGATAAAACCCCTGGAAAATATTCTGAAGCTACAGTTCTACTTAAACCAACTGTTTCAAAATTACATCCACCTCTGTATGAGCTTAGAACAGATATTCCCATTTTTGACATTATTTTTAACAAACCATAATTAACTGACTGAATAAATCTTTCTATACATTTATCATAACCAAAATTCCCAAATAATTTTTTTTCAAATCTTTGATATAAACTGTCTAGTGCTAGATAAGGATTAACTGTTGTAGCCCCAACTCCAATAAGAGTTGCAAATGAATGGGTGTCTAGTGCCTCACCTGTTTGAGCATTAATAGAGGCATATCCTCTTAATTTATTTTTAATAAGATGGGTATTTATTGCACCAACACACAAGAGCATTGGCATTGCTAATCTTTTTTTTGTAACATTTTTATCACTTAAGATTAACTGAGTTACACCTTGCCTAACTGAAATTTCTGATTGTTGTTGTATTCTTTTAATTGACTGCTCAAGATTGTCTTCATGATCAAAGGTACAATCAATAACTACTGAGTTTTTTCCAAAAAAGTTGATAAACTTTTCTATCTGTAAGTTTGATAAGATGGGGCTATTTAAAACATATATGTTTTCTTGAGTTAAATTTGTAAAATCTAAAATGTTCCCAAGATTTCCAAACCTCGTTTTTAAACTCATAACTTTATTTTCTCTTAGAGAATCGATTGGAGGGTTGGTTACTTGACTAAAATTTTGTCTAAAAAAATGATATAGAGGTCTATATTTATCAGATAATACAGCAAGAGGTGTGTCATCCCCCATTGAACCAATTGCTTCTTTGGCATCTTCAGCCATCGGATGAAGAATAAGTTCTAAATCTTCTAAACTGTATCCAAATGAATACTGTCTTTTTTTGAGCTCATCACCATAAAAAATAGGTTTTTCATTTTTTATTATAAGTTTTTTATCTAATTCAATAATTTGATTATTAAAATGTTTATATTCTTTTGCTAAAAAGTCTTTAATTTGGCTGTTAGTAAAAACTTTACCTTTTTCAATTCTAACACCAATTATTTCTCCAGGTCCTAGCCTTCCTTTGGTAATTATTTTCTTTTCATCTAATTCTACCATTCCTGTTTCTGATCCAGCACAAAGAATTTTATCTTTAGTAATCGTGTATCTCATTGGACGTAGACCATTTCTATCTGTAGCAGCTATTACCCATTCATTATCTGTCCCAGCAATTGCTGCAGGTCCATCCCAAGGTTCCATTGTGCTATTCAAAAAATTAAATAATTGTTGATGATCTTTAGAAAGCGTCTTACTTTTTTTAGACCATGCATCAGGAATTAACATTAATTTAGCAAGAGGTGCTGGCTGACCTGAGATATTTAATAACTCAAATACACTATCTAAGGCTGCAGAGTCGGATGATCCAGCAGGAATAACAGGTCTTAGATTTTCCATATCTTCAAATAATGGACTATGCATTTCTTGCTCATGTACTTTCATCCAATTATAATTACCTTTTAAAGTATTTATCTCTCCATTATGAGCTATTGCTCTAAAGGGTTGTGCAAGATCCCAACTTGGTGCTGTATTTGTAGAAAATCTTTGATGAAATATTGCATAACGAGAAATAAATCTTTCATCTTTTAAATCTATATAAAAATCAGCAATTGATTCTGCTAAAAACATTCCTTTATAAATAATAGATTTAGAACTTAATGAGCAAATATAAAAACCTTCAATTGCATTTTTTATAGCTGCTTTTTCTATTTTTCTTCTTGATTCGTACAATTTACGCTCAAGCTCTTTTCCACTTAAATTTTTATTATTATTTTTAAAAAGCACTTGGGTTATTTCTGGTCTTGTGAAATTTGCTTTTTCTCCAAGGACTCTTGTATTTACCGGAACTTGCCTCCAACCATAAATACTAAAGTCACTTTTGGTTAGTTCACTTTCAACTAAAGTCCTAGCATTCTCTTGAGCTTCATAATTATTTCTAGGTAAAAAAATCATTCCTATACAAATTTCAGAACCATCATGTTTATGGCCAGTAAGCTCTATTTTTTCTGCAAAAAAATCAGAGGGAATTTCTAAATGAATTCCTGCTCCATCACCTGTTTTTCCATCGGCATCAACAGCTCCTCTATGAAAAACTGCCTTTAAAGCATTAATACCATATTCAACTACTTTTCTTGATTTTTTACCTTCTGTAGAGGCTATTAAGCCTACTCCACACGCATCATGCTCCATGCTTTTAGAGTAAACTTGACCTTTCTCTAAAATTTTACGATTTTTTAAATAATTTTCCATTACGCAACTTTCGAAGTTTTTAATTCTTTCTGTTCTAAAAATTTTCTAATTGATGCTGCTACATCTCTTCCATCTCTGATAGCCCAAACAACTAATGAAGCACCTCTGACTATATCTCCTGCAGCAAATACTCCTGATAAATTGCTTTCCATTGTATGAAAATCTACTTTTAAAGTGCCCCATTTAGTTACTTGTAAATCATTTGCGTTGAATAATTTTGGTAAGTTTTCAGGATTAAAGCCTAATGCTTTTATAACTATATCTGCTTTAATATTAAATTCTGAATTGTCTTCTATCTCAGGTTTTCTTCTACCACTATCATCTGGTTCACCTAGTTTAATTCTATCTACAACTAAACTTTCAACTTTATTTTTTCCTATAAATTCTTTAGGACTTGACAACCAAACAAATTCAACACCTTCTTCTTCAGCATTTCCAACTTCACGCGCTGATCCAGGCATATTTTCTTTGTCTCTTCTGTATAAACATTTTACAGATTTTGCATTCTGTCTTATTGAAGTTCTTACACAATCCATTGCTGTGTCACCTCCACCTATTACCACAATATCTTTTCCTTCTGCATTTAAAGTTCCATTATCAAATAATTCTACTTTATCTCCTAATCCTTTTTTATTAGAAGCTGTTAAAAAATCCATTGCTGGAAAAATATTTGCTAAGTCTTTTCCTGGTAAATCTATTTCTCTAGCTTTATACACTCCAGTTGCTACTAGTATTGCATCGTGCTTTTTTCTTAATTGATCTAACGTAGCATCTTTACCCACCTCAAAATTTTGAACAAATTTTATGCCTCCTTCTTCGAGCAGTTTTGTTCTTCTTTCTACTGCAAATTTTTCTAGTTTAAAATTAGGTATTCCATATATTAATAATCCTCCTGATCTATCATAACGATCATATATCGTAATTTGATAACCTAATTTACGTAATTGTTCACCCGCAGCTAAACCTGCTGGTCCTGCACCTATAATTCCAACACTTTGACTCTTCTCACATCTAACCTCTATTGGTTTAACCCAACCTTCTTTCCAAGCTGTATCTGTAATATATTTTTCTACTGATCCTATTGTAACGGTACCATGTCCTGACTGTTCAATAACACAGTTACCTTCACACAATCTATCTTGTGGACAAATCCTTCCACAAACTTCAGGCATATTATTTGTACTTTGTGCCAACTCATAAGCTTCTTTTAATCTTCCCTCAGCTGTTAATTTTAGCCAGTCAGGAATATTATTACTTAAAGGGCAATGAACTTGGCAAAATGGAACTCCACACTGTGAGCACCTACTTGCTTGCTCGCTTGCCTTTTCCTGAATAAATTCTTTATAAATTTCATTAAAGTCCTCTTTTCTATTTGAAACTCCTCTTTTAGGTGGGTTTTGTTGACCTATATTTACAAATTTTAACATTTTATCTGACATTTTTTACCTTTTTTTTCACAAGCATATATTAAGCCTTTCTAATAAAAAAGATAAACTAAGTCAGTATTTATGACCTTTTTTTTTCAAAAAGTCTTTATTTACGGTATTTTTGCTAATTATGCATACCTATTATGTTGCCACGGAATTGTTTTATTTTAAGGCTATTTAAGTTACGAAAGAAAATGCTAACCAATATAATAGAAATTGTAATTCTGTCACTTGTACAAGGTGTGTCTGAATTTTTACCAATAAGCTCGTCTGCTCACTTAATTGTTGTCTCTTCTCTTTATGAGTTTAAATCAAACTCTCTATTGATAGATGTTAGTTTGCACCTTGGGTCTTTATTAGCAATCATATTTTTTTTTAGAAAAGAATTGGCTGATCTAAAAAATAATCAAAGATTATTATCATTAATGATTTTTGGCTCTATACCTCTAATAGTTATTGGGTATACCCTTTATAAAACAGGGTTAATTTATATATTAAGAGACATAAAAATAATTGCTTGGACAACTTTGATATTTGGAATCATTTTATACATTGCAGACAAATGTAGGTTTGATAAAAAAATATCATCTAACTTAAATTTAAAAGTAATATTGTATATTGGTTTATTTCAAACACTTTCATTAATACCGGGAGTTAGTAGGGCAGGAATTACAATTACTGCTGCAAGAATTTTTAGATTTAATAGATTTGACTCAAGTAAAATTTCTTTTTTATTGGCTATTCCTGCTTTAGCAGGAGCAAGTATATTGAGCTTAAAAGATGCTATTAGTCAAAGTTTTGAATTTAATTATCTTATATTTATAGCGATTGCTTTATCTTTTTTGTCTTCTTATTTTACTGTTAAATTTTTCTTAGAATATATAAATAAATTTTCTTTAAGTGTTTTTGTATTCTATAGAATTGTAGTTGCAATAATTTTATTTATTATAATATATAATTAGTTTTTTTTAAGTATTGGTGTCAATTGAGAAAATAAAACTCCAAATAAAATGAATATACAGCCAAATAAATTATTAATATCTAAAATTTGATCTAATAAAATCCAAGCTGCAATAGTTGCAAAAACACCTTCTAAAGAAAAAATTATTGCTGATGGAGCTGGGGAGATATTTCTTTGTGCATATATTTGCAATACAAAAGCAAGACCTCCAGATAAAACTCCAGCATATAAAATTTGAAATTTTTCTTTAAGAATATTTAACCAAATAAAGTCTTCAAAAATTAATCCTACAATCAATGATAAAGAAGCAACAATTAAAGTTTGAATTGCACCAATTGTTAATGGAAGATTGTAGTTTTCTATAATTTTGCCAGTAAAAATAATATGTGTACTCCAGAAAAATGCACCCATTATTATAAGCGCATCACCAGTTCTAACCGTTGCACTATAAAAATTAGTTAATAAATAACCTCCTATCACACAAAGAAGAACAGAAGGCCAAATGCTCCAGTGTATTGGTTTTTTATACATAAAAAAAATTATAAACGGGACCATTGGTACATAAAAAATAGTAAAGAATGCTGCATTAGCAACATCTGTATAGAGTAAAGCCACTTGTTGAAGTGCTGATCCTAAGAATAAAGATAGGCCTATTAAAAGAGCTAAGTTGGTAAATTCTTTTCGATTTCTTTGGACTGATTTTGAGATATTTTTTCTTTCAAAAATAAAAGCTAAAGGGGCTACTACTAAAAAGCCTACAAAAAACCTAACCGCATTAAAAGTGAAAGGACCAATGTCGTCCATTCCAGTATCTTGAGCAATAAAAGTTGTTCCCCATATGAATGTACAAAGTAATGCACAAAATAATGATGAGGTTTTTGACATTAAAATTTATACAGCTAATTTATAAGCAAAATTTTTGCCTAAATTTTCTTTTAGATCATTATTAAATCTAGCTGCTTCAGCTCCATCAATTATCCTATGATCATATGATAATGAAAGCGGTAACATTGTTCTTGTTTCAAATTTTCCATTGATAAAAATTTTTTTTTTTGTGCTTTACCTACTCCTAGTATAGCAACTTCAGGATAATTTATTATTGGTGTAAAAAATGAACCTCCAATTCCTCCAAGACTTGTAATGGTCATAGATCCTCCAAAGAATTCTTTCTTATCTATTTTTAAATTTCTACATTGGTCACTTACTGTTTTCAATTCATTGCCAATATATGATATACTTTTATTATCAGCATTTCTAATTTTTGGCACCATCAAACCATGTGGTGTGTCGACTGCAATTCCGATATGAAAATAATTTTTCATTGTTATTTTTCCATTTTCAATATCATCTATTGATGAGTTGAAACTAGGAAACTTTTTTAAAGATATAACTAGAGCTTTAACAATAAAAGCTAAGGGAGTAATTTTTTTTCTCTCACCAGTATACATATCTGTAAGTGAAGTTCTAAAATCTTCCATTTCAGTTATATCTGCTTCATCATGGTTTGTTACATGAGGTATTGTAGTCCAAGAATTAACTAAATATGTAGAGGCTAATTTTTTAACCCTAGGCATATCTTTAACTTCAATTTCTCCAAAATCAGAATGGGGAAATTCACTAAAAATTTTTTTAGGTTGAGCTTCAATTTTATCTGAAGTTTTGTTAATTTTAGAGGATATAAAATTTTTTACATCATCTTCTACAATTCTTCCTTGCCTTTCACTGCCAACTATCTCATTAATATTAACACCAAGCTCTCGAGCAAATTTACGTACTTTTGGACTTGCAGATGAAGCTTCTGAATTGTTTTTTTTTATTAAATTTTGTGTTTGTATAACTTTTTCAATTTTTTCTTCTTGATTTTGATTTGTAACAAGCTCTGCTTCTTTAATAGTTTTTTGTTCTATACTCTCTTCTTCTTCTCCAGATTGCTCTACAATTAATATTAAATCACCTTCTGAAACCCTATCTCCTACTTTAATTTTAACAGACTTAACCTTTCCATCAAAAGAAGCTGGTATTTCAACACTAGATTTGTCACTCTCAATTGTAATAAGTGGATCATTTTTAGATACTGACTGACCATTTGAAACTAATACTTCGATTACCTCAACGTCTTTAAATTCACCAATATTTGGTACTTTAATCTCTTTATCTGGCATCTTATAGTTTTGTTGGCATTGGTTTGCTGCCATCAATGTTATACTTCTTTATGGCTTCTTTAGCATATTTTGAGGCTATTAGTTGTTCTTTTGCTAGTACGCTAAGTCCATAAGTAACAATATGTTCTTTATCAACTTCAAAAAAATTTCTAAGGTTTTTTCTAGTGTCGCTTCTTCCATAACCATCTGTACCTAAAGAATAAAAACTTTTATTAGTATAAGGTCTGATTTGATCAGAATTCATTCTCATATAATCTGAAGCTGCCAAGATTGGTCCTTCAGTTTTTCCTAAACACTGCTCTACAAATGAAACCTTTTGTTCTTTATCGGGATTTAAAAGATTATACCTCTCAACTTCCATACCATCTTTTCTCAACTCGTTAAAACTAGTGACACTCCAGATTTCACTATCTATCTGATATTCATTTTGAAGGATTTCTGCTGCAGTTATCATTTCTCTCAATATTGTGCCTGAACCTAAAAGTTGAATTTTAGTTTTTTTATATTTGTTGAACTCTTTAATTTTATACATTCCTTTAAGAATTCCTTCTTCACAATTCTTATCTTTTGGTATACTTGGATGTGAATAATTTTCATTCATGGTTGTGATATAATAAAAAACATTCTCATTTTTTTCATGCATTCTTCTCAAACCTTCTCTAAAAATAACAGCTAGCTCATAATGAAAAGTTGGATCGTATGTCACACAATTTGGTATTGTTGAGGCTATCAAGTGACTGTGTCCATCTTGGTGTTGTAGTCCTTCACCAGCTAAAGTAGTTCTTCCAGCTGTTGCTCCAATTAAAAATCCTCTAGCCTGACTGTCTCCACCTGCCCATGCAAGGTCACCTATTCTTTGAAAACCAAACATAGAATAAAAAATATAAATTGGTATCATTTCAATATCATGATTAGTGTAGGAAGTTGCAGCAGCAATCCATGACGACATTGCTCCAGCTTCATTAATTCCTTCTTCTAGAACTTGTCCAGTTTTCTCTTCTCTGTAAGAACTTAACTGAGCAGAATCTTCTGGTTCATACTTTTGACCTTCGTGTGCATATATTCCTATTTTTTGAAAAAATCCTTCCATACCAAAAGTTCTTGCTTCATCAGGAATAATTGGAACTAATCTTGGTGAAACATTTTTGTCTCTTAATAAATTTGTAAACATTCTAACTAATGCCATGGTTGTGGACATTTCCTTTTCACCCGTTGATACTTTCATAAAATCAAAAATATCTTTTGCTGGTGCTTTAATAGGTTTTGAATATGTTGTTCTTTCAGGTAAGTGACCACCAAGTCTCATTCTCTTTTCTTTAATATATTTAATCTCTAGTGATTTTTCATCAGGCTTAAAATATTCAACATTTTTTACTTGTTCATCTGTTAATGGGACATCAAAACGATCTCTATAATATAGCAAATCATCTACATCTAATTTTTTAGTTTGATGAGTAGTGTTAACACTTTCACCTGTTTTTCCCATACCATAACCCTTAATGGTTTTAGCAATTATAACCGTTGGGCTACCTTGGTTTTTTGATGCCCGGTCGTATGCTGCATAAACTTTATGAGGGTCATGACCACCTCTATTTAATCTCCAAATATCTTTATCTGATAAACTAGAAACTAGCTCTTGAGTCTCTAGATATTTCCCAAAAAATTTTTCTCTAACATAAGCTCCATCTCTAGCTTTCATTGCTTGATATTCACCATCAACAGTTTCATTCATAGTTTTAACTAAGTGACCTGTTTTATCATTAGCAATCAATGAGTCCCAGTAAGAACCCCAAATTACTTTAATTACATTCCAACCAGCTCCTCTAAAGCTTCCTTCTAGCTCTTGAATAATTTTTCCATTACCTCTGACAGGTCCATCTAATCTTTGAAGATTGCAGTTTACAACAAATATTAAATTATCCAGTTTTTCCCTAGCTGCTAATCCTATTGCACCTAAAGATTCGGGTTCATCCATTTCTCCATCACCAAGAAATGCCCAAACTTTTCTACCTTCATCTTTAATTAATCCTCTGTTAATTAAATATTTCATGTATCTCGCCTGATAAATTGCAAGCATAGGCCCTAGTCCCATTGATACAGTTGGAAACTGCCAAAACTTTGGCATCAACCAAGGATGTGGGTATGAAGAAAGTCCACCTGGTTTTACTTCTTGTCTAAAACTATCTAATTGTTTTTCATTTAATCTACCTTCTAGAAATGCTCTAGCATAGACGCCTGGTGCACTATGACCTTGAAAATAAACTAAATCACCACCAAATTTATTATTCTTAGCTCTCCAAAAATGATTCATTCCTACATCATAAAGTGTTGCTGCTGATGCAAATGTACCTATATGGCCACCTAATTCAGGAAATTTTTTATTTGCTCTAACAACCATGGCTGCTGCATTCCATCTAATTAAAGATCTAATTCTTCTTTCAATATTCTGATCTCCATTAGACTTAACTTCTGCCTCTGGTGGGATTGTATTAATGTAAGGAGTGTGCTGTGTATAAGGAATATTTGCACCTTCTCGATATGCTTTGTTAATTAATTCTTTTATCAAAAAATGAGCTCTTTGATTTCCATCTTTTTCAACAACTGCAGATAAAGACTCTAACCAATCTTGAGTTTCTAATGGATCAATATCATTGCCATTTGTAACCTGAATTATTGTTTGTTTTTTTTCCACAACTGGGCTTTGTTCAGTGGTCGCTTCTTTTTTTTCATTTTTTAAAACTGATTCTGCTTGTTTAATAATACTTTCTGTATCTTTAGGAATTGGCTTTTCTGAAGGGCTTTCTTTTGAAGGCTCAACACTTAACAATAAATCCCCTTTAGAAACTTTATCACCCACTTTAATATTTACAGATTCTACCTTACCAGTGACTGTTGATGGAATTTCAACGCTAGATTTATCACTCTCAATAGTAACAATAGGATCATTTAAGTTTATTTTATCTCCAACTTTTACTAAAAGTTCAATAACCTCAACTTTTTCAAATTCACCAATATCTGGGACAAGTAATTTTTCACTCATTATTTAAATCGATTTATACACCTAAAAAAAACTATATCTCATGTTATTTTAGCACAATAATAAGTTTTTTTATGCAAACCTGTATTTTTATTGAACAAAAAACTTAAAAAATTAACAAATAAATAAGAAATTAATTTCTTTCAATGCACATGGCTATACCCATTCCACCACCAATACAGAGAGTAGCGCACCCTTTGTTTTTATTTTGTTTTATCATTTCATGAATAAGGGTTACTAAAATTCTGGTTCCAGAAGCTCCAATTGGATGTCCTAATGCAATTGCTCCACCATTAACATTCACAATTTTTTTAGGAATTTTAAGATCTCTAATCACAGCAATACTTTGAGCTGCAAATGCTTCATTGACTTCAAATAAATCAATATCTTCAATTTTCCATCCTGCTTTTTCTAAAGCTATATTAACAGCCATAATTGGACCTAGTCCCATCAATGAAGGCTCAACACCACAAGTTGCCCAGGAGACCACTTTTGCTAAAGGTTCTATACCTCTAAGTTCCGCCTCTTCTCTAGACATTAAAATAGTTGCTGCCGCACCATCATTTATTCCTGATGAATTACCCGCCGTAACTGTTCCATTTTCTTTAAAAACAGTTTTTAATTTTTTTAAATCCTCTAAGTTTAAATTACTTCTTGGATGTTCATCTTTTTCAAAAATAAAATTTTTATCATCTGTATTAATATTTAATTTAATTAACTCGTTTTTGAATTTATCATTACTTATGGCATCTTGTGTTTTTTTTTGAGAATTGAAGGCGAACATATCCTGTTCATCTCTAGAAATTTGATACTTTTCTGCTACATTTTCTGCCGTAACGCCCATGTGATAATTATTAAATGAGTCTATCAGTCCATCATTGACCATTGTATCAACTAATTTATTTTCATTTAATTTTTTATCTTCTCGATAAAGTATTGTATGTGGTGCTCTAGACATATTTTCTTGTCCACCAGCGATTATAATTTTATTTTCACCTAGTTTAATAGATTGATATCCTGAAATTACAGATCTTAATCCAGATCCACATACTTGATTAATTGCATGTGCAGGTTTTGAAACTGGAATTCCAGCATGAATAGAAGCTTGTCTTGCTGGGTTTTGCCCTAATCCAGAAGTGAGAACGTGTCCCATAATCACCTCATCAATATCGTCTGATTTTAATTTTGATTTATAAACAGCTTCTTTAATAGCTAGTGCACCAAGTTTATCAGCACTAAGACCTTTTAAAGATCCTTTATATGTGCCTATAGGTGTTCTTAATGCAGCTGTAATAACCACATCATTTGATTTTTTGCTCATTGATAGTACAGCATAATATTTTATAACTTAAATTACATCAAAAACTTTGATATGTTGGACAAAATTATTTAATTAAGGACCGCTGGCCAAATTGGATAAGGCGCTCGGCTACGAACCGGGAGATTCCAGATTCGAGTTCTGGGCGGTCCACCAAAAAGGATAGATAAAAATGTTAGATTGGCTATTAAAATCATCACTACAAAAATCAGTTATATATTTTTTTATAATTATTTTTATAATTTTATTAATTTTAACTTTCGTATTATAAAGAATTATGAATAATAAATTTGAGCAAATAAGTATTAGACCTGGCTTTATGAAACACAATGGTGGTGTTTTATTTAGAACTATTTCTGAAACAGAGTATGAGTTTAAAAGTACAATTAATGAAAATCATTTAAATGCAGCTGGAATAACTCACGGTGGTTATTTATCAGCCTTAATTGATGCCGGAGTAGGTACTGCAGCTCACAGGGCATCTGGAAATGCACCTTGTGTAACTATTTCATTGGATTTAAAATTTATTGGTGCCTCTAAACTAGGTGATATAATTACTGGCTTTACAAGAATTCTTAAAAAGACCAATACACTAATATTTTTATTTTGTGAGCTGAAATGTAATAATAAAATTATAACCTCAGCATCAGGTATTTGGAAAATTTTAAAAATAAAACCATCTGATCTTGGTCCTGGTGGTTAATTTTAATTAAGTTTAATTCTTAATTTTTTTATTCATTATTTGCAAAATAAATATAGGGCTAATAACAATAAAACCAAAGATCATAGTTTTAATTCCTGGTGCAACAAAAAATAATGAAACAATTCCAATGATCCATCTTTCTAGGACAGAAAGTGGTTTAAACCAGTAACCTGAAAATGCTATACCAATAAGAGCAATCCCTATCATTGCACCCAATAAAGTTATTAATAGAGTTATTAAATTAAAATCATCAGTTATTAAAAGTAAGGAAGGAGAAAAAACAAATACAAATGGCACTAATGCTTTCGCTATACCCAACCTAAATGCTGTATTACCTGTTTGGAATGGATTAGATTTTGCTATTCCTGAAGCAGCATAGGCTGCTAATGCTACAGGTGGGGTAATATCTGCTAAAACTCCATAATAGAATACAAAAAAATGTGCCACTAATGGTTCAATATTTAATTGAGCTAGAGCGGGAGCTGCAACAGCCACAAGTATTATATAGGTTGCCGTAGTTGGAATTCCTGCCCCCATTATGATGCATGAAATTGCAATTAATATTAATGAAAAAAATAAAGTAAGTTCTTCCAATGAAAAATAAGAGATAGGCCAAATATTTCCAAAAAAAATTCCTATATCTCCTGCTGTTTGTAAAACAACAAATCCTAATCTAAAACCCACACCTGTTAAGGTAACCACACCTACAATTATACCAACACAGATAGCAGCTGCGCCAACAGCAAGAGTATTTTTTGCTCCTGAGGCAAAACAATTAAACAAATCTTTTAAAGTAAGTTTATTTTTAGGTTTTAATATACCCACTACTACGCACGATATAATTGCATATATTGCTGCAAAGTCTGGTGTCTTTCCAGATAAAATAAAATATACCAAAATAAAAAGAGGTATTAACGAAAGCCAATTTTCTTTTAATACATAAAAAAATTTAGGCATCTCTTTATCTTCTAATCCTCTAAGCCCTAATTTTTTTGCCTCAAGATGAACCATGATAAAAATTCCAAAATAATGAAGAAGTGCAGGAATTAATGCTGCCGCCAAAATATCTTTAAGGGGTATCTCTAGATACTCAACCATAATGAAAGCTGCAGCACCCAATATCGGAGGAGTAATTTGGCCACCTGTTGAGGAGGCCGCTTCTACTGCTCCTGCAAAATGTGCAGGATAACCAATTTTTTTCATAGCAGGAATTGTCAATGATCCCGTTGTAACTGTGTTTGCTATAGATGAGCCTGAAATAGTTCCCATAAAAGCTGAAGAAAATATTGCAACCTTTGCTGGCCCACCTGAAAACCTTCCCGCTACAACCATTGCTAAGTCAATAAACAATTTTCCAAGACCCACTTTTGTTGCCAAAACACCAAATAAAATGAATAGAAAAACATATTGAGCCATAACACCAACGGCAATGCCATAAACGCCCTGATTTGTTATATAAATATGATTAACGAAACCCAACCAACTTGTTCCTCCGTGCTTCAAAGCACCAGGAGCTAAAGGTCCAAAAAGAGCAAATAGAGTAAAAATTATTGCAATAATTGGAAGTGTTGGGCCAACAGAACGTCTTGCAGCTTCTAGAGTTAAAACTATTAATACAGAACCAATAAAAACATCTAACAACCCTGGATTGCCCACTATGCTTGCGAGTTCTTTAGATGGAAGAAATGGTAAGTATAAAGCCGAACCAACTGCTAAAAATGCAAATATATAATCTAAAATAGAAATATTTTGAAAATAAAAATATCCTTTATTAGTTTTGTTTAAATCTTCTTTTTTGTTCCAGCCAAATAATAAAAAGACTAAAGCTAATACAAATGAAATATGAATTCCTCTATGTAGAACTTCTCTTACCAAACCAAAACCGGAGGCCCAAAAATGATAGACTGACATTAAGACTAATAATAATGAAACTAATACTTCGAGTTTTACACCTAACTTTCTAAACGAAAGTTGAGGATCGTAATTTTTTTCGATTTCTTCTAATTCTTTTTCTGTTGGGATTTGATTATTCATAAAAAAACCCTGGGTTTTAGACCCAGGGTTTAATGTATTATTTATTTAATTAGACCTGCTTCTTTATAGAAACGCTCTGCTCCAGGATGCAATGGTACACCAACACCTGCCAAGGCAGTATCTGGTGTAATTGTTTTTCCTTTTGAATGTCCAACATCCATCAACTTACGAGACTCGGAGTTCCACAAAGCTTTAGTAATATTGTAGATTAAGTCATCGTCTTCTTTTGCAGATGTAAACCATTGAGCACCTACAGCTACAGTGCTAGTTGATTTAACACCTTCATAAGTGCCTTCTGGTATTGAGCTTTGAGAAAAGAAACCATGCTTATCAGTTAATTTTTTTGCTCCAGCACCATCAATTGGAATCAACTTTATTGAAACAGAAGATGCTAGTTCTACTAATGCGCCAGTAGGATATCCAGCAACTACAAAAATTGCATCGACTTTTCCGTTTCTTAAAGCGTCTGTTGCAGCGTTACCTTTTAATGCTTCGGCTTGTACATCTTTTTCACTAAGACCATTTGCTTCTAATATTAAAAGTGCATCCACATATGTTCCTGAACCTGGCTCATCTAATGATACCTTTTTTCCTTTTAAATCTTTTACAGATTTAATTTTGCTTTTCTTTAAAGTAACTAAATGAATGTGCTCTTCGAATAAAGCCGCTATTGTTCTTAAATCTTTGGCAGGCTCTTTGCCTTCCATAGTTCCAGTTCCAGTATAAGCCCAATAAGCAACATCAGATTGTGCAAATCCTGAATTTCTTAAACCAGATATAATCGCATTTACATTATCCACTGATCCTCTTGAAGAAACAGCTGATGCAATTAAACCATCAACACCACAACTTCCGCCTTTGCCACATTCTCTTGATCCTGGAGGTTTAGAAATTGCATTAGCAATCATTCCTCCAACTGGATAATAAGTATATGCCGTTCCACCAGTACCTATTGTAAAGAAAGAAAGCTCTGCAGAATATGTTTTACCTGCAAAACTAGCTATCAAGAACAATGTTATGGCAAATTTTTTGAATAAATCTTTAAACATTTTTTCTCCTATTTTTATTAATGAAAATAATTGTTACACTATGTTATAGTTAACGGACATATTTATTAATCAGATTGATTTAAAAAAAGTAAAATGAGAACTTTTTCTCCTGCGATTCGGTCATGTTTTAGCCTATTTTTGTTCTTTATGAGTAACAACATGTGGTGGAGTATAAATTAAAGGTACCATTAATAGAAATGTCTAAAAACAAAATTACAGCTGTTCTCGGTCCAACAAATACTGGAAAAACATACTTAGCGATTGAAACTATGCTTTCTTTTGATTCGGGAATGATTGGTTTTCCCCTGAGGCTGCTTGCGCGTGAAGTTTATGACAAAATTATTAAAAAAATTAGTGTAGATAAAGTTGCCTTAATTACTGGTGAAGAAAAAATCATTCCTTCAAATGCAAAATATTTTCTTTGTACAGTAGAATCTATGCCAATTAATAAACATTTGGATTTTGTTGGAATAGACGAAATACAAATGTGTGCAGATCATGAAAGAGGTCATATTTTTACTGATAGATTATTAAACCTACGTGGAGAAAAATTAACTATGTTTATGGGTTCGAGCACGATTAAAAATATAGTAAATAAATTAGATGAAGATACAGAATTTATAAATAGAGAAAGACTCTCTAAACTTACCTATGTTGGCCATAAAAAAATTTCAAGAATAAATAGAAAAACAGCCATAATTGCTTTTTCAACTGAAGAAGTTTATGCAATTGCAGAACTAGTTAGAAGACAAAAAGGTGGGGCGGCTATTGTTATGGGTTCGTTAAGTCCTAAGACACGAAACGCGCAAGTTCAACTATATCAATCTGGAGATGTTGATTTTCTAGTCGCAACTGATGCAATTGGAATGGGAATTAATATGGATTTAGAAAATGTTTTTTTTTCAAACTTAAAAAAATTTGATGGGAGAAAATTAAGGCGTCTTAACATGTCTGAAATTGGACAAATTTCTGGAAGAGCAGGCAGATATTTAAATGATGGAAACTTTGGAATTACTGGAGACTGTAAAGAAATTTCTGCAGAACAAGTTGAATTACTTGAAAATCACAAATTTGAAGAAATTAATATTCTTTTTTGGAGAAATTCTAATTTAAATTTTAATAACGCTTTAAGTTTAGTTAAATCACTTGAAGAAAAACCCAATAGTGATTGGTTAAAAAAAATACATGAGTGTGGAGATGAAAAACTTTTAAAATATTTTTTAAAAGATATGGATGGTCACAATATTAAAAACAATCAAGAAACATTAGAATTACTTTGGGAATGTTGTCAAATTCCTGATTTTGTTAAGAAAACCTATGGCAACCACCTTGAGGTCGTTAGTAAAGTTTTTAGTTTTTTGAATGGTAAAGATGGCAAAATTACCGATGATTATATGAGGTTACAGTTAGTAAAATTGGATAAATTAGATGGAAATGTTGATTCTTTATCAAATAGAATTGCAAATGTTAGGACTTGGTCATATGTTTCAAATAAAATTAATTGGGTAGAAAGCCAAAGTTATTGGATAGAAAAAACAAAATTATTAGAAGACAGATTATCTGACAGACTACATGAAGAACTTACTAAAACTTTTATTGATAAAAGAGCCAGTGTGCTCGCAAGAGGATTAAAACAAGATATGGAATTCAAAACTGAGATAATGGATGATGATAAAGTAATAATTGATGAACAATTTATTGGTAATTTAAAAGGTTTAAGATTTGAGCTGGATTTAAAAACTGGTGCACTTGAAACTGATATTAAATCGCTAAAAAAAGCAGCAAGACAAACTGTTGGCCCAGAGCTACAAAAAAGAATTCAATCAATTATAGATACGGGATTAATAGAAATAAAAGATGATTTTAAAATTTATTGGAAAAATTTTCCGATTGCTAGATTAATGGCTGGTAAGGATTATTTAAATCCAGAAATCTTTTTAATAGTAGATGATATTTTAGAAAATGATGATAAAAAAAAATTATCAGAATTTATTGGAAATTGGACTAAAGAAAAAATAAATTTAGTACTAAAAAGTCTAATTGACTTAAAAAATTTAAAGGAAAGTAACTCATCAATTAAAGCTTTGGCTTATCAATTATATGAAAATAATGGTGTAATTAAAAGAGAGGCAGTAGCTGAATATTTAAAAAAACTTGGTCAAGATGAAAGAAAAATTTTAAGAGATTTAGGTGTAAAATTTGGAAGATATCATGTTTTTTTATTTAAATTATTAAAGCCTGAAGCTGTGTCCCTAAGAACATTATTATGGAAAAACTTTAATCAAAAAAAATTTGATCTAACTCCTCCTACTTTTGGTTTAAACTTTTTAGATAATAAAAATATAAAAGATAAAAACTTTATGCTTCTTTGTGGTTTTGAAAGTTTTGATAATTATTTTGTTAGAATAGATATTTTGGAAAGGTTATTTGTACAAATAATAAACTCTGACCCCGAAAAAGGTAAAGAAATTAAACTAGTTCCTGAGATGCTTAATTTATTAGGATGCAGTAAAGAAAATTTTAAAAAATTAATTGAAAAAATGAATTATAAAACACATGAGAAAGACAAAGATATTTATTTCAAATATAGCCCACAAAAACAAATTAAGAAAAACCTTAAAAAATCATCACCTTTAAACAATCCATTTAAGGTATTAAAAAATTTAAATTTTAGTTAGTGATTAGCTTTTTTAAAAACAAAAGGAAAGATAATATGGATGATGATAAATCTTATTCTAATATTGCAGCTTTATTAATTCATGTAGCAAAAATTGATGAAAATTATGAAGATAAAGAAAAAGAGATTATAAAGAAAACTTTGATTGAATTAGGTGCAGAAAGTTCAAATATAGATAAATTAATTTCAGATGCGTCAATTATTGAAGAAAATTCAAACCAAATACTAAACTTCACAAAAGAGGTTAAAAATGCTCCAGAGTCAGATAAGATTAGAATTATTGAATCTCTATGGAAAATCATTTATTCAGATGATAGTGCAGATATGTATGAGACAAACTTAATGAGGAGACTTGCTGGTTTATTATATATAGATGCTAAAATAATGGGTGACTTAAAAGAAAAAGTAAAAAAAGAATTAAACAAATGACCTACCTTGTAAATGATAAATGTATTAAATGTAAACTGATGGACTGTGTTGAAGTTTGTCCAGTCGATTGTTTTTATGAGGGTAAAAATATGCTTGTAATTAAACCAGACGAGTGTATAGATTGTGGCGTTTGCGAGCCAGAATGCCCTGTTGATGCTATAGTAGCTGATACAGAGTCTGGAAGCGAAAAGTGGCTTGAAGTGAATACAAAATATTCTGAAATTTGGCCAAACATAACTGAAAAAAAAGATCCTCCAGAGGATCATGAAAAGTATAAAAATGAAGAAAACAAGTTCGACAAATATTTTAGCGAAAATCTTTAAAAAAACTTCTACAAAAAAAGTAACAAAAAAGTCTGTCGTTAAAGCAAATAAAAAGCCTAAAGCTAAAACAGCTAAAAAAGCTGTTTCTATAAAAAAAGCTAAAGTGATAAAAACCTCAGCCAAAATTAAAAAGAGTTTAAAAACAGTTAATTTAAAACCTATTCCTCAAAAAGTAGAAATTAAAACTTCTAATTTAAGAATTTCAAAAAGTAACGAGGTTAAACCTGAAATTAAAAAAGTAAAAAAACAGGAAACTGCAAAAAAAGAATATAAAGTTAAAGACTATGTTGTTTATCCAAAGCACGGTGTAGGACAAATTACTGAATTTAAAAAGATTAATATTGGTGGAATTGATGTTGAGACATACGTACTTAAGTTTGAAAAAGATAAGGCTAATGGAATGGTTCCAGTAAATAAGCAGTCTCATCTTAGACCACTAGCGACTATTAATCAGGTCAATAAATGTATATCTATTTTAAAAAGCAAGCCGAAAATTAAAAGATCTATGTGGAGTAGAAGAGCACAAGAATATGAAGCTAAAATTTCATCAGGTAAAATTTATGAACTTGCTGAGGTTGTTAGAGATTTAAATAAAGGTGATGATCTAATGGTTGATCAATCTTACAGTGAAAGACAGCTTTTTGAAAAGGCTTATGAAAGAATCCTATCAGAATTTCAAATAGTAATGGGAGTATCATTAGAAGATACACAGAAAAAATTAGACAAAGCATTAAAAAGAAATCTAGAAGGGCAAGGAAAAGCTATTGCCGCTACTACTAAGATTGTAGAGCCAGAGACATCTGAAACTGAAGTTGCTACTTCTGATAATACTGAGAATTAAAAATTAGGCGAAAAAAAACGCCTCTCACACAAAATGTTATGAGAAGCGTTTTTTGAAAAGACTAAGATACTATCTTTTTCTTTTCTTCGCTTTTTTAGCTTTTTTAGCTTTTTTCTTAGTTTTCTTTTTAGCTTTTTTAGCTTTTTTTCTTGTAGCCATCTTTAGCTCCCTGTTTAAGTTAAACGAATCAAAGTGATTCGCTGTTAACTTATTTTTATTTTTTTATACAAGTGATGTCAAATCTTTAATTAAAGAAAAATTTAATGTTTTTTTTATATAATATTTTTTTTCTTTTTTTTATTATGTAAAAAAGGTTAGATTTTATGCGACTTATAATCTACTTAAAAAATAAAATTAGAAACATTTTTCAAAATCTTTTTTATAATTTTTTATAATTTTAAATCTTTTTAATTTTAATGTAGGTGTCATCATATTATTTTCTATTGTGAATTGATCTTTAACTATAAAAAATTTTTTTATTTTTTCTATTTTAGATAAATTTCTATTTATTTTATCTATCTCTTGTTGAATTTGCTCTTCAGTAATATGTTTATGTTCCCTACTTAGAACTATCAAACAAACCAAATATGGTTTGTTGTCACCATAAACTACACTTTGTTCTATAAAGTCAGATTTATTTAAATCATTTTCAATTTTAATTGGTGAAATATTATCTCCACCAGGAGTTATTATTATATCTTTCTTTCTATCTGTTATTTTTAAAAATTCTCCATCAAATTCTCCAATATCACCAGTGTATAGCCATCCGTTTTTTAAAACCTTTTCTGTTTCTTCACTATTTTTCCAATAACCCAACATGACGTTTTCACCTTTTACAATTATCTCACCGTCATCTGCAATTTTAACCAAATTTCCCTCAAAGGGTTTTCCAACTGTTTCAACTCTAATATTTTCTATTGAATTACAGCTTACAACTGGTGAAGTTTCTGTTAAACCATATCCTTGCAATGTTGGTAAACCAATTGCATTTAAAAAAAATCCTACCTCTTTATCTAGAGCTCCACCTCCTGAAATGAAGGCCTTTAAGTTTCCTCCAAATTGATTTTTAATTTTTTTTCTTACTAATTTTTCACAAATAAAATTAATCAATTTTTCAATTAATGAAAATTTTTTTTTGTTAAGTTTTTTCTTTCCCAGCTGAACAGTTTGATTAATTAAGATTTTTTTTAATCCCTTAACTTTACTAAATGACGCATTAATTTTTTGATGTAAATTTTGATAAAACCTGGGTACAGCTGTCATTATTTCTGGGGAACATTCGTTCATATTTTTAATTAACTTATCTATACTTTCAGCATAAAATACTCTTGCTCCAACAACTATCTGCACAAATTGAACTGTGTGCTCATATGAATGTGATAGCGGCAACCAAGTTAAAAATTTTGGATTTTTTGAAATAAAAGTTTTTAATAATTGATTTGCTCCTTCACAATTATTAAGTATCCCACCATGACTTAACATAACACCTTTTGGGTTTCCTTGTGTTCCTGAGGTATAAATTATGCATGCCATATCTGTTCTTTGAATTTTTAAATCTGAGAAATTTTGATTTTTAGAATTACTTCTTTTAAAGATATCTTGTATTCTTAAATTTAATTTCTCGTTAATATTTTCTTTATTTTCAAAGAAAATAATTTTTTTAATAAAATCATTTTTCGAAATTATGCTTTTAATTTTTTTATACTGGATTTCATCTGAAATAATAATAACTGTGGGTGTACAATCATTAATAATATACTCATAGTCTCTTTCTGTATAAGTTGTGTATGCAGGAACTGTAACTCCACCTGATAACATAATTGCAAGGTCTGATATCATCCATTCCGGTCGATTTTCTGAAACTAATAAACATCTATCACCTTTTTTAATGTATTTTGATATTTCTTCAGATAGTTTATTTATATTCAAATAAACTGCTTCCCATGAATATTCTATTTTTGGCTCTTTTAATGACTGTAAGAAAATACTTTCCTTATTTTTACTTTGATATTGTTTATAAAATAATTCTAATAAATTATTTATTTTATTTATTTGCATATATTTTTGGTGGGCGAAGAGAGAATCGAACTCTCATTTCTTGCGAAACACGATTTTGAGTCGTGCGCGTCTACCAGTTCCGCCATTCGCCCTGAGTTTTTCATTATTATAACTTTAATATTAAATAGTATAAGAACTTAATTTATATTAAAACCAAAAAATGTTTAATGAATTATATCAAAAATCTTTAACGCTTGCTTCTCATAAAAGTGCAAAAGTATTTTTGGCAATTATATCTTTTGTAGAAAGCTCTTTTTTTCCTATTCCGCCTGATGTCATGATCGTTCCTATGGTTATTGCAAAAAAAAATGATTATTTAAAAATATTTATGATTGCTACACTTTTCTCTACTTTGGGCGGTATTCTAGGATATTTTATTGGTGTATATTTTTTAGATTTTGGAATGAGTGTTGTGGGTTTTTATGGCTATGAAGAAAAAGTACTTAGTCTTAAGAATGATCTAACAAGTGGGACTGGTTTTTATATTTGGCTAGCCACTTTATTTCTTGCCGGCTTTACGCCTCTTCCATTTAAAGTGTTTACTATAACCAGCGGTATGATTGATTTCAATTTATTCATATTCCTTCTTATTTGTCTGTTTTCTAGAGGTTTAAGATTTTTTATTATTTCTTTTCTTTCGTTCAAATTAGGTGACACATTTAATGCATTTATGAAAACAAAGGCTGCAATGTGGTCTACGATCATAGGAATTATAATTGTATTAATTTTTTTGGTGATATATTTTGTTACTAAATAATATGTATAAAGTTAAAAACAAATTAGTACTTAATTCAATACTAGTATTTAGTATCTTTGCAATCTTTGTTGCATACTTCATCCAATATGTATTGGGCCATAATCCTTGTAATTTATGCTTGATCGAGCGAATACCTTATATTTTTTCGATAATAATTATTTCTATTTGTTTATTTACTAAAAAATTTGAAAAATTTACTTTAATAATTTTAAGTTTAACTTTTTTAATTGCAGCCTTATTGTCTTTCTATCATTTTGGAATTGAACAAGGGTTTATTAAAGAGTCATTAGTTTGTGATTTAAATACTCCAAATAATGACTTGTCTAAAGAAGCTCTTTTAAATCAACTAAAACAAATGCCAATCAGCTGTAAAGACGTGACCTTTAAGATTTTTGGTTTATCTCTTGCGACTTTTAATATTTTTATTTCTGTAGTACTAAGTGTTATAACAATAAATATTTTTCTAAATTATGAAAAAAACAAATAAAATTAAAGTTGAAGAATTTATAAGAGTTGATCATGCAGGTGAGCGTGGTGCTATAAAGATATATGAAGGTCAATTATTAGCTTTAAATACTTTCATTAAAAATGATGAATTAAAAAAAATAATCCAAGAAATGAAAGAGCATGAAAAAGAACATTGTAATTATTTTGAAAATGAAATTAAAAAAAGAAATATTAAACCTACAAAACTTTTACCCTTGTGGGATCTGCTAGGTGTTGGTTTGGGATTTGGTTCTACTATTCTAGGAAAAAAAGCTGCAATGCTCTGTACTGCTTCAGTTGAGGAAGTGATTCAAGAACACTATGCAAATCAAATTGAGCAACTTGGGTCAGATGAAAAAAAACTAAGAGACAAAATTATAAAATTTAGAGAAGATGAGCTTGATCATAAAGATATTGCTTACGAGGAGGGTGCTACTAAAGAAGGTCCTTATTCTATTTTAGATAAAATTATAAAAACTGGTTCAAAAATTGCCATTAATATATCAGAAAAAATATAATTAAGCCTCTAACTCGACATCCCAGTATAAATAATCCATCCAGCTCTTATGTAGAAAATTTGGAGGAAAGTATTTGCCATTTTTGTGTAAATCTTCTGTTGATGGTTGAAAAGGCTTTTGATTAAGAATCATTTCAGAATTTTTCAATAGTTTACCACCTTTTTTGACATTGCATGAAGAACATGCGGTAACAACATTACCCCAATTTGTCTGTCCCCCTTTAGATCTTGGAAGCAAATGATCAAATGTTAGTTCTTGATTACTACCACAATATTGGCATGAAAATCTATCTCTCAAAAAAACATTAAACCTTGTAAAGCTTGGATTGGACTGTGGTTTGATGAAGCTTTTTAAAGCAATTACACTTGGCAACTTCATATTAAATGATGGGCTTCTGATAACTTTATCATAATTACTAACAATAGTTACTCTATCTAAAAAAACAGATTTTACCGAGTCTTGCCAGCTCCATAGAGACAATGGATAATAACTCAATGGTCTATAATCTGCATTTAAAACTAATGCAGGACATTTTTCTAAAGAAAGATTTTGATCAGCAAAAAACATAATAAAATTCTAACTGAAAAAAATTATTTTATCAATAAATAGAATTTCTATTTAATTTTAAAACTATTTTTTATATAATTTAATGCAACACTTGAAGCTTCAACAGGAATATGATGTTCACAATCTTTTATCATTTTTGTCTCTATTTCAATATTGTTTCTTATTAAAAAGTCTTTAGCTTCTAATAAAAAAGTTGGTGAAACAACTTCATCTTTATCTCCATGCAATAAAAGCATTTTTGTTGAAGAAGTTTTTCTCTTAATAAGGTCTTCTTGATTAATTACTTTGCCAGAAAAACCTACAATACAGTTATAGTTTTCTTTGCTTGTTAATCCCAAATTTAAAGACATCATGCTACCTTGGCTAAAGCCTGATAAACAAATTTCTGAATTTTTTAAACTATATTCATCTTTTATTTCTTCAATAAATTGTTTAAGCTTTATTTCAGCCCTTTTTGACTGCTCTAAAATATATTCTGAGTCATCTCTAGTTAAATCAAACCATTGGTACCCTGTCGGATTAATTACACATTTTTCAAGCCCATTTGGACATAAAAAAATAGTATTAGGTAAAAATCTCTTCCAATTAAGAGTTATCATACTTATATCTTTTCCATCCCCTCCATACCCATGAAGTAAAATAATAGCATTTTTAATTGATATATTTTTTTCTGGTTTTATGATTGTAGTTGTCAGACAAAATGTCATAGATGTTTTTATTATGTTTTTTTATATAAAAAACACTCTACTATACAATTATGATTTCTGGAACTTTAGTTAAGATTTTAGGTATTGTCCTTTTAATAGTTGTTGCTGTTGTATTAATTCTGGGTATCGGAACCTTGTTTAAAGGTGGAGAGACTAGTAAAAAATATTCAAACAAGCTAATGCAGTTAAGAGTTCTTTTTCAGTTTATAGCTATAGTAGTCTTAGTCTGTTTTGCTTATTTTTTTAAAAATTAATTATAATTTTTTAACCAATTAATAAATTCTTCATTACTAAAATCAATAGAACCCATAATTCTTGCAAACTCCTTACCCTGTTTATTAAATAAAATAGTAGTTGGAACTCCTCTTAGGGAAAATTTTTTTGCCAGAGTAATGGGTGCATCTATATAAATATCTAAATTTTGGATATTCAGTTCCTTAAAAAAAAATTCTGATTTAGATACATCTTCTTGACCAATGTTTATTGGAAAAATTTTTAAATTACTAAAGTTACTATTTGATTGAAGACTGTCTAATGATGGCATTTCTTCTTTACAGGGCGCACACCAAGTTGCCCAAAAATTTAATAATATTAATTTTCCTTTAAAATCATCTAAATCAACCTTTTTTTGATTTATATCCATGAAGATTACATTTTCGTATAATTTTGGATTTTTAATTAAAACTAAATTTTTTATATCAGGCTTTTCAAAAGCATAACCAAAGTTAGTTGTTATTAAATATATAAATATTATTAATAATTTCATACTAAATATGTATAATTGATTATCATGGTAAAAAATAAAAACAATAAAGCAATATGGGGGTCAAGAATTAAAAAAGATGCCTCTACATTTTTCCAAAAAGTAGGCAATTCAATAGATATTGATAAAAAACTTTTTAAGGAAGATATCTTGGGTTCAATTGCGCATATTGAGATGCTGTTTAGACAGAAAATTATTACTTTTAAAATTAAGAATAAAATAATTTATGGACTAAATAAAATTGAAAAGGAGATTTTAAAAAATAAATTTGAATATAATAGGAAATACGAAGACATTCACATGAATATTGAAAAAAGACTATTTCAAATAATCGGTGAAGAGGCAGGATATGTGCATACTGCTAGGTCTAGAAATGATCAAGTAATTACTGATTTTAAAATGTGGACTACATCAGCTACTAAGAAGATCAATAAAAACTTAGATAACATTATAAAAACAATTCTTAAAATTTCTGAAAAAAATATTGAAACAATAATGCCAGGTTTTACACATTTAAAAAATGCCCAAGCAGTATCATTTGCACACTATTTAATGGCTTATGTGGAAATGTTTATTAGAGATAAAAAAAGATTTACTTATAATTTAGAAAACTTATCAGAATGTCCTCTTGGTGTTGCAGCTTTAACAGGAACTTCTTTTAATATTGACAGAAATTTTACTTCAAAAAAATTAGGATTTAAAAGACCTACAAATAACTCAATAGATACCGTTGCTGACAGAGATTTTGTTATAGATTTTTTATACAGCGTATCAGTTTGTTCTATGCACATTTCAAGAATTGCAGAAGAGTTAATTATTTGGAACTCAGATGGTTTTAATTTAATTACTCTTTCAGATAAAGTTGTTACGGGATCTTCAATAATGCCACAGAAAAAAAACCCAGATTTATTAGAATATTTAAGAGGAAAAACTGGCTCAACTTATGGAAATCTATTTTCAATGTTAACCATTCTTAAAGGTCTACCCTTATCTTATTTCAAGGATTTGCAGGATGATAAAGAGATACTATTTAAATCTAATGAAATTCTTAACAATTGTATTGCAATTCTTAATGAAGTTTTAAAAAACATGAAACCAAATAAACAACAAATGTTAAAACTTGCAAATTCAGGTTACATTACAGCTACAGATTTGGCCGATTATCTTGTTAAAAATCATTCAATGCCATTTAGAAAGGCCTATCAAACTACGGCTATGATTGTTAATTTTGCAGAAAAAAAAAGAAAAAAATTAAATGAACTTAGTATTGAAGAATTAAAGAAAATTGAACCAAAGCTTACAGCTGAAGTATTGAGAGTATTTAATATAAAAAACTCAGTAAATTCAAAAAAATCCTATGGTGGAACATCTTTTGATAATATTAAAAAAATGATAATAAAATATAAAAAAGTATAAAATGATAAAAAAACTAATTTTAATTTCTATATTCAGTATTTTGTTATTCTCTTGTGGAAAAAAAGGAGATCCTGAATATAAAGCGGCCAAATACAATGCCCTTACATTTAAGATTTAATGAAATATATCAATAAAAGTCTCTTCATTGAAAATGTTAAAATTGAGGATATTGCTAAAAAATTTAATACTCCAATTTACTGTTATTCATATAAGCAATTGAAAGAAAATATAATCAACTTCAAAAAAAACTTTAAATCATTTTCTCCACTAATATGTTTTGCAATTAAATCTAATACTAATGTTAATTTGATTAAAGAAATTAGAAAATTTGGATTAGGTGCAGATGTGGTTTCAATGGGAGAATTGATGGTGGCACTTAAAGCTGGTGTAAACCCAAAAAAAATAGTTTTTTCAGGAGTAGGAAAAACATCAAGTGAAATAAGCTATGCGATTGATAAAAATATTTTATTAATAAATGCTGAATCTAAAAGTGAAATTAATGAAATTGAAAGAATTGCAAAATCAAAAAATAAAATCATAGATATTGGCATTAGATTGAATCCAAATACAGATGCAAAAACTTTAAAACAAATCTCAACTGGCAAGAAAGAAAATAAATTTGGTGTAGATGAAAAAACATTTTTTGATCTTGTAAATTATTCTAAATTATCAAAAAATATTAATCTTAAGTGTTTAAGTGTTCATATAGGAAGTCAAATTTTAGATTATCGACCATATGAAAAAATGCTTAAGGTATTAGATAAGATTATCAAAAAAAGTAATTATAAATTTAAATTTATTGATCTTGGTGGTGGCATGGGAATATCTTATGAAAAAAATAATAAAAAACTCAATTATCAAAAATACAATATTGCTATAAAAAAATTCTTAAAAAATCATAATTCTAAAATTATATTTGAACCAGGTAGATCAATAGTTGGTAACACAGGGTCACTTCTTTCAAAAATTATTTATATAAAAGAGAATAGTAAGAAAAATTTTATTATATTAGATGCTGCAATGAATGACCTTATGAGACCAGCATTATATGGTGCAAACCATAGAACTTTACCCGTAATAAAAACAGGTCAAACTTCAAAAAAAACCTATGAATTTGTTGGGCCAATTTGTGAAAGTACTGACAAATTTACAACTTTAAAAAAATTTCAAAAATTAAAAGAAAAAGACCTTATAGTAATGTGTGATGTTGGAGCTTATGGTGTATCATTGAGCTCAAACTACAATGTTAGACCAAAGCCAACAGAAATATTAATCAAAGGCTCTAAAATTAATGTTATTAAAAAAAGGCAAAAACTAGAAGACCTGATTTAATTCTTCGTAAAAATGATAAG
Organism: Candidatus Pelagibacter sp. uisw_091; assembly: GCF_059512525.1. Next base: position 3,205 of record NZ_CM183455.1, on the reverse strand, counting down.
AAACTTTTTATTTTCTCTTTTCTTTTTTACTGGAATTATTTTTATTTCTTTAATATTTATTCCAGCAATCCTTTTGCCAAAAAAAATAGTTTTATTTGGTGGAAAAATTATGGGCTATTGGACTTCTTTCTGTCTACAAATTTTTTTATCCACTAAAATAATTATTAAAGGTAAAGAGAATATAATTGAAAATAAAAAGTTTTTTATAGCATCTTCTCATCAATCGATGTTTGAAACTTTTTTTTTACAAACAATTTTTAATTCTCCGGTTTTTATTCTAAAAAAAGAGTTATTAATGATACCTATATTTGGTTGGTATCTTAGAAAAATTGGCTCAATATCAATTAAAAGAAATAGAGTATTAAAAGAAAACCTTGGTTTTTTTGACAACATTTCAAAACAAATTAACTCATCAGACAGACCTTTAATAATTTTTCCACAGGGAACAAGATTGCCTCCTGAGGAGAGAATTCCTTTCAAAAAAGGTTCTGGTAGAATTTATGAACAACTAAAAATTTTATGTCAGCCAGTGGCTATTAATTCTGGAAATACATGGCCAAAAAAAGGTTCAAAAAAAATGAATACAATTTTAACTATCTCAATTTTAAAACCTATTGAACCTGGGTTAGATAAAGAAATTTTTTTAAAACAATTGGAGAATGCTATTTATACTGAACTGGATGTTCTGAACTAACCCTTCATAGGCATTACAACAAATATACTATCAAAGTCACCTGGGTCTTTAATTAAAGCTGGAGATCCTGTGTCATTAAAAAAAATTTCAATTTTATCTCCATCTAGTTGGGATGCAACATCAATCAAATATCTAGAATTAAAACTAATTTCTAAATCATGCTCAAATTTAACATTTAAACTTTCTTTTCCATCACCACTATTAGTATTATTAACAGATAAATTTAAAATATCTTTTGATAAGCTAAATTTTACACCATCTTTTTTGTCTAATGAAACTGAAGCAACCCTATCAACAGAGTCTAAAAATAGTTTAAGCTCTATTTCCAATTTTTTTTGATTACTTTTGGGTATTACCTGTATATAATTAGGAAACTTTCCATCAATTAACTTTGAAATTAAAATACTATTATTCAATTCAAATTTAATTTTAGATTTAACATTTGAAATTTTTACATCACCATCGTAGTTCTCTAGTAAAGAGCATAATTGAAATATTGTTTTTTTGGGTAATATAATTGGTTCGAAGTCTATCTTTTGATCCAATCTTATTTTAGATATGGACATTCTATGACTATCAGTTGCAGCTGCTGTTAAGAAAATTTTATCTTCAATTTCAGTCTGATGAAAAAAAATTCCACTTAAGTAATGTCTTGTTTCATCGTTTGAAACAGAGAATTTACATTTATTTAACAATTTTAATAACTGTTTAGATTTTATTGAAAACTCATTTTGATTGAAGTTTTCATCTGTTAATGGAAATTCAGATGCACTAATGCAATTTAAATTAAAGACTGATTTTTCAGACTCAACTTGAAGCTTACTAACTTCTGTTAAAGACAAATTAATTTTTTTTCCTGATGAAAATTTTCTTATGATATCATACATGATTGATGAAGTTGTAGTCGTATTTCCCTCTTCAAGAACCTCTACATTATTAATTTGATGGATGAATATTAGATCTAAATCTGTTGCTGTAATTGTTAAACTTGAACTACTAGCATTTAATAAAACATTTGATAAAATTGGAAGTGTACTTCTTTTTTCTATTACACCCTGACAATAGTTCAGAGCTTGTTGTAAGTCTTGTTGGTTAACGTTAAATTTCATTCTCTTTAGTATATAATATTTGATTTTTTAAGTTATTAATATTGTTGTTCATTTCTGTGTCTTTTTCCTTCAATCTTTCAATTGTTTTAACTGAATGTATGATTGTGGTATGATCTCGATTAGAAAATTCTCTACCTATTTCTGGTAAAGATTTAGAAGTCAATATTTTAGTTAAATAAATAGCGGTCTGTCTTGGTCTAACTAGATATCTCGATCTTCTTGAAGATAACATTTCATTTTTACTTATTTTAAAAAATTTACAAACAGTAGATTGGATTAAATCAATTGTTACTTTATTTTCACCTATATTTAGCAAATCTTTTAGAACAACTTTAACCTCAGATAAATTGGGTACCTTGTTATATATTCTTGAAAAAGAGACTACTCTATTAATCGCACCAACCAACTCTCTTATACTTGTTGTAATTTCAGTACTAATAAATTTTTGTATTTCTTCAGAGATATTTACTTGATTAGAATAAAAAACATTAAGCTCTTCTGTTTTTTGTTTAACGATTTTACTTCTAAGCTCATAATCTGGTTTTTGAATATCGACAACTAAACCACCCGCGAATCTTGATTTAATTCTATCTTGGATTCTAGATAGTTTGTTTGGAGCTCTGTCTGCAGAAATTATTACTTGAGAACCTTTATCAAGCAATGCATTAAATGTATGAAAGAACTCTTCCTGCATTGCTTCCTTACCATTCATAAACTGAATATCATCAATTAATAAAATATCAGTATTTCTAAAATATTCTTTAAATTTTACCATATCATTGGATTTGATAGATTTAACAAATTGATACATAAATCTCTCTGCAGAAATAAACATCACTTTATGCTTATCTTTCAATGAAAGGCCAATTGAATTCAATAAATGAGTTTTACCCATTCCAACTCCACCATAAATATAAAGTGGATTGTAGTGAGAAATATTTTCTGAAACTTTTAATGATGCTTCGTATGCTAATTTATTACTAGTTCCAGTTATGAAATTATCAAATCTTTTATTAGGATCAATTCTATTGTATTGTAAGTATGTATCTTTAATGAACGATACATTTTCATTATCTATACTTGATTGAACATTGTTTTGAACATCCATATTAGTATTTTTTTCAACAATTTTAAATTCAATTCTTGTTAAATCTTTTTTATATACTTTTACAACTTGTAAAATTTGATCTAAATATCTTGAAGTAATCCAGTCTCTTATAAATCTAGTTGAGACAGAGAGTAAGATATAATTGCTCATCTCCTCAACAAAATCTATTTTTCTAAGCCAGCTTTCATATATATCACTACCTAGCTTAACCTTCATGTCTTTTTGAATGACAGTCCAATCTAAGGCTTCTGATAAAGTATCTTTTAAATTTTGTGTTGTATTATTGCTAGACAT